>NZ_VRYH01000009.1 GCF_008079445.1 Aidingimonas lacisalsi | reverse complement strand
TAGGACTCGATATCGTCGGCGATCAAGGGAGAAGAGTGGGACATAATCAACCCTGGGAAAATGGAAATATGGGTGGAGCCATGCAAACGAATCATCGCGGTCTAAACCGCTCCTGCAACCTCGGTTGCCAATCCCATGCAGGAGCGACTCGAGTCGCGATTACGGCGGACAGGCCGGCATCACATCGCCAACGCCTGCTTACTTCTCTCCAACTGCAGCCTGCAACGCCTGTTCCCACAATGTATCCCGTTCCCCACAGACAATAAACCAGGGATTGAGCACACTGTCTTGCTGGTTGCAACGCAGAGGTTCAAGGGTATGGGCATCGAGAACCTGGCCACCGGCGGCGGTGACGACAGCCTGGGCAGCGGCAGTATCCCATTCGCTGGTCGGGGCGAGCCGGGGATAAAGGTCGGCTTCGCCTTCGGCGACGAGGCAGAGTTTGAGGGAGCTTCCCATGGAGAGACACTCGTGCTCGGGCAGGCCGGCGCAGAAGGCATCGAAGGTCTCGGCACCGTGGCGGCGACTACCGACGACCTTCCAGGGGGCGGTGTTCGGTTCAGGCAACCTCCGTACCTGAATGGCTTCACGCTGTTCGCCATGCAGCTTCTCGGCCCCATGACCATGCTGACCGATCCAGGTGGCTTCGAGTACCGGTGCATGAACGATGCCGAATACCGGCTCCCCCTGCTCCACCAATGCCAGGTTCAGGGTGAACTCACCGTTTTTGTT
The DNA here is from genome assembly GCF_008079445.1 of Aidingimonas lacisalsi. Lineage (GTDB taxonomy): Bacteria > Pseudomonadota > Gammaproteobacteria > Pseudomonadales > Halomonadaceae > Aidingimonas > Aidingimonas lacisalsi. The sequence goes on along the minus strand of NZ_VRYH01000009.1, from coordinate 90,312 downwards.
GACGAACTCCTTGGTGCCATCCAACGGGTCGATCAACCAATAACGATCCCACGCTTGGCGCGTCTCGAACGATATTTCCCCGGACTCCTCGGACAATACCGGCACCGTCGGCGTCAACTCACGCAACGTATCCACCAGCGCATGATGTGCCGCCATATCGGCTTCCGTGAGCGGACTGTCATCCGCCTTCGTCTCCACCTCGAATTCACGGCGATAGATCGACATCACCTTGCGTCCAGCCTCGTGAACGCCCTGAATCAACTGAGCACGCATGTCATCGGTTACGAAAGCAGTCAAAATAGCTCCTTCTTATCGAGTTTCAAGCAAACAGTGCGCCTACAAACAACCCACAGCCAATCTCATTGTCGAAACGACGTCATCACGCTCCAGGGGTCGCAGGAACGACTTCAGTCGCGATCGGCCGTAATCTACAGCAGGGCTAACCGCCCTGCATCGCGGTTGAAACCGCTCCTACGACCCTACTCTCATCCCGGTAGCAGGGGTCGTGTAGGAGCGACTTCAGTCGCGATCGGCCGTAATCTACAGCAGGGCTAATCGCCCTGCATCGCGGTTGAAACCGCTCCTACGACCCTACTCTCATCCCGATAGCAGGGGGTTTGTAGGAGCGACTTCAGTCGCGATCGGCCGTATCATCTACAGCAGGGTTAACCGCCCTGCATCGCGGTTGAAACCGCTCCCACGACCCTACTCTCATCCCGGTAGCAGGGGTCGTGTAGGAGCGACTTCAGTCGCGATTGCAATGTATATAGCTTACCGCCGTTGTTTCAAAATCCCCACACCATCGGGATCACGCTCAGCGCAGTGACCGCGACGATCACCGTCAAAGGAGCGCCCAGCCGCAGGTAATCGGTTATCCGGTACCCGCCGGGGCCGAGCACCATCAAGTTGGTCTGGTAGCCCAGCGGTGTCATGAAACTGGCCGAGGCGGCAATCATGATAGCGATGGCAAAGGGTAACAAATTCACTCCCAGGTGTTCCGCCACAGCGTTGGCGATGGGGAACATCAACACGGCTGCCGCATTGTTGGTGATCAGTTCAGTAAAGACCACCGTCATCAGATACACCAGCACCAGCGCCAGCCAGGGCGACGCACCGCCAAAGTGCATCAGGCCATTGGCGATCTCTCCTGCCGCCCCTGTCTTGTCCATCGCCGCGCCCAGCGAAAACGACGCGGCAATGACCACCAGAACGGTCAAGTCCACATAGCGGCGGGCCTTGCTGGCCGTCAGGCAACGCGTCATCAACATGGCACCACCGGCAAGCAGTGCCGCTTCGAGAATACTCAACAGGCCGGTGGCACTCACCACCACCATACCGCCCAGGATACTGAGTGCCAGCGGCGCCTTGCGAAAATTGGGCGGCGTCGAATCGTTCAGGGCGCTGACCAGCAGGAAATCCTTGCGATAGCGATACTGCTCGACGAATTCCTGGTCGGTCTCCATCAGCAGCGTATCGCCGACCTGCAACGTGATATCGCCCACTTTTCCCGGAAGTCGTTGGCCGGCACGGGAGATGGACAGAATCACCGCACGGTAGCGGCTGCGAAAACGCGACTGCTTGACCGTTTGATCCAGACCGGCAAAGTCCGGGCCGATCACCGCTTCCACCAGGCAGCGACGATGATGGGCGATATCGAGCTTATGCACATCGCCGTTGGCCGGCTTCAGGCCATGGATTCGGCGCAGTTCCCGGGCTGACTCCGGCGCACCGATAAAGATCAGCACATCTCCGGCCCGGAGTTGCGTGTCCGGTGGCACCGCCGTCATCAGCTGGCCGTCACGCTCGATATCGGCCAGGTAGCCATGGCTCAGGCTCCGCAGACCCGCCTCACGGATGGTCTTGCCGGGTAGCGGACCATTGTCGTCGATTCGCACTTCGACACTGTATTCGCGGGCCGACTCCAACTGTTCCAGCGCGCCTTCTCGATCCGGCAGCAGTTTATCGGCAAACAGATAGAGGAAGCCACCGCCGATCAAGACCAGCGGCACACCCACCCAGGCCAGATCGAACATCGCCAGATCGATGCCGGCTTCGGTCTGCAACAAGCCATTGATCACCAGATTGGTACTGGTACCGATCAGCGTGCAGGTACCGCCGAGAATCGCTGCATAGCTGAGAGGCAACAGCAGTTTGGAAGGAGGCAACTTGAGTCGCTTGGCCCACTCCTGCAAGGCGGGAATGAACATCGCCACCACAGTGGTATTGTTCATGAAGGCGCTCAGCCCAGCCGCAGGCATCACCACACGCAGCTGCGCCCGGCGCAAGCGCGTCGGCTGCCCCAGCAAGCCATGCGCGATCCACTGAATCGCCCCGGTCTCCTTGAGTCCCGCGGCAACCACGTAAAGCACCGCAATCGTCATCACGCCCGGATTCGAAAATCCCGCCAGCGCCTCACCCGGCGTCAGAATGCCGGAAATGATCAGGAACCCGAGCGCCCCCATCAGGATCACGTCGGGCGCGATGCGCGTCAGCACCAGCGTCGCCAATACGGCCACCACCGTGGCCAATGACAAATAGGCTTGCCACTCCATCAATCAATGCGCCTGTTTCCATGAATCGACGGCACCCATGGTAACGTCTTGTGCCGCACTTTTCTCTCACTCCATCGTGCATCGGGACACACCCCATGCCAGCGCTCCCCCAGCGACGACCAAACCGCCTTCACCACACGCGCTGCTCCCGCTGCCAGACCACAGCCATTTCCGCCGTTTCACATTCCCATCCCGAGGTATCGCCGCGACGCGCTAATGAGTCATCTCATCCTGCCCTTGAGTAAGAACGCTAGATCAACGACTAGGAAATCACATGATAATCGGTACCCGAGTCGTTTAAAAATCAACCATGTTGCGCTTAGAAAAACCAGTTTGGCGGTTTTGGTCCTTTCTCTTACCATTACGACATAAAGTAACATTAATTAACTATTCGTAACCTTTAATTATAAAACCAAAAAAATCGATAAAAACATACTAAAAATACGGCATTAGCGAAACACAACGGGATCTGTACAAGGGACAGGCAATGTTTCATTTTCTAGATAAGCTCTTTCGCATCCCAAGAAAATATAAGCGACTGATTCTGATTGCCACTGACATGGCGCTCGTCTCGGTAAGCTTGTTATTGGCCATCAGTCTGCAAGTCGATTCGCTGACGCCATTCATGCATCCCACTAACTGGCTGATTCTCTCTTTCCTGGCTCCCGTGACCATACTGGCCTTCCTGCAATTGGGGTTTTATCGCTCCGTCATTCGTTTCCTGAGCTACAAGACACTCACGACAACCCTGATAGGCGTCCTTGTCTCCACCGGTGTCCTGGTGTTGGCCAACCAGTTCATGGGGCAAGCCCTGCCCCGGCCAGTGCCGTTCATCTACTTGTTGTTGTCGATGATCAGTATTGGCGGCATACGCGTACTCGCACGCGGGCTTTATCAACATAGCCTGATGAGCAGGAAGACTCGCGTCGTCATCTATGGCGCGGGTGCTGCCGGTTCTCAGCTCGTGACGTCGTTGCAGCATGACGGCGAATACGCTCCCATCGCGTTCGTTGACGACTGGCGAGGCATGCATGGAACACTGGTCGAAGGGTTGAAAGTGCATCCTCCCGGAGACATGCCAACGCTCATCGAGCGCTACGGTGTCGCGCGTATCCTGCTGGCCATCCCCAGCGCGTCCAGAAGCCGCAGACGCGACATTCTGCACACCCTGGAAGCCCTTCCCGTCCCCGTACAAACCGTGCCAGGCGTATCGGACATCATCGCCGGACGAGCACAAATCACCGAGCTACGCGATATCACCATCGAGGATCTGCTCGGCCGCGATCCCGTTTCCCCCAACCAGTCTCTGCTCGGTGCCAACATTCGCGACAAGTCGGTCATGGTCACAGGTGCCGGAGGCTCCATTGGCGCTGAACTCTGCCGACAGATCATCACGCAGGAACCGACACAGTTATTGCTGCTGGACAGCTGCGAATATTCACTTTATCGAATCGAGAAAGAGTTGCATCAGCTGGCCACGGCACAGAATCTGTCTGTCAGAATCAGGGCGCTGCTGGGGTCCGTGCAGGAGCGCCCCAGACTCAACGGCATAATGCGTACATTCACAGTGCAAACCATCTACCATGCGGCAGCCTACAAGCATGTGCCGATGGTCGAGCACAACATGGTGGAAGGTATACGCAACAACGTATACGGCACGCTGGAAACCGCAAGAGCGGCCATCGACTGCGGTGTGGAAACGTTCGTCCTGGTCTCCACGGACAAGGCAGTCCGCCCCACCAATGTGATGGGCACGACCAAACGGCTGGCTGAGCTCATCTGCCAATCGCTCGCTCACTACCAACAGGTAACGCGGTTTTCCATGGTTCGTTTCGGCAACGTATTGGATTCCTCCGGTTCGGTGGTGCCACTGTTTCGTCAGCAGATCAAGGCAGGTGGGCCCGTCACCGTTACGCATCCCGACATCACCCGTTACTTCATGACCATGCCGGAGGCCGCTCAACTCGTCATTCAAGCCGGCGCCATGGGCCGCGGTGGCGACGTCTTCGTCCTGGACATGGGCGAACCGGTCAAGATCGACGAACTCGCGCGCAAGATGATCAGGCTTTCCGGCATGGAGGTCATCGGTACAGACGACACAAAGGGTGACATTGCCATCACCTATAGCGGATTGCGTCCCGGAGAAAAACTCTACGAAGAGTTACTGATCGACGAGGGAACCGTGCCAACCGACCACCCCAGGATCCTGTCGGCCAACGAACCATTCTGGGAATGGCCAACGCTCAACGCCTACCTGCAGCGGCTATACGCAGCACTATCGAGCCTGCAATACGACCACATACGCGAATTGTTGAAAGAAGCGCCAACGGCCTATCACCCCGAGGGCCCGATCGTCGATCTCATCTGCCGTGCCAATGAGGCCAGCTCCTCCCCTGCCGAGTCGGCAGTGCAACCCTGTTCGTCGGCCGAAGCAAGCGCCGACGCATCTTTCGATCTACTCAAGGTCTCGGCCGTCTCTCTGGTCAAAAGCGGTTCTCACTTTTGAGGCCACGACACGTCATCGCGAGGATGCAGCCCCATGGAACTGACACTGACACTGGAACAGACGCGTGTCGCCATCATCGGACTCGGCTACGTCGGGCTGCCGTTGGCGGTGGAATTCGGCAAACATGTCCCGACCCTGGGCTTCGATGTCAATGGCCAGCGCATCGCCCAGTTGCAAGAGGGAATCGATCTGACCCTGGAAGTCGAACCGGATGAGCTGCGACGCGCCAGTCAGCTTCAGGTAACGGATGACGCCGAAGCGTTAGCACACTGCAATGTCTATATCGTTACGGTTCCGACCCCTATCGATGCCCAGCACTGTCCCGATCTCACGCCGTTGATCAAGGCCAGCCAGTTGATCGGTCGGGTCATCGACAGAGGCGACGTCGTGATCTACGAGTCCACGGTGTATCCAGGGGCCACGGAAGACGAGTGCATTCCCGTTATCGAACGTGAGTCGGGCCTGCAATACAACACCGATTTCTTTGCCGGCTACAGTCCTGAACGCGTCAATCCCGGCGACAAGGCACACCGGGTGGCCTCGATCCAGAAGGTTACTTCCGGTTCGACTCCCCAAGTGGCCGATTTCGTCGATGCGCTGTATGCCACCATCATCACCGCCGGTACCTTCAAGGCCAGTTCCATCCGAGTTGCCGAAGCGGCCAAGGTCATCGAAAACACCCAGCGAGACATCAACATCGCCCTGATCAATGAGCTGTCAATGATCTTCAACCGGCTCAATATCGATACCGAGGAAGTTCTGAAGGCAGCCGGCACCAAGTGGAACTTCCTCCCCTTTCGTCCCGGCCTGGTCGGCGGGCACTGCATCGGCGTCGACCCCTACTACCTGACGCACAAGGCCCAACAAGTCGGCTACCACCCGGAGGTCATCCTGTCGGGCCGGCGCATCAATGACGGTATGGGCGCCTATGTCGCCGGGCAACTGGTCAAGCAGATGATCAAGCAGCGTATCCACGCGCAAGGGGCACGGGTGCTGGTACTAGGACTGACATTCAAGGAAAACTGCCCTGACCTACGCAATACACGAGTCATCGACATCATTCGCGAGCTGGCGGATTTCGATGTCACCGTGGACGTCTACGACCCGCATGCCAGCGTCGATGACGCCGTAAGCCAATATGGCATTCGACCGGTCGATTACCCGCAGCCCGCTGCCTACGACGCGGTAATCCTGGCCGTCGCCCATCGTGAATTCAGCGATCTGGGCACCGCACGCATACGCAGCTGGGGCAAACCACAGCATGTTCTCTACGACCTCAAATACATGCTGGGAAACGGCGATGCCGACCTTCGTCTCTAGCTGCCGGCACTGCGCACGGGTGACCCAGCGTTTGCTGACGTTGCCTGCCCGACGGCAGCGGCAGCTACTGGAAGCGCTATGGTCGCTATCACTGGCCTGGTTATATGTTCGGGTATTGCCTTATCGATGGTGGGCAAGGCGTCTCGGTACACCACTACCGGGCGTCACTCCTGTACCGGGCGTCACTCCTGAGAGTCACTCTCAACCCGACAACCTATCTGTCGCGATAGGCAGGTTGGTCATGGCGATCAATCGTCGCTGTGGTAACCCCTTCACCTGTCTGATGATGGCCATGGCCGCTCACTGGATGCTGGGAAGACGTCACATCGCCAGTCGCCTCGTACTGGGCACGCGTCTCGTCCCAAAGACGCCGACCGATGCCGACCCTGTCTTATCGGCGCATGCCTGGGTCACTGTCGGAGGACATGTCGTACTGGGACAGCATGACGAAGCCTTCACACCGATCACGTGCTTCGTGCATGCCTCGCCCGAGTCACCGCTGCGTCATGGGCAAGACAGATGAGCGCCATCATCGGACGCATCCATTTCTCGGGCACTCCCGTCCCGGCAGAGGCCTTCCGCGATGCGCTCGACAGCCTGAAGGCCTTTGGCCGCGACGGTACGCAAGCCTGGATGGATGGCCCGCTTGCACTGGGTCACCAGCAACTCGATATCACCCCTGAGTCACGCTACGAGCGCCAGCCACTACAAAAGCATGGCCTGGTCATCGTGGCCGATGCCATTATCGACAATCGCGACGAACTCCGTGACCGACTCGGTATCGACAACCCCGGACGCGCTACCTTGCCGGATAGCGAACTCATCATCGATGCCTACCATCGCTGGGGAGCGCAGTGTGTCGAGAAGCTCGTGGGGGATTTTGCCTTTGCGATCTGGGATACCCACGACCAGAGCCTGTTCTGTGCCAGGGATCATATCGGTGCACGTCCACTTTACTACCGGCATGTCGGCGACCGTTTTCTGTTCGCGACGGCCATAAGCGGGCTGAAAGCCTTCAAGGATGTTCCGCTGGCCATCGATGAACGACGAGTGGCCAGCTTCCTGCGATGGCCATTCGACGCCACGGAAGACAGCTTCTTTCAGGACATTCACCCCCTCCTCCCGGGCCATTGGCTGCACGTTACACTCCGCGGCGTGAAACAGCATGCTTACTGGCAGCCTGATGACGCTTCCTGCGTACGTTATTCATGCCCGGCCGATTATGCAGACCATTTCAGAGCCCTGCTGGAAACGGCCGTCAGCGACCGAATCCGAACGCCATATCCGATCGGCTCGCATATCAGTGGCGGGCTGGATTCGACCGGCGTCACGATTCTGGCCAACCGGTGTCTGAACCGGCAAGGCCGGACTCTCAAGCAGAGTTATTCATGGGCGCCGCCAATCTCGGCAACGTACCCACTTGCCGGGGGCCGTCGAGATGAACGTCAGCTAATCGATCAGGTCTGCCGCCAGGAAGGTTTCACGTGCCATTTCGGTGCGGCGTCCGGTCACGACTATCGAGACTTCCTGTCACGGGATGTCGCCGAGGAAGGCACCACCGACCTCTTCGAGGAACGGCCGGTCATGGCACATGCAGGTCAGGAAGGAATTCGCACTATGCTGTCGGGATGGGGCGGCGACGAGGCGGTGACGTTCGGCATCCGGGGATACGCTGCCTACTTGTTCAAGCGCGGACAGTGGCGGGAACTCTTTGCCATGACACGCGTCAATGCCGGCGGCTGTCGTCATCCACGACGCATGGCCCGGTTCCTGTGGCAGCAAGCCCTGCTACCCATGATGCCGGATCCCGTCTATGAACGATTCTCCCCTTTCCGGGAAACGGAACGACTCAACCCGTTCCTGCGGGGCGACTTCCTCAAACGCCACCCCCATATCAACCGCCAGCGTATGCCGGCCTGGCGAGAATACCCAGACCCCCACACCATGCAGGCGCTGCTGTTACGCAACGGCCATCTCGCCAGCCGCATGGCGACCTGGGCCAAGTGGTCAGCCCCGCACGATATCGTCTATCGCTATCCGCTAACGGACATACGACTCCTGCGCTTCACCCTGGGACTCCCGCCGGAACTCCTCTGGCAGCACGGCAAACCTCGCGCGCTCTATCGTCGTGCCCTCAATGACCTGCTGCCACAACGCGTGGGAAAGCATGACCCGGTGAACGAACGAAAGCGGATGGAGTTAAGGAAAGGATGTTGGCAGTTACTGGCGCAAGAGGCGCAGGAAGGCGGATTTCGAGATCACTGCGACTGGCTGAATACCCGTGCCCTGCGCCCTTCGATACAGAACACACCTAACACCATGACAATGGAACATCTCTCAACCTTCATTCCCATCTGTTCAGCATTACAGATGTGGCACTTATGGCAACGATATATGATCAAGTAGATGGAAAATTCATAGGTTTTTTATAAGCTGACGTCAGGAGAAAACTCATGTTGACAAGGGCAACTGCCTGCTCCATGTTTATTAACATAAGTTAACAGTTTCTTCACTTCAGCGACACGCTATCCTGGGACATAAAACGATGAAATCTTTTGATTCAACAACCATGACACCAACGGATAAAGCAAAATGGGTCACGCCTGAACTGACCAGAATGCGTATCGACGCCACACTATCCGGTGGCAAGAATGTACCGGGAGAATCCATGTCAGGACAACCTAATGCAGCCGGTAATGAGTTCTCATGATACGCAAAAGGAGGATAAGACGAAGAAAAATTGAGGTAATGAATTTCCAGTGTAATTCATCAATAATATCACTGGTACAGCCTACTAATAAAGGCAGCCAGAATGAAACAGGGAACGACAATGAACGACATCAATTCGTCAGAAAGCAAAGCAGTCTGGATCACTCCTGAACTGTCGCGTATGGGTATTGAAAGCACCTTGTCGGGGAGTCATCTTTCTCCGCTTGAGAACTACATCAACCTACCCTTCTTCGGCCCCTCCGATCCGGACTCGTGACGCATGACCATGATTTCACTCGATTCACGCGTCGTGCGACAGGATGAACCACTGGCATCGCAAGTCGATGACGACCTGGTGCTGTTCAGCCCCGATAAAGGCATGTACTACGGAACGCAGGCCGTGGGTCGACGCATCTGGTCGTTACTTGCGGAGGAAACCGGGGTCGAGGAACTTTGTGATCGACTATTGCAGGAGTTCGATGTCGATCGCACCACATGCCGTGATGAAGTGGTTGCCTTCCTGGATTCGTTGGCGGCAGAGCAACTGATCAGGGTTCGCTGAAGGGCTCATAGGCACGCAAGTCCCCAACCGTTTCATCACCATACATAGAGCGCCCTTCGGCGCTCTCTTCGCTGCCGCCGTCGCGATAGTGATACGCCTGTCGACGGAACAACGCGAAGTAAGCGCCCTTACGCTCCATCAGTTCGTCGTGAGATCCCGACTCGAGAATTCGCCCCCGATCCAGCACGTGGATGCGATCCGCCATACTGAAGTGACCCCCTCCATAGTTGCACAGGGTATAGTGCAGCCATCAGGAGGCCTGGACGAGCGACGACAACCCCATCAAACGATGGACCGCGAAGTGTAAGGCCGCCGTGGTCATGGACATCTTCAAGGGCAAGACCACGGCTGCTGAGGTGGCTCGCCAGTACGATCTCACTGTCTCTGAGGTCGAGGGCTGGATCGATGAGGCCCAGCGCAGCATGGAGAACGGGTTCAAGGCCCGCTCCAAGGACATCCGTGAGCAGTACGAGTCCGAGCGCCGGGAGACCAAGGAGGCACTGGGCGAGGCCCATCTGCAGATCGATGCACTAAAAATGTATGGTCCGCTCCTGTAACGCAAGTGCCTTCTACCGTGACTGGGACAGGGTTGCGCTAATGTATCCGACCTCTTGATGGGCCATCGGCTGATGTCCCGGGCCATGATGAAAATCCGCGCATACCGCTCCTTGATAATTCAATGACCTCAGTGGGGGCCGCTTTTTTAGCCAGGCTCTCGGTATGCCGGTGACCTGTTTCCGCCATCAGTTCCAGCGCTTGCATTCACTCGGTGGGAGTCAACCTCCTAAAATCGGTATCGGTGATGACGACGTCCTGTGGGTTCGGTGATCAGGTGCTCATCAACCTTGGGTCAAACGGCACCTGGTAGCGCAGTACGCCATGGACGATCCAGGCCAGTTTATTGGCCAATGCCACGGCCACTACATTCGCATGCTTGCGAGGGCTGATGCGCCCCACCCAGCGTCGGAGCGCATCTTCTTCGTCTCGTGTGTGCACCACGCGCAGCACGGCTCGGGCACCATAGATGAGCTGCATACGCAGATGGCGATTGCCGCGTCTGCCCCCCGTGCTGAACCGCCGGGGGACTAGGCCAAGCCAGGCCGCCAAGTCCCGGCCCTTGCGGAAGGCGCTTGCATCACCAATGCTGGCGGCCAGCGCGGTAGCGGTGATCGGGCCGATTCCTGGAATGCTCAATAGCAGCCTTGTTTTGAAGTGACCCCCTCCATAGCTGCACAGGCTATAGTGCAGTCATCAGGAGGAGAAAATGAGCGACGACACCCCCATCAAGCGATGGACCGCGAAGCGCAAAGCGTCCGTAGTCATGGACATCCTCAAGGGCAAGACCACGGTCGCTGAGGTCGCCCGACAGCATGACCTCACCGTCTCCGAGGTCGAAGGCTGGATCGATGAAGTCCAGCGCAATATGGAGAACGGGTTTAAGGCCCGCCCCAAGGATATCCGCGAGCAATACGAGTCCGACTTGCGGGAAACCAAGGAGGCGCTGGGCGAGGCCCACTTGCAGATCTATGCACTAAAAAAGTGGCGTCGCCTGCTCGACGAGGACGAGAACTCGTAAGGTCGCTGCAGGCGGAAATGGCTCAGGAAGGCCGCGTGGTATCACTTGCCAAACTTTGCCGCTGGTTGGGCTTCCCACGGCGCAGTCTGTATTACCGGCCAAAGGCCCGGCCTCGTGTCGTTAATACGGAACTGACGGCCCGGGTGAAGCTGACGCTGGAACGCTTCCCCCGCTACGGCTATCGTCGGCTGGCGTGCGTGCTGGGTGAGAACCGCAAGCCGGTCCAGCGCATCCTGCAGCTCAAAGGCTGGCAAGTGCGCAAGCGGCCTCAGGGCTTCCGCCCTCGTGCTAGGAGTCTGCCATCCGTCGCCTCGAGGCCTAATGAGCGATGGGCGACCGATCTCACCCACGAGTGGTGTGGAAAGGATCGCCGAGCCAGCCTGGCGGTGATCATCGACTGCTGCACACGAGAGATCCTCGGCTGGCGATTATCGGACAATGGCAGCAGCAAGACCGCTGAGGCTGCGCTGGAGGAAGCGCTGATCTATAGGCTGGGGGCGCTGGGACGTGTTCAGCAACCGTTGGCCCTTCGGTCAGATAACGGGCTCGTTTTCAGTAGCCGCCACTACACGGGCACGGTAAAGGCCTATGGCCTCACGCAGGAGTTCACGACGCCGTATACACCGGAACAGAACGGGCTCGTGGAGCGCTTCTTCCGCTCCTTGAAGGAGGAGTGCATCTGGCTCCATCGCTTCGAGTCGCTGGGCCAAGCCAGGGTCGTGATCGATCGCTGGATCCGGTACGACAACGAAGAGCGGCCACATCAGTCTCTGGACTATGTGGCACCCCGAGCACACCCCGCATTAGCTGCGTAGGGTGAGCAGAAACCAGGGGGTCATTACAGTTTGCGGGTCCGCACGAGCCAAGGTATCAAGCTCGTCAGTCAGCTCCTCGATGCGTTCATCGAGCCGAATCATGTCGCTCCAGAGCTCAGTGATCAGCTCACGCAGGCGGTCCGGCAGTTCATTATCGCCATCTTCGAGCACCCATGGCAGGTTGCGACGCAACTGACGGATGCCTTTCGGCACCGTGATACCGAACTCCAAAAGCATGGCGCGGACTCGCTTGGCCAGTGCAGTACGCTCAGCGACCCAGCCACTGCGCTGGCGATGAAGCAGTTGCAGGGTCTGGTGGTCTGACCGGCACCGATCGCATAGTGGGTCGGGTGGCCGCCTCAGCGATGGCCTCGGCATCGGCGTAGTCATTCTTCTGCGACTTCACGTAGGCCTTCACGTACTGAGCCGGTAGCAAGCGTGCGTTATGGCCAAAGGACTCGGCCTTGCGGCCAATGAAATGGGCACCCGCGCAGGCTTCGGTTGCCACGCGGGCCGGCGGCGTGTTGACAAGAAACCGGATGAGGCCAGAGCGCGAGAAGACCTTACGCAATGTGACGTGAGCACGCTCATCCAGAGTGCAGACATGCAATTGGCTCTTGCCAATATCGATACCAATGGTAGTCATGGACATGGTGCATTCCTCTTTCGCTTCGAAAAGCCTTATCGGGCAGGATATGAGGGAGGGGCGGACCATTCCATTAATTAACTTGAAATTGCAGAAACATAAAAAAATTGCTATAGGAATTAATGCGTAAACAACAGAAAGGATAATCGACATGGAAAACAATATTCCAGAAGGCTATAGAGTATTCAAACTGCCTAATTCAGAACTAATTACACAACTGGACACTCATCTTTATACAGGCACGCCTAAACAAGATTTCATTGTGTATGTAGCTGAGCCTTTTTCTTGGGCAGTCATAGCCAAAAAAATACTTTCAGTTTTCTCAGAAGCGATTGCAAAAGCGTTGGAGAAAGCAGTAGAAATAGTAGTAGGAGAAATAATAAATGCCGTTTTATCCATATTCATCAAAGCAAACCTTGACCTTTCAAAGATTATAGAAGCTTTACTGAGAGATTTTTCAAGAATTCTAAACGACGCGCTAAACGAAAATGCTTTGCGCGAAGCAAAAGCTGACCTTAGATCCATTCAAAACCAAATGGTTTTTTATAAAAACTCTCCTGAATCCAGGAAGGACTCACTAAACATTATTATCAATGAGTCTAGTAAAAATTTAGAACGCCTCCGAAGCCTTGATTACGCCGCTACTCCTTCCTATACCTTAGCAGCTTCACTCAACCTCTCCCTAAACATGGAGAAATACAGCATATCAAAATCTGACGGAGAACTTGAAAATTGCAAAATTTTATCTGATCAGTTTTTGAAAACTATTAATGAATTTAAAACAACACTTATTGAGGAAACGCGTGATCGATTCAGCGAAGTCATCAAAAGATCAGAATATGGACCGCCAAGAAGTGGTACATTAGAAAATCCCACCCCTCCCCCGAGCCTGATACTAATTTGGACATACAAGCTCGACGGGGTAGATCAAGGATCTTGGCCAGGAAAATCCTCTGGTAAAAGAGAAGCTGAAGCTACTCGCGAACGACATATTAATGAGCTCACGAAAGAGATGCTTGCTAAGACAATAGCACCTGCTTTTGATATTGCTCAGCAAGCTGTTTCTGCCACATCAAGTTTAGAAACCAAAAACCCGCCTGGCGCCTAGAATTTTCACCATGATAACTAAGTGTATGAGGCCGGATGATAGGTTAAGCCGTAGGAGCTATCCTCTGCTGGCAGCCACTATCATCCGGCCCCCACACATAGTGATCAATACAGGCTATTACTGGAGCCCTTCAGACTAACGACACGGAATGAGCGCAATATGCAGGCTATCTTTCCACCTCTCGATAATGATGTGCTTGCTGGTTGAACAGCTCACAGTACATCCCTTCTTGCTTTATCAACTCTTCATGAGTCCCGGCTTCTCGAATCACACCCTGATCCAGTACGTAGATGTAGTCAGCCATACGGACTGTCGACAGTCGGTGGCTGATCACCAGAGCGGCGCGATGGTCGATACGTTCGCGGAAATTTTCGAACAGCTCGAACTCCACCCCCGGATCCAGTGCGCTGGTCGGCTCATCAAGGATGATCACGCTGGAACGGTGCAAGAACGCGCGTGCCAGGGCTATTTTCTGCCATTGGCCGATGCTCAGCTCCTGGCCTTCGTCGAACATGCGCGTCAAATGGGTGTCGTATCCGTCCTTTAGCCGATGGATGAAGGGGGCGGCACTGGCCTTGGCCGCAGCGGCCTCGACCTCTGGCGTATCGGCCGGTTGTCGAATGTCACCGAACCGGATGTTCTCTCTTACCGTGGTAGCGTAGTGCGCGTAGTCCTGGAAGATGACACTGAACAGGCGGCGGTAGTCTTCTAGGTCATAGTGCCGGATATCGACGCCATCCAGGGTGATACGACCTAGCGTGGAATCGTACAGGCGACAAAGCAGCTTGATCAACGAGGTCTTGCCGGAGCCGTTGGCGCCAACCAGGGCCACAATCTGGCCGGGGCGAATTTTCAGGTCGATTTCTTTGAGCACCGGTGTTTCGGTGCCTGGATATGTAAAGTTCACTCTCTCGAAGCGGATACCATGGCGTGGTGGCGCCGGAATCGGTACTGGATGCTCGGGGGAAGCGATCCTCGGGCGGATATCCAGAAACGTCAAGAGCAGGCCGATATAAAGGTGGTCTTCGTAAAGTTTAGCGACCTGCTGCACCAGTTCCTGGCCCATTGACTGGGTACGCTGGAAAATCAGCAGGAACAACACCAGGTTGCCGACACTATTGTGGCCGCCAGCGGTTTGCCATGTCAGGTAGGCCAGCGCGCTGAAGAAGGCGATGGTGGCAATGCTGACTACCGCCAGTTCCACCCAAGTCCGCCGTTGGGTGATATGCATGCGCTCATGGCGAATCCGGCTACGTAGTTCGGCGTACTGCTCGCGCAGGTAGTCCCCTAGTCGATTGAGGCGCAGTTCCTTGGCATGCAGATCGGAAGTCATCAACCAGTCGAGGTAGCCGGCCCGTCTTTCCATTTGGGTGCGCCGTTGCTGCCAGTCGTAGAGGTGTCGAGTGAAATGTAACCGAACCAGTAGCGCTGGTATGACAGCGACCAACAGTACCAGCAACAAACGCCAGTCGATGGTGATGATCAACCCCACGACAGCCGCTAGCATCAGGCTGTTCTTGGCGAGCATGAGCAGATTGCTTACTACCTGGACCGGTCGCTGACTACCCGCTTCACGGGCTCGCTGTAAAGTGTCGAAATACTGTGGGCTCTCGTAAAAGGCGAGATCGGCGCGTACCGCACGCTCATGAATTTCACGGTCGATGTGATCGGCCATCAGCAACCCCTGAGCCTCCCGCGCCAGGCTAGCCATGGCACGGGCCGCCAGAAAGACGAGGGTACAGGCCCCAGTCAAGGCAACGTATCCCAGGACCGGCTGGATCGACTCGTTGGTCACATCGCTGCTGAGCCGTACCGTGACGAGATCGACCAGTTGCTTGAGCAAGAATAGCATTGCCAATCCAAAAGCAATCTCGAGCGCCATAAACAGTGTGCTGAGCAGCGCCCACTTGGGGCTGCTTTGCCATAGCAGCGGCAGAATGCGGCGCAAGGAGGACAGAGGAACGAGAAAAGTACCTAACTGCATCATAAGAAAAGGAAATCAGGCCGGTTCATCGTGGAACTCCGTTGTAAGAGAGTCGCTTGATGAGTCCCCGAAACGGTCGAGTGACCCAATACAGCCATTGCCAGCCAGAGGGCAAAGGCCAACTCCGATAGTCGCTGTAACTCGGCCGCCACAACACCGTCCAGCTCCGTACCCAACAAGCCAACCGATGGCCAGTAGTGGTCTGCCAAGCGAAAGCGAAATCCGGAGTGGCATTATCTTTGCGTAAGGCTAGTTCCACGTCACGTCCCCCTTGAAGATTGAGCAGACAAGCCTCAAGCAGCGCTGTACCATGTTTACCAAGTTCCTCATTCCGCCACGGCTCGGGCATTGAACAAGCATGATAGAATTCCAGGCAAGCCTCGACGGTTTCACTTAAATTATGCCGCGCAGCACAAGCTCGCACTTCTAATAGATCAAACTCGGGATGCCGCTGGGTCGCATCGAGATCGGCCAGCCAATGCAAGTGGGACCAACGGTGACGGGTGTGATGGAAACAGAGATAAACAAAAAGCTCGGCCGTGGGCATGACCGATAGTGAACTCACCTCCCACGAAAAGGATTCTGCTGTCTCTAGTAGGTCAGACGTATTGTAGATCTTCCCGTTATGATCGATACACTGATGCAACTCGATTGCGATGCCTTCTGGAGATATCACCGTGATGACGGGTTGTGAATGCACGGCAAACGTCAGGCTCACGTGGTCTGATCTCATGCCTACCGGCTTGTACGGCCGGTAATCCCGTTGAAGCATTGCTTCCAGCAATGACACCAAGTGTTGTTGCGACACTAGTAGATCAATATCCCGACAGGAGCGTAGTCCCGGTTGTCCATAATATCGAGCCGCAAGCGCCGGTCCCTTGAAGAAGAGATGGGGAATATTCAATGGGACGAGCAGCTCACATCTCAGTTTTTTCTGTGCGGCAGCGATTCGCAGGTTACGCTGGACAGTACTCAAACACTCTTGACGCAATTTCGAGATACAATCCGCCGGAAATCCCTGAACGGATATGCGACGCAGATTCCTATAGACTAGCGGTAACACGAAACGCTGCTGAGCCTGCCGGATAAATTCCGGCCAATCATCTATCTGTGCGCAAAGCTCCTGAACTTTTCCCTGCTGATCCTCCGAAATCTCCAGTCGCGAAAGTAGCAGCAACAACTGCAAGATGGGGTCCACTGAAGGAAAATCACAACTTTCCACTGACATCGCTATTGATCCAATTTAGCAAGGGTTTTATGGAGGCCTCCATGTCCCTCAGCGACCAAGGTCGTCGGAATCGATACACCCGAATTTGTTTGGCCAAATCAGCACACTGGATCAATAATCGTTGCGGTCCATTGAAAATGTTACCCAGCTCAGGTCGATAAATTGTTCCCATGATAGCCCTGAAGGCCTCCACTCCCGTGATCTGAGTTACACTGGCTTTCTCCCCTTCTTCCGTACGCTCCAATACTACCAATGCCTGTAATGACTTCGGTTTTTCCATAAACCCTCTATATTGAACAAGGTGATATTTTTCAGCACGAGTTAGATCGCGAGCCAATCCATGGTAATCTATTTCGAGTGCGCTCAGTGCATCTTTCCACAATTTGAGACGAGGTGGGCCTGGATACAAATAGGGTCGTGTATCTTTGGGTTTTATAACTGCTACGTCATCACTGATCAGCGGCCAGCGGTAGTGATAATGCAGCCAAGCGGCTAAAGTCGACTTGCCCGCCCCTGAGGCGCCAGTGAAAGCCCATACGCCGGAAGGCGTACTCAAGGCGCTGACATGTAACGGCAACCAGTGACGCTGATGCAGAAGTGCTCCGAATGCAGTTCCTAAAAGATACGGCCGGACATCACTCTCGGCAACACATTCATGTGGCTCCATAGAAGTTTGCCTATCAATTTGAATATATCTTCCTTGTCCTATTCGGAAGCTGGCAACACCTTTTATCAATATTTGACAGCAATCTTCCGTGTACTGCAGCCATTTTCCATAGGCAGCTGACTTGTCCAATCCCTTAGGTAATGGGTGGATTAGGATTTGGACATCGGATATGGAATAATGGGACATTTCTGTTAACTCCGGGAACTCCACCTGCGAGGAAAGTCGAAGCCCATAAGTATGATAATGGAAACTCATAGGCGACGGCACTTTTCCACTACAACACTCATATCCAGTATGTATAGTCGCCGCACCTGAATAATTTTCTTTAAGATCCATGAACGGTATCCATTTCTTGTGATTTATTGAGCAACACCTCGGACACAGGATAATACCATTAAGATATCTGATATCCATATGGGTTCTTTTTTTGCCAATACCAAGCATCCCTAACCATATCATTCAGACCACGTTTTGCTTTCCACCCCAACTCCTTGGCTGCAAGTCCAGGATCAGCCCAGCAAGCAGCCACATCACCAGGACGACGTGGAGCCATTCGATATGCAATATTACAGCCCGAAATTTTTTCATAGGTATGGATTACTTCGAGGACTGAATAGCCACGCCCTGTCCCCAAATTCCAGACTCTAAGACCCGAAGACTTGTGTATAGCTTGCATGGCGCATAAATGTCCTTCCACTAAATCCATCACATGGATATAATCGCGAACACCAGTACCATCTAAAGTAGGATAGTCATTTCCAAAAATAGAAACACACTCTCTTCGGCCCATGGCAACTTGTCCGAGATAGGGGAGTAAATTATTCGGGACTCCAAGAGGATCTTCACCAATCACCCCACTTTCGTGAGCCCCTATAGGATTAAAATAACGCAATAAAGCTATAGACCATGGATGAACACTATCAGTTAAATCTTCTAGAAGCATCTCAATCATTAACTTTGATCGGCCGTAAGGATTAGTCGGACTTCCAGTTGGCAAAGTTTCATGCAATGGCATTGGATGCCCATCTCCATATACGGTTGCGGAGGAACTAAAAACCAAGTTAAAAACACCTGCTGCCGCCATGGCTTGACATAAAACAACAGTTCCCGCCACGTTGCTTTCATAATACATCAAGGGATGACAACAGCTCTCACCTACCGATTTTAGCCCAGCAAAATGTAACACATCAGATACATCATAATCGGAAAACAATTTATTCAGCACCTTACGGTCTCTGACATCACCTTGAACAAATAAAATCTTCTTTCCAGTTATTTCTCTTACTCTATTGATAGAGAGTTCCGATGAATTACATAGGTTGTCCAATACAATAATATCATGACCTGCTTCAAGAAGAGAAAACACCATGTGAGAACCGATATATCCAGAACCACCTGTGACAAGGACAAACATAGCACCACCCTTTGCTATAATTTTATTCAGAATTGAATAGCTACCAGAGGTGCGCTAAAACCCTCTAATAGGCAACCAAATTAAATTCGAATAATTTCGGAATGAAACCAGGATATACGATATCTAAGCGAGAAGGGTTAAAATACAAGCCTATCTTATATCAGCAACATCCATTACATTAATTATAATTTGGCACATCTCTTCGATTTCATCTTTCGTTAATGTTGGGTGAACGAGAAACATCAAGCTGGTTTCTCCTAGTTCCTGGGCAACAGGGAGAGGCTGTTCAGGGCCAGCTCTAACGCCGTGGTGCCACTGGAGAAGGCGACGGCATATTCGGTGCCGGCGAAACGGGAGAACTCACTCTCGAACGTACGCCCCTCCTCCCCCGTTCAGTAATTCACTCGGCTCGACGCCAGGACACGCTGCACCGACTTGATTTTCTCTTCATGTAGTCGGGCTAGGAGGCAAAGTTCACATTATTCATAGACACACTCGCTAAGCGGGAAAGCGGAAAGAACGCGACAGACACGCTAACCGACTGACATTCAGGAGCGATCCGAAGGAGGACGGTTTCCTGTGAAGGGCGCCATGGTGGCGTGGCCATGGCCTGAAATCCCCTCACGCTGAAGCACTTTCCTGACGGTCAATAGAAGAATGCGAATGTCGAGCCGGAATGAACGGTGATCGACGTACCAGGTATCCATCGCTAGTCTCTCTTCCCAGATCAGTGAATTTCTGCCATTTACTTGGGCCCAGCCGGTCATGCCCGGGCGCAATTCATGCCGGCGAAACTGCTCAGGGGAGTAAAGCGGCAAGTACGACATCAGCAGTGGACGTGGCCCGACGAGACTCATCTCCCCTTTCAGAACGTTCCATAACTCCGGCAACTCATCCAGGCTGGTCGAACGCAGGAAGCGGCCCAGTGCAGTCAACCGTCCAGCATCGGGCAGTACCGCTCCATTAGCATCCTTGGTGTCCCGCATGGTGCGAAACTTGCACATCACGAATGGCAAGCCATGCAGGCCCGGGCGCTCCTGCAGAAACAGAACGGGCGCCCCCATTCGCCAACGAATCAGCAAAGCGATGACAACCATGACAGGTGCCAGCACGATAAGACCAGTAAAGGCCGCTATCACATCGAAAATTCGCTTGATCACGACAATCCCATCTCAGTCATCAAGGCCGCGTTGACCTTATGGACGTCGTACTTGGCCACCGCGATTTCGCGTGAGCGTCGTCCCATCCGTATCACGAGTTCCGGTTCAAGAATGAAGCGTTCCATCGCCAAGGCCAGTGACAGCGAATCCTGCACCGGAGTGAGGAAACCATTCTCGCCATCGACAACCGTTTCGCGGCAACCCGGTGCATCACTGGTAATCACGGGACGCCCCATTGCCATCGCCTCCAATACGGTACGAGGAGTGCCTTCACGATAGCTGGGCAGCACATAGATATGACTGGACGCAATCACTGAACGCACATCCGTTAACCGGCCAAGAAACTGCACAACGCCATCACGAATCCAGAGATCGAGTTCGGACGGTTGTATGGCATCCGGGTTGTCATCGATCCATCCCACCAGTTGGAACACGGCGGATGGATACCTCGCCTTGATCCACCGGGCGGCCTCGGCAAACTCCCGGATCCCTTTGTCCCCGAGCAAGCGGGCAATCAGGAGAAACACGATTGGTGTCACGGCGAAGGGAGCCGGAACATATTGACGGGTATCGATACCCGATCCGTTGACGACCAGCGACGGCACATGGGGAGCCAGAATGCCACGACTGAAAAACAGGGCCCGGTCATCGTGATTCTGGAAAAAGACCTTGTGGGTACGCCTCAGCGAGAAGGCATACAGGCGTTGTACCAGCCACGCGACAATGCCACGCTTCCCTTTCACCTCCCCCGTGAAGGCATAACCCAGTCCAGTTATCAAGGCATAGCGTCTGGGCACGCGAGCCAGCCAGGAGACGAAAACCCCGTAAACAACGGGTTTGATCGTGTAGGCCAGGACCAGATCAGGACGTATTTGCTGCACTATACGGAGCATTGCCAACAGCGTCGCCAAGTCACGGATCGGATCCATGCCAGTGCGCTGAAGCGAGAGATCATGGATGAACATGCCACGTTGCTTGAGAGCCTCACCGACTGCGTCTTTATCGCGCAGGCCCGGCGCCGCCACATGAACTTCATGCCCTCTTTTATCGATTTCCGTCAACAACGCGCCTCTGAACTGAAGTAGCGAGTCGGTAAAACTAGCTATGACCAGTACTTTGACCATTGTCATCATCCGAAATGGCGTCTACGTCGAGTGACCGCCATGAGCTTTAGGTGTCACCCGCGTCACGGCACGTTGTTCACCAAGCACCGAAATCAGGAGATAAATCAGCACAGGGACGAACATCCATTTCTGGCGAGCTGATATGCCCATGTTCGCCGTCGTCATGGCGAGGATAAGCCAGGACAGGAGTGCATAAACCCAGAGGAAGGTGCGATTTTCTCCAAGCGAGCTCTTTTTGCCCTTGGCAATGGCATATCCCCCGACGAAGAAAAGGTACAGCAGAATCAAGTTGTCCATTGACGAAGCCAGCTGAAAGATACTGTTGGCCTCGAATGGCAAGGGGCGAAACATATAGGTGATCAATTGCATGGGGAGACTCATCTGACTAATGTCGACGCCACCTCCCCCCGTCTGGTTATAAGCTTGACGACCTTCCACATAAGTGAGCAACGTATCGACATCGGAACCATTGCCGACCCCCGCATACTCTAGCGAGAAGGGAACGATTACGACTGCCGCTCCCAGAGCCACACACCCGAAAACGATCCTTTGCAGAATGGAGACATTGGCGTGGAGCACAAACGAGGCGGACAGGCCTATGACGATGAGGCCCGCCATATGCGGCCTAACCAACAACATCATCAAGATAGCCGCTACCATCAAGGGCAGGCGGTTCTTCAGATGCATCGACGACCATAGGGCCAGCGCCGTGGCGGTAAACGAAATGGCATCCTTGCCGATGCTGGAAGACCAGAAGCTCACCGAGGGCAGGAAGATGATCAACAACACCAGCCGCTGGATATACAGTTCCTTGTGAGCAGTCACCGCCTTGAGGCCGGCATAAAACGCAAGCAGGCCAATATAGCCGATGATATTATAAACGAGAAATACGCCAATAAGGGAGAGCCCCAAACCTTGAGAGAAGAATGCAGTCAGGTAGACGACTCCGGCAGTGCCGACATGAAATACGAGATCGTGACTCAAGGACATGCGGTAATACATGATTGAATCGCCGCCATCGTTTACGACATACCATGCATACACAAGGCAGAATATAGAATGCCAAAGATACAGCAAAACCGACCGGTTCGCTGGAACGCTAAATGGCTTTCCCAGAAGGCATGACATGACCAAACCCACGATAAATACGGAGGAGGCTGTCAATACATCGAACCCATTGCTGACATATTCCATTTTAACCCGCCATAACCCAGTCAACAAATAACTATTTTAAATTTATTGTCTAAAAACCTTCTTTAACCCCCCCCCCATCCTTTCACCGCTCCACGACTCACTCTTTTTTCATTATTATAAACAATGCCACGAGATATAGGTCGTATCATTGAAAAATGATTACTATGTCTTCTCGGCACCTTGAAAGACCGGCCATACACACGACTGATTGGCTATCCACATTAGACATAATGTCTTTGAATACCTCTTGGCCGCAGAGTCTGAGTGCAACACCTGAAAAATCCGCTAAGGTGTTGTCCCCATGTCCTATACCGAACTCAGCATTGAGGAGCGCGCCACGATCCAAGTCAGCCGAGCTCAAGGCATGAGCATTCGACAGGTTGCCAGAATCCTGGAACGCTCTCCATCGACGGTCTGTCGTGAACTTCAGCGCACTGACGTGACCGGTAGCCCATACTGTGCTCGCCTCGCTCAGCAGCAGCGCCAGACACGACGCGCGCTATGTCGCCCCAGACGCAAGCTGCTACCCGGCAGTGAGCGTTTCGAGTTGGTGGTCCACCTGCTGCGTCAGCGGTTGTCTCCTGAGCAGAGTGCCGGCAAGCTCAAGTCCATGGATATGCCCAGCCTCCGAGAAGCTTACGTCTATCGCGAGACGATCTATAACGCGATTTATGCGCTGCCCGTGGGTCAGGGTCAGTTGCGCAAGGAATTGATTCATTGCCTGAGGCAGGGGACATCAACACGTAAGCCCCGTCGCGGCGAAGTGGATCGACGTGGCCAGATTCCCGACATGGTCAGCGTTCACCTACGGCCGCCGGAGGTCGAAAAGCGTGAAATGCCCGGCCATTAGGAAGGCGGCCTGATCAAAGGCAAGAACAACGCTTCAGCCGTCGGCACCCTGGTGGAACTTCAGCAGTGGCTACCTGATCCTGGCCAAAATGAACGATGCGACCGCCACCTCGGCGGTTGAAGGTTTCAGCGCCGCACTGAATCGAATGCCGACCACCGCTCGGAAAACGCTGACCTATGATCAGGGGCGTGAAATGGCCCAGCACGCGCCAATCACTCAAAATTCGGGCGTTGCCATCGACTTCTGCGATCCTCATAGCCCATGGCAGCGCGGCAGCAATGAGAACATCAACGGCCTGATTCGTCAGTACTTGCCAAAGGGCACCGACCTATCTGGTCACGGCCAGGAAGAGCTGGACGCCATTGCATTCGAGCTCAACATGCGGCCTCGCAAACGCTTCGACTTCAAATGCCCCATCGAGATGATGAGTGAGTTGATGGCTAAGTACCACGAAGGCCCGTCAACAACTCAATGAAAGTGTTGCACTCAGAGCCTGCTTCCGCCCCTATTCTCATCCTGATCACCATCCCCGTCCCCAACAGGAAGATCGCCACGATGCTCACGAGGTGCCAGGCTGTAGGGTACATTTCCATGACGACAAGATACTTTTCAAAGTCCCAACTAGAGGGTATCGGCCTTATTTCTGCAGCCACGCCTTGAACATCAGTATGTCCCACAGGTGGTACTGCCAGTCACGTCGTCCGCTGAGGTGATCTGCCCACATCCGACGCACCGGTTCGGCGCGGAAGTAGCCGTCCTGGCGAAGGTGATGCTCGGAGAGCAGGCTCTCCGCCCAGTCGCGCAAGGGACCACGCAACCAGTGGCCTAGCGGGATGCCAAAGCCCATTTTAGGGCGCTCGATCAGTTCTCGCGGCACGTGGCGATACAGCACCTGACGCAGCAGCCACTTGCCTTGGCCGTGGCGGATCTTCAAGTCCAGCGGCATCCGCCAGGCCAGCTCGACTACCCGATGATCGAGGAACGGCACCCGGGTTTCCAGACTGGATGCCATGGCCGCACGGTCGACCTTGACCAGAATGTCGTCGGTCATATAGGTCTGGGCGTCCATGGCCATCATCCAGTGTTCAAAGGCATCGGTTCTCGGCCATGCTGCAGAGTTGCTCAGCAGGGTCTGCGGCTCATGGGCGCCGATGACAATCTCGGACGGCTCTTTCCAGTGACTGGTCAGGCTTCGAAAGAAGGCCTGGCCGTCGGCATGTGCCAGCACCTCGGCGAGCTTCTGGGCCTTTTCTCCCGGCGTATCGATCTCCCAGCGTCTGGGTAACAGGGGTTTGGCCAGCGCGAACAACCGATCCCAGGCGGCAGGTGGCAAGGCACGCAGCATGGCGGCGGTGGAGTGACGCGCCGGCCCCGGCAGGCGTTGCATCCGTGACCAGACCCGGCAGGCGCCGAGATAACGGTTGTATCCGCCAAAGAGTTCGTCGCCGCCATCGCCGCTCAGCGCCACCGTCACGTGTTGACGCGCCATCCGGCTGACCAGGAAGGTGGGAATCTGGGAACTGTCGCTGAAGGGCTCGCAATACATCGTCGGCAGCGATGGAATGACTGCGCGGGCGTCCTCAGGCTGCACATAGAGTTCGGTATGCTGCGTGCCGAGGTGGCGAGCCACCGCCTTGGCATGCACGGCCTCGTCCTGCCCTTTCTCGTCGAGCCCGATGGAAAAGGTGCGGATAGGATGGCCGCACTGGGCCTGCATCAAGGCCGCGACGGTGCTGCTGTCCACGCCGCCGCTGAGAAAGGCGCCGAGCGGGACGTCGGCCAGCATCTGCTGGGAAATGCTGCTGGCCAGCCGCTCCTCCAGTAGCGTCACTGCCTCCTCGTCGCTGCCCGAGAAGGGCTCGGCCAGGCCGCGTTCCACGACCTCGTTGAAATTCCAGTACACCTGTGGCCGTGCCGCCCTGGCAGCCGCCCTATCCTGCAACGGCAGAGTCAGGTAGTGGCCGGGCAGCAACTTGAAGATGCCTTGGTAGATGCTGTGCGGGGCGGGGACGCAGTTGTGCCGCAGCAGCAGGGTCAGGGCATTGCGGTCGATCCGGCGCTGAAATGCAGGATGGGCCTCGAGCGCCTTGAGCTCGGATCCGAACAGCAGCACATCGTCCATCCAGCCGTAATACAGCGGCTTTTCGCCCAGCCGATCACGCGCCAGAGTCAGTCGCCTCTCCCGGCGATCCCATAGCGCGAAGGCGAACATGCCGACCGTGGCCTGCAGACAACGTTCGATACCCCAGGCCGCAAAGCTGGCCAGCAGGGTTTCGGTATCGGACTGTCCCCGCCATGAGGGCGCCTTGCCCTCGCGTTTCAGGCGACGGCGCAACGCCTCGTGGTTATAGATCTCGCCATTAAAGACGATGACATAGCGGCTGCAAGCTGACTCCATCGGCTGATGACCGGCGGACGAGAGATCGAGAATCGATAAGCGCCGGTGTCCCAGTGCCAGGCCAGCCCCCTCATCCAGCCAGATCCCCTCGCTATCGGGTCCACGGTGGGTGATGAGATCGCGCATTCGGGTAATAACGCGGACCATGGACGAGCCATCCAGCCGGCTTTGATAAAAACCAGTGAAACCGCACATGAACGAATCCTTGCTTCAGTTGGAAATGCATCGAAGAGCGCTATCCCGCCAGCCCCCCATCAAGCCCCGGCTAGGGATAGACGTCGGCCGTCACCAGCGATACCCCTCGACGATCCTTTTCGGAGAGGACCACCTCTTCCGGAGCCGGCCGCGGCCACTGAACGGCCACGGCGGGATCGTCCCATCGCAGGATCCGCTCATGTTCGGGGGAATAATATGCCGTGCACTTGTACTGGAACTCCGCTACCTCGGTCGTGACGTAGAAGCCATGCGCGAAGCCAGGCGGGATCCAGAGCATTCTCTTATTCTCTGCCGAGAGATAAAAACCCACCCACTTTCGAAACGTCGTGGATGAAAGACGAAGGTCCACTGCTACATCGAAGACTTCGCCTTGAGTTACCCGGACCAGCTTGCCCTGGGGCTGTCGTATTTGATAATGCAAGCCACGCAAGGTGTGCTTGACTGAACGACTGTGGTTGTCCTGAACGAACGGATGATCGATGCCAGCTTCGGCAAACACCCTGGCATTCCAGGACTCCATGAAGAACCCACGGTCGTCCTCGAACACTCTTGGTTCGATGAGTTTGACATCCGGAATCGAAGAGGGAGTGATGTACATATGATTCCTTTCATGGCCGCTTGACTATTCCTCGACCAGACTCTTGAGATACAGTCCGTAGCTGTTCTTGCAGAGATCACTGGCAAGCAGCAATAGCGTGTCCCTGTCGATATACCCCATACGATAGGCCACCTCTTCGGGACAGGCGACCTTAAGTCCTTGCCGTTTTTCCAGGGTTTCGATGAAGGCGGAGGCTTCCAGAAGCGAGTCATAGGTACCGGTATCCAGCCAGGCAAACCCTCGTCCCAGCAGTTCCACATTCAAGTCGCCACGCTCAAGATACACTTGGTTGACAGAGGTGATTTCCAGTTCCCCACGATGTGAAGGCTTGATCGACTTGGCAATTTCTATCACATCATTGTCATAGAAATAGAGTCCTGTCACGGCATAGTTTGATTTCGGCTGGGCCGGTTTTTCCACAATTGAGATTGCACGCTTCCGATCGTCGAACTCCACGACACCGAAGCGTTCGGGGTCGGTGACCCGGTAGCCGAATACCGTGGCCCCGTTGGTGCGCCAACAGGCGGACTGCAGCAACCGGCTGAAACCCTGTCCATAGTAGACATTGTCTCCGAGTAC
Organism: Aidingimonas lacisalsi; assembly: GCF_008079445.1. Classification (GTDB taxonomy): domain Bacteria; phylum Pseudomonadota; class Gammaproteobacteria; order Pseudomonadales; family Halomonadaceae; genus Aidingimonas; species Aidingimonas lacisalsi. Next base: position 63,106 of record NZ_VRYH01000009.1, on the reverse strand, counting down.
TAGGCAGACATTGCTATCGCCGATGAATTCTTCACCGATGATGAAGGCCTGGGCAAGGCCATCGGGGCTAGGCTGAACGGCATAGCTCAGTTTGATGCCGAACTGGTGGCCATCCCCAAGTAACCGCTTGAAGCCGTACTGGTCTTCCGGGGTGGTGATGACCAGGATATCGCGGATGCCGGCCAGCATCAGTACCGACAACGGATAATAGATCATCGGCTTGTCGTAGACCGGCAAGAGTTGCTTGGAAATCCCGTGGGTGATGGGGTAAAGCCGTGAACCGGAGCCGCCAGCTAGAATGATACCTTTAAATGTCATGATCGACTCCTGTATTACAGTATTGTTCGTCTTGTGATCGTCACCGTGAGCCACGGGCATCATCGAGCACCAGCGCCCTGACAACCACCATCCATCATTACCCGTCGCTATATCGAAGCTCGTCTCGGCCATTACCAGCCCTGGTGCCTCTCGATGAGACGTAGCCTCTTGCAATGTATGGCCTGATTCCGTAGGCGGTGACCTTATCGGCTAGTGTGCCTAGCCGTGTTCCAGACACTCGTCGAGCGTACGGCCCACTCCCCGCTGCCATGACGGCAGGTTCAGGTCGAACGTCGACATCAGGCGGCTGATATCCAGTCGGGAGTTCGCCGGCCGCCTGGCCGCCGTGGGGAAGTGCGCGGTGGGCACCGCCTCGGGCATAACCTTGACCGTCAGGCCACGTTCGGAGAGATGCTGGGCGATGTAACGACTGTACCCGTGCCAGCTCGTCTCGCCGGTTGCCGCCAGGTGATAGGTCCCTGCCTTGCCGGGCTCATCCAAGACTTGGCGTAACGCCTGGGCCGTGATATCCGCAACCAATTCGGCGGAGGTCGGGGCCCCGATCTGGTCGCTGACCACTGCGAGAGCATCCCGCTCCTGCAAGAGCCTGAGCATGGTCAGGACGAAGTTACGGCCACGTGGCGCGTGGATCCAACTGATGCGAAAGATCAGGTGTCGACCACCGGCCGTCGAGATGGCCTCCTCCCCAGCCAACTTGCCGGCACCGTAATGGTTGATGGGGGCCGGAATGTCGCTTTCTCGCCATGGGGTATCACCTTCACCGGAAAACACATAATCGGTGGAGTAATGGACGAGCAGCGCCCCCACCTGACGGCTGACCTCTGCCAGTATACCGGGCGTCTCGGCATTGACACGCCATGACAACGCGCGCTCTTCCTCAGCACGGTCCACGGCGGTGTAAGCAGCGGCATTGACGATCACCGCGGGCTTGAGCTCACGAACAAGTTTCACCAGGCTGTCCGGCTGAGCGAGGTCGATGTCGGAGCCATGTCGAACGTGCTTGCCCACAGCCATGACGTCCCCCAAGGGGGAGAGGGAGCGCTGCAACTCCCAACCCACCTGGCCATGGCTGCCCAGCAGCAAGATGTTCATACCATCACCTGTTTGACAGTCCCTAATCTCTCTCTCTGATAGCCACCTGCCAAAGCTCGATGGCACCAGTGGTGGTGAGCCAAGTACCAGGAAACCGTCTTGCGCATGCCCGATTCGAAGGTTTCAGAGGGGGACCACCCCAGCTCGACCTTGATCTTGCCAGCATCGATGGCATAACGAAGATCATGACCGGGGCGATCCGACACGAAGTGAATCAGATCCCGGTAATGCCGGGTCGTCCTGGCAACCGGAGTCACCTGGGGTGGGGACAGCTCTTGAAGCAGGTCACAAAGGGTTTCCACCACCTCGATATTCGACTTCTTGTTGTGCCCGCCGATGTTATAGGTCTGCCCCGGCTCACCCCGGGTCAATACCAGGTGTAGTGCCCGGACATGATCGTCCACGTAGAGCCAGTCCCGTATCTGTTCGCCAGTGCCGTAAACAGGGAGCAGTTTTCCCTCCAAGGCATTGAGAATCATCAAGGGGATGAGCTTTTCCGGAAACTGGTAGGGGCCGTAATTGTTCGAGCAGTTGGTGATCAAGACAGGCAAGCCGTAGGTTCGCTGCCAGGCGCGCACCAAGTGATCGGAGCAGGCCTTGCTAGCCGAATACGGCGAGCTGGGGGTATAAGGGGTGGATTCCGTAAAGAGCCCGTCGGACCCACCGAGGTCCCCATAGACCTCATCGGTAGAGACATGGTGGAAGCGAAAGGCCCTGCGGCGTACCGCATCCAGACCCTGCCAGTAATCGCGCGCCACTTCCAGCAAAGTGTAGGTACCGATGATATTGGTGCCGATGAAATCCGCGGGACCGTCGATGGAGCGATCCACGTGACTTTCCGCCGCCAGGTGCATAACAGCATCGGGCCGGTGCAGTGAGAAAGAGCGCTCCAGAGAGCGACGGTCGCAGATATCTACTCGCTCGAAGACATAACGGCTGTTGGCAGACACGTCCGCCAAAGATTCGAGATTGCCGGAATAGGTCAGCTTGTCCACGTTGACCACGCTGTCCGGCGTATTGGCGATGATATGACGAATTACCGCGGAACCAATAAATCCTGCGCCGCCGGTGACAAAAATCTTCATAGCCCCCCCTACCAAAGCATTATTATTCTGCTTACATCCCAAAATGATCAGGAAAGCAATGAGAAGACAGATGAATCCGTGCACCTCAAAGCCATCGTGGCGATGCGCGTTTCACTCGACAAACGACTACTGGAGCAGGTGACTAACAGAGGTGCGCGCCCCCCTGTCTTTGATGGCTTTCGCAAACACTTTGCCCAATATCGGCGCTTGAACGTGCAATGAATATGTTGATTCCACGGCCCTGCGTCCTGCATGCCCAATTCTCTGACGGAGCCGCGGAGACTCGAGGAGTTGCGTCAAGGCCCTTTCCCACTCCTCGGGAGAGTCAGCGAGTAGCCCCGCACGACTGCCTTTGACGATATCGATATTCGCACCAACAGGAGAGGCAACCACGGGGACGGCACAAGCCATGTATTGAATCAGTTTGTAGCCACACTTTCCCTTTTCCCATAGACCATCTGGTATCGGCATGATCCCGATATCCATTTGCCGGATTAGTTCTGCTTCACTCGCTTCATGCCAGTCCAAGACCTCGACGTCGATGCCCAGAAGCTCTTCCGCCACCGCCGGTGATGCACCCACCAGCATGAGACGGGCTCGGGTTTCCCTACAGACCCTGCGCAGTACCTCGCCCATTGCCACAACATACTTCTGTGTGGAAGGGGAGCCGATCCAGCCGATAACGGGCCGCTCTGGTGCAGTAGACTTCCTGGCTACGTAGCGCCCATGATCGACGACTGTGGGAATGACTGCGATTTGTGACGCCCGGGCTCTTCGGGCACGCGCCGCCAGGTAACGATTACCCACAATCACGCAACCGGCATGGCGCATAACATCATCGATCTTCCCGCCAAGACAGCGTTTGACGAGGGCATTACTGGAAAGATCGTAATTGTGGAAGACAGCATCATCGTAATCCACAACATATGCCTTGCCGAACAAATTTAACAATCGCTCAACGATGGGGAAAAAGTAAGGAAATACCTCATACTCGATCCAGATCAAATCATACTTAAAAACACCAAATAGAGTAACCAGCCTATTCCAAGAATATTTAAAGCATGAGAAATTGGATATTGCTTCACCTTGATAGATGTGCTTCAAATACTTGTCATCAAATAGACTTTGAACCGTAACGTCAAAGCCATACTTATCTAAATAAGGAAGATATTGAAGTGACCGGAGTCGGCTGCTGGCCCCCTGGCGTGAGTATTTTGAAAGAAGCAATACTTTTTTTCTCACTATACATGCTCACTTGTATATATTAAATTATTTCAAGGACCAAAATATTAAAACTCGGCCCTCTGCCTATTTAGCTCAGCATATTTCAAGAGCTGCTTTTACTTCTCTAGCTGACTGATCCCAAGTAAATTTTTTTGCTTCTGCCAGACCAGCACTAGCAAGCTTTTCCCTCTTGTCACAATCATAAATTAATCTTATAATTGCGTTAGCTAACGACTCAGGCTTCCTTGGTTCAACGACTAAAGCTGTTTCATTATGGCGCGCATAATCTTCGGTTCCAATTCTAGTAGTAATTACCGCAGCACCACAAGCCATGGCTTCGACCGGCTGAAGAGGAAAACTTTCAAACCAAGAAGGCACAAAGACAATGTCAGCATTAGAATACAGCATTGCCAATTTTTCATGCGATAAAAAACCATGATTTCTTACAGAAACTTCACTGCTTGAGACATTGGTAGAACCGAACACCTCCCATTCAACTTTTAAATCATTTCCCATCCTTAAAAACACAGACTTCATGGCTAGTTGACTTTCAGCCCACCCCTTAAGTGGGCGAGAATCTGCATAGGAAACAATCTTTATTTTTTTATCTCCACTCATTTTATTGTCGTTTATTTTTTGACTTTGGCGTGGATAAAAAACCTGATGATTCAAGCCGGGTCTAACTAGACCAATCTTGTCACCAGTGAGTGCAAAGACCTTATCTTGCAGCCAGGTGCAATTGGCGAATTTTTTTAAAGGCAGCCTGTAGGATAGTTCAGATATTGATTGAAACACTGGATCATCACTGAACCAAGGTTCAAAGCCTTGCATGTGATAAAAGACGTTGCTTTTTCTCGAGACCAAAGCAGCAGCGTGTGCCGTAAAGCTGTGAGTCGCAACCGTAATGTCCGACGGAGTCCATTGCTCGACAAGACGTCTTGTCACACTTGACGAAGAACTTATAAGATTTTCACTACCACTATACCAATTCATGGCCAACCGCTCAATGCCTGGGGCATGATTTCGTAGGACATACTGGACCTTTTTCGCGTACTTCCATATTCCGTTGTAAGCTGGACAATAGGAATGTTTAAATAATTCTTCTAATGTACCGGCAGCCCAATTTTTTATTCCGAACGGTGTGATCAATTGAACATTGATTCCCTCTTTTGCTAATGCTTCCATATGATGGAATATAACCAGGTTTCCCCCTGTCATGCCTGGGCTGACCATGAAATATGTAACTTTCATCTTGACCCTCCTACCCTTAAAACCTTTAACATCACGATAGTATAAGAGCCTCTCTCACCATCGATCTCCAGCTATCATCATTTGCTTCTACAAGTGAATTACAATCACAATTCGCTGATTCCTGGCTTATTCTTTCTATTGCTTCGTAGAGCTCCCGCTCATCCTTAACGATTGTAATGGCATGGTAGCTAGACAACTTGCCTTTCATGAATTGTGTGACTTCCTGTGGTAGGCTTGAAAATGCAAGCAATATCCCAAGCTTACAATTTCGAAGACAATAGTTGAATACAGCAGAACTAAATATCGATATTACAATAGATGGATGCAAGAGTTCAAAAACGACTTCAGCAGGCACACGGTTCAATTCATCGCTGCAAACCTTGATGTTTCCCAAACCATAATACTTGTTTATTGATTCGAATGGATGAGGCTTTATCAAGATTCTGCTGGAAAATTTGCTATCGCCGAGGCTCTGGAGCATTTTCCTCTCCTGATTACTATCCATCCTGCCTAATTCGGCCCAAGGTTGCCCGAGAAGAACGATATCGCGATCATACTCGATGTATTCTTCAAGATTGATATTGAGCATGTCAATGAACTCTGTCATGACGCTTCGAGGGTATGGTCCTGCTGGGTAGGGAAAAACCTTTCTATCTCTCACATAATCTTGATGCACAACTTCCGGATTAGACACTAATAAAGAATCAATGTATGGCGACCAACCTATACTATAGCCATTAGGGTTGTCAGCATTGATAAGCTGTGCAAATATCCGCTTCCATAGTATGGTCTGGGTTCTCTTGAAAGATAGGTATACGGCTGCCCCATCTTCTGCCATGACGACATGTGAGCTAGAGACTATTTTTCCTAGACGTGCAAAGCCAGCAGTCAGCTCATGGTTATCGGAAAAAATTACGATTGCTGAAGGCCTTGTATTCATTAGGTATCTTTTTATTCTTTTAATAGCCGCCATAATCTTGTAGCGCCTTTTTATCTTATCGGTAAGCTTGTACTTCCCTACCGCTAGTTTATTCACCTCCAGGTATTCGACTCTTTCCCATAATTCGGAATTACGGCATCCGTCCACATAGTCCTTTAAAGATGGATCAATCAACCATAAGTCACACTTCATACCAGAAGCCTGACGAATCAAGATAGCCGACAAGTACTGGAAAGGCGTTTGCGCAACAATGGCAACATGCAGCGACAGTGATCGGGCGGTCATTAATAGATCCTATCAACAGCATTGAAAGTCTCAGCTAGAGCTTGAGCTTCCACAATATTGTCTTCAATACTACAATATGTCCAACCACCATATCGCCCTATGCTATGGACACCATGGTTGGACAGTATCTCTTTTACTCTGGAAACTTCAGTTATTGATCTCTCAGTAATGTGTACATAAGCAGGATCCATGACAGTGTAATGCCATGACAAAACCTTATGATTTACCACTAGGCCGACTTTTCTAAGATCTCCAATGACTCTATCACGTATTTTTTCGACATCACCCTCTCCTAGAGAGCTATTGTGATTCATACCAATCTCAACATACAGGCTCATTCTATTTTCTGCCAAGATATTGTCGTAAAAACCGACACGATAAAAGCTAATTTCTTCCTGGGGAAAATAGATCCAGTGAATATCTGTTGGCCCCTTTGAGTCGAAGCCTATGTTAAAGACCAAAACCTTGTTCCAGCTGTACAGGCTACTGTTAGTCTCAACCTTGCAGCAACCCAGCAATGCAGGAAGCGGAGCCGAACTGATCAAAGACTCGTAGCGTATTTCACGACGATTAGTTAATGCAATATGATTTTTTAGATCTACCGAAATGACCCTTTCGTTCAAGAGAATGCGTTCGTGCGCGACCCCCGTAGCCAACGCATTCACATACTGGATGGCTCCACCACTGGGATATGTGAAATAATCATTATAACTACCATTGTCAGAATATTTGAAGTTATTGACAATCTGCTCCATGTCTGCATGCGGGAAAAATCTTCCCATTGCATTCATATCAAGATTTCTTAGGTCTGTAGCGTAAAGTTTCTGATTATATGGTATCAAAAACCTTTCTGATATGCCCTTTCCAAATTTGGAATACAGCATCTCCTGAAAATTTTCAGGAGTTTTCTTCTGTCTAAAAAACAATCCGTGGATACAATCTACGAAATCATCTTTCGGCAACTGATGTATATTTTTTTGGAATGGGAAATCTATCCACCCTCCATTCCAATAGATTTTGCTATTTTTCTTCACCTTATAAACTTTCTGCCCCCCCATTCTCGAGACGAGATCCTTTTCAATAGCAGCATGCTTGAAGTGGAAAAAATGTCCCGAGTAATCCCAGGTAAACCCATCTCTTTGAATTGTTTTACAATACCCGCCAATTTTATTGGCAGCTTCGCATATTAAATAATCATTGCTAGCGATGTGATCGGCGAAAGCCAGTCCAGTCACACCGGCACCGACCACCAGAAATTCGGTATCGTACATGGCGGCTCTCTCCTTTCATTGAGCATTGGAGTAATGTATGCAAATCAATTAGTAACTCTCAATTATTTAAGTTAAAAATTTTATTTGGAATTTAATATAAAGATTCTGATGTCGGATTAGGATACTAGATTATGAATTATGAGCTGTTGCGTACTCGCAGGGAGGAGTTTTTGCTCTTTCCTGCTCTGGAAAAGCTGATCAATGATATAAGCTACGTGCCTGACATTACGTGTCAGTGAAATAATGAAGTCGACGCTGAAGAGCTATTGCTGACTGTATAAGCTCCCCATCCAACAGAAGGAATTGCACCACAAATCCCCATTTGTCAATTTGTAGGAGTGGCAGATAATACCAACAGAATTATTTCACATATGGCTCATTAATTATTTGAGGCCCGACAGGAGGATTAAAATCAACTTTCCATCCTTCAATCCTTAACTTATGAAAATATTTGCTTTGATCAGGAAGCATGCAGGATATAACCCAAAGGAAAACAAAAAACACTTTATAGCCAACACTACCACCAAGATGATTTAGTGGATTTATTTGTATAGAATTTTCCTTGGCAACATCTCTATATTGCCGCATTAAACGAGCAATCATAATCCAGCGATAGCTTGGCTTTTTTGTAATCAGCATCCCTGATGTGTATATCAAATAATGCACAGCAAATTTTTTCTTTATCTTTTCCAATTCATCAGAATTGCACATTGCTTTGCTCCGACTAAAGCCATACTGGAGTGTAAGCAATTTATCAAAAAAACGTGGACTAGGGTCGCATCTTGTCACTGATTCAAACTCTTCATTATGATAGTATCCGACAACATTGCTCTTATAAAAATGCTTTACAAAAAAGGGATATATAAATGGCATAGGATGGTCTTCATAAAGGCAGCATTCAGGGTAGAATATTTTATTGCTAACTAAAAACTTCCTTCTAAATACTTTACAGCATAGCCTTCCAAAGATTTCCAAAAGACAAGCTTTACTTTTTTCAGAATCAGTATAACTGCCTGGGCTTAGACCTAAGGTGTTAATAACTTCTCCTCTATGCCATATGTCGAAATCAATAAAATCGTAAGACCCATATCTTTCCTCTTTTATAACATCGATTGCATTTAAATTAATATTATCATCAGAATCTATAAACCAAACATATTCTCCACTTGCGACACTCAAGCCATGATTTCTAGCTCCACCCGGCCCTTTGTTATCTTGATATATAACCTGAGTTGTGATTTTTGAATCATCCTTGAATTTTTCCAGAAGCTCACCGGTACCGTCCACAGATCCGTCATCAACTAGAATAATTTCAACTTCATGGTCATCAATATCCCTCAAGGTCTTTAATAAGTTCTCGCACTTGTGTTTGGAATTATAGAAGGGTATTATCAATGAAAGCAGCATCTCTAAACTCCTTGCTATCTAATAAATAATACATAAATTTTCAGTATTTTCAGCATATTATAAGTTTCATATGGATTTGGCCTGATCCAAGATATTCCTCAAACTTCGGTTTATATATCAGCGCATTGTCAAGACGTCTCGAACCCGATAGTTCCTTTCAGCCCCGCCCCCGGTTCTCTTCAGTAAGTGACAGCACATAAGTTTTTGTGCATAATGGTCAGCTTGTTTCCCCTTGCACCAGGACGTGCGCATGAGGCACCGCTTTGTTACTCCTCTCACTACGGCTGAGCAGGAGGCCCTGATGGACACTTACCAGTATGCCGAAAAGCCTGCGCTGCGTCGGCGTGCTCATGGCATCCTGCTCAGCCACAAAGGGCATACGATCGGGCAGATCTGCGAGATCCTGGTCGTCACCCGTAACACGGTGGCAAGCTGGTTCAAGGCTTGGGAGACTGAAGGCCTGCAAAGGCTCCATGACAGGGCGCGTAGCGGGCGACCGCCGATTTTCGATGATCAGGATCATGGGCGCTTGCAGGAGCTGGTCCAAGAGTATCCTCATCAAATCAAGATCGTTCGAGCTCGGCTGCTCGAGGAAACCGGCAAGACCTCCAGCACCGCGACCCTCAGGCGGACGTTAAAAAAATCGGCCATAGCTTCAAACGCGTCCGGCGGTCCCTGACGGGGCGACGTGACGAGACGGATTTCCGCAACACGCCAGGACTGATGTCAGCGCTTCAGGCCCGGGAAGATCAGGGCATCGCAGAGCTTTACTATTTTGATAAATCAGCGTATTCCCAGTCATTTGCCTTGCCCTATGCGTGGAGTCCTGTCGGGAAACCGCTGGAGATGACCGCCTACTCGCGCAGTCGCCGGCTCAACGCACTGGGCTTCCTGAGTCGGCAAGGCAAACTGGTCTATCAGTCCACCACCGAGTCGTGGCGACGGAGACGGTCATCGCTGCCTGCGACCACTTCATTGCCCAGAAAGCGCCGGATACCTTCGTGATCGTGGTGTTGGACAATGCCAGCATACATCGTCCGGAGTCCTTCCAACGCAAGCGCCTGGAGTGGCTGGACCAGCGGGTCCACGTGGTCTACCTGTCGACCTACCCGCCCGAGTTGAACCTGATCAAAATCCTCTGGCGCCAGGTCAAGTATGCCTGGCTGCCGCTGACTGCCTATGAAAGCTTCGCGACGTTGTGCCGCGAGGTAGAACGGATCCTGTCAGGTTACGGAACGGAATGCGCAATTTCTTTTGCTTAGGTACTTAAGCACTCTAGCAACCACATCCATTTAAACTGACTTGCGTCGATCACACTGGTGTCCCCAGTCAAAAAAGGAGGACGAGACCTCACACGAACCTGAAGCTGAAGCTGACGATGAAAGAGTCCAAGAAAAACGCCGCACCCCCAAACCGGACATCCTTCATTGGCGTTGACAACGCAGGCCAGTGGAGCCACTTACAGTCTGATCAAGACGGCCAAGGCCAATGGTCTCTCGCCCTACGCGTACTGCAATTCGTGTTCGAGACGCTGTCCACCCTCGGTAAGGATGACGGCCTCGACGCCCTGCTGCCCTGGCAGTGGAAAGACACCCTACCGGCCTGATTCAGGCCGGTATATTTGGGGTTCCTAGACCGTTTACTTCCTTCATGGTGAGGTTGTATGGCAGCATTATAGGCGCTGGGCTGCCGTGGTATTGGAGTACTCTTAGTCGACCATCCATTAGCCTAACCATATTAAACTCATGGAAGGGCTCGTATCGCATATTCATTTTATTTAAACCCTCATCTCTTCAGTTAAGATAAGTTTGTGATATACCATCACCACTCATTGGACTTTTTATTCTATTGATAAACAACTTCCAGTGTAATGTATATCAGATAGATAAACTTAATGAGTAATAACATAAACAATACAACAGATAGACAAGGTGGACCTATAATTATACTTAACTCAAGAAAACAATTTAACTCCGCAACTAAATATTATTTACCTTTTTTATCAATAAAGAACTGTTTAACTGTTCCTTATAATGCCACAACCGGGTAGCAGCCACTTCCCCTACTATAGCCATCACTATTTTATATTTTGTATTTAAAAAGCTTTTATATCCATTTGGAGAGATTTCCTTTGCTTTCTTATAGAACATCCTCCCACCTTCATGATCTCCATTCTTTATCAAACCCCCTCCCTCTCTCCAGAGATAAAGGGCCCAAGCATCAAATATTATTTTCTCATTACTATTTGCTACAGCTTCGAATGCATATTCTAGATTTTTTAATTCTAAAGCTGGGCTAATTTTTCTATTACTTATCCTATGTGAGGCGTCGTGCAGACGCTGTCTGAAAATCAAAGTATCATCAAACTCAAAACTATAACCAATCGATGACAGTTTAATATTAAGAGCCCATTCTTGCTTTGCATGCATCCGCTCGTCAAACCCACCTACTGCTTTTAGAGTTTCAAGTGGGTAAAGAGGAAGAGAAATTAATATATTTCTCATGATCAAGTCAGCAACGTTGTTATTGAGTTTTACAGCGCTTGACCTCATTTTTTTTTCAATAAGCCCATTGTCACGAAATGATTCATAATACCCATAGGATATTTTCTTTCCCAAAACACCAAGAGAGTAGTAATATTGCTTTTTTAAGGCTCCTCTAACTAGCATGTCATCTGAATCAAGAAACTTTACATAGGAACCTCTAGCAATATTCAACCCTTTATTTCTTGCAGCGTTTGCGCCATGCCGACGTTGCGATAACAACACAACACTTTTATATTCAGAAATTATTGAAGGAGTAGAATCAGTAGAGCCATCATCAACTATAATGTGCTCAACATCCACTTCATCTTGATCAAGAACACTTTCAATGCAATCTCTAATGTATTTTCCACCATTATAAACAGGGGTTATTATTGATATCATAGCAATTTCCTATAAAAAATAAATAATAATTATGGTAACTTAAAAACCGACCTTCAGATTCTAATTTATGACTACCTTTAAAGAGATTATAATAGTGACAAAATTCACCAAAGCTTCGAAAATTTCATATATGTGTACCAATATTGTAACAGCTCTTTTCCGCAGCCAGATCTTAACATATACTATCGTTGGTGTTTTTTATACAATAAAATTTAACCAATCCTAACTTCTGCAAGAAAGTAACGGTTTGCATTACGAAAAATGATGAATAACATTCAAAGCTTATTGTTCAGTAATTTTCGCTAAAGCACTAGTATTGCTCTAGCACCAAGTTGATTAATAAATTGTGGGTATGTCAATCACTAGGCTTCGTGACGAGCAGTATCACAGCAAGCCGGCCGAAGGTACTTGGCGCTCTCAAGCGCTCACCTCCAAAAGCCCGCATTCCTGCCAAGCTCTGATATATTGCTCCACCGTTTGCTTCGGTAGCCCCACTTCCATGGCTAGTTGCCTGGTAGTGGTGGGCCTGCTGATTGTTGGAATGATATCCATCAGCATGCGCTTGCGGCGTCTAGTGTCGTCCAGCTGATCGCCGAATGCTACCTGGCCCGGATCAATATAGAGGTCGTAGTCGGGGTTGGACAGGCAGATATTGCCCATGAACTTTTTCTTGATAACGGGTGATACCTCGAGATTGTCGATCGCCGCCTCGATCAGGGTCAGGGCCTCGGAAAGCCGCCCCTCGCTCATCAATGCCACATTATCGGCATCGGTGTGGTACTCAGGATAAGGGAAGCGTGAGAGAGACGACATCGGTACACCGTAGGCCTCCCAGATATACTCATCATTGAGCAACAGGCTTTCAAATTCCCCCACACGGTGCTCAATCGAACCGTTACCGAGAGCTTCCTGCAGTGCAAGTTCGATATTGCTGTTTTGGCTTCTCGATAGTTGCAGGTTCAACGGCGTCGGAGATCCCAGCATCTCCAGCATGACTCCTTCCAAGAGTATCTCTCTTTCTTTCTCCGGCATCCTACCTAGATAATACTCATTACCCATGATCCCCGGAGCCAGCACCAACCGATAACTGAACTTTAGATCACGCTTACGCAGCATATCAAAGAGCGCAACGCCCACGGCCACGCCGGACACGCCATCGTTGGCGACCCCGGGGTGATCGAGGTTGGCACCGAAAACGATGGTGTCGTCAAGCTTGCCGGGCAGGTGATAGTCGAGCACCCGCAAGGGCCCGGGCGCTTCCTCGGTCTCGATCAGGACGTCATAGTCGCCCGGCGGCAGCGAGTCATAGAACGCTTTGGTAACACAGAACCCCCAGTCCCGCTTCCAGCTGGTGAAGAGCTGACGGAAGTGGAAGGGTATCCGGTCGTCGAAGCGATGATCGAAGTGCAGATGCTTGCACAGCTCTTCACGCGTGACTATGCCTTTGAACGGTGCCGACAGGGCCATGACCGCCATGGGGTGCCAACGACCGTCGTATATCATTTCACTCCCATGATAGATGTGAGCGGCCTTGACATCCCATTTGGGCGGAATCACCCATCCATTATAATTGTCGTTTGCGGGATAAGTGAGTTCTTTGAAAGGCAGGAGATCCATTAGATACTCGATCGTATCATCGTAGTCGCTGGAGCAAATCACACGATTCAAGGGAGTCAGGTCATCTAACAATTGGATCATCGTTTTCATATCAATACCCTTATCGTCTTCGGCAGAGTGATCCAAGACATAACAACTAGCTGTAAGTCGTAATAGCGCTACACGTCCCGTTATTCGGCAATGCCTCACCGTCGATGGGCAAGTCGTTAGTGTCCAGCCGAGGGAGCAACAATGAGTCATTTTTAGTTAAGTCCGCCACCCCTACCTCGACGGTCAGTCCCAATGCACAGCCTCGATCACGCAATACTGCCAACAGCGAGTCATTGTATCCGCCGTATGGATAGCACATGACCCAGTCATCACTCTGGATTCCCAACTCGGCGAGAAACGACAAGCTGGCATCGATTTCCCGTTGCTGCGCTTCACCGGGCAACGTGTTCAACCATTCATGGCGGTCACCATGGCTACCGAGGTACATGCCGCCCTCATGGAGTTTGCGAAGTTCTTCTACGCTCATATAAAGCTCGTCGGCGAATGCGCTTTCATCGTCCGTCACGAAACGGTGAAAGAGTGCATCGACCAGCTCGGCTCTCAGCGCTTCTGGCAGCCCCTTTTGCAGCAGCCGCTTGATGAAGGTCACCTCAGGGCCGTCGTAGCGACTTTCCTTGCAGTGACGTTGGTAATAGGTCTCGTTACTCTCGAGCCCGTATCTCTCGCGGTAGGTGTCCAGGAAACGGAATACGGCATCGACCAACGGGGCATGATCATCGACCGACGCAAGCACGAAGTGGATCTTATTGACATCAAGCATCCGACGTTCCCTGATCGCACTGGCAGGCGGGAAGAAGCTGCCCTGAAGGCCCCGCTCCACCAATAACGGAAAGACATGGTCGTAATGATCACGGTAGCCATCATCGAAGGTCAGCAGTGCAGCGTTCTCGGGAAGCGAAGCCTCTCCCTTGGCCGAAGCGATGACGTCTTCCATCCGCACGACACAATAATGCTGCTGGAGATAATCGAGCTGTCCTGCGAAGTCTTGCACGTCCAGGGCTTTCAAGGACGGGTAACGCGAGTCCCGCAACGGACGGACATAGTGGTACATCACGATGGTCAACGGCTGCGACATGCTGATTGCTCCTGCACGAGAAAGGGTTACCAGGCGCTCAAACCACCATCGACGAACAGCGATTGGCCGGTAACGTAACGAGAGGCTTCCGAGGCGAGATAGATCGACGCCCCGACCAGATCGCCGACTTGCGCCATGCGCCCCAGCGGCACTCGCTGCGAATAGCGCGACTGAAAGATATCGTTCTGGCCGCTTTCCACACCGCCCGGCACCAGCGTATTGACACGAATGCCGTGAGTGGCCCACTGAGTGGCCAGATAGCGCGCCAAACCCGCGACACCGGCTTTGGACGCCGCATAGACGGGTGGCGTGTTGATCGCCGTTCCCAGATACTCCGACCCTTCGTAGATACGTGAGTCGCTGCCCAGATGCCCGTAGATGGAGCCAGTATGAATGATGCTGCCACCCCGGCCCAGCTCGATCATGCGCTTGCCGACCGTCCGGGAGACCAGGAAGACCCCATCCAGATTGACCGCCATGATCTTGCGCCACTCGGCTAGACTGTACTCTTCGACCGGTGCGAAGAATGCCTCGAGATCGTCGGATTTACTCGCCGCATTGTTGTGCAGCACATCGATCCTGCCGAAATGTTCCAGAGTGGCTGCCGCCAGGCGTTCCACCGACGACTCGCAAGCCACATCACACGCCATGCCGATACAGGACACGCCCGTCTTGCTTTCCAGCTCACCGGCATAGGCCTCCGCCGCCCCGCCATCCACATCGGCCACGACGACATTGGCGCCATGCTCAGCCAACCCTAGACAGAAATGACGCCCCAGGATGCCGGCCCCTCCAGTGACGATGGCGACACGACCGCTCAGATCGAACAGGTCACGATAGGTCGAAGTCATCCAGTGCAACCTCCTTGCGAGTGGATAGCGCCCGTTGCCCGGCGATCAGGGTGAGCACGGAGTCGAGGGTCGTCGTCACCGGAATCGGGGGGCGTCGATCGACGATCATGCGCTGGAACTCCCAGAGCGTACGACGAAACATCGAAAAGTTATCGGCTATGTCGACTCGGCTAATGGCTCGACTTCCCATCAATTCGATACGAAAGGTGGCCGGCGCGTCTCCCAGCGCATCCAGAGTCAGGCTCAAACCATCCGCCAAGGTGACCAGCACCGACTCGTGCCGACCCGGCAACGGTGTCACTGCCAGCGGGCGGGCCGGTAACAGCGGCAGGATCGCGTCCAGCAGATGGATGCCATAGCGGGCCCAATCCTTGACGATCGTGCCGCGTACGACTTTCAGATCGCCATGCTCCACCTGGCCGTCACGAATGGCATCCAGTTCCTTCGCATAGCGCATGCCCGAGCACGACATCAGCTTTCCCTGCTGGAGATAAGGGAGAAAATCTCTCAAGTCATCGGGATCCAGCGTCAGGGGTTTGTCGATGAACACCGGGATACCGGCCTCCAGAAAGGGGATCGCCAGTTCTCGATGACTCTCGGGATCATCACGAGCAATGATTACGGCATCCACCTCACCGATCATGTCCCTGACCGATTTCATCGCATTGGGAATGCCGGTAGCTTCACACAGGACTGACGTTTGTTCGCTCTCCTGCGTCCAGGCATGAGTCACACGCATATCGCCGACCCCAAACTCCGAGTCATGGCGGCGGCGCACATAGTCATCGATTCCCGGCCAACCGGCCTCTTTAAGACCGTGACCACGGTAACCGTTGATGATCGTGGCGAACGAAAAGGGGTGACCGTTACCTTCGCTCACGCCTAGCATACCGACTCGTGTGACCATGGAAATAACCTGCTTTCAGGGCTATTGAGAGAAAAACTGGTGTTCAACCGAGCAGACGA
This sequence comes from Aidingimonas lacisalsi, assembly GCF_008079445.1. Classification (GTDB taxonomy): domain Bacteria; phylum Pseudomonadota; class Gammaproteobacteria; order Pseudomonadales; family Halomonadaceae; genus Aidingimonas; species Aidingimonas lacisalsi. The sequence continues at coordinate 46,725 of NZ_VRYH01000009.1, read as the reverse complement.
ACATTGTCACGCGTCTTGTATTCCAGCCGTTGCGCACCGGCGCGCAGTCGATCCCGGAGTTCGTCGCCTGCGTCCAGGTAAGTGGTCGCCAGCATTACGATATCGTCGAGTTGTTCCCCGATGAGAAACGGATCGAACGGTCGTTGTGACAATTCGGCCTGCTTGAGAAATGCCGTCATCTTGGGCGTATGCTCCGTCCAGGCGATCACCGGGGTTCCGCCGCGATGCGCGAAAATACCGGGGTGCCATCGTGCTCCGACATAGACCCCGGCATGGCCCAGCACATCGACCGCCTCTTGCACACAGTTATCGATATCGATCAGCGGCAGACCGAGCTCTCTCGACACGGGAGTCATGAGGCTCAAATCCTTGTGGGAAGAGGCCGTCAGCACGATCTGCCCGACAGCGTCCCGCAATCGCTCGCACAACTGCATGACACCCGGCAAGGGATCGTGCCCGGGTCGTAATCCACGGAAAAATACCGACCCACCGCCGAGACATGCATAGGGCCGTTCGGGATCAAAACCGTCACCGTAGGTGCCGTTCCACGCCGCTAGCGGTCTCGGCGAATGGATATAGGCGGCATCCGCCCCCACATGCCCTGACACGCCGGGACAGACGATTGCCGAATCCGGTTCGCGAAAGACGATATCGTCGAGATACGGGTAGACATTCGCGGCAATTTCCACCAACACGGGATCGTTCATCACGATACTGTGGTTGACGATGGCCGAGGGTTTGCCCAGATAGCATTTGGCGAGATAAGCGATGAAGTAGATCATGCGGCTCTGGCGCGTTCGGTCGTAGATACACCCCTCACCGTTGATCAGTACGACATCGCATTCGCTCAATGCCCCATAGATCGCTGGAAACCACTCCCCATCCAGGACGCGCGCCGCGCATTCGTCGAACGCTTCCCACTCGCATGGCGCGATATCAGCCACGCTCTTTCTGTCACCATCGACTGACGTTGACTCAGCGGTGTCAACCGTATCGTCCGGTTGCGGAGAACCGATACGGTATTGATACAAGGTGGAGGTCACTGATCCACCCGCCTCATGGATCAACTCACGCATCGCCTGAGACGTCGCGATGGCTCCCCAGTTAGGATCATCGGACGTATCGTTGACCAGACAGACGTTCATCCCAGTGTTCCTCACCAGACCGACCATCCGCCATCGACACACAGGTTCTGTCCAGTCATGTAGGCACCGGCATCGCTGGCGAGAAGCGCAATAGCTCCTTTCAAATCCTGGGGATGACCGAGCCGGCCCGCCGGCGCCTTGTTCTCCAGGCGCTGCATGAATGCTCGATTCTCCTGGGTGATGGCATGCGGGAAGGCCCCCGGACTAATGGCATTGACACGAATCGCATCGGGAGAGAGAAAACTGGCGAGGTAGCGCGTGAACTGGAGCACTCCGGCCTTGGCTGCCCCGTAGCTGGGCGGATTGGCGTGATCCGTGCCCTCGTAGAGCCGATAGTCGGGGGCGACATGACCATACATCGAGGCGATATTGACGATGCATCCCGAGCTTTCCTTGAGCAACGGATAACACTCCTTCACCATCCGAAACACCGAGTTGAGACTGATATCGACATCGTGATACCAGTCATCTTCGTCGATGCTCTGCCAGCTGTTCTTCTTGCCTGACCAGGCATTGTTGACGAGGATATCGAGTCGTCCAGAATGCTCACGAAGTGTCTCTGCACAGCGTTGCACCGAAGACCGGTCAGTGACATCCAGCGGCAACACCAGGTGACGGCTATCCGGTGCCAGGTCGCGAAGCTGCCTGAGCACATCGTCGCAATGGGCGACGTCGCGGCTAGCCAGCACCACATTGGCTCCTTGCTCGGCCAGAGCTTCCGCCATGGCACTGCCAAGATGGCCGGCTCCTCCTGTTATCAGTGCCGTGCGCCCGGACAGGTCAAACAAGTCATGCAGTGATCGATTCATGCCGCTCCTCCCTGATCATCCACTCTGCGAGACGGAAATCGTGCTCATCATCGATATCCAATGAAGACTTACCGTCGACGACCACTGCTCCCATCCGACCGAACAGCATCCCCTGCTGTGTCAAATCGAGACTAGCGACACGGAAAGCGTACACCTCGCCACTCAACTGATACGCTTCTGGAAGTTGCTGCCGAGGTAACCAAGGAATGCTGCCATCTATGAACGGCTGAGGCTCCCCGTTTTCCAAACGCCAGGCCCGGTGTGGATTGAGATCCACAGGTTTGAAGGTCGCCACGGAATCGAGGCCTTCCTCGTGCAAACGTTGTAAACAAGCCCGGATATCCTCCGGGCGCCGAAACGGCGCGGTCGGCTCCAAGAGAACCCCATAGAGCGCGGACTCTCCTCGCGCGCGTAACCGACCCATCAAATCGCGAACCGTTTCAAGTACCAAGGCCGTATCCGTCGCCAAGTGGCCGGGACGCTCATAAACCTCCGCCCCATACATCCTCGCCACCTCGGCAATCGCCTCACTGTCCGTAGACACGATGACACGATCGATTTCATCGACGCTCAAGGCCGTTTCCACCGCCCAGGCCATCAATGGCTTGTCACCAAGCAGGCGGATGTTCTTGCCGGGGATGCTCTTGCTGCCGCCTCGGGCGGGAATCATGGCAATGACACGATGACTGTCGATCATGAGGGGGAACCAGAAATCAATGGGAAAGGTAGCGACACGGCGTCAGGAACGCAGTTGTGCCATGGTCTCGCAGTACTGCTGCCACTCACCGGTATCCAGCCACGCTTTATCGCTGATGGGATAGACACCAACCCGGCCACCCTGGGCTTTCACATCATCGATCAGGTCGGTGAGATGGTAGAACCGGTTTTCAGGAATCAACTCGAGTACAGAGGCGTGAAGGACATAAAGCCCCGTATTGACCAGGAAGTTGTAATGCGGTTTCTCGCGCATCGAACACAACTGTCCGTTATCGACGATATCGCAAATCCCATAGGGAATATCGTAATGGCGTAGCGATACCACCATGGTAATGTCGTTGCCCTCGTCGCGATGATGCTCCACCAGCGCGTGGTAATCGGCCTTGATTATGACATCGCAGTTGGTCACGATCAGATCACCGTCGAACCTGCCGATCAGGGCATGCAGCCCTCCTCCCGTCCCCAGCGGCTGGTCCTCATGGACATAGCTGAGGCGATAAGGCGGGTCCAGCTCTTCGAAATAGGCCTGTATCAGTTTCGACTTGTAATTCACCGACAAGTAGAAATCATCAACGCCGTGCTCGACGAATGAATCGAGGATCACCTCGATGGCGGTTTTCTCGCCCACCGGAATCAAGGGCTTGGGCAGCACGCTGGTAAACGGAGCCAGCCGGGTCCCCTTGCCGCCAGCCATCACCACCACCGGCATGGCCAGTGGCGCTCGATGTGGCTCGATGGTGGCGTCCTGGCATACATTTTCCTGAAAGAGAATGTCGACGATCTTGCCCTGAACATCCAAGACCGGCACGGAATGGATCTTGTGCGTCGACATGAGCTGTCGGATCACGTCCAGAGTGGCATGCGGATCTACCGAGAGAGGAACGCGATTACAAACGTCACCGACGACACTGTCCAGATTGCCACCGCCGAGAATCCAGCGTCTGACATCCCCATCCGTCAGGCTACCTGCCAGACGTTGCTCCTCGTCGATCACGAAGAGAATCTTGCGCCGCGTCTCCTCCAATTGATGCAACGCATCCAGTACCTTGCGCTGTGCATCGATCATTAGTGCATCAAGGCCTGTCATCGTATCCCCTCGCTCAGTCATGTGCCGCTATCCCGGGCATGTCGACGAACCCTTTTTTCATCAATGCGACATCCAGCGGTATCTGTTTCAGAACGTCCTTGATCCGCCGCGACGCGCTGCCATCGCCAAAATGGTCATAGGGATTGCTCATCTCGGCGATACTCGCCTGGAATGCCGGATCCAACGCCTGGCCGATCCCCTGTGAAATGGCCGCAACGGTATCGGCGACCGAAATCACATTGTCGGCCAACAGCCGGCCTTCCTGACGACTGCCCACGTTGACGACCGGCAGCCGGAACGACGGCGCTTCCACCAGGCCGCTCGAGGAGTTGCCGATCATCAGGTCCAGATGATGCAGACAGGCGTGATAGAGCCGTTGGCCCAGATTGTCGAAAAGACGGCTGCGTTCCGGATGCGCCTCACACCACTGCGCCAGCACCGTATTGATGGCACGTCCTCTGGCATCGGCATTCGCCTTGGAAAAGACGACCTGAAGATCGGGGCGAGCATCGAGAGCCGCCAACAGCGCGGATACCGGTGACGCCGTTGCACGATCCGACTCGATCGTGACGGGATGGTAAGTCACGATCGCGGTGGGACGGTCGAGCGACAGTTCCAGTACCTCGGATAGGGCCTCACGCGATACCGGTTCACTGCGATGAAGGTGATCCAGGCCTGGCGCACCGTAGTTGTAGACCCTTTCCGGACTTTCTCCCATTTGCAGAATCCGTCGGCGGTAGGTCTCAGTGGCAGGAAAATGCAGGCTGGCCAGCTTGGTCACGGCATGGCGAAAGTAGTCATCCAGTGCCCCACGGCTCGTCTCACCGCCGTGCAAATGCGCCACGGGAACCCCGTGAGTCACGGCCGCCAATGCCACCGGCACGATCTCGAATCGGTCACCCAGCAGAACCACCATATCCGGCCGGTCCTCGGCCAGAGCCTCACCACAGGACAGCATCGCCAGCCCCATGGCCTTGGTCATGGCAATCCGGGTATCCGAGGAGAGCAGGATTTCCATGCGGCGATACACGTGAAAACCATCCCGCTCGATATCCTTGACCGTTTCACCAAACTCGGCTGACAGATGAGACCCCGTCACCGCGAGTTGCAGTTCCAGATCGTCATCACCATCGATCTCCCGTAACAACCAATACAACAATCCGTAATCGGCCCGTGTAGATGTCAGCACCCAAAGACGACGACGGCTCACGACAGATCCTGCCAATCGAGCAACTCATCGACTGCCAACGGCCTGGCCACCTGCCGCCCGATCACCGCTCCGAGCAAGCTGGGCGCCATACCGCAACCAGGTCGCTTCACGGTGACATGCGCTTCCGTAATGACATCTCCTGCTGCCAGGGGGCGGTTGACGACGATACTCTTGCGCACCACGCTGGCATTCGCTTGTTCGCAGGGAGCGGGTCGCTTGCGGCCGTCGCCTCGCGCCATCTCTATATGACGAATGCCTTCCACCATGCGCTGAAAGTCATCGGGGGCCAGCGAAGCGGCGTGATCCGGCCCGGGCATGGTCGTATCGAGAGTGAAGTGTTTTTCCAGCACCACCGCTCCCATGGCGACAGCCGCCAGTGAAATCTCGGTTCCCTGAGTATGATCGGAATAGCCCACCTTGACGCCGAACGCCCGAGCCAGCGTATCCATCGCCGTCAGATTGATCTCGTCATAGGGCGCCGGATACTCCGTCACGCAGTGCAGCAGCGTCACATCCGCAGCGCCGGCATCCAACAGTCGGTACAAGGCCGGTTCCACGTCCGCCAGGTGACACATCCCGGTCGACAGGATGACCGGCTTGGCGAAGGCACCGATATGTGCCAGAAGCGGCAGATTAGTGATCTCACCGGAGGGAATCTTGAAGCGACGCATCCCCATGTCATCGAGTAGCGAGGCGCTCGCTTCGTCGAACGGGCTCGCCATGAATTCGATCCCCAGCGTTGCGCACCGATCACTAATCAGTGCGAATTGTGCCTCGGACAATTCCAGTGACTCGAGCATCGCGTACTGGGTTTCCGCTTCCGGCGACGTTCGTTGCTGATACGCTGCCTTGCCGGCTTGCCGGGTGACCAACCGATCCGTCCGGAAAGCCTGGAATTTCACGGCATCGGCCCCGCAGCGCTTGGCTGTCTCGATCAGATCGAGGGCCAACTCGATCGAGCCATTGTGATTGACACCAGCTTCGGCGATCACGAAGGTGCTATCCAGATCGTTCAAGGGAGTCTCCTGGCAGGTGTCCCGACATAGGTACCGGGAACATCGATATTGCGCGTGACCGTCGAGCCAGCGCCGATCAGGCAGTCGTCACACAACCGCACCCCGTGAATCAGCTTGGCTCCGGTCCCGATCATGCAGCGGTTCCCGACCACGACACCACCACTCAACGTCCCCCCGGGAGCGATATGTACGTCGTCACCGATGACACAATCATGATCGACACTGGCGTGTGTATTGATGATGCACGCCCGGCCAAGTCGGCTGCCGGAAACCACGATCGCCCCATCCAGGATCACCGATCCCTCGCCGAGATCGACATCGTCATGCACGACTGCGTACCGCATTATCAGAGCGGGCAGCCGGAAGCCGAGTCTGAACAGCCGGTCCATCAACCCGCTACGAAGCGAATCGGGAACCACCTTGCCAATGCCCAGCGCGGCATACTCGGGCAATTGCGGTTTCAGCTCGGCCAACAGCATATCGCTGCCCAGATACGGCACACCCCGCAGCGCACCAACATTCTCCAGCGCGGTGTAACCGCAGACCTGATGACCAAGAGACTGCAGCCCGTGGATGATGACCCGGGCATGCCCTCCTCCCCCAAGCACCACGAAGTCACACACCAGTTGTCACCTTTATCGTGCAGATCATCTTGAGAGGAACCATCACAGGTTGTAATGGTCGGCTTTGTAGCGGGACAGATTGTCGGTCTGCGTGAACCACGCAATCGTCTTCTCGAGCCCCCGACTCAATCCGTCCTCGCCAGCATAGGTCGGCACATGGCCCAGCCAGGATACCGCGCGGCGTGTATCGGCCCAGAGCCGCTCGACCTCGCTCTTTTCGGGGCGCAGCCGCTGATCGTCGGATTCGATAGCCACTTCGCGGCCCATCAGATCGGCAATCAATCTGGCCGTCTCGCCAATACTGATTTCGAAACCACTACCGACATTGATGGCCTGCCCCACCGCGTCGTCACACTCGGCCACCTTGATGAAACCGGCCACCGTATCGTCGACATAGCTGAAGTCGCGGGTCGGATGCAGCGAGCCCAACCGCAGTCGTCGGCTGCCGGCGGCCAGTTGCGTGATGATGGTAGGAATCACCGCCCGCGCGGACTGGCGCGGGCCATAGGTATTGAACGGTCGAATCAGCGCCACCGGGGTAGCAAACGAGCGATGAAACGACAGCGCCAGTTGGTCGGCACCAATCTTGGACGCCGAGTAGGGAGATTGCCCCTGCAATGGATGCGACTCGTCGATCGGCACACTGAGCGCCGTGCCATACACTTCACTGGTCGAGGTATGCACCACTCGCTCGACGCCAAGCTCCCGTGCTGCCTGCAGTACGTTGAGCGCTCCCTTGATGTTGGTATCGATGTACGTATCGGGCGAATGGTAGGAATACGGAATCGCGATCAACGCCGCCAGGTGCAGTACGACATCGCAGCCTGTCATCGCCTTTCGGACGCCATGCGGATCGCGAATGTCGCCCGCAAACACGTCGACCGCTTCCCGAATATCCGGTTCACTCTGATCCAGCCAGCCCCAGGAATTGAAGGCGTTGTACATCACGAACGCCCTGACCGAATGGCCCCGCCTGACCAGTGTCTCCACCAGATGCGAGCCGATGAAACCATCGGCACCGGTCACCAGAATCGTTCTGTTCGTCAAATCCATGCGTCGTCCATCCGGAAACGTCAGAGGGGAATGGTGTAATCAGGCGTGCTGCGCCATACGGCGGAAGGTGTCGTTATCCTGCATCAGGCTGTCGTAATCGCCCTGGTCGACGACCCGACCGCGGCTGATCAGATAGATACGATCGCACTGCTTCACGGTCGCCAGCCGGTGAGCCACCAGTACGATGGTCTTGCTGCCGGAGAAATCGTGAATGGCATCCATGATGATCTTTTCGGTGATGCCATCGAGCGCACTGGTCGCTTCATCCAGGATCAATACGCTGGCATCGTGGTAAAGTGCGCGGGCAATGCCGATACGCTGACGCTGTCCGCCGGACAGTTGAATGCCGCGCTCCCCCACCCGGGTATCGAGCCCTTCTTCCAACTCATCGACCAACTCACTCAAGTGCGAGAGTTCAACCGCCCGCTTGACGCGCGCCTCATCTATCAGATCATCAGGCAAGCCAAAGGCGATATTGCGCCGAATACTGGCATCGGCCAGGAAGATGTTTTGTGACACGAAACCGACCGAATTCTGCCAGGCACGCTTGATATCGCGAGTTAGAGGCTGACCATCGATGAGGACTTCACCCGGATCGGGATCGATCAAGCCCAGCAGCAGATCGATGATAGTGGATTTACCCGATCCCGATGCGCCTACCAGTCCAACGACTTCATTGACGGGTATCGTCAAGGACAGGCCTTTCAATGCCGGTTCCAGCTTGTTTGGATAATGAAACGCGATGTTTTCAAGCACAATGTCGTGCTCAGGTATCAATACGGGGTCAGTCGACGCATCACTTCCCCGGGAGGTGGCGAAATCGTCAGGTACATATCCCTCACGACTGGCCCACAAATCATCCCGAACCGTCTCATACGCCGACAGGTTGCCGCGAATGGTGGAAATGCTGGCATAGGTTTGCTGAAAGGCAGGAAGCAGTTTGAACCCCGCCAGGGCATACACCGACAATACTGGCAGGATGCTTCCCAGGTTGCCCTGATGGGATCTCAACAGATACAACACCAGAAAGATCACCGCACCGAAGGCGACTATCTCCATGGCATACCGAGGTACCTGTCGTAGCGCCTGATTGGTGCCCATGGCATATGCTAGATGCCGGCTTGTCCTATTGAACTGTGAAGTAAATAGACGTTGCCGACCCAGCAACAACACATCCTTGATACCGCCGAATCCTTCCGCCATCAGTCGATAACGCTGATTCTGAGCCTCCGAAATGTCTCGGCCATTATCGATCAGTTTCTTGCGTACCGTCTTATACAAGACGTAGTACGAAACACCGAATAGTACCAGTGCAATCAGTGCCACGACCGGATTGTAGATAAAGATCGCCACCGACATCATGCTGGCCATCAACAACTTGGCGTTCATCTCCATGACCGGGGTGATGATGCCGTTGATGACACGCTGACACTCCTGTGCGATCTGCTTGGTCAGGTAGCTGCTGCTACCCGTGGTATGAAACAGCCAGGGTTGATGCATGTAGTACCGGTAGAGTCGACTGGAGATCTCCGTACCTACATAGGTTCCATAGAGAGACAAACGCCAGGTCGTGTACATGGAGAACAGCCCGGCCACCACCAGCAACAGTAGGACGATGATGCCCGTCATGAACAGGAAGTCTTCGGGTGTTGCCGCACCGCTGAACTGATAGATCTCCGCCAACCAGCCATTGCCCTGAAGTTGTTCAATATCACCCACCAGCGCCATGAACGGCCCGATCGAGACGACGCTGGCGATTTCGGTGAACGACATGATCACTACCAACAACTGCAACGCCTTGAGCTTGCGGCGCTGCTCGCGGGTCAGCAACGTGTAGAGTTCCTTGAGTTGGTGGAACATGCGTGGACTCAGGAGTAGGTGTAATGGTAGTACCCGTAGCCGTAGCTGGCGGCCGCCTTGTTCTCGAGGGCGTTCATGATGCAGCCCTTGACCTCGACACCGGCGTTTTCGAGGCGCTTGAGGGCAATGTTCACTTCACGGGGAGGATTCAACTGGAAGCGTGCGACCATCAACGTCGTTCCGACCTGCTTGCCGACAATCGCGGCATCGGTGACGGCCAGAATCGGCGGCGTATCGATGATCACAAGATCGAACTCGGGGCTGACACTCTGCAGGAAGCGTGAAAACCGCTCCTGCATCAACAGCTCCGACGGATTGGGAGGGACCACACCCCGCGACAGATAACAGAGCCCTTCGATCGAGGTATAACGGATGGCTTTCTGCCAATGGCATCTGCCCGACAGGACATCCGACAACCCGTTATCGGGCTTGTCGCCGAAGATATGGTGAATGTGTCCCTTGCGCATATCGGCATCGATGACCAGCACCCGCTGTTCGGCCTGGGCACAGACCGCCCCAAGATTGGCCGACAGAAAGCTCTTGCCGACATTCGGACTCGGGCCGGTGATCATGATGCTGTTATTGATAGCGTCCAGCATGGCGAAGTGTAGGCTGGTACGCAGGCCTCGCATGGCCTCGATGGCGGTATCAGTCGGGTTCGTCGATGCCAGCAACCCACCGATGACCGCTCGACTCTTCTTGTCACGCCGATGCTTGATGCGTTTGACCAGTTTGGTCTGGGCGTCGGACAACGGCACGGTCGCATAGACCGGCAGTCCAAGTTCCTCAAGTTGTTCGGGGTTTTCCACGCCGCGGTTGAGAAACCCGCGCGCCAGGACGAACGCCACTGACAGGAAACCACCCATGACAGTCGCCAGCATGACGATCACCGGCTTATTCGGGGCAATCGGACCGGCGCCGACCACGGTATCATCGATGATTCGCACATTGCCGATCGTGCCGGCCTTGGCCACCTGCAATTCCTGAGCGCGATTGAGCAGGTTGACATAGATCGCCTGGGTCACCTCGACATCCCGGGTCAGCCGCACGACTTCCTGCTGGGCCGCCGGCAGACTGTCGATCCGCTGATTGAGCTCTTCGCGCTCCTCCTGCAGGTGGGCTCGTTGACGTCCCAGTGCCCGGTAGGAGGGATGATTGCCCGTGAAGCGCTGCGCCAGCTCGGCTTCCTGCAACTCGAGATCACTGAGCTGTTGCTCGACGGCAATCATCTGATTGACCACGGACTGCGATTCCGAATTGAGATCGACACTATTGGTGTCGACCCGATACTGATTCAGCCGCTCTTCAGCCTCATTCAGCTTGGTCCGTAGTTCCGGCGTCTGCTCTTCCAGAAATTCGAGACTCTGATCCGCCTGCGCGGACTGACGCTCGACATTCTGCATCAGGAAGGCCTCACTGATTGCATCGAGCGAATCCTGGATCTCGGCCCGGTCAGTACCCGTCAGGCGCAGTCGCAACATGCCGGTGCTGCTACCGCCACTCGCGCCCTGCTCGCTCACACCAAGACGTGCCCCCAGCGACCCGGCCGCCACCGCGCGAGTCTGTTTGACCAGGGTAAACTCCACTCCGGCCGGCGCAGTGATCTCCGACACCCGCAGGTGCATATCGCCATCAAGGAACGTGACATTGTCACCGACGCGCCCCTGGCCGATCGTCCGTTCCCCCTGAACGAGCGAGTAACTGTCACCATCCTCGACCCGGAGGGTAAAGGGATACCCCCGCAACGATGCTTCGACATCGAAGCGCCCGACTCTCACATTCTCGCCACCCCAGGCCGCCGTATCGATCCCCAGCAAGTCGGGAAGGTCGATCTCATCGATACCCCACTGCGAGAGGTACGGCACCGAAAACGGCTCGGGCCGGGCAATACCGTTGCGGCGTACGTAATCACCGATATACGGCACCCGCTCGGGAATCACCAGCGTATCGAGCCCGGTTCGATCGACCACTTTGCCCAGCACCATCCGTGAGCGCAGTATCTCGACTTCCGCCGAGGTGTTGGCCTCTTCATTGCCCATGATGGAGTCCAGATCACCCAACGGACTGACCGAAGAGCGGCGCTCGACCTGGACCAGCGCATCACCCTGGTAGATTGGCGTGGACAGTGCGGCATAGACGACGCCACCAACGAAGAACAACGCCGTGACGAGGATGATGAACCACTTGTGATCCAGCAGCATGCCGAACAAGCGACCGAAATCGATATCGCTGCCGCCGGAAGAGGACGGTTCTCTATGGGGAAGGTAGGGCATTTGTGTCATTGGTTGTTCCCTGCGGCTGTCATATCAGCCGGTGATACCACTCGTCGGCTGCCCTCACGAGCAACTGATGCACATAGGCATAGGCTTCGCGGCTTTTGCGGTAAGGATCGGGGATTTCCACACCCTGCGGGCCGCCCCCTTCGAGCCAGCGCCCGAACAGGAAAGTCCGGCCGGTGGCTTCCGGGGCCATGTCGCCGATCGCCAACCGCTGTGATTCGGTCATCACTAGCACCAGATCGACGTTTTCCAGCCATTCCCTGCGTAACGATCGCGAACGATGGTGGTGTACACCCAGTCCATCCGCCTCGGCCAACTCCCTGGCCGTACTTGCCACACCCAGCCCCTCTTGCAGGTTGGCATTCAACCCGGCCGAGTGGATCACCCGACCGGGAAGGCGGGCTTGCAACAAGGCGGTCGCCACCGGACTGCGACAGAGATTGCCGCTGCACACCACCAGAATCGAATCGAACATCGATGTCACAGATCGTTCACGTCCGTGGTGGTATTCACGACCGACCCCGGTAGGTTGACGGAGGGCAACAGCAGGCTGATGACGGTATTCCAGCGAGCCAGCGGCGCCGATGTCACGTAAATGATATCCTGCGGTTCCAGCGGGAACCGGGTACCCATCGCCAGCGCCACCGCATTGCTGATATCGAGCTGATAGACCGTGGCCACCTTGTCACTGGCATCGCGGTGGGTGCGGATCACGAAAATCCCCGTCGGCTCGGCCCGCTCTTCCACCACGCCGCCGGCCCGGGCCAATGCATCGGTCAACGTTATCCGCTCATTGCCCAGATTGAGGTTGCCCGGCGCGCGCACCTGCCCGAGCACTGCCACGTTCTGGTTCTCCCGCGTCGGTACATGCAGAATATCGCCGTCCTGAAGCAGCCGGTTCTGTGTCCGGTCGCCCCGCTGCATCATGTCGTACAAGGAGAGAACTTCCTCTTCGTCATCGCGGGTCAGCGTCACCTCATGCCAATTACCTTCACCGCTGATGCCACCGGACAGACTGATGGCATCCATGGCCGTCAACGGCACATTGGTAATGGGAATGGTGCCCGGCGAACCGACCGCGCCACTGACATAGACCTTCTTGGCACGATAGTCAGCGACGGTCACCTCGATCTGCGGGTCGTTGATGTATTCGGACAACCGGCGAGTCAACAAGTCGCGAACCGCCTCGACCGTCATACCCTCGACCTCGACCCGGCCGATATAGGGATAGAAGAGGGTTCCATCGGGATGGACGACATTGCCCGCCTCGGCAGCGCTTCTTTCGCCACCCGCGGGAATGGTCAACTCCGGATGGTCATAGACCACAATGCTGAGGATATCGCCCGGCCCGACCAGATACTCGTACTCGGTGACCGCCGCACTGAGTGCCGGCGATATCGGGCTGGCAATGCTCCCGTTCAGGCGGGCCCGGTACTCGGAGACCAACTCCGGCGTAATCGGCTCGATATCGACCAGGCCATCCAACGAGACGGATTCCGTTTCATAATCGATATGCCCTCCAGGCGCCATTGCACAGCCACTGATGCCGGCTGATAGCGCGATAACTCCCAACCAGTGACGTCCACCCTGCATCAACATACCGGTACCTATTGTTTTCGTTATCAACGATGCTTTACCCACGCTACCGCCCCAGAGTTACCTCGGCATTCTCTCAAGCCGCACAACGCTTTCCATCGCAACGATATCGATGCGACAAGGGATTAATACACTTAGTTACAATAAAACTCCCTGCACTACATAAGATTACATATAGTCGGGGTTTCTGCACGGAGGGATTTTCTAATGCTTTTTATCGAGAGAGGACTAAGAAAATCAATAAAAGTGTAATTTACTGATTTAAAAAGAAATATTAAAACAAACCAATCGATACCTCTATACAAGTCAGGCATCGAAGTGGGGTGTATAGCGAGATTAACGATCAGTTTCTTTTTGTAACAATGACACTCGTCGTTGCAACAGTGCCCATAAGATTGCCAGAAATCCCAGGTAGGCAATGAGACCTCTGGAATCGCGTAGCATGGACTGACTCATACCGAAAATTAGAAAGGCAATCACCAGAAGTATGCCGGATACCATCAACGCCTTTACTTCGGGACACGCATGCCGCCGATAGCGAATGAAAAGCCATGCCGGGACGCCATACACCATGGCAAGGCCGAGACCGCCGACGATGCCCCGTCGCGCCAGCGTATCGAGAATATCGCTGTGGAGTTGGTCGTAATAGTGAATCGCCGGTGACACCGACGCGCCGGCGATCAACATGTCACGTCCGGCGATGAGATCCCCCTCCCCCCAACCCAGCCAAGGTGAAGACTGGAACAGCAGCCAGGCCGTTCGCCACATCTCGACACGTGCTCCGTATGACGTATCCGCCTCGCCGGTACGGTGATAAGCACCGACCTCCTGGGCCAATTCCAGCAAGCGTGGCATGACTCCCACAGGCGCGACTAACACCACGATGCAACACACCACCAGGACCCCGGCCACCAGCCAGGGATTAATCAACCGGAACAGACTACGACGGTAGGCTAATACAATCACGAGCCCCATCACCGGTACGGCGACCCAGGCTCCACGTGTGCCCGACAGCACCATCGCCACCAGCGCCCATACCGTGGCCAGCACCGCAGCCACCAGATGCCATCGAGATGATCGGTACCGCCCGTTCTCCAGTGTCATCAGTGCCAGCACCACTGACATCGCCGCCAACAGCAACGACAGATTACCGAACGGAATCGCATTGATATGCCCACCGGCGCGCTCCGCCCCGAGCAACCGCTCGATCACCGCCACCACACCGGCCCCCGAGGCACCCGCCACGATCCCGAAATACCAGTAACGAAATGGCGGACAGAACCGGCGCAACCACACCAGACCGGCCACCGCCCACAGTGGCCAGAGCGCCATCGACCAGGGCATCAGGCCCTCGCCCCGCCAACCGACATCCGCCAGCCACACCGCCCCGAATACGACCAGTGCCGTCACCAGCTTCCCATCATCCCGATCAAGCCACAGCGACCTGGCATGGAACGACAGCCCCAGCACCAGCCCGGGCAGCAGCAACAGCAACACCCCCTCCAACAGCAAGGGAAGCGTGACCAGGAGTGCGGCAATGGCCACCACACCCCAACCGTTAACCCGCTGCCACCCCGAAGCCTGCTGCATAGATATGCCCAACCTCCGTCACATCAGATGTAAGTGCGACTTCAGTCGCGATTGACCGTACCACCCAGGCAGGGCTCATCGCCCTGCATCGCGGTTGAAACCGCTCCTACGCCCCCACACCCCCCGATCCCGGGACACAGGTTCTGTAGGAGCGACTTCAGTCGCGATTAGTGCCGTCAGGCACCCACAGCGGCACATCCGGCAGCCTCGGCGCAACGGCCTACTGGCTGTTCTCTCCCGCATGGGCACCCTCGCACTGACTTCCAATATGGCGACAGTGCGCCAGAGCAAACTGCAAATCGGATAATTCTCTCAATACCGAATACATGCGTATCCAGCCAATGAGTATACCGATCATGAAACAAGCGGGGTACAGCATCAGTGGCGTGTCAAATAGCTGTTCCCACTCGGTTCCCGCCAAGTGATCAATGAGAATGCCCAGAAGCGGAGATCCTAATACGATGCCCCGAATCACCTGCTGCTGACGAGATAGCCTTCTCATCAACGAGGTCAAATATGCCAGCCTCAATCGCGCACTGGGAAAGACCATGCTGTCCAGCTTGGCGATCATCTCCATCGATTTCGCTAACCGCTTATCCTGTTCCTGCAACAGGTCGTTGCATGGATCGATGATGGCACTAGCTCCCTGCCATATAGGCACCAACATCATCCAGATACCATAGAGATACAGAAAAATCACATACATCAGGAGGGCGATATTGGCTCCAGGGAGCGACATGAGCCAATTCCCAAACAGCCATAAACAGGCCATGACGACAACCAACGAGGCAAGTACCACGACCGTATGCCAGGCCAGAAAACCAAAGAAACTTTGAGGTCTTGGAGAGAGGCTCCGCTGCATGGCGAGCAGTAACGTAAAGCTGGGATCACTGATCGGCTGATGGCATGAAACGATCTCGCTGGGAGTCTGTCTTTTAAAAGGCTCTCTCACGCAATCAATAAAGATCCTCCATGACGAGATCATGCATGCCTCCTTGCAACGGGTAATCTCAGCTAGCCAATGTATAGTCAGCAGGCAGTATCTCAATCTTTAAACAAGATTCCATCAACGCCTCATCCATGATTGGTCTTCTCCAGCCCCTCCATGCGAAATCCCAAGGCGTCCAATGAGGCGACGAGTTCTGCGGAGCGCGACTCGTCCAACTCGACCAGCGGCGGTCGTACGCGTCGCCAATCTGCTGCCCCGGAGAAGTGCGCCGTCGCCGCTTTCATGGCGGGAATCAAGGGATAGCTCTCGAACAGGTCGCGCAGCACGTTGAGTGCCTGCTGCCGCTGATCGGCATCCCCGGCCTGCCAGTTCGCGGCCAGGCCGGCGATGGCGCCAGGATTGACGTTGGCGGTAGCACTGATACAACCGGCGCCGCCGGCTCGCAAGGTATCCAGCAAGAAGCGCTCACTGCCGGCATAGATGGCGAAGTCGCCATCGCCGAAGCGATCGATAAGGGCCTGGGTATGTTCCCAATCCCCGCCGCTGTCCTTGATCCCGGCGATGGTGCCGGGGAAGGCATCGCGCAGTCGCTCGATCAGTGCCAACGACAGCGGCACCTGGGCGACGGGCGGAATGTGATAGAGATAGACTTGCAGCCGTGCATCCCCTACCCGCTCGATGACCTCGCTGTAGTAGCGAAACAGCCCCTCGTCGCTGACTCCCTTGTAGTAGAAAGGCGGTAGCATCAATACGCCCGCACAGCCCGCCGTCAGGGCCTCGTGCGTTAGTGTCACGCTGTCGCCAATCGCGCAGTGCCCGGTACCGGGCATCAAACGGGCGGGATCGATCCCACCCTCGACCAGGGCATTCAATAGCCCCTGCTTCTCCGCCACCGTCAGCGAATTGGCTTCGGAGTTGGTACCGAACACCGCAAGCCCGACACCATGCGAGGCAAGCCAGCGGCAATGCGACACGAATCGCCGCTCATCCGGCGCCAGATCGGCGCCGAAGGGAGTGATCACCGGAGACCAGACGTCTCCATGTTGCTGGGACATGACGTTCTCCTTATCGAATCGGTACCCATCACTGCCAGGGCTCGATGGCATAGGGACGGGTCCATCCCATTTCCCACCAGCCCCCCTAACCGCCTATCCTGGTGGCACCGGTTTGGTAGGAGCGACTTCAGTCGCGATTCCGCTTTTCATCTTAGCTGAGTGTCAGGAACGCACCGCCGGTCGTGATGAGAGCACCCAGCAGTTGTACGAGGCGTTTGTCGTGTGACATCAGCCGCTGGCCAACCCAACGGGCCGTGTAGATGATCAATAACGTGGCGACAGTAAAGCCGGCTAAATAGGCCAACGGCGCTATCCCCGCCGGCATTTCCGCCCCATGTGCCTGGCCATGGAAAAACAGGAAAAGCACGACCATCGGGGCGCCCAGCATTGTCGGTGCCCTGCAGAGCGTGGTAACCAGCATCCCCATCAGCAGGACCGACATGACGATACCGAATTCAATCCCCGGCAAGAGTAAGCCTCCCCACGCAACGACGGCACCAAGCAGCATGCCGCAAGCAGCCAACAGAGGGATCACCGCCCGACACGTCGGACGTTGATTGAGACTCCAGACGCCGATCGCCATCATTGCCACCAAATGATCGAGTCCAAACAGCGGATGGGTCAGCCCTGCCCCAAACCCACCGCCGACGACGTCATGTCCCGGATGGGCGTGAACGCTACCCGACCACACGAGAACCACGGCACCCAGTGCCAGTCCCACCCTGGCCGCTTCGTTGACAAGCCGCGACATAGCTACCTCCTGATTCATCATCAATGCATTAACACGGGACCGATGCGGCCCTCGGCAAACGTCGGTGGTGCTTATCGGCCCTGACGTTGTCGCCAGGCCGCAAAATCATCCTTGCTCTGCTGCTTCGTCGGTGGGTACAGACCGATGATGGATCGACCGGCCAGGACCTCTTCCGTGACGAAGTCTTCAAATGCTGTCATTTCAACGGCCTCATCAGCGATTTCATCGGCGAGATGTGCCGGTATGACAATCACTCCCTCACTGTCTCCGACGATGACATCGCCGGGGAAGACAGGGACATCGCCGCAACCGATCGGCACATTGATGCCGATCGCCTGGTGGAGCGTCAGGTTGGTCGGCGCGGACGGACGCTGGTGATACGCCGGAATCTCCAGTCCGGCGATCTCCGGCGAGTCGCGAAAACCGCCGTCCGTCACGACACCGGCCACTCCCCGCACCATCATTCGTGAAATGAGGATGGATCCCGCCGACGCCGCGCGAGGATCGCGTCGACTGTCGATGACCATCACCCCGCCGGCAGGACACTGCTCGACGGCGGCGCGTTGAGGATGGTCAGGATCCTGGAAGACCGTGATGGGGTTGAGATCCTCCCTGGCGGGGATATACCGGAGCGTGAACGCCTCTCCCACCATATTGGGTTTCTCGGGATCGAGAGGGCTTACCTCCTGAATGAACTGATTGCGCAACCCACGCTTGAATAGCGCCGTACTCAAGGTGGCCGTACTGACGCCCATCAGCTTTTCGCGTGTCTGTGTCGTAAGGGTCGTTTCTGACATGACGTTCGTGCTCCTTAATAAATATCGGGCTCGCCCACGGCAGGACCGAAATCGGTCTCCAGAAAGTCGAAGTCACAGCCTTCGTTCGCCTGTTTGATGTGTTGCGCAAACATCCAGCCATAGCCTCGGGCGAAGGCCGGCCTGGGGGGCGTCCATTCAGCGCGGCGACGCGCCAGTTCCTCGTCCGAGACATCCATGGAAAGACGCCGCTGCGCAATATCGACGTGGACCATGTCGCCGGTTCTCAACAGCGCCAACGGCCCGCCGGCCGCCGCTTCGGGGGCGGCGTGCAGCATGCAGGCGCCATAACTCGTACCGCTCATGCGGGCATCGGAAAGGCGCAGCATGTCGCGCACGCCCTGCTTAACGAGCTTGGTCGGAATCGGCAGCATGCCCCACTCGGGCATCCCCGGCCCTCCCAAGGGCCCCACGTTGCGAAGCACCATCACATGGTCGGCCGTGACATCCAGATCGTCGTCGTCGATGGCCGCCTTCATTTCGGGGTAACTATCGAATACCAGGGCAGGCCCCGTATGGTCATGAAACCTGGGGTCGCAGGCGGCGGGCTTGATCACGCACCCATCGGGAGCCAGATTGCCACGCAATACCGCCAGTGACCCTTCCCGATACACCGGATTCGACAAGGGGCGTATCACCTCATCGTTGTAGACTTCGGCACCCTGCAACGTCTCGCCCAGGGGCTCACCGGCCACCGTCAAGGCGTCGAGCGCCAGATAATCGGTCAGACGGGTCATCAACGCACGTAGACCCCCCGCGTAGTAAAAGTCCTCCATGAGATAGTGCTCGCCGCTCGGTCGCACATTGGCGATGACGGGAATATCACGGCTGGCCTGATCGAAATCATCCAGCGTCATGTCGATGCCCGCGCGGCGGGCCATGGCAATCAAGTGGATGACCGCATTCGTCGAACATCCCGTCGCCATGGCGACGGTGACGGCATTGTTGACCGCCGCCGGCGTGATGATTCGATCCGGGGTCAGGTCTTCCCAGACCATGGCGACGACTCGACGCCCCGAGGCCGCACACATGCGTATATGGTTGGCATCTGCGGCGGGAATCGAACTGGCCGCCGGCAACGTCAGGCCCATGGCTTCAGCTATCGCGGTCATGGTGCTGGCCGTTCCCATCGTCATGCAGTGGCCATAGGAACGGGCAATCCCGCCTTCAATGGCGATCCACTCGTCACGCGAGATGTTGCCGGCGCGGCGTTCATCCCAATACTTCCAGGCATCCGAGCCACTGCCCAGGACATTGCCCTGCCAATTGCCACGCAGCATCGGGCCGGCCGGCACGAAAATCGCAGGGAGTCCTGCACTGACCGCACCCAATACCAAGCCCGGCGTGGTCTTGTCGCACCCCCCCATCAACACCACGCCGTCCACGGGGTGCGAGCGCAGTAGCTCCTCGACTTCCATGGCCAGCATGTTGCGATACAGCATGGTGGTCGGTTTCACGAAGTTCTCGGCGAGAGAGAGCGCGGGTAGCTCGATAGGAAAACCGCCGGCTTCGAGAATCCCACGACGGACATCGTCTACGCGGTGCTTGAAATGCGCATGGCAGGGATTGATATCGGACCAGGTATTGATGATGGCAATCTGCGGCCGGGCTTCCCAATCACTCGGTTCCCGGCCCATCTGCATGGCCCGCGAGCGATGACCGAAGGAACGCAGGTCGTCGGGCGCATACCAGCGGGCACTCCGTAAGGTATCGGGGCGTTTTCTGTTGTTGATCGTCATGACATGTCCTGAAACAGCTAGGAGACGCGACATTCAACTCGTCTGCTTATCATTCATATGATGAATGAGATGACAGTGATGCCGTTCTCTTGATAGAAGATCTACGCGGTAGCGAACGGCTTAACGATTGGCAACCAAGGCCTTGAAATGATCCGCCCTGGCATCGGCCTGGCGAGTCAACAGCCCCATGTCCGAGGCCACCGCAATGAACGCAAAGCCGGCATCGAGCCATTGTTCCGCCTGTTCCTGCACGGGCGCGAGGATGCCCGCCGGCAGTCGGTGCTCACTGCACAGTGCCAGGCCCCTGGCGATCTCCCGTTGCACGTCGACATGTCCGGCTTCACCGATATGCCCCAGGTCGGCGGCGAGATCGGAAGGACCGATGAAAATGGCATCGACCCCTTCCACCGCGGCAATGGCGGGAATATTGTCGATCGCGCTCGACGTCTCGACCTGCACGATCAGGCACAGCTCGTCATTGGCCCGGTGGACATAGTCAGGCACGCGGCCATAGCGGTTGGCACGATGGGCAGCAGCCACGCCGCGGATACCCTGGTTGGGATAGCGAACTGCCGCGACCGCGCGTTCGGCCTCTTCCGCCGTCTGCACGAAGGGAATCAGCAAGGTCTGCGCCCCGATGTCGAGAAAGCGCTTGATGAGAACCGGATCGTTCCAGGCCGGGCGTACGACAGCCGCGGTCTGGGTTCCCGCCAACGCCTGCAGTTGTGTCACGACATTGGGGAGTTCATTCGGTGAATGCTCGGTGTCCAACAGCACCCAATCGAATCCGGAATCGCTCAGGGCGTCGATCACGATGTTGGAACACAAGGTGCTCCATATACCGATCTGCGCCTGTTCGTTCAACAACGACTTGAAGCGGTTCTTGGGTAAGGTGGCAGGCATAGCGTCTCCTTGGGTTTGTTATTGTCGATGATCACGACTGGCTTCCTAGAATCCGGATGGCGGCACAGGCCGCCCCGTATCCGTTATCGATATTCACCACGGTCACGCCCGGAGCACAGCTGGACAACGCCGAATCCAGGGCTGCTCGACCACCGTCAGCGACGCCATAGCCCACCGACGTCGGTACCGCGATGATGCTTCCCGATACCAGGCCGGCGACGACACTGGGCAAGGCAGCGTCCATGCCGGCGAACACCAGCTTGATGGGGACGGCCTCCAGCCGCTCGACATGGTCGAGCAGCCGCCACAGGCCGGCCACGCCCACGTCGCTGACCACATCGACGGCATAGCCGTTATATTCGAGCGTGCGCCGCGCTTCGGCAGCGACTCGCGCATCCGCCGTACCGGCCGTGACGATGGCGATGGCCGGCGCATCCCGAGGGGACGGCATGTCACCCAACACGGCCGTGCTGGACAGCGAGTCATAATCGAGAATCTGCTGAATGTGCGCAGGTTGGGCCTCCCAGCACTGCTGGCTGATGCGGGTAATGAGCAAGCGGCGCTCCTCCGCGACGGCCTCATCGACGATCGCGGCAATGCGATCCGGCGTCTTGGATTGCGCAAAGACCGCCTCCTCCAACCCGATACGAGAGGCTCGATTGCGATCGAAACGGACAATCTGTTCATCAGCCATGCAGAAAAGCGCTCCCTTGTTGATAGGCTTCCAGGGTAACGGGCGCTTCACGCCCATGATCCGCCATGATGCGTCTGGCCTGAGACAGCAATTGCCGCTGCATGGCCGGGCTCAGCGATTCGAACGATGCGTCGCCCAGCTCGATGCAGTATTCCGAATGACGAACGCGGCACCGCACCGTGATGTTGCCCAGCCGGTCACGTACCGATTTTTCGATCGCATCCACCATCAGCAGCGTATCGGCCTCGACCGCCAGCCCCGTCTCGACACGGCTCGACAGACAGGGCGCGGCGGGTAGACGCGCGATATCGGTCAGACCCAACGAGTGCGCCAGCGCGCGAACCGCAGCCTTGTCCATACCCGCATCCACGAATGGATGGAACACCCCATGCTCGCTCGCGGCGATCAGACCGGGACGATAATCACCCAGGTCGTCAGTATTGGTTCCCGAGGCCATCGTCAGGGACGTCCCCTGGAAATGCGCCTGCAGGCGCGACATCGTGTGGTACAGGTGAGTCTTGCAGTAATAACAGCGATTGACGGGATTACGGAGATAATCGGGATCGTCGAACTCCCCCGCATCGATGACCTCGAGCTGCAACTGCCATTGGCCGGCAAGCCGCCGGACCCGGGCTGAGGCATCCCCCGGCACGGCCGGCGACAGCGCATGGCAGAGCGTCACGTTCTCCCGGCCCCGGACCCGACGGGCGGCCGCTGCCAGGGTCAGGCTATCCACGCCACCGCTGACGGCTATGACCAGCATTTCGGGTGTCTGCAAGGCATCATGCAGTGCGGCGGGTACGCACATCACGGCTCCTCCCCTGCCTGTTCGGCTTCACGCCTGACCTGCTGTCGACGCTGTTGAGACTCCCGCAGTCGAGCGATGTCATCCGCCTCGGCTTTACGGGTAGCACCGGATGGCCGGGATGCCGTCTTGATGCGGACCTGTCCCTGGCTGGTAGTGGCTTCGCCATGTTCTCTGGTCAGCAGCGCGCGCTCGATCTCGTGATAGCGAATGCCGAGCGTCGTGGTCTGGCGAAAACACGCCGCCAGGATGTCGTCGAAACACTCGGGCTGCGCCAGCAGTTCGACCTGAAAACCGACCCGCCCCTTTTTCGCTGCCCGGGTCGCCAGCGTGACATCCAGCACACCGGCCGTGTCACGCAGGATATCGACGGCAATCGCGATGTCTTCCGGTGTCTGGTCATCGATATCGAAGGTTGCCCGAATGACCCGGTCATGTACGCATCCGGCGTCGTTGGCCGTCGCCTCGAGCACCAGCAAACGCAGGGCATTGGCCCGGTCAGGCAGTTCCCGCGTGCCGAATCCCATGCCGGTATCGCGCAGTCGTCCACTGCAGCGGGTATCGAAACGACAGTCGAGATGGCGCAGAATGGCCGCCCCGGTCGGGGTGATGCGCTCCCCGCCGAGCCCATCGTCATGCACCGGCATCCCGTCAAGAAGCTGGGCCGTCGCGGGTGCCGGCACCGGCACCCAGCCGTGATCGGTAGGCACCTGGCCACTCCCCAAGGGGAGAGAACCGCACAACCACTTGGTTTCCCCGATGGCCTCAAGCAGCGTGGCAACCGCCACGACATCGATCACCGAGTCCCAGGCGCCGACCTCATGGAACGCCACCTGTTCGCGGGTCGTCCCGTGAACGGTCGCCTCGGCATCCGCCAGCAGCGCATAGATATCCAGCGCTCGGCGTGCAACACCCTGCGGCAGCCCGCAATGGCCGATGCGCTCGACGAGATCGGGATAATGATGGTGGCTATGGGCCGCCCGTTCGCTTGCGGCCTCGACGCGGAACCGTTTGCCTTGAAATCCCGCAAACGTCCCCGGCTCGACACGCCAGTTCACCGCGGCCGGCAAGCGCAAACACGCCAGCGAGTCCGCCAGCGCCGGTTCATGTTCAGGAAACGCATCCAGCAGCGCGGCGACCATCATGTCACCGGCAACGCCACCGAGCGGATCGATCCGAATCAAGCGCTTTCGCTGCATGGCGAGCTCCATCCTCGTTATCGCGTAGGCACGCTACGGATTCATGACGCCGTAGTACGTCTTCAGGCGGTGCATGTTGCACTCGATGTGATATCTCGCGGCAATCCGGGCGGCATCGACATCCTGATCGGCGATGGCATCGATCAGGGTCTGGTGCTCGGCGATGGGGGCCTGCCCGCCATCGACACGGGTCGCTGCCTTGCGCCGCGACACCAGGATCGTTTCCTTGAGATAACTGCTCAGATAGTTGAAAAACTCGAGATACAGCTCGTTGTCGGTGGCGGTACAGACAGCCCGATGGAACGCCATATCCGCATCGACCCCGGCCTGAATGTCGCCCGACGCCACCGCTTCCTGAAACGAATTCTGAGCATCGCGCATCATCGTCAAGTCGTGGCGGGTACGTCGCTCGGCGGCAAACGCCGCAGCCTCGACCTCGAACCCCATGCGTAACTCCACCATGCGCAGCACATGCTCGATGCTCTGCGCATCATGGCCACGCATGGAGAACCCGCGATCCGGGCGTGTCGATACCACGAACACCCCTCGCCCCTGCTGGCTGCTCAACAAGCCATCCACCTTCAAGCGAGACACAGCTTCACGAACCACGGTGCGACTGACGCCCAGTTTCTTGGCCAGTGTGCTCTCGGAAGGCAGTAGCTCCCCCACCTCGAGGTCACCGGATGTCACCATGCTGCGAAGTTCATCCGTCACTTGATCGCTCAAGCTGACGGTCTTGCGAACGGCACGGAATCCAGATGGCTCTTTCATTCTCTCTCACTCATGACTTACAAAATGCGATTTATATTCTTATCATACAAGATACACGTCCAACAGCAAGCGTGTTAACAGCGTTGCTCGAACACCACAATAAGGAGACCGAAATGGGCCAGCATGCCAGCTTTCCCGACGTCGAGTTCCCCCACCTGGCCGAGGTCAGACTGCCCCGAGTCATCCCCGTTCGACTCAATCACCGACTAGGCACGCCGGTGTCCGATATCGACCGACGTACCCGGCAGGTGGTGCGAGAAAGCCGTCAAGTCGCACGGCTCGCCCCCGGCAGCCGTGTCGCGGTCGGTGTCGGAAGCCGCGGCATCGCCGCGCTCGTCGAGGTCATCACGGCTGTCGTGTCCGAACTTCAATCACTGGGGCATACACCGTTCATCGTTCCGGCCATGGGCAGCCATGGCGGCGGCACGGCCGAAGGTCAGGAAGCGGTGCTGGCCAAGCTGGGCATCACCGAAGCCAGCGTGGGCGCTCCCGTGCACGCCACGATGGACGTCGTCGAATACGGCAAGACGGCGGAAGGCATCGAATGCAAGTTCGATCGCAATGCCGCCGACGCGGACGGCATCATCATCGTCAACCGTATCAAATCCCACACGACGTTCGACCGCCCCATCGAAAGCGGCTTGACCAAGATGATCGCCGTCGGGCTGGGCAAGGCCGAAGGGGCGCGACGCGTGCACAAACTCGGCCCGCGCGGCCTCTCCGACGTACTGCCCAACCTGGCACGCATCGCCCTGGCCAATGCGCCCATCACGCTCGGCATCGGCCTGGTCGAGAACGCCAACAAGGATATCGTGCACCTCGAAGGGGCCGAACCCGACGCCATCATGGCAACCGACGAACGCCTGCTCAAGGAGGCCAAATCCTACCTTCCGCGTCTGCCCATCACTCAGGCCGATGTACTGATCGTCGAACGCAGCGGCAAGGAGATCAGCGGCACGGGGATGGACTTTGCCGTCACGGGACGCACCGACATCCGCGGCATCGACAACCCCGCAACGCCGTTCATCCATAAACTGGGGTTGCTGAACCTGACCAAGGAGACCGCGGGCAACGCCGTCGGTATCGGCATGGCCGATTTCACGACCCGAGCGGCCGCCGAAGCCGTCGACTTCAAGGCCACCTACATGAATGCGCTGACGGCCACCCTGGTGGATAAGTCACGCATCCCCATCGTGCTGCCGACCGAACGGGACGTGATCGCGGCTGCCGTCACCACGTCGTGGGCGCTCAACGATGAAGACGCCCGGTTCTGCATGATCTCGACCACCCTGCACCTGGACCGGATCATGGTATCTCCCGCCCTGCTGGACGATATCCCCGACGGCATGGCGGAACCGATAGGCCCTCCGCAGACACTTCAGTTCAACGCGCAAGGCGAGCTGATGACCTCGCTCTGGCATCAGCATTTCGACACTCATTGAGGATAACGAGTCATGACAGAACAAGCCTCCAAGCCCGAAGTTCTTCTGTTGCAACGTATCGCCGACCCCGGTATGGAGCGACTCGAGGAACATTTCAACGTCGTCCACCTATGGGATAGCCCGACACCCGAACGCGCCATGCACGACCATGCGGACACCGCCAGGGGCGTCCTGACGGGTGCCAACATCGGGCTGACACCGGAGCAAGCGGAACGGTTGACCAACCTCGAGATCATCTCGCTGCACGGCGTCGGTCTCGATCGGGTCGATATCGATCACGCCCAGCGCAAGGGCCTGCGCATCGCCTATACCCCGGACGTGCTGACCGCGGATGTCGCCGACATGGGTTTCGGACTCATGATGTCGACGCTTCGGCGCCTGCCGCAAGGACACGATTTCGTCAAGGCGGGGCATTGGGCACAAGGCAAGCAGCCTCCCTTGACCCGCAGCCTGACGAGCAAACGTCTCGGCATACTCGGACTCGGTCGTATCGGCCAGGCCATCGCGACACGGGCGGAAGCCTTCGGTATGGAAATCGCCTATACCAACCGGACACCCAGAGAGGATGTGTCCTATGCGTTCGAACCGGACCTGCAACGACTGGCCGCCTGGAGCGATGTCCTGATGGTGGCCGCCGCCAGCTCCCCCGGCATGCGGGCCTTGGTCGACGACAACGTGCTGGCCGCACTTGGTCCGGACGGTATCGTCGTCAACGTGGGACGTGGCGTGCTCGTCGATGAGAGCGCCCTGATCGCCCGGCTCGAACGTGGTGAATTGCTCGGAGCCGGCCTCGATGTGTTCGCCGATGAGCCCCGCATCAACGATGCTCTGCTGACGCTGGATAACGTCGTGCTGTCGGCTCATCGGGCAAGTGCCACCGTCGAGACGCGCAATGCGATGGCCCTTCAGAGCGTGGAGCATCTGATACAGCATTTTTCCGGGGCTCAACCGAGCCACCTGGCCACGTCGGAGGAATGACCTTATAAATCCTTTTCTATCAATTAATTATATAACTTGTCATATAACCAGTTGACAGAACATATGATAAACAATACTTTAAAATTGCCTTGCTGAACGAGGCTCACACCTGCACTGAACAAGCTCAATGAAGACAGTGCAGCACCGAACTAAGACAAGAAGTGAGGAGTAACGTCATGTTCAAACTGGGTAAGCACGCCTCCATGACAACAATCGCTGCCCTGAGTGTCACTGCGGTTTCCATGGCTCAGGCCCAGGATTTCACCCTCTCGACCGGGTCACAGGGAGGATCCTGGTATCCGATCGGAGGGGCACTGAAAGCCGTCGTTGAAGACAAGGTCGATGATGTTTCCATCACGGTGACACCAGGTTCCGGCCTCGCCAACGTCCAGGGTGTGGCCAATGGGCGCTTCCCGATCGCCTTCGCCAACTCCATCTCCACGGTCGATGGCATCAATGGCAGAGATCCCTTCAACAAAGCCATCGACAACGTCTGCAACCTCGGCACGCTCTATCCACAGTATTTCCAGGTCATGGCGCTTGACGACGCCGAGGTCGAATCCGTCGCCGATTTCGAAGGCAAGCGTCTCACCACGCAACAGAATGGTCACACCGGCGAGATGCTCACGCGCGGCCTGCTGGATACCAACGACTTGAGCTACGACGATCTAGAGAGTGTCAGCCACCTGTCATATTCCGATTCGGTCATCGCCATGAAGGATGGTCACGCCGATATCTTCACGCTCGGTACCGCCCTGCCTGCCGGTTCGGTGATGGACCTGGCCAATAGCCGTGACATCAGCTTCGTACCGATCGACGACGCGACCTTCGATCAGTTCAAGGAGCAGAACGCCGCCTTCCAGAAACGCATGGTTCACGCGGGCAGCTACCCGGGCGTGGATGAGGATGTGCCGGCCATCACCTATGACACGCACATGATCGCCCAGTGTGATTTCGATGACGAGATCGTCACCGCCTTTCTGGAGGCTGTGGTCGAGAACACGGACTCTCTCGGCGATATCAGTCAGGCCATGAAGGATCTGACGCCTGAAGACATGGCCACCGACATCGGCGTGCCGCTGCATCCCGCCGCGGAAGCGTTCTACCGCGAACACGACGCACTGTAAACGCCATCATGACGACCGCTGCCCTTGCCCAGCCGAACTGGGCAAGGGGGCAAGCCCCTATCGGCAGCCAGGTCATCGGCGAAGAACAGCAATAAAATCGGGAGTTCTCCGTGCGCCACACCTCAACGTCGCTCTATGCCCGGGTTTTCGGACTATCGATCAAGGTCATCCTGGTCGGTATGTCGCTATACCATATCTATATCGCGCTGGCCGGAACGCCAGGCCCTTACATACTGCGCGGCATCCATGTTGCGCTGGCCGTTTCCCTGATTTTCCTGACCAGCAACTACCGACGCGAATCTGTCACCATACCGCCCTGGTACGACATGATACTGGCGGTCATAGGCCTGTTTGCAGCGCTATACCCCAGCTTGAATCTGGACTACATCTTCTCGCGCTTCATCTATGTCGACCCGCTGACCACGCGTGACATCATCGCCTCCATCACCCTCGTGATCCTGGTGCTGGAAGCCGCCAGGCGAGCGATCGGACCGGCGCTACCGATTACCGCCATCTGCTTTCTGGTCTACGCCTTTACAGCAACCAATACGCTACCTACCGTCGTGCTCGAACAGCTCGCCATCACCACGGAAGGCATCTTCGGTATCCCGATCGCCGTCTCGGCAACCTACATGGTGCTGTTCATCATCTTCGGCGCCCTTGTCGAGCGCATGGGGATCGGTCAGTTGTTCATGGATTTCGCCGTCGCACTGACAGGACGCCAGGCCGGCGGTCCCGCCAAGGTCGCCTGCGTCACCAGCGGCATGTTCGGCTCCGTGTCCGGCTCGGCCGTTGCCAATGTCATGACGACCGGCACCTTCACCATTCCCTTGATCAAGCGCATGGGATTCCGGCCGGCCTTTGCCGGTGCCACGGAAGCCGTCGCCTCGACGGGGGGGCAGATCATGCCACCGGTCATGGGCGCAGCGGCCTTCGTCATGGCCGAGTATCTCGGCACCGGCTATCTCAAAGTGGCGATGTATGCCATTACACCTGCCGTGCTGTTCTATGTCGCCCTGTTCTTCGGCATCCATTTCGCGGCCAAACGCAACAATGTCGGCAGCGTGCCTGAAGAGGATCAAGTGCCACTAGGGCGCGTCCTCAAGGAACGCGGCCACCTGTTCATTCCGCTGGTCGTCATCATCGGCGCCCTGGTGCTCGGTTACTCTGCGCCCTACTCCGCCATGTGCGGTATCGCCTCGGTGATCCCTACCGCGTTTCTGCGCAAGACGACCCGCCACTACGTCACGCTGCGCAACACCATCGATGCACTGGAAAACGGGGCGAGGAACGTATTACCGATCGCCGCCGCCTGTGCCTGCGCCGGCATCGTCGTCGGCGTGATCGACATCACCGGCATCGGCCTGAGCTTCTCGAACTTCGTCATTTCGGCTTCACAGGACATCCTGGTACTGGCCCTGCTGCTCAGTATGGTGGCGGGTATCATCCTGGGCATGGGCATGCCGACCACGCCGGCCTACATCGTCCAGGTCGCCCTGCTGGTCCCGGCCCTGACCAAACTCGGCGTGCAAGCCGAAGCCGCCCACCTGTTCGTGTTCTACTTTGCCATCCTGTCCGCCATCACGCCTCCGGTAGCCATGGCGGTCTACGCGGCCAATACACTGTCGAAAGCCAAGATATGGGAATCGAGCATCGAGGCCCTCAAACTGGGCGCCGCCGGTTTCATCGTGCCGTTCATGTTCGTCTATGAACCGACCATCCTGCTGCAGGGAGAACCGCTGCGCATCGCACTGGTGCTGACGCAGGCCACCATCGGCGTCATTGTGCTGGCCGCAGCACTACAACGGTACATGTTCGCGCCGCTACGGCGCTGGCAACAGTTCCTGCTCTTCGGCACTGCCATCAGCTTCATCTATCCCGATTGGCGAGTCACTCTCGGCGGTAGTCTGGTGCTACTGATCAGCATGCTGCCGATACTGCTCAACAGGCAGTCTCTCACCACGAAGAGCGATCAGGATCTGTACGAGTCGCCACGGCAATGACTCACGCACCCGCCTCGGGATGCTGACGACAGCCGTCCCGAGGCCCGGGGACCGTGCGCAACCTCGGCCACTGCCGCCGCGTATCGCACAGTCCCCGGTCTATCCCGAATTGTCCATTGGGAGTGTCACTACCATGTCTCAGTCTCTCCGCCCTCGTTCCGGCGGTCAGGTGCTTGTCGATCAGTTGCTGATCCACGGCGTCGAATCCGCTTACTGCGTTCCGGGCGAAAGTTATCTCGAAGTCCTGGATGCGCTGCATGATGTCCGGGATCGCATCAGCCTCTACAACGCACGCCATGAAGCCGGTGCCGCCAACATGGCCGAGGCATACGGCAAGTTGACCGACAAGCCGGGCATCTGCCTGGTGACACGCGGCCCCGGTGCCTGCCATGCCTCGATCGGGGTCCACATCGCCCAGCAGGATTCCACGCCCATGATCCTGTTGATCGGCCAGGTGGATCGCCCCTCACGGGACCGTGAAGCGTTCCAGGAGATCGACTACCAGCAAATGTTCGGCAGCATCGCCAAGTGGGTAGCGCAGATCGATGATGCGGCGCGGATTCCCGAATACATGGCACGCGCCTTCCGTATCGCGACATCGGGCCGGCCGGGCCCGGTCGTGCTGGCACTGCCTGAAGACATGCTGACCGATGTCGTCGATACGGTGGATGCCCCTCCCTATCGCCCCACGCGTGCCGACATCGGCGCTGCCGACCTGACGCGCATCCGCGAGGCGCTATCGTCAGCAAGACGGCCATTGCTGCTGGTCGGCGGTAGTGGCTGGGATGATACGGCCTGCCGCGACATCACGGCCTTCGCCGAAGCACACGACCTGCCGGTGGCATGCTCGTTCCGCCGCCAGGACATCGTGAACAACCGCTCTGACGTCTATATCGGCGACTTCGGAACCGCGAGTTCGCCCCAATTGGTCAAGCGCATTGCCGAGGCGGATCTACTGCTCGTGATTGGTGCACGGCTCGGGGAAATGACCACGAAGACATACACGACCTTGACACCCCCCGTCGCCAACCAGACGCTGATCCATATCCATGGTGACAGCGATGAAATCGGCCGCGTCTACAGCCCCGAGATCGGCATAGCAGCGGCCCCGGAACGGGTCGCGCGCGCACTGAGAGACTGCCGCTGGGAACAACTCGCCGAGCGTTGGAGCGAATGGCGTCGGCAGGCCCGGCAAGCGTATTTCGACGATATCAGCAGCTCGGATGAAGACGGACCGCTCAATATCGGTCAAGCCATGATGGCCGTGCGCGATCAACTCCCCGCCGACACGGTCATCACGCTCGACGCCGGCAACCATACCGGCTGGGCCCAACGCTATCTGCGTTACGGCCGCCCCGGCCGTCAGTTGGGCTCCACGTGCGGCGCCATGGGCTACTCCGTACCGGCCGCCGTCTCGGCCTCACTGCAGGATCCTGAGCGGGTGGTGCTCGCCTTCGTCGGCGATGGCGGTTTCATGATGAGCGGCCAGGAACTGGCCACCGCCGTACACCATGGCGGGCGCCCGATCGTATTGCTCTTCAACAACGGCACCTACGGCACCATCCGCATGCATCAGGAGCGTGAGCATCCGGAGCGCGTGGTCGGCACCGACCTGGTCAATCCGGATTTCCTCACGATGGCGGCGGGCATGGGGGCTTACACGGCCATGGTCAACCGCACCGACGAATTCCTGCCGGCGCTGCAGGGTGCCATCGAGGCACACCGCCCGGCGGTCATCGAGTTGCGCACCGATCCCGAACGCATCTCGACGCGAACCACCATCACCCGACTACGTCTCGCCAAGCGCGGTTGACACCTACGACATCGAACGCCTCACCCACTGGAGCCCGACATGCCCGACGCCCTGAACCGACAGCCGATCGCCGACGAGTTGCTCGACACGCTGGTCCATCGACTCGGGGCCGACTACGTACTGACCGACGCTGCCGACATGCTGCCTTATGTCCAGGAACAGCGTCGGCTGTATCCAGGGGATGCATTGGCCGTGATCTTGCCGGCCTGCACCGCCGATGTCGCCTTCATCGTCGAGCAGTGTCGCGCGCATGGCGTGCCGTTGGTACCGCAAGGCGGGAACACCGGGCTGGTGGGAGGCGGCGTACCGCAGCAAAGCCTCGTCGTGGCACTGGGACGCATGAGTCGGATTCGCGACATCGATCCCACCAATGCCACCATCACCGTGGAGGCGGGCTGTATCCTGCAGGTGGTGCAAGACGCCGCCCATGACGCCGGGCGTCTGTTTCCGCTATCGCTGGCCGCCGAGGGATCGTGTCAGATCGGCGGGAATCTGGCCACGAATGCCGGCGGCATCAATGTGCTGCGCTATGGCAATGCCCGTGACCTGGTGCTCGGGCTGGAAGTGGTGCTGGCCGATGGCCGCGTCATGAACGGATTGACCGCCTTGCGCAAGGACAACACCGGTTACGATCTCAAGCAACTCTTCATCGGCTCCGAGGGCACGCTGGGCATCATCACGGCTGCGGTGCTCAAGTTGTTTCCCATGCCGCGAGTGACAGCCACCGCGCTGGTCGGCTGCGACTCTCCGCATCAGGTGCTGGCATTGTACGACCAGTTGCGGGGCCAACTCAGCGATACATTGACGGCCTTCGAATTCCTGCCGCGCTTTGCGATGGACGCCGTGCTGTCCCACATTCAGGGGGCACGCGCGCCCTTCGACCAGAGCTATGCGTCATACGCGCTGATCGAGCTGACGACTCCGGATGCCGGACTCGATCTGAATACGCGTCTGGAAGCGGCCCTGGCCGACGCCTTCGAGAACGACGTGATCAAGGATGCCGTCATCGCTACGAGCAGCACGCAATCACAGGCGTTGTGGCGGCTGCGTGAAGGAGTCGCGGAAGCCCAGATCGCCGAAGGCGCCTCGATCAAGCACGACATCTCCGTACCGGTATCGCGTATCGCGGATTTCATCGAGGCCGCCAGCGCCGCCTGCCGGTCGATCCTTCCGGCATGCCGCATTTGCGCCTTCGGCCATGTCGGTGACGGCAACCTCCACTTCAACGTCAGCCAGCCCGAGGCCATGGATACTGCCGCCTTCATGGACCTGACACCGCAGTTCAACCGCGCCGTACACGACCTGGTCGCCGACATGAACGGCTCGATTTCGGCAGAGCATGGTATCGGGCTTTCCAAGCGGACCGAATTGCGCCGCTACCAGGACCCCGTCGCCCTGGCGATGATGGAACGCATCAAGGCGGCGCTGGACCCGCAAGGGCTGTTCAATCCCGGCAAATTGCTGTGACGCAGCCTCAACCGCGCCCGACGTAGGGCATCTTGGTCGCCATCACCGTCATGAACTGCACATTCGCCGCCAACGGCAGACTCGCCATGTGTACGACCGCCCTTCCCACCTCGTCGGCGTCCATGCGCGGTTCGGGCACGACGTCGCCATTGGGCTGGAGTATCCCCTCGGCCATTCGGGCCGTCATATCGGTGTCGGCATTACCGATGTCCAACTGGCCGCAGGCGATGTCATAGGCACGGCCATCCAGCGACAGCGACCGCGTCAGCCCGGTAATGGCGTGCTTGGTGGCCGTATAGGCCACACTCAACGGTCGAGGCACATAAGCGGAGATCGAACCGTTGTTGATGATTCGGCCACCTCGTGGCGACTGCTCGCGCATGACACGAAACGCCGCTCTGGCGCACAGGAAGCTGCCGGTCAGGTTGGTATCGACGACCTCGCGCCATACGGCGACCGGCAACTCATCCGGGGTCGCCGGTGGTGCCCCGCGTCCCGCATTGTTGAACAGCAGATCCACCCGCCCCCAGGCAGTGGCGACCCGATCGAATGCCGCATCGACCGACGCCTCATCGATGACATCGGCCTCTACGACCAGCGTGGCTTCACGATCACTGGCGAGACTCGCCGTTTCCTCGAGGCGATCACGCCGTCTCCCCACCAACGCGACGCGATACCCCTCGGCGACCAGGGCCAGCGATGCCACCCGGCCGATACCACTCCCTGCGCCTGTCACTACCGCAACCTTGCCTGTCATGGTGCTCTCCTCAATGGTTCTCGTCGCTGCTGGCGGTATTACGTCACAGGGGCGGGATTGAACAGCGCCAGATCGTTATGTATCCCCAGCCGGTCGACCGCCGCCTGTTCACGCCCACTGGCAATCTCCAGGATCAGATGGAACAGTTCCCACCCCATCGTCTCGATCGTGGCCTCGCCGGAAGCAATGCGGCCGGCGTCCAGATCGATGAGATCATGCCAGCGGCGGCTTAGCGTGGTGTTCGTCCCGACCTTGATCACCGGCACCATGGACAACCCATAAGGGGTACCGCGCCCGGTCGTGAACACATGCATGTTCATGCCCGCCGCCAACTGCAACGTGCCGCAGATGAAGTCGCTGGCCGGAGTCGCGACGAAATTCAACCCTCGCTTGCTGATCCGCTCGCCCGGCCCGAGCACATCGACGATGGGACTCGTACCCGACTTGGCAATCGACCCCAATGCCTTCTCGATGACATTGCTCAACCCGCCGCTCTTGTTTCCCGGTGACGGGTTGGCACTTCTGTCCGCCTGCCCCTGTGCCAGGTAATCGTCGTACCATTGCATTTCCTGAACCAGCTTCTCGCCCACGCCCTTATCGACGACCCGTGGCGACAGCAGGTGAATCGCATCGCGGACTTCCGTCACCTCCGAAAACATGACCGTACCACCGGCCCGCACGATCAGATCCGCGGCAAAACCGACGGCCGGGTTGGCCGTCACCCCGGAGAAGGCATCGCTGCCACCGCACTGCGTACCCACCACCAGTTCCGACACGGGGCAGGGTTCGCGCCGCCGTTGATTCAGCTTGGCGAGATGCTGCTCGGCCATGGCCATGATACCGGCCACCATTTCCGCAAAACCGACAAACTGCTCGTCCTGCAAGCTGAGAATATTGCCGGTGGCCGATGCCTCCTCACTCGAGTCGTACATCTTGACGGGTTGCTCGGACACCAACGTCGACGGTTGCAGTTTTTCGCACCCCAGGCCAATGACCATCACCTCCCCGCCGAAGTTGGGGTTGAGCGTGATGTTCTTGAGGGTACGAATGGGAATGATCGCGGCAGGCGCATTGATCGCCACCCCGCAGCCATACGTGTGCGTCAGCCCGACGACATCATCGACATTGGGGTACTTCGGCAGCAATTCCGCCTTGATACGCTTGACGACATGCTCGACGGTACCGGCGACGCACTGCACGCTCGTCGTGATGCCGAGTACATTCTTCGTGCCGACACTGCCATCCGCGTTGCGATACCCCTGGAAGGTATACCCTTCCAACCTTTCCGGCGGCCCATACTCACGGGTCGCCGACTCTAGCTCATGCAAGGCGGGCGGCTGGCGCAACGCGATATTGTGCTCATTGACATGGCCACCCAACGGGATCGTCTCGGTCGCCGTACCAATGATCTCACTGTAACGAATGACCTCGGCACCCGACGGAATATCCGACAAGGCGACTTTGTGCCCTTGCGGGATATCCGCAACGGCTATCAGCCCGGCCTGCAGCTCCGTTCCGGCGTTCACCCCGCCTTGCCCGATGACGATGGCGACGTTGTCGCTGTCATGGACCTTGATGATTTTCTTGTCGTCCATGGTTTGGGTCATGGTTATCACCTCATGCATGCCAGCCAGTGCATTGCATCCCGACCTCCCGTCATGTCGAAACGAATCGTCGAGTACCGGTTCAATGCCTCATCATAACTAATCATCTTATAACATATCATACAAGTTGATAAATATGACCAGTGCATCGAACCGGCTTATCGCGGTTGAAACCGCTCCCACGAACACCATAACACCATCTCACTGGCAAGAGGTTGTGCAGGAGCGACTTCAGTCGCGATCAGCGGTGCCACCCAGGCGGGGCTCGTCGCCCCGCATCGCGGTTGAAACCGCTCCCACGAACACCACAACACCATCTCACTGGCACGGGTTATGTAGGAGCGACTTCAGTCGCGATCAGCGGTGCCACCCAGGCGGGGCTCGTCGCCCCGCATCGCGGTTGAAACCGCTCCCACGAACACCACAACACCATCTCACTGGCACGGGTTATGTAGGAGCGACTTCAGTCGCGATCAGCGGTGCCTCCCAGGCGGGGCTCACCGACCCGCATCGCGGTTGAAACCGCTCCCACGAACATACAGGAGAACTCACCACCGCCAACGCATGCCCACCTGACCGGCGTGATCCTCATAGCCACTGCCCAGGCGGCCGTCGTACGCGGCGTACACATCGACCCGGTCGGTGATTCGGGCTTCCATGCCCACACCCACATCCATCAGGTCGGTCGGCAATGTCTGGCCTTCGATGGTGAAAGTCTCACTCCCCAACAGCGAAGCCTCGGTGGAGGCGTCAGGATTGCCCAGTTCGTGACTCCATGCCAGGCGCCCGGTGATCACGGCACTGTCCGAGACCCGATAGGCAAACTCACCGCCAAGCCGACCACGCACACTGTCGTCGCTGGAGGCATCGACATCCAGCCCCGCCAAGCCGTCTTCCCGATAACCGTCGCGGTACGTATGGGTGTAGGTCACACCGATCAGCGGTGAAAGACGCCAGGCGCGAGCTTCGAGTGGCAAGTCATACGCCAGTTCGGCATCGACAGTGCCGACGCGGGCCTCGTAATCGGCCTGATGCCTGCCGAAACCGGTCACATAGCGCTCGCCCTCCAGATCCAGCCAGCCCAGGCTGGCCGAGCCGGACAGCCGCCAGTCACCGACATGCTGGCGAGCATATAGCCCCGCTGTGTAGGCGTCGAAATCGCTCTGGGCACTATCGCCGCTGACTCGGCCCCGCTCGATGCCGACGGCGACCCCAACCATCAATTCGTCCGCAAGGAACAGTTCGCTGCCCGTATGCACTCCGGAGGAGCGCGAGGATACACCGGGTGACTCGCCATCCCCGCCGAGCCGGCTGTCGCTGCTGACGGCTCGCGCCCAACTCACCGGCCCCGTTGGCTGACTCAACGTGGGCGCATAACCACGAGGGCCGACCGCTTCGCGATCCTGTCGAGACGGTGGTGCAAAGGCCGACTCCAGCATCGACAGTTGTTGCGGTGCATACCCGGCATCGCCCCGATGCAGCTGCTGCAAGGCGGCCGCCGCCAGTGGCGTTTCGCTGCCGGCACCACTCATGCGCCCCTGCAGCGAGGCCGAGAAGGACTGAGTCAGCTGATCGATGGCCGTCTGGCTGGCGGGAATGTCGCTGCCGGCCAGCTCCTCGGCGGCCTGACCGGCCTCTCCGAATTCCAGCAGCAGCAGGGCATTCTCGAAGTCGTGATACCCCGATGTATCGGAATCCATCGTCTCCAGCGCCGACGCAAGCCGCTGCGAATTACCGCTGGCGGCATATGGAGACAGCAGGCTGCCGGGGGAAGGAGAAGGTGAAGGTGAAGGTGAAGGTGAAGGCGATGGGCCAGCGTCATCACCCTCCCCGCCATTCTCACTATCTTCATTTCCTCCACCATTATCGTCTTCACCGCTGTCAACAATATGCAGAGTCAACTCGACCGCTTGGTCCGAGTAGCTCAGTGAAGGGTCGAGGAAAGCGTAGTTGGCCTCGACAGTGTCGAACTCGCCGTCGATGCCCGTGACAGACTCGAGCACAGTGTAAGTACCTAAAACACTTTCATCCTGGTTAGGCTCCAGACTGACGACACGCACATCACCACCATTGATGCGAACATCATTGGCTGCTGTCAGGCGGTCTGTCCCCGTACCGTCCACTTCCACCAGGAACGTGCTTCCGGCATTGAAGACGACGCCATCGTTTACACTGAGAGTGCCGACTGAGTTACCCGGCGAGAGCGTGCCACCATTTTCCACCCTCAAAGCGCCAACACTGCCTGTACCGCTCAGTATACCGCCGGAGACGACGGCGTCACCGCCGACCGACTCATCAGCATGGAAGGTACCGCCCTCGATGCTCAGCACTCCGGCAAAGCCGCTGCCATTGCCGGTAAAATGGGTGGTCCCCGACATATGCCGGATCGTGGCGTCATCCAGGTCGCTCCCGGTGCTGGTCTCGACATCGGTATCGAAGACATAACCCGGGTCGTCATGGTTGAAAACCAGTTGGCCGCTGCCGCCACGGAACTGCAGAGTATCGGCGTCGACAATGCCCGGTGCGGCGGCTTCTTCGCTCGCCGGGGCGCCGATGTTCAGAATACCGCGAGAGCCACTCAGGTTGCCAAAATCGATCGACGGGGCTATAACCCGGCCGCCATCGGTGACCGTCAAGCTGCCACGGCCAGTACTAAGTCGTCCAATCGCTATAGTATTGGTGCTGCTTGCCTCACTACCACTACCATCCACGATCACTCGGCCATCACCGTAATTCCCGATCCACATATCGGTGGCCGTTAGCCGACCACCACTGGCCAGGACCGCAACGCCGTCTCCATTAGAATCCCGACCGACCTGGAATGTACCACCGACCGTGACTGTGGCGTCGTCGACGTTGAGACTGCCAGTGCCTGCAGCACCCACCCATAGATTGCTAGTGGTGCCAAGATGGCCGCCCCCGGAGACGTTGATCTCACCCTCGCCAGCGTCACCGCCAACATGAATATTGTCATCGACCTCGACCTGGCCATCGACAATGTTCAGCGTTCCCGAGCCATCATCCCCCACATACAGTGTATCGCCCATGTCCCAGGGGGAAGCCTTGTCGCCAGGCACGTTAACGGTATCTCCGCCATCAATGACTTCAATGGCATGAAGTGGCGAGATCGCTACCAGATTGGCAGCGCCGATCACCAAGATCTGGACGCACCACCGTTGTCGTAAATACACCGCTCGACGTACTGTAACCATGTAGTGAATGCCCCTGCGTTACCAATCTTGTCATTTAGTCGTTAATCGATCGTATGGTGGGTAGCCTCGAGCGCGTTTACGACGCGGTCATGGGGGT
This sequence comes from Aidingimonas lacisalsi, assembly GCF_008079445.1. GTDB lineage: Bacteria > Pseudomonadota > Gammaproteobacteria > Pseudomonadales > Halomonadaceae > Aidingimonas > Aidingimonas lacisalsi. Next base: position 7,559 of record NZ_VRYH01000009.1, on the reverse strand, counting down.
ACTGGAGATTCGGCAACTTAGCAACCGGCCCGAAGGGGAGCAACGCCTCTCCGGCATATCGAGACGCACAGTCAAGTACCGGAGGCATAAAGAGACGGACAGGCAAATGAGAGGCAGGGCTTATCGCCCTGCATCGCGGTTGAAACCGCTCCTACATCTCCGGGCACGGGGGTTCGTAGGAGCGACTTCAGTCGCGATCAGCGGTGCCTCCCAAGCAGGGCTCACCGCCCTGCTTCGCGGTTGAAACCGCTCCTACAACACCCGCTGCTGATTCCAGGTAGGAGCGACTTCAGTCGCTGATGGGGGGTGGTTGCTATCGCCTTTCACGTCGCCACGCCAACGATATTCTTGAGCACCAGGTTGAACAGTTCCCGCTCGGACGTGATATCGAGTTTATTGTAAATGGAGTACTTGTGATTCTTGACCGTGCCACTGGAAATCGACAGTTTCCCGGCAATCAAGGAGTTGGGATAACCCAACAGTGAGAGGAAAACGACGTCCTGCTCTCGTTCAGAGAGCGCGAACGGCGCCAGCGCCTTATCGATCAGGGCCTTGTAGCCCTCTGCGCTGGTGGTGTTCCGTGGGCGTATACGCTGCTGAAGATACTGCTCCCCATCCAGCGACACGATGCAACTGCTCAGTATCGACTCATCCCCCAGCAAGGCCTCGCTATACCCTCCCTCGCGACGCACCGTGAGCGCCTCCTGCTCGATCAACGATTTATCGCTATCGCCCATCGACGCAAAGTCGGGGCGCCACCGCGACGATTCAGTCACCCGCTCACTCGCCAGATGAATGATGCGCTCGACCTGGGTGAACACCCCGGGCCGCTCCTTGAGCTTGCTGAGAAACTCCAGCGTGAAATGTTTGGCCGCCAGCGCCTTGACCACCGGCAACTCGGCACTCGCCAACTGGATCTCGGTATCGGAAAAGCGCCCATCCGGCTTGTCGAGACAGAAAGCCAGCATGCTGGCATCCGGCATCATGACCAACCACGCCAACTCATCACTGATTCGGGCGCGCTGGAAGACCTCTTCCTGATAGCGGATCTTGTCGCTGTCGATCTCGAAGCTTTCGCTGAAGCTGTAGACCCCGGCGGTGAAGCTGGCCCGATTAATATTGTTGAGCGGATCGAGCATATACAGGCCGTTGAGATACACCTGCTGCACCTTATCGTCGAGAACCTGATTGATCAGCATCTCGGGACGAGCGCTCATATGGTAGCGAATGACCAAGCCATTCAAATTCCCGAACAGCCCGGACAGATAGGCCATCAAGGCCTCGTGAAACGAGCTGTCGCCCAGCGACTCGATGACCTGTGACAGACGTTCACGGGGAGAATTCAGGTCCTCGAACATGGGGATCGCTCCGGACAACGACAGATTTTCATTCCAACATAACACAAACGCCCGCCACCGGTGGGGTGACGGGCGCTCATGGGAAACACCGTAACGTTCAGTGCACGGGCTAGCCGTTCTGACGCGCCTCGTTCTGAGCGGTCACATGCTGGCTCAAGGTTCTGAGGTTACGCTCGATCTTGATGAAAATGGACAGGAACACGATGAACAGGAAGGCCCCGAGCGCCCCGCCGGCGATATACAGGCTCTGGGTCGCATTGGCCTTGTCCTGAATATGCTGGTGACGCTCCTGGTTCCGGCGTTGCTCTTCCTGCTCTATCTGCCGATCGAATGTCTGATCATAGGAATCCAGCGCCCGGTTGACGATATCGAACGCATTCGTCCGCTCCGCACTGTCTCTGACAGCGTCATCATTCAAAATCTCGTCGAGGTAGGAGACCAACCCCTCGGCGTAGGCATCGGTTCTCGCCTGATAGGAATAGTATTCCGCCCGGTCGCGAATGTTTGCAATCAGGAAGTCGATATTCGTCGTCAACTGACCATCGGTCACCTCGACCACGAATGAATCGATGAGATCGGCCACTTCCTCATAATGGGCCAGATTCGGATCTTCCTTCTCCTCACCCACCGGCCCCGCTGCTTCCTGAGACTCAGACATGGATTGCGAAGCATCCGGCGCGTCGGCATAGGAATCGACGATATCCTGTGCCGCCCCCTCATGCTCGACTCGCGGGACAAACGTCTCGTGCTCCGGCGGAGACTGAAGCCCCTTCAGCGCGCCCAATGCAAAAAACGCCGCCGATATCAGCAGAATGCCCGCCACCACGATGACAAACGCACGGAGTATCCCTAAATAAATATGTTCCAGTTTTTGAAGCATGTCGTTCCCTTTCAGTTCTTTTAGTGACCTGCGAAAGCGAACGAATCATCACACAGCTTTAGGGAACGCTCAGTTAGCTTATTGTAATCGCCGAACATAGTGGCAATGGCGGGACCTGATGACACCTGATGAGCAGGGCTCACCGCCCTGCATCGCGGTTGAAACCGCCCCTACGAACCCCACAACCACCCGATCCCGGAGTACGGGTCTTGTAGGAGCGACTTCAGTCGCGATCAACGTTGAAGCCGTTCAGGCCTCTTCAAGCGAAGGTAGATCAAGCTTCTGCTCGATCCTTTTCAATAACTCCACCAACTCCGTTACCATTCATCGTCATAGGGGAATACCTGTCCGTTCAGCGACCTCAAAGATCGGCGGATGTTCTCCTCGTCCCGGATAATCGATGAGCAGATCCACTTTCTGTTCGCCAAGCTTCTGCTGAATCCTGACCTGACAGCGAATCTCGGCCCTGACAATGGCATTGACATCGGTCATGTCCGTCTCGACCAGAAGATCAATGTCGCCACCACGCGCGGTATCATCCGCACGAGACCCGAAGAGATGGACCTTGGCACCATGGCCGAAACAGTCCGCGACAGTCTCGCGGATCACCTGGCATTGATAGGCTGTCAACCTCATATCGCCACCTTCAGGTACGTTTCACTCAGCGTATCACACTGCACAGCGGAAACGTCGCAGTCGCGATCAGCGGTGTAATCCAGGCAGGGCTCGCCGCCCTGCATCGCGGCTAAAGTCTCTCCTACCACACCACCATCTCGCCAGGTTTTGTGGGAGCGACTTCAGTCGCAATGGGCGGACAGAACGACCGAAAAAACCTGAGCTCAGGATTCAAACAAGCGCTTTACTGCCTGTGAAGGAGACTGACGATTATCCAGAACGGCATAGACGCGCACTGTATCCTGCTCATACCGATAATAAACGGAGAACGGAAAGCGCTTCGCCAAAAGGCGATAGTAGCCGAAGACTTGTTGGTGGACTCCAGCATATAAGAGAAGCGAGTCGATGTCAGAGAACAAGGCATCTATAAAGTACTGACCAAGCCCCGGTTCCAATCGATCATAAAACCGGAATCCTGCCAGCAGATCCTGCTCAGCCTCTTCCAATATCTCGATTTTCAACGCGTATTCTCGCGCAGACGCTGCTTTACGGTTTCCCACTCACTGAATGTGGAGCTACCAGTCTCAGCACGTAACGCCCTTTCCTCCAATGCCTCCTGATGCCAGTCAGGCGCGGGGACAGATTCCGGATCTCGGGTCAGATCGTCCCATAACGCCTCCATAGCGCGAAGCTTCTCGCGCGTACTCATGTCGCCCAACCTCATGGTCATGGCCTACCTCCAACAGCGGCTTACCTTCAATAATGCTGCCACCAAACACCATATTGCAATCGTTACCTCAAGAAAGAAACGCCCAAAGGGTGATGAACTGCATCGCGGCTGAAGCCCCTCCTACACCACCACCATCTCGCCAGGTTTTGTGGGAGGGTCCTCAGTCGCGATTGGGTTATCTCGCGGACGTGCAGCTCACTGAACGGTTTCCATACAAGACTGGACCTGCCAGCCATCGCGCCCTCTGGCCTTGACGGCATACAACGCATGATCCGCCGATGCATACGCCGCCGGGAAGGTGTCGCTTGCCGCCTGAAAATACGTGCCGCCGATGCTGAGGGTGACGATATCGCGTTCGGGGTGGCCGGGATGAGGTATCGCCTGGCTATGCACCCGGGCTATCAACTCCTGGCAACGATCACGCAATTCCGCTTCGGAATCGCAGGGAAAGAGTGCCGCGAACTCGTCGCCGCCCATGCGATAGAGTGTCGCTTCACCCTTCAGCGCCACATCGATCAGCGAGGCCAGTTGTCGCAGCAACTGATCGCCTTCCGGGTGGCCCAGGGTGTCGTTGTATTGCTTGAAGTAATCGATATCGACCAGAATCATGCCCAGCCAGTCGCCCGGGTGCGTTTCGACACGCTCATGCAACGCGCTACGGTTGCTCACGCCGGTCAAGGGATCGTGTAGCGCCCTCTTCATCCATTCGAGGCTCTCCTGAGTCGCCTGTTCCGCCACACGCCGCTGGCGTTCATGCAGCAGCCAGAACACGAGCCCGAGCAGATAAATCAGTACACTGCCCACCATGACCCAGAATTGGTGACGGCGAGTGTTGTCGGCAAATTCGGCGGCCGCCTGGCTGCGGCGACTCAACTGCCCCATTTCGATCGCCGTCAAACACTCCAGGATGGGCAACAGCGCTGTACTCGCTTCATCGCCCGAAGGCAGCGGAGGCTCGGCCGCGCGTTGCATGAACCGGTTCAACTGGCTCAGCGATGGCCCGGTGCAGGGGTAATTCTCACGGTAGACACCGATATCCATGAAACTGTACGCCATCTCGAGATGCATGGCCGTCGTGCCGTCATCCGGCGCGCCCTCATGAAACGCCGCCAGGGCCTCATGCAGGAATTCCCTGGAGCGTGTCGCCAGTTGTTGGCCGGTCAGGTTGTTCGATTGACTGAAGTACCGGTCGATTTCCGGTGATACCCAGCGCGTTTCATAGATCAATAACATGACGAGCAGGGTGAAGCTCATCAAGCTCAGCCAGAACCATCTCACTGAGCCCTTCCAGCGCGATAGACTCAAGGGACCACCTCAATGCGCTTGATCATCCAGATCCAATCATTAAAGCTGCGCAGGTTATCCGGATCACGATCACCGTAGTCACGCTCTACCAGGCGCAACGGCCCCTTCTCGCGCAATCCCAGGGGTCGACCGTTTTCATGGGTCACCAACACCCACCGCGGATCATCCCACCCTTCGAAAACCGTTTCGTAGCCATCCCAACCCATGATACGCAGCTTCTCCGGCACCGGATCGAAGTGATCCCGGATCCACTCAGAGAATGCTAGACCACGGACCGTTATCTCCTGGCGCTGGTAAGGATCATGGAAGGTAAATTCGATATCCGCCTGCTGGCGTAGCGTCTCGACCGGTATGACATGCTCCCGGTCATTCTGACTGATCACAAGCTGATTTGGATTCGCCTGTACATGCAGTGCGATCAGCACCAGGAAGCTGCCAAACCAGCGGAACGACCTGCAGATCGGCATAGCCGCACTCTCCCCTCACCGCCCCTGCGTAGTTGGAACGCGTTATTATCCAATGCCGTCACGGAATCACACGGCGACAGGTGCCTATTTACGCACCAACGAAAGGTTACCATACCAATGTAACAAAAACGCCCGTCATCAAAGATGACAGGCGTCATGAAAAAACATCACTGCACTCGCGATTCACGCGGTGCATCCTCGGCAGGGCTCACCGCCCTGTTTCGCGGTTGAAACCGTTCCCACGAACCCCACAACCACTGCATTCCGTTGGCACGGGTTGTGTAGGAGCGACTTCAGTCGCGATATCACCGCCAAGCCAGTTGGCAAAAGGCAACAAATAAGTTGCAATTCATCTTGAAAAGCAACATAAATGTTTCTACTCTGGTCAAGAAGAAATAAATATGTTGCCTATCATCATGGACCTTTATACACAAATCAAGCGTAGACGTCGCCAACTCGGTCTGACGCAACGGGACATGCAATCTCGTATCGATATGTCCCGCCAGCAATATCAACGCCTGGAAGCTCATGGCAACCCGCGGCTGGAAACCCTCACCCTCGTTGCCGAAGGCCTCAACGCCGAGCTCATGCTGATTCCCCGTGACAAGGTACACCTCGTGCAGAGGCTGCTCGAGGAAGCCACGGATATGGCCGAGGCGCCGCCCCTTGATGTCGATCCCTGGCATGGCCTCCTGGACGATATGGATGACACATCGGGACATGAACAATGAAAACCGAAATGGTGGAGGTCCTGGATATTCGCCTGCATGACACTCATGTCGGCTATTTAGCGGGATATCAAGGTGGCCGCAATGTCATGGTCTTCAATGAGCCTTACCGCCATGACCCTCAACGACCGGTCCTTACGCTAACAACTCATCCGGCGTTTCCACGTGCCACCCAACTCATGGCATCTCCGTGGATCCGTCAACAAAGGCTTCACCCCTACTTTTCGAATCTACTTCCGGAAGGTGCATTGCGAGACTGGCTGGCACAAACCCTGAAAGTGCATCCCGACCACGAATTTCCTCTCTTGTCCCAACTCGGCCAGGATCTGCCGGGAGCCGTGGTGGCCACCCCCGTGGCCGCTGAAGACATTCCCGATCATGTTCTTGCCCATAGAACACGCATCACGCCAGTCAAACGGACTCCACGGCCAGGACAAGGGTTTTCCCTGGCCGGCATCCAGATGAAATTCTCGATGCGTGAGCGTGAGGGGCGATTTCATTTCAACCATGCCGACGAGGTGGGCGATTGGATCGTCAAAACGCCTTCGACACGTCATCGTGGTGTGCCCGCCAATGAGTTCACCGCCATGCAGTTAGCCGAAGCCGGTGGTGTAGAGATTCCCGAGGTCCGACTGGCCGCCTTGGGCGACCTGGAAGGACTTCCTGCCATCAGCCTGCCCGATGAAGAATGGGTCTATGCCATCAAACGATTCGACCGGCTGGATGGAGCACGCCAACACGCCGAAGACCTGGCGCAAGTTCTGGTTCGCTATCCGCACGACAAGTACGGTACCACCAACTACGAACAGATCGGCAAACTGCTCAGAACCTACACCCAGGATGGGCTGGCCAACGTGCAGCAATTCGCCCGTCGCTTGTTGGTGAACATTCTCTTGGCCAATGGTGATGCCCATCTCAAGAACTGGAGTCTCCTTTACCCTGACCAGCGCACCCCCGTACTTTCGCCTGCCTACGACATCGTCATGACCAAAGCGTATATCGACGACGAGCAGGACATTGCCCTCAATCTCAATGGGCATAAGAACTGGTATCGCATCGAACAGGACGACTTCAGAGCCTGGGCAAATGCCATCGGAATCCCCTGGGCATCGGTTCGCATCGCATTGAACGACACCATGCAACGCGCTCGGGAACACTGGCCAAGGCTTCTGGCAAACAGCCCAATGCTGCCTGAACACCAAGCACTATTGAAAACCCACTGGCGGCAGTTGCCTCCAGAGTGGCGCATCGATACCCCCTAGAGCACGCAACCCCATGCACCCAGGCCAATGCAGGGCCATCCTCCCGCAAGGTCTTTGCAGGAGCGACTTCAGTCGCGATTGGCCGAGCCACCCAGGCAGGACCCACGTCCTGCATCGCGGTTGAAACCGCTTATATGGACCCGTCCCGTTGTGCAAGCCCGAATCGCCATGGCCGGGGTGAGACTGCACGCTTATATCCGGCCTGTTAGCGGCA
>NZ_VRYH01000008.1 GCF_008079445.1 Aidingimonas lacisalsi | reverse complement strand
TGCCGCTAACAGGCCGGATATAAGCGTGCAGTCTCACCCCGGCCATGGCGATTCGGGCTTGCACAACGGGACGGGTCCATATAAGCGGTTTCAACCGCGATGCAGGGCGGTGAGGCCTGCCTGGGTGACACGGCCAATCGCGACTGAAGTCGCTCCTACCTGGAATCGGCAGCGGGGGTTGTAGGAGCGGTTGTAACCGCGATGCAGGGCGCCTGGCGGCGCCCTGTTTGCGTTGGGATGGGCCAGAGCGCTTAAAACGCTTCCCATTCCTCTGCGGCTTCGGCCGTTTGCCGCGTCACGGGGACAGATGGTGTACGTTGAGTATTCGCTGCCGATGCGTTGGAACGGCTGGGGGAGACACCGCTAGCGGGTAGCGATTGACGCTGATGTGTTTCGGCGTCTTCGCCCAGTACGAACGAGGCAATCAAGTTATTGAGGTGCTCGGCATGGCGGCGCATGTCGGCACTGGTACTGGCCGACTGCTGAACCATGGCGGCATTCTGCTGCGTCATGGAGTCCATTTCCGCGACCGCGGTGTTGATCTGCCCGATGCCGCTGCTCTGTTCCTTGGCGCCGGCGCTGATTTCGCCGATGACGTCGGTCACGCGCGATACGCTCTGCACGATATCCTGCATGGTCTGCCCGGCCTGGCGAACGATCTCGGCACCGGATTGCGTGTGATTCACCGATGTGTCGATCAGTTCGCGAATCTGGCTTGCTGCCTCACTGGAACGGCTCGCCAGTGTACGCACTTCCTGGGCGACGACAGCGAAGCCTTTGCCGTGTTCACCGGCACGCGCGGCTTCCACCGACGCATTGAGTGCCAGGATGTTGGTCTGGAACGCGATCGAGTCGATCATGCTGATGATGTTGCTGATCTTCTCGGCGGAATCGTTGATATCGGTCATGGTCTTTTCGACCTGCCCCATCGCGGACTCGCCCTGTCGCGCCACATCGGCCGTGTCCGACACGAGTTTGTTGGCCTGGTCGGCGGACTCGGCACTGTGATTGACCGTCGAGGTGATCTCCTCCATCGACGAGGAGGTTTCCTGCAGGTTGGCAGCCGCCTGCTCGGTACGCGTGGAAAGCTCATCGGTACCTTGAGCGATTTCCCCGGCCGCGTGATTGACCTGGCGTACACTGCCGCGAACTTCACGCAATGTTTCCTGCATGCGCGATACGAAAGCATTGAACTGGGTTGCCAGTTCACCGACCTCGTCCTTGGTGTCGACCTCAAGGCGGCGGGTCAGGTCGCCCTTGCCTTCGGCAATGTCCTGCATCGCCGCAACGGTCTGGCGAATAGGCCCCAGCGTACGGCGTACCAGGAACCAGGCGATGAAGGCGACGACCAGGAAGACGGCGGCCCCCGTCAGCGAGGCGCCCATGATCGAGCCGCGCAAATCCGCTGCGGCTACCGCTTCGGCTTCGGCCATGGCTTCGTTGATGTCGCGTGCATAGACGCCAGCACCGATCATCCAGTCCCATTCGTCGATTCGGTCGGCGTAGGAATATTTGGTCTCGGTTTCATCGGTGCCGGGATACTCCCACGGGTATTCATGAAAGCCGCCCCCCGCTTGTGCGCGATCAATCAGCTCACGGATGAAATAATCTCCGTTGGGACTTTGAAGGTCGCCAAGATTGGTCCCTTCTTGTTCCGGCTGATGTGGCAGCACGATATTCATTCCGTCATATTCAAATGCGAAAATGTAGTTATCGCCATCGAAGCGCATGCTGCGCAGGATCTCGGCGGCCTGCGCCTTGGCCTCGTCGTCGCTCGCACCCGCGCGATTGACGATGGGTGCAATCGCGGTCTTGGCCTGTTGCACGACGTCACGCACGCTCTGCTTGCGATTATCGAGCAAGGATTCGCGCTGTTGCGCCAATCTAGTCTGGTTGTCGTCGATACGATCAAGCGTCTCACGGGCGACTAACGCCACGGTGACAACCAAGAGAGGTAGAAGCACCAGCATCAGGACCTTCGCCTGAAGACTGATACCTCGTCGGTGGGATGATGTATGTGTTGTTGCCATTGATGTGTGATCTCCAGAATCGTCTTCAATCCATAAGGGGTACCGTGCATTGTTATTGTGCTCTGCAATATCGGCAGCCGCGGGGAAAACTTGATGTCGGTCAGACCGGTAATGAGAAGGTCAGTCAACGGCTGAGTGGGGTACACTGGATAAAGACGGCTTAGGAAACCATGCAAGGGCGGATATGGCGCAGCCTTGGATCAAGATGGGGAAACCAGCCAGCACGCGACACCATCGACGAAGATGGGTCACGTGCTCCCTGTGTCTGGCTCTGCTGTTCCAAGGCGATATAGTCGCCCGGGCCAACGGGCCTGGCGAGGACTTGCAACCGGTTTCATTACAGCTTCTCTGGTATCACCAGTTCCAGTCGGCGGGGTATTACGCCGCGCAGGCGCAAGGCTTCTATCGTGACGCGGGTTTCGACGTGGAGATTCGTCATGGCGGCTATGATAACCAAGGCGCTGCGCTCGATCCGGTGGAAGAGGTCATATTCGAGCGCGCCGACTTCGGCGTGTCGCGCTCCGACCTGCTGATTCATCACAGCCGGGGTGCGCCGGTAACGGTCGTCGCCAATATCATGCAGCGTTCACCGCTGATCTTTCTCACACTCAAACGCTATGGCTTCGACCGTCTGGAAGCGATCGGCAACCGTCCCGTCTCGTTGACACTGCCCACCAATAATCCAGATAAACGGCTCAGTGCCGAAACCGTCGCAGCGATGCGCAAGGCGAACATCGACATCCGCACACTCAACAACTCCCCACCGAGCTGGCATCTGGATGATCTGCTCAGCGGGCGCACACAACTCACGACGGCCTATAGTACGGATGAGCCCTATTTCCTGCGTCGTTATGGCGCAACGCCAGTGGCCATCAGTCCTGCGGACTACGGCATCGACTTCTACGGTGATACGTTGTTCACGCACCAGCAACTCGCTGAACACCAGCCGGAGCGGGTTGCCGCCTTCCGCGATGCCAGTATCCGTGGCTGGGAGTATGCCCTTGAGCATCCCGAAGCGGTTGCGGAATTGATCCTCCAACACTATGGGACTCGCCATCCACGTTACGATGAGGCCTTTTTGGTTCATGAAGCGGCACAGATCCGTGAATTGATGCAGCCCAATCTGATCGAGATAGGCTACATGAATCCCCAACGCTGGCGATCGATCGCCAATGTTTATAAAGACCTGGGGCTCATCAACCAGGCGGATGTGAGTGCATTGCTCTTCACTCCCGACATACCTGACTACACCCGGCTATGGCGCTGGCTGGTTCCCGTCAGCATCGTGTTGCTTCTGGTACTCATGGCCGCGAGTTATCTACACATCGTCAACCGACGCCTCACCCTGGAAATCGCCCGGCGCCGCCAAGCGGAAATGGCATTACGCATTCAGGCCGAGAAGGATGGCCTGACCGGTATCGACAACCGGCGTCTGTTCGACGAGCACATGCAGCGCGAAGTCAGTCGTGCCCGGCGTCATAGGCTGCCATTAAGCCTGATTCTCTTCGATGTCGACAGCTTCAAGGCGGTCAACGATGAGCATGGGCATCTAGTCGGTGACCGTGTGTTGAAGGACATCACCAGAGTCACCTCGCAGGTGTTGAGAACCAGTGACCTGTTCGCTCGCTATGGCGGGGAAGAGTTTGCCGTGATACTGCCCGAGACGCCGCTCGACGAAGCCTGGCAGGTCGCGGAGCGCATACGCTGCATCAATCGAGAGCACCCCATCCCGCTGGATGATGGCACATTGCACTATAGCCTCAGTTTGGGTGTGGCTGAGCTCACTCTGGACGATGTCTCGGTACAGGCTTTTTTCGGCCGTGCCGACGCTCAGTTGTATCGCGCCAAAGCCGCAGGGCGGGATTGCCTGTTGCCTAGGATAGCGAGTTAGCCAACAACCAGTCGGCGGCGAAAGCTTCGCCGGATTGAGGGCGTGAATAATAGAAGCCTTGTGCCTGGTCGCAGCCGAGTTCACGCAGCGTGTTCGCTTGCCCGCGCGTTTCGACCCCCTCGGCCACCGTTCGCATGTTCAGGCTACGGGCCATCGAAATGATGGTTGCCACGATCGCCAGATCGTTGTCGTTCGATAGCATGTTACGCACGAAGGACATATCGATCTTCAGTGTGTCCAGCGGGAAGCTCTTGAGATAGGCCAGCGATGAATAACCGGTACCGAAGTCGTCGACAGCCAGCGTGAACCCCGCTGACTTGAGCTGTTTCATCAACACGATGGCCTGCTCGGGATCCTTCATGAACCCCCCTTCCGTCAACTCGAGACCGATCGAGGACGGCGCCACGCCATAGGTCGCAAGAATCGTCGTGATACGTTGGACGAATTGAGGATCGTCAAGCTGTTGCGCCGCGACATTGATGCTGACCGAGGGAACCGACACCCCCTGTTTCCGCCAGGCAAGGATCTGACGGCAAGCCGCCTGTAGCACCCAATCTCCTAGCGCCGGGGCCATGCCACGTTCCTCGACCAAGGGAATGAACTCGGCCGGATTGATCCAGCCCAGCTCGGCATCGTGCCAACGGCACAGCGCTTCAACTCCGACCAGCGTATCGCTTTCGAGGTCGATCTGCGCCTGGAAGTGCAACTCGAGCGCATCGTTCTTGAGTGCGGAGGTCAAACGCTTCGCCAGCAGCAAACGACGCGCCACGGACTCCCCCATGGCGGAATCGTACGAGCAATAACCACTTCCTCGCTCCTTGGCGTGATACATGGCCATGTCGGCGTGTTTGAGCAACTCGCCCACGTTATCGGCATCGGCTGGATAACAAGCCATGCCCAGGCTCACATCGAGGGAAAGCTGCTGCCGGCGAACCGTGAACGGTGTCGCCAGTACGCCCTGCAACCGCTCCGCCAGCTTGCGCATGCCATCATTATCGATATGCTCGGCGACCACCACGAATTCATCGCCACCCAGGCGGGCCAGCATGCAATTGCCCGGCAACACCTTGGCAAACCGCTCCGCCACGGCGATCAACACCCGGTCGCCGGTATCGTGACCATAGGAATCATTGATGTCCTTGAAACGGTCGAGATCGAGAAAAAGCACGCCCAAGGACGTGTCTTTCTGAGCGGCCAGCGCAAAAGCCGCCTCCAGATACTCCTTGAAATAGGTACGGTTGGGCAGGTTGGTGGCACTATCATAATAGGCAAGCCGCATAATGCGGGATTCGTCGTTCTGCCGTTCCAGTTCGGTAGCGGCACCGGCCGTGAATATCTGCAGTACCGAGCTGACGAACCCGGCATCCTCCAGGGGCCGCCGGAACATGACCACCAACAGCCCGATGGGGTCGCCATTGGCATTATCCAGACGATAGCCGACGTAGGCGCGAACCCCGTGCAAGCTGTCCTGATACTGGGTCGGTAACTGCACCGTGATATCGCCCTGCGACGCCCAATGACCTTCTGCAATCACGCGTTCGCAGGGAGTGCCGGACACGTCATAGGCAATGTCGCCGATACTCTGCCCATCGATGACGGCGGCGATCGAGTTGACCTGTCGAGGCTGCGTTGCATCCAATAGCCCCACGAAGGCGGCATCGGCATTCAGCGCCTGGACCATATGGTGTGCCAACTGATCGAAATAGGCATTGCCACTGCGGGCGGAAACCGCCGTGGCGATCTTCAAAACGGCATGGTGCATGCGCTGCTGACGAAGGCGCAGACGTAACGCATTGATGCCGTACGCCAGGTTGTCGGCCAGTTCTTCCAGTAACGCCAGCTCACGCTCGTCGACCTCGTCGCCTTCGTGGTCTCCGGATCGGTCCGGATGGTTCTGGCCCTCATACAGCGCCAGTATGCCGAAGATCGTGCCGTCTTCCCTGCGTAACGGCAGACAGATAATCCGTTGAAAGCCTCGCTTTTCCGCGTCTTCCAACCAGGGTTTGAAGCGTTCATCCGCACGCAGTCTGTTCTGGACGACCGTCTTTCCACTACGGATACAGCGCCCTGCCGGTCCCTGGCCGTAAGGGTCCGTCTCCGACCAACTGAGACGAATGGCCTCGTAGTAACCCTGTTCATTGCCGGCCCAGGCCTGGGGCACGATACTCTTCGCCGGATCATTCAGCGCATATCCGACCGAGGCCATGCGATAGCCACCTGCCTCGACGGCCAGGTGGCAGATCGATTCCAGCAGCGACGGCTCATCCGAGGCCCTGATCAGTGCCTTGTTGCACCGGCCAAGCAGGGTCAAGGCGCGATGCGAGGTCCGTAAACGTCTCTCGACTTGCTGGCGAGTGAGTTCTGCGCCGGCGCGTGAGGCGGCAACGCGGAGCACCTCGCGAGCCATATCGGCTTGTGGCATCGGGCGGCTGTCCAGTACGGCGATCAAGCCCAATGCGGAACCGTCAGGGGTAAAGATGGGAATCCCCAGATAACTTTCAGCGCCCAGCTCTTCCAGCATGGGGTCATCAGGAAACCGGGCGCAGATGTCCGATGGATAATGGCAGGGCTGGTTGCCGACGACGCCATCACACGGCGTGCCCTTGAGAGGATAGTCGATGTTCGGACCGAACTCGCCTTTGGACCAGATGGCCAGCGTATGCACACTGAGGTTGTCGGGGCCGATCTCTCCGATCAGGACGAACTCGACCTGCAGTACCTTGGCCAGGTGCATGACCAGGTCTTCGAAGAACGATTCACCGGCATCCAGTGCCAGCGTATCGGCCAGTACTTGAAAATCACCTTGCGCGGCAATCGCCTTGTCCAATGAATCGCTCCCGGTGCCTTGGCATGGCGGAACAATACACTCTACCACGTGTTATCGGCACATATTGTCTGACCTTGAAAGGCTTCCTTTCGAGAGTCAAGCCAATCAGTTCAGTGGTAATTCATTGATCGCTTGCCAACGAATGCTGCCCGCTACGGAGCAACGGGCAGCATGCAGCATCTAGCAGACAAAGTCGCGATTAACTCAGGGCAAAGACACTGCCGACCGCCGCGATGGCGACACCGACTGCCCGCATCCAGCGGTTACCACGACTCATCAGGAAGGCCCCCAGGGCTTTCCCGCCATAGGTGATGGCGAGCGTCGCGAGCGAAAAGCCGACAAGGTACGTCAACAACGAGGCTCCATGCGGCAGTTCACTGCCATGTGCATGGCCATGGAATAGCATGAAGGCAACGACCAAGGTCCCGCCTACGGCCGTGGGCAACCGGACCAGCGTTGCCAGCAGGACGCCAGCCAGCAGCACACTCAGGGCAATACCGGTCTCGACGCCCGGGAGCGCCATACCCCCCCAGGCCAGGCCGGCACCGACCCACATCCCGCCGAGCACGGCGGCCGGCGACCACCGACGGAATGTCACTCCCTGGCGCACGCTCCACAGGCCGATCGTCAACATGGCCAGCAAATGGTCCAGCCCCAGAAACGGGTGCGATACGCCTGCCGCAAACCCACCATGGCCAGCGCCATTATGGCCCGGGTGCGCCAACGCCAGACCGCTGAGCGCCAGCAGCGGTATGAAGAGCGAAAGTGCGATGCGCGTCGGTTGTTGAATCGGGGTTACTGTCATGATGGACTCCTTCCACAATATGTTGGTCATGAATGAGCATTCAGCTGGCTTGGGCGTGAGGGCGTCGCTCATCGAGCATGCCGCGATCGAGGATGAAACGGATGATCGCTTCGAGGCCGACGCCATCATAAAGGTTGGTGAAAACAAACGGCCGCTCACCACGCATCAACCTGGCATCACGATCCATGACATCCAGCGAGGCATGAACCTGCTCGGCGATGTCGATCTTGTTGATGATCAACATGTCCGATTTGGTGATACCAGGGCCGCCCTTGCGAGGGATCTTGTCTCCGGCGGACACATCGATCACGTAAAGCGTCAGATCCGAGAGTTCGGGGCTGAACGTCGCCGATAGATTGTCACCACCGGATTCGACCAGCACCAGTTCCAGATTGGGGTGACGCGCCTGGAGATCGTCGATGGCCGCCAGGTTCATCGAGGCATCTTCACGAATCGCCGTATGCGGGCAACCGCCGGTTTCCACACCGAGGATACGATCCGCCGCCAGCGCATCGTGCTTCAGCAGGAACTCCGCATCTTCGCGGGTATAGATGTCATTGGTGACGACGGCGATATCGTAATGGTCCCGCAACGCCAGGCAGAGCTGCTTGAGTAGCGCTGTCTTGCCCGACCCCACCGGACCGCCGACGCCGATACGCAGACAATGGGTCATGATTTGGCTCCTTGATCTATCAGTGATTAGCGCGATGGACACCGCCAGATGCCTGGCCAGGCAGGGCTGACGCCCTGCATCGCGGTTAAAACCGCTCCTACAGCCCCTCCTACAGCCCCTCCCATCCCGCTTGGTTTGCGTAGGAGCGACTTCAGTCGCGATTGACGCCGCCAGGCAACCGACGGTGACACATCCGGCAGGGCTGACACCCTATATCGCGGTCGAGACCGCGCCTACGACACCAGGTCCGCATGTCGTTGGAATCAACTCCTGAACAACCGTGAATACTGTGTTTCGTGCAACGCACT
This sequence comes from Aidingimonas lacisalsi, assembly GCF_008079445.1. GTDB lineage: Bacteria > Pseudomonadota > Gammaproteobacteria > Pseudomonadales > Halomonadaceae > Aidingimonas > Aidingimonas lacisalsi. The sequence goes on along the minus strand of NZ_VRYH01000008.1, from coordinate 112,880 downwards.
GGCCAATGCCAGGCCGGGTAATACCGGTCCCAGAGCCTCATCGTCGAGCGTCAGGGCCTTGTCCACCGCAGTCACCAGCGACGGCCTCAGTTGCTCGACCAGGCGTTGTGCCGCCGTATGCCCCAGGGGTAACGCCTTGCAGGCCACCGCCAGCTGATTTTCCAGCCATGCCCAGGCGAACCCCAGGAGGGTTTGGCGCACCGGCACGCCACGCCGCTCGGCGGTCCAGGCAAAGACCGTGACGTAACCGGCCTTCGCAGGTAACGACGGCGATGTCGGCAGCAACGTCAGATTGCCAAGCAGGCGGGTCAGCGCGTCGCCCAGCCGACGGTCCTCGGCCGCAAGCTCGGCGGTTTCGCGATTGGCCTGCAGCCAGTCATCCCAGAACGCGATGGCGTCACTGTCCGCCGCCGCCCAGGCATGCTGCTGACGCGCCAGAACCGGTAGTTCGCAGTGGCTGAGACCATCATGGAGCACACCTTCCAACCACTCGGCCAAACTGGCTTCATCACGAACCCAGTCGAGTTCAAACGCGCTCTCGAGCCCCTGCGACCAGGCGAAGGCGCCGATCGGCAATGCCGGGCTGACCAATTGCAACAATCCCAGCAAGGCCAGATCGTCACTCTGCGTTGCTGATGGCTCAGTGGGCATGGGGCGAACCGTCCGCGTGGCTGTGGTCATGATGGTGATGTCCATGAGCGTGCCCGGTATGGGAGTAGGCGCCCGGTTCGGGGTCGAACGGGGCCTCGTGGTGTTCCAGACGCGCCCCCAGACGTTCGGCCAACGCCTCGAGCACATGGTCGGGCGGAAAGCGTACCCAACCGCCGAGAGCATCGTCCCCCAACGCCAACTGCACATGCCGGTTACCCAGGTGATAGGCGAGCCTGGCCAGTGGCAGGCCGGCCTCGGTCCGGGCCGTCACCACCGGTTCATCGGCCGCCTGGACCCGTACGATCTCGCCACTCTCGGCACGCAACCCTTCCCTATCACGCAGTACCGGGCCACGTTCCAGAAACAGGCCAAGCTCACGTCCGGCATCGCTCGTTGCCTTGAGGCGGCCGCGCGTGCGTGACTCGAACGGCAGCGTCAGGGTGTCCATTTCCTGGCCATGCTCGATGGCCCCTAGGCGTTCGATGAGTTTCAGCATTGGTTTTGCCTCGTTGAAATGACTCGCGGCTGTTCCGCAGGCAGGCCTGCGCGAGGGTCCACCCTCGGCACCGCTCGCCTTGGTGACTTAGCCCGTATCTCAGAAAAGGTGGTACCGCTGCGCCAGCGGCAGCTCGGTCGCCGGCTCGCAGGTCAGCAGTTCATCATCGGCCCGCACTTCGTATGTCTGCGGATCGACGCTGAGCTTGGGACAGGCGTCATTGAGCTTCATGTCGCGCTTACGCACACCGCGCACATCACGACACGCCGACAGCGGGCTACTGAGCCCCAGACGGTCACCGATGCCGGCATCCACGGCGGCCTGGCTGACGAACGACAGTCGCGTCTGGCTGGCCGCCTTGCCGTAGGCCCCGAACATGGGGCGATAGTGGACCGGCTGCGGCGTGGGGATCGAGGCATTGGGATCGCCCATCGGCGCCGCGGCGATCATGCCGCCCTTGACGATCATGGCCGGCTTGGCGCCAAAGAACGCCGGGTCCCACAGCACCAGGTCCGCCAGCTTGCCGACTTCGACCGAGCCGACGTCATGGGCAATCCCATGGGTCAGCGCCTGATTGATGGTGTACTTGGCCACGTAGCGCCTGGCGCGAACGTTGTCGGCACCCAACGCCTGGTCTTCCGGCAACAGACCGCGCTGTACCTTCATCTTGTGAGCGGTCTGCCAGGTTCGGCAGATCGATTCGCCGACACGTCCCATGGCCTGTGAGTCGGAGGCGATCATCGAGATCACCCCCATATCGTGGAGGATGTCCTCGGCGGCAATGGTTTCCCGACGAATCCGTGAATCGGCAAAAGCCACATCTTCGGGAATATTCGGGTCGAGGTGGTGGCAGACCATCAACATGTCGAGATGCTCGTCGATGGTGTTCACCGTGTAGGGCCGGGTGGGATTGGTCGACGACGGCAGGACATTGTCACGTGCGCAAGCCGTCAGAATATCGGGAGCATGGCCGCCCCCCGCCCCTTCGGTGTGATAGGTATGAATGCCTCGGTCCTTGAACGCCGCCAGGGTATCCTCGACGAAGCCGGATTCGTTCAGCGTGTCAGTGTGAATCGCGATCTGCACATCGTAACGTTCGGCCACCCCCAGGCAGTTATCGATCGCGGCCGGCGTGGTTCCCCAGTCCTCGTGCAGCTTCAACCCCATGGCACCCGCTTCGAGTTGCGACTCCAGCGCCTCGGGCAGACTGCTGTTGCCCTTGCCGAGAAAGCCGATATTCATCGGCATGTCATCGACGGCCTGCAGCATCTTGCCGATATGCCAATCTCCGGGCGTGCAGGTCGTGGCATTGGTGCCGGTCGCCGGCCCGGTACCGCCGCCCAGCATGGTGGTGATGCCGCTCATCAGCGCTTCGTCCACCAGTTGCGGGCACACGAAGTGGATATGAGCATCCAGCGCGCCGGCGGTCAGGATCTTGCCTTCACCGGCGATGATTTCGGTCCCCGGCCCAATGACGATCTCGACATCGGGCTGGGTATCCGGATTGCCGGCCTTGCCGATCGCGGCGATACGACCATGCTTGATGCCCACATCGGCCTTGACGATACCCCACCAGTCGAGAATCAAGGCATTGGTGATGACGGTATCCATGACGTCATCACCAACGCGCTGGCTCTGGCCCATACCGTCGCGGATCACCTTGCCACCGCCGAACTTCACCTCATCGCCATAATGCGTGGCATCGCGTTCGACCTCGATCCACAATTCGGTATCGCCGAGTCGCACCCGATCGCCGGTCGTCGGGCCGTACATGTCGGCATAGGCTTGGCGTGTGATTTTCATGATTGGCCTCCCGACGAATCCAGTGGGCCCATGACGTCGCCACGAAAGCCATAGATATGACGTGTTCCGGCAAAGGGAATCAGAGTGACTTCCCGGCTCTGACCGGGCTCGAAACGAATGGCGGTGCCGGCGGCGACATCGAGACGGTGGCCGCGTGCCTTGGCACGGTCGAAATGCAGTGCGGGGTTGGCCTCGGCAAAATGGTAATGCGACCCGACCTGTACGGGCCGGTCGCCACTATTGGCGACTTCGACGGTGATCCGTTCGCGCCCGACACAGAGCTCGATGTCACCGTCCTGCAACTGATATTCACCAGGAATCATGGTGCCTCCTTAGACGATAGGATCGTGGATGGTTACGAGCTTGGTTCCATCGGGAAACGTGGCCTCCACCTGAACCTCGTCCACCATCTCGGCGACCCCTTCCATCACATCGTCACGAGTCAGGATTTCACGGCCGTAACTCATCAGCTCGGCCACGCTTCTGCCATCGCGTGCACCTTCGAGAATCTCGAACGTGATGAGCGCAACCGCCTCGGGATAGTTGAGTTTCAAACCGCGCGCCTGGCGGCGTTCGGCAAGCTGCGCTGCAGAAAACAGCAGCAGCTTGTCTTTGTCGCGTGGGGTGAGTTCCATCAGCGGATCTCCCTCTATCAGATGTTCAAATACTGACGCTTGCCGTTTTTTCTGGGCGCCTGACGGCGCCAATCGCGACTGAAGTCGCTCCTACAAAAAGCAAACAACCGGTGCCGTAGGCGCGCTTTCATCCACGATTTCGCGACTGAAGTCGCTCCTACAAAAAGTAAACAGCCGGTGTCGCAGGCGCGGTTTCAACCGCGATTTCGCGACTGACGTCGCTCCTACAAAAGCAAACAGCCGGTGTCGCAGGCGCGGTTTCAACCGCAATGCAGGGCGTTAGCCCTGCACCAGTCACCGCTTCACACTTCTCGCTCGTCTTACGTCAACCAGATCCTCGGTACATTCGCAGGCCGTCCTACCAGCAATGGGCGCACCACCTCCCAGGCACGCTGACAGATATCCCAGGCTTCATTGCGTTCGTTGCCCAGGTAGCGCAGCAGGACCACGCCGTGGCGTCGGGTGACTGCCCATCGACTGGAAGCCGGCACCGCAGCGCGTATGGCCTCGATCGCTGCCGCGTCATCGGCGAGTCCCACCGCCCAGAGCGTCGCCTGGGTCGTGGCACCGCCCTGCCCCCAGCGCCCATGAAAACGCGGGTGATGAGGATCGAGTGGCTGGCGTTCCAGCCACAGCGGCCGTCCGTCCTGCGACAGGCGGAAACGCTGCTCGATACGGCCACTGACGAACGGCAGGTCACTCGCCGGCCGCCCCAGAGCCATGATTTCCCAGCCCAGACATCGTGAACCGTGTTGCAAGTCAAGCGTAGTGGTCTGCGTACCGCGCGAGCCGTCGAAAGCGATGGTTTCCTGAGGCAACCACTCCAGCGTCCCCCCTTCATCGACCGTCAGGTGGGTATGCTGGTGCCAGGCCACTCCCTGACTGTCGGCACGGTATAGCTTGTTGGCCGCCGGTGTGGTGAGCAGTGCATGCGCACCCCGTGCCACCGACGCATCGATCGCCAAGGCATCGCCACTCACCAGGCCCCCCGGAGGGTGCAGAAGATACAGGTGGCAAGCGCCATCACGCCCTTCCGGATAGAACGCACGCTGAACGCGCAACGGACCCTGGTGACGGGCATGCGCCAAGCACGTCCTCACGTTGCCCCGTGTCTCACGCGACCGAAATGCCAGTTTCAGTGACGCGGCCCAGTGGCGCCGTTCATCGAAACGATGACCGGTATTCGTCATATCGTCAGCCATGTCGGAAATCGTCGTCGCGAGTGTCGTCATACCGTGAGATACCGCTTGATCAAATCATCGGAGAGTTCGTCGATCCCGCCGTTCGCCACGGGGCGGCCGCGATCCATGATCATGAACCGATCGGCGTACTTGCGCGCGAACGGCAACTTCTGCTCTACCAACAGCACACTCAGGCCATCTTCACGGATCAGGGTACGTACCACCTCACCGATCTGGGCAACGATATTGGGTTGGATACCCTCGCCGGGCTCGTCGAGGATCAGCAGGCGAGGTTCGATGACCAATGCCCGCCCGATCGCCAATTGCTGCTGCTGCCCCCCGGAGAGGTCGCCACCCCGACGATGTCGCATGTCGTGCAGGATCGGGAACAGCTCATGGACACGCTCGGGAATGACATGCTTGCCATCGGCACGAGCCGCCAGTCCGGTACGCAGATTTTCTTCCACCGTCAGTAGTGGAAAGATCTGTCGTCCCTGCGGTACATAACCGATACCCAATCGCGAACGCGCTTCGACTCGCTGCTGGGTGAGTTCGACCTCGTCGGCAAACCGTATTCGTCCGCTATCCGTCGACTCTTCCCCCATGATGCACTTGAGCAACGTCGTCTTGCCGACGCCATTGCGGCCCATGACGCAGGTGCATTCCCCCTGAGGGACGTCAAGCTCGAGGTCCCATAACGTATGACTTTCACCATAATAATGGTTGAGCTTGTCGATCTTGAGCATCAGGCAGCCTCCTCGCTTTCGCCCAGATACACCTCGATCACGCTGGGATCGCTTTGCACCTGGTCCATACTGCCTTCCGCCAGCACACTGCCTTGATGCAGTACCGTTACCGTGCGGGCAATGGAACGCACGAACCCCATATCATGTTCGACCACGACCACAGACTGCTTGCCGGCCAGGCCGGTGAGCAACTCCGCGGTGCGCTCCATTTCCTGTTCGGTCATGCCGGCGACCGGCTCATCGACAAGCAGCAAGCGAGGGCGCTGCATCAGCAGCATGCCGATTTCCAGCCACTGTTTCTGCCCATGCGAGAGGATACCCGCCAGCGCATGCTGCTGCTCGGCCAGGCCGGTCATCGTGAGGACCTCATCGATGCGATCGCGTATTTCACCGGTCAGGCGTGCCGTCAAGGTAGGAATCACGCGTTTATCGGCCGCCATAGCCAGTTCCAGATTCTCGAAGACGGTCAGCGCTTCGAACACTGTCGGCTTCTGGAACTTGCGGCCGATGCCTAGGGACGCGATTTCCGGTTCATTCATCGTCAGCAGATCATGCCGGCTACCGAACCAGACCGACCCCGTATCCGGACGCGTCTTGCCGGTAATGATGTCCATCATGGTGGTCTTGCCGGCGCCATTCGGGCCAATGATGCAACGCAATTCGCCATCGTCGATGGTCAGGTTGAGGTTATCGATGGCTCTGAAACCGTCGAAGCTCACCGTCACGTCTTCCAGATAGAGAATCGGGCCGTGCCGTACATCCACCGATGATGCCGTAGGGGCCAGAAAATCGAAGACGCGATCGCGCCTGGCCATGGATTGCCAGAGATTCATGCAGGCACCTCCGTTTTCGTCGTGTTCGATGCCTCGCGACGCCTGAACCGGTGAGCCAGCACGCCGGCAATCCCCTTGGGCAGCAGCACGGTGGATATCACGAACAAGCCGCCCAGCGCGAATAACCAGGCATCCGGCATGACACCGGTAAATATCGTCTTGGCGTAATTGACCAGAATGGCGCCGATGACGGCACCGTAAAGCGTCGCACGTCCGCCCAGAGCGACCCATACGACGATTTCGATGGAAAACAGCGGTTCGAACTCACTGGGATTGATGATGCCGACCTGAGGGACATAGAGCGCACCTGCCAGCCCGGCCAGCATCGCTGAAACGACGAAGACGAAGAGCTGGACACGTTCCACCCGGTAGCCCAGAAAGCGCGTACGTGCCTCGGCATCGCGGGAAGCGACACAGACTCGTCCCAGTTTGCTGGCGACGATCGAGCGACAGAGGAGGTAACCGAATGCCAGAGCGATACCTGAAGCAATGAACAGCCCCAGCCCCGTTGCATTGCTGCGCAGATCAAAGCCGAGGATGTCATAGAAATCCGTCAAGCCATTATTGCCGCCAAAGCCCATCTCGTTGCGGAAAAACGCCAGCATCAAGGCAAACGTCATGGCTTGAGTAATGATCGACAGGTACACACCGGTGACCCGCGAGCGAAATGCCAGGTAGCCGAACACCAGTGCCAATGCCCCCGGCGCCAGGAACACCATGAGGAACGCGAACCAGGCCATGTCGAAGCCATGCCAGTACCAGGGCAACGACTCCCAGTTCATGAACACCATGAAATCCGGCAATACCGGATCGCCATAGGTGCCTCGATCACCGACCTGGCGCATCAGGTACATACCCATGGCGTAGCCGCCCAACGCAAAGAAGGCGCCATGCCCGAGGCTGAGGATCCCCAGATAACCCCAGACCAGGTCGACGGCGACGGCCAGCAAGGCAAAGCATAGGTACTTGCCCAGCAAGCCCACGGTATAGCCGGAGACATACAGCGGATGTTGCGGCGATACGGCCAGGTGCAGCACCGTGACCAACGTGACGGCCAGCACCAGCACCAGCAGGAAGAGTTGAGTCGATCGTTCGTTGAATGGTCGTCCAAGCCAATGCATGGTTCAGCCCTCCGCCGCACGGCCCTTCTGCGGGAAAAGTCCGCGGGGGCGTTTCTGAATGAACAGAATGATGAAGACGAGCACCATGATCTTCGCCAACACGGCACCTGCCCAGGGCTCGAGGACCTGGTTGATGATGCCCAGCGACAGACCGGCCACCAGCGTGCCCCAGAGATTACCGACACCGCCGAATACAACGACCATGAAGGAGTCGATGATGTAACTCTGGCCAAGGTTGGGCCCGACATTGGTCAACTGCGCCAGAGCAACGCCGGCCAGCCCGGCTACTCCGGACCCCAGTGCAAAGGTCATGATGTCGACACGCGTGGCACGAATGCCCATCGAGCGTGCCATGGCCCGGTTCTGCGTCACGGCACGAACTTCCAGCCCAAGGCGGGTCCGGTGCATCACCAGAATCAGAGCAGCGAATACCAATACGGCAAAGCCCATGACATAGAGCCGGTTGAGCGTCAGCGACAAGGCGTCGTTGATGGCGACCGAGCCGCTCATCCATTCCGGCGTGGTAACGCTACGATTGAGCGGTGACACGACGGTACGCACCAGTTGCTGCAGGATCAGGCTGACACCAAAGGTCGCCAGCAGTGTTTCCAACGGCCGCCCTTTCAGGTGCTGGATGACGCTGCGTTCGATGACGACGCCGACCAGTGCCGACACCAGAAAGCCCACGGGAATCGACAGCAGAACGGCAATGCCTGGATAGCCCGGCAGCAGTTGCTGCATCATCCAGGAGCTATACGCCCCCAGCATGATCAACTCGCCATGCGCCATGTTGATGACGCCCATGACGCCGAACGTGATGGCCAGCCCAATCGCAGCCAACACGAGTACCGACCCCATGGAGAGGCCGAAGTAGAGCGTCTCTGCACCACGATTGAGTTTCAATGTTTGTTCGATATCGGCCAATGCGGCTTGCGCGGCATCGGCGACGGCACCCTCGCCGTCAGCGGCGCGGGTCAGTGCCACCCTGACATCGCTGTTCAGACTGCCGGCCAATGTCTCGACGGCATCGATATCGCCCTGCTCCAGACGGTACACGGCCAGTGCTTGATTCAGCCGGTGCCTGACGTCCTCGTCACTCTCGTTTTCCAGCCGCGATGCCAGCGAGTCCGACAGTTCATCGTCGACCTTGCCGATCAGCCCCTTGGCTGCCTCGCGCCGCTCATCGCGGTCTCCGGTATAGAGCTCGACCATCGACAGGGCCGAACGCAACTGACGCCGCAATGCATTGTTGATATTGATGCGAGCGAGGTCACGGCGTGACATTTCACCGAGGTCGTCACCGCTCAACGCGTCGATCACCGGCCATTCCCGGCCGACATTGTCGGTCACGATCACGAAGCGCCCATCGTCCTTATGACGCTGCAGGTCACCGTCGAGCAGCGCTTGCAACCAGTCATTGGCGCGCTCGTCCTCGCTTTCGATGATGGCATTGATGGCTTCGGCTTTATCCTGAAAAGAACGCACGTCCAGCGCTTCCAGCAATGCCTGGCCGTTATCGACATCATCCTGAGCCGTCGCGGCAACGGGAATCGCGATGAGCAAACACAACAACCCGAGGCTGACGATCCTTGTCATGGCGGCATGCCATCGCGCATGCCCCAAGAAAGTGCAAGGGATCCTCATAGGTTCTATTCCTTTGAGTGGCGTGAACGCGTGTCCTGAGTCAGGCGTTGTCCAGCGACGTCAATCCCAGGACACCCAGTCATCTTCCAAGAACGGGCTCGGTCTACCGAACGAGCCCGCGAATCGATCAATCGCCTGACAGGGCTTCTTCGGCCTGTTCTTCGGCATTGCTGCCCATGCAGGTGCCTTCAGCCACGTTGTAGTTCCCGCACTCCATCGGTTTACGCCAATCGGCGATCAGGTCGCGAGAGCCGGACAGGTAGTCTGACCAGGCATCGCCCGCCACCGTGGAAGGCGTTTCCCAGACCACGGCGAACTGACCGTTGTCCTGAATTTCGCCGACCATGACCGGTTTGGTGATGTGGTGGTTGGGCATCATCGTCGCGTAGCCACCAGACAGGTTGGGGACACTCACCCCGATGATCGCGTCTTTCACGGCGTCGACATCGGTGGTACCGGCCTTGCGCACCGCTTCGGTCCACATGTTGAAACCAATGTAGTGGGCTTCCATCGGATCGTTGGTCACGACGGTTTCGTCATCGTTATATTCGATCCAGGCGTCGATGAAGTCGTAGTTGGCATCGGTATCGACGCTCATGAAGTAGTTCCATGCCGCCAGGTGGCCAACGAGGGGGCCGGTATCGATACCGGAAAGCTCCTGCTCGCCCACCGAGAAGGCCATGACCGGAATGTCCGCAGCGTCGACCCCCTGATTCCCCAGTTCACGATAGAACGGTACGTTGGCGTCGCCATTGATGGTCGAGACCACGGCGGTCTTCTTGCCTTCGCTGCCGAAGCGCTTGATTTCGGAGACGATGTTCTGCCAATCGGAATGACCGAACGGCGTGTAGTTGACCATGATGTCGTCGTCCGCCACGCCGAATTCATCCTTGAGGTATGCCTCGAGAATGCGGTTCGTCGTACGCGGGAAGACATAGTCGGTACCAGCCAGCACCCAGCGTTCGACCCCCACTTGATCATGCAGGTAATTGACGGCAGGAATCGACTGTTGGTTGGGTGCTGCACCGGTGTAGAAAACGTTCTCGGAAGACTCTTCCCCTTCATACTGAACCGGATAGAACAGCAAGCCATTGAGCTCTTCCATGACCGGAAGCACCGCCTTGCGAGAGACGGACGTCCAATTGCCGAAAATGACATCGACCTCTTCCTGCTCCAGTAGCTCGCGCGCGCGCTCAGCAAACAGCGGCCAATCGGAGGCGGGATCGACCACGACGGGTTCCAGTTCACGCCCGAGCAGACCGCCCGCTTCATTCTGCTGCTCGACGAGCATTTCCACGGTATCTTTCAGCGTCGACTCACTGATGGCCATGGTGCCGGATAGGGAGTGCAGAATGCCTACCTTGATGGGGTCATCGTCTTGTGCAACAGCCGGAGCGGACACGCCAAGCGCTATCAGCGACGCCGCCAGCCAACGAGGAGATGGGATGCGTTGATACACGATGTTCTCCTTGCGAATCTTTTGTTATCGAATGATCTACTCGACAGAGGCACCGCCGATTCGGCATCAACAGCGCTCTCTCTTTTGAAACGCAAGGAATGTTCCAGAATAGGGAAAAAACCTCTTTATCCATTATAATCAGAAAATTATACCGAAACCCCCGCCACCTACCGGTGTTTTTTCGCACAACTAACGTGCATCCCTCCTCACGACATGCACTACAACGGTGACAATCAAGCTCCGTGTGCACCACGACAGTGCTGTTGTATACAATATGCAGGATCCCCTTTCAGCCGCAACGCCAAGCAAGGCATTGTGTGCTTGCCCGGCACACCAAAAAGTCAAGGCGCCATCACTGATGACGCCTTGACAATAGGGACTGAATGGGAAGCTCGTGACGAGCCCGGGCCTCGTCAGTCGTTCGACGTGTCACCCGACTGGGCGAGTTGCGATTGCATCCGACGACGCAGTATCGGGCCGACGATGTAAGGCAGGATCAGGCCGATACCGGCAAACACCCACAAGCCGATTGCCAGGCCGCTGTTCCACAGAATGCTCCAGTCACCATCGGAGATATCCAGCGCATGGCGCAGGTTCTTCTCCATCTCCGGCCCCAGCAGCAGACCGAGAATGATCGGGACCAGAGGAATCTCGAGTTTGCGCAGCACATAACCGGCAACCCCGAAGGCGACCATGAAGTACAGGTCGAAGGTCGTGTTGCTGATCGAGTAGATCCCCACGAACGCGATCATCGTCACGATCGGCAGCAAGTACATCGGCGGTACCGACAGCAGCTTGACGAAGATGCCCACGAGCGGAATGTTCAACACCAGCAGCAGGAAGTTGCCGATCAACAGCGCCGCGATCACGCCCCATACGATATCGGCGTTCTGGGTGAACATCAGCGGCCCGGGGGTGATGTTCAGCGAAATCAGCAGCGCCAGCAGCACCGCGGTGGTGCCGCTACCCGGCACACCCAGCGTCAGCATGGGGACCAGCGCCCCGCTGGAAGCGCCGTTGTTGCCCGCCTCAGGGCCGGCCACACCGCGCGGATCCCCCTGGCCGAAATAACCCTTCTTGCCGACCACCCGCTTTTCGAGCGTATAACCGATGAAACTGCCCAGCGACGCGCCGGCACCCGGCAAGACCCCGGCGACGAACCCGAGAACTCCCCCACGAAAACTCGATGGCAGGATCTCGCGGATGTCCTTCCAGGAGATCGTGAGCTTGTTGACGGCCATCTTTTCACCGCCACCACCGGCGCGATTCTCGATGAAGAACAGCAGTTCCGAAATCGCGAAGAGACCCACGATCGCGATGATGAAATCCACCCCTTCATAGAGTTCCAGCACCCCGAAGGTGTAACGCTGAACTCCGGTCGAGTCGATACCGACCGTCGCAATCATCAGCCCGATCGCCGCCGCGACCACCGTCTTCATGGGATTCTTGCCGGTGATGCCTCCCAGCGTGGCAAACGCCAGCAGGAACAGGGCGAAGTACTCGGCCGGCCCGAACGTCAGGGCGAAATCCGCCAGCAACGGTGCCAGCAGGATCAACCCGATGGTGGCGACCAGACTGCCGATGAAGGACGCCACCGCGGAAATCGCCAGGGCTTCGGCCGCCTTGCCCTTCTTGGCCATGGGATAGCCGTCCAGACAGGTCATCATCGCCGGCTCATCGCCGGGAATGTTAAGCAGAATCGAGGAAATCCGGCCACCGTACATGGCCCCGGCATAAACGGCCGTCAGCATGATCATGGCCGTATCCGGCTGCAGCCCCAGCGTGAATGCCAAGGGGATCAGGATCGCCACGCCATTGGCCGGACCAAGCCCCGGCAAGGCGCCGATCAGAGTGCCCAGGAAGGCCCCCAGCAGACCGAACATCAGGTTATGAGGCGCCAGTGCGACCCCGAACCCGTCGATCAGATAACCCAGCGTTTCCATCAGCCGACCTCCAGAAACTCGAGCAGCCCCATCGGCAATGACAGGTCAAGGGCGAAATTGAACAGCAGGAATACCACGACGGCGGCCGAGACACCGGTGACGACGGCCTTGATCGGCACGGCGCCCATCCGCCAGCAGAGGATACCTACGGCCAGAGAGGTGCTGATGATGAAGCCCAGTGGCTGGAGCAGCATGGCGTAGAGCACCAGTACCACCACGGCAACGATCAATTCGATGCCCGTCCGGCTCCAGGGCCAGGCATTGTCCGGGTCGGGACGAACGATCATGTAGAGGCTGGACAACACCAGCACGGCAGCCAGCAAGAAAGGGAACGTCGAAGGCCCGACGGCTTCGCTTCCCCCGAACGATTCGGGAAACTGAGTGGCGCCCCAGCCGTACGCGACGGCCAGGACGATCATCAGGACCCCAAAGATGCGGTCGTTAAAGGTCATTACTCGATCAATCCGATATCTTTGGACAGCGCTTCGATGTCATCGATCTGGTTCTTGACGAACTCGTCGAATTCACTCCCGCTCATCTGGAACGGCATCAGGCCATTCTGCGTCATGACTTCTTGCCACTCTTCACTGTCGTAGACCGTGTTGACGGCCTCGGTCCAGTACGCTTCGGCCTCGTCGGAAATCCCCGCCGGCATGTAGAAGCCACGCCAGTTCGGTCCCAACGCGTCGATGCCCTGCTCACGTGCCGTGGGAATATCCGAGAACTCGCCCGGCAGGCGCTCTTCGGACAATACGGCCAGGACACGCAGGTCACCGGAGTCCATGAAGCCCTGGGCTTCGGAAATATCGCCGGTGAAGGCATCGACATGACCGCCCACGACTTGCGTCATCGCTTCCCCGCCATTGTTGTACGAGAGATACGCAATGCGTGGCAGATTCTCGACATCGGCGGCCTGCGCTGCGATCAACACTTTCAGATGGTCCCAGCCACCCTTGGCGCTACCGCCGGCAAACTTGACGCTACGCGGGTCTTCCTTCAACGCATCCATCAGAGCGGGGAGATCCTCGTACTCCGAGTCATCGGATACCGCAATGATGCCGTAGTCGGCACCCAGCGCGCCGATCCAGTTCACCATCTCGGCATCCATGCCCTGGAATTGGCCTTGCGCCAGACGCGTCGTGGTCGCCGTCGATGCGGCCACCAGCAGTTGATCGTCGCCTTCACGCTTGCTGACGGTATGAGCATAAGCCACACCGCCGCCGGCACCCGCCATATTGACGGTCTGCACGCTACGCGGCACGAGATCCAACTCTTCCATCACCTTGCCGACACTGCGGCAGGTGAAGTCCCAGCCACCACCGGGATCGGCAGGCGCCAGGCACTCGACCTTGCCTTCGGGTTCATAGGCCATGGCCAGGCCGGAGCTGGCGGTCAACGTGGCGATAGCAACCAGTTTGAGCGGCGTTTTCGTCAACATTGTTGTTGTCCCCTTCAATTGAATGAACGTATCGGAAACTGACAAATAGCAAGTCAGAGCTTGCAGGAATGCGTTGTTGAACCTTACAATTCTGTAAGGCAGAATTGCATTCCTTAGGATGGAAAGCTAGGCATCTTGCCCTTCGGCGTCAATGTGTAATGCGCGACTTACAACTAAAGTTGAATTCGTCTGCGCTGGGCAGCCAACTGAACTTGAGGAACGATGACGACATGGCACAAGATCGTGTGGAAGCCGTCGAACGGGCTTTGACGATACTCGAGGCATTCGATTCGCCTCAGGAGAGTTTCTCGCTCAACGACCTGGCCGGTGCTACGGGGTACTACAAGAGCACCCTGCTGCGTCTGCTCGGCTCATTGGAGCGTTTCGGTTATGTGCAGCGAGGACGCGATGGGCATTACCGTATCGGCCATGCCCCCATGCGGTTGTCCCGGCGCCATTCGCCCAGTCGTCGGCTGGAGGCCTGGATACGCCCCCTCCTGGATAGGCTGGTAACGGACAGCGGCGAAACGGCCTCATTGATCGAGGTCAACGGCGACATGGCCGAATGCCTCCTGGTGGCGATCCCCGATGTGGCGCTGCGGCACGAACTGCGGCCCGGTCAATGCTGGGCAATCGAGCATGCTTCGCCCATGCTGACCTTCGATGGTGGCATCATGGTCGGCAAGACGCTTCGTCAGATCACCGACGAGGCCGACTGGTGGCTGGCCTTGTCCGGCCCCAAGGGGAGATTGGTACCTGACCAGGCCGCACGCCAGCTTGACGACGCCATCATCGAGCTGGGTCGCCATCCGACAGGCGCCTGAGATAGGGAGAGCGCCATGAAACTGCTACTGGTGGAAGACGACGCCTTGCTTGCCGATACCCTGGGTGATGCGCTGCGCCTCGAAGGACAGGATGTGGACACGGTCGACGATGGCGACCGTGCCCTGGGGCTTCTGTCATCCCCCGATCACGGCTATGACTTGATTCTGCTCGATCTCAACCTTCCCGGCGCGGGAGGACTCGAGGGACTCGCCGCCCTGCGCAAACATGATAGTGAAACACCCGTGCTCATACTGACGGCACGTGGTGCC
Source organism: Aidingimonas lacisalsi (assembly GCF_008079445.1). Classification (GTDB taxonomy): domain Bacteria; phylum Pseudomonadota; class Gammaproteobacteria; order Pseudomonadales; family Halomonadaceae; genus Aidingimonas; species Aidingimonas lacisalsi. Next base: position 97,836 of record NZ_VRYH01000008.1, on the reverse strand, counting down.
GTCGAAGATCGCGTTCGCGGCCTCGACCTGGGCGCCGACGATTATCTTGCCAAGCCCTTTGCACTCGATGAGCTCGAAGCCAGAGTACGCGCTTTACTACGGCGTCATTCACGCGGCGGGGTGCTGCAGGTGGGCTCACTGTCATTCGATCCCATATCGCAACGCTTCACGCTCGACGGCCGCTCTCTCGCTTTACCGCCGCGCGAACAACGACTGCTGACCTGCCTGATGTCCCATGCCGGCCAGCCGGTCGACAAGACTCAACTGGTCAAGGAAGCCTTTGGCGACGATGCCATGGGCGACAACGCTATCGAAGTCTACATACATCGGCTCCGACGACGCTTGCGCGGAAGCCCGCTGGAACTTCGCACCGTGCGCGGCCTCGGCTATCTGCTGGAGTCGTCGTGAAGGCAACGGACAGTCTCTTTCGTCGCTTGCTGTTATGGTTGCTGCTGCCACTGCTGGCATTGGGCGCACTCATGCTGGTGCAGGCCTATCTCGATGCACGCCGGACCGCCGACCGGGCGTTCGACAGGCTCCTGGAGGCGTCGTCACACGCCATCGCTGAACAGGTGCAGTGGCAGGATGACCGTCTTTGGCTGGATCTCCCTCCCGCGGCTCTGGAGATGCTGGCGACCGATGCCGAGGAGCGTGTCTTCTATGCGCTCTACGACGGCGATGGCGATTTCATTACCGGTAATGCCGCCCTGCCTGGCGACCCCCGCAGCAACGATTCGCAGGATGACACCCTATACTACGACGACATCGAGTGGCGGGGCTTGTCACTGCGCCAGGGAGTGCGCCGGACCCGGCTCGAAGACTGGAGTCTGAGAGAACGCTTCGAAGTGCGTGTCGCGCATACTCGTGAAGGCCGGGAAGGACTCACATGGCGGCTTTTCCTGGGCAATCTGGCGTATATCGGCGCCATGGCCATCCTGGCCATCACTGTCCTGTTGCTCGCCGTACGCTCCGCACTACGCCCGTTGACTCGCCTGCGACGCGCGATTCGCCAACGCGACCCGCGCACGTTGGCACCGTTGGATTTACCACTACCGCGCGAACTTGCCGAACTGCGTGAAACGCTCAATGAACTGCTCGCCAGGATGCGCCGCGTGCGGGCCAATCAGGAGCGCTTCATCGGTGATGCCTCTCACCAGCTTCGCACACCGCTTGCCGGGTTGTCGGCGCGTGCCGAGCTGGCGTTGCGACAGGATGACCCTCAGGCATGGCGGGATGCCTTGCAGGCAATGCAGACCACCAGTGCCAGTACCGCTCGCCTGGCCGTGCAACTCTTGTCGCTGACGCGCCTCAATAACCCGGAGGCGACGCCCGAGCTAACCCCCCTGGATATCAATGAGATTGCCCGGCAGGCCGTCAGGGATGCCTTTAACGCCTGCTACCGGGACGGGATCGATATCGGTGTCGACGCAGCCGATGGCACCGTCATGATCCAGGGTATCGGCTGGCAACTGGAGGAGGCGCTGAGCAATCTCATCGATAATGCACGGCGTTACGGTGCGACGCATATCACGGTCAGGGTCAATGCGGCACCCCCAGAACTGGTCGTAGAAGACAATGGCCCCGGCATTCCCGCCGAGCAGCGTTTGTTGATGTTGCGCCCCTTCCACCGCGGGCAGGACGGCGGAGACGGGTCGGGCCTGGGGCTCGCCATCGTCGATGGAATCGCTCGTACCCACGGCGCCAGTCTATTGCTGAGCGATCCGGCGAACGGCAGCGGTCTATGCGTCACCTTGCGCTTTGTCCAACCAAACGCCACGCGGGAGAGAGCATGAAGAGAGCGAATGCAGCGTCTCTGATCATGGCCGGGCTGTCACTCGTCAGCCCGCCGCTTGCCGCCGACGATACCGTGCATTTCCCCGCTAACATGCCTGACCAGGCCGGGACCGAGCCACGGGAACTGATCATTGAAGGGGCCTTGGACATCCCACAGTTCCAGCCCGTGCTGAAAGCCTTCCATCAGCACTATCCCGACATCGATCTACACTACCGCAACTTCACCACGCTGGCGCTTCACCAACGCTTCCTGGATCATGAGGGCGCCAACGCCGATGTCGTGATTTCTTCGGCCATGCCCTGGCAATACCGTCTAGCGAACGATGGCTATGGCCGGGCATTGAACACCCCGGAAGCCGAGGCCTGGCCGGAGTGGGCCCGCTGGCGCAATGAACTCTTTGCGGTCACCTTCGAGCCGATCGTGATGGTCTATCACGACGCGCTGACGGAACGCTTCGAGCCGATCAGCAGCCATGACGATTTATTGACGCTGCTCGAGAATCAGCGCGAGGCGTTGCAGGGTCGTGTCGTGACCTATGATCCCGAACGCAGCGGTGCCGGCTATACGTATGCCATTCAGGAAGCGCAATTGTCACCGCGCTACTGGGAATTGGTATCGGCCATGGGTAGCGTGAATACCGACCTGGTCGGTACCACCGGTGAGATGCTGAACGGGTTGGCCGACGGCGATTATCTGATTGGTTACAACCTGCTGGGCAGCTATGCCCGCGACTTCGTGCGTGACCATCCCCAACTGAACGTCGTGATCCCCGACGACTATGCGCTGATCGTACAGCGGCCGGTCTTCGTCTCTCGCAATGCCCCCAACCCGCAGACCGGTGAGTTGTTCCTCAACTACCTGCTGAGCGAAACCGGGCAACGCGTGTTGGCGGAACGCACCTCGTTGGGGGCCGTGCATCCAGGGTTGGATGGGGAAGGCACCGCCAGGGAATTGCGTCGCCGGCTAGGCGATGCGTTGAGGCCGATTCGGCTTGGCCCGGGCTTGCTGGCCACGTTGGATGACCTCAAGCGGGACGCCTTGCTCAGCCGATGGCAGCGCGAATACCGGCGCCTGCAGGACACATCGCCATGACCCGAATCACGCGCTATCCGAACGACGTTGCGGGGTGGGATGCTTGCCGTCCTGCCAGCCCTGGCTGGTCGATTGCGTACCGTCATACCAGGCCAACGAGTCATGCAAGGCCACGACACCGCCCACGATGATCAACGTCGGTGGCGCGACACGGTCACGGTCGAGCGACTCCGGCAGCGTTGCCAGCGTACCGCGATACACACGTTGCCTGGCTGTCGTGCCCTGTTCCACCAACGCCACTGGGGTATCGGCATCCAGGCCGTGGGCCACCAGTCGTTCGCGTATGATATCCAGCGTTCCCAACCCCATGTAGAACACCAGAGTCTGTCCGGGGGTGGCCAGCAATGGCCAATCGAGATCACAGCTTCCATTCTTGAGATGGCCGGTCACGAAGCGGACAGACTGGGCATGGTCACGATGAGTCAGAGGAATGCCGGCATAGGCGCTGCACCCCGACGCTGCAGTGATACCCGGAACGACCTCGAACGCCACTTCCGCCTTGACCAGGGCCTCCAGCTCTTCTCCGCCGCGGCCGAAGATGAAAGGGTCGCCCCCCTTGAGCCGTACCACGCGTTTGCCCTGCAACGCCCAGTCCACCAGGGCCTGATTGATGCCATCCTGAGGCAGGCTATGCTGCGAACGTGCCTTGCCGACATACAGACGCTCGGCGCCGGGATTCGCCAGCGCCAGAATCTCCGCGCTCACCAGGCGATCATGCAGTATCACATCGGCGACTTCGAGACGCTTGAGGGCTTTCAGTGTCAACAATTCCGGATCCCCGGGACCGGCGCCGACCAGAGACACCTGCCCGCGCGGGAAATCACGTAGCCGATTCATGCGTTGGGTGTCGTCGAGCGTCATCTCGGGCAAACTCTCTTATAGCATTTGAATAGAAAACAGCGACCTTATATAGCCAAAGATTAAGGTTTTTATCGACCGCTGGCCAGTAACGCATGCTTGCATCCTTATAACGACCGCCTCGCTGCCGCACGCGCCCTGCGGCAGCGAGGCGAAGGAAGTCATTCGCTCAGCTGCCGTTTGAGCCGCGGGCTCGCCATTTCGCCAACCGCGGTAATGGCTACCAGAATCGCCAGTAGCCAGGGCCATTGAGCCGCCAGGTCGAGCGTGACGATGCCCAATGAGTCGATGAAAACCAGCACGATACCCAGTGGGCTGACATAACGCACCATGAAAAGCCACAGGGCGTGTTGTACCGGCGTCAGATTCAGCTCGGAACGGAAGATTTCATGACGCAGCAGAAAGCCGGCCATCAATGCCATCCCCAGACCGCCCAGAGGCATCATGAAGCGCGACGTCAAGAAGTCCAGCCAGTCGAAGACATGTTTGCCAGCCAACGTCCATTCTGAACCGACATTGAACGACATCATAGCCAGCGTACTGATCACCCATAGCAGGCTACCAGCACCCCATGACGCCTTGGCCCGCGAAATGCCCCGGCTTTCATTGAGCCAGGCCACCGTCGCTTCGATCATCGAAATCGCCGACGTCAGGGCCGCCATCGACAACATGGTGAAGAAGATCACACCGAATAGCGTGCCCAACGGCATGGCCTGGAACGCCAATGGCAGACTCATGAACAGAAGGCCTGGGCCACTGGCCGGATCCATGCCGTTGGCAAAGATGACGGGGAAAATGGCCAGGCCCGCCATCAGGGCAACGATCGTGTCGGCAATCGCTACGCTCACGGTGGTCCGGGCGATGGAGCGCTGATCGGGCAGGTAGGCACCGTAAGTCAGTATCGCTCCCGACGCCAGAGACAACGTAAAGAAGGCGTGCCCCAGAGCCGCCAGCAGCCCTTCACTGGACAGCTTGCCGACTTCGAAGGAAAACAGGAACGCCACACCGTCGCTGAATCCGCCGGAAAAGGCCGCATAGACGATCATGAGTGCCAACATGATCACCAGCCCCGGCATCATCCAACTGACACTACGCTCTATGCCCTCACGAACGCCCTTGCCGACGATGACCATGGTCAGCAGCGTCACCAGTGTACTCCAGAAGCCGAGATGCCAGGGGTTGGCATTGTTGGCTGCAAAGATCATCGCCATGTCGTCGACACTGGTCCCATTCAGCCCTCCGGTCAGTGTCTTCCACAGATAGGAAAACGACCAGCCGGCCACGACCACGTAGAATGACAGGATCAGGAAACCGCAGAGCATCGCCATCCAGCCGAACAGCGACCACCAGGCCCCGCTCCCCGACTCGCGAACGACCCGACGTATCGCATCGATCGGACTGCCTCGCCCGCGGCGGCCGAAGGCAATCTCGGCCATCATCACCGGTATGCCGACGGCCAGAATGCAGGCCAGATACACCAGTACAAAGGCGCCACCCCCATACTCTCCGGTCATGTAGGGAAACTTCCAGATATTCCCCAACCCCACGGCTGAGCCGGTAGCAGCCAGCACGAAGCCCCACCGGCCAAGCCATAGCGTTCTGGGACGCTGTCTCGTCGTCATATCGCACCATCGTGACACATCATTGAGGGCTGGATACTACCCGCAGACAGTGATGTCGTCGACTGTTCGTCTTGCAGGATCGCCTGGATCACGGCAGCAGCGCGCCCATCGCCAGGCGCCAGGCAACGATGCCCAACATCAGCCCGATGACGGCATCGATGACCCGCCAGGCCAGCGGGCTCGTCAAGCGCGGTGCCAGCCAACCCGCAGCGGCCACCAGCCCGAAGAACCAGGCGAAAGAGGCCAAGGCGGCGCCGACGAAAAAGCCCGCGGGACTCGCCTGAACGGCACCGATCGCTCCCAGCATGATCAAGGTGTCGAGGTACACCTGCGGATTCAGCAGTGTGACGGCCAGGGTGGCGAGCAATACATGACGGCGCGCCCCCGATACGCTCGAGCCGGTTTCCAGCACATGACGAGCCATGGCGCGGCGCATGGCCAACGTGGCCTGCCACGCCAGGAAAACGGCGCCTCCCCAACGCGCCAACGCCATCATCCATGCCTGTTCAGCGATCAACGCGCCCATGCCGAGCACGCCCAGACCGACCAGCAGCCAATCGCACAAGGCGCATATGCCCGCTACCCACCATGCGTGTTCGCGTCTCAGCCCCTGACTCAACACAAACGCATTCTGGGCACCGATCGCCACGATCAAACCACCGCCCACCAACAATCCATGCACCGTCGACGTCAGCATCTCACCTCCGATCCATTCCGTATCATTGCCGCTACCAAGCGTCCGGCATCGGACAGCCAGGTCTTTTTTCTCCGGCTGGATCAGGCTAGGCTGAGAACTGAAATAAATGAAATTAATTTAGAGAATCCGTTATTAACGAACCTAATGCTCGACTACAAATTACTCGAAGCGCTTGCCGCCGTCATCGATCAGTCGGGATTCGAGCGAGCCGCTCGGCATCTGGGGCTGACGCAATCCGCCATTTCACAACGTATCAAGTTGCTGGAGGCGCGGCTCGGTCAACCCGTCCTCGTGCGCAGCCCGACACTGACGCCGACCGCTATCGGTCGACGCCTGCTCAATCATGTGCTGCAAGTCCGCCTGCTAGAACATGACCTGCTGAAACGTGTACCGGCGCTGGGTGAACGTGAACAGCGCTTGCGGCTGGCTATCAATGCAGACAGCCTGACCACCTGGTGGTCTGACGCCGTCGGCGACTTCTGCCAATGTCATGATGTGCTACTCGACATGGTCATCGAGGATCAGGATGTCGCCTTGAAACGCATGCGCGATGGTGAAGTGGCGGGGTGCGTCTGCGCCATGCAACGCCCGGTTCAGGGAGCACGTTCGCACCTGCTGGGCGGAATGCGCTATCGCGCCCTGGCAAGCCCTGCCTACATGGCCAAGTATTTTCCGCACGGCATTACTCAACAGGCGCTGCGTGAAGCGCCTGCCATCGTCTATGGTCCGGATGACCGGCTGCAGCATCGCTATCTGGAGTTGCACGGTGTCCGTGACCCGTTTCCCCATCACCTGTGCCCTTCCTCACACGGTTTCGTGAGGCTGGCACTGGCCAATATGGGCTACGGCCTGTTTCCGGAACATCAGGTTCAGCGCGAGCTGGCCGAGGGCAGACTGGTGGATCTCGATACGACGCGTTACATCGATGTGCCTCTGTATTGGCACCATTGGCGCCACGGTGGCGAAACTCTCGATGCATTGACCGATCACTTGCTCGCGACCAGTCAGCAGTGGCTCACGCCAATGGAAACACCACTCTGATCCATGCTCTGCCACCCAGCTAGGCATTGACGCTATCGATCTTGTCCTGCATGGACTGATCACGATCGGTACGCGTCCCCAGCTTCAGGGTCGTCGTGATACGCGGCGCTCCCATCGCGTGGACTTCCTCATGGCAGCGCTTGACCGCCGCCATCACGTCGTCCCATGGCCCTTCGATATTGGTGCCGTAAGCATGCATGTGATGGTCGAGTCCGGCATCGCGAATGACCCGCTGACACGCCGATACATAAGCCGATACCGACACACCGACCCCCAGAGGCACGATGCAAAAATCGACGATGACGTGCATAACCGACTCCTTAAGCGGTATCCTAAGATGCATTGACAGATATATAACATAGACATGATGCGCTATTCTCACTATTCAGCATAGGTGTGATCGCTGTAGGAACAGGAGGCCTCATGACCAGTGATCCTCGCATCGGCCCCGTCGCGCTTCCGGACACTCGGGCCAGGCGTGTGGTTGAACAACTCATCGATGGCTCGGGCATCGAATTGAACGGTGACCGCCCATGGGACATACGTGTCACTCATCCCGACTTTTTTTCGCGCGTTCTCCATCAGGGTACGCTGGGCTTGGGTGAATCCTATATGGACGGCTGGTGGGAGTGCGACAGCATCGACGAATTCGCTCACCGCTTGCTGAGACACGGGCTTGGTGAGCGGGCCCGCACTCCGTCGAAACGACTGCTGTATCGTCTCCAGACCGGCTTTTTCAACCTTCAAAGCAAGGCGCGGGCCTATATGGTCGGAGAAGCTCACTACGATCTGGGCAACGACCTGTTCGAACGCATGCTCGACCCCACCATGTGCTATTCATGTGGCTACTGGCACACTGCCGATACGCTGCACGAAGCCCAGGTCGCCAAACTCGATCTGGCGGCTCGCAAACTGGATCTGCAACCCGGCATGCGCGTTCTCGACATCGGCTGCGGCTGGGGCAGTTTTGCCGAACATGCAGCGCGCAACTATGGTGTCGAGGTCACCGGTATCACCATTTCCAGGGAGCAGGCCGCATTCGGCGAGGAAAAATGCCAGGGATTGCCTGTCGACATCCGGCTAATGGATTATCGCGACTTGCAAGGAAGCTACGACCGCATCGTCTCGATCGGCATGTTCGAGCATGTCGGTCACCGCAACTACCGGACCTATTTCGATACCGTCGAACGGCTGCTCGATCCCGATGGACTCTTCCTGCTGCATACCATTGGTTCGAACACGTCCGAGATCAGTGCCGACCCCTGGATCAACAAGTATATCTTTCCCAATGGGATCCTGCCGTCGATAGAGCATATCGCCAAGACCACCGAAGGACGTCTGTTGATGGAAGACTGGCAGAATTTCGGTCCCGACTATGACCGTACCCTGATGGCTTGGCTGGAAAACTTCGATACTTACTGGCCCGAGATCGCCGACCGATACAATGAACGCACACGTCGAATGTTCCGCTATTACCTGTCGGTGTGTGCCGGTGCCTTTCGGGCGCGTAACCTGCAACTCTGGCAGGTCGTGTACTCCAAGTGGAGACCAGGCCGTTACGACGCACCACGCTGAACGGACACGGCAAGGTTGCCGGGCATGTTGTGTAAGATATCTCTTACATCCTGCGTGTAATAACACCAACCAGAACGTGGGCGTATATTAACGCGCTGATCTAAAGCCATCTGCGCCTCGAAACCATGACAAACGACAACCGATCCGCGCGAGGTTCAGGTACGGCACAATAACACCCAATGCTGCAGGATGCCGCAGGGAACCAAGCCTATGCCTGCCGATAACACGATGCCGGTCGATGGCCGGGACAGTCTCGAGCAACTGAAGGTCATGACCGAACGCATTCCCGGCATGATCTTTCAGTTCTTTCGCAGTGCACAGGGGGAAATGTCATTTCCCTACCTGGCCGGCAGCGGTACCTTGATCCGTCATGAGGACAAACGCCTGCTGGCGGATGATGCCAGCTATGCATTCGAACGTATCGACCCTGAAGACTTTCCGCAGTTGATGACCGCTATCGAGCGGTCGGCCCAGCAGCAGACACCATTGGCGACCCAATTCCGCTTGCGCCAGATCGACGGCCAGGTACGCTGGATCGCCGCTCGAGCTCAGCCTGAGCATCACGATAACGGCACATTGTGGCACGGCCTGATGCTGGACATCAGTGAGCAGGTAGCGCACGAAGCCCACCTGCGCAAATTGTCGGATACCGATGCCCTGACCAATCTGGCCAATCGCCGCAAGTTGATGAAGCGGCTGGATGAGGAAATATCCAAGAGCAACCGATATGGCACGCCGTTGTCGCTGATGTTGCTCGACCTGGACCATTTCAAGCTCGTCAACGATACATGGGGCCATCTGCAGGGCGATCAGGTATTGTCCGAGTTCGGCAGCTTATGCAGTGAACTGGTTCGCGAAGAGGATACCCTGGCCCGGCTTGGTGGCGAGGAGTTTGCCATTCTTTTGCCGTTGACCCCTCAGACCCGCTGCAGAGCCCTGGCGGAACGGTTGCGCCAACGCATCGCCAATCATGACTTCGGTATCAGTCGAGGGCATGTCACCGCCAGTATCGGTATTGCCGAACACCGGGTCGGCGAATCCCGCGAGCGGCTCATCGATCGTGCCGACTGCAGTCTGTACGCCGCCAAGGAGCAGGGTCGCAATCGGGTCATCGGGTGCCTGTCGGATACCGCCGGTTAACCGTGTTCCCCACCGTGTATGCGCGTTTTCGCTATCCCGCATAGCGTGTCGGTTCCCAGCCATCCAGTAACCGATGCAGTAAGGCCATCACGACCAGCGTGGCCACCAGCGCGACGCTCATTGACGAAAACCGATACAGGGCGCTGTAGACGAGATCCTGCTGTGGCCCGAGATACTGGCCAAACAGGATCCCCAGCGTCGTCAGACCGCCGAAACCGACCCCCGAGCCCCCACCTTCCAGCACATGCAAACGCGCGAACATCATCAACCCCAGCCAGTAGCAAAGTGTGACCAGCACCAGATGACCACTCTGACTGTACAAGACCAGTTGCAACAATAACGCGAGATTGCAGCCCAGCAAGGTACCTACCGCTCGCTTGACCGCGGAGACTCTGGCCCCGGGATAGCTCAACGCGAAGAGAATCAGGATCGTCGCCATCTGCGCCGACAGCGAATCACGCAGATCGAACACTTGAAACACGACGAACGACAGCGTCGCTGTCACAGCCCCGATCAGGGTTTCATGGCGCACGCGGGACGGCGCTTTTTCCGGACTCTGCGGCATTCGTCGTGCTTCGATATCCGGAAACACCGCATGCATGAGCATGGCTATCGCCACGGCCAGAACACTGGCGACGATATTGCTCGCCAACAAATCCGCCAGGTCCAGATCGGGATAACTGGCGAAGTGCAACAGGATGCTCAAGGTGAGTACGCCGTTGGCGCCAAACAGAAACAGCCTTCCCCGAGCCATCAATCGGAAACGGGCATAGAAAAGTGCAAACACCAGCCCGGTCATGATGACGGGCATGTGCTGGGTCAGTCCTACGACCAGGCTGACTTCCAGCACATTGACACAGACGTTGACGATGAACTGACGGATCACCAGGGCATTGAGCACCGGGATCAATCCCAATAGAAACATCGGAAAGACGGTAAAGAAGACACCGTAATTCCAGCCCATCAGATGGCTGATCACGAACCCCAGTGACCCGCCGCCCGCCACGCGCAGACACTGCCGCAATCCATTGGCATCCAGCACGTGGCGCTCAGTAGACATAATGAATCCAGCTAATCCCATGGATTTGCAGCCAGGCGAACGGTTTCGCCAGCCAGTGATTGTCCGGTAGCAACTGTACTGTCGCTCGCGCACCACTGGCCGGCAGCGTATCCAGGGGCCGATCCAGCGTCACATGCAGCCGCAAACGCTGTGCATCACGTACCCAACGGTCGGTCGCGGCAATATCGACGAGGCGGCCGTCGGCCGACAGCTGTCCATCCTGAATCCCGGCATCCCGCGAACTGACTCTGGCTTCGAAAACCTGACCGGGCCATGCATCGAAAACGACACGCACCGGATCTCCCGGCGATACATGCCGAAGCGCCTTTTCGCGAAAATCCGCCACGATATCGAGTTCATCATCGACCAGGGCCAATACCGCCGTGCCCGCCGACAGGACGCTCCCCGACTGCAACTGGAGGTTGGTGACGACACCAGCGTGGTCCGCACGGACTCGCGTACGCTCGAGATCGAGTTCGGCTTGGGCGACGGCATTCTCGGCTTGTCGTAACCGCAAATTGGCTTCCCCGTCGTCTCCCAGCTCGACTTCCAGTGACTCGACATTCGCCCGGGCAGCATCGACGGAGGCTTGAGCGCTGCGATAATCCGCCAGGCGCTGCTCATACGCCTGTTGCGATACTTCCTGGCGCTTGGCCAATGTTGCGTAACGACGTTGTTCCCGTTCCAGTTCGTCAGCCGAGGTCTGGGCCGCCACGAGTTCGGCCCGCGCCGCGGCCAGCTCAGCCTTGAGGCGGGCGTTGTCACGGCGGGCTTCTTCCCGCGCCAGCCGCGCTTGTTGAAGCGCCAGCCGATAGGGTTCAGCGTCGAGGGTAAACAGGACGTCGCCCTCGTGAACACGACTATTGTTGGACGCGTCGACGGACACGACACGGCCATCGACTTCCGGAGCGACCGTCGTGACCGGGCGCATGGCACGGGCTTGCGGTGTCATGGGCATGTAGGTGTCGGCAATCACGAAATAGACGAACAGCACGATGAATGCCGCGATTGCCACGCGAACCCAGCGGGCAAAACGTTGTTCTGGAGTCATCTCGTCTCACTTGCTTGGTAATGGTTACAGCCAGACAGAAGCGCCCCGCGGATCGGATTCACGAACGACCCACGGGGCGGGAAACGAGAGATTAGCATAATGTTAGCATGCTAACAATTTTTGCGGGTTTCCGACTTCACTCGACGGCGGGTTCCGTGACATGAATGCCGAAGATACTGGCATCCCCGTCGTCACGTCCCACACTCGTGGGCTCGACGACCTGACCTTCACGTACCACGACATGCCCTCCCTGGCCGTGTTGCCCGCCAATGACGCTGCCCACCAGGTAGGTGGGAAAGATGCCGGGATCGTTCTCGTAATTGGGATTGTGAATCAGGCCGATCATCTGGAAACGTCCACGGGTGTTGCGCAGAGACTCCAGGGAATCCTGTATCAAACGACGATGGGAGAGCTTGGAGAACAGGCCATCCAGCAGGATCACGCTCTCACGTCCTCCCTGGCCACGGCGCTTGCGCGCCCCCGGAACATCGTGCAGTCCGCGTTCGATGGCGAATTCGGACAGCTTGACCAACCACATCAACGATACCGCTTCACGCTGCCCTTCGGACATGTCTTCGTTGAGTGAAAACAACCGTCCATGGGGACGAATCGCATCGTGCTTGAGCCGAATCGAGACGTCGCGGAACAAGCCACGGTAGATCCGCCGGCGAATCTGGCGCGCCAGCTCTTCCTGCTTGTCGCCGGCACGGCGCGACGACTCGCCGGCATCTTCGCCTCGTTGCTGGCGACGCCGCTGTGCCGCTTGATGTTCGTCGATGTCGGCCAGCATCTGCTGAATGAGTTCGCGCACGGCCGTATCATCGATCAGCGATGCCTTGACGTCGAAGAAGGCGCCGCCATCGCCACTGCGTCGTGCCACACGTTTGAGGATGTCCAGGTTGCCGGCGGCATCGGTGATGATCGAACCGAGACGTTCAACCAACGTGCCTTCGATATGCTCACGCGAGGCGTGCAGCTTGGCGACCCGATCACGGTGATCGCCAAGCTGGCCGACCAGTTGATCGTGGAGCGAATGCAGGGCGGCGAGCGCGCCAGGATCGACGCCATTCAACGTCGCTAGACGAGCTCGCTCGGTGTCATTGAACAAACGGCTGCCACTGGCGTCATCCAGCGAGCGCGCCAACTGCTGTTCTCGAGTCTCGAGCTCACGGGCCTGACGGTCACGTTGGCGGGAATGCTCGCCCAAGTTGAGTTCGCCAAGGGCTTGCAGCAAGGTCTGTTGACTGGCCTCCAGGGTCTGGAACCAGTCATCCGTGACATCGGCCGGCACCGGTTCATCGCCGGGCCCGGCCAAGCGATGCCACTGAGACAGCGCCTCGTTCAAAGCATCGACATCAGGGTGATCGTCAGGCCATCCACTGACCTCGCTCAGATCGTCGAATCCTGCCAGTCGTTGTCGCCATCCCGCCGGCAACTCCCGCAACCGTTCCAGCCAGGCAACGGCCAATTGGTCGACCCATCCCATCGCTTGGCGGCTCACCTCCAGTCTTGACTCCACCGAGGATTGCTCCGCCAGACGGGCTTTGCGAGCATCGCGCGTCTCATTGATATCGCGCTTGAGCTGGGCAATGTCACGTTCGAGTTTCTGTCGTCCGCCGCGTGCGTCGCGCACCTCGAGATAGGCGCGTATCCGCGCAAAATCGAAATCGGCACGCCGACTGGCCAGGGTCACGGCCTGATTGAGTTCAGTCTCGACCTGCGACGCCGTTTGCATGAAGGCCTCGCCGCCCTCGCGCTCGAAGTCATCCAGCGTCCGCAGCCAGTCGCGCTCGCCATCGGCGAACAGCGAGCGACGTCGAGCCTCCAACGAGGTCAGTTGCTGGTCCAGTGATTCGAGGCGCTCGACAAGCTCGTCGCTACGTTCGCGGGCCAGACCTTCCTGTTCGGCGACACCCGCCAGACGCGCTTCGAGTTCAGCGAGACGCTCCACGCCACCGGCATCGGCGAACTGTTCGGCTGACAGCCAGGTATCCCCGTGCCGTTCCAGATCCTGCTCAGCCGCTTCGCGTTGCGGCTCCAGTTCGGCCAGGCGAGCCTGCGCATCGGCGAGCGCTTGCGTGGCCGTTTCCAGTGCCTTGTCTCCGCCTTCCTGCAGATAGCGCTGATAGTCATCGATCGAAGCCAGCGCTTCCTGACTCATGCGAGGAGCCAGCTGATTCCGCTTGTCCGCCAGGGCGGCCTGATCGCGTGTCAGCGACTCCAGCGCCGTCTCTACCGCCTGCTCTTCAGCGGCGTGTGCCTGACGAGCCAGTGCAAAGCGCTCGCCATGCGGGTCGAGACGCGCGATCTCATCATCGAGTGCCGCGCGACGTTCGCGATCGATGTCGAGCCGCTGCTGGGTCTCCTGACGGAGCGCATCCAGGTGCGAGGGGTCCAGTGCCGCCTTCACCGCCAGCGTTTCGACACCCTGGATCGCCCCCAGCGGGGTCTGCCCCGCTTGCAGCGCGTTTGTCAGCCGATGCGCCTCGATCACCGGCACGCCGATCCCCTCGTCGATCAAGCGATTCGCGGCGTCGCGAGCCGTCTTCTCACCGTCGACGACAGGGGCGAACAGATGCGAGGCCGCCTGGGATAACCATTCGCGATGCTGCTGCTGAGACGCCTCGCAGTCAGTCAGGACGCGATGCAAGGGAACATAGGCTATGCCGGCATCGTCGAGCAGGCGCTGCGCGTCGACCTCTGCGGCCTGCGAAGCCAGGGGATCGCCGGCCAATTGTTCCAGGTAGCTCTCACGCTCTGCGATACGCGTATCGAGTGCTTGTGTTTCGCGCAGCAGGCGTGGGTAACGTGCCTTGGCATCCTTGAGCCAGCGTTGGGGCGATTGCTCGCTCACCTCACGAAACGCTAGCCAGGCATCGTGAAGCTCGCGTAACCGCGCTTCCTCGTGAGCCAGACGTTGGGCCTCGTCGTCGAGCTCACGTGATTGGCGATACAGCCGATCCCGCAGATGGACCGGCTCTTCATCACCATGCCAGCGGGTATACGCAGCCGCGGATTCGGCCAGAGGCGCCAGCTGTGCCTGATGATTGCGTGCCGTCTCGAGTGACTGCCGGCATTGCTGACATTGTTGCTGCAATGTCGCCAGTTCATTCTTCTTCCGGGTCCAGAAGCCGGTGACCTCGGCCTCCGGCCAGTGCTCGACGAATGCCTGCCATGCCTCGCGCCCTCGCTGCAACGGTGTCTGCTCGCCTTCCAGACGTTGCCGCTCACCGCGTAGCCTCTCGAGTTCAGTGCGCGCCGCTTCATGCGCAGAACGAGCTTCATTGCGTTCACTATCCAGGCGCTCGTACTCGCTGTTCAGCGTATCCAACTGCTCAGTCTTGAGTGCCAACAGGTCGCCCGGTGTGGTATCGGGGTGTTGCGCCTTGAATTCGGCATGCCATTGCGACGCCTTTCGCAACTCGCCGACCCGGGCGATATGGTCGGCCAGTGACTGTCGGGCCGCGTCGGCGGCAGCCTGGACGGATTGTTCCGTCGTATCCGGGGCCTCCAATTCCTCTTCGCTAAAGAGCCCGTCGCTCAGTGCCTGCGTGTAAAAGCTCTGATTGTCGGTGAATTCCCGTTGTCGCGACTCGAGCTGTTCGCGCTCCTGATCGAGACGCTCCCAGTCACGATCCAGCCGTTCGACATCGGTCTTGAGTTCCTTGAGATAGGTACGGTCGGCGATCACCTCTTCCCGCCAACGGTTGCCGTCCAGGGATTCGAAGGCCTCGGCCGCTTCATCGAATTGAGCGAGCGCCCGGTAACGTGCAGCGTCGTCGTCGAAAGCCTGGCTGTCGGCGAGCCAGTCACGCGCGGCTTCGAAGGCGACATGTCCCACTTCCTTGGCAGCAGGCCAACTCGCCTCCGGCAGGTGAATCAAGCGGCGGTGAGAGTCGACCCGCGCCCCCCGTTCGGACAATGCCTGACGAACATGACGTTCCGCCTGACGAGTCAGTCGTGCCAGCAACCATAGAGAGACCCGCGGACGACCGGTATCGCCGCTGCCCCAGGCAAACCCTTCGACCCAGGTTGCGCTGCCATTGGGGATCCCCGGCAAGGCCATCAGCGCCTGGCCACCGATCAAGCGCTCGCTGGCCGATAGGGTTGCATCCATGGCCACCAGCGCATTCCGCGCATCGAGCAGGGACTGTCCCTGCGCATTGAGTGACTCCAGATAGGCCACCTTGTCTTCGGCACGGTGCTGGTCGGTTTCGGCTTCACTCAACCGATGACGGAGTTCGGTGACCTTGGTACCGGAGTTGAGAATGACCTCTTCGATCAGGTCTTCCCCTTCATCCGTCTCGCCATGCGTGGCGCCGGACAGGATTTGTGGTGCCAGCACTTCGAAGAAGAACGCCTGGTCGGCCTTCTCTCCGCCACGCGGTTTGATGGCATTGAATATCTGGCTCTTGTCGGCGCCGCCTTCCTTCTGAAAGGAGGCCAGTTGTGCCAGCTCACGACGCGACACGTGGGCACCCACGGCATCCAACCACTCCTCTCGATTGGCGCTACGAGACACGCCTTGAGCACGCATGGCGGCCTGGACATCGCTGTTGGCGTATAACGCCAGCTTGCCGTCCGCCGTCTCGTGATGTATCGGGACCTGTTCGAGCCGACCGGCGTAGTGATAGAAGGATAACCCGCTGCCGTCGCAGTAGCCGTACATGCCGAATACGACGGACTCACCGGCGACTTCTTCGCCGGCCGTGGCCAGCATGTCGTCCTGACCACCCTCACTGCCGCCGGTACGGAACTCGACCCGCAGGTGCGTCCAACTGCGTCCCTGCCCGCCGACGTTCGAAGGTGAACATTTGCGCCGTGTCCGCGTCAGCAACGTGCGATCGCGAGACAACATGCCAATCAAGGCCTCGGCCAGCGTCGTCTTGCCGAAGCCGTTTTCCATGCTGATTGCGCTCGACTGGCCACGCAGATCGAGCAGCAGGTGCCGCATCTTGGCATCCCAGGGCGAGGCGATATCACCATGCTTGTTGAGCAGGTTCGCCACTTCGATGCGATGGATCACGCTCATTCGCTCGTCTCCTCGGCCGGGGACTCGACAAGGGATTGCAGGTGCGACAAGTGGTGCATGCCGACCTGTTCGGCTTCCAGGGCACCTAGCAGGGTCTGTTGCCAGATGTCACCACTCTCGTCGCCACCTTCACGCACCGGTTCGAGTTGCCCGGCACGCATCTGCAGTTCGATGAAGGCGCGAACGCGACGGCCGATATCGTCACCACGCTCATCGAGCAGCGCGCGACTGCTCTCCGGGGCGGTCTCTCCCATCGCGCGCAGAGTCTCGAGCTGCTCTCGCATCAGATCGATGAGTTCGGTGGTCGCGAATGCCGCCTCCTGATAGCGGCTGACATCCGACAAGGCGCGATTGAGACGCGTGTAAAGCAAGGTGTGCATCAACAGCCAGAGTTGTAGATACCATTGGGCCAGTTCAGCCCGGCTTTCCTGACGCAAGCGCAGGGCATCGAAGACCGGATCACGGGTATATAACGGGGGCTGCTCAAGTTCCGGATCCGGCAATAGCGCATAGAAACGCGAGCCTGGAGCAATGCCTGGATAATCGCCAGGCTCGAAGATTCGCAGGCGCAAGCCCTGACCGGCCAGGAAATCACGCAACGCGTCCCGCTCGGTATCGAGCGCATCGTCGATCAAGGCACAGACATCTCGTTCGGCCAGTTGACCTTCCCGCGCCGCGCGCCGCTTACGGCCCCCACTGGGTTGACGCTCGGCGGTACGATAGCGCAATAAATAGGCGACGACTTCGCCCATTTCGGTCATGTTCATAAGGTATCTTCCTGTGCAAAACGCAGCGAGGGGGTCACCTCACCTTCGACACGGCGGCCATCGTCCAGCGTGACCGAAAAACCACGACGCTCGATTCCGATCGTCAAGCGGTCATCGAGTAATTGGGTATCGACGAAGGTATTGAGCAGCTGGGACAGGCAATCTTCGCCGTCAAGGCGGTGCCAGGCTTCATGCAAGGCCTCGGGCAGCGACAGGGGCGATTCGTCCAAGCGCCGACAGAGTGCCGGACCGTGTGACGCGAGGAAGCGCATCAGCATCGGGTCATCCTGCGGCATGTCATCCTGCTCGTCGAACACCAGTGCCGTGGTACGCGTTTCGGCCCGTCGCGTTTCGACCAGTGGCATCAGCGGTTCGACGCGCGGGATCGCCGTTGCCGATTCGAAGGGCATCATTCTGGCAACGGTGGCATCCTGCATCGCCGGCTGCAGTGGGTCTTTCAACAGATGGCGCGCCAAGGCGGAGAAATCGACCACGCCCATCGACTGGATGCGGCCTTCGGCGATATCGGACAGCAGTTCCGATAACCGTCGGGATAGATTCTCGATCGCGGTGAGGACGCGCCCGATGGCGCTCGCGAGCATCCGCAGATCCCAACCGTCTTCCTGCTCTGCCTGCCACTGTTCGAAACGCCTCATCACCTCCGGCGAGGTCAGTTGCGACCGGGCTCCCAGCAAGGTGTTCTGGATCGTGGACAAGGCATTGTGATAATGGCGCTCGTTGTCGAGAAAGGCCTGCAGCTTGCCTTCACGGGTCGGGTTTTCACGGACACGCCGTAATTCCTGGGTCAATCCGCGGGTCGCCATGAGGATCTGGTTGGTGATATCGGGGATGCGAGCGAAGTCGCCGCGCGACAATGCTGCCAATATCTTGGCCGCATCGTATTCGGAGTACAGCAGGTCTTCGACCTGGCTGGCCAACGTCACCGCCTGGCGCCCGCCGGGTGTCAGGCGCACCTGGCCCGTCTGCCCCTGTTTCTCGATCAACGCGGTGCGCTTGGTGCTGCTGACGTTACGCGCCGGATCACCGCCAGCGCCGGACGACGAGCGATAGTGCAGCTCACTGGGTGTCGCCAGCAGATTGACGACGAAGGTCAGGTCGTCCGACGCGAGGTCAGGATACGCGTCCCGCAATGCGGCCAGACAGCGCGTCTGGGACACGAAGGCACTGTTGGTGGCAAAATCCATGTCCAGCAAAAAGTCGAGCAGCAGGCAACCGAGATCCAGCCAATAGCCATCACGCAGTCCACGGCGCTGCTCCTGGCTGACCTGCACGAAAGGCGACCCAGGTTCATGGGCACTGTCGTGCAGATCGATCAATCGTGTCGTGGCAAGGAGTAGCTTGCTCCAGGCAGTCATGGGTCATCCCTGAAGGAAAAACGCCCATTATGCCAATCCTCGTTCCTGCGGTCACCGGACGTCGTCACTCATCCGTCGGCGGCGACTGCGTCGCCAGGCTCGGGGGCAAACGCGATTCGCCCATCAGGTAGCGATCGATATGACGTGCGGCATCACGCCCCTCCCCGATCGCCCAGACCACCAGCGAAGGGCCCCGACGACTATCGCCGGTGGTGAATATGCCATCGAGCGTCGTCATCATGGCCTCATTGGCCGCGATCCGACCGTTGCCGGTCAGCTCGATGCCCTGATCGACGAGGGAGTCGGCCTGGGCACCGCGAAAACCGATAGCGATCAGGACCAGATCGGCCGCAACTCTGACATCGCTTTCGAGCACGGTCTTGTCGATCCGCCGTCCCTGCGAGTCGAACGTCCACTTGACGCGTTCGGCCATCAGCGCATCGACGTGATCATCGCCATCTTCATCGACGAAGGCGGTGACATCCAGCGCATAGAGTGCCTCACCCCCCTCTTCCAGGGCATACGTCTGTTCGAAGGTGCGAGGCTGCCAGGGCCACGGGTTGTCATCCGGACGCGTCAGCGGCGGCTGATCGCGGACACTGATCTGTGCGACATCCACGGCGCCCTGACGGTGGGCCGTCGCCACACAATCCGCTCCCGTATCGCCGCCGCCAAGCACCACCACACGTTTGCCGCCGGCATCGATCGAGACGGCCCCGCCCCCCGCCTGATGGCGATTCTCATCGGTCAGATACGTCATACCGAAATGGATGCCTGCCAGCTCACGCCCCGGAACCGATATGTCGCGGTGTGCCTGGGCGCCGATCGCCAGGCAGATGGCGTCGGCGCGCTCACGCAGGTCGGATAGCGACATCGTCGTGCCGATATCGATACCGGTGCGAAAGGCAATGCCTTCACGCTGAAGTTGGTCGAGCCGCCGCGTGACCTGCCGCTTGTCGAACTTGAAATCAGGAATGCCCAGAGTCATGAGACCGCCGAGGGATTCGTCACGCTCGTAGACCGTCACGGCGTGGCCGGCGCGATTGAGCTGTTGAGCACAGGCCAGACCGGCGGGCCCACTACCCACTACCGCCACCTGCTTGCCCGTACGCCGCAACGGCGGTTCGGGTTGAATCCAGCCCCTTTCCCAGCCCTTGTCGACGATCGCCCGTTCGAGACTCTTGATGGCAACGGCGTCGGCGTTGTAAGCCAGCGTACAGGAGGGCTCGCAGGGCGCCGGACACGTATAGCCGGTGAACTCGGGAAAGTTGTTGGTGGCATGCAGTCGATCCAGCGCCGTCCGCCACCGGCCACGATGGACCAGGTCATTCCATTCCGGAATCAGGTTGCCGATGGGACAGCCGCCGGTGCACGTGGGCACGCCACAATCCATACAGCGTTCCCCCTGTTGGCGAAGGTGCTTCTCCTGCCAGGTCGGTGCGTAGATTTCCTGATAATCGCCGATGCGCTCCAGGGGATCACGCTTGCCGATCGGTTCGCGCGGGTAGCGCAGAAACCCGTCGGGATGATTCTCGTCCATCAGGCCACCTCCCGAGCGGCGAACGGCAGCACCGTCCGGATATCCCGCCCTTGAGACAGTTCACGGTTGACGATCTCGGCGTATGCCTCCGGCACCACCTTGATCAGACGCGTCAATGTCGTCGGCCAGTCGTCGAGCAAGGCGCTGGCGCGTCGACTGCCGGTATAGGCGACATGATTCTCCAGCAAACGGCGTATCAAGGCGACATCCCGCGCTTCTTCCACGCGTTCGAGACTGACTCGCTCCGGGTTGACCCGGTCTGCCAGCGAGCCGTCTTCGTCAAGCAGGTAGGCTTCGCCGCCGCTCATTCCGGCGGCGAAGTTCTGGCCGCATGGCCCGAGCACCAGCGCAACGCCCGCGGTCATGTATTCACAGCCGTGATCGCCGATACCTTCGACCACTGCCAACGCGCCGGAATTGCGTACGCAGAACCGCTCGCCCGCTCGCCCATTGACATAGGCCTCCCCACTGGTTGCGCCGAACAACGCGACGTTGCCGATGATGACATTGTCGGCAGCCGCATAGCGGGCCTCAGGAGGAACACGGATGCTGAGCCGGCCTCCCGATAGTCCCTTGCCGACATAGTCATTGGCTTCACCACACAGATGCAGCTCGATGCCTTTGGCAACGAAAGCACCGAAACTCTGGCCAGCCGAGCCGTGAAGATGGATGTTCAGGCCCTCATCGGGCAACGAGGACCGCCAGTGATGCTTGACCCATCGCGCAGAAAGCAGGGTGCCGACACTGCGATCGCGATTGCATACCGGGGTCTCGATACGCACCGTCTCGCCACTTTCGAACGCCGATGCGGCCCGAGCGATCAGACGCTGGTCCAGCTTGTCATCGAGCTGATGGTTCTGCGCGCGCGATCTGTAGGGCGTATCGTTCGACTCGGTAGGCGCCAGAAGCGCAGAAACATCCAGCGTCAGGCCACGCGGATGATCGATCGGCCGCTCACGTAACCGATCGACGCGCCCCACCATTTCCTGTACCGAGCGGAATCCCAACATGGCCATGATCGCGCGCAACTCATCGGCAACGAAACGCAGGTAGTTGACGATATGCTCGGCTTCGCCCGCGAACTGTTCACGTAGCTGTGGATCCTGGGTCGCCACGCCGACCGAACACGTATTGCAGTGGCACTTGCGCAACAGCAAGCAGCCCACGACGACCATCGGCGCCGTCCCGAAACCGAACTCTTCGGCTCCCAGCAAGGCGGCGATCGCCACATCGCGTCCCGTCTTCATGCCGCCATCCACACGCACCGTGATACGTGAACGTAGCTGGTTGGCCATCAGCACCTGATGGGTTTCGGCCAGTCCCAGTTCCCAAGGGGTGCCGGTATGCTTGATGGAGGTTTTCTTGGCGGCGCCGGTGCCTCCGGCATCCCCGGAGATGAGCACCGCATCGGCGCGCGCCTTGGCAACCCCGGCCGCGATAGTGCCGACATTGGCCTTGGAGACCAGTTTGACGTGGATCTCGGCCTCCGGGTTAGCGCATTTGAGATCATGAATCAGCTGCGCCAGGTCCTCGATCGAATAGATATCGTGATGCGGCGGTGGCGAAATCAGTCCCACCCCCGGGACGGTAAAGCGGACTTCAGCGATCGCTTCGTCGACCTTGCCGCCAGGCAATTCGCCCCCTTCGCCGGGCTTGGCGCCCTGGGCCATCTTGATCTCGATCTGACGCGCACTGGCCAGATATTGCGCTGTCACGCCGAACCGGCCCGACGCACACTGCTTCATGGAATTTTCCGCATCCGTTCCAAAGCGCTCGACCTGTTCGCCCCCTTCGCCACTCCCCGCCTTGCCACCGATACGATTCATGGCGATCGCCATGACTTCATGCGCCTCACGGGATAATGCCCCGAAAGACATCGAACCGGTCCCGAAGCGGGTCAGGATCGACTCCACGGATTCGACCTGCTCGATGGGCAGCGAGGCCTCCTGATCGACCTCGAAATCGATCAAGCCACGCAGCGTCTGCAGTCGCTGATCCTGCTCATTGATCAAGCGGGCAAAACGCCGATAGCTGTCGGCGTCATTGTGCCGCGCAGCCTGTTGCAGATAACCGATGGTCTGGGGGTTCCACTGGTGCCACTCGCCGTCACGCCGCCAATAGAAGTCTCCTCCCTGCAATAGCGGTAGATTGCCGGCGATACGATCACTGTAGGCAACGGTATGGGCCTGTAGGGTTTCACGACCAATCGTGTCGAGCCCGACTCCGGGAATGTGGGCCGGAGTCCCGTCGAAACACTCGTCGACCAGTGCCTGATCCAGACCGACACACTCGAACGTCTGCGCCCCCTTGTAGCTCTCCAGCGTCGAAATGCCCAGTTTGGCCATGACTTTCAGCAGGCCATCCTCGATGGCGAGGCAGTAAGAACGCCGTGCCTCGGCGGCATCCTCGACATCGCCAAGCGCCCCTTCAGCGTGCAACTGATCGAGGCTGCGATAAGCCAGCCACGGATAAATCGCATCCGCCCCATACCCCACCAAGGTACAGTGATGATGAACGGCATAGGGCTCCCCCGCACACACCACCAACGACACGCGACTACGGTTGCCGACGCGCAACAGCCCATGATGCACCGCTCCGACAGCCAGCAAGGCAGGCACCGCCACCCGGGTGGGGCCCGCGCTGCGGTCATCGAGAACCAGCAAGGTGTTGCCTGCCTCGACGGCGGCGTTCGCATCACACCGCAGACGCTCCAGGACATCGGCCAGGTCGCTATCGGGAGCATAGGTCGTATCGATCGTCCCTGCGCGCAAACCGTCGCGATCGAGCGCCGCGACCCGGGCAAATGCGTGGTCATCGAGGATCGGGCTGTCGAGATGAAGCTGCCGGCAGTGCTGAGGGGATGCTTCCAGCAAATTGCATTGATGACCCAAGTGGGAACCCAGCGATGTGACGAGCGATTCACGCAGATAATCCAGAGGTGGATTGGTCACCTGAGCAAAGAGTTGATGAAAATAGGCGTACAGCGGCTTGCGCTGCGCCGAGAGAACCGCCAGCGGCGCATCATTGCCCATCGCGCCCAAGGGATCCTTGCCGGATTCGGCCATGGGAGCCAACAAGACACGCAGCCCCTCCATCGTATAACCGAAAGCACACTGATGCGCCGCCAGCGCTTGCGGATCCGGCTTTGCGACGACCGGCTCGGGTTGTCCGGCGACCAGGTCGTCGAGCCGCAGGCGGTGACTGGCGAGCCAGGTCGCATAGGGTGCTTGTTGCGTCAGTCCAGTGAAGATCTCAGCCTCGGGAACGATGCGGCCTTCACGCGTATCGGCATAGAAAAGCTGTCCCGGGCGCAGGCGCCCCTGCTGAACGATCTCGCCGAAATCGGTATCCAGCGTGCCGCTCTCGCTGGCCATGATCAACTTATCGTCGCGAGTCAGACAGTAGCGACAGGGACGCAGGCCATTACGGTCGATGACCGCCCCGACGGCATCACCATCGGTTGCGACCACCAGTGCAGGGCCATCCCAGGGTTCCATGAGCGTCGAGTGGAAATCATAGAAGGCACGGCGCTCAGGCGGCATCGACGCATGCTTCTCCCAGGCTTCGGGTATCATCATGCGCAAGGCATGCGGCAGGGAACGGCCACCGACCAGCAACAATTCCAGCACGTGATCGAAATCGGCGGAATCACTCTGACCATCCTCGGCCAGGACCGGCCGGATACGCTCGATGTCATCGCCGAAGCGGGCGTGTGCCAGTAACGGCTCCCGCGCTCGCATCCAGTTGACGTTGCCACGCAAGGTATTGAACTCACCGTTGTGGACCACCGCCCGATAGGGGTGAGCCAATTCCCAGGCCCCCAGGGTGTTGGTCGAGAAACGCGAGTGCACCAGAACCAGCGCACTGTCGCTACGCGGATCCTGCAGATCCGGGTAATAACTCGCCAGTTGCGCGCAGGTCAGCAATCCCTTGTAGACGATGCGTTTGCGATCGAGGCTGCAGATATAAAAGAGATCAGCGCCCTCGCCGCCCAGTTGATGGTCGCGCACACGGTTCTGAATATGGCAGCGCAGCACGTAAAGTCCCACATCGAGTGCCACCGACGACATGGGCTCGATCGGTACCACAACACACTGCTCCACCCTGGGTTCACTCGCTAGTGCCGTCTGTCCCAGCCCGCGATTGTCGGTCGGCACGGTGCGCCAGGCCTGCAGGCGGTAGCCCAGTTCCTCGGCAGTCGATTCGATCAACTGCTTGATGGCGCTATAGCGGGCCTGGTTGCGCGGCAGAAACAGTTGTCCAATGCCATAAGACCCCGCTTGTGGCAGATCGGGAATGGCATCGGCCAGCAGCCGATGAGGAACCTGAAGCAGCATGCCGGCACCATCCCCGGTGTTCTCCTCGGCGCCGCGAGCCCCACGATGATCGAGGTGGCGCAGCATGCGCAGCCCATCCTCGATCAATTCATGCGTGCGTTCGCCACGAACGTTGAGAATGGTGCCGACACCACAGTGTGCGTGGCCATGGCGACGTTCTTGCCGTGACGCGTTCGTGTGGGCTACCGGGTATCGCATGTCGCTCGTCACCCCCTGCCTGGTGATGTTGTGTCGTTCTCAGGATAGATACTGTCATCCCATACTATGACACCCTATGCCAACGCTGCAGCCAGATCATCAACAGTTGTACGGGCAGATAGACCGCCAGCGGCCATGCCATCATCAACCCTGCCAGGTAGACAAGCGGCGCAAGACTCTCCTGGGGCTGGCCAAAGGGACCATGCACCCAATTGATGTTGCGCTCGGGATCGGTCCAGACATAACTCAAGGGAATGATCAGCCAGGTCAACCCCGTCTGCCACAGGATGGCCCGGCGATCGAACCCGAGTCGCCATACCGTCAGCGACGCCACGACCGGCAGGATCAGGTGGTATAACGACAAGGCCCGCGTCACTGGCGGGTGCTCGGGATCGAACATGTATTCCGTACCGCCAATGGGATGCCACCCCGTCACCAGCGCGGTGCCGACATCCACCGCCCATAGGGTACCGACCAGCAGCACCGCCAGTAATTGCATGGACATCAAACGTCGGCTTTCGCTCCACAAGGCAACGAGAATCAGGAAATTGGCCAGATTGCATAACCACAGGAAATTCTGCGGCCCCAGCAAGATGGCATACGTCGGCGCCCAGCCAAGAATCCAGAGGCTGAACAGCAGCTTTGGCCATAACGGTAGCCGTCGTGCACTCGCCCTATCCATATTGCGCTTCCTTCGGCGTTCACTTGCCAACGAATCTGACCGTTGACGGGATTGACTCACGGCCGATCCATCCCCATACGTGATAGATGAGCACAAGCGTCTTATCCTTGCCAATGACACTTGTTCCACTGCCGCAACGCAATCAAGGAGGCAACATGGCCAACCTTTCCCAACAACGATGTGAAGCGTGCAGTATCGATGCGCCGCGAGTCACCGACGAGGAAATCGCACAGTACAAGAGCGACATTCCCGAGTGGCAGATCGTCGAGCGGGATGGCATCATGAAACTGGAGCGGGACTTCAAATTCCCCAATTTCCAGCAAGCCCTGGATTTCACCTACAAGGTCGGCCAGCTTGCCGAGGAAGCCGACCACCACCCTGCCCTCTTGACCGAATGGGGCAAAGTGACCGTGACGTGGTGGTCTCACAAGATCAAGGGTTTGCACAAGAACGACTTCATACTGGCCGCCAGAACCGACGAGGTAGCAGCATAAATGTTCGAGCAGATTGAGCGGGTCCCCGGGGATGCCATCCTCGGGTTGATCGAGGCCTTCAAGAAGGATGGCAATCCGAACAAGGTCGATCTCGGGGTCGGTGTCTATCGCGATGCCCAGGGCACGACACCGGTGATGCGGGCCGTCAAGGAGGCCGAAGCGCTACTGCTCGAGAAAGAGACGACCAAGACTTACATCGGCTCCCATGGCGATCCTCGCTATGCTGATGTCGTGCTACCCATGGTGCTGGGCAGTGACTCACCGATTCTGGCCGACAATCGTGCCAGCCTGACCCAGTCGCCAGGTGGTACCGGAGCGCTGCGCCTGGCTGCCGATTTCGTGTATACCCAGTTGCCCGGTAAAGGCATCTGGGTCAGCACCCCGACCTGGCCCAACCATCTGGGCATCTTCGAGGCGGCTGGCCTGAAAATCGGCAAGTATCCCTATGTCGATGCGAACAATCAGCTTGACTTCGTCGGCATGCTGGACGCCATCCAGCAGATTCCCGCAGGCGATGTCGTCGTCCTGCACGCCTGCTGCCACAACCCATCCGGATTCGATCTGTCGAAGGAGCAATGGCAGCAGGTCCTGACGGTGGTGCAGGAGCGGCACCTGTTGCCCTTGATCGATTTCGCGTATCAAGGCTTCGGCGACGGACTCGACGAGGATGCTTACGGCGTTCGGTTGCTGGCCGAGAACCTCGACGAGCTGCTGATCACCAGTTCCTGTTCCAAGAATTTCGGCCTCTACCGCGAGCGAACCGGTGCACTGATCGCGATCGCCCGGAACAGCGAGCAGATGGAGAATGTGCGTTCGCAGATAGCCATCGTGGCGCGGGAAAATTACTCCAACCCTCCCGCCCATGGTGCAGCGGTCGTCAGCGAAATTCTCGAGTCGGCGGAGCTGGCCGCGCACTGGCGTGACGAGTTGACCGAGATGCGCGATCGTATCAACGGGTTGCGCCGCGAGTTCGTCGCCGCGCTGGCGCCATACGGCCTGTCGGACAAGTATGCCTTCATTGCCGATCAGCGAGGGATGTTTTCCTACACGGGGCTCACTCCGGATCAGGTCGATCGTCTGCGTGACGAATTCGGTATCTACATGGTGCGCTCCGGCCGTGCCAATGTGGCGGGGCTGGCATCGGACAACATGCCCTATGTCGCCAAGGCCATCGCCGCGGTCAACTGACCGCGGCACGCAGGGTCGTTCAGGCCGCGTAACGGCCGACATCCAGCCCATGAGGATCGATGGCGGGCTCGTGTCCCGCCATCAGATCCGCCAGAAGATGAGCGCTGCCGCAACTCATGGTCCAGCCCAAGGTGCCATGGCCAGTATTGAGCCACAGGTTGGCGTACTTGGTACCGCCAATGATCGGCGTGGAATCAGGCGTCATGGGACGCAAGCCTGTCCAGAACTCAGCGTGTCCAAGATCCCCACCTTCCGGAAACACATCCCGTACTACCATACTGATGGTCGAGCGGCGTTTCTCCAGTAGATTCAGATCGTAGGATGCCAACTCCGCGGTCCCGCCGACACGAATCCGGTTGTCGAAGCGTGAAATCGCCACCTTGAACGTCTCGTCCATGATCGTGGACTGCGGTGCACCACCGTCGTCGATGACCGGAATGGTCAGGCTGTAGCCTTTGACCGGATAGATCGGCAGGCGGATGTCGAGGTCCTTGACCAACAGGGGGGAGAAACTGCCGAGACAGACGACATAGGCATCGGCCGTCATGGCGCCCTCACTGGTCATGACCGACTCGATGGTATCGGCACGCCGTTCGATGCGCTGGATCTCGACGCCGAACCGAAATGTCACGCCCAAGCGTTCGCGGCAGTAGTCTGCCAGGCGGTTGGTGAATAAGTGACAATCGCCCGTCTGATCGTCGGGAAGATGCAGGCCACCAACGAATTTACCAGGCACTCGGGACAAGGCCGGTTCCACGGTCGTGATCTCGTCGGCGTTCAGCAACCGGTGACGAACACCGCACTGCTCGAGAATCTTCATATCCTTGGCCGCCGACTCGACCTGACTATCGTCACGGAACAACTGCATCAAACCACGCTGACGGTCTTCATAATGGAGTCCGGTATCCCGACGCAACTGATCGATGCACGCACGGCTATATTCGGCGACGCGCACCATACGCTCCTTGTTGACGGCATAGCGCTCTGTCGTGCAGTTGCCGAACATCTGCATCATGAAGCGTGCCATGGCAGGATCCATGCGTGGCTGGATCTTGAGCGGTGCATGCTCCTGGAACATCCACTTGACGGCCTTGCGAGGAATGCCCGGTGCGGCCCAGGGTGACGAAAAGCCGAAGGACACCTGACCGGCATTGCCGTAACTGGTCTCCATCGCCGGTGCGGCCTGGCGGTCGATGACCGTGACATCGTGTCCCTGCCTAGCCAAATAATAAGCACTGGTAACACCCACAACGCCGCTACCCAGGATCAGTACACGCATTTTCTGCTCCACGCTTGTTGTATGAAACGGCGCAGTATAAGCAATAGCGTGCAGATAAATTGACCAAATTATCGATATTTACGCATACATAAAATCAAATAATAGAATGAATACATGACAGAACACTTCATCATTCACTATCTACAGGATTATATCCTGCATCTATTTCACGCGATCGTTGCGCCCTCCGATACAGCCGCCAAGCCAGCACTCCCGCCAGGACATTGCCGCCGGCCGCTCCCGCTGCCAGACCATGGATACCCCCCACGCGAGCGCCTAGCCACAGACAGGGCAGATAGCATCCGAAAAGACGGACGCCTGACATCAACATCGCTCGCAGCGGCCAGCCCAGCGCATTGCCGGCCGACACCACGATCATGCAGATCCCCAGCAGTGCATAACTCGGCAACAGGAAGCGGATCAGGATGGCAAGATCACCGCGTACGTCAGGGCTTCCCGACAAGCCCAGCGCCACCCATGGCGCTCCCAAGGCCATCAGCAGCCCGAGCGCAAGCTGCCAGGCAATCACGACACGTGCCGCCAGGTACATCAGTTGCTCGATACGCTGCCAGTCTCCTCCGCCATAGCACCGTCCCAACCAGGGTGGCAGTGACATGGTCAGTGCCAGCACCACCATCAACGACAACGTCTCCAGACGACTTGCCAGCCCCCAAGCGGCGACACTTGCTTCACCCAGCGAGGCGACGACACTGATGGCCAGCATCTGCGCCAATGGCGGCATCAACTGGCTGATCATGGCTGGACCGGCAATTCCCAGAAAATCAGGCAAGCTGGTACGTACTTCGGCCAGCACGCCCCGACGCGCCAACCAGCCGGTACCGCGTAACCGCAATGCCAGGATGACCAGCCCACTGGTAAACGCGAGAGCCGTTGCCCACGCAGCACCGGGAAGGCCCATGCCTTGCCAGGGACCGATTCCGAAAATGAGCAACGGGTCCAGACACAGATTGACGACACTGGTCGCGACCATCAATTTCCCGGGAAGTCGCGTATTGCCATGCGCTCGGAAGAGGCTGTAACCAAAATACAGTAGCGCTCCCAACCAGGCAGACAGTAGCTGAGGCCCCCAATACGCGCGTATCAGCGGTAGACTTTGTGGGCCTGCCCCGAGCCGCGTGAAGATCGGTACCTGAATCAGCCACAAGAGGATGGCCAGCATGGCAATGACCAGACTCCCGAGCCATAAGGCCATGCTCCCCTGACGCCGCGCTCGCTGTTGCTCACCCGCCCCCAGGGCACGCGAGATCAAGGCCGCGATGGCTATTCCCATCCCGACCTGGACGCCGATGATCAGAAATGACAAGGGAAACGTGAAGGATTGAGCGGCCAAAGGCCGCGTACCCAACCGGGCGATGAAGGCACTGTCGATCAGTTGCATGCCCAGCAGAGCCATCACGCCGATCGCCATCGGCCAGGTCTGCCGCCAGAGTTGGCGCCCCAATTCGGCGTTCGTCGTTGAAGTTACCGACACGCTATCTCCAGCCAGAATGAGAAGCGCGCATTGTAACGCGCTTGCGTGGCTATCCCGAGTATCTATCGATAGGTGTCACTAAACCGGTCAACAACTTGCGGGCATCGCCTGCACACATCGGCTTGAAACAGTAATATCCCTGCACCAGGTCGCACCCCAGCTCGCGTACCAGTTCCAGTTGTTCTTCGGTTTCCACCCCCTCAGCGATCACTTCCAGGCCCAGGCGATGACCGATGAACACGGTCGCCGCCATGATGGCACGATCACTGGGGTCATCGGGAGCATCGCGCACGAAGCTGCGATCGATTTTCAGCGCAGTCACGGGGAACAGCTTCAAGTAGCTAAGCGACGAATAGCCGGTGCCGAAATCATCGATGGCGATCTTCATGCCGCGATGATAGAGACGCCTCAAGGTATCGAGAATGTTGTCGTCTGCCTGAATCAGGACGTTCTCGGTCAGTTCGATCCCGATGTCACGCGGCGTCAGACCGTACTGCTCCATACCGGCTTCGAGTTGATCGAACACTTCCAGGTAGGCGACCTGCTTGCCTGAAAAGTTGATGTCGACGCGATAATCATTCAGCCCGACGGTGTTCCATTCCGCCTTTTGACGGCAGACTTCCTGTATCACCCACTTGCCCAGACGGTGGATCAAATTAGTGCGTTCAGCGACGGGGATGAATTCGGCGGGCGATATCGAGCCACCTTCGGGGGGAAACCAGCGCAGCAACGCCTCGAGATTCTCGATGCGGCCACTGTTGGCAGCCACCTGGGGCTGATAGTGCATCGAGAGTTCGTCGTCGCGCAGCGCATGTTGCAGTCGCTCGGCCAAACGGTGCTGATGAACCAACTCGTCGTGCAATTGCTGATTGAAGAACCAGTAGCAATTGGGGCCGAACAGCTTGGCACGATTCTTGGCCACATCGGCATTGTGCACCAACTCGCGTGCCGTACTGCCGTTATAGGGAAACAGACTGACCCCGATACTGGCCGTCAAGTGAATTTCACGGTTGGCCAGCGTGTAGGGTTGATTGAACGACTCGAGCACGCTCTCGACGAGTTGCAGAGCGTCACTATCGGCTTGCAGTCGAGGAAAAGCCATGACGAACTCATCGCTGCCAAAACGCGCGAGCAAATCCGAACCTCGCTGACAATGACGCAGTCGCTTGGCCACCAGCAACAGCAAGGCGTCCCCGAGCTCGTACCCCTGTGCATCATTGATCTCACCGAAACGATCAAGATCAACGAAGATCACCGCCATCTGGCGCCCATGGTGATGACAGTCCTCGATGCAATCATTCAGCTCGGTCTCGAAACTCTGGCGATTGGGCAAGTGCGTCAGGGTATCGAAACGGGTCACGAACTCCAGATCGCGCCGTGCCTGTTTCTGGTCGGACAGGTCTACATCGACGCAGAACATCAAGGGGTCTTCGGTATGCTCCCCGATCATGACGTGATGCGAGAATACGGCTACCGTCGCACCGGTCTTGTGCCTGAGCTCCAATTCCTCGGCCGGTATCTCGATACCATGAGTCACCCAGTCATAGTGAGCATCAATGACCGCCTGACGCATCGCCTCGGGAATGATCAGTTCCTCCAGCAAGCCCCCCTGAGCCTCCTCCGGCAAGTAGCCATAAAGCCGGGTGCTGGCTTCATTCCAGTAAATGACACGCCGGTTGCGGTCATACCCCTGAACGGCCACTTTCGGCAAGCTCTCCAACAGCGCCCGGAAGCGTTGTTCGCTTTCGGAATAGTGGCGCTGCACCGTCTCCAGCCGGCCGTTCAACGTCTCGGTCTTATCGCGTTGACGTCGATGAAACAACCAGATGACGGCGCAGGCACTGGCCAATCCGACGCCTGACAGCATCCCGAGCCACCAGGATCGCGACGCACTAGCGATGAAGAGCAACAGCACAACGATGGCAGTCAGGAACGATAGTCCATATAGCCATGCGGAACTACCACTGCGCTGCCTGTCGGTCATGCTAGTACCCTCAGTACGGTTATGCCGATACTCATGTGCCGATAAAACATCCGTTTTCCTGATAAACGGGGAAACATTTTTGTGAGCTTATCCTACACGGAACTGCCTCAACCACCCACCCCAACTTATTGATCTGATGCGATTGCGGGGAACACGTTCGTATCGCACGCCGACACGCAAGACATGCGACTGACTACACCATAGCGCGTTTTTATCAGAAATCCCCTACTCACACGACAGATACATTTTGTTGACATTTTTTATCATACCTTTCCACTCTTTATCAGGTTGCACCTTGCAACGACATTTCTCATCGATTCCCGATGAGATCATCTGGAGGAAATCATCATGAAATATGAAAGCTTGAAGCATGGGTATGGTCTGTCTGGTCTCATTCGTGAGCGTGAAATCGGGTATTGGGAATCTCATGTCCCCGCCGAACTGGCGAGCCAAGGGTGGAGCCTGACGGATATCAAGCCGCATGTCGACCTGGAGGAATGGCGAGGTCACCTGAAAGACCTGCCGCGTGATCCCTATGTCAATCGACGCTGGAAGCGGATGTCATGGCTGAACCTGACCGACACCGATGACGTCGAGGTCATGGGGGAATGCCCGATGGCCCAAGGGGGCATGTTCAACGATGCCGACAGCATGGCCGACAAGCTGCGCTATTACCCCGGATTGACCGAGGAGTTCACTTCACGCAGTGACGTCAAGGCTTTCGTGCGTGCCTGGGCCAAGCTGTGGGGTATCGGTCCACGCGAACCCATCCTGATGCAAATCACGGGCGTACGCGGTAAAGGCAAGCTGGACCCGTTGCAAGGCCAGGGCATACATGCCGATGGGTGCAAATCCCTGAGCATCCTGGTCGTCAATCGCGACAACGTCAGTGGCGCCTGCAATCACCTCTACGCCGACAAGGCCGGACGTCAACCGTTGATGGACCGAGTGCTGGCTCCCGGCGAGGTTCTGCACATCCGTGACGATCAGTTGTTCCATAGCGCTGATGGCATCACTCAGGAAAATCCCGATGCCCCTTATGAGCGCTTCATCATCATCATCAACAGCCGCTTCGTGGATGGTTTCCAGAACCGTATGTTGCGCCGTCACTTTCCGGATGCCGTCCTCAACGAGGTATTCTGATACGCGCGGATCAATGCACTCCGACAAGGAAGTAAGCCATTGACAAGCTGGAAGGCAAGAAGCGGTAAATAGGCAGGAAGTGCAGATGAGGAGAATGACAGGATGTCAGGCAAGCCGGTCAACACCATGTTGACCGGCTTTTTTTTCGATTACTGACGAATACCTTCGAAGGTGACGTAGAGTTCCAGTTCATGCATGACTTCCGGGAAATCGCTCATATCGATACCGAAATCTTCCAGAGCCAGCGTCGTGGTACCTTCGAATCCTTGACGATAATCTCCCCACGGATCTTCGCCACCACCAACATGCTCGACGTCCATGGTGATGGAGCGGGTTTCACCATGCAGCGTCAAATCCCCTTCCAGTTCCCCTTCGCCTTCACCGGTACGGGTGAAGCCAGTCGATCGGAAGGTCGCTTCCGGATATTCGCTGGCATTCAGGAAATCATCGCTGAGAATGTGTTTGTCGCGCTCACCATGATTGGTGTTGAGGCTATTCACATCGACATCGACACTGACCGAAGACGACTCGACATCTTCCGGATCGTAGCTGAATTCACCGGAGAATTCTTCGAACGTGCCCAGGATATAGGAATAGCCAAGATGGCTGATCTTGAACTGGACGAAGGCATGCTGGCCTTCGGTATCGATCACATAATCGGCGGCTTGCGCCTGCGTCATCGGGATCACGGTAGCGGCAGTCAATGCAGCCAAAGCGGTTCTTTTCAACATGCGCTTTCTCCTTTTGATGAAAATTCGGTTCGATAACCGATTCACGATTGCCAAGCCGGGAACGCCTTATCGTTCCCTGCGGCTCAATGACGGGGATATCATGCGTATCAGGGTATCCTGTCGATCGATGAAATGATGTTTCAACGCAGCCAGCGTATGTCCGGCTGCCAACGCGATCAGCACCAGCGATGCGTACCAGTGCACGAGCCCTGCCAGCGTCGCCTGATTGCGGATTCCACTGACGACAGCCGGTACTTCGAACCAATCGAACACCTGAATGCCACTGCCATCGGCAGTCGATATCAGGTAGCCGCTGACCAGTACCAGAAGCATCAACGCATAGAGAGCGATGTGCCCTAGGTGCGCTGACAGGCGCTCGAACCGTTGACCGTGCGCCTCAGGACTCGGCTGACACCCACGCCATATCAGTCGCAAGACCGTCAATCCCAGCAAGAGCATCCCGATGGACCGATGCCACCAAGGGCCCAGATAATACCAATCGTCGTAGTATCCCAGGCCGGTCATCCACCAACCCAGCACGAACAAGCCAACCACGGCGATGGCACTCAGCCAGTGCAGGACGATACTGGTAAGCCCCCACCCACTAGGTGTATTGCGCCACATCGCTGTTTCCTTACGTTGTCTGAATGCCAAGAATCGCCGACGACGTCATGCGTCGACAGCGCATTATGATTGCGATGGACAAGAGCATAATCGCTCATTGCGAACAGCACAGCCTGAGATTGGTGAACGCTGCATTCACGGATGAGAAACGGTGGGCAAACGCCGCCCTGCCGGGTGCGGCGTTTGCCCGACTACCTCATGCTGAGAGGGTGTCCAGTAGAAGGCGCGCTGTCGGTGCGCTGGAGGCCGGATTCTGGCCAGTGATCAGCAGGCCGTCACGCACCTGATAGGGGGCAAAATCGTCATCACCGCGAGTATAGCGGGCACCGGCTTCCTTCATGGCATCTTCGAGCAGATGCGGCACCACCTCAGTCAGCCCGACGGCTTCCTCCTCGCTATTGGTGAACCCCGTTGCCTGGCGACCGTTCAGTAGCGCATTACCCTGCTCGTCCCTGGCCTTGAGCAACACGGTCGGCGCGTGGCATACGGCGCCGATGGGCTTGTCAGCGGCAGCGAAAGCGTTGATCAAGCGCAGAGAATCGGCGTTGTCCGTCAGGTCCCAGAGCGGGCCATGACCGCCTGGGTAGAAGATGGCATCAAAGCCGTCGGCAACGACGTCGGACAACTTTTCCGTGTTAGCCAGCTGCGCTTTGGCATCGTCGTCAGCATCGAAACGTCGAGTCTCCTCGGTCAAGGCTTCTGGCTGCGTCGAGTTGGGGTCCACCGGCGGCTGTCCGCCCTTCGGTGACGCCAACGTGATATCGGCCCCGGCATCCTTGAA
This sequence comes from Aidingimonas lacisalsi, assembly GCF_008079445.1. Taxonomy (GTDB): domain Bacteria; phylum Pseudomonadota; class Gammaproteobacteria; order Pseudomonadales; family Halomonadaceae; genus Aidingimonas; species Aidingimonas lacisalsi. The sequence goes on along the minus strand of NZ_VRYH01000008.1, from coordinate 62,257 downwards.
GACGTAATAGGGAGCGACGAACTCCTCCAGCCAGAATCCTGTCTTGTGTCCCGTATCGCCCATGCTGTCATGCGATGTGAGAACCATCAGTATTTTCATGTTCATGCTCCTGCGAAAGGAAATGTCCGCTCATCTCATGATGGCGATGCATGACTCGGATTCAAGAGATTGGCAGAGTATCGAGCCCACGCTGCAAATCAGCCTTGAGATCCTCCAGGTCCTCCAGTCCCACCGAGATACGGATCAACCCCTCACTGATACCGGCTGACGCCTTCTGCTCGTCGGACAATCGCCCATGCGTCGTGGTGCCCGGATGCGTGATGGTCGTCTTGACATCCCCCAGATTTCCGGTGATCGACATGATGCGTGTGGCATCAACCACCGACCAGGCCGCCTCACGGCCGCCATCGACTTCAAATCCGAGCACCGCCCCGAAGGCTTTCTGCTGGCGTGCTGCCAGTTCGTGCTGAGGATGAGCCGACAAGCCGCTATAGTGCACCTGCTTCACTGCCGGATGCGCCTCGAGCCATTCGGCCATGGCCATGGCATTCTCGCAATGTGCCTTCATGCGCAGGCGTAGCGTCTCCAGTCCTTTCGAAAAGATCCAGGCGTTGAATGGACTCATGCATGGTCCGCAGGTACGTACCACCCCGAAGAGCGCTTCGAGCTCCTTGTCGGGTCCGACCACCGCCCCACCGACGGCACGCCCCTGACCATCGAGGTATTTGGTCGCTGAATGAATCACCAGATCGGCACCCAGATCGATGGGGCGCTGCAATGCCGGCGTCAGAAAGCAGTTGTCGATAGCCAGCCAAGCATCATGACGATGCGCGATGTCGGCCAGCGCAGCGATGTCGACGACCTCGGACAAGGGATTGGAGGGCGTCTCCGCAAACAGCAGCCGTGTCTCGGGGGTAATGGCCGCTTCCCAGGCTTCCAGACTGGAGAGCTCGACATAACGTGTCGTGATCCCGAACTTGCCAAGATACTTGTCGAACAGACTGACGGTCGAACCGAACAGGGAGCGCGACGCCACGATCTCGTCACCGGCTTGCAGGAGCGCCAAGACGGTGGAAAGTATCGCCGACATGCCGGAACTCGTCGCAATGCAGCGCTCGCCACCTTCCATCTCGGCAAGACGCTTCTCGAACGTTCTTACCGTTGGATTGGTGAAACGCGAGTAGACATTACCGGCTTCCTCGCCGCTGAATTTGCGTGCGGCTTCCGCCGCGCTGCCATAGACGAAGCTCGATGTAGGAAAGATCGGTTCGCCATGTTCCTGCTCGTGGGTACGATCATGCCCCACCCGAATGGCCTGGGTTTCCAGCCCCCAACCACGGCTTTCCCTCTGCTCACTCATGCCTGCTCCCACTCAGTCGAGATCGTCATCCTGATTATGCATGCCAACCAGGGCATGGTCGCCGGCGCTCTGGTCCTTCGCGGCATCGTTACGTGCGCTCTCGAGCGCCTCCAGATACGTCTCGTCGATATCGCCGGTAATGTAACGGCCATCGAAGACCGAACAATCGAAATGCTCGATCGAAGGATTGACCTCTCGACATGCCGCCGTCAGGTCCTCGATCTTCTGATAGAAGATATGGTCGGCACCGATCAGTTCCCCGACTTCCGCTTCACTGCGACCATGAGCGATCAACTCGCTAGCCGCCGGCATATCGATACCATACACATTAGGATAGCGTACCGGTGGCGCGGCCGAGGCGAAATACACTTTGTTGGCCCCCGCTTCGCGAGCCAGTTGGATGATCTGCTTGCAGGTCGTACCACGCACGATCGAATCGTCGACCAGCAACACGTTCTTGCCTTGAAACTCGATATCGATGGCATTGAGTTTCTGACGTACGGATTTCTTGCGTTGAGTCTGCCCTGGCATGATGAAGGTCCGTCCGATATAGCGGTTCTTCATGAACCCTTCACGATAGGTCACGCCCAGGTGCTGTGCCATCTCCAATGCCGAAGTGCGCGACGTATCGGGAATCGGAATCACGACATCGATATCGTGTTCGGGCCATTCAGTCAGTATGCGATCGCCGAGCTTACGTCCCATGGCCATTCGCGTACCGTAGACGTAGGCACCATCGAGGATCGAATCCGGTCGTGCCAGGTAGACGTATTCGAAGATGCAAGGGGCCAATTGCGGTTTGTCCGTGCATTGCTGGGTATGAATGTCACCTTCAAGGTCGACGAAGACCGCCTCCCCCGGGGCAAGATCGCGATGCAACTCGAAACCGCCCACGTCCAGAGCCACGGACTCGGACGCGATCATGACATCTCTCTGTCCATCGGTTTCACGTGTGCCGTAGACGACCGGACGAATGCCATGCGGGTCACGGAACGCCACCATGCCGAAGCCATTGATGATCGCTACGGCGGCGTAGCCGCCCTGGCAGCGGCGATGCACACGGCGCACCGCATCGAAGACGTCCTCGGCCTCCAGGTGATGCCCCTGTTTACCCAACTCATGAGCAAACACATTGAGCAGGACTTCAGAATCCGAACTGGTGTTGATATGCCGCAGATCGGTGGAAAACAGCTCCTGTTTCAACTGATCGGAGTTGGTCAGGTTCCCGTTATGGGCCAGCGTAATGCCGTAGGGAGAGTTGACATAGAAGGGTTGCGATTCGGCCTCACTGGAGGAGCCGGCAGTGGGATAGCGCACATGACCGATACCGACGTTACCCTTGAGGCGCGTCATGTGGCGTGTATGGAAAACGTCACGTACCAGGCCGTTACTTTTACGCAACAGAAAGCGCCCCTCGTGCCAGGTCATCATGCCGGCGGCATCCTGCCCTCGGTGTTGAAGAACCGTCAGCGCATCGTACAAAGGCTGATTGACCGCCTGATTGGCCATAAGGCCCACGATACCGCACATTCCGCCATACCTCGCTTGATGAAATGCCGATACCGGCTTGGCCGGTATCCTTGAGTGTTAACTTGTAGCGACTCCGCACGATGGCCGGTCGAACCGGTCACTGACTCGGCTCGGTGTGAGCATTGTCCGAGCCGTCAGGTTGCGTCAATTGGCGGAGCTCTTCGGCTCTCTCCGGATCACGCTGCTCCCAATCTCTGAGCTGGTCGAGCGACCAGTCGCGCAGACGCTCGAATGTGGGACGGACCTCGGCCTGTTGCCAGGCTTCCAGTTGCGTCAACGGTGTCAGCGAGATCAATACCGTTGCCAACACCAGTACGGCTGCCCCTCTCAAGGCACCGAAGGCGGTACCGGCCACACGGTTGAAGAAGCCCATACCGACCCATTCGACGGCGGCGTGAATCGCTCGAATGACGAGACCACACAGCATGATGACAACGAAGATCACCAGTACGAACGCCAATACCAACCGTCCATCGGCATGGTCGATCATGCCGCTGAACATGTCCGCCACCGGCTCGGCGAAGGCACGAGCCGCCAGCAATGCCAGGATCCACGCCGCCAACCCCAAGCCTTCACGAATCAAGCCACGCATGAAACCAGCGAGCATGGATATCGCCAGAACTGCCAGGAAGACGCCATCAAGCCACGTCAGGGTCATCAGTCCTCCTGTACACGCACCAGCAGTCCCTGAATATTGGCACGTTCCTTGAGCTCGTTCATGGCCTGTTCGCCATCGTCGGAACTGCCGAACGGGCCGACATAGACCGTCGTCAGGTCGTCATCGCGTTCACGTCGATATGCCGTGAACCCCTGCTCGTCCAGTTGCGCTTCGAGACGCTCGGCATTGCCGGCTTCTCGAAAGCTTCCCGCCTGGACTGCCCATTGCCCGTCTTCGACGGTCTGATTCGTCGTTGCCGAGGCGTTCTCATCGCCATCCGCAGCGTTGGACGCACCCGGCTCGGGCTCACCGCCATCGTCAGCGGCCGAGGTACCTGTGTCGTCAGTGCTGGCCGCCGATTGGGCCAATTCAGCAATGGGGTCACTATCGGGGCTAGCAACATCAGCGTCCGGCAGTGCGTCGTCAGTCACGGTTGCACCGGGAGCGTCACCATCGTCCGCAACGTCGGGCACGCTCGAGGCTTCGTCACCGAGGCTCGATGGTGGCTGGGGATCGTCCACCTCGGTATGTTCAACCTCGACTGGCTGATCGATAGTCAATACCGGGGTCTGCTGCGAATCGCGCGGGGCCGGATCGTCGAACAGCATCGGTATGAAAATCACACCCAGTGCCACGATAATGATGGCGCCGCTAATACGTTCACGCATTCCGTATTTCATCCCGTCCTCCCTGGATGATCCGGTCGGGGTTGGGCACCGTCGACAGTGGCACTCAGCAGGTCTGCATTGAGCACTTCGGCAACGGTAAAGAAAGAGCCACACACCAGCACCTGATCCTGACCATTGACATGTTCCAGTAACCAGGCCGCGCCGGCCGCCGGCGACGTCGCCTGGTGAAACACCCGGCAGTTGGCTGCCTCCAGCCGTGCTGCCAACGACCTCGCCTCTCTTCCCCGTTCCCCGGTCAGGGACACAGGTACCCAGGCATCGATTACCGGCGCCAGCACGTCGATGACGCCATCGGCATCCTTGTCATCGACCATGCCGAGCAACGCGATACGACGCCCCTGACAAGGCTGCATCGACAATCGAGACGCCACATAGCTTGCCGCATGGGGATTATGCGCGACATCCAGGCACCATTGACCCAGCCATTGCATGCGCCCAGGCAGTTGCACAGTGGACAACGCCTGCCGACAACGTTCATTGTCGAGTACGACGCCGCAAAGGGAAAGGGCCTGCAAGGCGACCGCTGCATTGTCCAGCGGCAGTTGCGGATCCGGTAGTCCTACGAGGGTGCGCGATTGTCCGTCGATGTCGCACCCTCGCCATGTCCAGCAAGCGAGAGGATCACCGTCATCCACCGCATCGGAGGTGCCGGGCGGGTCGAGCGACCAGGTCATGTCAGCGCCCAACCAGTGTCGCTCCACCTGCAAGGCTGCGACGACTTCGTGCACACTGTCAGGCAGCTCCCGGCTGCCCAGCACGACGGGGCGATGCGGACGCAGAATGCCGGCCTTCTCACGCCCGATGGCCTCGAGGTCATTGCCAAGAAATGCCGCATGGTCATGAGCGATCGTCGTCACTACCGCCACATCGGGATCGACGATATTGACGGCATCCAGCCGTCCGCCCAGCCCCACTTCCAGTACGGCCAGGTCGGGGTGATCATCCGCAATCAGGCAAAATGCGACCAACGTACCGACCTCGAAATAGGTCAAGCTGACTGGCTCGCCATCGACTCGAGCCGCTTCGACGCGCTCGAACGCCTCGACCAGACGGGTATCGCTCGCTTCCTGAGCGTTCAATCTGACTCGTTCGTTATAACGAACGAGATGCGGGGAGGTGTACGTTGCCGTCGTCAAACCATGGGCACGCCCCAGCGCTTCGACCATCGCCACCGTCGACCCCTTGCCATTGGTACCGGCAACCGTGACGACATGCGTCGCCAGGGAGTTTTCCATCAACCCCAAGCGCTGCGCGACCGTCGTCACCCGCTCCAGGCCAAGATCAATACTGATAGGGTGGCGGTGTTCGATCTGTCGCAGCCATGCCTCGAGCGACATCGGCTGTTGCAATGGAGCCTCGCATTCGTTCATGACGGTATTAAGAACGTGTCTCGTCGGCATCCTGCTCGACGGACTCGATCGCCTCCTGCTCCGCGAAGTCGACCAGGTCGGGCTCCTCGTCTCGCGGCACACCGGAAACGGGCAGCAACGACAACTTGCGCAGCAGACTCCCCAAACGTTCTCGCATTTCACTACGGTGAACGATCATGTCGACCGTGCCATGTTCAAGCAAGAACTCGCTACGCTGGAACCCTTCGGGCAGCTGTTCACGGACTGTCTGTTCGATGACGCGCGGCCCGGCAAAACCAATCAGCGCATTCGGCTCGGCCACATTGACATCGCCCAGCATCGCCAGGGACGCCGAAACGCCACCGAAAACCGGGTCGGTCAAGACCGAGACATAGGGAACCCCGGACTGCTTGAGCCGCTCCAGTGCTGCGGATGTCTTCGCCATCTGCATCAACGAGAACAGGGCTTCCTGCATGCGAGCACCACCAGAGGCGGCAAAACAGACCAGCGGAAGCCCTTCGTCATGGGCAAGGGTCGCTGCACGCACGAATTTTTCGCCAACCACGGCGCCCATGGAGCCTCCCATGAACGTAAACTCGAACGCGACGGCCACCACGGGCAAACCATCCAGCTTGCCACGCATCGCAACCAGCGCATCGTGCTCGCCGGTTTCCTTGGCAGCAGCGGACAGGCGATCCTTGTACTTCTTGGAATCGCGAAAGCGCAAACGGTCGACGGGTTCCAGATCGGCAGCGATCTCCTCTCGTTCCTCTTCATCGAGGAACCAGGCAAGGCGCCTGCGTGCGGTCAAACGCAAATGATGATCGCACTTGGGGCAGACGTTGTGATGTTTCTCCAGCTCCGGGAGATAGAGTATCGCCTCACATTTGGGGCACTTGCGCCACAGGCCATCCGGTACACTTGCACGGCGATCCTTGCGCTGAATGCGTCCCACGGACGGTACGATCTTGTCTAGCCAGCTCATATCAGAAGACTTCCATCGTTAGCGGTCGAACTGCCCAGCCGCACTGGACATATTCCATGAAATCGACAGAGACCACCCGTCACGAATCCAGTGCGTGACGCATGTCACCCAATACCTCTTTCAGGGCCGGAGCGATGGTCGCCGGATGGTCGGCACCTTCGGCGATACGATTGACCAGGGCACTGCCGACGACGACCCCATCGGCGACACGCCCTACCGCTGCCGCCGAGGCACCATCGCGAATGCCGAACCCCACGCACAGCGGCAACGTCGTCATCTCACGCAGCGGAGCCAGATGCTCGGCGACATCCTCGGCATTGGCAGCGGCTCCTCCAGTCACTCCTTTGAGGGAGACATAGTACAGATACCCCTCGCCATGGGCACATATTGTAGCGGCACGGCTTCTGGAGGTGGTAGGGGCAATCAGGAAGATCGACGCCAGACCGTGTGACTTGAGCAGCGGCCCGAACTCATCCGCCTCTTCAGGAGGCATGTCGACGACCAACACGCCATCGACGCCCGCTTCGCTCGCACGTTCAGCAAAAGCATCGTAACCCAAGCGTTCGATGGGGTTGAGATACCCCATCAATACGACCGGCGTCTGTGTATCGGCCTGACGGAACTCACGTACCATGTCGAACAAGTGGTGCAGACGCGTGCCGTGACGCAAGGCGCGCTCGCAGGCTTTCTGAATCACTGGGCCATCGGCCATCGGGTCGGAAAACGGAACGCCAAGCTCGATCACATCGGCGCCGGCTTCAACCAGGGCGTGCATGAACCCTACCGTATGTTCAGGGGATGGGTCGCCCGCCGTGATATAGGGGATCAGCGCCGTACGTCGCTGCTCCTTTAGCGTAGCAAAACGTTGGTCGATTCGGTTCATCATGCTCCCTCAGAATTGGATGCCGTCGATCTCGGCCACTGTCTGGATATCCTTGTCACCCCGGCCCGACAGGTTGACCACGATATGCTGGTCGGGGCGCATGGTCGGGGCCAACACTTTGGCATGCGCGAGTGCGTGTGCGGACTCCAGCGCCGGCATGATGCCTTCGAGACGGGTCAGTTCACGGAACGCCTCCAACACCTGTGTATCGTTGGCGGCCACGTATTGCACCCGACCGACATCCTTCCACAACGCATGCTCGGGGCCCACTCCCGGATAATCGAGTCCTGCCGACACCGAATGCGTATCGGCCACTTGGCCCCCTTCATCGGACATCAGGTAGGTGCGATTGCCGTGCAGCACGCCCCGCGGGGCATCCGACGCCAACGGTGCGGCATGTCGCCCGGTTTCCACCCCATCGCCACCGGCCTCGACACCGTACATTCGCACGTCGACATCCTCGACGAAGGGGTAGAACAGCCCCAGCGCGTTCGACCCGCCGCCCACGCAGGCGACCAGTGCATCCGGCAGCCGACCGATCTGCTCGAGCGATTGCGCCCTGGCTTCACGCCCGACCACGGCATTGAAATCGCGTACCAGCAACGGATACGGGTGCGGACCAGCGACGGTGCCGATGATATAGAAGGTATCGTCGACATTCGTGACCCAGTCACGCAGCGCCTCATTCATGGCATCCTTCAAGGTCCGCGATCCCGATTCCACGGGAATGACGTCTGCGCCCAGCAGCCGCATGCGGTACACATTGACCTTCTGGCGCTCGACGTCCTCCGCCCCCATGTAAACGTCACACTTGAGTCCCAGTCGTGCCGCTACCGTCGCTGTCGCCACACCATGCTGTCCCGCTCCCGTTTCGGCGATAACACGCGGCTTCCCGCTTTTCTTGGCCAACAGCGCCTGGCCAATGGTGTTATTCACCTTGTGCGCGCCGGTATGGTTGAGGTCTTCACGCTTGAGCCAGATCTGTGCGCCGCCCAGCTTCTCGGACCAGCGCGCTGCATGATAAAGCGGCGATGGGCGTCCCACGTATTGGGCAAGGTCATAATCGAACTCGGCGCGAAAGTCGGGATCATCGCGAAGCGCGAGATACGTCTTCTCGAGATCCTCCAGCGCAAAGCTCAGAGTTTCGGACACGAATCGACCGCCGTAGGGGCCGAAATGGCCACGCGCATCGGGCATCCGAGTCAAGTCACCATAATCCGCCACGGCCGAGCCGATGGCGGAAGTCTCAGTCACTGGGGAGTCGGTCACGAGATCACCTCACGAATTCATGTGCGCTGTCGGGATTGACTGATAAACACTTGGTCGCAAAAGCCACCGAGTTTCAGGGGATCCTTGATGCCAGGGGCGCTCTCGACCCCGCCCGAGACATCGACGGCATAAGGCCGAACTCGGCGAATCGCTTCGCCGACATTGTCCGGGGTCAGCCCTCCAGCGAGAATAACAGGTTTCGCCAGGTTTGCGGGTATCCTTGACCAGTCGAACGTCTCACCGGTACCGCCTGGCACGCCGGGACGATACGCATCCAGCAACAAGGCGCTGGCACCTTGATAACGAATCGCCGCTGCGCCCAGGTCAATGCCGTCGCGCATACGCAGCGCCTTGATCCATGGGCGGCCGAACCCCTCGCAACTGTCCGGAGCCTCTGCGCCATGGAACTGGAGCAGGTCCAGATAGCGGCTGGCTTGCTGAATCCATGCCGGGTCCTGATCGACGAACAGACCGACGCGCGTCACGAACGCGGGCACCTGCGAAGTCAGCTCGGCCAATCGCTCGAGGTCCAGCGCCCGCCGACTGCCGGGCCAAAGGACGAAGCCCAGTGCATCGGCACCTGCCGATACGGCAGCCTGAATATCCTGCTCGCGCGTCATGCCGCAAATTTTCACTCGCGTGCGGTACATCGAATACTCCCGTACCTCACTCATGCCGTTCCTCTCCGGAATTCGACCCAGGGACAGTCCGGCAATTCACGTTCTCCCGTCCACTCTCCCAGGAACGCCAACAGGTTGGGCCCCAACGGCTCCTGCGGCAAGACGAAACGTTCATCGTACAGGGTATCGACGAAATGCAAGCCGCACCCCGGGGCCGTCACGTCAGCCCGGGTACGGTCACGCATGGCCAACAGGTGCGCCAGGTAATCGCCCCCTCGCTCGCCACGTCCTACCGTCACCAGGGCGCCCGCAATATTGCGTACCATGTGGTGCAGGAAGGCGTTGGCCTGAATGTCGATCACCACCAACGGACCATGGCGCGTCACTTCGACAAAATGTAGATGGCGCCATGGCGTTTTCGATTGACACCCCGCTGCCCGGAAGCTGGAAAAATCGTGCTCCCCCACCAGCGCCTGGGCCGCTCGATGCATGGCATCGGCATCCAGGGAATCACGGCACCAGGTTGCATAGGCACGCTCGATTACCGGGCGGCTTGGCTGGTTGAGGATGACATAACGATAACGCCTGGCCAGTGCCTTGAACCGCGCATGAAACTCATCGGCTACGGGTGCCACCCAACGCACCGCAATATCGCGTGGCAGATTGGCATTGGCACCAAACACCCAGGCCTTGTGGGTGCGTTCCACCGGCGGATCGAAATGTGCGATCTGGCGCGTCGCATGCACGCCGCTATCGGTACGCCCGCTGCAATGAACTCTGATCGCACGGTCGGCCACCCTGGACAGGGCACGTTCGACCTCGGCCTGCACCGATGGTGCCTGCTTCAAGCGCTGCCAGCCACAATAGGCGCTACCATCATATTCCAGGCTCAGGGCAAGACGCCCCGTCAATGGACGATGATCATCTAATCGTTGGAACAGGGACATGGGCAAGCAGCGCTGTCTCTCATTCGAGTCGGTCGGACGGCATGACGCCAAACGGTAGACACACTATTATCCAGATGCAGCGGCATGAATGCCACCTCATTACCCGCCGCATCGCGTACTGCCAGCAAAACGACACACGCCCCAACGGTGTGGGGCGTGTCCGTGAGCGTCGCTATGTGGCCGAACGTCAGCTGCGTTCGCGCAGAATGCCCAACATCCGCTTGAGTGGCTCGGCGGCCCCCCACAACAACTGATCGCCCACCGAGAAGGCCGACAAGTACTCGCCTCCCATGGCCAGCTTGCGCAGGCGACCGACAGGCACATTCATGGTACCGGTCACCGCCGCGGGCGTCAGGCCATCGATGGTCGCATCCTTCTCGTTCGGGATCACCCTGACCCACTCATTATGCCTGGCCAGACGATCCTCGATTTCATCGAGCGGCACATCCTGCTTGAGCTTGATGGTGAATGCCTGGCTGTGAGAGCGCATCGACCCGATACGAACGCAGAGCCCATCGATGGGGATCGGGTTATCACCCAATCCCAGAATCTTGTTGGTCTCGACGTTGCCTTTCCATTCTTCCTTGCTCTGACCATTGTCCATCTTGGCATCGATCCAGGGCAGCAGACTGCCGGCCAGCGGCGCCCCGAAATTATCGATCGGGAAGTCACCGCCTCGCATGGCTTCCGTCACCCGGCGGTCGATATCGAGAATGGCGCTGGACGGGTCGGCCAACTGGTCCTTGGCACTGTTGCGCAAGGCCCCCATCTGGTCGAGCAGTTCACGCATGTGCTTGGCACCGGAACCAGATGCTGCCTGATACGTCATGGATGTCATCCACTCGATCAGACCGGCCTCGAAGAGGCCCCCCAATCCCATCAGCATCAGGCTGACGGTACAGTTACCGCCGACGAAGGTTTTCGTTCCCTTGTCGAGTTGGGCATCGATGACATGGCGATTGACCGGATCGAGCACGATGGTCGACTCATCCGACATTCGCAGCGTGCTCGCCGCATCGATCCAGTATCCTTGCCAGCCCGACTGACGCAGATCTTGATAAATCTTGCCGGTATAGTCGCCCCCCTGGCAGGTCACGACCACATCCAGCGCCTTGAGAGCCTCGAGATCGAAGGCATCCTTCAATGGCGGTACCTCGACACCGACATCGGGACCCGGCTGACCGGTCTGTGAGGTGGAAAAGAATACCGGCTCGATACCGGCGAAGTCGTTGTCGTCCAGCATCCGCTGCATGAGAACGGAGCCAACCATGCCCCGCCAACCGACAAACCCGACTGTCAACATAAGACTACCCTCCTGAAATCTGTATTGCCCCATCTGACAGGGGAGCCCCTTGGCGTGATCGTGCATGAGCGCAAGGGGTGACGAAACCTAGCGAGCGAAGGCGTCCAGAACGGCTTCCCCCATCTCGGACGTCGACACGCGCTGCGTGCCGGGATAGGCAATATCGGCGGTGCGCAGCCCGTCATCCAGGACGTTGCCCACGGCGCCTTCGATCCGTGCCGCATAACCGGGTTCATCGAGTGAATAACGCAACATCATGGCGACCGAGAGAATCGTAGCCAATGGATTGGCCATGCCTTGCCCGGCGATATCCGGCGCACTGCCATGGCAAGGTTCGTACATGCCCTGCCCGCGCTCGTTCAACGATGCCGACGGCAACATGCCGATGGAACCGGTCAACATGGCAGCCGCATCGGACAGGATATCACCGAACATATTGCCTGTGACGATGACATCGAACTGCTTGGGCTCGCGTACCAGTTGCATGGCGGCATTGTCGACGTACATGTGGGACAGCTCGACATCGGGATATTCTTCAGCCAGCCGCTCCATGATCTCGCGCCACAGGATCGTGACTTCCAGCACATTGGCCTTGTCGACGCTGCAGACGCGTTTATCGCGCTTGCGCGCCATCTCGAAGGCAACCCGGCCGATGCGTTCGATTTCCGACGCGGAGTATACATAGGTATTGAAACCGACACGCTCTCCGTTACGCTCCTCGATACCGCGCGGCTGACCGAAGTAGATGCCGCCGGTCAGTTCGCGCACGATCATGATATCGAGCCCGGAAACCACGTCAGGCTTGAGGCTGGAGGCCTCGACCAACTGTGGATAGAGAATGGCAGGACGCAAATTGCCGAACAGCCCCAGCTGCTTGCGCAGCCCGAGAAGCCCCTTTTCCGGCCGCTTGCTCAAGTCGTCGATGTCGTCCCACTTGGGTCCGCCCACGGCACCCAGCAAAATGGCATCGGACGCCTTCGCCTTGTCCAGCGTCTCGACGGGCAGCGGTTCGCCATGAACATCGTAGGCACTGCCGCCTACCAGCCCCTCATCGATGATGACGTCCAGCCCCTGACGTTGACAGGCCTGTAGTACCTTGATCGCCTCATCGGTAATTTCCGGGCCGATACCGTCACCCGGTAGAACGAGAATCCTGCGACTCATAATTCACTCTTGCTGATGTGCTAATGATCCATGCCCTCCGGAAAGCTCACTGAGCCTGACGGAACAACCAGGGACGTGACTCGCGATGACGCGCTTCGAAGGCGCGAATGGCCGGCTCATCCTGTAACGTGATGCCAATGTCGTCGAGACCGTTGAGTAGACAGTGTTTGCGAAACTCATCTATCTCGAACTCCAGCACCTCACCACTCGGGGTAATGACGCGCTGGTTTTCCAGGTCGACATCCAGAGCATAGCCTTCCTCCGCGTCCACTTCCTGGAACAGCCTTGCCACCGTATCTTCCTCGAGGGTGACCAGTAACAGCCCATTCTTGAAGGCATTGTTGTAGAAGATATCGGCAAAACTCGGTGCAATGATCACGCGAAAACCGAAATCTTCCAGGGCCCAGGGCGCATGCTCACGTGAGCTACCGCATCCGAAATTGCGTCGCGCCAATAGAATGCTTGCCCCCTGGTAACGCGGCTGATTGAGCATGAAGTCGGGATTGAGCGGACGCTTGGCGACATCCTGCCCGGGATACCCCTCATCCTGGTATCGCAACTCGTCGAAGAGATTGACGCCGAACCCCGTCCGCTTGATGGACTTGAGGAACTGCTTGGGAATAATCAGGTCGGTATCGACATTGGCCCGGTCCAGAGGGGCAACCACACCCTGATGACGATCGAACTTCTGCATGGCTCACGCCTCCTGTACCTGGGTATCGTCGTTGGCGGCGAACTGGCGCACGTCGACGAAATGACCGGCGATGGCTGCCGCAGCGGCCATTGCCGGGCTGACGAGATGGGTACGTCCACCATATCCCTGACGCCCCTCGAAATTGCGGTTGGACGTCGATGCACAGTGCTCACCCGCACCCAGTTTATCGGCATTCATCGCCAGGCACATGGAACATCCCGGTTCTCGCCACTCGAAGCCGGCCTCGATGAATATCCTGTCCAACCCTTCAGCCTCCGCCTGCCGCTTCACCAGACCGGATCCCGGTACCACCATGGCCAACTGAATCGACGCGGCGACTTTCTTGCCCTTGGCCACCCTGGCCGCCTCACGCAAGTCTTCGATACGCGAGTTGGTGCAGGAACCGATGAACACCTTGTCGAGCTTGATATCGGTGATCTTCTGCTTGGGAGACAACCCCATGTACTCCAGGGCGCGGCTATAACTGTGCTTGACCGTCTCGTCCCGAGCCGACGCCGGATCGGGCACCTCGCCGGACACGTTGGCCACCATTTCCGGACTGGTTCCCCAGGACACCTGCGGTTCGATATCGGCGGCGTCGATGGTCACGACCTTGTCGAAGGCGGCATCATCATCCGATACCAGGTTGCGCCATTCGGTCACGGCGGCATCCCACAACTCGCCTTGCGGGGCAAAAGGACGCTCGCGCAAGTAATCGATCGTCGTATCGTCAACACCGATCAAGCCGACACGGGCACCAGCCTCGATAGCCATGTTGCAGACCGTCATGCGGCCTTCCATAGACAGATCACGAATCGCGCTGCCAGCGAACTCGATGGCATAACCAGTGCCCCCGGCCGTGCCGATACGGCCGATGATGGCCAGCACGATGTCCTTGGCGGTCACCCCGGCGCCGAGCCTGCCTTCCACGCGGACCTGCATGTTCTTCATCTTTTGCGCCAGCAGACACTGAGTCGCCAGCACATGTTCGACTTCGGAGGTGCCGATACCGTGCGCCAGCGCCGCAAAGGCACCATGCGTCGCTGTGTGTGAATCCCCGCATACCACGGTCATGCCGGGCAGCGTCGCCCCTTGCTCGGGACCGACGACGTGCACGATGCCCTGGCGAGCATCATTGATACGAAACTCCTCGATGCCGAAGGAATCGCAGTTGTCGTCCAGCGTCTGCACCTGAATCAGCGATACCGGATCCTTGATACCGGTATTGCCTTCGGCACGCTCCTTCAGTGTCGTCGGTACGTTATGGTCGGGCGTCGCCAGGTTGGCGTCCAGACGCCACGGGCGACGCCCTGCCAGACGCAGCCCTTCGAACGCCTGGGGCGATGTCACCTCGTGCAGCAACTGGCGATCGATGTAGATCAACGCCGTGCCATCGCCGCGTTCCTTGACCAGGTGCTGCGACCACAATTTGTCATAGAGTGTCTGGCCTGACATGTTTCTCCTCCCTCACGGTCTGCGCCGCTTGACTGGATATGTGCTCAGCCTAGGACGCTCGACCCATAAAAGCAATTCATGTTTTTTATGCTTTGAATTCCATAATGGAATACATCAGACTCACCCCATCGGCATAGAACGCATTGCGACAACCACAGTCCCCCGAGTCGATGCGCAACACGGCATGATCGAGCGCATACATTGCTGGACGAGACCTTATTCCATGGACACACAAAGCCTGCAAGCGTTTCTCAGCGTCGCCGACTGCGGCTCCTTTTCCCTGGCCGGTGAGCAGCTTCATCTGACCCAACCCGCGGTCAGCAAGCGTATCGCCACGCTGGAGGACCAGGTGGGAACGCGGCTTTTCGATCGCATCGGTCGCCATGTCGCCCTGACCGAAGCCGGGCAGTTGCTCCTGCCGAGAGCACGACAGATCCTGATGATGGTGAACGACAGCCAGCGCGCTCTGACGAACCTGTCCGGCGATGTCGCCGGCAGCTTGACCATGGCGACCAGCCATCACATCGGCCTGCACCGCTTACCGCCACTGCTCAAAGCGTATACCCAAGCCCACCCGGGAGTCCGCATGGACATGCGCTTTCTTGACTCGGAACAGGCTTATCAGCAGGTCCTGGAGGGGGAACTGGAAATCGCCGTCGTCACCCTGGCCCCGGTCCCCGACCCTCACCTCACCGTCGTGCCCGTCTGGATAGACCGGCTGCGCTTCGTCTGCGGGCATGATCATCCGCTGGCCTTCCGCAACGACCTGGCGTTATCGGCACTGTCGGATTACGACGCCGTCCTGCCCGGTCACTTGACGTTCACACGTGGCATCGTCGTCGACACCTTCGCCCGTGACGGCCTCAAGGTGAATGTGGCGCTGTCCACCAACTATCTGGAGACCCTCAAGATGATGGTCAATATCGGCCTGGGCTGGAGTGTATTGCCTGAGACGCTGATCGACGATGAGGTCAAGGTGCTCCCGATCGAACACCGCCCCATCCAGCGTCCGCTCGGTTACCTGGTACACAAGAATCGCACCTTGTCGAATGCGGCCCGTTCGATGCTGACACTGCTGGATGAAGCGCGTGAGAAATTGGCCAGGTCCTGGTCATCCTGAGGGAATGTCGCTAAATGTCATGCCACCCGCGTCGCAGCGCCCTAGCCTTGTGCCAAACGATCCACAACGATTCGCTTGCATGAGGTGACTGACATGACCGACCAAGCCGCCACGTCCTCCTGGGCTACCCAAAACCCGGAAACGGCACTGACGCTCCGCTCCCGTTACTTCTAGGCCCCCAGTTGTTCAACGCCGAACGGGATCGCCTTTTCAGGGGTGCCTGGCACTTCGCCTGGCCGAACTCGCTTCGCAGGCTGGGCTTCCGCGGCGAGTGCTCAATGTCGTGCCCGGTCACGGTCATATCGCCGGGGAAGCGCTGGGCCGCCGCGACACTGGGCCCGCTTGTCAGCCAGGCTCAGTTCGAGAAGGTCTGCGAGTATCTGGCCATCGGCAAGCGCGAAGCCACCCTGCTGTGTGGCGGCGATACCAAGCAGATCGCGGACGGCAAACTGTTCGTCTCCCCCACTGTATTCACCGATGTGGCTTCGCATCACCGGATTTTCCAGGAAGAAATTTTCGGCCTCGTGCTCACCGTGACGCGCTTTCATGAAGAGAGTGAAGGCGTGACATTGGCCAACGAAAGCCAGTATGGTTTGGCGGCATCGCTCTGGACTGCGAACCTGGGACGCGCTCACCGCCTGTGTGATGCCCTTCAAGCCGGTACCGTGACGGTCAACGGCGTCGATGCCGTCAGCCCCCTTCGGCGGGATGAAACAATCGGGTATCGGTCGTGACTACGCGCTCGCCGGGATGCATAAGTACATGGCACTCAAGACCCGCTGGATTCATTATTGACAATGAGCGATCGATCATATCGACACAGGAGTCATTCATGACGTCATCCACCGACATCCCTGGTACGCCCCGGGAACAACTCGCCTGCGTCTTCCGCTGGCTGGCACGCCTCGATATGAACGAGGCGATCGCCAACCACTGCAGTCTGGCCACTCAGGCCGACGGCATGCGTTTCCTGGTCAATCCCGAGGGACGTCATTTCGCCGAAATGCGCGCCAGTGACCTGGTCGATGTCGATGCCAGCGCCGACCAGCGCCCGCAGGGAATCGACCCCACGGCCTGGGCCATTCATGGTGCCATGCATCGCCAGGGACGCAGCGTGGGGTGTGTCATGCACACCCATTCGCTCTATGCCACCGCACTGGCCTGCCTGGAATCGCCAGAACTGCCGCCAGTGGAACAGAACGCCATGCGGTTCTTCGAGCGTGTCCATGTCGACACGGGGTTCGATGGCATGGGACTGGATGACGAGGCGGAGCGGCTCGGCCGTCTGGCCGGCACGGCACCGATTCTCCTGCTGGGGAATCATGGCGTGGTCGCCACCGGTGTCGATGTCGCCGAAGCCTTCGACAACCTGTACTACTTCGAACGAGCCTGCCGCTCATACCTGGTGGCACGGGCCAGCGGACTGCCGCTTCGTCCAGTATCGCCGGCCATTGCACGCAAGACGGCCAGGCAATGGGAGGACAGTCTGAACCATGGCTCAGCCCATATGCATCTCGCCGCGCTGATGCGTCTGCTCGATCGCGACGAACCGGATTATCGGGACTGATCCTCCATGGCTGTCCCGACGTCCTCACGACGCCGTGCCCCGCTTCCTGAACGGATCGGCATCCTGTTGATGCCACAGTTCTCGTTCGGCGGGCTGGGCGCGATACTGGATCCACTGTTCATCATCAACTGGCTCGCTCAGGAGCCACGTTTCACATGGCAATTGCTGGGTAGCGATGCCTCGGTCTCCGCCTCCAACGGTATTCCCATGAGCGACGCCAACGTCGGGGCGACACCGAGCAACTCAGCGCCGCGCCCGAACATCAGGTCGAGACATCGGCTCAGCTTCGCAAGGTAATACGCGCAATGCGTCGTCGTATCGAGACCCCGCTATCGGCAACGGAACTGGCCGCGCTCGCCGGACTCTCGGCCCGCCAGCTGGAACGTCGCTTCAAGGCCGAACTCGGTGTCACTCCGATTCGCTATTACTTGTGGCTACGCATCAACCGTGCACACCGACTCTTGCAGCAGACCGATCTCAGCGTGGCGGAAGTGGCAAACTGCGCCGGCTTCGGTTCGCTGGAACATTTCTCTCGCGCCTATCGACGCTTCTTCGGCTGTGCCCCCAGCGACGATCGCCTTCAATCGCTGGATGCCCCGGTCCTGCCGGTTCGTTACCTTCCTCATCAGCGCTAACGGTCACCTGTGACTTGTAGGATGTCTGACAAGTCCCTAGGATGCTAATGGTTAGCCGCATTCATCTTACATTCTGGAACCACTGCCCCCATGGCCACCAAGGAGTCACTCAGCACCAACGCCCGTCTCGATGGTACGGACTTGCCCCCCTGGCGGCACCCTGTGTCCGGTCTGGCCATTTTCGTCGGCCTGCTCTTGCAGATCGCCAGCTTCACCGGTGCCCCGATCGGTTCGGGCTTGATCGGTTATTTTTTCTGGTTCGCTGCGGCATTACTGTGGTTCGACCTCGACCCTCGCACTCGCCTGCAGGCCGGCGTACTCTCCAGTGCCGGCTTGACCCTCCTGGTCGTCAGCCGTATCCGCTATCAGGCGGATATCGACTGGCCCGGCATTCTCGGCGGCAACACCTATGTCGTGGCCATGCTGGTCGGTGTCAGCTTCATCGGCCTGATCGGCTCACGCCGTGGCGGCGAGCAGGGGCAGGCCAGTGTCGGTACGAAAGGCATCATCAGTACTTGGTTGAGCGTTCATCTGCTGGGCTCGATCCTCAACCTGTCGTCAGTCTTCATGATCGGCGATCACATCAAGGCACGCGGTTCTCTGAATCTGCCACAGGTTCTGACACTCAACCGCGGCCTGTCGAGTGCCGCCTTCTGGTCTCCCTTCTTCGCCTCGATGGGCGTGGCGATGAGCGCAGCACCGGACATGAATTACATCAGCATCTTGATGACCGGCATTCCTCTGGCACTGGTTTCCGGCCTCATCACCCGCAGCGAGATGCAACGACGTTTCGATATCTCCCAGGTTCACGGGTTCTCTCTGTCGCCTACCAGCCTGCTGCTACCGGTATCCATGGCGGCCCTGGTCATGCTGTTTCACTACGGGCTGACGCCATCGCTGTCCATCGTCAGCATCATCACCTTTCTGCTGCCTGCCGCGGCGCTACTTCTCAATCTGCCCAAGGGGCTCGGCTGGACAGGCAGGCGCATCATCTCCCATACCCGAACTCGTCTACCCAGCATGCGCGGCGAGGTGTCGTTATTCCTGTCGGCGGGCCTGTTCACGCTGGGGTTATCAACATTCATCGACGCCGCCACCGGTAGTCAGTGGGTACTGTTCGAGCATTTCGGCGCCCGTGAAGCGATGCTCAGCTATGCTGCAATCGTCGCCAGCGCGATGATCGGTCTCCACCCGATCATCGGCGTCTCGACGCTGGCATCACTGCTGGATATCGGCAGTGTCAATCATACGCTGCTGGGACTCGTGGCCCTTTCCGCCTGGGGCGTCGGCGCCGCCATCGGCCCGTTGTCAGGGATCAACCTGTCATTGCAGGGCCGTTACGGAACGAATGGCTACCGCATCATGCGGAACAACATCGTCTATGCGCTGCTCATGTCATGCTGCATCTGTGTCGCCATCGTGTTCACGGCGACGTTGACGTAACGCCGCATTCGCTCATGTCACGGAGGCGCGCGCGAAGTAACGATGCCCACACTGATGACAGGGATCGATACGCTTGACGCTATCCAACTCGACGATCGCTCCGCAATGTACGCAAGTCATACGGCCCGGTGCTGCGATCTCGCCTTCACAATAGTCGGCTCGTGCCGCTTCGAGGTCATCCTCGAAGCGAGCCTTGTCGACGACCGACCGATCGGCAATCGACAGCAACGCCTCCGATACCTTGCGTGACAATGCCGACAGATCGATACCCAACCAACTGGCCACGCCCTCGCCACCTGCCGCCAGATAGCGGCGCATATCCTTCAAGTCACGTTCGACCCAGGCGCGCAACAGGGACAGCTCGTTCTTGGTGTAGTCTTCCAGTTCCGCCTCGAATTCGACCGCCTCATCGAGATCCCGCTGCAGGTTCTCCCAGGAGAGTTCCTCGGCACCTTCTTTGAGGTGCGACAGCATGCGCTCGTACCCGTCACGCAGACGATGTTCGCGTTGTTCCCTGTTTTCGTTCATCTCCGACTCCTTAAACACGGTTTCAGCCTATGGGCCCCTACCTGAGAGCGCCTCGCTAGGGTATGCTTGTTACCCATTTAGACGCTAACTTCTCGTGCCTGCAAGGGGTATTCCTGCAACAGGGGGCTCAGGCTGGCGCGAGTCGAACTCTCGTTCGTCGTCGACCGGGTCTTGCGGCACTGGCTCCGGCCCTGTTCGACATTCGACCACCGTCAACGCAAGGTATCGATTGAACCCAATGGACGCACAGTACACGCCCCATGCCATAGAACGTGATGCTCAGCAGTACTGGGAAAAACACCAGTGCTTCAAGGCCGTAGAAGATGCCAACCGGACCACTTTCTACTGCCTGTCGATGTTCCCCTACCCCAGCGGCAAACTGCACATGGGGCATGTGCGCAATTACACCATCGGTGACGTCGTCTCGCGTTTTCAACGCATGCAAGGCAAGAATGTCCTCCAGCCGATGGGCTGGGATGCGTTCGGTATGCCGGCCGAAAACGCGGCCATCAGCAATCGGGTACCGCCGGCTCAATGGACCTACGAGAATATCGACGCCATGCGGCGTCAGTTGAAGTCGCTCGGCTTCGCCTATGACTGGAACCGGGAATTCGCCACTTGCGATAGCGACTACTACCGCTGGGAGCAGTGGTTTTTCACCAAACTGGTGGAAAAAGGGCTGGTCTACAAGAAGATGGCCGCAGTCAACTGGGATCCGGTGGACCAGACGGTACTGGCCAACGAACAAGTCATCGATGGGTGTGGCTGGCGTAGTGGAGCGCCGGTCGAACGCAAGGAAATTCCCTTGTGGTTCCTGAAGATCACCGACTATGCCGACGAGCTGCTGGCCGATCTCGACAACGTCGACTGGCCCGATCAGGTCAAGACCATGCAGCGCAACTGGATCGGCAAGTCCACCGGTGTGGAAATGGATTTCGCCGTTCGTGCCACCGATGGAACCTCCAAGGAAGCGGTACGCGTCTACACCACGCGCCCCGATACGCTGATGGGAGTCACCTACATGGGGCTGGCGGCCAACCATCCCCTGGCTCGGGAAGCCGCCGACAGCAATCCCGCGCTGGCAGAGTTCCTCGAAGAATGTACCCAGGGAGGCACCTCCGAAGCCCAGTTGGCGACCATGGAAAAGAAAGGCATGGATACCGGCTTCAGGGCGGTGCATCCGCTCACGGGTCGGGAAGTGCCCGTTTTCGTCGCCAATTTCGTATTGATGGAATATGGCACCGGGGCCGTCATGGCGGTGCCGGCGCACGACCAACGTGACTGGGAATTCGCCACCAAATACGCACTGCCCATCGAGCCGGTGATCGCCGATGACGATGGTCAGACGCCGGATCTGTCACAGGGCGCCCATGTCGCCTATGGCAAACTGATCAATTCCGGGGAGTTCGACGGTCTCGACTTTCAGGCCGCATTCGATGCCATCGCCCAGCGACTCCAGGAACAAGGCCACGGCGAGGTCAAGACCAACTTCCGGTTGCGTGACTGGGGGGTGGCCCGTCAACGCTATTGGGGAGCGCCGATTCCGGTCAAATATGGCCCTGAAGGGGAAACCGTGCCACTGACCGATGACGAGCTCCCCGTCGAGCTCCCCATGGAAGTGGAAGTCGATGCCACCGGTTCACCGCTGAAGAAAATGCCGGCCTTCTATGACCTCGGCGATGGCTGGACACGAGAAACCGATACGTTCGACACCTTCATGGAGTCGTCCTGGTACTATGCGCGCTTCTGCTGTGCGGACAACCATGCAGCGATGCTCGACGAGCGCGCCAACTACTGGCTGCCCGTCGACCTGTATATCGGCGGTATCGAGCACGCCATCCTGCACCTGCTCTATGCGCGTTTTTTCCACAAGTTGATGCGCGACTTCGGGTTGGTCGATTCCGATGAACCCTTCCAGCAGCTACTGACTCAGGGCATGGTGATCGCCGAAACCTTCTATCGTCCCACCGAAAACGGCGGCAAGGAGTGGTTCAATCCCGCCGATGTCGAGGTCAAGCGGGATGACAAGGGGCGGCCGGTCAGCGCTATCCTGGTGCGCGATGGTCAGCCGGTGGAAATGGGCGGCATCGAGAAGATGTCCAAATCGAAGAACAACGGTGTCGACCCACAGGCGATGATCGATCGTTTCGGTGCCGATACCGTTCGGTTGTTCATGATGTTCGCCGCCCCACCCGAACAATCGTTGGAATGGTCCGACTCAGGCGTCGAAGGCGCTCACCGTTTCCTCAAGCGCTTGTGGCGACTGGTCGCGGACCATGTCGACACCGGGACGCCAGCGGCTCTGGACACCGACGCGCTTGACGACGATCAGCGCGAGCTACGCCGCAAGACCCATGAAACCATCAAGAAGGCCAGCGACGATATCGGCCGACGTACGACCTTCAATACCGCCATCGCCGCCGTGATGGAGCTGTCCAATGCACTGGGCAAGTTCGAAGACACCTCACCATTGGGGCTGGCTGTCGCTCGCGAAGCCGTGGAAACCTGTGTCCTGCTGCTGGCACCCATCACGCCGCACGCTTGCCACGCGCTATGGCATGAGCTAGGTCACGAGACGCCTGTCATCGACGCGGCCTGGCCGGCAGTCGACGAAACGGCCCTGACCCGCGATACCATCGAGTTGGTGGCCCAGGTCAATGGCAAACTGCGGGCGCGACTGCAGGTGCCAGCCGATGCCGACAAGGAAGCTATCGAGGCCCAGGCGCTGGCCGCCGATAACGTCAGGCGGCATATCGAAGGCCAGTCGATCCGCAAGGTCATCGTCGTTCCCGGCAAGCTGGTCAATGTCGTCGTTGGTTAAGCGAACCGGATTTTGCTGTAGACGAATGAGGAACACACTATGCGACGCCGCACCTTCCTGACACATACACTGGCGCTCATGGGCGCCGCTAGTCTGACAGGTTGCGGCTTTCAGCTGCGCGGCCTGGGCAGCGATGTCGCCACCATCGACAGTCTGGCACTGGATGCCGCCGACAGCGATCTGACAAGCGTCGTGCGCAGCGAGCTCGAAAGCGGCGGCACCCGACTGGACGACGCCGCACCTCTGCGTCTCAACCTCGGCAAGGAATCGCTGCGCCAGTCGGTATTGACGTTCGGCAGTGCCGGCAGTCGCGAAATCGAGCTGACGCTGACGGCCCCTTTCTCCGTCCAGCGCTCGGCAGACGACGCATACCTCATGAACCAGGAGCAGATCGAAGTCACCACCAGCTACAGCGTCAATGACGATAACCTGCTGGCACAGGATGACTTGCGCGCCGAAGCTACCGAGCGACTGCGCCAGGAAGCCGCCCGGCAATTGCTGGACCGTCTTCGCCCCTTGGCAGAACGCTGATCTCACATGAAAGTCTTTCCCGACAAGCTGTCCGCCGAACTGGAAAAGCGACTGCCGCCGGTGGTGATCGTCGCTGGTGACGAGCCATTGATCCACATGGAAGCCTGCGATGCCGTCCGGGCCAAGGCGCGGGAACAAGGCATCGACGAGCGCGAGGTGTTGCACGTCGAGAGTGGCTTCTCCTGGGGACGGCTGACCGAGTCAGCCGCCAGTATGTCACTGTTTGCCTCGAGCAAACTGATCGAGTTGCGTCTGAATAACCAGAGTCTCGGCCAGGATGGCGCCAGAGCGTTGGAACATTACGCCGAACATCTGCGGCAAAGCGATGATGTGCTGCTGATCTCTTCCGCTCGCCTGGACCGCAAGCAGCAACAGAGCAAGTGGTTCAAGGCCCTCGACAAGGCCGGCATGTTCGTTCCTGTCTGGCCGGTCGACCATCAACGGCTGGGGTACTGGGTGCGTGACCGGGCCGGGCGTCACGGACTCACCATCAATATGGAAGCGGCTCGTCTGCTTGGCGAGCGTACCGAAGGCAACCTGCTTGCCGCCGATCAGGAGCTTCAGAAACTGTCGCTACTATTGCCACCCGGGGCCCAGGTCGACACCACGGCCATTGCCACGGGCGTCGAGGATAGCGCCCGTTACGACGTTTTCACGCTGGCCGATGCCTGCCTCCGCGGCGAACGTGAACGCGCATCGCGTATCGTCGCTGGCCTGCGCGGCGAGGGCGTTGAAGCCCCGATCGTACTCTGGGCCCTGACTCGCGAACTGCGCACGTTGTTATCGCTGTATCAGCATCTCGATCAGGGGCAGAGCTTCGAGCACGCCTGCAAATCGCAGAAACCGCCGATCTTCGACAAGCGCCGCCCCGCCTATCAACACGCTCTCAATCGACTACCGATCAAACGATTGCACAAACTCTTGCTGTTTGCCCAGCGCCTCGACCTGTCCATCAAGGGTGCCAGTCCGATTCCGTTATGGGATGGCTTGCACGACCTGGCACTGACACTGGCCGGTGGACGTGGGCTGCTGGCAGAGTCCTCTCTGTCGTACAAGGTGGGTTGAGTTCGCCACCCCCTGATCTCGGTCTCATATTACGGTATCATTCCGCGCTTTCGCGCCTATCGCGGTGCCTTTACATACCATCCATGCCAACCACATGAGTCCGCCATGAATGCCGTCGTTCTGGCCATCCTGGTGATGGTCACCTTGAGTCTCGCCCGCATTTCCGTCGTCTTCGCCCTGATCATCGCCAGCCTGGTCGGCGGCCTCTACGCTGGATTGCCGCTGTCGGATGTGCTCGATGCCTTCAACGAAGGCTTGGGTAATGGCGCTACCATTGCCCTCTCCTATGCGGTTCTCGGCGCCTTTGCCGTGGCACTTTCACGCTCCGGCGTGACCGAGTTGCTGGCTGACCGAACCATCCAGCGTCTGGGGCTGAACGGCCAGGCCGCGGGTCATCGCCTGGCCGTGTTGACGTTATTGAGCGCCCTGCTTGCCGCCGCCATCAGCTCACAGAACCTGATTCCGGTCCATATCGCATTCATTCCGGTACTGGTTCCGCCCCTGCTCAAGCTGATGAACCACCTCAAGCTCGACCGGCGTGCCGTGGCGTGCGTCATCACATTCGGTATCACCGCCCCCTACATGTTACTGCCGGTAGGCTTCGGTTCGATCTTTCTCAATGATCTGCTGCTTGGCAACATCAATGAAGCGGGTGCCGCACAAGGCTTGGCAGTGGATGCCGGAATGGTGCCCCTGGCCATGGGCATCCCCATCAGCGGTATGCTGCTGGGCTTGATCGTTGCCGTTCTTTTCAGCTATCGCCGTCAACGTGTGTACGAGGATCGCGACCTGGCTCACGGCGATGAGAGCCCAGCTCAAGCCGCTCGCCAATTGGCACCCTGGCAGGTCGTCGTCCTGGCTCTTGCCCTGGTCGGCACCGTGGTTATCCAACTAGTGACCGATTCGATGGTACTGGGCGGTCTGTTCGGTTTTGCCTTGCTATCGGTCAGTGGGGTGTTCCGCTGGCACGAGCAGGACAGCATCTTTACCGAAGGCATGCGCATGATGGCACTGGTCGGTTTCATCATGATCACTGCAGCCGGATTCGCCAGCGTGATGCAGGCAACCGGCCAAGTCGAGACACTGGTCGCCAGTTCGACCGAGGTGATCGGTGACAACCGAGGCTTGGCAGCCTTGATCATGCTGCTGGTGGGGCTGTTCATCACCATGGGCATCGGGTCATCGTTCTCGACCATTCCGATCATCGCGTCACTGTACGTGCCGCTAGCACTCAATTTCGGCTTTTCTCCCATGGCCACTGTCGCACTGGTCGGCACCGCTGCCGCACTGGGCGATGCCGGCTCACCGGCGTCGGACTCGACGCTTGGCCCTACGGCAGGGCTCAACGCCGATGGTCAGCATGACCATATCTGGGACTCCGTCGTGCCGACATTCCTCCACTACAATATCCCTCTGATCATTTTCGGCTGGCTGGCGGCAATGGTGCTTTGACCCTACCCCAGGTTGCCGACACATGCCGGCAACCTGGTGAATGACTCATTTCTTGCTCTGGATCACTGCAGTGCAGCATATGCTGTGCTAAACAGATAGTCATGCCCTATCACTGTGATCCAGAGTCTTCCAATGCCTGCATCGAACGAACCACCTCGCCCACCTTGGCATGCCCTATCTGTCGAAGAGACATTGTCACGCTTGACTTCCCACCCCAGGGGGCTTGATGACGCCGAGATACAGCATCGTCTGGGTATCCACGGACGGAATCGACTACAGCAGGAACGCATTCGCCCCTGGTGGAAACGACTTCTGGTCCAGTTCAATAACGTGCTGATGCTGATCCTGCTGCTCGCCGCGTTGGCCAGCCTGGGCATGGGACATGTGCTGGACACACTGGCCATTCTTGGCGTGGTGGTCATCATTGCATTGGTCGGGTTCATCCAGGAAGGCAAGGCCGAGAAGGCACTGGACAGTATTCGCCGCATGCTGTCGCCTCGCGCCGATGTCTTGCGGGGCGGGCAGCGTCGGCAAGTGGATGCCGAAGTGCTCGTCCCCGGCGATATCGTGCTGCTCGAAAGCGGCGACCGCGTGCCGGCGGACCTTCGCCTGCTGGATGCCAAGCGAGTGCGAGCCGATGAGGCAGCATTGACTGGCGAGTCGGTCCCGGTCGACAAGCAGACGATGCCCATCGCCGACGACACCGAACTGGCTGAACGTTCGAACATGGCGTATGCGGGGACCATCATCGCTGAGGGCAATGCCACCGGCGTTGTCGTGGAGACAGGCGCACGGAGCGAAATTGGGCGCATATCGGAGTTGTTGCGCGACGTCGAGAAACTGAAAACGCCGCTACTGCGACAGCTCGACCGTGCCGGACGCACGCTCGCCATCGTGATCGTGCTGACGGCACTGCTCACCGGAGTGTTCGGCATTCTGGTCCACGACCAACCATTGAGCGACATGTTCATGGCCAGCATCGGCCTGGCAGTGGCCGCCATTCCGGAAGGCCTGCCCGCGATCGTCACCATCGGGCTGGCACTGGGCGTGCAAACAATGGCCAGACGCAACGCCATCATCCGACGCCTGCCTGCGGTAGAAACGCTTGGCTCGATTTCCACCATTTTTTCCGACAAGACAGGGACACTCACCCGCAATGAGATGACGGTGCAAGCCATCTGGCTGCCTGATGGCCAATTCCGTGTCACGGGCATCGGCTATGCGCCGGAGGGTGACTTCGTCGCGCTCAATGACGACGGTAATGACGCTTCCACTATCGAATCGCTTGATGACCAGCCCGATCTGGGTCACTTGCTTCGTGCCGGCGTGCTATGTAACGACGCCGAATCAGCCGAGGAAGGCGGCCGTTGGCATATTCATGGCGATCCTACAGAGGGCGCTCTGGTTGTGGCTGCCGCCAAGGCGGGGCTATCGTTTCGTACATTACGTTACGATCATGCTCGCCATGATGCCATCCCCTTCGAGTCGGAGCGTCGTTACATGGCAACCCTACACGATCTCCACGGCACCGCTTGCCTGTTCGTCAAGGGGGCTCCGGACCGGCTTCTGGAGATGTGTCACCGGGTTCGCGTCGGTAATCAAACACAACCGCTCGACACGCAGGAATGGCACGCCCGCATCCGTGCACTGTCTTCACGTGGCCTACGTGTATTGGCTCTGGCCGAAAAAGCCGGGGAGCCGCACGCCGGGGACCTGACCGATGAACATGCCGAGGAAGGACTGGTATTACTGGGACTGGTCGGCCTGCTCGACCCACCACGGGAGGATGTCATCGACGCTGTCGAACGCTGCCTGACAGCGGGTATTCGCCCCGTCATGGTAACCGGTGATCACGCCGAGACCGCGCTCGCCATAGCTCGGCAGTTGGGCTTTGCCCACACCGACCGCGCTGTCACCGGGCGAGAGATCGAAGCCATGAGCGATGCCGATCTTGCAGCCTGTATTAGCGAGATCGATGTATTCGCTCGTGCCGCCCCCGAGCACAAACTGCGGCTGGTCAAGGCCATGCAGGCCCAGGGCGGTATCTGTGCAATGACCGGCGATGGTGTCAACGATGGCCCCGCCCTGAAGCGTGCCGATGTCGGGGTCGCCATGGGTGTCCAGGGGACGGAGGCCGCCAAGAATGCCGCAGAAATGGTGCTGGCGGATGACAATTTCGCCAGCATCGTCAGCGCCATCGAAGAAGGTCGCAAGGTCTATGACAATATCCGCAAGACCATCACCTTTTTATTGCCCACCAATGGCGGACAGGGGCTTTCGATTCTTCTTGCCGTCCTGGCCGGCGGTTCATTGCCGGTGACACCGCTACAGGCGCTGTGGGTCAATATGGTTGTCGCCATCACTTTAGGGCTTGCCTTGGCTTTCGAGCCCGGCGAACCCGATCTCATGAAACGTCACCCTCGGAATCCTGACGCCCCCTTGCTGGACGGTTTTCTTCTGTGGCGCGTGGTATTCGTATCGGTACTGTTACTGGCCGGCGTCTTCGGCATGTTCACCTGGTTGCACGACTTTCAGGGCAACAGCCAGGCCCTGGCCCGCAGCGGGGCCGTCAACATACTGGTCATGGGCAGCGCCGCTTACCTGATCAACAGCCGATACCTTGTTTACAGT
This sequence comes from Aidingimonas lacisalsi, assembly GCF_008079445.1. Classification (GTDB taxonomy): domain Bacteria; phylum Pseudomonadota; class Gammaproteobacteria; order Pseudomonadales; family Halomonadaceae; genus Aidingimonas; species Aidingimonas lacisalsi. The sequence goes on along the minus strand of NZ_VRYH01000008.1, from coordinate 33,558 downwards.
GCATTGTCGAAGCAGGGAGTCTTCGGCAGCCGCTCGGTATGGTTGGCGATCACTCTGGTCGTATTGCTGCAGTTGGGCTGGACCTACCTGCCGTTCATGCAACGCCTCTTCGGTAGTGAGGCGCTGTCACTCATCCACTGGCTGGTCATCGTCTCGGCCAGCATCGTCCTGTTTCTCATTGTCGAGCTGGAAAAGGGAGTATGGAGACATTCTCACCGCCCCTTTTCCGGGGAGCAGTCTTCCGCGCGTATACGCGAATCCTCCCTAAAACGACAGGAGCCCCCCTGGTAAGCGAATCAACATCATCAATTATTGTAATTTTAGATCGTTATTCATTACCAAACCAAATAGATCCTTCCCTCTGCTAAACTAAAGTCGATTCGACACGGGGCTCGCAAGTAGCCAGTTTCTGGCTGCCGAGGGCGTCGTGATGTCAATTACGAGCCGATGCCGAGAGGAGACAGCATTGGGAATTGATTCAGTATGCCCTCGATAATATCGACTTGCTGGGCACCCGGACTCTGGAGCATATCTCGCTGGTCAGCGTCGCTGTCGGGATCGCTACCTTGACCGTCGTTCCCATCGGTATTGTGATCACCCGCAACGAGCGGGTCGCACGCGCTGTCCTCTATGCGGCGTCGATCATCATCACGATCCCATCCATTGCCCTGTTCGGCATCATGATCCCGATCCTGTCTCTCATCGGCCAGGGCATTGGCTACGTACCCGCCGTCATTGCCCTTCTGCTCTATTCACAGCTTCCGATCATTCGCAACACCTACACGGACATCAACAATGTTGACCCTGCCCTGCGCGAGGCTGCCGCCGGCATCGATATGTCACCCCTGCAGCGGCTGTTTCGGATCGAATTGCCCAATGCCCTGTACGTGATCTTTGCCGGCATTCGCACGGCATTGGCAATCAATGTCGGCACGGTTCCCCTGGCATTCCTGATCGGTGCCGGTGGCCTGGGAGAACTGATCTTCACCGGCATCGACCTCCATGATCCCGTCATGATGCTATCGGGCGCCATTCCCACAGCATTGCTGGCCATCGTGGTCGATGCTCTGGTCGCGACGGTGGCCTTCATCATCGTTCCACGTGGGGTCAATCCTGCACGGGCCTGACATATACTAATCGACAGATCGAGTGACTACAGACAATCGAGGAGCGCGCGCAATGAAAACCGTCGTGACAACCCTGGCCGGACTGGCACTGGCTAGCACCGTGACCACCGCAGCGGCCGAGGAGATCGTCGTCGGTGGCAAGAATTTCACCGAACAGCAGATACTCGCCAGCATGACGACCCAGTACCTGGAGTCGTTGGACTACGATGTCGACCGGCGTTCCGGCATGGGTTCTTCCGTCCTCCGTCAGGCTCAAGAGAACGGTCAGATCGACCTTTATTGGGAATACACCGGTACATCGCTGATCAACTACAACGAGATCGATGAAGACCTCGATACCGACGAGACCTATGAGCGCGTCAAGGAACTCGATGCCGAGCAAGGTCTGGTGTGGCTGGCACCGTCCGACGCCAACAACACCTATGGCCTGGCCATGCGTGAAGACGATGCCGCAGAGCGCGGTATCGAGACCATCTCCGACCTGGCCGAGACAATCAATGGCGGCGACGCATTGACGCTCGCCTCGAATGCGGAATTCTATGCCCGCGACAACGGTCTGCGTCCACTCCAGGAAACTTATGGGTTCGAATTCGGTCGCGCCAATATCCGGCGCATGGACACTGGCCTGACGTATCCGGCACTGCGCGATGGAGAAGTCGATGTTTCCGTCGTATTCGCCACCGACGGTCGCATTCCCGCCTTTGACCTGACCGTGCTGGAAGATGACAAGGGCTACTTCCCGGCCTACGCACTGACACCGGTCATTCGTGAGGAAACCCTAGAGGAATATCCGGAGCTGGAAGAGCAGCTCAACAAGATCTCCACGTTACTCGACGACGAGACCATGGCCAAACTCAATGCCAAAGTGGATGTCGACAAAGCCACCATCGAACACGTGGCCACCGGGTTTCTCGAAGAGCACGACCTGATCTGACGCGATTTTCGTCAGCCACCCCGAGCTGGCAAAATCACATGACTCCCCGTTCGAGGCCGCCTTCTCAGGCGGCCTCGAGGAAGGCAAGTGGTTCACCCACAGCGAGTCTCTGACGCATACCCGGTTTCGCGATGGCTGGTCGGCCACCCAGTTGATATGTGCCGATCTCTGGAACCCCGCCCTGGTTCATGTCTCGCTACTGGCACGCCCCACCGTGTTGTGCGCGCCGATCAACTCCGGCATCGTCAGCGAAGATTTTTCCAACGAACGTAACTGGGCCCTCAATGTCAGTTTCTACGCCATGACCTATGATACACCGGTCATCATGGCCAACCGTCATGGCTCAGAAGGCGATAGTCATTTTTGGGGTGGGTCGCGCATCCAGGGCCCGCGCGGCGATATCCTGACGGAAGCCGGCGACACCGACACGCTGGTGCATGCCGATCTTTCACGCACCGAGATTGCCCGCGCACGCTTCGAATTGCCCTCCCTTCGCGATGCCGATACCCCGTTAGTCAGGGAATTGATGGCCGGTTACCGTTGAGGAACATGCCGTGACTCTTCGAGTCGCGGCTTCATGATAAAAAGGGCATGAAAATCATGCCCATCTCGCTCTATACTGGTGGAGCATCGCATGGACGTACGACGCAGACTCAAGGATCATGAAGAAGCCGGAAGCCATCCCAAATAAGGAACATCCCATGATGAAGAAACTTGCTCGAGTCATTAGCCCGCTACTGATTGCCTGCCTGGTCTTGGGAAGCCTCCCGGTAGCTGCGGCAGCACCCAATGCTTCATCCGATGGCCTCGTCTCCACTCAGGATGCGTTGAGTGCCGATCAGGTACAGGCCGACCGGAAGCGCATCGACGAGGTCTTGTCGCGTCAGGATGTCCAGGAACAACTCCTGGCCCAAGGTGTCGATCCTGCCGAAGTGGAGGCCCGTGTCGATGCCCTGTCCGATCAGGAAGTACGTGACATGGCCGACCGACTCGACGACATGCCGGCCGGAGCCAGTGTCGTTGGCGCGCTATTCGCCGTCTTCGTAATTCTCCTGGTGACCGACATCCTGGGACTGACCGACGTCTTCCCCTTCACGCGTTGAGACGCACCATGAGTCGCCCGCAACGACTGTCAACGAACGCCCGCCCTGCGGGCGTTCTGCTGTTGGTACTGACCCTGACGATACTCGGCGGCTGTGCTGGCAGCCCGACGATACAAAGCCCTGACCGGTTGGGCATTCCCGAGCAACTCAAACTCGATGACGTACCCTTCCATGGGCAGCGTGACTATCAGTGTGGCCCTGCCTCACTGGCAATGGTGCTCAATGCCAGTGGTGTCGATGCGGATGTCGACTCCTTGATTCCGCAAGTCTTCCTGCCCGAACGCGAGGGTAGCGTTCAACCGGAAATGCTCGCCACCTTGCGACGCTATGAACGCGTTCCGTTCGTCATCGATGGCAATTTCAACGCTCTGTTACGTGAAATCGCCAATGGTCATCCCGTCATCGTCATGCAGAACCTGTCGCTACCCGCCTGGCCCGTCTGGCATTACGCCGTCGCCATCGGCTATGACCTGAACGCACGGGAGTTGATCCTGCATAGTGGCATGGATGCGGAAACCCGTACCTCTTTCGCGACCTTCGACAATACCTGGGCACGTAGCGAACGCTGGGCCGTCGTCGCCCTCCCGCCCGGCGAGTTGCCTGACAGCATAGGCCGTCACCGGGCCTTGAACGCCATAGCCGACTTCCAGCGGGCTACCGATCCGCAAACCGCACTGCCGGCCTGGCGAACGTTAGCGGAACGCTGGCCCGAACTTGCCATGGGCTGGTTCGGGTTGGGTAATGCCGAGCATGCCACCGGCAACCCGGAAGCGGCAGCCGACGCCTTTCGTCAAGCCACCGAACAGGATGCCGGTCTGGCCGTTGCCTGGCTCAATCTTGGCTTGTCCCTCGAGGCGCTGGGCGATATCGACCGTGCGCGAGACGCCCTGAATCAGGCCGCCGCCCTGCCCAGCAAATGGCGGGAGCGGGCACGCACGGCACTGGACGAGCTATCCTCAGAATGATGTAACGACAAGGAGCGAGTCATGCGCTTTGCAATCTATGGTACCGGCGGCGTCGGCGGCTATTTCGGCGGTCGTCTGGCCGAGTCCGGCGAGGACGTCACTTTCATCGCACGTGGTGCGCACCTGGAAGCCATGCAGCGTGACGGGCTTACCATCGAGAGCCCCGACGGCGACATACACTTACCCGAGACCCAGGCGACCGACGATCCAGCCGACATCGGCACGGTAGACTGTGTGATCGTTGCCGTGAAAGCCTGGCAAGTCCCTGAAGCGGCCAAGGCCATGCGGCCCCTGATCGGCCCCGACACGGTGGTACTCCCACTGGAGAATGGCGTTGAAGCCGCAGACCAGTTGACCGCCGAGCTCGGTGGTAACCATGTGATCGGCGGACTCTGCGGGATCGTCGCCTATCGAGAGAGACCCGGTCGTATCCGCCACGTGGGAGTCGACCCGTTCATACGCCTGGGGGAACGGGACAATCGTCCCAGTGAACGGACAGTGGCCCTCAAGGACAGTCTGTCCAATGCCAAGGGCATTCAGGCGGAAATCCCCGATGATATCCAGGTCGCAATCTGGAGCAAATTCCTGTTCATTTGCGCCATGAGCGGTGTCGGGGCCATCACCCGGGCACCGATCGGCAACACGCGTGCCCTGGATGAAACGCGTCGACTCTTCATTGCCGTGATGGAGGAAATTTGCGCTGTCGCCCAGGCAAGCGGCGTCATCATGCCGGATGACGCCATCGAACGCGCCATGAATTTCATCGAGGCCCTGCCGGAAAACAGTACGGCCTCGATGCAGCGCGATATCATGGAGGGGCATCCTTCCGAACTGGAAGCTCAGAACGGCGCTGTTGTCAGGCTAGGGCAGCAGTACGGCGTCGCCACACCGGTCAACGCCGTGATCCACGCCGCCCTGCTTCCACAGGAACGCAAAGCGCGCAGTGATTAAGTGCGATCAGTTACGCTCGTAAGTGCCGATCAGGCGATTCATCCCCAATACGTGGGGCTCGACCTCGGCCAGGAACGCTTCCAGGCTGAGCCCTGCCGGCAAATTCAGGTTCTGATCCAGCGCCAGTACCCAGAAATAGTAATGATGCTTGCCATGCCCTTCCGGTGGCATCGGACCACCATAGCCGGTACTGCCGAAATCGTTGCCACCGGTGGTGCCTTCGGTGCTGCCCTCGGCCAAATGGGTGATGGAGGCCGGCAGGTTGTATAGCACCCAATGAACGAACCCGTAGCTGCCCGGCTTGAGCAACGGCGCATCCGGATCATGACAGATCACCGCATACCCCTGAGTGCCATTCGGTGCCCCGCTCCAGGTCAGTACTGGCGAGATATCGTCCCCCTCACCAGAGTGTTTGGTCGGTATCTCACCGAGGTTTTCGAACGACACGCTGCCTACCTGCATGTTCGACAATGCAAAACCCATCGTGTACTCCTCCTTCCATTGATAACGGGACAACGCCTGAGAGGTCTCTAGCGTCGGAGAGACCCGGGGTAACTGTCAACGCTTCACCAAACCGCCGACGATTCGCGTTGCCGCTTGTTCCCATCGCACCGCAGGCAACGCATCAGACGATCGCCATACGCCAGGCGCCGGTTCAGAAAACGGCGGGTCTCCGCCTGATCAGACGATTCATCGCGCGCCCAGTATCGCAGCGTATCAAGAAACAGTGCCGTCAGCGCGATTTCTTCCCCTTGCGCCTGGCGGCTACCATAGGGGGCTTCGAGCCTCGCGGTTTCCCGTAGCCATTGAATGGTCCGCGACAGATCGAACATCATCGGTACCCAGGTATGCACATGCGGCGGATGCATCTTGGTGCACAACATCTGCACCGTGACCCGACGATGAACGGCCATGGCATCGAACCAGGCCAGCAGGCAATGCCGGATACGATCCTTGGCCGACCAATCGTCGAAGCCATCAGGTTTGTCAGCCAGCATGGCGTGCCAGCCATGCAGAAACCAGGCATTGGCCACGGCATCAAGGTCACGATAAGCATCAAGCACGGCACGCGGCGGAACATTCAGTCGCCTGGCAACACCCGACAGCGTGACGGCCTTCCAGCCACGCTCTTCCGCCATGAGTAGCGCCATGTCGAGAATCCGCGACGCCAGCGACGCTGATTCCGTCTCCACATCATGATGTACTGGTATCATGGTCATGCGTTCTCCTTGCGTCGTCCTGACAGGGTCGTCGCACGATACGGGTTGCTATTAGCATAGAACGCATTGATGACGTAGGGTTCCAACCGCCGTCAGTCATCGCGTAGCCCCTGGTGGCAGTCACAGGAGAGCCAAACATGTGGGACCAGCACGACATACGCCTAACCCCTCGAGAGCGAGGCTTCCACTTGATCACCGCTGACATCGTCGCTGCGCTGCCGCGTCTCGGCGAGGTCACGACCGGGCTGCTTCATCTGCAATTGCAGCATACATCGGCGTCGCTGACCCTCAACGAAAATGCCGATCCCGACGTGCGTCATGACATGGATGCGTTTCTGCGCCGGTTGGTGCCCGGCGATCTGCCGTACTTCCGCCACACCCTGGAAGGTCTCGACGATATGCCGGCCCATGTTCACGCCAGCCTGCTCGGCACGCAGCTAACGCTGGCGGTGCGTCATGGGCGACTGGCGATGGGCACCTGGCAGGGTATCTGGTTGGGAGAACATCGTGACCATGGCGGACCACGACGCATCATCGCCACCTTGAACGGTGAATGACGCAAGCGGCTGGATGCAGGCGCGGAATCTCGGGGGACATTCCATGAGTGATGGTTTGATCGTCGTATTCGGAGGCACCGGATTTCTCGGTCGTGCCATCATACGCGAACTGGCGGAGGCCGGTCGTCGAGTGCGGATCGCGGCGCGTCACCCCGTGCTCCCGGACTGGGCCAGCGAGGATGATCGCCTGGAGCTCGCCACCGCCGATGTCCGTGATGAGGCGAGCATCATCGCTGCACTGGCGGGGGCGAGCGCCGTCGTCAATGCCGTCAGTCTCTATGTCGAACGCGGCAGGCTCGACTTCGACACCATTCATGTGCAGGCTGCTGCACGTCTGGCTCGCCTGGCTCGACAAGCAAATATCGACAACCTGATACATATCTCCGGTATCGGCGTCGATAGTGAGTCGCCCTCGGCCTACATCCGAGCCCGAGCGCGTGGCGAATCTCAAGTGATCACGGCATTCCCCAAGGCCGTGTTACTTCGCCCCAGCGTACTGTTCGGCCCCAATGACGCGTTTCTCACAAGCCTCGCTTCACTGAGCCGGCTCCCCGTCATTCCTCTCTTTGGCCGCGGCCGGACCCGCTTGCAACCCGTTCACGTCATCGACGTCGCGCGTGCCGTTACCCGGCTTCTGGGTGGCCACCCTCCGGCATGGCGGCTTTACGAACTGGGCGGGGGCGAAATCGAAGACTATCGCAACCTCCTCGAGCAGGTACTCGCCCACCTTCACCGCCCGTGCCGATTGATGCCCGTCCCCTTCCCAATCTGGCGCGGCCTCGCCACAGTGACAGCGCGGCTACCCAACGCACCACTGACACACGACCAGATCATTCTCATGCAACACGACAACGTGGTCGGCGAACACGTCGGCACCTTCTCGGAACTCGGCATCGACCCACGCACCTTGCGTGAAAGCCTGCCGGAATGTCTGCCTCGCAGATAATCCATGCCCCAGAGTCCCGGGGGAGCGACTTAGACCACCAAGCCCGGTCCACGTCTCGTCGAACCTTGATGCCCGATCTCTCTCTAAGGGTTCATGCCGGAGCGACTCATGCAATCGACGCGAGTCGCTTCTCGTAGATCGACGGTCAGGGAGACGACGATGTTGAGATGGTTGATGGCAGTCACGCTGGGCTTGATATTATCGAACTATCAGCCCCCACGCGCCGAGAGCGACCCCGATGAGTCGCGCGTGGACACCGCACTGGAGGGTGAGACGCAGACGCTGCGCCGCAAGGAGGCCTTCCCCGCCGAGGAATATGCCAACCTGGCCATCCGGGGAGACGCTGTCCTTCGCGGCCGCCTATTCCTGCATCACCCTTGCGGCAAGTGCGTGCCCAGCGCCGGCGAGACGGTGGCCATCGCCCCGGCGACGCGCTACGCCGAAGAGGAAGCCCGGGCCATCGATGCCGGCCTGACGATCGAGCCGGCCGATCCCCGTGCTCGTCGCCATACCCATTACGCCGAAACCGACGACGCGGGCTACTTCACGGCCCGCGATCTGCCCCCCGGTGACTACTTCGTGGCCGGCAGCGTCAGCCTGCCAGGCGCCAATCACCGCAGGCAGGCACTCGTTCAACGGGTCCGGCTCGACGCCGGCCGTACGACCACGCTCGCCCTGAGTCGTCATGTCGATCCCGGCTGACCCGGACGAAGAGAGGCCATATGACGCCAGCAGACACTACCCTTGTTCACGGGGCTGCACCTGATCACCGACCTGCTGACGGCGGCCCTCGGGGAATATCGTGCCGCAACGTTCATCGCTCCATGAGCTCCGGAAGCCCGATGAGATCGGTCACGCCTGGATCGATACCCTGCTGACTGAGCAGTGTGGTGACCTGGCCACGGTGATGCGTTTGATGATTGAAAAAATGCGCAAGGGCGAACCAGAACGGATACCGGCGCGTCTGCGATCCCACGATACTGGTGTAGACAAGTTCTCTTGCCAGTGTTTCCGACGACAGCGAATTCACCCATTCGAGAATCCTTGCGTCCTCCTCCTTGCGTTCCGTCCACAGAATGGAGAAATCGGCATAGAGCTCCTGATCGAGCGATTCGATCTCGAAGGGCCGTTGCGTAAATCGTCCCATCCATACACGATCGGCCAACAACAGGTGGTTGAGCGTCCCGTGGATCGACCTGAAGAACGCGCCCATATCCCGCTTACGCTCTTCATCGGATAGCGATGCGCAACATTCATGAATCCGCTGATTCATCCAGCGGTTGTAGCGCGCCATATAGTGAAAATGACTCAGCATTGTGCCTCCATCCACATAGGCATTGGCAGTATCCGAATCATAGCCGCTGCAACACGAAAACGCCCGCCTGGACTCACCAGACGGACGTTTGGAGGCATGCGCGGGGCGACTCAGTGCGAGGGAAAGTTGAACTGGGCGGATTCCCGCTGCCGAGTTCGCGGCCAGCGCTGGGAAACGGCCTTGCGGCGCGCATAAAACCGAACCGCGTCGGGGCCGTAGGCGTGAAGGTCACCGAAGAGCGATTCCTTCCAACCACCGAAACTGTGGAATGCGACCGGCAGCGGCACATTGATCCCCACCATGCCTACCTCGATGCTGTCGGCAAAGCGGCGGCCAGCTTATCGACCTCAAACGCTTGCCGCCTGACCATCGAGTTGGTTGATCGGATAATGCTCGAGATCAATCAGCCCATGAAGTGACGTATCGTCTTCCTGTTGTGCTGTGGCGTGCATCGTCATTGTTCCTGCCATCGTGGATAACGTATGGACAGGGTAGCCAGCCAAGTTCAATAATAGAAATGAATGGTTAAGATAAAATTCATTGCAAGGGCTCATTGATTATGGATACCGACCTGCTGCGCGCCTTCGTGACCGTTGCAGAATGCGAGGGATTCAGTGCCGCCGGCAAGGTTCTACATCGCACGCAATCGGCTGTCAGCCTGCAAATCAAGCGCCTTGAAGACCAGATGGGTGAAGCGTTGTTCGAACGCACCAGCCGAAGTGTCGTGTTGACGCCCCCTGGTGGCCGGCTGTTGCCGTATGCCCGACATATCCTCAAGCTGCAGGATGAAGCCAAGCGTGTCATGGGCGCGGAACGCCAGGGCGAGATGATTCGTCTGGGCACTTCCGAAGAGCAGGCCAGCACCTATCTCCCCGAACTATTGCCCCGCTTCGCCAGACAGTTCCCTGGCGTCCGGCTCGAAGTCATCTGCGATATCAGTGCTCGCCTGATTCACGATTTTCAGGAAGGGTTACTCGATGCTGCCCTGGTCATCCGTCACATGCCGACCCAATCCGGCCAGTTGCTGGGCCGCGAACCCATGGTATGGGTCATCGCCGACGACAATTCGCTCGATGACTGGGAGACCCTACCCCTGGCGCTCAATCCGGAAGGCTGCATCTTTCGGGCTCATGCCTTTGCGGCATTGGGCAGAGAAGACTGGCGCTGGGACGTACGCTACTCCAGCCAATCCCCCACTGGAATCAACCTGCCGGTCCAGGCGGGCCTGGCAATGACGGTAAAAACGCCACGTAGCGTGCCCCCGGGCTGTCGTATCGTCGGTGACGACGAAGGCTTACCCGAGCTCGGCCATGTCGAGATCGAAATGCACCGCTCACCGGGCCGCTCCAGCGAAGCCTTCCACTTTTTCTGCGACGAACTCGAGGCTATCGTTACCGGTACGGAATCCGTCGAATGCTTTGAAACACTCAACGAAACCATTGCATCATCCGAGACCGAATGAGCCGATGAACGCACAGGAGCATTGCCGTGGGCCATGATATCCGCTTGAAGCGTGTCTATGCCGAACCCGAGCAGGACGATGGCGCTCGCGTGCTGGTAGATCGCCTGTGGCCGCGCGGCAAGCGCCGCGACAGCCTGGCGTTGACCGACTGGTATCGTGATGCCTCTCCCTCCAATGGCTTGCGCCGCAGCTGGCACCAGGGTCGGATATCAAGGGCTGTGTTCGAACGCCGCTACCGCTGGGAAATGACCGACGCCCCTGATTGTCTCGTGCCGTTGATGAAGTGGGCGCGCCAGGGAACCTTGACGCTGCTGTCCGCGAGTCGCGACCTGGAACAGTCGCATTTGCCCATCCTGCGCAATACCTTGCTCGACATGTTACTGGAAGAGGACCGTCAGGCCGAGGGCGGCGAACCGAGTTCACCGCCCTGCTATGCCAGTCACGACGATCGAGAATCGTGATCACTCGACGACGAGTTGAGCGTCGCTGTTCTGAACGTCGCTAAGGATATGATGAAGGCTGTCGCAACGTACGATCGGATCGCCACAGTTGATGACGATATCCGAGCGTGCCAACACGTAGCTTTTACCGGTGATGGTATTTTCCACCACGGCATAGCTGCCCTCCTTGCGGGCCCCCGTCATCTCGCCGATGAAGCCGGTTTCGCGTAGCGACACGGTCTCCAGTTTATCCCCCGGCCGAATACGTCCTTCATGATGCATGAGCGCCAGCCGAGCGGAGGTGCCGGTGCCGGTCGTGCTGCGGCAGATCACGCCAGGATGTACATAGGTCGCCGAGCGCGAACGATAGAAGTCATCGGCGACTTGTTCGACCGGCCCCATGAAATGAAGAAACGGCAGCGGCCCGACATCACCGAGCGTGTAGTGAGAAAAGCCGCGTTCGGCCTGAATCGCCTCCACGATGGCGTGGGCGCACACCGCCAGGCGACTCTCCTCGTCGCGGGTCAACGCGAAGCCGAGTTCGGTGGCATCCACCAGCGCATAAAAGCCGCCACTGTAGGCAACACTGTAGGTCACATCGCCGATCGAGGGGACGTGAATCGTCGCCCGATAGGTATCGATGTAACTGGGCAGTCCCTCACAGGTGATCGCTTCCACGACCCCGTTTTCCACGTAGGCATCGATCTGCACCAGACCAGCCGGCGCTTCCAGCACGAACCGCTGATGCCCCTCCTGCTTGGGCACCAGCCCGCTCTCCAGAACGGCGGTGGCGGTACAGATCGTGTTCGAGCCAGAATAGATGGGGTATCCCATCACCTCCATGATGATGTAGCCCGCCTGGGCCTGGGGATCGGTGGGCGGCACGATGAGATCCACCGACATCTCGGGAATGCCGAAGGGTTCGTTGATCAGCAATTCACGCAACCCGTCGGCATCGTCGCGCAAGTATTCCATCTGCTGTCGCACGGTCTCGCCCGGCAGCGCGTTGATTCCGCCAACCACGATACGGCTGACATCCCCGCCGGCATGGGTATCGATCAATTGAAGCGTGAGTTCACTGCTCATGTTGTCCCCTCTAGCGCATAGGGCACGCCATGTGTTTGCCACTGTGAGTCCGGGACAATCACGATCTTGCCCAGGTAGTTACGGTTGCGCTCGACGAAATAGCGTTCCGCGGTATGCAGGTCGGAGAGTCTGAAGGCGGCATGAAGCACCGGCTTGAGCCGACCGTCACGAATCCAGTCAACCAACTGATCGGCCTCTTGACGGGTACCGTGAGAAACACCGAACAGTTGCACTTGATACAGGTAGATACGTGTCCACATGATCTCACTGACGTTACCGGCACTGGCACCGGCTATGCTGAGCCGCGGGTAAGTGTCGCGGGCTTGCATGTCAAAGATCATGGTGTCGATGAAGTGGTCGGTCATCTCGCCACCGGCAAGATCCATAACGGCATCGATGGGGCGGCCATCGGTGAGCGCCCGCACCCGGTCGGTGAAATCGCTCATGTCACCGCGATCAAGCACTGCCTCGGCGCCTAATTCGCGTAGAACGCCGGCCTTATCGCGCTGGCTCACCGCATAGGGAACCGCTCCCAGAATGCGGCATAGCTGAATCAAAGCCGTACCCACACCACCGCTGGCGCCGGTAACCAACACGCGTTCCCCGGCCTTCACACCTGCTGCATTCAGCATGTGCAGTGCGGTCTGGTAAGAGCACATGCCCATCGCCGCCAGTTCTGCATCCGCCAGCCCGGGATTGTCCACCGTATGAAACTGATCCGCCGGCACCGCGACATACTCGGCAAAACCGCCATCCGCACCATGGCCGTAATAATCCGGTGTCAGGTTGATATCCGGCCGCTTGTCGGCATAGAGATTGAAATCCAGCAATCCACGCTCACCGATACGGCCCGTATCCACGTCATCACCCACAGCCACGATACGACCGACGACATCGGCGCCTTGAATACGAGGGAAGGTCAGTGTCGGCGACCCACCAATCTGAAATGAGGTCACGTCCTCCTGCTCGTCGGTAGGATACAGTCCTTCACGTGCCTTTCGGTCGGTGTTGTTCTTGGCGGTGGCGGTCACTTTGACCAACACGTCATTGGAAGCCGGCGACGGGATGGGGACATCGTCGCGATAGACAAGTTTATCGATGCCGCCATGTCCGGTCAGCACCATGGCGGCCATGGTATCCGGTAGGGGTTCCGATTGAGAGACAACGCTCACGTCGCATCTCCTTTTATTGGGCCGGTGCAATCAGCGCGGGACAATATCAAACTTTGCTGCCGGATCAGAGAGAATACCTTGGAAAATGTGCCAGGAATCGTTGAAAACGATGGCTCTCATCCAGGTTGTCTCTTCCAACGAGTATCCTATAAGCGGTAACAGCGAATAGCTTCCCGCCTGACCGATACAGGTGTGCACAAATTCCTAACAAGAATATAAAAATCGTAATATATAATTTTTAATTCTTTTATATCGCCTTTAGCCTTGTCACTCAGTAGTACGGGATGAGGCTATCTTGATGACACAACACTCCCTGCTCGATACCAACAGCCCACTGAGTGCCGAACAGGCAAAGCGCCTCAGTGACGCTCTAGAGGGTCTCGACACTCATCAACTGACTTGGCTGAGCGGTTACCTCGCCGGGCTCGGAGCCCAGCATGAGGGCGCCTCGAGTGCGACTACCCAACCCGAAGCCGGTACGCAGAGCGCTGAAATCGTCGTGCTGTACGGAAGCCAGACCGGCAATGCCGAAAGTGTTGCCGAACTGGCCACTGATCGAGCCAAGGCCCGGGGGTTCAATGTCCGCCTCCTTGACATGGCCGAGGCCGGCAAGAAAACGTTCAAGGCACCGCTCAATCTGATGGTGGTCGTGAGTACCCAGGGCGATGGCGACCCGCCCGATACGGCGGAAGGCTTCCATGAGTTGATGCATGGCCGCAAGGCACCCAAGCTGGATGAGCAGACGCGGTTCTCGGTACTGGCCCTGGGCGATTCCAGCTATGAGCATTTCTGCCAGATCGGCAAGGACTTCGATACTCGTCTGGCAGCACTGGGCGCCCAACGCATCCACGAACGTGTCGATTGCGACATCGACTACGAGGAGGATGCCGAACGCTGGATCGAGGCAGTGCTTGACCACTATGAACACCGTTCCGGTCCGGCTGCGGTTGCCCCGACAACTGCCGCCAACGCCTCATCTCAACCGACTTACTCGAAGAAGCACCCCTTTCATGCCGAAGTACTCGAATCGATCGAGCTCAACGGTCGTGACTCCGACAAGGAGACCCGTCATATCGAGCTGTCACTGGAAGAGTCCGGCTTGAGCTTCGAGCCCGGCGATGCCATCGGTGTCGTGCCGCAGAACGACCCGGCGTATGTCGATGAATTGCTCGACACCCTACGCCTGGATGGCAATGCCGATCTCGGTGAGGGGCGGCTTCTGCGCGATGCCCTGCTCCACGAATTCGAAGTCACCACGCTGACCCGCCCATTTCTCGAGCACTGGGCCGAGGTGTCCGATGCCGCCGAACTGCGTCGTCTGATGGATCAACAATCGCGTGACGAGTTACGCGACTGGGTGGAGGGTCGCCACATCATCGATGTGATCGAACATTTCCCGGTCAAGGAGATCGATCCCCATACGTTTACCCAGGCACTGCGCAAGTTACCTCCGCGGCTTTATTCCATCGCCTCCAGCTACCAGGCAGCCCCCGACGAGGTGCATCTGACGGTCGGCGTCGTACGCTACGAATCGCATGGACGCGCACGCGGGGGAGTGGCGACGACCTATCTCGCCGACCGGGTACAGCCAGGCGATACGGTGCCGATCTATGTCGACCGCAACAAGAACTTCAAGCTGCCACACGACGATGACACGCCGATCATCATGATCGGGCCGGGAACCGGTATCGCGCCGTTTCGCGCTTTCCTGCAGGAGCGTGAAGAACGTGGCGCCCAGGGCCGCAACTGGCTGTTTTTCGGCGATCGCCGCTTCCGCAGCGATTTTCTCTATCAGGCCGAAATGCTGCAGTGGCGAAAACAGGGGTTGTTGACGCACCTCGATGTGGCGTTTTCCCGCGATCAGGAAGCGAAAGTCTATGTCCAACACCGTATACGCGAGCACGCTGCCGAGCTGTTTGCCTGGCTGCAGGAAGGCGCGCACCTCTATGTCTGCGGTGACGGTGAGCGTATGGCGGCAGACGTACACAGCGCCCTGCTCGATGCCATACGAACGGAAGGCAAGTACGATGAAGAGGGTGCCAGGGAGTATCTACGCGAGCTCCAGCAGGCAAAACGGTATCAACGTGACGTCTATTGAACCGGAGGTATCAGGATGGCCGATATCATCCAGCAGTTGCACGATATCTCGTTCGAGGAATTGCATCCCAACGAACGCCTCAAGGCAGAGAGCGACTACCTGCGTGGCACATTGAGCCAGAGCATGGCCGACCGCGCCAGTGGCGGCGTCAGCGACGCAGACTCGCAACTGACCAAATTCCACGGTTTCTATCAGCAGGACGATCGCGACCTGCGTAGCGAGCGACGCCACCAGAAGCTCGAACCGCTGTATTCCTTCATGGTCCGCCTGCGCATGCCGGGCGGGTTGATGTCCGCGACGCAGTGGCTGACTCTGGACGATATCGCCTCACGCTACGCCAATGGCACGCTGCGCATCACGACCCGACAGACGTTCCAGTACCATGGCGTGCTCAAGGAAAACCTGCGTGCGCATCTCCAGACCATCAACGACGCCATGCTGGACACCATCGCCGCCTGCGGTGATGTGAATCGTAACGTCATCTGCACGGCCAATCCGCACCGGTCGACGATTCATCGCCGGATTTTCGACCTGGCGCACGAGCTCAGCGCTCATTTGCTGCCTCGCTCTCGGGCCTATCACGAGATATTCCTCGGTGAGGAGCGTGTCGCCGGCGGCGAGGAAACCCAGGAACCGCTCTATACACAGCATTATCTACCCCGCAAGTTCAAGATTGCACTAGCCGTTCCTCCGGAAAACGACGTTGATGTATTCGCGCATGATGTCGGCTTCATCGCCGACAGCGAGGGTGGTGAACTGCGGGGTTTCACTGTCTGCATCGGGGGTGGCATGGGCATGACTCACGGCGAACCGGCCACCTTTCCGCGGCTGAGCGATGTCGTCGGCTACTGCACTCCGGCCCAGGCCGTCGAGGTTGCCGAGGCGATCATGCGGGTGCAGCGCGATAACGGTGACAGACACGATCGCCAGCATGCCCGGACCAAATACACTATCGAAGATCATGGTATCGAGTGGTTCCGCGCAGAGGTCGAACGGCACCTTGGATACACGCTGGGCGAGCCCCGCGATTTTCATTTCGAGAGCAACGGCGACCGTTACGGCTGGTATCAGGGCGACGACGGCACCTGGCACTACGGCTTGTTCGTCGAGAATGGCCGTATCGCCGATTTCGCCAATGGCATGAAGCTGCTTACCGGCATGCGCGAGATAGCCCGGATCCATGATGGCGACATCGCCCTGACGACCAACCAGAACCTCATCATCACCAACGTGGCCGATGACAAGCGCGACGACATCATGGCCCTGATCGATAAATACCACATGGTGAAGGACGTCTCGCCATTGCGTCAGTCAGCGATGGCCTGTGTTGCCTTTCCCACCTGTGGGCTGGCCATGGCGGAAAGCGAACGCTATTTGCCCTCATTGATCGACAAGCTGGAACACGCCATGCACGATGCCGGATTGGCCGATGATGCGATTGTCGTTCGCATGACCGGCTGCCCCAACGGCTGCGCCCGCCCCTACCTGGCCGAGATCGGCTTTGTCGGCAAGGCGCTGGGGCGTTATAACCTCTATCTCGGCGGCAGTTTCACCGGGCAGCGTCTCAATAAGCTGTATCGCGAGAACATCGACGAGGACACGATCCTCGCGACACTCACGCCGATGTTCCAGCGCTACGCCAGAGAGCGAATCGAAGGCGAGCATTTCGGCGACTTCGTGATTCGTCAGGAAGTCATCACGGCAACCACGGCGGGGCGCCATTTCCATGACTAGCCGCGGATCAGAGCGACTGGCACCATGACGTCATGAACAAGCGACTCCTCATCGTGGCCCATGCCCCCTCTCCCAATACCCAGAAATTGCGCGAGGCCGCCGAGCGCGGCGCTCGACATCCGGATGTCGAGAATGTCGATGTCACGGTCAAGGCGCCCCTGGATGCGGGACCGAACGATATCCGCGCCTGTGACGCCATCCTGCTCGGCACCACCGAGAACCTTGGCTACATGAGCGGCGCGCTGAAGGATTTCTTCGATCGCAGTTACTATCCGGTACTGGAGGAAAAACAGGGCTTGCCATGTGCACTCTATATCCGCGCCGGTCGCGACGGCACCGGCACGCGGCGTGCCGTGGAAAGTATCGTCACGGGGCTGAGCTGGCACTGGGTCCAGGACCCGCTCACGCTGCGTGGCGAATGGCAGGATTTCTTTGTCGACCAGGTCGAAGAGCTGGGGACATACATGGCGGCTGCCTTGGACAGCGGCATCATCTGAACGCGAAACGGCACCCCGCAGAGGTGCCGCTAGAGAGGTTTCACTTGAGCCGTTCGAACACCGTCGCCACCCCTTGCCCCATGCCGATACACATGGTGGCAAGACCCAGGGTGGTACCCTGCTGCTGCATGACGTTGAGTAGCGTGGTACAGATGCGCGCCCCGGAGCAGCCCAGCGGGTGGCCGAGCGCGATGGCGCCGCCGTTGAGGTTGACTTTTTCATCCAGCGCATCGAGAAAGCCGAGATCCTTGAGCACCGGAATCGACTGGGCGGCAAACGCCTCGTTGAGTTCGACGGTCTGAATATCGCCAGTGGATAGCCCCGCGGTCTTGAGCGCCTGCTTGGATGCCGGCACCGGGCCATACCCCATGATCGAGGCGTCACACCCGGCCACGCCGGTGGAAACGACCTTGGCGATCGGCTCCAGCCCCAGTGCCTGAGCACGCTCGTAGCTCATTACCGCCATACCGGCGGCTCCCACCGAGAGCGCCGACGAGGTCCCCGCCGTGACGGTACCGTTGCGCGGATCGAACGCCGGCTTGAGTTCGGCCATTTTTTCCAGACTGGCATCATTACGCACGACTTCATCGTGCTGGACCCGCATCCGAAAGCCCTGGTCATCATGTCCTTCGACGCCGATGATCTCGTTATCGAAGTGTCCGTTCCGGTTGGCTTCCAGTGCACGCTGATGCGAGCGCACGCCGAACCTGTCCTGCTCTTCGCGGGAAACACCGTGCATCTTGCCCAGCAGTTCGGCGGTCAGCCCCATCATCA
The DNA here is from genome assembly GCF_008079445.1 of Aidingimonas lacisalsi. GTDB lineage: Bacteria > Pseudomonadota > Gammaproteobacteria > Pseudomonadales > Halomonadaceae > Aidingimonas > Aidingimonas lacisalsi. Next base: position 15,177 of record NZ_VRYH01000008.1, on the reverse strand, counting down.
TCGCCGCCTTGGCGGCATACTTGCTGGCGGCGGGATTGACGTCGACACCATGGGTCATGGGCACATGCTCCATGTGTTCGACACCACCGATGATATAGAAGTCGCCCATACCGGCCTTGATGTTGGCGCTAGCGATGTGCAGTGCGCTCATCGACGAACCGCACAGGCGATTGACGGTCTGCGCGGGAACGCTACGCGGTATGCCGGTCATGATCGCCGCATTGCGAGCGATGTTCATCGCCTGTTCCAGGGTCTGATTGACACATCCCCAGATCACGTCATCGACCTCAGCGGGGTCGAGAGCGGGATTGCGATCGAATAGCCCTTGCATCACTGCCGCTGACAGGTTCTCGGCCCGCACGTTGCGGAAGGCGCCGTTCTTGGCCTTGGCCATGGCGGTCCGAACACCATCGACCACCACGATATCTCTCGGATTCAAACTCATCTGCAGATTCTCCCTAAAACGCGTGGTGATTCAGGCGTAGAAACGCTCGCCGGATCGGGCCATCTGACGCAGCTTGTCGGTCGGCGCATAAAGTGAGCCCAGCTCATCGGCCAGCCGGTCCGCCATATCGACGAATGGGCCCAGGCCGTTCGCCTCGATATAGCGTATGGCGCCACCGCGGAACGGTGGGAAACCGATACCATAGATCAATGCCATGTCGGCTTCAGCCGGTGAACCGACGATCCCGTCTTCGAGACAGCGCACGGTTTCCAGACATAACGGGACCATCAGGCGGGCGATGATCTCCTCGTCGGAGAACGACCGTCTCTGTGTCACCAGGCTGCCGACCAGTTCCCCCGCTCGTTCATCGGACACTTTCTGCGGCTTGCCCTTCTTGTCTTCCTCATAGGCGTAAAAGCCCTTGCCGTTCTTCTGGCCAAGACGGTCGTTGTCGACCATGATCTGAATGGCGTTTTTGCCATCACGTGCCATGCGGTCCGGGAAGCCTTCGGCCATCACTTCCTGGGCGTGGACCGCGGTATCCATGCCCACGACATCGAGCAGGTAGGCCGGTCCCATCGGCCAGCCGAATGACTCCATGACCTTGTCGACATGCTCGAAATCGGCCCCCTGCTCCACCAAGTGGCTGAAACCGCCGAAATAGGGGAACAGAACCCGATTGACCAGAAAACCGGGGCAGTCGTTGACGACGATCGGTGTCTTGCCCATGGCACGGGCATAGGCCACGGTGGTTCCCACGGCGACATCGCTGGTCTTCTCGCCACGAATGACTTCGACCAGTGGCATGCGGTGTACGGGATTGAAGAAATGCATGCCGCAGAAGTTCTCGGGACGCTTGAGATTCCGTGCCAGCCGGTTGATGGAGATCGTCGACGTGTTGGAGGTCAGAACGGTGCTGTCGTCGACCCATCCCTCGACTTCAGTCAGCACCCCATCCTTGACCTTGGGATTCTCGACCACAGCTTCGACGACCAGATCCACTGTGCCGAAATCGCCGTAGGAGAGTGTCGGTCGAATGTTGGTCAGACGCTCAGCCATCTGCTCGTTGGTAAGCTTGCCCCGTTCCACCTGTTTGCCGAATAGCTTGCGGGCTTCCTCGAGTCCCAACTCGATGGCGTCGCCCTTGATATCCTTCATCAGGATCGGCGTACCCTTGGACGCGCTCTGGTAGGCGATTCCCCCGCCCATGATACCGGCTCCCAGGACCGCCGCCTGCTGGATCGAATGACCGAGCTTCTCGTAATGGCCTGCCTGTTTCTTGACAGCCTGATCATTGAGGAACAGGCCGACGAGGTTATAACAGACATCGGTCAACGCCAGCTTGGCAAAGGCTTTGGCTTCAATCGCTTGAGCACGCTCGCGGCTCTCGCCTGCCCCTTTCTGGATGACCTTGATCGCTTCGATCGGTGCCGGATAATGCGGCCCTGCCTTGCCGGCCACATACCCTTTGGCGGTTTCGAACGTCATCATCTGTTCGATGGCATTGAGATGCAGGGGCCCCGTTTTCTCGCGACGGCGTGCCTGAATATCCAGCTCGCCCGTGTTGGCCCGGGACAGGATATCGCGTGCCGCCGCCTCGAGTTGGCTGGCTGATACGACGGCATCGACCGCCCCGACGGCCAGTGCGACATCCGCCTTGTTCTGGCTTCCACCGGCAATCCATTCAATCGCGTTGTCGGCCCCGATCAACCTGGGCAGCCTCACGCAACCGCCCCATCCAGGCAGAATGCCCAGCTTGGTTTCGGGCAGACCGATCTCGGCCTCTGCGGCCATGACACGGAAATCGGTGGTCAGCGTGATTTCACAGCCACCACCCAACGCCAGCCCATTGATGGCGGCAACCGTGGGAAACGGCATATCTTCGATCGCGTTGAAGATGGTGTGCACTTTCTGGTTCATCTCGACCAGATAGTCTTCTCCTTGCTGGAAAAGACCATGAAATTCGGTGATATCGGCTCCGACGATGAAAGCGTCTTTGCCGCTGCCCAGGATCAACCCCCGGAGACCGCTTTCACCGCGAATTGCCTGTAACGCCTCATCCAGTTCAGTCACGACGGTACTGGACAATTTATTGATCGACTCATCCTTCAGGTCGAACGTGAGCAGAGCGATGTCATCGTCGTCTCTCACTACCGTTATGGCGTTGCCTTGGTAGATCATCAAGGAATCTCCCCACAGGATTGGATACCGGAACGATACGTTTTCATACGGCCGTTTGATTAATGTCAGCTTGATCCAGTGGCCCGACCACGTCAAGACCTCAAATCGATTTTCCCGGGTGTCGCATTTTCTCGACTCCCGCTGCCTCATCCTCCCTGTTAGGATGCGCTGAATTCGGCGTCTCGCACCATCCATGGATACTGTCGTTACCGGAACGCATCGTCACGCATGACCACACCATCCTCTTCATCATCGGACAGCACCACGGCGAACGATGCCGTAGCGGCCAGCAAGTCACCCAGATTACATGCGCTACAGGTTGCCCTGACCCGAGGCATAATCCGCTTGCGACCCTATGCGTGGTTGTGGCCTCCGATTGCTTTCTGTGCAGGGCTGGCCAGTTTCTTCCTGGTCGATCGACAGCAATCCCTGGGCGGCATCCTGGCTCTATGCATGTTGTTGGCCTGGGTACTGCTGCTGTCAGAGAGCCTGATCGGCCGTTTGTTGGTTCGCCACGGTTACTCGTCGTTGCCAAGCGGCATTACCGCGTTCATTGCTCAGATGATTCACCAGGAGACACTGTTCTTCAGTCTGCCCTTCCTGCTCGCGACGACCGTCTGGTCAAGCGGCCAAGCCATTTTTACGCTTCTCGTCCTGAGCATGGCCGCACTGTCGATCCTGGATCCCCTCTACTTCAAGCTCGCCGAACGTTACCGGTGGGTATACTTCGCCTTTCATGCCCAGTGTGTCTTCGTGGTCGTCCTGGTGACACTGCCCACGCTGTTGCATCTGACGACTGGCGAGAGCCTGATTTACGCCTTGCTGGCGATGGTCGTGTTCGCGCTCCCCAGCCTGATCCATTTGTTGCGTCCCAAACGCGTCAGCAGTTGGTTTGCCATGTTCGGCCTGGCCATGCTGCTGGCGATCGCCGGCTGGGCCGGCCGCGCCTGGGTACCCCCCGCCAACCTGTGGATCACCGGAAGTGCCCTGTCACCGGGCTTCGATACCCAAGCCCGCGAACCTCAGGGTGAAATTCCGCTGAGTGCCGAGGAACTTCAGTCAACAGGGCTCTACGCCTACACTGCCATTCGTGCACCGCGCGGCTTGCGTGAGAAGATCTACCATGAATGGCATCATGAAGGTGAGTTGATCGACCGTATTCCCCTGATCATCCATGGTGGACGCGATCAGGGATACCGCGCCTGGACCCACAAGAAAAATATCCCGGAGGATCCGACAGGGCAGTGGCGTATCGATGTCATGACGAACTCCGGCCAACGTATCGGGGTGATTCGCTTCACCGTCGAAGACGGCTCGACCGATGCTGTCCTCGCCGATGGCAAGATTACCGCACCGCCCGGTCTACCGGGATTGGAGTGGCGTCGCTTGATTCCCGGAAGCTGATGGTTACCGTGTGATGTAGGACTTGCATTACACAGGCACGGTTCGGACAATGCAATTATTAGTCTGCGAATTCGGAATGCCATGCATCAGAACATCGGTTTGAAACTGGCACGCTTACCCCGCTTATGGCGTGCGATCCTGGACAAGCGACTGGCGCCGCTTGGGCTGACCCAGACACGCTGGGTCACGCTGTACCATCTAGCGCATCTAGGCGATGGGCAGGCGCAATGCGACCTGGCGCGGGCCATCGGTGTCGAAGCGCCTTCTCTGGTGCGCACGCTGGATCAGTTGGCCGAGCAGGGGCTGATCGAGCGACGTCCCTGTGGCCAGGATCGGCGAACCAAGCGTGTTTTCCTGACAGATAAAGCCACGCCATTACTGAATCGAATCGATACCATTGTCGCAGACGCCCGGCGCGAGATGCTGGCAGGCATGAGTGACGACGATATCGCTCAACTCGACGGTCTGCTGTCGCGCATCGAATCCAATGGCCTGGACATCCAGTCACGCGAGGAGTCGCTCGAGAACTGATGCGGCCTACTCCCGGGGTTCGCCATCACGCAGGTGTTGAAACCCTTGCCAGCGCGGCGCGGGAGCGTCTGGACGCCCAGCCAGGTGTTTGCGCAGGTAGTTGAAATCGTCCAGGTAGCTGGTGAAACGCTCGCCATCCTGGGACTCATCCCACCATAACTTCAACGCCTCACGATTGGACTCGATGACAATCGCATCGCGGGGCAGACGCGTAAGCAGATACTCGAGACGTTCCGTGACCCCAGCAGGCAGGGGACGCAACGGCTCGATACGCCAACGCCATCCCGGCCGGAATACCTTCAAGGCATTACTGGCTTCATCCTCCCTGACCAGCACGAACGTGGCGCCCGGGTAATCCGCCGGATACGGCCAGCGATAACTGGGCATCAAGCCTGGATCATTGTTCAACGGCGGCTTGTCCAGCTTTACCTTGATCCCCGCTTTCATCACCGTATTGCGCAGGCCGGCAATCCGTTTCTGGCGCGGTTTGGGTTTCAGCCACAGCACCGGCGACACGATCAGCATCAGGACCAGTACGATAATTAACCATTCCATGGGTGCCTCACTTTTTGCATGAAACGTTCCGAAATTGGCGCTCCCCCGGGAGCGGCAGCGAGAACCGCCTGACCGACAGCGGGCCACTGCACGATAATGGGCTGATATGTTGAGATAAACCGTTGTCGTCAGGCGCTATTCGACCTAAAGTGGGAAGCGAATCGCTACTTGTTCGATGTCCGGGAGACAACCCATGAGCAATGAATATCACCATGTGCTGGTCGCCGTCGACCTGACCAAGGATTCGCACAAGGTACTGGAACGCGCACTCCCCATTGCCGAGCGCAACAACGCCCGATTATCGATCATTCATACGCTGGAGCCACTAGGGTTTGCCTACGGCGGTGACATTCCCATGGATCTGACCAGCATTCAGGATCAGTTGGACGATCACGCCAAACAGCGTCTGGCCGAAATCGCCGATCCCCACAACGTGGCGCGCGAAAACCAACATGTCGTAGTCGGCATGCCGGATACCGAGATTCATCGCTTTGCCGACGATAACGATGTCGACCTGATCGTCGTCGGTTCGCATGGTCGTCACGGTTTTGCACTACTGCTGGGGTCCACCTCAACCGGAGTGCTACATGGCGCCAAATGCGACGTGCTCGCGGTACGTGTCGGTCAGGACGGCGAGACCGACGAGTAATACCCGGCCTCCTTCCATCGCTGCTCCCTGTGCCGGGGAGCAGCGGCATGAGGTCATGCGTTACCGGCAGCCATGGCTTCCAGTTCCATCCAACGCTCCATGACCTCATCCAATTCCGCCTGTTTGGCCGATAGCGCCTCCAGCGTCGCGGTGACGGTCTCGGCATCCTGCTGGTAGAACGCCGGGTCGCCGACTTGCGTTTCGAACTCGGCGACTTCGCTTTCCAGACGCTCGATCTGCGCCGGCAAGGCGTCCAACTCACGCTGCAATTTATAGGATAGCTTGGCCGTCTTCTTCGGCTCGGGTTTCGGTTTCGGTTGCGCCTGAGCCGTTGTGCCGGCAGCGGTCGCCGGGGATGACGTTTCCGATGAGTCGACAGCGTTCCGGGAGCCGCCGCCATCCCACGGCGCCGGCGGCAGCTTGCCGCCTTGTCGAACCCAATCACTATAACCACCAACATAGTCACGCACTACGCCATCGCCTTCAAAGGCAAGCACCCCCGTCACCACGTTGTCCATGAAGGCGCGGTCGTGAGAGACCAGCAACAGGGTGCCATCGAAATTCAACAGCAGTTCTTCCAACAACTCCAGGGTTTCAACGTCCAGATCGTTGGTCGGCTCATCGAGGACCAGCACATTGGCCGGCTGAGTAAACAACTTGGCCAGCAGCAGGCGATTGGACTCCCCCCCGGATAACGCTCGGACCGGTTGCCGTGCCCGCTCCGGTGTAAACAGAAAATCCTGCAGATAGCCCATGACGTGCTTGGACTTCCCACCGACAGTGACACGATCGCTACCTTGTGCCACGTTGTCATACACAGTCTTCTCGGGTTCCAGGCCGGCACGCAGTTGATCGAAATACGCCACTTGCAGCTTGGTTCCCATCTGAACCTTGCCTTCCGTCGGCGCCAGCTCACCAAGCAGAATCTGCAGCAGCGTCGTCTTGCCCGCACCATTGCGGCCAATCAACCCAATGCGATCGCCACGCTGAATTTCCAGGCTCAGGTCACGGATCACCCAGTCATCGCCGTAACGATGGCTGACGTGTGACAACTCGACGACCCGCTTGCCACTGCGCTCACCGGTATCGACCGAGAGATTCGCTGTCCCTTGCCGTTCACGACGCTGGCTGCGCTCACGGCGCATCTGCTCCAGAGCCCTGACACGCCCCTCGTTCCGAGTACGGCGCGCCTTGATACCTTGACGAATCCAGGACTCTTCCCGAGCCAGTTTCTTGTCGAACTCAGCGTTCTCGCGCGCTTCGACTTCCAGCTCATGCGTCTTCTGTTCCTGATATTGCGCGTAATCGCCGGGGTAACGTCCCAATTGCCCGCGATCAAGCTCCAAAATACCCGTCGCCAGACGTGACAGGAACGTACGGTCATGGGTGATGAACAGCACGGCCCCATTGAAGGCCAGCAATTGCTCTTCGAGCCAGGCGATGGTATCCAGATCGAGGTGGTTGGTCGGCTCATCCAGCAGCAACATGTCAGGGTCGGCCACCAGGGCGCGGGCCAGCGCCACACGACGACGCCACCCCCCCGACAGAGAAGTCATGTCGCTATCCTCGGGGAGCCCCAGGCGAGTCAATACGGTATCGATTCGTTGATGGAACGACCAGCCATCGATCGACTCGATCTGCGTTTGCAAACGCTCCATCCGATTCATGTCCGGGTCCGCTGACAGCACCAGGTGATGGTACTCGGCCAGCAAGGCACCAGCCTCCGGCAACCCTTGTGCCACGACATCGAAAATGGTCTCACCCGATGCCGCCGGCAAATCCTGCTCCAGCACCCCGACTTTCAGGCCAGGAGCACGCCAGATAGTGCCGCCATCGGGCAGGATATCGCCAGCGACGAGCTTCATGAGGGTCGACTTGCCCGTTCCGTTGCGTCCCACCAGCGCCAGTCGTTCCCCCTTTTCCATGACCAGGTCGGCGTTATCGAACAGGACTTGGGGACCATAAGCCAATTGCAACGCTTCAAGACGTAACAGTGCCACGAACTTACCTCGTGCCGAGTTGAAAACGGACATTGTAACGCATGGCCGCTTGGAGGTGGCATCGTTACAATACGTCTTCATCAATAAAAGGAGCGGACCCTTTTGGATTCGTCGAACGAGCCTGACGACTTTTTGCCCGAAGCCCTGCGATTCCGGTCGCCGCAGCCGCTGGTCGACATCGGCGCCAACCTGACCCATGACAGTTTCAAGCACGATGTCGATGCCGTCATTCATCGCGCCCGACACGCCAATGTCGATACGTTGATCCTGACCGGTACTGACTTGGCGCATAGCGAACAAGCCGTCGCCCTGGCTCGAAGGCACGCAGGGCTGTACGCTACCGCAGGGCTGCATCCCCATATCGCCGATCAATGGTCTGACGAACTGGGGCAGCGCATGGCAGCACTACAGCGCCAACCGGAAGTCGTGGCCGTGGGTGAGTGCGGCCTCGATTATAACCGGAACTTTTCCGTGCCACGCCATCAGGAAGGCGCATTTGAAGCACAGTTACAGCTTGCTGCCGAATCCGGCCTGCCTCTCTTCATTCACGAGCGCGATGCAGGGCAGCGCATGCGCGAAATGCTGAAAGCCTGGCGCGATGACATAACGCATGCGGTCATTCACTGTTTCACCGCAGATCGCGAGACCCTGCACGGCTATCTGGATCTCGATCTCCATATCGGACTGACCGGGTGGCTCTGTGATGAACGACGTGGCCACCACCTGCGTGACCTGGTCGGCAGCATCCCCTTGACCCGTTTGATGGTCGAAACCGACTGCCCTTACCTGTTGCCACGCAATTTACCTGCCAAACTCAAGGGCAGGCGCCATGAACCGGCACTGCTACCCTGGATCATACGGGAAATCGCTCATTGGCGAGGTATGGCGGAGGTCGACCTGGCCAACGCCACATCGGCGACGACCGAAGCGTTCTTTGGATTGCGGGAACTGGCCCATCACCACACAACGAGTTCACAAGGTGCGGGAGAGGCATGATATGTCCGATTTACCTGGTTTTATTGCCGTTGAAACCGGCGACGATGACAGCTTGCCGCTGGCCATTGCCTGGGCCCTGCCGGATGGACGTATCAAGCATACCCTGATTCAGCCAGACGATACCTGGCTGGATGATGAATTGAGCGCACTGGGAAGTTACAGCCGGGAAGAACTGGACAGCCTGGGGGTGAGCCCGCTGGACGTGATCCGGGAACTCGAAAACGACCATTTCAGCACCACGATGTATACGGCGGGGGTCAACGACGACGAAGCCGCCCTATCACGATTGTTCGATACTTACGGGATGGACCCGTTCATCGAACTGGCCCCGGCCGACTCTCTGTATAACGATATATCAGCCAACGAGTGGGCGCGTGCTAGAGGTGAATTGTTCGGCGAGCTGGGATTCGAACCGTTGAAGCCTGAAGAGGAAGTCCAGGTAATGTTGATGCTTCACCAGCGCCTGCGCGGCGATGATCCCTCTTCAGTTGAGTGACGCCGACAGCGAGGGAAGCCACTGCGTACCAGCGCTGATGGCTTCCTGCCTGCCGGTCCGGCACTGATAGAATGCCGTGAGTGTTGCCCGAAAAGCCGCCGCCCGGCATGGCAACCCTTCCGCGTCAAAGCGTTCCGCCCGCGCTTCGACCCACTGCCTGAAACGGTCTCTATCCACCGGGGGCCCGCCAAGGTTGTCGACACTGACGTTGAACGAGTGCTCACAGGCACGGGAAAACAACAGTTCCAGCGCCTGGGGGGCCACTTCCACCGACTCGAAGGCTTGTTGCTGCTCGGCATCGCGCCCGTCGGGTTCATACCAATAGCCATAATCTTCGAGACCACGCCGTCTGGCTCCGGCGATACACCAATGGCTGATTTCATGCAGTGCACTGGCGTAGAAACCATGCGCAAATATCACCCGGTGGTAGGAAGACTCACTATCGGCCGGCAGATAGAGCGGCTCGTCGTCGCCACGTATCAAACGTGTGCGATAACTATCCATGAAAAGGCCATCGAAAAGCGCAATAATATCGTCTAGGCGGTGAGACACTGGATGATCCTGTGGAGTGACACGAATTACACGAAATGAAGTTCTGGTTGATAGCAACAAAAGACAACGTCTTGCTAGACTTACCCCTTCGGCTGAACAATGGCCAATATTATCAAAGACAGCCGATCAGGAAGAAATCGGTCCCTCGCCAACGGAGATAGCGCTTGGCTTCGCAGCACGCTCAATGGTTCACTCGCAGCCGCCGGGAAACTCGGTTGCTGATGCGTCTCGCCCTTCCCATTTGCGGTGCCCAACTGGCACAGGCCGGAATGAGTACCGTGGATGTAATCATGACGGGACGCTTGAGCGCCAGTGATCTAGCCGCCGTATCGGTGGGCTCCGGCCTCTGGCTACCCTTGATGCTTTTCATGACCGGTACCTTGATGGGGTTGACCCCGATCGTAGCCCAACTGCTCGGCGGCCAGGAAACCCAGCGTATCCGGCCTTACCTGCATCAGGCCCTATGGATTGCGCTCACGCTGGGCATCCTGGCAGGGGGAGTGCTCTGGTTCACCGTCAGCCCCATATTCCGCGTGATGGACGTCCCGAACGACGTGGCCGATCTCGCGGAAGCCTACCTTGCTGCCATTGCCTTCGGTATGCCTGGGATCGCACTGTTTCAAGCCTTGCGGGCATTCTCCGATGGCATGAACCATACCCGCCCTGCTCTCTGGATCAGTCTGATAGGACTGGGCCTCAACCTGCCGGCTAATTACGTCCTGATCTATGGCGGTCCGGGTCTGGTCGCGATCGCCGGCGACGGATTACCGGAAACGTTGCAGACACTGCCTGCCCTGGGGGCATTGGGCTGCGGTATCGCTACGGCGATATCCATGTGGGTCATGTGTCTCACCATGGTCGTCTATACCAAGCGCAGTCGAAGCTATGCGCCCGTCACGTTGTGGCATTCGCCCACGCCGCCTCAATGGAGCGGCATTCGTGAACTGCTCCGAGTCGGTGTCCCGATCGGCGTCTCCATTTTCGTCGAGGTCACGCTGTTCACGCTGATCGCACTCTTCATCGCCAGCCTCGGAGAGGTTACCGTGGCGGCTCATCAGGTCGCACTGAATTACACGTCCATTCTCTTCATGTTGCCATTATCGTTGGGTATGGCACTGACCGTGCGAGTCGGTCACTCACTGGGCGCCTCGCCGCCTCCCGTAGCACGCTTCGTGGCCTGGAATGGTATCGTCGTCTGTTTGCTGGTGGCATTACTCAACAATCTGATCCTGTGGCTCACCTCATCGACCATCATCAGTCTTTACACTACCAACCAGGCGGTGCATCAACTGGCGATGTCTCTGATCGGCTTCGCCATGCTCTACCAGATTTCGGATTCGCTCCAGGTCAACATGGCCGGTGCCTTGCGCGGTTACAAGGACACTCGCATCATCATGGTCATCACCTTGATATCGTACTGGTTAATCGGCCTGGGAGGCGGGCATTGGTTAGGTACACGCGGACTATCGCAGTGGCTGGAACCGCTGGGGGTACATGGATACTGGATCGGCCTGATCGCCGGACTGACGGTTGCCGCCATGCTGCTCGGATGGCGGTTGCATGCCATCAGTAAGGCCGTCAGCCATGGTCGACGTGCGGTTCCCCGGAGCTAGCCACAACGGCCAATGGATAGCACTGCTGGGACTCATCCTTGGACTCTTGACCGGGTGCAGTCAGCCCAATGATGCAGAGATGCTCTTCGAAGAACACCGGCAAGCGTTGAACGACGCGCTGGACGTGGCGGCTCTGCCGGCAAGCGACCCCGACAATATTGGCGCCTTTCCCGATCAGCAGGCGAGACTTTTCGACATTCCCGACATACGAGAAGGGCTGCTCGACATATATGCCTTGCGCGAATGCCAGATCACATCGTTGATCGCGCAACGTAACAATCAGCTTGGCAAGGTCGCCCCTCCCAGCCAGCGTTGGCTCTACGAGCTCGAATTATGGCGGCGCCTGAATGACTGCTGGCACTCCGACGTGCCCGAGTCACTCGATAATGACGATCGCGACAGGTTGCAGCGTCTCATCGAACTGAAAACGCAGCGCTTACCCAAGGCAAGCTGGAACGCCCTGTTCGGTTCCAGTGAATGGGCCGACAGTTTTTCACGCGCCAGTGAGCCTCTGGCGCCACAGGATTCCCCGCCGCTCGATGCCTCCCTGGAGGCGCTGGATTATTTGCGTCGCGCAACACTCAATCAGTTCGACCCAGGCTGGCAACCCGAGTCGTCCGTACTGGAAGGGCATTTGCAAACCTTGCAACGGACGCCCTTGAGTGCACGTATCCTGCGTGCCCTGCAATTGGCGGCTCTACGTCTGGAGGAAAGCCGACGTCTCATCGACACCGCCCTGAAGGACGTGGATGAATGCCCGTTGCAGACCGCTGACGCCCCACTGCTCGATCTCGTGCGCCAACGGCTCATGCCCTATCTTCAGCGACTGAGCACGGACGGAAAGCGCTGGCTGACAGCTATCAATGCATTGCTTGAGGCGCATTCCGTCTCTCGTCCGGCCATCGACGCTTATCGTCGGGAATGGCTGTCACTGGATGCACAGAACGCCCCTTGGCAACGCTTCATGAAGGCCAGAAAGCAGCACGAAACCAGTTGGCAACGGCTACTCTCACGATGCCATTCCCTCGCCACGGGATCATAGAAACGCTGCGGGGCTTAACTTTTCACGCCGGTCTGTGCTAATAGTGAATCGAGGCCATAACAATGCCGTTACCATAAGTTCAAGGAGGGTAATCATGGGCGCCCCACTATCCCCCCGGTCGGCACAGGTCATAGACCTGGATGCGATGAGAAAACGGCAACAGGCCAAGCGCCGCATGATTCGTTTGGCACCCGAACTCGATGGCCTGGAAATGATTTATCACCTTGCCTCGGATCCGGAGACGTTGTATGGCATGCCGTTGTTAGCCTGGGGATTGCGCGAGGATGGTGATGTGGTCGGGCTCGTTCCCTGGATGGAAGCGTTGACTTCCTGTCATGAATTGAACGACTCGGAGCATGGCCACTTTGTCGGTTACCGGGATCCGGAAACCGAGGAGCTATTCCAGAGCGCTCCCGAGCACAAGGTGCTGGAAATCGAGCACGCTGCCGCCTACTTCGATTATGAAGAGACCTCAGAGCCCACCCTGATACAGCAATTGCCGGATACCCTGGGGACCCATGCGCTTTGCATGGATAGCGACAACCAGCCCTGGCAGCTCAAACAAGTCTTCGGATGGCGGCTCTTCAGCGACGGCGAGATAGAGGCCCTGCTGGTCGACGAGAGCAGGATTGAATCGACACCGGTATTGGCCGGCGACCCTTGCCTATACCCAGGGCATAGCCGTCATCAAGTCGTTTATTTCTTTCAACGCGTCATAGCCAACCGTATCAAGCAGGAGGACCCGGCCACCCTGGAGGCATTGGCATTGATGGTGGCACGGTAACTACCCCTCGGCAACGCAGCCCGGCCGGGGGTCAACCCAAGCGTATGAAATAGAGATAGGTGCCTTGATCTTCCGATTGATGGACCAGTTCGTGTCCCAGGAAACTACAGAACTTGGGGATGTCGCGAGTGGTGGCCGGATCTGTAGCAATCACCTTAAGCACATCCCCTGTCTGCAGTTCACGCACTCGGTTATGCATCATCATGACAGGTTCCGGGCAATACAGGCCGGAGGTATCGAGTTCGGCATCGGAAGCCGGAATGGTATCGGACATAGGATCCATGACACTTCTCTATTGCTTTCCGTTTGGACTATGGTCAGACATGAAGTACCACTGTCGGATGGAGCAGCACCATGATCAAAGTGCTCATCGAACGTCGTATCATGCCCGGCCTGGAAGAAGAATACGATCAGGCGGCTCGAGAGGCCATGCGCGCCTCGATCAACGCCCAGGGTTTCATTGCCGGAGAAAGTCTTTGCGAGCGTCATCACCCTGGACGTCGCCTGCTGATCACTCAGTGGCGCGACCTGAGTGCTTGGAAAGACTGGCTACACAGTTCTGAACGCGAGCGCGTCATGCAACATGTGCTGCCCTTGCTCTCCGAAAATGAAACGATCCGCGTCTACGAATATTGCTGATATCGGTCAAGTCAATAAACGGACATGGACAGTCACTTCATCTCGATCATGATACAGGTGACGGCAGTGAATTTCTGCCTGGACACCTGCCCGATATAGCGCATCGGACAACCCTGACAGACAACGTTCGATTTCAGGCCAGCGCTGTTTCATGGGCAGTTTAAGATTGAAAATGGCCTCATGACACCAACGACTCACCAACCAACGCTCGATCATGGCCGTCACACGCGATGGTCTATCGACGATATCGCACACCAGCCAATCGAGACGCTGAGGAGGTACCCAGTTGAAACCATCGGCATGGATGTGCTCGACTTGTCCCGTTGCCATCAATGAATGCGCCATGGGCCCGTTATCGATAGCATAAACATGCATTCCCTGGCCCACCAGTTGATAAGTCCACCCCCCGGGGGCTGCTCCCAGATCCGCAGCCTGCATCGACTCATTGAGTCTTGATGACCATTCATCTCGGGGGAGAAAGGTGTGCCACGCCTCTTCCAGTTTCAATGTCGAACGGCTCGGTGCGTTACGGGGAAAACGAAGTCTCGGAATGCCTCCCGGATGCTCGCTTCGATTGCCCGGAAAACTCATGGCCAACTGGACCGAGTCGCCAGCCGTCCAGAACACATGCAGACGCCGTCCGCCAGCCTTGCGCCGCAAGGCCCCACGTTTCTTCAGCAACGAGGTCAACGGGCGGTCCAGAGCCTTGATCAAGCTTTGCAGGGCTTTGGCATCATTGGTATCCGGCGTTTCTTGCCATACCGAGTCAAAGCTCCAACCACTGTCGACCACCTGTTCGATGATCGGTGTCAGTCGATCATCGCGAGAAATAGCAGCCAAGGGCGGGAGTGCAACCAGATTCTGGCGCGCAAAGACCAGATCATCCAGGGACAATTGCCGATGCAACCGGTTGGCCGGCTCCTCATCCAGTACGACGAAACGCACGTAGCCGCTATCCGGGGCCGCTTGCGGATAACCTGCCCAGCCAAGTGCGGCCGATTTATCGGTCAACTCAGCACTCAGGTCACTCTCGAACCCAGATCGACAGTAGAACAGTAGTTCCTGAGGCGTCATGTCCTCTTTACCATGCAAATTCGTGCCCATGAAACACGAGGTGGTCCAGTGCCGCCACCGGATCCCGAAGCGATTCCTTCATGCCCCTGGGCCGGGCCATAAAAAAGCCCCGAACACTCGGTGCTCGGGGCTTGTTTCGATAAGGGCCTGACGATGACCTACTCTCGCATGGGGAAGCCCCACACTACCATCGGCGCTGAGCGGTTTCACGACTGA
>NZ_VRYH01000007.1 GCF_008079445.1 Aidingimonas lacisalsi | reverse complement strand
TGCCGCTAACAGGCCGGATATAAGCGTGCAGTCTCACCCCGGCCATGGCGATTCGGGCTTGCACAACGGGACGGGTCCATATAAGCGGTTTCAACCGCGATGCAGGGCGTGAGCCCTGCCCTGTGCCACCGCCGGGCGCCCGAGGCGCCATCGCGACTGAAGTCGCTCCTACCACAACCAGTGCCGGTGGAATGCCGTGATGAAGGGGTTGTAGGAGCGGTTTCAACCGCGATGCAGGGCGTGAGCCCTGCTCTGTGACACTACCGGGCGCCTACGGCGCCATCGCGACTGAAGTCGCTGCTACGACAACCTGTGCCGATGGAATGTCGGGGATAGGGGGTTGTAGAACATTCAATTCATGATTTCATGAAATCAACAATTCATCTATTATTGAAATAACTATCTACGATGACGATGCGTCACCAGAAAGCCGCGCTCGCCGACTTAGTGCCCGAATCCGAGAGGACAACATCATGAGCAAGACATCACCCCGAACCACCGGCAAAGCCGTCGCGACGGGTGGCATGCTGTTCACGGCCTGCGCAGTCTGCTGCGCCCCGTTGGTCATTCCGCCCCTGGTCGCGTTCTTCGCTGCAGGTGGAATCGGCCTGGCGCTGGCGGGCCAGATCGGGCTCGGCATCGCGGCTCTCGGCGCGACCGGCGGTTACCTTTACTTGCGCCGTCGCGCCACGTCGAGACATGCAGACCCATCACAACGCGAACCGAGGGCATGACTCCATGGCACACAGTGGTAGACATCAGGATAGCGACGACATCGTCGCGAGAAAGCTGACCGCTCTCGCCCATCCCATCCGCCTGGCGGCGATTCGACAGTTGGCGGCGGCCGGTCCTGCCGGCATGGCGGCAGGCAGGCTCGGTGAGCACCTCGACGTGGCACCGAATGCGCTGACTTTCCATCTGCAGAAGCTGGCCACCGCCGGTTTGGTCGAATCGCAGCGAGAGGGCCAGTTCGTCTACTACCGCGCGGTGTTCGATGCCCTGCTGGCGTTGACGGATCACTTGGTCGGTGCCTGCTGCAGCGAGACCGAGGAACGCTGCGGGCCACGCTGTCCCACGCTTCGCGACCAGTGACCCACCGCCATTCATCAAGAGGGAGCCCAAGATGATCCAGACAGCCTCAGCCAAACCTTCCTGGCCAAGGGCGATCGGCATCGGGATCGCGGTGTCGGTGCTCACCGCTATCGTCATGGTGGCCTTGTTGAAGGCCGGCGTATCGCCCTTCCCGAAGCCCCCTTCCCTGGCTTTCGCCGAGACCCTGCTGGGACGAAGCCTGCCGATGCCGGTTGGCCTGCTTTTCCATACGGTCTATGTGACCTTCTGGTCGGTGGTGTTCGTACGCTATTTCCCGCGCAAGACCCTGCCGACCGCACTGGGATTGGCCGCCGTGCTCTGGGTCGTGATCCTGGTGGTGTTCTTCCCCGTGATCGGCTGGGGACTCGCCGGTCTGGCGATCGGCCCCCAGTTGATTCCGGCGTCGGCCCTGCCGCACCTGCTGTTCGGCCTGCTGCTGTGGGGGCTGGATCGGTATTGCGGCAGGCGCGGCGGATCATGACACATTATTCAACGAAGGTCGGCGGCGCCATCGCGACTGACGTCGCTGCTACAGTGACAGGGCACGATCTAGCCGGTCATGCTCGAACGCACCGGTCATGAGTGTGATCTCAGCATTGCGCGCGCCTGAGCGTTTCGCTACCTCTTGCCAGTCTACCGTGGCTTCCGCCACCTCGCGGATGATGCTCCTCGCCCGTCGTTCTTGAAGGCCATATTCTTCCGCCGTGCTCAGCAAGAGGCCGATATCTGCCGTTCGATCGTCGAGGTCGATGGCGGTGCTTAGAATCGGTGGTTTGAGATGCGGCGGAACGGGATTCAGATCGTAGGCCGGCGCTAGGCTCCACCCTTGTCCTTCGCGGATAAAACCATGGTTGCGCAGATGGTCATCGACATTCGATATCAGGATCGAGAAAGCAATTCGCCGGAAGAGTTCCTGCCGGTCGCGTACAGGGTGGGCCCCCCGTGCGCTGATCATCTCCGCAAGCTCGAGGTAACTGCAATCGCGATCGCCGTCACGATGTCCGGTCAAGGCCATGGCCGAGATGAAAGGCAGCCGATGTGTCTGCTGCCGATCGAATCGGCGGGAAAGTAGCACATGTCGATTACCGACCGTCACGAGGTTGAAAGCCGCCGTATCGATTCCCGCCCGATTGGCGAGCTCCAGAGCAATCGATTCCCAACGCTCCAGGTCGTACTCGTCATCGTTCTTGGGAAACTTGGCAATCGACAGTTGACCGTTATTGTCGATCACGCTGGCCTTGGGTCGGGCGCCACCGAGAGACGATCCCGGCGCGAAGATGAGTTGCAAATCCTCATCGTCGAACTCGTCTTGCTGGATTCGATCCGAAGCAGCCATCAGCCGCCCCAGCTCGACCAGCCCTGGCACACCTGACCGTGTCGATGCAACGAAAGGCTCAGTGCCTTCCTCCCTGAATCGCAGTGCGCCAAGACGGGAGATGTCCGCGACACCGAGCAGCAAGTCGAGTTCCTGAAGCGCGCGCGGCGTGCGCCCTTCTGTTTCCGCAAGACGACGTTCGCGACGTCGCATGAGGTCCTTGCCCCAACGGTCAGGTGCGCTATCCAGGAGTGCACCATGAATCATGCCAACGTCGGGATAGAACTCGCCCTTCGTCAGCGGCAGCGCTGGATCGATTTCGAACCGTTCGGGATGATCCAGCCATTCCTGGGCGTATTCGAAAGAGATGAGTTCGGCATGACGGCTAGGAATTCTGCGTAAGCGCCCCAGAATCTGAGGACCGCCCAGCCAGTCCATGAACACTTCGATACGAGGTGTAGTCATGTTCGTGTCGAGCTGGCCGGATCACGCGGCCGGGCCCGCCTCTTTTCATGACTCTCGCGTTGCAACTGTTGTGCAACGACATCCTCCTTGGGGTCGGCGACGCCATCGACGGATGATAGCAGCCCCAGTGCATTCAGCACTGCTAGCACCGTCCCGAATGAAACGCTTGGGTCACCAGCCTCGATCCGGCTGACCGTCTGCCGTGTCGTCATTGCTCGCTCAGCCACCAACTGCATTGTCAGATTGCGCGCAAGACGGGCCTGCTTGATACGCGAGCCAAGCTTTCGTAACTCGCGCTTCACAGCCATGGGCACCAGGGTTTTATCCGCCATTATGTTATCTCGACAAAACCTTGAATTGTGTAATGTTCGGCTGAGGGTACAAGCCTGAGCCGAACATGCGCTGATCAGATAACGCTATTGCGTAATGTGACCTCAGAATAACTCAACATGCCATAAAGTGCCATTGAGATAACAAAACCGATTCCCAAAGTAGCCCCAGAGAGCGCCATCGCGACTGACGTCGCTGCTACGACAACCTGTGGCAATAGAATGCCGGGGTATGGGGGAGCGGTTTCAACCGCGATGCAGGGCGCTAGCCCTGCCGTAGGTTACTGGTGAGAGTGCGGACAGGACTCGATTTCGAGCGTGGTGTGTACGAGTTCGGGAAGCCGGTGCTGTATTTTCTTGCGGTAGATGTCGGGAGATTGAGGGTCGTCCGACACGAGAGCCACGATACCGGCGTAAATGCCCGGCCCGATGGACCAGACGTGCAGATCGCTGATGCGATCGTGCGTACCTTCCTCGATGGCTTGGCGGATACTGGCATCGAGCGTGGTCACCTGGCGGTCCAGAAGAACGCGAGAGGTGTCGTTCAACAAGCCCCACGACCAGCGCGTGATCAGGACCATGCCGACGATGCCCATGACCGGGTCCATCCAGTTCCAGCCCAGATATTTGGCCGTCAACAAGGCGACGATGGCCAGTAGCGAGGTCACCGCATCGGCCATCACGTGTAAATAGGCGGAGCGACGGTTGTGGTCACGGTCGGCATGAGCGTGCTCCCGACTGTCATGGCCATGATGGTGATGCTCACCACCGCCGAGGATCCAGGCGGAGAGACCATTCACGCCCAAGCCAATCACGGCGACCAGAATGGCTTTATCGAAAGCGATCGTCACGGGGTTGAAGAGGCGGTTGATGCTTTCGGCCCCCATGTACAGGGCGAAACCCACCAACAGTATGGCGCCGGTGAAACCACCCAGGGCATTGACCTTGCCGGTACCGAAACTGAAACGCCGATCGGCTGCGTGGCGACGCGCGTAAGCGTAGGCGAAGACGGCAATGCCTAGCGCAGTGGCGTGTGACCCCATATGCAGGCCATCGGCGAGCAGGGCCATGGAGCCATAGACCACTCCCGCCATGATCTCGACGACCATGGTCACGAGGGTCAACAGAACCACGAGCATGGTGCGGCGTTCGCCGGCGCGTTTCTGATCCTGATTGAAGGTGTGGTCATGCTTCCAGAGATCGATGTCGCGCGCATGCATGGTGCGGCCTCATGAGTATTGGCAATGCCGGTTCTGGAAGCATAACAAGCCGGGCCGCAAGGCGCCTAATCGCGACTGAAGTCGCTCCTACGACAACCGGTGCCGGTGGAATGGGGTTGTAGGAGCGGTTTCAACCGCGATGCAGGGCGGCGAAGCCCTGCCCCATGCCACCGCCGGGCGCCTACGGCGCCATCGCGACTGAAGTCGCTCCTACGACAACCTGTGCCGATAGAATGCCGTGATGATGGGGTTGTAGGTGCGGTTTCAACCGCGATGCAGGCCAAGGCGCGCCTAGAGTGCGTTGAGGATGCCGAGTTGTCGGAGGTTGTCGATTTCACGGTGAATTTCAGTACTGAAGGCGTTGGCGACGTTGCTGAGAGGGCGGTGCTTGGAGGTGAGCAAGGCGATTTCCCATTCGATGGTTGGGTCGAGGGGTTTGGAGACGACGGAGGTGCCTTGCAGCAGGAGTTCGGCGATGGGGTCGATCACGGCGATGCCGAGTCCACGGTCGACCAGTGCACAGACGCCTCTCATATTCCGTAACTCGGCGGTTATGTTCCTTTTGATATCAATCGTTTGCATGATGTAGTCGACCCGGGCGCGCAGGGGGCTGTCGGCCATCAACTCAACGAATGTCTGGTTCTGCAGGCTAGAAATCGGGACCTCGGTTTCCTTGGCCAGCGGGTGGTCGCGATGCATGATGCAGCGTGCAGCGCATCGGCCCAGGCGGGTAACACTGGCGCCGTAGGTATCGGCTTCCAGCGTAATGCCCAGCGCGAGATCGCAGGTGTTGTTGTCGATCATCTTGAGCAGTTCCTGCAGACCCGCGTCGATCACCCTGACACCGACATTGGGGTGCTGTTCCTTGAAGCGTTTGATGACATCGAGCAGGAAAGTGTCACAGAAGATCGGTTGAGCGGCGACGACGACATTGCCGAGCTGGTTGTTGGAAATCGCTTCGGCATCCTTCTGGGTATCGCGAATGCTGGCCATCAGCCGTTGCACCGAGGCGTGGTAGATAAAGGCTTCTTCGGTCGGTGCCAGTTGGTTTTTCTTGCGCTTGAAGAGCGTGAAGCCCAGTTCCTCTTCCAGTCCACTCAGTAGCCGACTGACCATCGATTGACTGATGGCGAGCACTTCCGCTGCGGCCTTGGTCGTGCCGTGCTTCATGAAGGCGTCAAACGCTTCGATCTCTCTGAACTTCATTTCTGCCTCTCCCCATGTCGATGGCCGCCAAGATACAGGCCGTGGCGGTCTTCACAAGTGCGGTGACGGTTTCAGCTTGCAAGACGACAGCCTCACTAGAACAATAATGAATACTAAAACAATTTCTTGCAATGAAATTCATAGTACCTATACTGGAATCGCTCGATCGGCAGACATCCGTTGCGAGCCGATGCAAAACAACTCCAAGGAGATGATCATGAAACGAGCGCTAAGCCTTGCCGCAGCCACCCTGCTGGTTACCTGCGCAGCGCAAGCCCAGGATTACCCTTCCGAGTCGATCACCCTCGTGGTGCCCTATGGCCCGGGTGGTGCCTCTGACCTGGCGGGACGCGCGCTGACCGAGGCGGCCGGCAACTTCCTGGACGAGCCGATGACCGTTGCCAACACGCCGGGGTCGGGTGGCATGACGGGAGCGCGGAAGGTCTCCACGGCCGACCCGGATGGACATACCCTGCTGCTGGCCCGTGTAGGTATGGCACTGCTACCGGCCGTTACCAACGACCCGAGTGTCGATTGGGATGAGTACACCTTCCTGGGGTCGCTGGAAGCCACGCCCATGATCCTGGCCGTGGCTGAAGATTCGCCCTACGAGAGCGCGGAAGAGCTGCTGGAAGGTATCGAGAACAACCCCGGCGAGTTGAGTTATGCCGCATCCGGGGCGACAGCGATCGACGGTTTCACCGTTCAGACGCTGCTGTCGGATGCCGGTATGGACCCTCTGTCGGCTGCGACCCTGGTGCCGTACAAGGGCGGTGGCGCACTGGCAAGCGCGCTACTCGGTGGGCACGTCGACTTCCTGGCGATTTCTGCAGCTTCGCTCATGCCGCACATCGAGAGCGGTGATATGCGCCCGCTGATGGTCTACTCCCCCGAGCGTATGGAGGCGTTGCCTGAGGTACCGACGGCCGAAGAGCAAGGCTATGAACTGGCCGGCCAGGTCATCGGTTGGAGCGCGCTGTACGGCCCCCCCGATCTGCCAGAAGCGGTCGTCGATACCTGGGATGAGGTGCTGGATCAGGTCGCCGATAGCGAAACCTGGCTGAGCCGCGCGGAAGACCGTGGTTCGATCTCGACCATTGGTGACGTGGATATGACCACTTATGCCGAGGAGCAGTACAACTTCTATCGGGAGTTGGCGGAAAAGTTCGGCTACTTGCAGTAAGCCAACGGGTATTCATCCACGGTTGACGTTGACGCCCAACGGTAACAGGAGGGGCTCATGGGCTTGGTTCGCGGTATCACTGTCACGGCATTCTTCGGCATCGTATTGTTCGTGCTGATCCCTGTCTATGTGCCCCGCCCTAACTTCATTCCGGGCTTTGCGCCACCGCCGGACATGTGGCCGCGCGCCATTTCGATTCTCGGTATGGGGCTTGGCTTGTTGCTGGCGGCATTATCGTTGTCGCGCAAGCCCCAGGCCGATACCGACCCGGAAGACGCCGGCGCCATTCGCGATGGCACCCCACTCGGCACGCTGGTGCTGCGCTTTGTCTATGCGGTACTGGCATTCGCGGGCTTCATCGTTGCGGTTCACTTTGTCGGTTTCATCGTAGCGAGCATCGCGTTGCTATTCGCTATGCTGTTGCTCACCGGGCAGTGGCAACGCAAGGGAACGGTGGTACTCGTTGCGCTGATCCTGCCTCTGGTGCTCTATCTGTTCTTCTCCAGTGCGCTCAACACACGCTTTCCCGCCGGCAGCCTGGCAACGATCTTAGGGTTGTAACGCCGCACGCATTTCAGGAAACATCACCATGCTCAATGACTTGTTGACTGCTTTCCAGGCAGTCGCGACGGTAGAGAATTTTCTGATCATGGCCGCGGGTATCTGGGGCGGTGTGATCATCGGGGCTATCCCGGGCATGACGGGGACCATGGCGGTCACTCTGGCCCTGCCTTTCACGTTCTATATGGAACCGATTCCCAGCATTCTGCTGCTCGTGGCGTTGTATAAAGGTTCCACGTATGGCGGTTCGGTATCCGCCATTCTGATCAAGACGCCGGGCACGGCCTCTGCGGCCTGCACGACTCTGGACGGCTATCCGCTGGCTCGCCAGGGTAAAGCAGGCAAGGCGCTGAACATGGCCCTCTACTCATCGTGCACTGGCGACTTCATCTCCAATATCTCACTGATTTTCATTGCGGCTCCACTCGCCATGCTGGCACTGCGCATCGGCCCGCCGGAATACTTCATGCTGATGGTGTTCGCGCTGACCACCGTGGCCGGGGTTTCCGGGCGTTCCCTGCTGCTGGGGCTGGTTGCCGCTTGCCTGGGGCTGCTGCTGGCAACCGTCGGCGAGGATATGTACGGCTCGTTTCGCTTCGACATGACCGTCGAGATGCGAGATGGGCTTTCGGTCGCCCCGGTACTCATTGGATTGTTCGCCATCCCGGAGCTGTTGAAACTTGTCGTGTTCCGGCATGCGGGTGCCAAGACCGCCCTTGAGCTTGGCGACAATCGCGTCACTCGGGCCGAACTTCGCCGTTCCTTGAAGTCACTGTTCAAGGGTAGCTTGATCGGAGTCGTGATGGGCGCCATCCCGGGTATCGGCCCCTCGGCAGCGGCATTTTCTTCCTATGGTGAAGCCCAACGCACGTCGAAGAACCACGCCAACTTCGGCAAAGGGGAAATCGAGGGAATCGCCGCGTCGGAATCGGCCAACAATGGCTGTTGTGGTTCCACGATGATCCCGCTGCTGGCATTGGGCATTCCGGGCGACGTGATAACCGGTGTGATGTTGGGCGCGTTCATGATCCATGGGCTGACGCCCGGTCCAATGCTCTTCGAAGAGAACCTCAATGAAGTCTACATGCTGTTCATCGGCATGCTGTTTTCCTCGATCATGCTCTTCGGTGCCGGTAAGGCGACGATGCGTTTCTTCACCCATATTTCTCGCATCCCTCCCGGGCTGATGGCCCCCATCGTCTTGATCCTGTGCTTGTTCGGTATCTTTGCGATCGCCAACAGCATGTACGACGTGATCGTGCTACTCGCGATGGGTGTGTTCGGTTTCCTCATGTTTCTTTTCGCGATTCCGGCAGCCCCGTTTCTGATCGCATTCATTCTCGGCCCGATGCTGGAAGAGAACTTACGCCGCGCCCTCGCCATTTCTCGTGGCGACCCAAGCATCCTCGTGTCATCGCCGATCACCTGGCTGTTCGCGGCACTGGCGGTTTTCGTGGTCGCTGTCACGATTCGTCGCCAGCTGAAGAAGGCCAGCGCATGAACACCAAAGACACCGACCCAAGACGTGATGCGACAAGGAACCGAGACATGCAAGCAGAAGTCACCCGACATGGACATAGCCAACTCGAAGCGGCCATGGCTCATCTGAGCGACCTGATCGGCTTCGATACGACCAGTGCCTACTCCAATCTTGAGATTATCTCGCATATCGAGACCTTCCTGACCCAGTGGGGTTGTGAAACGACGGTACTCCCCGACGCCAGCGGTAACAAAGCCAATCTCGTAGCACGGCTAGGCCCCAAGGATATCCCTGGGATCGTACTCTCGGGGCATACCGATGTGGTGCCCGCCAGGCCAGCCAGCTGGGCCAGCGCACCGTTCTCGATGGAGCAACGCGGTAGCCGGCTATTCGGGCGGGGCACGTGCGACATGAAGGGATTTCTGGCGTGTGTGCTTGCCGCGGTTCCATCCTTCTCCCAGGGGCAGCTATCACGGCCGTTCTATTTCTGTTTCTCGCACGATGAGGAAGTGGGGTGTCAGGGCGCACCGGCGATCGCTCGCTATCTAGCCGCACTCGATACACCCCCTGCTCTGGCAATCATCGGGGAACCCAGCGAGATGCAACTGGTGACCGGCCAGAAAGGCAAAGTGGCCATGACCGTGACGGTCCATGGAGACGGTGGGCACTCATCCTTTGCCCCCCAGCACGTCAATGCCGTGGAGTATGCCTCACGCATCATCGAGATGGTGTCTCAGCGATCGCGACGATATGAGCGAGAAGGCCCCTTCGACCACGATTTCACCGTTCCCCACTCGACCGCACTCACCACCCTGGTGGAAGGCGGCATCGCTACCAATGTCACTCCCGACACCTGCCGATTCACATTTGAACTGCGCAGCATCGATCAGGCATCCGCTGAAGCGGACATGCAGGCTCTGATAGCCGACGTGGAACAGGCGCTGCTCCCTGAGATGCAACGGCAATCCGACAAGGCCGGTATCGAATGGCGGGAGCTGTTTTCCTACCCGGCGATGGGCGATGCCAGCGACACCGATATCTTCAAGCGGATCGAACCGATTCTGCCCGACCGGGGCGGCAAGGTGTCCTATGGTTCCGAAGGCGGCGTATTCGAAATCGAAGGTGGCATCCCTTCACTCATTATCGGGCCCGGCTCGATCCGCCAGGCGCACAAGACGGATGAATTCATCGAAATCGATCAATTGAGCCAATGCCTGACCTTCTTCGATACGCTCAACAACTGGATGAGGCACTGACATGCATCGACCGGTAACGATCGACAGCGAGCGCCTCTGGCATCGCCTGGAACGGTTGGCGACATTCACGGATCCGGACCGCCCCTGGACACGGCGAGCATTCTCCGATCGCTATCTGGAGGCGCGTGCCTGGCTGCGTCGGGAGATGGAGCAAGCCGGACTCACGACACGCCTGGACGATGCCGCCAACCTGATCGGGACACTACCGGGTAGCCAGCCCGACCTGGCCCCCATCGCAGTCGGCAGCCATATCGATACGGTTGTCGGTGGCGGACGTTACGACGGTACCCTGGGCGTGCTGGCCGGCCTCGAGGCGGTTCAGAGTCTTCGCGAGGCCGGCGTTACACTGACGCATAGTGTCGAGGTAATCGATTTCCTTTCCGAGGAGCCGAGCGACTATGGTGTGTCCTGCATTGGCAGCCGAGCGATGACAGGCGCCCTTTCGTCCGCCATGCTCGATTTCCGGGAACCCGGCGGAGAAACCCTGCGAGACGCCATTCGCCGAATGGGAGGCATACCGGAAGCTCTGGGTACCACATTACGGCGGTCGGGAGACCTATCGGCCTTTATCGAATTGCACATCGAACAGGGGCGGGTTCTCGAACAGCAGGATGTGCCGATCGGCGTCGTGAGCGATATCGTGGGCATTCGTCGCTACGATATCGTCATCAAGGGACAAGCCGACCATGCCGGAACCTCGCCGATGGCGTTACGGCGCGATGCGCTCGCCGAAGCGGCGAGCTTGATTCAACGCATCCAGCACGACGCCGAAGCACAAGCCAAAGGGGACGATTATCTAGTGGCGACAGTCGGGCGACTGGAGGTCTTACCCAATGCCGCCAATGCGATTCCAGACACGGTAACGATGGTGTTGGAAATTCGCAGTGACAATGCGGCTCTGCTGGAAGGTTTCTTCACGCCGATTGCCGAACACGCCACGGCTCGGGCCGCCCAGCGTGGCTTGAGTATCGACTGCACGCCCCTCAGCGAAGGCCTGCCGACACATTGCGCGCCCCGCATACAGGCACATATTCAGCAAGCGGCCAACCACCTGGGGCTGCCGACCCTGTCAATGCCCAGCGGCGCAGGGCATGACGCAGTCTACATGGCCGATATCACCCCCACGGGTATGCTCTTCGCCCCCTGCCGAGATGGCCGCAGCCACTGTCCGGAAGAAGCCATGACACCGCAACAAGCCGCTGACGGCTGTCAGGTCATCGCCGCGACCCTGAGACGCCTCGACCTGGAACGCTATCGCGACTGAAGTCGCTCCTACGACAACCGGTGCCAGTGGAATGTTGTGGCAACAGAGTGCGGAACCGAACTATCCGAATACACGACGAATCACGTAGACCTTGAATAGCCAAACCAGTCACCTATTTCAATGGCGTTGCGGACCCGGTATACAGTTGGTACCTACGTGGGAGCATGGGAAGCGCAGAGGATCAGTCTCGACGTGGACGCCGCCGGAATCGAAGGCGCGACAAGGCCCGGCGACATCCACGCCAGGCACCGCCAAACAGCTTGGCGAAGAGTCCGGCGCGCAACCGGGCATTGCGCTGCTCGATTTCGCGGATTTTCGGATTCGGATTATGGAAGGCCATGACTGTCACCCCGCGGCTGTAGCAAGCGAACTGGATGCATATCACGGGGTCACAGCACCTGTCGAGACACTCCGCTCACAGGATCCCCATCACACTGAACTGACTAGAAGGCGGTGTTGCAGGAGCGGTTTTAACCGCGATGCAGGGCGTGAGCCCTGCCTTGTGATACCACCGGGCGCCTACGGCACCTATCGCGACTGAAGTCGCTCCTACGACAACCTGTGCCGATAGAACGCCGAGGTTAGGGGTTTGTGGGAGCGGTTTCAACCGCGATGCAGGGCGCAAGCCCTGCCTTGTGACACCGCCGGGCGCCTTACGGCGCCATCGCGACTGAAGTCGCTCCTACATTTCGTTCCGCAATGAGGTGATTTCCTCGATCGACAGGCCGGTCGCGCGCGCAATGGCTGCATCGTCCAGGTTAGTGGTACGCATCAGGTTACGTGCCGTCTCGTGCAATGCTTCCTGACGTCCTTCCCGCCGACCTTCATGGAGACCTTCGTGAAGCCCTTCCTGCCTTCCTTCATGGAGGCCTTCCTGTTTCCAGCGTTGCGGCCATTGGCTGGTACGTTCCTGCAACATGTCGTATACCTCCTGAAGCTCTTCCAGCCGCTCAAAGGGTTGCCACTCTTCCTCGGGGGCCTGGCGTGGCGTCCAAACGCGTTTCAACCAAGCCGTGAAGGCGCGGCGCAGGTCGCCCTGATCATCAGCATACAACCATTCGACCATACGCCCCAATACCTCCAGCGCTTCATCGATCCCCCGATGTAGCTGTTGTCGTGCTGGGCCATGTCGTTGCCCTCCCTGGCTTGATGGTCCCGGATGCTTGTATGTCACTCCCTGACGGTGTGGCAGCCGCCACATTAAATGAATATCATCTTATATAATAATGCCATAAATGCCACGCCGGGCGCCTTACGGCGCCATCGCGACTGAAGTCGCTTGCTACGACAACCGGGTGCCAGCGCTGCGTCGACACGGGGAACGCCCCTAACGTGATGCGGTTCATACTGGCAGACTATGTCACAACATGTGACTATGTAAGAGACGACTGATTGACCCTACAAGCCCAGCACGGTCTGACTATCTTTCATGCAATTCAACGACTTGATGCAAGCAGAAATCTGGCTTCAACAACAGATCGAAGCCGCACCGTCACTGGATGCCCTTGCCAGCCGGCTAGGCTACTCCAGTGTTCATCTGAACCGTGAATTCAATGCACACTTCGGCGTGCCCGCGGGTCAATATCGAGACACTTTACGCCTGGAACGAGCCGCGCTACTGCTGGGGGTCACCCAACGCAGTGTCACCGATATCGCCATCGAGTGCGGCTACAGTAGCTCACCGGTATTGAGCCGGGCGTTCCGCGGTCATTTTCAGATGTCGCCCCGCGAGTTTCGGCGTCAGTTCCAGGCCATGCAGCCTGAATTGGTCAATGCGGCCGTACCCGATGGCGACATCGGCAATGTCACCATGGAGACCACGACACCGGCACCACTGCTGGTCGTACGGCACTACGGCTACGATCAACCCGCCCCACCTACCGATCTCTGGCAGGTTTACGCTAACCAGGCACCCACCCCGCCGCCCGATGCTCAACCTTGCTGGATCTATCACGACCACCCGGGAATCACGCCGGCCTATCGTGTGCGCATCGATTTCGGCTACCGCTTGCCTCACCCGCCCGAACGGCCTGCTCCTCTGCCCTTTCGGCACGACGAGCTGGGCGTCCATCGCGTCGCTCGACTCGTCATCGACGATATCGATCGAATGGAGGATGCCTTTGCCTATCTGGTGCTGAAAGCCATCCCCGAGTCAGGTGAAACGCCCAGCGGCGAAGCCGCCTCGGTCGTCTGGCGGCAGGGACGTCCGGGCGACGATGGCAAGCAAGCGATCGAGCTACGCGTGCCGGTCAGTCGAATATGATAGCGTGTCTTTCGAACACGCACTGAAGGAGAGCCATCATGAATGATATTGCCTTGATCACGGGTGCAACGTCAGGTTTTGGCCGTGCCGCCGCACGGCGCTTTGCTGCCGCTGGCTGGTCGGTCATCTTGATAGGCCGGCGCCAGGAGCGACTCGAGGCGTTACAACGCGAGCTGGACGCTCAGACCGACATACTGACGCTGGCCCTGGATGTCAGAGATGCCGACGGCATCGCCGATGCCATCGCGTCATTGCCGGAGCCGTTCCGCCGCGTGAAAGTGCTGGTCAACAACGCCGGCCTGGCCCTGGCCCCACAGCCTGCGCAGGATGTCGATCTAACGGACTGGCATACCATGATCGACACCAATATCACCGGGCTGGTGAACGTCACTCATGCTCTGCTTCCCATCCTGATCGAGACGGGCCAAGGGGCTAGTATCATCAATATCGGTTCGGTTGCCGCAGATTCACCGTATCCGGGCGGCCATGTCTACGGCGCCAGCAAAGCGTTCGTGCAACAATTCAGCTACAACTTGCGCTGCGATTTACTCGGTACGGGCGTCCGCGTGACGGATATCGCACCAGGCATGTCGGAGACCGAGTTCACATTGGTTCGTACACGCGGGGATAAAGCGGCCTCGGATGCCTTGTATCAGGGTACGACACCGTTGCAAGCCGAGGATGTCGCCGAGCAGATTTTTCATGTCGCGACGTTACCGGCGCACATCAATATCAATCGGCTGGAACTCATGCCGACACGGCAGGCTTGGTCGAAATTCGCCGTTGACCGTGATTAACGCTCGGCCCGTCGTGAGAGCCACTCCAGGGAGGGAGTTGACACGCCGAAGCACAAGATGCGTCGCGCGGAACTTCACCAACAGTGGATCGTTGCGTCTCGAATCACGCGCATGTCATGGGGCCTAGGCATTGTCTGGCAAGTGCCTAGTGTCATGCGATACGCCCGAGTTCCATCAGGGTTCGCATCAAGGTACTCACCGACTCCGAAGGCAGACGGTATTCCGCCATCAGATCCTGTAGTCGCTTTTCGAACAGCCGCTGACGCTCTTGCTCTTCCGCCTGACGGCGAGCTTCCCGCGTAGCGGCGTCCTCTTCCGGTTCGACATGATTCTGACCGTTACCGTCGAGTTCTTTCAGTGCTTCGGCAAACGCGTCGTCGAGTTCACGGAACTTGCGTAGTTTTTCACGCTCATCCATGGATTTAGAGAATTTCTGTTGTCGCATTCGGATCGTTATTTACGTTGAGAAACGGATAAACCGTATTTGGCTAGTTTACGCACCACACTGGGCTGGCTGATTCCAAGCGTTTCGGCCATGGCATACGTACTGGGCACACGGTCGCATAAGCGTGCGAGGATACCGCGCTCATAGGCCTGCATGGCTTGCCTGAGTGTCTTGCCGCCGTCAATGGCCGTTGCAGCCTCGGCGGATAACGGTGCGTCTTCTCCCAGTATACCGCGATTTGCGCCGTTGGCGAGAGTCACTTGGGCATCGCCTCCAATCATGTCGCCGGCGGAGGAAAGCCATGCCCGCTCCATCCAGTTTTCCAACTCACGCACATTACCCGGCCAGTCGTGACTCATCAATTCCGCCCAGACCGTCGAGTGCAGCATCTTTTCCTGACCATACCGGTCATTGAGACGCTTGAGTTGCAATTCAGCCAGGCCGGGAATGTCTTCACGCCGTTCGCGAAGTGGTGGCAACGTGACGGGTATGACATTCAGACGATAGTACAGATCGAGCCGGAAGGCGCCTTGTTCGACCTGACCGGCCAGATCATGGTTGGTGGCCACCACGAGACGAAAATCGACACGACGAGAGCGCGTATCCCCAAGGCGAGTCAAGGTGCCATCTTGAATGACTTTGAGCAACTTGGTCTGCATGGGCAGCGGTAGCTCTCCGATTTCGTCAAGGAACAACGTGCCCTTGTGAGCCTGTTCCAGCATACCTGCCTTGCCCTGTCGTGCCGCACCACTGAACGCGCCAGGCTGATAGCCGAACATTTCGGACTCGAACAGACTGTCTGGAATGGCACCACAGTTGACATCGATGAAGGGGCCGTCGCGGCGTTCGCTCCAGCGGTGAAGTTGCCTGGCAAAGGCCGTTTTGCCGACACCCGACTCGCCCAGCATGAGAACGGTGGCATCCGTCGGCGCCACTCGTTTGAGCAGCAAGGCGATTTCGCGCATCAACTGGCTACGCACTTGCAGCTTGTGATCGAGACTGTCGAGCGCCATGTCGTCGCCGATCGAGTGCGCATTGGTACGTTTGAGATGCTCGCTGAAGCGGCGCTGCAATAATGAATATTCGTCCTGCAACCACTGAAGGTCGGTCAGATCCATCGAACGACTGACGACGCGTTCGATCCTGCCGTTGACGTAGACCGGATGGGCCTGTGCGATCACGCGTCGTCCGGTTGCGGTCTGCTGCATCAACTGCGCCGGTTTCCCGGTGCGAAACACTTCCAGGCTGACAGAGGGCTTCAGTACGCCTCGCTCGGCCAACTCATACACCGTGGATTGACATAACTCCTCGCGAGACAGGCCATAGACTGCCACCGCACCGGGACTGACATCGATGACACGCCCATCGCCATCGACGACGAAAAAGTGGTCATGCGCCGTTTCGATGATGGTCTTGAGGACTTCGGCGTCGATATGTGACATCGGCTTGACCCATTTCAGGGGGTAATCGCTAACCTGATTCATTATCACATCAACAATTTATTTTTGCATCAATTGTACGGCCATAGCGATGCAAAAATGTATCTTCCAGCCACAACACCCTTATAAATCAATAAATTAAAATTGGCACGGAATGTGCCTGAGATTATAGGCGCGGCTAAACCGCAATGCAGGACAACAAGCCCTGCCGGGGGTGCCGCCGAGCGTCAATCGCGACTGAAGTCGCTCCTACAAGACATACGGAGAAAGGGGTTCGTAGGAGTGGTTTCAACCGCGATACAGGGCAACAAGTCCTGCCGGGGGTGCCGCCGAGCGCCAATCGCGACTGAAGTCGCTCCTACAGGACATACGGAGAACGGGGTTCGTAGGAGTGGTTTTAACCGCGATGCAGGGCAACAAGCCCTGCCGGGGGTGCCGCCGAGCGCCAATCGCGACTGAAGTCGCTCCTACAGGACATACGGAGAACGGGGTTCGTAGGAGTGGTTTCAACCGCGATGCAGGACGTCGCGCACCTGACATCGCTGCATAGCCACCATCAGCCAGGAGACGAGAATGAGCGAGTTCAACCAGCCTCTAGGCGGTAACGAGATGCCCCGTTTCGGCGGCCCAGCCACCATGATGCGGCTGCCTACCCAGGACGATGCTGCCGGCCTGAATGCGGCTTTCATCGGCATCCCCATGGATATCGGTACATCCAACCGGCCGGGTACGCGTATGGGCCCGCGCCAGATCCGCGATGAATCACGCATGCTACGCCCCTACAACATGGCCACCCGTGCCGCGCCATTCGATAGCCTGCAAGTGGCGGATATCGGCGATGTGCCGATCAATACCTTCCACCTGCCCAAGAGCATCGACATCATCACCCGGTACTACGATGAGGTGCTCGCCCATGACTGCACACCGCTGACACTCGGTGGCGAACATACGTTGACCCTGCCTGTTCTGCGCGCCATCGCGAAAAAGCATGGGCCTGTCGGACTCATCCATGTCGACGCTCATGCCGACATCAACAACCACATGTTCGGTGAGCCCATCGCTCACGGTACGCCGATCCGCCGTGCCCAGGAGGAGGGTCTATTGGACAGCCGTCGTGTCGTTCAGATCGGTCTGCGTGGCACGGGATACGCAGCCGACGACTTCGACTGGTGCCGCGAGCAGGGATTCCGCGTCGTGACGGCCGAGCAGTGCTGGTATCGCTCACTCGAACCCTTGATGAGGGAAGTGCGAGAACAGATGGGCGATGGCCCGGTTTATATCACCTTCGATATCGATAGTCTCGACCCGTCGGTAGCTCCAGGCACCGGCACTGTCGAGATGGCTGGTCTGACCGCCTCACAGGGCCTGGAAATCGTTCGCGGCGCCGAGGGGCTGAACATCGTCGGCGGCGACCTGGTGGAAGTGGCGCCTCCCTATGATACCAGCGGCAATACGGCACTCATGGGCGCCAGCCTGCTGTACGAAATGCTTTGCGTGCTGCCCGGCGTCACGCACCGCGACTGATCAGCTGTTGAGGTCAATACAACAATTCACGAGGAATCTCTCAATGACTTCCATGGACACCACGAGTGGCGAGACAACGTCCAATGAGCCGCTCAATCGACGCAATCTGCTCAAGTTCCTGATTCCATCGGCGATCGGGGTTGGGCTGTTTCTGATCCCCTTCTCCACCGGCGATACCATCAATATCGGCATGGGCATGATGGCCGACGGCCTACAGGCCATGCTTGGCGACGCCTTGCCGGCCATTGCCGTGGCGGTGCTGTGCTTGTCGGTCGTGTTGACCACACTCGTCAAAGTCACGAAACCGAAATGGGCACGCGAAGGCGTTTTCCAGGAGATGTTCGATGTCCTTCCGATATGGTTCATCATGCGCGGCTTGGGGGCATTGTTCGCGCTGATGACCTATTTCCAGGTCGGCCCTGACGTCGTGACCGCCGACTTTACCGGTGGTGTCATGCTGAATGATCTGGCTCCGGTGCTACTGACGTTCTTCTTCTTTGCCGCACTCCTGCTGCCCTTCCTGGTCGACTTCGGCTTCATGGAATTCATCGGCAGCCTGGTGCGCAAGCCGTTTCGCGTCATATTCAACCTGCCGGGACGCAGTGCCATCGATGCCACCGCCTCCTGGATGGGCTCCGGCACCGTCGGTGTCCTGATCACCACCCAGCAGTACGAACGGGGTTACTACAATCGCCGTGAGGCCTCGGTCATTGCCACTAACTTCTCGATCGTGTCGATCGCATTCGCGTTGTTGGTGACGAGTTTCATCGGCATCAACCACCTATTCGTTCCGTTTTATCTAACCGTCGTGGTGGCCGGCCTGACAGCGGCCGTTATCGTGCCGCGCCTGCCACCGTTGTCGCGCAAACCGAACACCTATTACGAACCGGTCGGTTGCCAACTGGTCGAGAAAGAGACCAGCGGCATGGGCGTGTTTCGCTTCAGCTTGTCCCAGGCCGTGAAGCGTGCCGACAAGGCTCCCGGGCCACGGCAACTGGCACGCCATGCACTCATCAATGTGGCCGATATCTTTCTGGCACTGCTGCCACTGGTCATTGCGATCGGCACGATTGCCTTGATACTCGCCGAGTTCACGCCGTTATTCACCTGGCTGTCCTATCCCATGGTGCCGGTGCTCGAGCTATTGAGAATTCCGGAAGCCGAGGCTGCAGCTCCGGCGACGCTGGTCGGTTTCGCTGACATGTTCCTGCCCGCCGTACTGGCATCCAATATCGAAAGCGAACTGACCCGCTTCGTCATCGCCTGCCTGTCCCTGACTCAGTTGATCTACATGTCGGAGATCGGCGCGCTGCTGCTGAAATCCAAGATACCACTCAAGCTCTGGGAGCTGCTGGTGATCTTCCTGCTACGCACTGCCATCACGCTGCCGATCATCGCCGGCATGGCACATCTATTCTTCTTTTGATCCCAGCAACGAGATGCGGACCGCGAGCCCATGAAGCGTGTTGCTCGCGGTTCGTAACCAGGAGTTCCCATCCATGACATGCGCGCAATTGCTGTTGCAGTTACTCCACCACACCTATGGGGTCGATACCGTGTTCGGTATTCCCGGCGTGCATACGGTGGAATTGTATCGAGGGCTCGAGGGCTGTCCGATTCGTCATGTCACGCCTCGCCATGAGCAAGGTGCCGGGTTCATGGCCGATGGTTACGCCCGGTCGACCGGCAGACCTGGCGTGTGTTTCATCATCACCGGGCCAGGCATGACCAACATGGCGACCGCCATGGGGCAGGCGCTGGCCGACTCCGTGCCGATGCTGGTGATTTCCAGCGTCAATCGGCGCGACACCTTGGGTCTGGGCCAGGGGCGCTTGCATGAACTGCCCAGCCAGCAGCAGACGTTGGCCGGCGTCAGCCGTTTCAGCCATACGCTGCTGGATCCGGCGAATCTGCCTGGCGTGCTGGCACGTGCCTATGCCCTGTTTCGCGGCGCACGGCCAGGGCCGGTGCACATCGAGATTCCCATCGACCTGTTCGATGCGCCGGTGACGCCGCCGACCCACTGGCATTCACCCGCGCTATACCCGGCCGCACCGGATCCCCAGGGTATTGCGACAGCCGCAGCGTGGCTGAACGATGCGCAGCGGCCTCTCGTCCTCCTGGGCGGTGGCTGCGTCGATGCGGCACCAGCCGCCCGGATACTGGTCGAGCGCCTCGACGCCCCCACGGCGACAACGATCAATGCCAAAGGGGTTCTCGGCCGCGATCATCCGCTGGATCTGGGCGCCAATACCGCCCTGCCGCCGGTACGCGAGCTGGCACACCAGGCCGATGTCATCCTGGCCGTAGGAACCGAACTGGGCGAAACGGATTACGACGTCGTCTTCGACGATGGATTCGCGCTGAATGGCAAGTTGATCCGAATCGATCTCGATCCCGAGCAGTTGGTACGCAACCAGACGCTTGCGCTGGGGCTGGTCGCGGATGCCGGACGCAGCCTTTCCGTCCTGCTAGAGGCGTTTCCCGCGACGCTCTCTCGCGGTGGGCATGCGCGTGCCGACGACGCTCGCAATGCCCTGGCACTGCGTGATGATGCTGACCTGGCACCGTTCGTGCCACTATTCGACACCCTCCAGTCCAGACTCCCGGATGCCATCCTGGTCGGCGATTCCACGACACCGGTCTACGCCGGCAACCATCTGGTCTCGCAGCCGGAACCAAGACGTTTCTTCAATGCCTCCACGGGCTACGGCACACTGGGGTATGGCCTGCCCGCCGCTCTCGGCGCGCAACTCGCTCAGCCTCATCTCCCCGTAGTCGCGCTGGTCGGCGACGGCGGCATCATGTTCACGCTCTCGGAACTCGCTACCGCCGTCGAAGAACGCCTCCCGGTCGTGGTGGTGCTATGGCACAACGCCGGCTACGAAGAAATTCGCCGCTACATGGATGCCAACCATGTGACCCGGCTCGGTGTTGATCTTCAGGCCCCCGACTTCCTGACCCTCGCCCGAGGCTTTGGCTGCCTGGCGACCCATGTCGACAGACCCGACGAACTGGCCGATGCCCTGGTTTCACGACCACAGGACGGGCCGTTGTTGATCGAAGTGGATGCGGCAGCCTGGATGAACGCCATCGGTTGAGAACGACATCGCGACTGAAGTCGCTGCTACCTGACACTGGCAGCGGGTGTTGTAGGAGCGGTTTCAACCGCGATGCAGGGCGTTAGCCCTGCTCTGTGACACCGCCAATCGCGACTGAAGTCGCTCCTACCTGACATCGGCAGCGGGTGTTGTAGGAGCGGTTTCAACCGCGATGCAGGGCGTTAGCCCTGCTCTGTGACACCGCCAATCGCGACTGAAGTCGCTCCTACCTGACATCGGCAGCGGGTGTTGTAGGAGCGGTTTCAACCGCGATGCAGGGCGTTAGCCCTGCTCTGTGACACCGCCAATCGCGACTGAAGTCGCTCCTACCTGACATCGGCAGCGGGTGTTGTAGGAGCGGTTTCAACCGCGATGCAGGGCGTCAGCCCTGCTGGATATGCCACCGTGGGCCCTGACGACGCCAATCGCGACTGACGTAGCGCCTACAGCACACATGGAGAATGACACCATGCAACAACTCGACCACCAGTTCATCGATGGCCGTTGGGTCCCGTCTCAGGGCCGGCGCCGGCTGGCGGTGACCAACCCGTATACTGAAGAGACGATCGCGGAAGTGACGGCGGGTGATGCCGCCGATGTGGAGGCGGCGGTTGCCGCGGCACGTCATGCCCTGCCCGGCTGGCGGGCACTGAGCGGCGCCGATCGCGCGATCTACCTGAATGGCTTCGCCGCAGCGTTGAGCGAGCGCCGCAAGGAATTGATGCGTCTGTCTTCAACCAACAACGGCAAGGCGCTGGCGGAAGCCGGCATCGACCTGGATGATGCCATCGCCTGCTATCGCTACTATGCCGAGCAGGCTCGTGCGCTGGATGAGCGTCAGGGACAGCGTGTCGAACACGACATGACGGGGGTCGAAGCGCGCCGTTATTTCGATTCGGCCGGCGTCGCTGGCCTGATAACGCCATGGAATTTTCCGCTGGTCACCAGCGCCTGGAAACTGGCTCCCGCCCTGGCCGCCGGCTGTACCGTGGTACTCAAGCCCTCGGAAGTCACCCCGTTGCCCGAACAGGCGCTGGCAGACATTGCCTCGGACATCGCTCTTCCCGACGGTGTGCTGAACCTGCTCCACGGCGATGGTGAAGGTATCGGGGCGGCGATGACGGCTCACTCCGGAATCGACAAGTTCTCCTTTACCGGCAGTAATGCCGTCGGTGAAAACGTCATGCGAGCCGCCAGTCAGGGCAGCCGCAACGTATCGCTCGAGCTGGGCGGTAAGTCTCCCATTCTGGTGATGGAGGATTCGGACCCGCAACGGGCGGCGGATTGGATCATGGCGGGTATCTACTTCAACATGGGACAGGTCTGCTCGGCGACTTCCCGTCTCCTGGTGCATAGGGCCATAGCCGACGACGTTTACGATGCCCTTGCGACTCGAATCGATGCCATCAATCTTGGCGACCCATTGGCCGAAACGACCGATATGGGGCCTCTGACAAGCTCACGCCAACGTGACACGGTAAAGGGTTATCTTGAAATCGCCCGGCAAGAAGGACTGACAGCGGTTCGTGACGACAGGCATCGTCAGTTGCCCAAGCAAGGCTATTTCTTGGCTCCGACTCTGTTCCGGGATGTGCCCACCTCCAGCCGCTTATGGCGCGAGGAAGTCTTCGGTCCGGTACTCTGCGCTCGTAGTGTCAACGATGAAGCCGAGGCCATCGCTCTGGCCAATGACAGCGACTTCGGTCTGGCAGCGACGGTAGTCAGCGGCGACAACGAGCGTGCAAAACGGATAGGGCGACAACTGCAAGCGGGCAGTATCTGGTTCAATGGCGAACAAGTCGTCTTGCCCCAAACGAGCTGGGGAGGCTTCAAGCGAAGCGGTATTGGCCGGGAACTGGGGCCATGGGGGCTCGATGCGTATCTGGAAGTGAAGCACTTGATCGGCCCGCAATGAGCGGGGGTGTCTACCCATGACGAACGACCCCGCCTGAGCGGGGTCGTTCGCGATACGAATCACGGTTGTCGACAGGATCATGACTTAGCGTCAAGCCCGCCGGCAACCGCCATTGGCATCTTACTTCTGCATGGAGCGCTCGAACATGCGATCCATTTCTTCACGGTTTTCCTGAGCCATCTGCATGGCAGCTTGAGCATCACGCTGCGCTTGGTTGGCAGTGTTCTGCGCTTGCTGTGCAGTGGCATTGGCTTGTTGGGCTTCAGCTTGCGCGTCTTCGGCGATGGTACGCACTTCTTCCAGAGAGCTCTGAGAAGCGCAACCAGCCAGAACGGCCAGAGAAGCGGCAGCAGCAGACAACTTTAAAGTGGTCTTGAGAGTCGTGGACATGATGATCTCCTTGTGTCTTCCTTGGTTCAGCCTTGAATTATGCCTAGTTTCCCAGGCTACTGCATTGAGCAGGTTCTTCCCAATACTGACTCTAGTCTTTTGAGGCCAAGAGTCAAACGCCGTTTTATTATAGACGATACCGCTTTGTCTACCGCTCAATTCGCGTCGTCACAAACAAAGACTAGCGGATGACGACGCGTGTGCCAATATCGATGTTGTCATTCAGCCATTCTATCTGTTCATTGGTCACGGCGATACACCCTTGCGTCCAGTGGAATCGGCCGTGAATATCCTCGTCGCTCTCCCCCAGACCGTGAATACCAATGTCGCCACCTAGCGGCGTATCTTGTGGCGGTTCACCGTACCGACGCATGTACTGATGGTACGCCTCGTACTCGTCACGATCGATGAGCCCGGCGTTGAATGACTTCCTGACATGGGCCGGCGTCGGGTAATTAAGTCCCAGGAAAATGTGGAAGCGACTCTGCATGTTGACCCGGTTGATACGAAACTCCCCTGTCGGGGTTTTCCGGTCACCTCTGACACGCAGTGGCGCGGCACCGCCCCGCCCCAGGGATATGGGTTCGAAATGCTCGATTTCCTGGTTACCCTCGTAGACAGTCAGGGTGGCACTTTGATCATCGATCAACAACCAACGCTCATTGGGACGTGGCGAAAAGTCGGTATCGATTGCTGCCTGCAACCCCATGACCGGTAACAAGGTCATGATCAGCAAGGCTAGGCTTTTCGTGGCTCGATTCATCAATGCTGGATCTCGTGTAACGAAGAGGATGACGCTCGATTTCTACGCTATTCACCCTGAAAACTCAATGACAACCCGCTATTCCGGCTCCTTCACTCTTTCGCTTGGGCACTATCCAGCGCCTGCCGCACGGTGCGCGCCAATTCCTTGTGTCGGTAGGGCTTGCTCAGCAGCAGCACGCCGGGGTCCAGTCGGCCTTGATGGACGATGGCATTTTCGGTATAGCCGGACGTGTAGAGGACTTTCAATGTCGGCCTGATCGCCCTGGCCCGGTCGGCAAGCTCCTTGCCATTGATACCGCCCGGCATGACGATATCGGTGAACAACAGGTCGATATCGTCGCGCTGACGAATCATGGCCAGAGCCTCTCTCCCGCTGGCCGCCACGCTGACCAGATACCCCAACGCAGCTAGCTGTTGATGGGCATAGCGACGAACCAGGTCGTCGTCTTCGACCAACAGGATGGTTTCTCCACCCCCTTCGGTCTCCGCTGCAGCAAGCTCTGCGTGAGCGTCTCCGGCTTCCCCATCGGCAAGCGGCAAGTACATTTTCACCGTCGTTCCCTGACCGGGTTCGGAGTAGATGCTGACATGACCGCGTGATTGCTTGATGAACCCATAGATCATGCTCAGGCCTAGGCCGGTACCTTTACCGGCTGACTTGGTCGTAAAGAACGGTTCGAACACCCGCTCGAGATGCCCACTGTCGATTCCCTCACCAGTGTCGGAGACCGCCACCATGATGTAGTCGCCGGGCTCGACCTCGTCATGGTGATCCGCATAGTACTGATCCAGATGCGTAACGGCCGTTTCGATGACCAGGTTGCCACCTTGCGGCATGGCATCTCGCGCGTTGAGCGAGAGGTTGAGCAGGGCATTCTCGAGCTGAGAGGGATCGACCATGGCGCGTTGGCCATGGCTACCGGCAATGATGTCGACTTCGATGTGCTCGCCCAAGGTGCGGTGCAACAGGTCATACATGCCCTGCAAGGTCTCGTCGACTTCGATGGCACGGGGCTCAAGTGGCTGACGCCGTGCATAGGCCAGTAGACTCTGCGTCAAATCGGAGCCGCGTTGAGCGGCACTGACCACCATGTCGGCCAGGTTCGCAAGACGCGGCTGATTGTCCAATTCCTCGACCAACAGCTCGGCATTGCCAAGGATGACGGTCAACAGATTGTTGAAATCGTGCGCAACTCCGCCGGTCAATTGTCCTACCGACTCCATCCGCTGTGAGCGGAC
Source organism: Aidingimonas lacisalsi (assembly GCF_008079445.1). Taxonomy (GTDB): domain Bacteria; phylum Pseudomonadota; class Gammaproteobacteria; order Pseudomonadales; family Halomonadaceae; genus Aidingimonas; species Aidingimonas lacisalsi. The sequence continues at coordinate 163,403 of NZ_VRYH01000007.1, read as the reverse complement.
GAGCTGCGCCTCGAGCTCGATACGCTGCGTAATGTCGGTGATATATCCTTCGAGCGCCAGGACTTCATCCTGCTCCCCTCGCACCGCATTCCCCTGTTCCCACACCCACTTTTCGTCACCGTGTGCCGTGATGAGCCGGTAAGTGATGCTATAGGCCTCACGCGCTTCGATCGCCCGGTAGACTTCGTCTTCCAAGCGCTGGGTATCTTCGGGATGCAGCAAGTCGACGAACGCGACTCGCCGGTTGTACAGCAGATCATCGGGACGATAGCCGGTCAGAGATAGGCAGCCGGCACTGATGAACAGCATCGTCCAATGAGCGTCAAGCCGGCAGTGATAGAGCATGCCGGGAATATTGCGCAGCAACGAGTCGACATGACGTTCCCGTGCCAGTTCACGCAGGGTATCGGAGGGGTGATCAGGAATCATGATTGCCTCGTACGCATTGTCTGACGTATGACGTCGTGACTTGACACGGCGTCCTGGTGCCCGTATCAGTCATCCTGACGTTCGTTCAGCCATCCGGAGATACGGTGTGTCGGCATCGGACGAGCGATGAAATACCCTTGAGCATAGTCACAGCCGATATCCCGTAGAAACGCCAGCGCGCCTCCGTCTTCCACGCCTTCTGCTACCACATCGAGTCCCAGGCTATGCCCCAACTCCACCGTCGAACGGATGATCGTGCGGGCTTCTTCGGAGCTCGTTGCCGTCATCACGAAGGATTTATCGACCTTCAATTCGGAAAACGGGAGACGAGCCAACTGCATCATCGACGAGTAACCGGTGCCAAAATCGTCGATGGCGACATGGAACCCCTTCATGCGCAGCCGCGTCAGCAATTCCAATGCCATCACCGAGTCTTCCATTGCCGCCGTCTCGGTCATTTCCAGGGTGACCTGTCCAGGTCTGACGGTTTGCCTGCGACATCGCACCGCCAGGCGGTCGGCAAAATCCAGGTTGACGAGCGTCTTGGCGGAAAGATTGATCGCCAGCGACATGGCAGGTTCATGTTGCAACGCCGACACCCACTGAAGCGATTGCTCGATGATCAGGTCGGTCAAGGGATCGATCAGATCCAGCGATTCCGCCATGGGGATGAATCTATCCGGGGTAATGATACCGGCGTCGGGATGCTGCCAGCGTACCAGGGCCTCGAACCCTACGACGGAATTGTCGCGACAGGCGATCTTGGGCTGATAGACCATGATGAATTGATTCTGCCCGATCGCCTCACGCAGTGCCGTCTCGGTCACTTCGAAGCCCCCGACCGAGTCCACGGCATCCAGGCCCTCGCCCTGCCGAGAGACCGGGGAACGCGAGGATTGTCCCAAGGCATCCTGCAATTTCTGCCGGGTGAAAGGCTTGGACAATACCCCCAGCACATTGAGGCGGTGTTCGGCCGCTGCGCGCTCGGCGGCATCCAGTACCCGAGTCCCCACACCACTGGAGATGATGATGGCCACATCACACTCGAGTCTGGCCAATTGCCGCATGACTTCGACGCCATCCATATCCGGCATGATCAGGTCGATCACGACGTGGGTCGGCTGCCATTGGCTCAGCGCGTCGAAAAAATCGCTGGCCTTGACCACCGAGCGCGCTTCCATGCCCAGACTCTCGGCCATGAACGCCATTGTCTGGCCGACACCCGGATCATCGTCGAGAACGAGTAATCGTTGTGGTTCAGCAGTTCCTTGCGGCATAGATCAACAACCAGGTTGCGGTATCCAGCGAAGCGGGCGTCCCGTCCGATGAGCGACCGACCAAGACATTATTGTGTGTATCGGCAAGTTTCAGGAAAACTTGCATATTGCTTTCATGAACCTACCCATGTAGCGTAGACAAAACCACGGAGGGGTCATATCAGCGTCATACTTTTTTATGGCGAGCTTACGTTTCCATAGGTTTCCCCTCTTCATGCTTCAGATAGACGATGGTGGCCTGGCCCCCTCCCTGAAATTGGCCAGCTCCCACGATCATATTCTTGTCCTGCTTTCCCTGTTGGTCGCCGTTCTCGCGTCTTATAGTGGCCTGTTGCTGGCCTCGCGCATGAGTCTGGCATGGAAGCGCTGGTCTTTGGCCAGCAAGAGCGTCTGGCTGATTCTCGGTGCCACGGTCATGGGGTACGGTATCTGGGGGATGCACTTCATCGGCATGCTCGCCTTTGAATTACCTCGCCAGGTATTCTACGACCCCGTGATCACGGCGCTATCGGGCATACCGGCCATTCTGGCCTGTATGTTGCCGCTGTATCTGATACTCGCCAAACACCGCCGCATGAGCCTCTACCTGCTGGCCGGCCTGATTCTCGGCCTGGGTATCGCCGCCATGCACTTCATCGGTATGGCGGGCATGCGCATTGTCGCACTCATGCGTCATGACGCCTCGTTACTCCTGCTATCGATCGTCTTCGCACTAGGTATCGGTAGCCTGGCCATGGTGGTATTGCGAGCCGGCATGGGCAGTGCCATGGCTCGACACTTCATGACCCACCGTACCACCTTCACCGGTGCGTGCATCATTGGCATGGCGGCCACCTCACTCCATTACACGGCCATGGTATCGGTCAACTTCTATTCACAGCCCTTTGCCATCCCGAACGATGCGATTCTCGGCTCGTCCTGGCTGGCCACGGGCGTGACCATGGTTGCACTGGTTTTGGGAACGGTAACGGCCATTTCGGTAGCCGTCATGCGTCGTCTCCAGACCAGTGCGGACCTGCTGCATGTCACTCACCAGCAGCTCACGAGAGCCGTCGAAGCGATCGGCGATGGCGTCTTCCTGGTCGACAGTCAAGGACGGTTGTTGATGTGCAACGAAGCCTTTACTCACATTACCGGCTATCGTGTCGATGACGTCGTTGGAGAGGTGCCCAGTGCACTGCAGTCGCCGCACCACGATATCGATTTCTATGAACACTTGTGGGATACCGTGATACGTCGCGGTGAATGGCAAGGCGAGATATGGGATCGGCGACACAACGGAGAGGATTATCCGGCACGACTGATGCTGAGCGCCATTCACTATGACGATACCGACGATACCATTCATTTCGTCGGCACGATCACCGATATCACGGAGCGCAAGGCCGCCGCCGACAAGATGGCAGAGCTTGCCTTTCTCGATCCGCTGACCCATGTCGCCAATCGCCGCTTGCTACTGGACCACCTGCAGCATGCCTTGAACACGTCCGAGCGTACGCATAGCCACGGTGCGTTGTTGATGCTCGACCTGGATCACTTCAAACAGCTCAACGACACCCACGGGCATGATAAAGGCGACCTGCTGCTTCAACGGATGGCCAACCGGTTGAGCGATTGCGTTCGAGCGGGCGATACGGTGTGTCGTCTGGGTGGCGATGAATTCGTGATTCTGCTGGAGAATCTCGATGAGTCACTCAACACAGCGGTGACTCAGGCCGAACGTGTCGGCAACAAGATCATCGAGACACTACTACCCACCTATGATCTCGAGGGTGTTTCCTGCCAGATTACCACGAGTCTGGGCATCACGATGTTCGGCGACGAACCGGTCAGTAGTGACTGGGTGCTCAAGCAAGCGGATCTGGCGCTCTATCGCTCCAAGGAAGCCGGTCGCAATTGCCTGCACTTCTACGACCCCGATTTGCAAGCCGCGATCACCCATCAACATGCGTTCGAGGAAGAACTCGAACGGGCTCTGCAGGAACAACAGTTCCATCTGCGCTTCCAGCCTCTCGTCGATGCCCTTGGCAACCTGCAGGCCATCGGTGCGCGTTGCTATTGGGATCATCCACGCCACGGCATGCTGGCACCCTCCGACTATCAAGCGGATATCGAGAAGCACGAGTACCAACTGGCGTTCAGTGAATGGACGCTGGAAGCCGCCTGTCAGCAACTGACCCTCTGGTCACAAAGCGCCGAGATGGCCAACATGACCCTGGTCGTCGACATCCATGCAGCCCACCTGTATCAACCCGGCTTCGTCGATGACGTATGCGCACGACTGTCCAGCCCGACCCGTCTCATGCTGCAGGTGAGCGAGTCGCTGGTTCGTCAAGGAACTCCCCAGACACTCGAGATCATGCACCAGTTGAAACAGGCGGGTATCGCACTGTCGCTCCATGAGTTCGGCCAGCATGGCTTGCCTCTCACCCTGTTGACTGACCTTCCGGTCGATCAGTTGAGTGCCAACACCCATCAACGATCACTGCGATTCACGTCAACCGTGCAGAATCTGGCCACGCAGCTGTCGCTTCCCCTGGTCGCCGCCGACGTATCGACACAGAGCGAACGTGAGCTGCTGATATCTCAAGGGTACCAATACTTCCAGGGGGCCTGGATCGGTGAGCCGCTGACGACGATCGAACTCATCGGCACCCCGACGCTGGTCACCAACACCAAGGTGTCATGACGCGCTGACGCCGACATTCACGTCAATGCTTTGTGCATCAATGCCTGATGGGTCTCGGGCAGGCTGATGGTCTGCGCGAACGATTGGCCATGCGGCGACATCTTCTTCCAGGTCTTGCGGATGATCCGTAGCAACTTGTCTTCGTCGTCAAGGTGCTGTTCCGCGAAATCGACGAAGTCGTATTGCAGAAACACCAGGCAGGCCGTGTCCTCGAGTGCCTGGGCCTCGGAATCCCGCTTGATGCCTTCCTTGCGGATCAACGCAGCGGCTCGTTCGCAGTCCGCTTCCTCATAGCCGACCTCACGCATCACCTCCGCGGCCCGTTCAGCTTGCAAACGTCCCAACTCACGCCGCCAGGCCAAGTACCCGGGACGGTCGCGCGGATAGTCGTCGCGGGGGAGACGCCAGCGTTGCAAATGCTGAGCTCGCACCGCCAGTTGCAGCACCTCACTGGCATCAGGTTTGACTGTCGCCAGCCACTCGCTCATGCGTTGGGCATAGACCTGCTCATAGGGCTGGGATCGGCCCTCGACGATCGTCTCTCGCGGATCGTCGCCATGCAGGGCATCCAGTCTCGCGACGGCGCGTGCGAAGGGGGAGTCGGTATCGCTCATATTGGCCTCCACGTTGTGATTCATCGCTCGGAGGATAGTTCAGGCCACTCCGCCCAGCGATCACTGGCTGTAAAAACGACGTCGATGACCGGCGTGGCATAAGCGTCGCGGACTTCCCGGTCAACACGTTCGCGTATGGCGTCGAATTGCTGGACGGACGATACGGGATAGGTGTCCGGCAGTACGACGTGGACAACCACATATAGCGTTCGACCTGGCCGTACCATGCGAACATGAATGCGCCTGGCAGGCAGATCAGCGAGCGCCCGCTCGACCGCGGCGCGAACCGGCACGGCGACAGCACTCGGCGGCCTCCGGTTGAGCAGCTCCAGTATGGCACCGGATGCCATGCGCACAGGGACTCCCAGGCACAGCACTACCACGGCAATGACCAACAAGGAGTCGATGTAAGGAATCGGGGCCTGCCAATCCGCCCACTGCAACAGCGGGATCAGACAAAATGCCAGCAGTACGGCACCGGAAATCACACTGTTGACGACCCAGTTGTCGCGGTCGGCTCGCACCAACGGACTGTCAACATGATGAAGGGTACGTCCAAGTACCCATGCAGTCAGCGAGCAGATGAGGGTAGCAAACAGGGCATAGCCTATCGCCAGGCCTGCAGCAATGCGATGACCGCCCTCCAGCAGGGTCAGGGTTGCATCGAAGAGAGCGAAGCCCGACACGCCAAGAATCAACAGCCCTTTGCCGGCATTGACCAGCGATTCGAAGTAGCCGTAACCAAAGGGGAAACGCTCGTCATCCGGTCCGCTGGCCAAACGACTGACACGCAGTGTGGCCAGCGATACCATGAAATAGACTAGATTGAACAAACCATCGAGGAGAATGGCCTGCGATGCCGTGGCGATCGCCGACGCCGTTGCAACGACACCGATCAGCAAAGCCACGCAAGCGGATAAGAGCAGACCACTCCGTTCAGTCGTCATCACGCGGTGCCGTGACTCCATCAATGAACGGTTGAGGGAAGAACCTGCTCCTCGCTCTCTTCCTGCCACAGTTTACTGCGTGTAATGGCATGGTCGATCATTTCCTGCGCCACTTCGAAACGGCTCTGACGCAGCAACTCGGCAGCTTCTTCGGAAAAGCGGATACGCAACAGCGGTTCGCCCTCGCCTTCGGCACTGCGCAGCACTATCTCGCCGTCATTGAGTTCGACGATTTCCAGAATCGCGGTATCGGTCACGGGGCTCTCCCTTTACTTCTTCAGTGCGTATTCGTCGATACGTTCTCGTTACGGTAACGAGTGCCGGCCGACACGATGGCTATCCCGGAGACAGCCATGGGGACTCGACGAAACGCGGCAATAAAAAACGACCACGGGAATCGTCCATGGTCGTCAACACCATACTCAGGGTATCACTCGCACCACGCCACGTCACCATTCGAAACTGGTTTCGCGCAGTTCGGCCAGCGTCGACTTGAATTCACGCAGACACCAGCGCAACGTTTCGGCCAGGTCGCCGCTACCGGCAGTCGCTATCAGGCCGGCATCTGCCTGGCGCCGGCTGGACGCCCCCTCGACGTCATGGAGTTGAGACAAGCGTGCGATCAGCCAGGACAGCCAGCTATCCTCGCGGTGGGCCAGTTCCCGCAGATGGTGAAGCTCGGCGAGCTGGCGATCACCGGACAGCAACTCTCGCCATTCATGCCGTTCCAGCATGGCCAGTTCCGTCACTTCGCGTAACGCGGCATTCAACGCCAGTTCGGCCAATGCCAGCGCCCCCTCCTCGGCAGCCATACGGCGGGCGTCGGCATGCTCATCATCGCCGCGATCGACCGCCAGTAGCAGCTCTGCTTGATAGATCAGTTGATTGGTGCGTCCTGCCGGCGTCATTTGCGCTTGTCCTCGACTTGCCAGCGCCCCTCATCGTACGTGGCCTTCCAACCACTGGCCTTGCCATCCTGATCGGTCATCACATATTGACTCTTGGTTTTGCGTGAAAAGCGAATCTGTGCCGGACGCCCTTCCGGATCCTCACTGGGTGCTTCGAGCAGGAAGCGGTATTTCTCAGGCAATTCATCGGCATGCGCTTTGAGTTCACGCACCAGCGGAGGGCGCGTTTCCCGATTCTTGGGGAACTGGCTCGCCGCCAGGAACAGCCCACTGGCACCATCACGCAACACGTAGTGATCATCGACCTTCTGGCAAGCCAACTCGGGCATGGGGACCGGTTCCATCTTGGGCGGCGCCACTTCGCCATTCTTGAGCAGCTTGCGGGTATTCTTGCAGGCGTCGTTGGTACAGCCGAAGTATTTGCCGAAACGTCCCGACTTGAGCTGCATCTCGGCACCACACTTGTCGCATTCCAGCGTCGGGCCTTCGTACCCCTTGATCTTGAAACGCCCTTTCTCGACCTCGTGCCCATCACAATCGGGGCTGTTCCCGCAAATATGCAGCTTGCGATGCTCGTCGATCAGATAGCTGTCCATGGCCGTACCGCACTTGGGGCAACGATGCTTGGCACGCAAGGCGTCGGTTTCCGCTTCTTCGCCGGCATCGTCGGCTACCGCTTCCTCGCCGGGAATCAGATCGATCGTGGTCTTGCAACGCTCCTTGGGCGGCAGATTGTAGCCGCTGCAACCCAAGAACACGCCTGTCGATGCGGTGCGTATCTGCATTTCACGTCCGCACTGGGGACAATCGATCTCTGTCGGCACCGGTTGATTGGGCCGCATGCCCTCCTCACTCTCGGCGAGTTCCAGCTCCTTACGGAAATCGTCATAGAAGCTGTCGAGCAACGCTTTCCAATCGCGCTCGCCTTCGGCCACTTCATCGAGGCTGTCTTCCATGCGTGCGGTAAAGTTGTAGTCCATCAGGTCGGGGAACGACTCCTTGAGCCGTTCGGTAACGATATCGCCCAGTTTTTCGGCATAGAAGCGACGACTTTCGAGTTTGACGTACCCCCGGTCCTGGATGGTCGAAATGATCGATGCGTAGGTCGAGGGCCTGCCGATCCCCTGCTTTTCCAGCTCCTTGACCAGACTCGCCTCGGTATAGCGAGCCGGCGGTTTGGTAAAATGTTGCTGAGGATCGAGTGACTCGAGCGTCATCGCCGTACCTTCGGACAGGTCCGGCAGCGCTTGGTCCTCATCCTTGCGTCCCGCCGGTTTCATCACACGGGTATAACCATCGAACTTGAGCACACGCCCCTTGGCCTTGAGTTCATAGCCATCGGCCTCGACGGTCAGTGTGGTAGAAAGATACTCCGCTGGCGTCATCTGACAGGCCACGAATTGACGCCAGATCAATTCATAAAGGCGCTGCGCGTCCCGCTCCATACCGTCCAGCGATACTGCGGTATGCGATACATTGGACGGGCGGATCGCCTCGTGCGCTTCCTGAGCTCCCGCTTTGCTGGTATAGCGGTTGGGCGACTCGGGAAGATAACGGTTGCCATACTCGCGCTCGATATGCTCACGCACCGATGCCACGGCATCCTGCGAAAGATTGGTCGAGTCGGTACGCATGTAGGTGATGTGTCCGGCCTCGTAGAGGCGTTGCGCCAGCGTCATTGTCTTGCGCACCGAGAATCCCAGTCGTCCGCTGGCCGCCTGTTGCAGGGTCGAGGTGATGAAGGGCGCATTGGGGCGCGAACGGGTCGGCTTGTCGTCACGGGCGGTGATCTGCAGCGACGCTTTCTTCAACGCGTCGATACGCTCGAGCGTCTCGGCTTCCGACGTCGGCTCGAACGCCTTGCCGTTCTGGCGGACCAGTTCGAAACGGACCGGCTCGCCTCCGGGGCTCACCAGGTCGGCATGAACATCCCAGAATTCTTCGGGAACGAAAGCGCGAATTTCACGCTCGCGCTCGACGATCAGACGCATCGCCACCGACTGCACGCGACCGGCGGACAAGCCGCGGGCGATCTTGCTCCATAGCAGCGGTGACAGCATGAACCCGACGACACGATCGAGAAAGCGTCGGGCCTGCTGAGCCTCGACACGCTCGATATTGAGGGAACCGGGGTCCTTGAAGGCTTCTTGAATGGCGTTCTTGGTGATCTCGTTGAACACCACCCGCTTGTAACGGGACGCATCGCCACCGATCGTCTCCTGCAGGTGCCATGCGATTGCCTCCCCTTCCCGATCGAGGTCGGTCGCGAGATAGACGGCTTCGGCCTTGTCGGCCAGTTTCTGCAATTCCGCAACGACCTTTTCCTTGCCGGGCAGAATCTCGTAATTCGCGACCCAGTCATTCTCGGGATCGATCCCCATGCGCCTGATCAGTTGTTCGCGCGCTTTTTTCTTCTTGTAGACGGCCTTTTCATCCGGTGACATCTTGCGTGTCGCCGCAGCCTGACGCCCCCGCTCCTTGGGATCGGCATTCGCTTTTCCCGAGCCGCTGGTCGGCAGGTCGCGTATATGACCTACGCTCGACTTCACGATGAAATCGTTGCCGAGATACTTATTGATCGTCTTCGCCTTGGCCGGCGACTCGACGATGACCAGTGACTTACCCATAGTGCTCCACAATATGTTGCGACAGTGCCTTCACGCCGTCTCGCGACTCTCCGTCATGACCGTGCTGACGGAAAAATGCGCTCACCGTACCCCAGCGAGCGTTTTCATGCCAGCCATCAATAACATGTCAAGCATGACCCTATACTGCGATCTCACTGGCCCGCAAGCATCACGTTGTCACAGAGGTGTGCCACACTACCCCCATCGATGGGGGGATTTCATTGAGAGTTCCCCATGCTTTACCATCATGTAGTAAAATGACTACAAAACGCCACTGACGCCCATTGGGCAGTGTCAAGGTGGATTCAGCGTTTCCTACATGACCGACTGTTACTGGAGATCTTCATGTCGAATGCCTTTCATGGGCCCATCCGCCGCACCAAGATTGTCGCCACACTCGGCCCGGCCAGCGACCGAGAGGGCGTGCTAGAGGCCATGATCGCCGCCGGTGTCGACGTGGTCCGCCTGAATTTCTCGCACGGATCGGCCGACGATCATCGCCAGCGCCTGGCACGGGTACGCGAAATCGCCGATCGGCTGGGTAAGAGCGTTGCCGCCCTTGGCGACCTGCAAGGCCCCAAGATCCGTATCGCCCGCTTTGCCGATGGGACCGTCGAACTCGATGAAGGCCAACCCTTCGTGCTGGATGTCGCACTGGATGCCGATGCGGGTGATGCGACACGCGTGGGTTGCGACTACAAACAGCTCGCCGATGATCTACAGGCAGGCGATGTCCTGCTGCTCGACGATGGCCGCCTGGTCCTCCAGGTCGACCGAATCGATGGCACTGCCGTGCACACGACCGTGATGGTGGGCGGCACGCTGTCCAACAACAAGGGCATCAACAAGCAGGGAGGCGGTCTCTCCGCGGCCGCACTCACCGACAAGGACAAGGCCGACCTGAAGACTGCGATCGACATCGGTGTGGATTATCTGGCGGTTTCCTTTCCACGTAGTGCCGCCGACATGCAGGAAGCGCGTCGACTGCTCGGGGACGCCGGGCAAGAGATCGGGCTGGTGGCCAAGGTCGAGCGTGCCGAGGCCGTTGCCGACGACGCCACGCTGGATGGCATCATCGAGGCCAGCGAGGCCGTGATGGTGGCACGTGGCGACCTGGGCGTGGAAATCGGCGATGCCCAGTTGATTGGCGTCCAGAAGCGTATGATCAGCCGCGCCCGTAAACTCAATCGCGCCGTCATCACCGCCACCCAGATGATGGAGTCGATGATCGGCTCGCCGCTGCCTACCCGTGCCGAAGTCTTTGACGTCGCCAACGCCGTGCTCGACGGGACCGATGCGGTGATGCTCTCCGCCGAGACCGCTGCCGGCGACTATCCCGTGGAAACCATCGAAGCCATGCACCGCCTGTGCCTGGGTGCCGAGCGCGAACGCATCGCTCAGGAATCGGGCCACCGGATTCACGAGGGCTTCACCAAGATCGACGAGACGGTGGCCCTGTCAGCCATGTACGCCGCCAACCACCTGTCGGGCGTCGGAGCCATTGCCTGCATGACCGCCACCGGGTACACGCCGCTGATCGCTTCACGCATTCGCTCGGGACTGCCGATCGTCGGTCTGGCCCATAGCCCCATCGCTCAGCGGCGCATGTCGCTGTACCGTGGTGTCGTCTCGATCCTGTTCGATACGTCCGACCTGGATGCCGATGATCTCGACCAGCAGGCGATCGCGATCATCAAGGAACGCAACATTGCCACACCGGGCAAGATGATGATTCTCACTCGTGGCGATCACATGAACGCCCACGGCGGAACCAATACGATGAAAATCCTCGAGGTGGAATAATCGTCATGACCACTGACCACGGCCCGCGCCAGCAAGCACGCCGCACGCTGCCGGCGCGCAAGCGCATTGCATTGATCGCGCATGACGGCAAGAAGGACGAATTGCTGGCGTGGGCCCGGCGCTGGCAGGACACGCTGTCAGCGCACCAACTCGTCGGCACCGGCACCACGGCCAGCCGCGTCGCTCGTGAGCTGGGACTGACGGTGGAAGGCCTGATGAGCGGCCCACTGGGTGGCGACCAGCAGATCGGGGCCCGTATCACCGAGCAGCGGCTGGACCTGCTGATCTTTTTCTGGGATCCATTCGCCCCCATGCCCCACGATCCCGACGTCAAGGCACTACTGAGACTGGCCGCACTGTGGAATATCCCGGTCGCTTGTAATGCCGCCAGTGCCGATTTCCTGATCAGTTCACCGTACCTGGATGACGCCTTCGAGGTCGACGTACCGGATGCCGGCAGTTGGCTCGATGCCCGTTCCGGGTAATCCCGGAACCGGCCATCAGGTACGGGGCAAGGTCACCCCTTGCTGTCCCATGTACTTGCCGCCACGGTCCTTGTAGGACATGTCGCAGATTTCGTCGGATTCCAGAAACAGCATCTGTGCCACGCCTTCATGGGCATAGATCTTCGCCGGCAGGTTGGTGGTGTTGGAGAATTCCAGCGTGACATGCCCTTCCCACTCCGGTTCCAGCGGCGTGACATTGACGATGATACCGCACCGTGCATAAGTCGACTTACCCAGGCAAATCGTCAGGACGCTGCGTGGAATCCGAAAATATTCCACGGTACGTGCAAGCGCAAACGAATTGGGAGGGATGACGCAGATATCGCCCTTGATATCGACGAAACTCTTTTCGTCGAATCCTTTGGGATCGACGACCGCCGAATGGATGTTGGTGAAGACCTTGAATTCATCGGCACAACGGACGTCATAACCATAGCTGGACGTCCCGTAGGAAATAACGCGCTGCTCCTGATGGTAACGAACCTGGTCGTGTTCGAACGGTTCGATCATGCCATGGCTTTCCGCCATGCGGCGAATCCACTTGTCGGACTTGATGCTCATCGGGGCGCCCTAGAGTCGTAACGAAAACGGGGCCGACATGATAACGGCCCCGCGACGGATTACCAACGCCCTTGTACTGATCGTTACTCGCCGAAGGAGATGCTGGGCCCTTCATCGCCTTGACTCTCGACGCCTTCGGCAACGGCGCGCGCCACTGTCCGGAAGGTCATCGCCACGTCGCCATCGGGGTCGGCAACAACCGTCGGTTTGCCACCATCGGACTGTTCACGAATCGCCATCGTCAACGGCAACTGCCCCAACAGGCGAGTCTCGTACTGCGCCGAGATGCGCTCTCCCCCGCCTTCGCCGAAGATCGGTTCGCTATGCCCGCACTGGGAACAGATATGCAGGCTCATGTTCTCCACGATACCGAGCACCGGGACATTGACCTTGCGAAACATCTCGATTCCCTTGCGCGCATCGAGCAACGCAATGTCCTGCGGTGTGGTGACGATCACGGCGCCCGACACCGGCACTTTCTGGGCCAGTGTCAACTGAATATCCCCCGTGCCCGGCGGCATGTCGATGAACAGATAGTCGAGATCGTTCCATACCGTCTGATTGAGTAGCTGTTGGAAGGCACCAGCGACCATTGGGCCACGCCACACCATCGGCTCGGTAATATCGACCATGAATGCCATGGACATCGCCTGAATGCCATGGGCTTCGAGCGGAACGAAACCATTCTCTCCCACCTGTTGGGGACGAACGCCTTCGCCGATACCCAGCATCTGCGCCTGGCTGGGACCATAAATGTCGGCATCCAACAAGCCGACACGATAACCTTCTGCAGCCATCGCCAAGGCCAGGTTGGCAGTGACGGTGGATTTGCCTACACCACCTTTGCCGGACGCTACGGCCACGATATGTTTGACACCCTCGATCACGGCTCACTCCTTGCAATTCATTGATGGCATCGCCCGATGCCTGGCTTGCTCGTCAGTATAACCCGGTGAAGCGCTTGTACCCCAAGCACGGTGTACCACTTTGAAGGAGTCGCTCTCCCTCGCCTATGCTCAAGGGACTCACATGACACGATGTTCGCCGACATGATTTTCGAAGACCGCCGTGATGCCGGCCGCCAACTCGCCGACGCCCTCGATGACTATCGTTCCATACCGGACATACTGGTCCTGGGGCTGCCGCGGGGCGGTGTACCGGTTGCCTGGGAAATCGCACAGGCACTGAACGCCGAGCTCGATACGCTCGTGGTACGCAAGTTGGGCGTTCCCTGGCAACCCGAGGTGGCCATGGGAGCGATAGCCGGCAACGGTATCTGCGTCCTTCACCACGACCTGGTGGAGAGGTTGACCATCGATAAGCACGAGGTGGATGACATCGTGGCCCAGGAAAACAGAGAACTCCAGCGTCGAGAGGCAACCTATCGTGGGCAACGTCCGCCACTGCGCGTCGCGGGGCGCACCGTCATCGTCGTCGATGACGGCCTGGCCACCGGCGCGACGATGCAGGCAGCACTCGAAGCGCTGCGAGCACAGTCCCCGGCACGGCTGATCGTGGCCGTGCCCGTCGCACCGCCCGATACCATTGCCAACTTGTCACCACTCGCCGATGACCTCGTCTGCCTTAGTCAGCCGGACCACTTCGGTGCCGTCGGACAATGGTATCGTCACTTCGATCAAACCAGCGACGACGAAGTGATACACCTGCTTGCGCCAAACACCGAATGAACCGATCCGAGACCCGTGAGCCGACGACGGGACCGATGGCCATTGCCCGTTTCCTGGCACTGGTGCTGCTCGGGGCAGCCATCGGTGGCATTGCCGCCCTGTGTGCCGTAGGCTTCGTCGCGATCGTCTTCTTCCTGAACGATACCCTGCTGATATCGCCGCGTAGTCGCATGATGTTCGGCCATGAACAGTGGCTTATCGCGGCAACGATTGCGGTACCCACCATCGGGGGATTGTTGGCCGGCATGCTGCACCGGTGGATACGGGAACGTCGCCCGCATACGCCCGCCGATGTCATTGCCGCGGTCCAGACACGCGCCGGTCGACTGCCGGCCAGAGCCGGTTTGCTATCGGCGCTCAGTGCCCTGGTCTCACTGGGCAGCGGCGCCTCGGTCGGTCAATACGGTCCGCTGGTGCACCTCGGGGCGACCCTGGGATCGCTGAGCGCACGTCTGTTACGCCTGGGACGGTCGGATGACAACATCACCATCGCCTGTGGCGTGGCCGCCGCCATCGCAACGGCGTTCAATGCACCACTGGCCGGCATCGTTTTCGCTCATGAAGTCATGTTGCGCCACTACGCCTTGCGTGCCTTCGCCCCCATTGCGGCGGCCGCTATCGTCGGCCATGTCATCGCCACCAACGTGCTCGAACGTGGCGCTCTCTTCCACGTCACCGGCAGTGCCGTCCCTCAGCCGTGGGAGTTCGCCGTTTTCCTGGTCATCGGCGGGCTTGGAGCGCTGGTCGCCGGGGCCTACATGGTGGCAATACGGCATGCGGGTCGGTTGGCGGCACGCCTGCCTCTACCGGCCGTCTGTCGACCGGCCCTGGCTGGCGCCATTCTGGGCACAGCGGCACTATGGGTACCCGATATCCTGGGTATGGGGCAGGAAACGCTACGTTTCGCCACGATCGCAGGCGCGTTCGGTACGGCCGAGCTAGTGGTGGTACTCGTTCTCAAGATACTGGCCACGGCCTTGTGTCTAGGCATGGGGTTCGCCGGTGGCGTATTCAGTCCAGCGCTGGTCATCGGCACCCTGTTCGGCGCTCTCTGCGGCAGCCTGGTCGCCATGGTCAGCGGCGCACCACTGGATACATTCATCTTCTATGCGGTCTGTGGCATGGTGGCCGTCACCGCTCCTGTGATCGGCGCTCCCCTGACCAGCCTGTTGATCGTTTTCGAACTGACGGGGAGCTATGTCCTGACGACGGCGGCACTCGCCAGTGTGACGCTGGCCAGTCCCATTGCCGCTCAATTGTTCGGCCGTTCGCTGTTCGATATCCAGCTCGCGGCCCGCGGCCTGGATCTGTCGGCCGGTCGCAGCCATGCCGTGCTACATGCGATGTCCATCAATCCGTATCTCACCCGCGAATGCGTGACACTGTCGCCACAGCAGACGATCGGTGACGCCATCGCCACCTTGGGACGTGCCGGCCATGCGGAGGCTTACCTGGTCTCAGCGCAGGCCCGTTACCTGGGGACCGTGACACTCGCCGAGTTGGAAGCCATGCGCGACACGGCTCATGCGTCGCGGTCACTGATCGAGTGCACCGCCAGCGATCGGTCGACGTTGACTCCCGATACGTCGGTCGGCGAGGCGATGGAGCAACTGCGCCACTTCACGGGCGAGGCCATTGCCGTCGTCGACGACCCGACGACCCGCACCTTCCTGGGTGTCGTCTATGAATCCAGTATCGCGCGCGCCTATCTGCAACAGAGTGACGAACTGCGGCGAGAGGAATATGGCAATGGTTAACGCACGCCGGGCCATCGCGCTCGTCCTGCTGTCGATCGTCATGCCAAGTCCGACGGCCACGGCGGACGATACCCCGTCATTGACCGTATTGAGCTGGGGTGGCTCCTATGAGCGCGCCCAGCGACAGGCTATCTTCGCCCCATTCAGTGAAGCCACCGGCATCGATGTCGTGGTCGAACGGTATGACGGCGGAATCGGCGACCTCCGTCAGGCCGCTGAAGACGGCGATGTCGACTGGGACATCATCGACATGACCCAAAGCGATGCACTGGCGGCATGTGAAGCGGGACTGCTGCACCCTCTCTCCCCCTCACTCGCCGCCCCGGCTCCAGATGGCACGCCTGCGTCACAGGACTTCATCGATGGCGCTTTCACCCGCTGCAGCATGAGTCATACGGTGTATGCAACGGTGGTGGCGTACCGGCGTGACGCCTTTCCCGGTACGCGCCCCACGCAAATCGCGGACCTGTTCGACCAGGAGCGTTTTCCCGGTCCTCGGGCGCTGCAGCACAGCCCCGCGGCCAATCTGGAATGGGCGCTACTCTCCTACGGCGTTCCCCGCGAGGAACTGTACCGGTTACTGAGCACCGAGCGAGGGCTGGAATTGGCCTTCGAGCGGCTGGAAAGCCTCGATGATATCCGTTGGTGGGAAGGCGGCGATACACCGGTACAATGGCTCGTCGACGGCAAGGTGGTCATGGCCTCCGGCTATAATGGCCGTTTCTTCGATGCCATGATTCAGCAGGATGCGCCGATCGATATCCTGTGGGATGGCCAAGTTCAGGAACACGAGACCTGGGTGATTCCACGCGCCAGCGACCATCCCGAGCTCGCCCGGGAATTCATCCGTTTCGCCACGACGACCGAACGCCTGGCGACCTTTGCCCGCCACATTCCCTACGGCCCCGCGCGTCATTCAGCCGCCACGCAAGTGACGACACATATCGATAGCGGTCAGGACATGCGCTTACATATTCCGACCCACCCACTGAACGCCCAGCGCGCCATCACCAAGGATCATGACTGGTACGCACGCACTCAGGCTCGCGTCAACGAACGCTTTCGGCAGCGCTTGCCCCGCGGCGAATGAACGACGTCCTCGGCAGCCAGCCGTCAGACCGAGCGGTCAATGCGTACCGGAGAGCGTCCAGGGATTCTCGGTCAAGGCGACACCCCCACCTTCGGTCACTCTCACGGTATCGCTGCATCCGATTCCCCAGCGGCCGGGTAGGCGCAAGCAAATCGGTAGGTGAAAGACCATGCCGGACTCGAATACACGCGTCTGCCCGCGGGCGATGAAGCCGGACCCTTCCACCCAGGAAGGCGGAAACTGGGCGCCGACGGTATAGCCGAATACGCCTGAAAAGAACACCTCGTCCGCGACCGGTGCCAACACACGCTCGGCCGCCCGCGCTGCCTCATCGAAACGCTGCCCAGGACGCATGCAATCCAGCAGGGTGGTATAAATTTCGCGCACGGTCGCAAACAGTGACACCATGTCGTCACTCGGCTGGCCGGCCACCACCGTACGCATCATGGGCGCCGTATATCGTTTGAAGGTGCCACCGAATTCCAGGAAGACCGGTTCGCCTTCCACGATAGGATGACGCTGATGGTTGGTATGAATGATGCTGCTGCGCCGTCCACCGGTCACGATCGGCTGCATGCTCATGAACTCGCTGCCCGCTGCGTGCAACGTGCGGGCGCCGATAGCCGCGATGTCGCTATCGGTGATGCCGGGCTGGACGGCCGATACCGCCGCCTCGATCCCGATACCGGTGATGCGGGCACTTTCCGCCAGGCAATCCAGTTCGGACGCCGTCTTGACGATGCGAACGCCGTCCATCACCGCTCCGGCATCATGGAACTCATGATCCGGTAGCCGATCGGCAAGTCCCTGCATCACGCCGTGGCGCAATGAGCCGTGCCAGCTATCCACGCCGATATGCAATCCAGCCGCAGCGAGAACGTCCGCCAACGGTCCCAGGACATCTTCGACACCTTCCCAGCGATAACCCAGGATTTCATCCACCCGCGTGGATGCCACCGCAGGTCCGGTTTCGATGGATGGCACTTGAAGTACCAGGCGTCGAGGAGTGAACACCAGCGCCGTGTGCACAGCGACTTCGAACGTCGTGTAGCCCGTCAGATAGAAAATATCGGCCGGATCGGTCAGCAACAACCCATCCAGCCCTCGTTCATCCAGGGCGGCGGCGACCGCAGCCCGTCGTCGCTGGAACTCCGACTCCGGGAACGGACACTCACTGCCCGCCAACGTCTTGCTCAAGGCGTAGCGATACGCATCATGGTTCATGAATTGCGCCAGTCCTTTCAGTCGTTGCTATCGGCCTGGTTGCCCAATCCCTGCAGGGTTTCCTGCCACTCATCGATCTGGTTGTTGAGTTGCTCCAGATGGTCTTCGCGATCCGCGATCGACTGCTCGAGTTCCTGCTGGCGAGTCTCTGCCGATGCAATCTCCTCCTGCAGGCTCTCATACTCGGCCTGACGCTCGCTCAGCGACTCATTGACGTTATCGTAACTGGACTGCGCCACCTCGATGCGTGCATTGAGTTCATCAAGCTCATTTTCGCTCGTCGTAAACCGCTCATCCAGCTCGGCTAGCTGTTCTTCACGCTGGGCGATATCACTGTCGAGTTCATCCAGACGCGACTCGCGAGAGGCTATTGTCTCGTCCAGGTC
Source organism: Aidingimonas lacisalsi (assembly GCF_008079445.1). Classification (GTDB taxonomy): domain Bacteria; phylum Pseudomonadota; class Gammaproteobacteria; order Pseudomonadales; family Halomonadaceae; genus Aidingimonas; species Aidingimonas lacisalsi. Next base: position 144,897 of record NZ_VRYH01000007.1, on the reverse strand, counting down.
ACCGATCTGGCTCTCGCGCAATGCCAATGCATTGTCCAGGGCTTCACGCTGCTGTTCACGCTCGGTGATCGACTCATCGAGCTCCGCGATTCGCGTGTCACGCAGTTCCAGGGCATTATCCAGCGCCTCGCGCTGCTGCTCACGCTCGGTGATCGATTCATCGAGTTCGGCATGACGCGTGTCCGCTTCCTCGAGTGCTTCTTCGCGCGCCGCCAATTGCTCTTCCGTCTCGGCCAATGACGCTTCCTGGGCCTGCTGCTCTTCACGTGCGCTTTCTATGTCACTCTCGATATTCCCCAACGTCGCCTGCGCCTCTTCGCGTTCGCTGCGCGTGGCTTCCATCTCTTCCACCTGGTCGGTCAGCGATGCGTTCTCGCTTTCCAGGCCCTCGACCTGGGATTCCAGGCTTTCGATCTGGTCTTCGAGACTGGCACGCTGCTCTCCCCACTCACTTTGCTGAGAGCTCGCGCTGGAACTGGCGTAAATCGCGTACAGGATCGCCAGCACGGCCACGATGGCCAGTGCTCGCACGCGGTTATCCTTGAATGGGTTATTCGAGGCCTGAGTATCGGAACTATCGTCAACCATGCGTTTCCCCTTCAGTGTGTGGCTTAGATCGACTGCCAAGCGGCAATCCAGCCAAGAATTCAAGCATCGTAACCAGAAGGAGTATGGTCCGAGTTAGCGTTGACAACCAAATGATAATGACATACCCGTCTCACACCAGATTGGCGATCACGATAGCCAATGTCCCCAGAGTGACGACATACCCCAGCAGCGCCAACAAGCCATCGTTGGCAATCAACGCCAGACCGAATACCGTCAGTGCCAGCCCGGCACCATTGGCCGTGAAGGGAACGACCTCCATGGGCGGCATGGCCAGAGCGATCATCATGCACATGATCGCGATTCCACGCACGCCGATGCCTTGCGTCAGACACCTGAGCCGAGGATGGAGTAACCGATCGATGCCTCGTGCCGGCTTGCGCATCCAGCGGATGCCGCGGTCGAATGTGTCACGCGACACAGCGCGATTGAGCAGCCAGCCGGGCAACCAGAAACGTTCTCGACCAAACAGCAACTGCGCGGCCACCAACAACACGAGAATGGCCATCAACGTGGGAACGCCGGGTATGTCGCCAATCAGCGGGGCCAGAGTGATCAGCCCCGCGAGTAACAGCAGTGGGCCAAAGGAGCGACGGCCCACCGCCGTCACGATATCGTCGACCGACGTCCGTTCGCCGTCGTGATCGGCGCCATCAAGACAATCGAGCAGTTGCTCGATACTGGCGACACGCCCCTGTTCGTCCAGACTCCGGTTCTGGTCCATGCTGGTTCCTTACTGGCTCTCGCCGTGATTTTCCTGCACAGCCAATTTGGTACGAATGAAGTCGCTGTGACTGACATGCAGCAACTCGGCCAGACGCCGGATGCGATGTTCCTCCAGTGGATCCAGTTCCTCATCGGCGTAGGCGAGTCGCCACATGAGCCCCACCAGCTCGACCCGGTCATGGTAAGCGTAATGCTCCTTGATCAGGCTGACGAACTGGTAATGATCGACGGCATCTTCGACTTCCTGCTGAGCTAGCGTCATCAGTTCGTCGACTGCAGTATCATCGATATGCAGATGGTACTGGAGTGCCTCGCGCCACGACTGTAACTCGGTAGGCTCGGTCTGGTAGTCGGCACGAATGATCTCACATAGCAGCGCCGCCGCCGCCAGTTCGAGCGTCACCTCCCGATCATCGGCCTGTTCCGGTGCGGAAAGCGCTTGATTGAAGAATTGCTGAATCGTATCGAGCATGAAAAACACATCCTGGCTGGGTCTCGGGTATCCGACAGTGTGTCTGCATCAAGGTTTCGCTCCATGACGACAAACGTTGGTCAATGCCTCCGGCGCCGAACGACGACCGGGGGACCCACGAAAACAGACAGTAAAAGTGCGTATGCAGCAGACAGGCAACCGCAACGTCAAGCCACCCGATCATCCACCAGAAGGCGTGAGAATAGCACATCGATGAATGCCGACATCGGCGTTACCGATTTGGTGACCTTGGCCCGCAGGATCGCGCCTTCCCAGCCAGTCAACAGGAAGGCCGCCAATGCCTGCGGATCGCTGTCGGCACGCAACTCACCGGCATCGCACGCCTCACGCAGACAAGCGGCAAAGCGTAGTTCCCAACGCTGGAAGATGCTTGCCAACCGTTGGCGAAAGGTATCATTCTGCGCCGAGAGTTCCTGTCCCAGGTTGCCGATCAGACACCCGCGGGAACACTCGCAGACTTCCATATCGGCCATCCCTTCGGCGAAATAGCGCCTGAGCCTGGCCAGAGGCGATCGTGACGTATCTCCCAGGATATCTTCGAGGCGGGCTTCGTAAGCGGTAGCAACGTCATCGATGACCGCCAGGCCGAAATCTTCCTTACTGGAAAAATAGTAATAGAACGAGCCTTTAGGTACGCCTGCCGAACTCAACACCGTGTTGATGCCAGTGTTGTTGTAACCCTGCCTGGCAATAATGTCGCTTCCGATGCGGATCAATTCGTCACGGGTGTCATTACGTCTCATGCGATGGACATTAGACCAGTCGTCTAGTCACGTCAATCCAGACCTTCAATGCCCTACGCCTTGATGATGGAGCCGCTCTTCCTGGGTCACCTTGTCGATGATCACTTCAGGATGATGTCGGTGAATCACTTCGTAAATTTCGTCCTCACGATCCTCAGGGACATCGACCATCATCAGAAACGCGCCATCTTCGAGTTCTTGCTCATACTTGTCGACCTTGGCGTCATGCACCGAGACACCGATCATGGTGCTTGTCCAGATGCCGAACACGCCACCGAAGACCCCCATTCCGATCACGGCGATCCAAAACTCACTGCCACCATACTCACCCGACAGGAACCAGTGGACGAGGATGCCCAGCAAGGCGCCCATGGGGATGCCGAACTTGAGCCCTCTGACGGTGGCATTAACGACGTCGGACGTCTGCCGCAATGTCGCATTGTTGACGCCGCGCTCGGCAAGATGCGCCCAATCCTTGCCCGTTACATGGACTTCATCTCTGGTCAGTTTCAGATCTTCCAGTTCATGGGCAATGTTGACCGTCGTCTCGAAGCCCGGGGTCAGAAAATAGAGGCGTTGCATGGCTACCCTCCTTCCTTCGTCATAAAGGAAGTGTTAAAGCAACGTTGACCGAACATCGGCCCTTCATACAAGTGTGTCTCAACTTGGCAAATTCGCAAGCTTTCTGCTTGTCTCCTTCCTCCGTTATCCGCCCCGGGAGGACAAGATCAGGGACGAAGCTTGTAGCCGCTTTGGAATATCCAGCGTACCAACGCCAGGCACAGACCGAGAAACAGCAGAATCATTGCCAGGCTGGCAGCCAGACTGACATCGCCGACCCCATAGAAGCTCCAGCGAAAACCACTGACCAGATAGACGACCGGATTGAACAGCGTCAGCGTTTGCCATAACGGTGGCAACATATCGATGGCATAAAAGGTACCGCCCAGAAACGTCAACGGTGTGATGACCAGCAGAGGCACCAGTTGCAACTTCTCGAAATTCTCGGCCCAGATGCCGATGATGAATCCCAACAGACTGAATGTCAGTGCCGTCAGTGTCAGGAACAGCAGCATCAACAGCGGGTGATCGATCCTCAACGGCACGAAGAAACCGGCAGTCGCCAGAATCAGCAATCCCAGCACGACCGACTTGGTCGCCGCTGCACCGACATAGCCGAGCACGATCTCGAAGGACGATACCGGTGCCGACAGCAACTCATAGATCGTTCCCGAAAATTTGGGAAAGAAGATACCGAACGAGGCATTCGAGACGCTCTGGGTCAACAGCATCAGCATGATCAGCCCCGGTACGATGAACGCACCGTAGTTGACGCCGTCGATCTCTTCGATACGCGAGCCGATCGCCGTACCGAAGACAACGAAGTACAAGGATGTCGACAGAACCGGCGAGACGATGCTTTGAAGCAGCGTACGCCGGGTTCGTGCCATTTCCGACAAATAGATGGCACGCACACCGTAGAGATTCATTGGCGCCCCCTCACCAGGCTAACGAAAATATCCTCCAACGAGCTTTGCCGCGTGTTGAGGTCGGAAAACTGTATCCCGGCATCGCGCAGGTCGCTGAGCAAAGTGGGAATGCCCGCAGCATCCTCCGAAGAGACGTCGGCCGCGTCATAGGTATAAATCAACTCATGCCCCTCATCGGCCAGTTCCAGTTGATGACCATTCAGTGACGGCGGTATTCGCTCCAGTGGAGAGGGTAAGTGCAATGTGAGTTGCTTGCTTCCCAACTGGCGCATCAGACGCCGCTTCTCTTCTACCAGCACGATCTCGCCATCATGAATCACGCCGATGCGGTCCGCCATCTCCTCGGCTTCCTCGATATAGTGGGTGGTCAGGATAATCGTCACCCCTGTCTCACGTAGTTGCCGTACGACCTGCCACATTTCGCGGCGCAGCTCGACATCGACCCCGGCGGTAGGCTCGTCGAGAAACAGGATCTCGGGTTCGTGCGCCAGCGCCTTGGCGATCAGGACGCGACGCTTCATGCCGCCTGACAGAGTGATCAGTTTATTGTTGCGTTTGTCCCAAAGGGTCAGTGAACGCAATACCCGTTCGATATGATCAGGATCCGGCGGGCAACCGAACAACCCGCGACTGAAACTGACGGTAGCCCAAACGGTCTCGAAGGCCTCATTGGTCAACTCCTGAGGGACCAGGCCGATGCGAGAACGAGCCGCTCGATAGTCGGTCACGATATCGTGGCCCGAGACGCTGACCTGCCCTCCCGTCGGATTGACCAGACCACAGACGACGCTGATCAGCGTCGTCTTGCCGGCCCCGTTAGGGCCCAGCAGAGCGAATATTTCTCCCGATTCGATGGTCAGGTCGACATGACTGAGTGCCTGAAACCCCGAGGCGTACCGCTTCGATAACTGATTGACACGTATGGCCGGCTCCACACTTCCTCCTTGTCGTTGACCGTGATGACTCGTGAGTGGATCGCATATCGGTACCCGCAGGCGGCGATGGCAACCTATGGCAGCCTAAGGTGGCGTCATCGCCTGATGCTCTGGCGGCACGTCCACCTCCTCATCGTCCATGCCGATGAATCCACCCGACTGACGATGCCACAACGCTTCATACAGGCCCCGGCGCGCCAGCAACTGTTCATGCGTACCGCTTTCGATGATCCGCCCTTCATCCATGACGACCAGTCGATCGAGCTTGGCGATGGTCGACAGTCGATGAGCAATGGCAATCACGCTTTTGCCCGCCATCAACGTCTCGAGTTGCTCCTGGATAGCCGCCTCGACTTCGGAATCCAGCGCCGAAGTCGCCTCATCGAGTAGCAGGATGGGAGCATTCTTGAGCAATACCCGAGCGATGGCAATGCGTTGGCGCTGACCACCGGAGAGCTTGACACCACGTTCGCCCACATGAGCATCCAAGCCACGGCGTCCGCGCGAGTCGACCAGATCATCGATGAACGCATCGGCATGCGCGCGGTGCACGGCCTCGCGCACCGCCTCTTCACTCGCGTCAGGGCTACCGTAGCGGATGTTCTCGCGGATCGAACGGTGCAATAACGAGGTATCCTGCGTCACCATGCCAATCCGATGCCGCAACGACTCCTGAGTCACCGTCGCGATATCCTGATCGTCAATCAGGATGCGTCCGTCATCCAGTTCGAAGAAGCGGAGCAGCAGATTGGCCAGGGTCGACTTGCCGGCTCCGGAACGACCGATCACGCCGACCTTCTCGCCCGGCGCAATACGCAAGTTCAAGCCATCGAACACCCAGGATCGCTCTCCATCGGGTTTCGCGTAAGCGAAACGAATCGCGTCGAATCGAATGTCACCCTGGCTGACCTCGAGATCGGTGGCATCGGGACGGTCCTTGACTGCCGGTTCGCGGGCGATGGTATTGATGCCATCCTGTACCGTACCGATGTTTTCGAACAGTCCAGCGACTTCCCAGAGAATCCAGTCCGACATGAATCGGATTCGCATGACCATGGCGATGGCGACGGCAATGGCACCCAGCGAGACCGCTTCCTGATACCAGGCACCAATCGCCATGACGGCGATACCTCCCAACAGCAGCGAATTGAGCAACGTCAGACTGATGGTCAGCCCGGTAGCCAACCGCATCTGTCGGTGTACGGTATCCATGAAGCCTTCCATGGCGCCGCGGGCGTAGTGTTGCTCGCGCCGGGTGTCGGCAAACAGCTTGATGGTCTGAATGTTGCTGTAGCTATCGACGATACGTCCTGTCATGTGTGCCCGAGCATCGGCCTGAGCCATGGAGACATCACGCAGACGCGGGACAAAGATCCACATGATCGCCACATAGCCGAGCAGCCAAAGTACGAGCGGCAGCATCAACCACGGCTCCGACGTGCCCATCAGCAGCATCGCCCCCGCAAAATAGACAAGCACATAAATCATCAGGTCCATCAGCTTCATGACGGTTTCCCGAATCGCCAGTGCCGTTTGCATCACTTTCTGCGATACCCGTCCAGAAAACTCATCCTGAAAGAACGACATGCTCTGCCCCAGCATGTGCCGATGCGACAACCAACGCCCGATCATCGGATAGTTGCCGAATATGCTCTGATGGGTCAGCAGCGATTGCAGCATCACCAACAGCGGCAACCCGATCAGCGCCAACGCCGCCATGCCCGCAAGGCGCCAGCCATACTCGTCAAAGAAGCTGCCCCGATCGGCGTCGGACATCCAGTCGACCAATTGCCCCATGTAGTGGAAGAACACGACCTCGGCCGCCGAGACCAATGCCGTGAGCAACGACATGACAATCAGCAAGGGTAATACCGGACGCGAAAAGTGCAGGATGAAAGCAAGCAGCCCTTGCGGGGGCGTACCGAATTCCTTGGCAGGATAGGGATCCACCAGATTTTCGAAATAACGAAACATGCTACGGTCACCGATAATGAAACTGGCCCGGGGCTGCCCGTGGGACTTGCCCTCCGTTGGCAATGCAGGTTAAAACCTCAACCAAACTTCAGGTCAAGGAGAATCGAATGACGACCTCGTCATCCCGCCCCATTGCCCGAGAACTCAGCGTTGGAGAGGTCGCCAAGCGAAGCGGACTGGCCATCTCTGCCATCCACTTCTACGAAGCCAAAGGCTTGATCACCAGCCGACGCAACGCGGGAAATCAGCGCCGCTTCCATCGTGATGTGCTGCGACGCGTAGCCATCATCAAGGTCGCGCAGCGAACCGGCATTCCGCTAGCGGAAATTCGTGATGCATTACACACACTGCCGGAGAACAAGTCACCGACGCTGGCCGACTGGCAACGTCTATCGGCCTGCTGGAAGCATAAGCTCAACGAACGCATCGAGCGCCTGTCGCGACTGCGGGATCAGTTGGATCACTGTATTGGCTGTGGCTGCCTTTCAATGGACGATTGTCCATTGCGCAATCCTCGTGACACGCTCTCCGAACAGGGGCCGGGCCCTCGTTTGCTGGACCCGGACTGATCGACGACCGTGCCTCCTCACCGCCAGACAGCCATTCAGGTACGTTCCGTGTCCGCGAGTTCGATCTGGCCATCGAACGTCACGTTCAACGCCAGGCCAGCGACTTCAAGGGTCATCCTGGCGGGTAACGTCTCATCCCCCTGGATTGTCCCCTCGGCAAGCGCCTGATCCACGGCCTGCTCGATTTCACGTTGCGAGTTGACGCCAACCATCTTGAGGAATTTTCGCATACTGAGGTTAAAGGCTTCTTCATTCATGGCGACCTGCCTGCTCGAATGTCAGTGTGTGGCGACTTCATCATGAAGTCTAGTCCGCTCAGCGTGAACGTTCGCTGCTCAGAATGTAGAAAAGCCGGTCGCTTCCATGAAGCGATATTGCCAATAACGCCACCGCGATGGATCGGCAAAGGTATTGTAAGCCACGCTGTAACGACGACCGCGGCGGTTGTGCCAATGGCGCTCGAAGAAGGCAGAAGCAGTGTCCATGGCAGGCAATCGAGCATCCGCCAGTAACCGTACACTGGTTTCCAGATTCAGATCATCCAGATTGCGCCGCGTCACGTTGGCGGACCCCATGATCAGCTCCGATGGTCCTGCAGCCGGTGTTTTCATCAGCATCTTGGGATGGCACTGTTCGCCGTCGGTTGCACACCAACGGACAGCGATTCCAGCCTGTCGTAATTCATGCGCGACCTGCCGGTTGGGGATGCCATTCTTTTCTAGCCCGAACGCATCGCGGTTGGGGTCCAGCAGCAACCGAATGGAGACCCCCCGACGTTGGGCGCGTATCAAGGCTTTCACCGTCGGCCGGTGCGACAAATAGAACAGCGTCATGTCCAGACGGTCCCCCTTGCCGGTGCCCTCGATGGCGGCCAGCAAGGCGTCGCGAATCCGCCCTTCCGTGAGAATCTGCATCCGAGCCGTGCGCTCACCCAGCGCCGCCTGTTCCGGCTGCACATGCCGTGCCGGGTTGTCGCCGACGTCCCCCCCGGACCAGTTGGCAACCGGCCACTCGGTATCCAGCAGATCCAGGGCGGCCGCTCCGCTGAAGCGCAACGCCGTGTTGGTGTGGCGGCTACTCGCGTCATGGGGATTCATCGACGTCACGAGCCCGACCCACGACTCGCCGTGATCCGCCACCAACGTCTTGCGGTGATTGGCGCGCAGATTGAGCATCTCGAGATAACTGCGAAGCGTCACCTTGCCCGGTCCGAGCAGATTGGGCAGCCAGCCATCGGTTGCCGAATTGCCAAGCCAGACACAGCACAGGTGCCATAATCCCGACCAGACCGGGTTGGACGCCCTCAGCCGACTGAGATCCGTAGTCACCAATGTGACCCCGGCATCGCGCAAGGCTGCAAAATGGTCAGGCACCAAGCCCCCATAGAGGGTATTGATGGGGTCGGTGATCACGATAATGTCGATATCGGGAATCGCCCGCTTGCGGTGAATCAATGCATCAGTGAGTTCCGCCGACAGGGGGCGGTAATCGCCCTGCGCCGCACCGGCGAAATCATTGAACAGGAACATGTCGATCACGATCAGGCGTTCCGCCCGATCGATCAACGCCAACACCTCATCGAAGATCGACTGATCGAAGGTCACCCGCCCCCGGTCGTCACGATAGGTCTCGTCATAAAGGAACTCGACCGAAACGACCTCACGCATGGGAGAGGCGACTCCGACTCCCGGCGGGAGGGATTTCTGGGTCTGATAGACCGCCATGGTCAGACAACCGACCACGAAGGCGAATACTAGCCCCCACCACATCATCGTCACGCTCCTTGTCTCATGCCGATTCCCGGAGCCAACGTACGCCCCGGATCCAAACTGCCGTGGTCAGGATCAGTGCCACACCGATCATGAGGACTTGCGGATAACTGAACACCTGCCAGCTTTCCAGCAGGAACCGCAAACCGAGGAAAATCACGACGATGTGAAAGGTGAATGCCTTCAACGCATCGGACCCGATGATCGTGAGCGGTCGCAGTACGCAGGCCAGGCGTTCTCCGCCCCACAAGGCGAGCGCCAGAATCACCAAGGCACCCCCAAGACTGAACGACATGAAGGGCAGTGCAGGGGGATGCTTGCCGACATTGCGCGCCAGATCCACCCAGGTGAGTTCCTGAGACAGCGAAACGACAGCGACACAGCCAAGCAGTGACAAGCCACCGCTGATGGCCAGGAGGGTAATCAAGCATCCACGCCGCGCCGTTTGCCAATAGCCACGCAATATCGACTCACCGATCAATAGCCCCAACATCACCAAGGGTAGACGAGACAACTGTCCCCAAGTGTAGTGGGCGTCGTCCTCGACCAATAGCGCTTTGATCGGTTCCACGCCCCAGAAGGCAACATGCCGCTCCAGCCACCCGGCAAGCACGGCGACCGCGATGGGCGCGACCAAGCGCAGCCAGAGTGGCGTACGCCCCCATAACGGAAGCATCCAGGGAATCCACAGCAAGGCGAGCGCATAGAAGCCGAGGATCTCCACCCAGATGGGGAAGCGCTGATACAGCAGCGTGTCGAGAATATCGTCCGACGTATACAGGGGCATCATTTCGACGACAGTCAGGACCTTGTACCAGAAGAGAACTTCCAGACCCCGCAATAGCAGCTTGCGCCGCCGACGCGGCCAATCGGGAGTATTGGCCTTGGGTAGGAACGCCACGGCCAGGGCGATGCCGAATACCGTGATGAACAGCGATGACGAAAACTTGGTGATCAGGTGAACCGGCACCATTCCCCAGTCGGGTACCTGATCGATGCCCAGTAACCCACTCACGCTGTGACTCATGATCATCAGCGCGATCGCGATCCCGCGCGCCAGGTCGATCGCTTCAATACGCCCCTCGGCACGAGGCAGCACGGGCGGTTGCAGCAACACTCGTGCCAGCGATCCTGCCGCGGCCGCTCTCGTGCTCATCATCATGGACGCCACTCACGCATCGTCGGCACTGACTGCGCTACCGAACACCACCAGGGACTGCTTCTCCTGCGGTGACGTCTGCGCATCGCTGAAACGTTCGGCATAGGCCGTCAATGTCGCCGGTTCCTCGTCATCGGAGGCGCTATACGTCACTGTCGAGGCATCACAAGCATTCCAGCGATAGCGGGTCGAAAGCGCATCACCCGCTTCCGCCAGATCGAGGCCGTTCGCCATCAAGGCCGTTCTGGCAGCAGCCAGTTCCTGCTCACATGCCGTCTTCGCCGCGCTGTCGCGATAGCCGATATATTGCGGCACGGCGATGGTCGCAAGCGTTCCGATGATGGCAATGACGATCAGTAGCTCGATCAAGGTAAAACCGCTCTGCTGTCGATAGCTGCGTGTCATATTCATTCAAACTCCTTTTGAATGGCTCCCTTCGAGAGCAGCAGTGATGGGCATCATGCCCGCTGTTGGTCCCTCCGTCCTGTACGTGGTGCCCTACCATGCAAGCGCCGTCCATCCAGGTACCGAACCAGGTCGATATTCATCCTACCGCAGACGACCGAAAAAGCGAGCCAACGGTATACGCCGACATTCCCATGCTCGTCGGGGGCTGGCAATCTCCAGCGAGAACGTCAACAATCTAGTGCTCGGCTGCCGTACGGCGTCATTCCCCACTTCACGATGCATGCTCATTCGGGAGTCCTCACATGAATCCCCCCTTCCCGCCTTCTTCTCCTTCACCATCCGGTACACGATGGGTCGACGGTGATGAGCCGGCCCATGAGAGGGACGTGTCGGCACATGCACTAGGCCGGTTGACAAAACAGTTGGTTGACGATGGCCGGTTGACGACGGCCAAGGCCGCATATATCGAACGTGAAGCTCAGGCCTCCGGACTTTCGGTCATGCAGTATGTCCTGGATCGTGAGTTGATACCTTGCCAGATTGCGGCCCAATCGGCGGCAACGGCGTACGGCCTGACTCTGGCCGACCCGAAGGAGTGGCGACTCGACGGGCTACCCCCGCTGCATGAGATGCCGGCACGGCTCCTGCGCCGGCATGCGATTCTCCCGCTCAGCCGCCAAGGCCAGCACCTGACCGTCGCCGTAGCCTACCCATCGACGTTGGCGCAACTCGATGATTTGCAGTTTGCCACCGGTTTGACCATCGAAGGGGTTCTGGCACCACGCGATCAACTCATGCTCATGCTCGATCACTATGTGAGCCACGGCGACCGCAGCGGTGCAGAACATGAGCTCGAGGCAGCGCATATCGCGCTGAATCACGACCACGGCGACAACGTGGAGAATACCGGAATCACCGACACTGGCGACGATGCTCCCGTCGTACGTTTCATCGACAAGATCCTGAAGGAAGCCATTCACTACGGGGCCTCGGATATTCATTTCGAACCCTACGAGCATCATTTCCGGATCCGGTTTCGTATCGACGGCGTCCTGCAGGAAACCGCACATCCGCCGGTGGGTATGCGCACTCGCATCGCTGCCAGACTCAAAGTGATGGCGCAACTGGATATCTCCGAGCGCCGCTTGCCCCAGGACGGCGCCATCCGGCTCAAGCTATCGTCACAGCGGGTGATCGACTTTCGCATCAATTCACTACCGACCGTCCATGGTGAAAAAGTCGTCCTGCGGATACTCAATCCCACCATGGCACAGCGCGGTATCGATGAACTCGGCTTCACACCGGCGCAGCGAGCGCTTTACGAACGCAGCCTGCATGCGCCCCAGGGCATGATTCTGGTTACCGGCCCGACCGGCAGCGGCAAAACCGTCACTCTTTATGCCGGGCTGAATGCACTCAATACACAGGATCGCAATATCTCAACGGCCGAAGACCCAGTGGAATTGCGCATATCCGGCATCAACCAAGTGACCGTGGCACCGAAAATCGGACTGGACTTCGCCACCGCACTGCGCGCTTTCCTGCGCCAGGACCCGGATGTGGTAATGATCGGCGAAATTCGCGACCGCGAAACCGCAGACATCGCCGTCAAGGCATCGCAGACCGGTCACTTGGTGCTTTCCACCTTGCACACCAACTCCGCCGCCGATACGTTGACCCGGCTCGCCAACATGGGAGTGGCGGCCTTCAATATTGCCAGCTCCGTCTCTCTTGTCATTGCTCAGCGTCTGGTACGACGGCTATGTCCGCACTGCCGTCGGCACGCCGATATCCCCTACGCGACGCTCGAGGAGGAGGGATTCAGCGATGAGGAAATCGCGACATCGACGATTTACCAGGCGGTAGGCTGCCATCGCTGTACCTCGGGCTATAGCGGTCGCATAGGTATTCATGAGATGTTACCCATCGACGCAACGATCACCCGGTCGATTCTTCGTCATGACGATGCCTTGTCGCTGGCCGCTCAAGCACGTCAGGCGGGCTATCCCGACCTGCGTCGACACGGACTCATCAAGGTCATGGAAGGCATGACCAGTCTCGAGGAGATCAACCGGGTGCTATAGATGTCATGGCGAAGGGAATCGCATGATCGGACAACGCAGACGAACGCCAGCCTCGCTGAAGCCGGTACGATGGCGTTGGTATGGAAAAGGCCCTGATGGGCGACGCATGGGCGGTATACGAATCGCCGTTCATAGACATGAAGTGGAAAGGGACCTCATTGGCCGGCGTATACTGGTCAAGCGGATACGACGTCAACGCGGATTACCCGGCGTGGACCGGATCACGCCACGTGACACCATGCTGCTGGCCCGTCAGTTAGCCACCTTGATGCGGGCGGGCGTTCCCATATTGCACGCGTTCGACATTCTTGCGGACAGCTTGACCAAGCCTTCCATGGTCACTCTGATACAACAGCTGAAACGCGATGTGACGGCGGGTACGAGTATTGCCGAAGCCCTGGACACCCATGCCGGTGTCATCGATCGCTTGTTCATCAACATGGTCGCTGCCGGCGAACAATCCGGAACGCTGGACCGTATGCTGGAACGGATTGCCGCCTACAAGGAACGCGTCGAAACACTCAAGGCCCGAGTCAAGAAAGCCATGTACTATCCGGCAGCCGTCCTGCTGGTCGGGGTCGGGGTGACGGTCTTGTTGCTGGTCGAGGTGGTGCCCCAATTCGAAACCTTGTTTCACGGCGCCGGGGCCGAACTGCCTGCCATGACGAGACTGACCGTGACCTTGTCGGCATGGATTCAGCAATATGGTGGCTGGGGGCTGGCAATGATGACATCGGGTGTCCTGACCATGCGCCGCGGCATCCGCCGGTCGCCCCGCATGGCCTACTATGCGCATGCGTTATCGCTGTACACGCCGGTCATCGGCGACATCCTCGACAAGGCAGCGATGGCGCGCTATGCGCGTACACTGGCAACGCTCTATGATGCCGGCGTACCGCTCCCGGACGCACTCGACACGGCTGCCAACTCGACCGATAACCGCGTCTACGAGGTGGCCATCGCGAAGGTCAAACGGGACGTCGCCACGGGGCAGTCCTTGCACGGCGCCATGCGTTCGACGCAGCAATTTTCCGCCCTTGCCATACAGATGGTGGCGATCGGCGAGGAAGCCGGATCGCTGGATACCATGCTCGATCGCACCGCCGACTATTACGAGGAAGAGGTCGAAAATCGTGTCGACTCACTGATCTCGCTACTCGAGCCAGTTATCATCGTCGTACTGGGTATCCTGGTGGGAGGCTTGGTGGTCTCCATGTACCTGCCCATCTTCGAACTCGGGGGCACGTTATGATCGATGGTGCAGAAAGCGACGAGCATCGAGAGTCGATTTTCACTTCCGCATGAGCACGCAGGCATTCTTGAAACGACACGCAGGAGACTGATTTGAGCGTCGAACTCCCCTCCCCCTTGCTTTGGCTTCTGACCCTTCTCCTGGGACTGTGTCTGGGCAGCTTCATGAATGTCGTGATCACCCGGGTGCCGGTGATGTTGATGCGAAGATGGCGTGCCGAAGCGCGCGCGGCCCTCGAATTGCCCGCGGAAGAGACCTCGACGTTCAATCTGTTGACACCGTCGTCGATGTGCCCCCGCTGCGAGTACCCCATCACCTGGCGCGACAAGCTGCCGTTGGTCGGCTATGTCCTGTGCCGAGGCCGATGCGCTCAGTGTCAAACGCGCATCAGTCCTCAGTACCCATTGATCGAACTCGCCGGCGCGGGGCTGACGGTGGCCGTGGTCGCCATTCATGGTGCGTCACTCGCTTCATTGATGCTCATCGGGGTCTGCCTGGCGCTGCTGGCGCTGGCTGTCATCGACTTTCGTACCCAGTTGCTGCCCGATGCCATCACCCTCCCCCTGCTCTGGGCGGGACTGGGCTACCATCTCTGGTTTCAGCCACTCTGGCTAGCGAATGCCGTCATTGGTGCCATGGCGGGATATCTGGTGCTGTGGGGGTTTTACTGGCTGTTCAAGCTGCTGACTGGAAAGGAAGGCATGGGCTATGGCGACTTCAAGCTGCTTGCCGCTCTCGGCGCCTGGCTGGGATGGCCATTCCTGCCGCTGCTGCTCATCCTCTCGGCCGGTCTGGGTGCCATCATCGGACTCACCATGCAATTCGCCATGCCCCGCCTGCGTGGCATGCCCATACCGTTTGGTCCGTTTCTCGCCATGGCCGGATGGATCGCGATACTCTTCGATAGCCATCTCATGTCGCTGTATCAGGGTCTGCTGCTATGAACCAAGGAACTCGCCCTCCCATCATCGGCGTGACCGGCGGCATTGCCTCGGGCAAATCGACCGTGGCCAGAGCGTTCGCCGACCGCGGCATTCCCTGGGTGGATGCCGATGACGTCGCTCGCGACATCGTCGAGCCCGGTGAGCCGGCGCTGGCCGATATCGTCGACCATTTCGGTACTGGCGTATTGCAACCTGACGGTCGGCTCGACCGACGCGCTCTACGTCAGATCGTCTTTAACGACAGTGAGGAGCGTCGCCGGCTGGAATCGATCACTCACCCACGCATCCGTCGACGTCTGCGTGACGAGCTCGACGACATGGCCGATCGCCACCCGCCCTATCTGCTGCTGGTATCGCCCCTGCTGCTGGAATCCAGCCAGCAGGAACTGGTGGATCGCATTCTCATCGTCGATATACCGGAAAGCCTGCAGATTGCTCGTACCGTCGAACGCGATGCGGTTGACGAAGCTCAGGCACACGCCATCATCGCCGCCCAGATACCGCGCGCCGAACGCCTCGCACGCGGCGATGACATTCTGGATAACAGTGGCGACACTCAGGCACTCGAATGCCAGATAGACGAACTGGACCGACGATACCGTGCTTTGGACTTCCCTCTTTCGTCTTGATTCGGCATCCTTGTCGACATATTCAGTCAGCGACCGGAATCCCATGAACCAACGAACCTCTACGCGTCCCCTGGAAGTGGCCTGCCCTCAATGCCACAAGAAAGTGCAATGGACCGACGACAATCCGCATCGTCCGTTCTGTTCCAAGCGCTGCAAGATGCTCGACCTCGGTGCCTGGGCGGACGAATCGCACCGCATTGCCGGGGAACCGGCCATGGACGAAACGGAGATCGACGAGATGATTCTGCGTCAGGAGCGAGGGGAAGAGTGAGTCGCTTCTGCAGGTCCAGAGTGAGGGTATCCCTGGTGCCGATATCGACATGACCACTGGGCAACAAGCTCCCGAATACCGGCTGCTCGCGGAACTCGAAGCCAAATTCGATACGCTCATCGAACGTATCGAAGAACTCGTGATTCAGTATCGACGTTCGAACGTGGCGGCCTGGGCTCTGCATACGCCGACTCCCGATGCAGAGTGGCTGCACGGTGTATTGACCGATTTCTGGTATCGGGATGGCCAGGATGGACGCGCCACGCGCAGTTATGTCGGCCTGATCGCCGCTGACGACGCGTTATTGACACACGTCGCCCGGGTCAATACGGCCAAGGCCGACTTCAGTGAATTACTGGCCACCATTCGCGAGACAGTCCCGACACTGATCCATGAAATCAAGGCAGTGCTTCCTTTTCGCCATCCCGCGCTACACAACCATTTGCGCGGCCAGGGACTGGCACGCCTGCACCTCAAGCAATGCTGGCGGGCCCTCCCCGTTGCCGATGCTCCCCTGGCCCGGATACGTCTTGCCTGGTACGCCAGTGGACGCTCGATCAAGAAGCTGTCCGTAAAAGACGTCGAACGCAAGCTCATGGGCCTTGATACGGATGCCGCTCATGTCCGTATCCAGCTCGAGCGACTGGCAGGGATACCGGATAGCGAGCCACTGGCCCAGGTCCAGACCCAGGCACCTCTCATGCGGGCCAACCTGTTCTTTCAGGCGCCGTTGGCGGACGGACGACTGCGACGTGCCATGAACGTCGCTCTGCCCTTGTTCATTCCCAGCGACGATGGACGATTGCCCGATCATAACACTCCGCCGCCGACCCCCAGAGAACAGCGTACCCGTGCCAAACGCAGTGACGAGCGGCTCGAAGACGAGGTATTCCTGCCCAGCCTGAGGGTGTATCGATACAAGAGGTGACGAAGGGAGAAGCGTAGCGCGTAGTCGCCAACCTTCCCCCTTCACGCTTCAGCACACTGCACGGTATCGACTCAAAACAACCGATTCAGGCCATTCTGAGCCGCGACACGGTAGGCTTCGGCCATGGTCGGGTAGTTGAAGGTCGTGTTGATGAAGTACTTGAGAGTGTTGGCTTCCCCTTCCTGCTGCATGATCGCTTGTCCGATATGCACGATTTCGGACGCTTGGTCGCCGAAGCAGTGAATTCCCAGAATCTGTAGCGTATCGCGGTGGAAAAGGATCTTGAGCATCCCGACGGTATCGCCGGTAATCTGCGCACGGGCGGTGTCCTTGAAGAATGCCTGAGCCACTTCATAAGGCACCTTGGCTTCAGTCAGTTCTCGTTCGTTCTTGCCGACCGAACTGATTTCCGGAATGGTGTAAATTCCCGTCGGGACATCATCGACGACACGGAAGTCCTCATCGAGCAGATCATCGCTGGCATTCTTGCCCTGGTCGTAAGCGGCACTCGCCAGACTCGGCCACCCGATGACATCCCCCACGGCGTAGATATGGGGAATGGCCGTACGGTAGTGCTCATCGACTTGCAGTTGACCGCGTCCATTGGGTTCCAGACCAATCGTTTCCAGCCCCAGATTATCGGTATTGCCGGTACGTCCATTGGCCCACAGGAACGCATCCGCACGCACGCGCTTGCCCGACTTCAAATAGACGACGACACCGGAATCATCCGGTTCGACGCTCTCGTAGTCTTCCTGGTGTCGGATCAGCACACCATTCTGACGAAGATGGTAGGACAGGGCATCACTGATTTCGTCATCGAGGAACGACAACAGCCTGTCACGCGAATCGATCAGGTCGACCTTGACGCCCAATCCGGAAAAGATCGATGCATATTCGCTGCCAATGACACCGGCACCGAAGATGGCCAGGGTACGTGGAGTATGCGACAGGCCGAGGATGGTATCCGAACAGTAGATACGAGGGTGGCGAAAGTCGATGTCCGGCGGACGATAGGGGCGCGAACCCGTGGCGATGACGAACTTCTGGGCATTGATCTCTTCGACACCTTCGTGATTGTCCCTGACGATCACGGTATGCTCATCCCGGAATCGCGCCGTACCGAAGAATACCTCGATCCGGTTTCTCGCATAGAAACGGGTACGCATTTCGACCTGCTGGTCGATGGTGACGCGAGAACGGTCCAGTACGCGGGGGAAGGAAAACCAGCGTGGCTCGCCGATATCGCGGAACATGCGGTTGGTGTTGAACTGCATGATCTGCTTGACCTGATGACGAAGCGCCTTGGAGGGAATCGTTCCCCAATGAGTACAATTGCCTCCCACAGCCTGCTGTTTCTCGATGATGGCAACTCGTTTGCCATGCTTGGCGGCATTGATAGCCGCACTCTCACCGGCGGGGCCTGTACCGATCACCACCACATCGTAATTATGGACTGCCATCTGCTCTCGTTACTCCCTTCTGATCCCTCGTATCGGTTATACGCCGACTGGATTTTCGAACATACCCCACCCTTTCCTTGACTCGTTCAAGGAATCTCGACATTACCGCGCAAGAGAAAGACACGGCCACGACAGCCTCATGAGACGGCATCAACGACGTGTCGCGTCATACCCTAGATCGGTGCCACGATTTTCATCGCTCATGCGGCGAGCGCTGCTTCCACGCTTACGGCTCTCTTCTTCACAGACCTTGTCGTTACCGCCGCAGACTTCGCAGCCCTCTTTCATACCGATCTGGTTGAGCCCCCCACAAGAGCCGGCAATAGGCTTGCGCCCCATGATCACGCCGATGGCCATGACTGCCATCAGCAATAGCATGAATCCCAACACCAGTAACCAAGTCGTCATACGACCTCCTCATGGCTCGCTTGCCTGTCGCCATATGACAGGTTCTTCCTTCCTGAGACAAGCAAAACACGGCAACGTTTGACTTGGCGGGCTGCCAACGATAAGGGCCGACCCCAAGGTCGGCCCTTATGCTGGGTGGCATCAACCACCAAAGTCGTCCAAGGCAATGTTCTCGGGCTCGACCCCCATATCGAT
The DNA here is from genome assembly GCF_008079445.1 of Aidingimonas lacisalsi. Taxonomy (GTDB): domain Bacteria; phylum Pseudomonadota; class Gammaproteobacteria; order Pseudomonadales; family Halomonadaceae; genus Aidingimonas; species Aidingimonas lacisalsi. The sequence continues at coordinate 125,851 of NZ_VRYH01000007.1, read as the reverse complement.
GAGCATCTTGATCACCGACGCATTCATCATCGGCGGCCCGCACATATAGTATTCACAATCCTCGGGTGCCGGATGATCCTTCAGGTACATGTCGTAAAGCACATTGTGAATGAAGCCTGTCGGACCGTCCCAGTTGTCATCCGGCAATGGATCGGACAAGGCCAGATGCCATTCGAAGTTGTCGTTCTCTTCGGCAAGCTGGTCGAACTCTTCGTTATAGAAGGTTTCGCGCCAGCTACGCGCACCGTACCAGAATGAAATCTTGCGCTTGGTCTCGAGCCGCTTGAGCTGGTCGAAGATATGGCTACGCATGGGCGCCATACCGGCACCACCGCCGATGAACACCATCTCCGCATCGGTTTCCTTGGCGAAGAACTCGCCAAACGGCCCCATCACCGTCACCTTGTCGCCCGGTTTCAGGCTGAAGCAGTAGGTGGACATCAAGCCGGGTGGATGACCAGTTCCCGGAGGCGGCGTCGCGATACGGATATTGAACTTGAGGATCCCCTTTTCTTCCGGGTAGTTGGCCATCGAATACGCCCTGATGACTTCCTCATCGCTCTTGTGGGAGACATCGAATAGATTGAATTTCTCCCAATCCTCGCGATATTCCTCTTCGACCTCGAAATCGGAGAATTTGACATCATAAGGCGGAGCCACCAACTGGACATAACCGCCGGCACGGAAATCAACGTTCTCGCCCTCGGGCAAACGCAGGTTGAGCTCCTTGATAAAGGTAGCGACGTTGGGATTGCTGATGACTTCGCACTCCCACTTCTTGACGCCGAACACCTCTTCGGGCACTTCGATCTTCATGTCCTGCTTGACGGGCACCTGGCAGGACAGCCGCCAACCTTCTTTCTTCTCACGCAGAGTAAAGGCCGATTCTTCGGTCGGCAGAATCGCGCCTCCCCCTTCTGCCACACGGCATTTGCATTGTGCGCATGAGCCGCCACCGCCACAGGCAGATGACAGGAAGATGCCGTTGGCAGCCAACGTTTGCAGTAACTTGCCGCCGGCCTGCGTCTGAATCGTACTGTCGGGATCGTTATTGATCTCGATGGATACATCACCGCTACTGACCAAGCGGCTGCGCGCAGTGAGGATGATCAACACCAGTGCTAACACCACCAGCGTGAACATGCCTACACCGAGCAAGATGACAGTCGTATCAACCATGTCGGGTTCCTAATTCTTGAAGCCTACGCATCGTGAAGCCTTATAGCTGCACGCCGGAAAAGGACATGAAGCCCAGTGACATCAACCCTACGGTGATAAAGGTGACGCCCAAGCCCTGCAGACCTGCCGGCACATCACTGTACTTGAGCTTTTCACGAATACCTGCCAACGCAGCAATGGCCAATGCCCAACCGAATCCGGCACCAAAGCCATAGATCACGGACTCACCGAACTCGTAGTTGCGCTCGACCATGAACAGGGTTCCGCCGAGGATCGCACAGTTCACGGTAATCAGCGGCAGGAAGACACCCAGGGCGTTATAGAGCGCCGGAACGTATTTATCGAGAAACATCTCGAGAATCTGTACGAGTGCGGCGATAACACCGATATAGCTCAACAGTCCCAGGAATGAGAGGTCGATATTCTCGGCACCTTGCAGCCCCGTCCAGGTAAGCGCGCCTTCTTCCAGCAAGTACGTCAGGATCAGATTGTTGACCGGCACAGTGATGGTCAACACCACGATCACGGCAATGCCCAGACCAATGGCCGAGGAAATCTTCTTGGATACGGCCAGGAAGGTACACATGCCCAGGAAGAACGCGAGCGCCATGTTTTCGACGAACACCGCCGCAATGAACAGGCTCAGGTAATGTTCAAACATTTACACGGCCTCCTTCGGCTGAGTGTTTTCCTTCATCTCGAACTGGTTCTCTTCGACCTGCTCCGGATGGAACGCACGGATCACCCAGATCATCAGACCGATCACGAAGAAGGCCGACGGCGGCAGCAGCATCAAGCCATTGGGTACATACCAACCACCATCCTGCACAGGTGCCAGCACCGTGAAACCGAACACGCTGCCGGAGCCCAGCAGTTCACGGAAGAAACCGACGACCATCAGGACCATGCCGTAGCCGAGGCCATTGCCGATACCGTCGAGGAACGACAGCACCGGGCCATTCTGCATGGCAAACCCTTCGGCACGTCCCATGACGATGCAGTTGGTAATGATCAACCCGACGAATACCGACAACTGCTTGGACATTTCGTAGGCGTAGGCCTTGAGTACCTGATCAACTACGATGACCAGCGACGCAATGATCGTCATCTGCACGATAATGCGGATAGACGAGGGGATGTGTTTGCGGATCAACGAGACGAACAGGTTGGAAAAGGCCGTTACCGCGATGACCGCCAGTGCCATGACCAGCGACACGCTCATGCTGCTGGTCACCGCCAGCGCCGAACAGATCCCCAGGATCTGCAGGGCGATGGGATTGTTCTGGAAGATCGGCGTTAACAGAACGCCTTTGGGAGTTGCGGCTGACATGATTACGCTCCTTCCGACGAATCACGGAACCTGTCGAGGTAAGGGCCGAAGCCATCCTCGCCAAGCCAGAATTGCACCAGATTGGTGACGCCGTTACTGGTCAAAGTCGCACCCGACAGTGCGTCGACTTCGGTCTCGCTACTGGCACCACCTTTCACCAGTTCGATATCGGGCATACCGTCGTCTTCGATGTCATCGTACGCCTTTTTGCCCTCCCACTTGGCTTTCCAGCGAGGGTTGTCGACTTCACCACCCAGTCCCGGGGTCTCGCTATGCGAATAGAACGTGATACCCACAATGGTATTGCCATCACCTTCAAGTGCCAAGAAGCCTCGCATCAATCCCCAAAGTCCTTGGCCACGCACCGGGACCACGATCTGTTCGGGGTCCTCTTCATCGCCCACCAGGTAGACGATCGAGTACTCCTCCTGACGTGACAGTCCGGCGATGTCTTTTTCCCCGGACAGCGTACGGGACTGCGCGGGATCACGCGCCGATTCGTAGGGGCTGAACTTTTGCGGTTCGCGCTCTTCGGAGTACTCGCCCGTACTCAGCTCCACCACACGAGGAGTGACCTGCTCGAACTGTTCGTCGACCGGCACACCCGGTTCGAGCAGGTTGGCAACTTCCAGAATGTTGCTGCGACGATCGTTCTCCTGATTGGCCTGCTGCTGGGGGCGTAGTGCCACGGCAGCGGTGGAGACGATCACCGAGCAGACGATGCAGAGCGCGAAGGCGACGATCAACGTTTGCTTGATCGAGTTGTTACTGGCCATCAGGCAGTCTCCTCGGCCACGGCGCCGGTACGCTGTTCACGGCGCTTGATATTGGCCTGCACGAAATAGTGATCAATCAGCGGGGCAAACAGATTGGCGAAGAGAATCGCGAGCATGATCCCTTCCGGGAAAGCCGGGTTGGCCACACGAATCATGACCGTCATGGCACCAATCAATATGCCGAAGATCAAGCGGCCGGGATTGGTCATCGATGCCGACACGGGATCCGTGGCCATGAAGACCATGCCAAACGCGAAGCCTCCAACGACCAGATGCCAGTACCACGGCATGGCAAACATCGGATTCGAGTCGGATCCAGCCAGATTGAACAGTAAGCTGGTGGCTACCATGCCAATGAATACACCCAGGATGATTCGCCACGATGCAATCTTGGTCCACACCAGCACCAGCATGCCGATCAGAATGGCCAGTGTCGATGTTTCACCCAAGGAACCCGGAATGAACCCGAGGAACGCATCCCACCAACTGTACTGGCTGCTCAAATCAGCCATACCATTCTGGAAAGCGATCGATAGTGGTGTGGCTCCCGTATAGCCATCCGCCGCAACCCAGATGGAATCCCCGGAAAGCTGTGCAGGATAAGCAAAGTAAAGAAACGCCCTTCCCGTCAAGGCCGGGTTGAGGAAGTTCTTGCCCGTGCCTCCAAAGATTTCCTTACCGATCACTACACCGAAGGTAATACCCAGCGCCACCTGCCATAGCGGTGTCGTGGCAGGAAGAATCAACGCGTAGAGTACCGACGTCACGAAGAACCCTTCGTTGACCTCGTGACCACGCTTGACAGCGAACAACACTTCCCAGAAACCACCGACGACAAACGTCACCAGGTAGATGGGCAGGAAATAGGTGGCCCCAAGCACGAAGTTCGACCAGATGCTGCCCGCGTCATGACCGCCCGCAAGCAGCATCAGGATCGCTTCACGCCATCCATCCATCGACTCGTAGCCATTGGCGATGGCGGTATTGGCCAACCAGCCGGCGTTCCACATGCCGAAGAACATGGCGGGAAACGTACACGCCCATACCGTGATCATGATGCGCTTCAGATCAACGCCATCACGCACATGAGCGGTGGTCTTGGTGACATCGGGTGGCGAATAGAAGATCGTATCGACGGCTTCATAGAGCGGATAGAACTTCTCGTACTTGCCCCCTTTGTGAAAATGGGGCTCTAGATTGTCGAGTGTCTGTCGGATCCCCATCATCAGGCCTCTTTCTCGATCGTGGTGAGGTTATCGCGCAAGATGGGACCGTATTCATACTTGCCCGGACACACATAGGTGCACAGCGCCAGGTCCTCTTCATCCAGCTCCAGACAACCAAGCTGCATCGCCGTTTCGATATCGCCGACGATCAGCGAACGCAATAGCTGCGTCGGCAGGATATCCAGTGGCATGACGGCTTCGTAATTGCCCACCGGCACCATGGCTCGCTCGGACCCATTGGTCGACGTATCCGGTGCGTAATTGGACAATCCCAGAAACTTGGACACATAGATGCCCATTACGGAGTGGCGTTTGAACCCGGGAGACAACCACCCCATGAAGGCGCGTTTGTTGCCCTCCTCGAGCAAACTGACCTGGTTGTGGAAACGTCCCAGATAACGCAGGCTGCCTTCGGCAGTGACACCGGAAAACACCGAACCGGAGATGATCCGCGTGTCATCCGGATTCACGACCTCGCCTTGCAGCAATTCATCGATACTGGCGCCCGTTCGGGTGCGCAGCAAGCGTGGATTCTCGGCACGCGGACCGCCGACGGCAATCACCCGCTCCGTATCGAGACGCCCTTCAACGAACAGTTTGCCGACCGCGATCACATCCTGATAACCGATATGCCAGACCTGCTTGTGCAACGCCACCGGTGAGAGATGATGAATGTGTGTGCCCACCAGTCCGGCCGGATGCGGACCGCTGAATGTTTCTACCTGAACGTCCTGAACATCACTGCCCGGCAGAGTGGCATTCGGAGATTGACACAGGAACACCTTCCCTTGCGTCAACCGCGACAATACCTTGAGCCCCTGCTCGAACGCCTGCGGCTGCTCATTGATGATCAAGGCAGGGTCGGAACATAGCGGATGGGTGTCGATTGCCGTGACGAAAATGTTCTCGGGCTCTGAATCAAGCGCTGGCGTGCGCGAATAGGGCCGTGCGCGCAAGGCGGTCCATAGTCCGGACTCGACGAGCTGGTCGACCACTGTCTGGCGCTCCAGCTCGTCGATGTTATCGGCGCCATGAGCCGTGAAGGTCTCGGCCTCTTCCTGCTCCGCCACCTCGATGACCACCGACAACAAGCGACGCTTTTCGCCTCGGTTGATCGCCACGACCTTGCCGGCCGCGGGCGCGGTGAAGCGCACTCCTTGAATCTTCTTGTCGGTAAAGAGCAGTTGGCCCAGCTTGACGGTGTCTCCCTCCCGTACCTCCATGGTCGGCTTCATGCCGACATAGTCGGTGCCCAGGACAGCCACGTAGCGAACCGGCCGCGCATCCTCTATACGCTGGTCGGGCGCCCCCGCGATAGGGAGATCCAGGCCTTTTTTGACTTCGATCATAGTCTCGCCCAGTTGTGGATCTGATATATACCAGGAAAGGGGTTCGGTGAACGCACAGACGAGCAGGCACCAAGACAGCCGGCCCAGTCGGACGTCACGGTGTTCGAATTTTTCGTATCAGAAGGTTGTCGTTACGGCCCGAGGATACACGAACCGCCACCAAAAATCCTGAGCATTATAAAGAGATAAGGCCGGAAAGGCCACACGGTAAGCAGGGATAAATCCGGATGGCTGCGGGTGTCGTCACACCCGCAACGCATTCAGAGAAGATCAGTCGCGGTCTTCGGGAAAGGCCAGGAAACTGACGTTGGACATGTGCTGCAACCCACGCACGACCTGGCAACTGTAGCCGTATTCGTTGTCATACCAGACATAGAGCACCACGCTCTTGCCATCGGCGATAGTGGCTTTTGCATCGACGATTCCGGCATGGCGATTACCGACGAAATCGGAGGAAACGACTTCAGGAGAATCGACATAGTCGATCTGCTTCTGCATCGGCGAATGGATGGCCATGCGGCGCAGATAGTCATTCAGGCTATCCTTGTCGACCTCTGAGTGCAGTCGAAGGTTGAGTATCGCCATCGACACATTAGGTGTCGGCACACGGATGGCATTGCCGGTCAGCTTACCGTCCAGTTCCGGAAGCGCCTTGGCCACGGCCTTGGCCGCTCCCGTTTCGGTCAGAACCATGTTCAACGGGGCACTGCGGCCGCGACGCTCCGCCTTATGATAATTATCGATCAGGTTCTGATCGTTGGTATAGGCATGTACGGTTTCGACATGGCCGTGTTCGATGCCAAAGTGGTCATTGACGGCCTTGAGCACGGGCACGATGGCATTGGTCGTGCACGATGCCGCCGACACGATACGGTCGTCGCTACTGATATCACCGTGATTGATGCCATAGACGATGTTGGGAATGCTGCCTTTACCCGGGGCCGTCAGAAAGGCCTTGGAGGCGCCGTTGCACGCCAGGTGCTGCCCCAAGCCCTCCTCGTCGCGCCATAGGCCGGTGTTGTCGACCACAATGGCATCGTGGATGTCATACTGCGTGTAATCCACGTCACGCGGAGAGTCGGCATAGATGACCTTGATGTAATTGCCATTGGCAATCAGGGCACTATTATCGCTATCCACGGCAATGGAGCCGGCGAACGGACCGTGCACGGAATCACGACGCAAGAGACTGGCCCGCTTCTCGAGGTCCTTGGCCAGATCCCCCCGTCCCCGTACCACGATGGCGCGCAGGCGCAGTAGATTTCCCCCGCCGGCTTTCTCGATCAGGATGCGCGCCAGAATACGACCGATACGACCAAACCCATAGAGGACCACATCCTTGGGTTTGCCGTTACCCATCTGGGCATCGTGCTTGCCGACGATTGCAGCCAGCTCGCGTTCGATGAATGCCTTGGCATCGCCGCTTCCCTCTTGCTTGAAGGCCACTGCCAGTTTGCCCACATCCACATGCGCAGGCCCCAGATCGAGTTCGGCCATCGCCTTGACCAGGGGAAAGGTATCGCGAACACTGAGTTCCGTGCCCTCGACCTTCTTGACGAAACGATGATCCTTCAGGATGCGAATCACCGACTGATTGATCAGTGAGCGGCCAAACAGCGATGTCACGATGTTGTACTGGCGATAGAGTCGTCCCAGCAGAGGGATCATCTCTTCGGCCAGAACTTCGTTGCTCTGCCATTCTTCGAAAACGCTCTCGAGCTTTTGCTGACTCACGTGGGCCTCTCTTTCGTCGACGGAGTGATTCGCGTGGTTGATCGGGCACGCTGACGTACCCATGTATAATGACTCGTTATTATCTGGGTGACATTGCACCGCCGCAATCGAAGGATGGTCGCACTCGCTGTAGGGGTATTACAGAAATCGAGGGTTGACTACACGTTTCCAATGAGGCTGGTATCATCACCGATCCCGTAACCAAGTCAGCGACACGATTCGACACAATGCCAGAATTTTCGCCACTCGCCCCACCGCAGCCAACGGGGATTCGCGACACTCTCTACTGGCACGCCCCGGAAGGTAGTGCAACAGCACTGGCGCTGTCCCGTCTGGCCGACGATGCGCCATTACTGGTCGTCACGTCGGATACGGCAGCGGCCCAACGCCTGGAAAGTGAACTGGACTTTTTCGCCCAGGTACCGGTCATGCCATTTCCGGACTGGGAGACGCTTCCCTACGATAGCTTTTCGCCGCACCAGGACATCGTGTCCGCCCGACTCAAAACGTTGCGGCGACTCCAGGATGCCCGTCACGGCATCGTCCTGGTTCCCATCAATACATTGATGCAGCGCCTGTCGCCGGTGGATTATATCGCTGGGCGCGTCATGACGCTGGAGATCGGTACCAAGCTGGACCGGGAGCACTTCCGGGAAACGTTGTCCCGCGCGGGCTACCGTGCCGTGGAAACCGTTTATGAACCGGGGGAGTATGCACTGCGCGGCGCCTTGATCGATCTCTACCCCATGGGTACGGAGCAACCCTTACGCATCGACTTGTTCGATGATGAAATCGATACACTCCGTCACTTCGACCCGGATACCCAACGTAGTCACGACAAGGTCGAATCGGTGGAGCTGCTGCCCGCCCATGAGTATTCGCTGTCACGCTCGGCCATCGCCTGTTTCCGCGAAGGATTCGAGACGCTGTTCGACGTCGATCCGCGCCAATGCCCATTGTATGTCGATGCACTCAAGGGCATTCCCTCGCCCGGCCTGGAACAGTATCTGCCCTTGTTCTTCGAGGAGACTGCCACCCTCTTCGATCACCTTGCCGATACCACCCGTGTCGCCTTGTTACCAGGCGTCCATGACGCCGCCGAGCATCACTGGTCTGCCATCCAGAGCCGTTATGAGAACCTGGGGGTCGATCCGACACGCCCCTTGCTGCCGCCAAGCAAGGCATTCGTTCCGGTGCCGGAAATCTTTGCCGCCATCAAGAGCCGCCCACGCGTCGAATTGGTCGACGACGAAGAACATCCTCATGCGCATGCCTCGCTCACGGCACCACCGCCGTCAGTCGCGCTCAATAGCCGTGCCCAGCGCCCATTGGCGGCTTTGGAACGCTTCCTGAACGCAGCGACACAGCGTCGCGTCCTGTTCGTTGCCGAATCCAGAGGGCGGCGAGAAGCTCTCGAAGAGACGCTCGCACCACTCCACCTGGAGTTGCCCCATGCCGATGACTGGCACGATTTCCTGAACCGGGACCTGTCCAAGGCGATTACCGAAGGTGAGCTGGATACCGGGCTGACCCTTGATGAGCCCGAACTGACGGTGATCACCGAGACGGAGCTTTTCGGTGACGTGGTCCGGCAAAGCCGGCGCCGTGAGAAAGCCACTGATGACAATGAGTTGGCCATCCGGCATCTATCGGAGCTCAAGCCGGGCGCCCCGGTCGTCCATCAGACCCACGGTGTTGGCCGCTATATCGGCTTGGAAGCCTTGGAGGCCGGCGGCCAGGCCGCCGAGTTCGTGACGCTGGAATATGCCGACGGCGCGCGTCTTTACGTCCCCGTCGACAGCCTGCATCTGATCTCACGTTATGCCGGCGCCTCCGATGAACTCGCTCCGCTGCACAGACTCGGCTCGGATACCTGGGACAAGGCCAAGAAGAAGGCGGCCGAAAAGGTGCGGGACACGGCAGCGGAATTGCTCGATGTCTATGCGCGGCGTGAGGCCAGGCAGGGGTACAGCTGCGACCCGCCGGGCGACGAGTATGCCCGCTTCGCCGGCAGTTTTCCTTTCGAGGAGACTCCCGACCAGCGTGCGGCCATTCACGCCGTCATCAATGACATGACGGCTCCTCAGCCCATGGATCGGGTGGTTTGCGGCGATGTCGGCTTCGGCAAGACCGAAGTTGCCATGCGAGCTGCCTTTCTGGCCGTGCACTCCGGACGCCAAGTCGTGGTATTGGTACCCACCACCCTGCTCGCACAGCAGCACTATGACAATTTCCGCGACCGCTTCGCCGATACCGCCGTCCAGATTGAGTTGATCTCTCGCTTTACCGGCGGGAAGAATCAGCAAGCGACCCTGGAGCGTATTCGCGACGGGCGCGCCGATATCGTGATCGGTACCCACAAACTGCTGTCCAAGAGCATGCAGTTTCCCAACATGGGCTTGCTGGTGATCGACGAAGAACACCGTTTCGGGGTTTCCCAGAAAGAAAAACTCAAAAGCCTGCGCGCAGAGGTCGATATACTGACCCTCACTGCCACACCGATTCCCCGCACCTTGAATATGGCAATGAACGGCATACGTGATCTATCGATCATTGCCACGCCACCGGCCCGGCGCCTGTCGGTCAAGACGTTCGTTCAGCAGCGCGACGAATCCGTCATCAAGGAAGCCATCCTGCGCGAGATACTGCGTGGCGGCCAGGTGTATGTGCTTCACAACGAAGTGAAAACCATCGAGACCACCGCCGAGCAGGTCCGTGAACTGGTGCCCGAAGCGCGTGTCGGCGTGGCCCATGGGCAACTGCCGGAACGTTCGTTGGAACGCGTGATGTCGGATTTCTATCACAAGCGGTTCAACGTGCTGGTATGTTCGACGATCATCGAGACCGGGATCGACGTACCGACCGCCAATACCATCGTCATCGAACGGGCCGACAAGTTCGGGCTCGCCCAACTGCACCAGTTGCGTGGCCGTGTCGGTCGTAGCCACCACCAGGCCTATGCCTATCTGCTGACACCGCCGCCCAAAGCCATGACCAAGGACGCCACCAAGCGTCTCGAGGCGATCAGCCAATCCGAGGATCTCGGCGCCGGCTTCACGCTGGCCAGCCATGATATGGAGATTCGCGGTGCCGGGGAATTGCTGGGCGATGAGCAGAGCGGGCAAATGGAAACCATTGGTTACAGCCTGTATATGCAGATGCTCGAGCGTGCCGTCAAAGCGATCCGTGACGGCAAGACCCCCAACATCGAAGCGCCACTGGACGAGGGGGTCGAGATCAGCCTCAATGTGCCCGCACTGATTCCCGACGATTACCTGCACGACGTTCAGCAACGTCTGGTCATGTACAAGCGCATTGCCAGCGCCGACGATGAAGCCGAGCTCAAGGAACTGCAGGTCGAGCTGGTCGACCGCTATGGCCTGTTGCCGGAACCGGTCAAGAACCTGATGCGTCTGACACGCCTGCGTCAGCGCGCGGAACGCCTGGGCATATCACGCCTGGAAGCCGGGCCAGAGCATGGCAGGGTGAGCTTTTCCGGTAGCACGAGCGTCGACCCCATGACGCTGGTCGGGATGATTCAGAAGGATCCGGTACATTACCGCCTGGATGGCGCCGATACGCTGCGTTTCGAGGGTGACATGGAGAGCCACGAAGCGCGTTTTCAAACCGCCGAGGACTTGCTGGAACGCCTGAACGTCAAGACAGCGGCGGCTTGACCGCCGCTACAAGATGTCTGCATTCCATCATCCGTTGAGCTGCCATGTAATGCGCACGCCCACCCGGGCATCACGACTATGGCTTTCCAGATCCTTGTCACTCAAATTGGCTGCTTGAACAAGGTGACGGCATTATCGGAAACCCTATAATAATAATCTACCCGACGTTGCAACTGGAAACCCAATCAGGAATAAAATTGACCATCCCCTGGATGGCAAGACATTAAATGATTGGACGATCAATTCATAAACGCTTCCCGTAACGACATAACTCTCACCAACAACGAAAGCACGTTCCTACCATACCGACAGTGCAAAGTTCTGAGGGCCTGACTGAAGGTCCCCTCTCTAGGGCCAATGGCAGCACAACGGCTACAAATTCGATATACTCCGTATCAACACACACCGAGAAAGGGATAGTTCATGCCACGACTCAGGCAACGAATGCCAGGCCGGTTCTCTCTGCCCGGTCTTACTGGTGCTTTGTTGATCACGGCCCTGGTGGCATCGTCGCCCATGGCAGCCTGGGCCCAGGAGGAAGAAAAGGCCAGCCGGCCAGACGATGTTCCCGAGCAGGAAGAGAGCAGTACTCGACTTGTCTATCCGATCCCCGAGGATGGCGACGTCGTGGGAGAGATCAAGACGGTAATTGCCGACGAGGAAGATACCCTGATCGATATCGGACGCCAACATGGGCTCGGTTATGAGGAAATGCGGCGAGCCAACCCCGACCTCAGCATGTGGTATCCCGGCGAAGGCGCCGAGGTAGTTCTGCCGCAGAAATTCATTCTGCCCCCGGGGCCACGAGACGGGGTCGTCGTCAATCTGTCTGAACTGCGATTGTATTACTATCCCGACGTCGCTGAGGGAGAAACCCCGGTTGTCCAGACCTACCCGATCAGCGTCGGACGCGAAGGCTTTTCCACACCGCTGGGTGAAACCCGCACGACCATGAAGGTCAAGGATCCGTCCTGGTCACCACCGGCATCCATGCGCCGCGAAGCCGCCGAGCGTGGTGATCCACCCCCCGAGATCGTACCGCCGGGGCCGGATAACCCACTGGGTCGTCACGCCATTCTGCTGGATATTCCGGGCTATCTGCTACATGGTACCAACCGTCCCGATGGTGTTGGCATGCGTGTCAGCCGTGGCTGTATCCGGTTGTACCCTGAAAATATCGAATACCTGTATAACAACCTGCCCAACAACACGACAGTGCGCATCATCAATGAACCTTTCAAGGTGGGTTGGGATGGCGACATGCTCTACGTGCAGGCATATCCATTGCTGAAGGATGACGGTATCGCCTTCGAGCCGATCATCAATGCCGTCGATGCTGTCGACGCGGTCATGCAAGAGTCCGAGAAAGAAACGCCACCGGTCGATTACGCCCGTGTTCGCTATGCCATGGATAGCGCTAACGGCGAGCCGGAACCCGTTCTTAGCAGCGCTCCATTGCTGGTCGATATTGCTGCCGTCGAGGCACTGGGTCTGCGTACGGATTTCTTCCGCGAGCTCGATACCGAAGCAACCTGGTCGGACCTTCATTCCTTGTACGATGCGCTTGAATTGAGCAGGCGCTAGGTTAAAACACGAGCCCGCAATCATAAGGGAGAGGTCCATACAGACCTCTCCCTCTGTTTTCTCTCCCCTGCAAGACTCACTAGAATGTGCTTAAACGCTCATTCGTTCTAGCCAAACTTGCCTTAGCCTGTATCAACCCGTAATTAGGGGAGCTACAGGTGCATCACTACAATGAAAACACGCCCTGAAATTCAAAGGTGTAATCGGTTAACACCTGCTGAGATATGACGTAAGGGCCTGCTAATGCTTAATGACATGATGCGTGCCGAGATCTGGCTCCAGGAGCGACTGGGTTCTCGGGAGGGAATTGACGAACTGGCGGAACGACTTGGATATTCCGCCTCACAAGTTAGACGTAATTTCAAACACTGCTTTGGTGTCTCACCACGAGTGTATCGAGAAAAGCTCAGACTGGAACACGCAACCATGCTATTGGCGTTCAGTCAACGCAGTATCCAGAGTATTGCGCGACTCTGTGGCTATCAAAACCACTCCGCTTTCACTCGCACGTTTACTCAACGTTTTCAGACCACTCCAAGGCAATACCGTAACGAACAGCAGAATGCCTTGGAAACTCGGTTCCGAATGCAGAAACAAGAGTTCGACGTCACCATACATCGCTCGGAAGGATTGCAGACGATCGTCACTCGATTGTATGACGACCAGGGACTCGGCGATTCACCTCAACGTTGGCCATCGCGGACGTGCCTGTCGAACTTGCCCGAACGGTTGCTTGGCAATGCCTTCATTGCCGTCATTCACGGACATCCACTGAATGCGAAACTACAACGCGCCGACCTCGGTATCGCGGTTGATTCGAACACGGCCGAGGAGTTCGCTCCTCCCTTGCCTTTTCGCAAGCTCTCATTGCCTTACTCACGCTATGCCTCGGTCTGCATTCAGCATGCCGGGCAATGGCAGGACGCTCTGACTTACCTCCTGGCAACCAATTTACTGGAAGGAGAAGAGTGCATCAGTGGGCTGCCCATCAATCTGTGCTGGACAGGCATGAGCGGCCTCGACGAAGACGAACGACGAACGGAAACGCTGGAGATGCGACTCCCGTTGGTCGATCGATAGCCTGGATACAAGGATCGCCCCCACGGATGGAAGCGATCAGCATCAGCACGAGAAGGTGAATGCTACACAGACACCACAACCCCGAACGTATTACTGTTCGACACGAACCAGCCATGACTCGACAGTGTCGTGACCGTATTCATCTTTCCAGGCTTTCAAGGTTTTCTGATTTCCACCACGGGTTTCGACGACCTCGCCCGTATTGGGATTCTTGTAAATCTTCAGCTTGCGCTTGCGGCGCGTACCGCTGCCTCCGCTAGCCGCCGGCTTGTTACCACCCGATTTAGCCGTAGACTGCGGATCGAGCAATTCAATAACGTCAGCCGCACTCTTGTTGAACTCCGACATCAAGGCTTCCAGTTTTTCCTTGAACTCGAGCTCGGCTTTGAGACGCGGATCGTTCTGCAACTTCTCCAGCTGCTCGTTCAGTTCCTTTAACTTCTGCTCTTGCTGGAGGTACGTGCTAAGTAATGACATAAGTGCTATTTCCTTTCATATTCATATACGGGATGCGTGACTATTATTAACCTTATATGGACTCTTTGCCAAGAGGCCAATAAAACCATTTTTCCAGTTTATCAAAATCGTACCTATTCCGTTAACAATTTTCCATTGTCCAGACAATGCAGTTGACTGGCCATCTCTTTGATACATGCTATGCCGGCACGGCCGGGAGCGGGCTCTACCGAATGCCACACCTCTGCACATCGCCTAGTGAGTGAGCTGCATATCTGTTAATCTGTCAACCTGTTAATCATTATTAGTTAACAAAGAGGTTAACGACATGTCATCGTTATGGCACCCCTACACACAAATGCAGACCTCTCCTCCTCCTTCGACGGTAACGGGAGGTGATGGCCCCTATTTCATCCTGGAAGGGGGTGAACGCCTGCTCGATGCAACTTGCTCCTGGTGGTGCATGATTCATGGTTACCGACATCCGCGTCTCATCAAAGCGATCCAGTCGCAAGCCGACACGCTTTGCCATGTCATGTTGGGCGGGCTGACACATGAACCAGCAACACGACTTGCCGAAGCGCTTGTTCATGTCTCTCCCGATGGGCTCAATCACGTTTTCTTCTCCGATAGTGGGTCTGTCGGCATGGAAGTCGCCATGAAGATGGCCGTCCAGTATCAGGCCCAACGAGGGCGACCAGAGAAACGCAGAATGCTATCCCTGATGCGTGCCTACCATGGTGATACTAGCGGTTGCATGGCGGTATGCGACCCGGAAGAAGGCATGCATTCATTATTTGCCGGCTTTCTACCACGCCACCTTTTCGCTCCCGCCCCTACTGCACCGTTCGAGGCGACTCGGGAAGAGGCCGCCCACGATATCCAGGCGTTACGTTCGATGCTCGAAGCACATCACCATGAAATTGCGGCATTGTTGATGGAGCCACTGTTACAAGCGGCCGGCGGTCTCAACATGACCTCCCCCTTCTATGTACAAGCTGCCAGGGAACTGTGCGATGAATTCAATGTACTGCTGATATTCGACGAAGTCGCTACCGGCTTCGGGCGAACGGGGAAGAGGTTTGCAGCCGATCATGCCGCAGTGACACCGGATATCATGGTGCTTTCCAAGGGACTAACGGGGGGATACATCGGTCATGCTGCGACACTCGCCACCAGCGATGTCTATGATGCGTTTCTCAGCGACGACGATGATCATGCCTTCATGCATGGCCCGACCTTCATGGGCAACCCTCTGGCCTGTCGTGTCGCATTGGAAAGCTTGGCGGTCTTCGAGGAAGATGACTACCTGGGCAAGATCACGGACTTGAATGCTGTACTGTGCCAAGAACTTCTGGAAGCCGACGATTGGCACACTCACCCCGCCATCAGGGATGTCCGAGTGTTGGGAGCCACTGCGGCGATCGAAGTCAGTGAACCGGCGGTACTACAGGGCGTTCAGGAATATGCCCGTAAACAAGGTGTATGGATTCGCCCTTTCGGGCACTGGCTATACACCATGCCCGCCTATATAACGACACCGGAAGAGTTACGCCGTATCACGGACGTCATGAAAGGATGGTTCGACGGCGACTGATTCGAGTAACTGGTACCGGTATAGAAAAGCAAAGCGCCGCCCACATCGGGGCGGCGCTTTATCAGAGCCAGATTGTCTATCGACGAATGCCGATCAATCCTGCCCCATTTGCTGCTTGATCAGATCACCGATGGTGGTGGGACTATCGCTATCGCTTTCCTGCTGATCACGCAACTTGCTCATATTGCGGCGCGTCTCATCCTGATCCTTGGCCTTGATGGACAAGCTGATCTGACGATTCTTGCGATCCACACTGATAATACGAGCTTCGACGCTATCGCCTTCGTTCAAGGCGTTACGCGCGTCCTCGACCCGATCCGCGCTGATCTCGGAAGCTTTCAGAGTAGCGATGACATCCGTAGCGAGCTCGACCTGAGCTTCCTTGGCATCGACCTCGACAACACGACCGGTGACGATGGCGCCCTTGTCGTTGACAGCCAGGAACTCGGATACCGGATCGGTTTCGAGCTGCTTGATGCCGAGCGAAATACGCTCACGTTCCGGATCGATGGAGAGGATGACGGCTTCGGCTTCATCACCTTTCTTGAACTCGCGAACGGCTTCTTCGCCAGACTCGGTCCAGGAGATATCGGACAAGTGAACCAACCCATCGATACCGCCTTCCAGGCCGATGAAGATACCGAAGTCAGTGATCGACTTGATCGTACCGGAAACACGGTCACCCTTGTTGTAACGCGCGCTGAAGTCTTCCCACGGGTTGGTGGTGCACTGCTTGATACCCAGCGAGATACGACGACGTTCCTCGTCGATGTCCAGCACCATGACTTCCACGTCATCGCCGATCTGAACGACCTTGGACGGATGGATGTTCTTGTTGGTCCAATCCATTTCGGAAACGTGGACCAGCCCTTCGACACCTTCTTCGATCTCGGCAAAGCAGCCGTAATCGGTCAGGTTCGTCACTTGGGCGTTGACACGGGTACCTTCCGGATAACGGCCCTTGATGTTGACCCAGGGATCTTCACCGAGCTGTTTGAGACCCAGGGAAACGCGATTACGTTCGCGATCGAACTTGAGTACCTTGACGTTGATCTCGTCACCCACGGACACGATCTCGGACGGATGCTTGATACGCTTCCATGCCATGTCGGTGATGTGCAAGAGACCATCGACACCCCCCAGATCGACGAAGGCGCCGTAATCGGTGAGGTTCTTGACGATACCCTTGATCTGCTGGCCTTCCTGCAACGTCGAGAGCAGAGCTTCACGCTCGGCGCTATTCTCGGCCTCGAGAACGGCACGGCGAGATACGACCACATTGTTGCGTTTCGGATCGAGCTTGATGACCTTGAAATCCAGTTCTTTGTGCTCGAGGTGCGCGGTATCGCGAACCGGACGCACATCGACCAGAGAGCCAGGCAGGAAGGCACGGATGGAGTCGACATCGACAGTAAAGCCGCCCTTGACCTTGCCGTTGATCACGCCCTTGACAATCTCTTCTTTCTCGAAGGCCGCTTCCAGCCCTTTCCAGGCCTCGGCACGCTTGGCTTTTTCACGCGACAGGCGCGTTTCTCCGAAACCGTCCTCGACGGCTTCCAGGGCGACCTTGACTTCATCACCGACGCCAATGGTCAACTCACCATTCTCGTCGCGAAATTGGGCCGCGGGAATCTGACCTTCGGACTTCAATCCGGCATTGACGGTGATCCAGTCACCCTCGATGTCGACGACGGTCGCCATGACAATGGCGCCCGGCTCCATGTTGATGTCCTGAAGCGACTGTTCAAACAACTCAGCAAAGCTTTCGCTCATGATGTTCCTACGTGATCAACGTTGATAGCGGCTTACCGCCTTCTCTCCGCACCACCAGCAAGTACGGGCCTAGTTCACACTCTTCGGGGACGTTGGCGCTGGTTCAACCTGGCCGGGCTCTCTGCTTCCAATGAAAGGGGTGCCCAACCACGTCATGACGTCTTGCCGAAGCCTCCGCAAGCGTTCATCAGCCTTTCGGCATCATGCCCCGTTGGACAAGATAGGCCGTCAGTTGATCCACGACTTCCGGTATCGTCAGGTTCGTGGTATCCAGCTCGATGGCATCGCCTGCCGGTTCAAGCGGGGCTACACTGCGCTGACAATCTCGCGCATCACGCTCCTGGATCTCTTTTAAAAGACTCGGAAGACTAGCATTTTCACCGGCTTCCTGCAACTGAAGGTAACGACGGTTGGCACGTTCTTCCGCGCTTGCCGTCAGAAACACTTTCAGTGGCGCATCGGGAAACACGACGGTCCCCATATCGCGACCATCGGCGACCAGACCCGGCCAGGTGCGAAAATCCCGTTGCCGTTGCAACAGTGCTTGACGCACCGGTGGTAGCGCGGCAACGCATGAGGCCAGATTCCCCACCGTTTCCGATCGAAGCGCCGTCGTCACGTCGTCCCCCTCGAGCAATATCCGCGGGGCACCGTCCTCGACCAGAAACGCGACATCCAGCTCAGCCGCGATGCGGGACAACGAATCGGCATCCTCGACTGACGTATCGCGCTTGTACGCCGCCAGCGCCGTGAGACGATATAGTGCCCCCGAATCCAACAGATGCCACCCCAAACGCTCCGCAACCAAACGACTGATCGTTCCCTTGCCTGCGCCTCCCGGCCCATCGATGGCCACGACCGGAATCGACTGTTGGGATGCCGTTTCACTCATGACGCCTCCTCAACGACATGCATGCCAAGCCGTTTCACCAGATCGAGAAAGCCCGGAAACGAGGTCGCCACATTGGTACAGTCTTCGACCAGAATCTCATCGGCGGCTCTCAATCCCGCCACGGTGAACGCCATGGCGATACGATGATCGCCGAGGCTATCGACATGCCCACCGCCATAAAGCGGTCCATCGTCGGCGGTGTCGTCGGCTCGCCCAACGATATCGATACCGTCATCATGCACTCGATTCTCGACCCCCAGAGCCGTCAGCCCATCCGCCATGGCCTGGATTCGGTCGGATTCCTTGACGCGTAGTTCCTCGGCACCACGCAGCCGTGTCGTGCCCGAGGCGTTGGCGGCGGCAATGAACAAGGCCGGAAACTCATCGATGGCTAACGGCACTTGATCCGCAGGGATCTCGATTCCCTGAAGCGGCGCATAACGTACGCGAATGTCGGCGACGGGCTCTCCGCCGACTTCATGCTGATTGGCGAGCGTGAGATCGGCCCCCATCGCTTGCAGGATATTGATGACACCAATGCGCGTCGGGTTGATGCCGACATGCTCTAGTGTCAGGTCAGCGCCAGGCGTAATCGCGGCCGCAACCAGGAAAAACGCCGCCGACGAGATATCCGAAGGAACGTCGATGGGCCCTGCCAGTAGCTTGCCGCCACCCTGGAGCCAGGCCGTATCGCCTTCGCGCTCGACGCGGTAGCCGAACCCATTGAGCATCCTCTCGGTGTGATCGCGGGTCGGTGCCGGTTCCCGTACCCGAGTTTCACCCTGTGCATACATGCCGGCCAGCAACAGGCACGATTTCACCTGAGCACTGGCCATCGGCATGTCGTAGTCGATACCTTGCAGTGCTTGCCCTCCACGAATCATCAGCGGCGGACGCCCCCCCTCGGCTGTCTCGATCACGGCGCCCATTTCACGCAGCGGATCGGCCACCCGCCCCATCGGGCGTCTGGTCAACGACACATCGCCGGTCAACTCGGTATCGAATGCCTGACCTGCCAGCAAGCCGGCGAACAACCGCATCGCCGTGCCGGCGTTACCTACATAGAGAGGTCCGGCCGGCTTCTGCAGACCGTGCATGCCTACGCCGTGGATCGTCACGCGCCCCTGGTGCGGCCCTTCGATCGCCACCCCCATCTCACGAAATGCCTGTAACGTGGCCAGGCTGTCCTCGCCCTCGAGGAACCCCGTCACCTCGGTGATACCCTCGGCCAACGCGCCAAGCATGATCGAACGGTGCGAGACCGATTTATCACCGGGCACCCGAATACATCCAGAGGCACTGCCCCCGGGCGCCACCCGGTAACGACGCTTACTATGTTCCATGGTCTGATAACCTGCTTGATAACTCGTCTGGTTCAAGAGCGTGTCGAAATAGCGACGCGCATGGCTGGCACGATCGAACGTCGCCAGCATGGCATCACCGTCACCGGCCACCACGGCGTTACGCAGTCTCGCCACTCCGGATTCGAAATCATCCAGGGCGGCAAGCACGGCATCGCGATTGGCCATGAAAATATCCCGCCACATTACCGGATCGCTACCGGCGATGCGCGTAAAATCCCGAAATCCTCCCGCCGCATAGCGGAAAATTTCGAGTCGCTCATCCTGCCGGGCCAGTGTATCGACCAGTGAAAAAGCCAGTAGGTGCGGCAGATGGCTGGTTTGCGCCAATACCTGGTCGTGGTGCTCGATATCCATCGTCAAGACATCGGCGCCGCAGGAAACCCACAGAGCGCTAACACGGCGCAGCGCATCCGGGTCCGTATCATCATCCGGGGTCAGGATGACCTTATGATGACGATACAGTTCGGCATCGGATGCCTCGACGCCCGTTTTTTCGGAACCGGCGATCGGATGGCCGGGAACGAAACGACTCGGCAAGTCACCAAACGCCCGGATAGCGGCATCGCGGATCGCCCCCTTGGTGCTGCCGACATCGGTAATGATGGTTCGCTCATCCGATGAGACGGCCAAGCGGTTCAGCACCGCCTCCATGGCCATGACGGGCACTGCCAACACGACCAGCGAACACCCCGGCAGCAGGGGCTCAAGGTCCGTATCGCCACGATCGATGATCCCCATGGCGATGCCACGCTCGATTTCTTCTCTGTCACGGTCACACGCGAGGATCTCGCCCTGGAAGCCGTTTTGCTTGAGTGCAGCCGCCAGTGACCCACCTATCAACCCAAGTCCGACGATCAGGATGCGGGGTTCGCCCATGATCACAGTACGCCCATCGGGTAGGAACCCAACACCTTGAGTTCAGCCGCACGTAACCTGACTTCTTCCAGAACGGCAGCGACTTCCGGTTCGTCGCGATGCCCCTTGAAATCGATGAAGAAGACATAATTCCAGACACCGGTGCGTGACGGACGCGTTTCCAAACGTGTCAGGTCGATGTGATGGCGATGAAACGGCTCCAATAACTCATGCAGTGCGCCAGGCTGGTTACGCATTGCCACCACGATCGAGGTCTTGTCTTCGCCGGAAACCGGGACACTGTGATTGCCGATGATCAAGAAACGTGTCGAGTTATCCGGGCTATCCTCTATCTTCTCGGCAATCTTCTCCAGTTCATACAGCCTGGCAGCCATATCACCGGCTATTGCGGCACTATGCCACTCGGTCTTGACCAACTTGGCAGCCTCGGCATTGGACGCGACAGCCACACGTTCGGCATGAGGGTAATGCGCATCCAGCCATTTTCGGCATTGTGCAAAGGACTGAGGGTGAGAGTATATGCGTGACACCTTGTCCTTGAGCGTATTGCCGGAGACCAGCAAGTGGTGATGAATTCGCAGCACGACTTCACCACCGATCTGCATGGCGGAGTCCATGAAGGAATCCAGCGTATGGTTGACGACTCCCTCCGTAGAGTTTTCGACCGGTACGACACCATAGTTCGCCGCCCCCGCCTCCACTTCACGGAAAACGTCATCGATTGCGGCCATCGGCATACTGACCGCACTATGCCCGAAGTGCTTGAGTGCCGCTTGCTGCGTAAAGGTTCCTTCAGGCCCCAGGTACGCCACCTTGACCGGTTGCTCCAAGGCCAGACATGCGGACATGATTTCCCGAAACAACCGAGCCATTTCCTCGGAGTCCAGCGGCCCCTGGTTGAGCGCCATGATACGGCGCAATACCTGGGCTTCACGCTCGGGACGATAAAAGACGGTTCCCGGATCGTCCTGGGTCTTGATATCGGCCACCTGCTTGGCGCAACTAGCGCGCTCGCTGATCAGACCGAGAATATCGTCATCCAGTTGATCGATACGCTGACGAAGTTCGTCGAGTTTGGTGGGGGTGTCAGTCATTCGTTATTCCCCTGCTTTGAATATGCTTGAAAGCCGTAAGCCGGGATACTGCCAATACAAGGCTTTCTCACAGCTTATAGCATCTAACTCCGCGTAGGGATTACCCCCTTCGTTTCTCGAAGTCCGTCATGAATGCGATCAGCGTATCGACCGCCGCCTCGGGGACGGCATTATAGAGGCTGGCACGCATGCCGCCGACGCTGCGATGGCCGTTGAGATTCAATAATCCCGCTGCTTCCGCCTCATCAAGGAATGGCTGATTCAGGCGATCGTCGGCAAGCACGAAGGGAACGTTCATGCGTGAACGGTTGCCAGGCACGATCGGGTTAGAATAAAGACCGCTATTGTCGATCGCTGAATATAGCTTGCTGGCCTTGCGCTGATTGATGGCCCCCATGTTGGCGAGACCACCGACATCATGCTTCAGCCATTGAAAGACCAGACCCGCCAGGTACCACGCATACGTCGGTGGCGTATTCACCATTGAACCCGCTTCAGCCAGCGTCTTGTAATTGAACAAGCTTGGCATGTCCGCCCGGCCTCGATCGAGCAGATCATCCCGCACGATGACGACTGTCAATCCGGCCGGTCCAATGTTCTTCTGTGCACCCGCATAAATCACGCCATAGTCGGCAACATCAATGGGCGCGGAGAGGATCGACGATGACATGTCACAGACCACCGGCACACTGCTGTCACCGAGAGAACGCGGTTCCGGCACATAATCGAATGCCAGGCCACCGATCGTTTCGTTAGCCGTATAGTGCAAGTAGGCAGCATCGCTGGAGAGCTCGATATCCTCGGGCCGAGGAACGGCGGTCAAACGGTTCGATTCACTGGAGGCGGCAACATGGGCTCCTCCCAAGTGTTGCGCTTCGGCAATCGCTTTTTTGGCCCAGATGCCGGTATAGAGATAGTTGGGCGTTCCCCCCAGGCCAAGCAGGTTGTAGGGCACCATTGCGAACTGCATCGTCGCCCCACCTTGCAGAAACAGCACACGATAATTGGCCGGTATTTCCAGCAGGTCGCGAAGATCCTGCTCGGCACGCTCGGCAATGGCCACGAACTCGGGACTACGGTGGCTCATCTCCATGACCGACAGGCCGCGTCCCTGGTAGTCAAGCAACTCGTCTTTAGCACGTTCGAGCACGGCTTCCGGTAATGCCGCCGGCCCGGCACAGAAATTATAGTGACGTGTCATGTGTGTGAATCCCGATCCTCTTGTCGTTGCGTTATGATCCGCCCCTGATCCTGCCCTGGCGGTCTCCACCGGGCGCCTGATGGCGCCAATCGCGACTGAAGTCGCTCCTACCAACAACCAATACCGGTGTGGTGGGAGCGGTTTCAACCGCGATGCAGGGCGACAAGCCCTGCTCTGGTCACCTCCACCGGGCGCCTGACGACGCCATCGCGACTGAAGTCGCTCCTACCAACAACCAGTACCGGTGTGGTGGAAGCGGTTTCAACCGCGATGCAGGGCGACAAGCCCTGCTCTGGTCACCTCCACCGGGCGCCTGACGACGCCATCTCGACTGAAGTCGCTCCTACACCTTCGATGCGTCGTCGCTTTCGTCATCGCGACTCTCGATGATATCCGCGTCCACTGTCACCGCGTCTTCGTCACTCTCTTCGGGTTCGTCGATGCGTACGGTCTTGACCAACCGTTCTTCATTGCCAAGGCGGATCAACATGACGCCCTGGGTATTACGTGACGTGACCGAGACTTCATCGACCCGAGTACGGACCAGGGTTCCTCTATCGGTGATGAGCATCATTTCATCACTTGCATACACCTGCATGGCGGCTACCAGAGCCCCATTGCGTTCACTGGTCTGCATCGCGATCACGCCCTGACCACCGCGGCCCCGGAGCGGAAACTCTTCCAGCCGCGTGCGTTTGCCATAGCCATTTTCTGAGGCAGTGAGGATATAGACCTGCTCGCCATTCCCAGCCTCGGAGACCGCATTGCCATTCATGTCATCGTCGGCGTCCGCCTCGGCATCGATATTGCGCGATTTAGGGATGATCAGACTGATGACTTCGGCATCGCCCTGCAGGCGCATACCCCGCACGCCACGCGCCGTCCTGCCCATCGCTCGAACCTGCGATTCATCGAAACGGATTGCCTTGCCATTGGATGAGAGCAGCATGGCATGGTCGGTGCCGGAGGTAATCGCGGCACCCACCAGACGATCATCGTCTTCCAGGTCGATCGCAATCAACCCGACGCTACGGGGACGCGAGAACTGATTGAGCGAGGTACGTTTGACGGTACCCCGCGCCGTCGCAAAGAGGATGTAGCTATCCTGACGGTACTCGCGCACCGGTAGCATCGCCGAGATCGATTCGTCCTCATCCAGCGGCAACAAGTTGACCATCGGCTTGCCACGCGAACCACGGCTGGCAGCGGGCATTTCATAGACCTTGAGCCAGTAGACCTTGCCGCGATTGGAGAACAGCAGCACGGTATCGTGTGTCGATGCCACCAGCAGATGCTCGATGACGTCTTCATCCTTCATGCTGGTCGCCGACTTGCCGCGACCGCCGCGACGCTGGGCCTGATAGTCGGACAAGGGCTGTGTCTTGGCATAACCGCTGCGCGAGATGGTGACGACCATATCCTCTTCAGCGATCAAATCTGCGATACTCAGATCTAGGTGACTGGCCTGAATGACGGTGCGCCGCTGGTCCCCGAACTGCTCTCGAACGGCTGCCAATTCTTCGCGGATGACCTGGAGAAGACGATCGGCGGATGCCAGGATGTCCGTGAGTTCGGCGATCTTCTCGAGAATACCGAGATATTCGTTGAGCAGCTTTTCGGTTTCCAGGCCGGTCAAACGATGCAGACGGAGTTCGAGAATGGCTTGCGCCTGGGCAGGTGACAGTCGGTACTCCTTCCCAGCTTCGTCGAGGCCGTAACCGACGTCCAGATCCTCTGGCTTGCACGAATAGGCACCGGCCCGCTCGAGCATGTCGGTCACTTGTCCTGGCTGCCAATTCCGGGCGAGCAGCTTCTCCTTGGCCTCGGCAGCCGACGGCGAGGCCTTGATCAACTCGATTACTTCATCGATGTTGGAAATCGCGACGGCCAGACCTTCGAGGATATGCCCTCGCTCCCGCGCCTTGCGCAATTCATACAGGGTACGACGAGTGACCACTTCACGCCGATGGCGGATGAAAGCCTCGAGCATGTCCTTGAGATTGAGCGTCTTCGGCTGCCCTTCGTCGAGCGCAACCATATTGATCCCGAAGACGTTCTGGAGCTGGGTCTGGGCGAACAGGTTATTGACCACGACTTCACCCGATTCGCCGCGCTTGACCTCGATCACGACGCGCAGGCCATCCTTGTCCGACTCGTCACGCAGTTCCGCGATACCATCGATGCGCTTGTCCTTGACGAGCTCGGCGATCTTCTCGATCAGCCGCGCCTTGTTCACCTGGTATGGCAGCTCATCGACGATGATATGGTCGCGCCCGGTCTTTTCGTCATGCTCGATGGTATGACGCGCTCGGACGTAAATCCGCCCGCGACCGGTGCGGTAGGCATCCAGGATACCGGCCCGGCCATTGATGATGCCTCCGGTGGGGAAATCCGGCCCCGGCACGTACTCCATCAGATCATCGACCGATAGCGTATGATCGTCGATCAACGCAAGACAGGCCTCGATGATCTCTCTCATGTTGTGCGGCGGGATATTCGTCGCCATACCGACCGCAATGCCGGACGACCCATTGATCAGCAGATTGGGAATCCGGGTCGGCAGCACCTCGGGGATGCGCTCGGTGCCATCATAGTTGTCGACCCAGTCGACGGTATCTTTCTCGAGATCGGCCAGCAGCTCATGCGAGAGCTTGGCCATGCGAACCTCGGTGTAACGCATCGCTGCCGCATTGTCGCCATCGATGGAACCGAAATTGCCTTGACCATCGACCAGCACATGGCGCATCGAGAAGTCCTGCGCCATGCGCACGATGGTGTCATAGACCGCGCTGTCTCCATGCGGGTGATACTTACCGATGACATCACCCACGACACGTGCGGACTTCTTGTAAGGTTTATTCCAATCATTACCGAGCTCATGCATGGCGAAAAGCACTCGCCGATGCACCGGTTTCAAGCCGTCACGGACATCGGGCAGTGCCCGACCGATAATCACGCTCATGGCGTAATCGAGATACGACTGCTTGAGCTCGTCCTCGATATTGACTGGCAGAATCTCTCTGGCGATGTCACCCATGGGTCGTCAAATCCTTTGCACTGCGACAGGTCGGCGCTACAAGGATGCGTTCACTCATCTCGTAACGGCAAACCAGGATTATATCATTCACTGAACCGCAAAGGCAGCCGCTACCACCGTCGAAAACAACCGGCCCTAGCACCCAGCGGTGGCTTTCGCCATAATATGCGTTCCTTTTTCAATCGAGACAGCCCATGTGGTTCAAGCACTTGCACCTTTATCGCCTGCATGACGCTCCGGTGATACCGCTGGCAACGCTCGAAGACGTCCTTGCCGAGCATGCTTCGCGGCCACTGGGCAACCATGATGCACGCCGCATCGGTTGGTGCTCGCCAGGCGGGCGTACCGACACACGTTATGCGCATGAACTGCAGGGACATCGGCTACTCTCGGCCCAACGCCAGGAACGGCTACTGCCCGCCAGCATCGTGCGCGAAGAAGTCGAAGAGCGTACCGCCGACCGCGAGCGTGCGGAGGGCGCCCCACTACCGCGCAAGGAGAAACAGGCCATCAAGGAACAGGTCTACGAGGAGTTATTGCCGCAAGCCTTCGTACGCCGGCAACGCGTGGATCTATGGTGGGATACGCAACGCTCCCTGATCGGTGTCAACGCCAGTAGTGCCAAGCGCGCCGAAGAAGTCCTTGACTTGCTGCGCCAGACACTGGGTAGCCTCAAGGTCACGCCCCTTGCGACGCAGACACTGCCGATCCGTGCCATGACCGAATGGCTGCACGACCCCGCCAGTCGCCCTGCCGATCTACGTCTGGGAGACCAGCTCGAACTCCAATCATCCGACGATGAGGGCGTTCTACGCGCACGGCGTGTCGATCTCGACAGTGAAGAGATATTATCTCTGCTCTCGGGAGGCCGCCAGGCAACGCGACTGGCAATCGACATCGAAGACCGAGTATCGCTGATGCTTCATGATGATCTGGCACTCAAGTCGCTGCGCTTTGCCGATGCCTTGATCGATGAAGCCTCACAAGCCGATGATGGGGACGATGCCATTCAACGTCTGGAAACCGACTTCATCCTGATGGCGCAGACCCTGGCGGAAGCCACAGACCAACTGATCGCCTGGCTGGGTGGAGAAGCCAGTACCGATGGCACCTCAGGCGGCAACGCTGCCATTACGGAACGTAACGACAGCGCCATGCCGCATACCCACCATGACAACACCAGCGTAACGCCTTTAACGTGACTTCATCATCGCCATCCATGACGCCAGCAAACAGTTTCGACGACATTCGTCCCTACCGCGACGACGAAGTGGCCGACGTCCTGTCGCGCCTAGCCCATGATGCCGAGTTACTCGATGCCTTGACGCAGTACAAGTTGCCCAGATTGGCGCGATTCGCGCCCAGACTGGCAAGAGCCATCGCCAGTATGGCGGTACGACGCGAGATGCGTGGCGTCGAGAGCATCCGCGATTTTCAGTTGCGGATTGCGGGATACATGCAGCGCATGATTCGCACAAGCACGACGGCGTTCGATGTCGCAGGTGTCGAGCAGTTATCTCCCGATAGCGCCTACCTCTTCATCAGCAACCATCGCGATATCGCCCTCGATCCGGCCTTCGTCAACTACGCCCTATATCAATCGGGCCGCAATACCGTGCGCATCGCCATCGGTGACAACCTATTGCAGAAGCCCTATGTCACGGATCTGATGCGCCTGAACAAGAGCTTCATCGTCCCGCGTTCGGCCAAGGGCAAACGCGAAATGCTGGCCGCCTACCAGACGCTATCGCGCTACATTCGCCACTCGGTCCTCGAGGACAACCACTCAGTGTGGTTGGCTCAACGCGAAGGACGCGCTAAAAGCGGCATCGACCAGACCGATCCGGCCATCGTCAAGATGCTGACCATGGCGCGGCGTCAAGCAGACCGACAAGCCAGTCTGGGAGAGGCTATCGCAGAACTGCGCATCGTGCCGGTGTCGATCAGTTACGAGTACGACCCCTGCGCACTACAGAAAGCGCGCGAGCTATACGCCATGCATTCCGAAGGCCGCTACCAGAAAGTCGAATTCGAAGACATCCTTTCCATCGTTGCCGGAATCACGGGTGACAAAGGACGAATCCAGTTGACCTTTGGCACCCCACTGGATGGCAATGCCGAGTCTCCCGAAGACGCGGCAGCCGCTATCGACCGCCAAGTGTTACGCGGATACCGGTTGTTCCCGAGCCACCAACTGGCGCTGGAAGCCAGTGGCCTGGCTCCGGACCTGGTCGATCTCAGCGAAGTCACCGAAGCCGACCGATTGCATTTTTCCGAACGCCTGGCCGAGGTGCCCACGCATCTGCGGGAATGGTGGCTGGCTCAATACGCGAATCCGGCACTCAATCGCGCCGGGCGCCTGACTCCCCGAGAGTGACACCGTGGCAGGCAACCAGCATGACGCACGCCTTCGCGAAGACGATGAAAACCTTTACAATACACTCAAGTATTTCGAGGGCCGTATTTCATGGATAGAATACTCCCTTCCTGACAGTCAGCTCGAGATCGAGGACCCCCTCTGATGGGAAGTCTCAGTGCACACAACCTCAGCCCCGCCCACACGCGTCAAGCCCATCGGGTCACGCTGATAGGGGCAGTCATCGATGCCGCACTGGGTGTCGCCAAGGTCATCACTGGCATCATGGTCGGCTCGGCTGCCTTGATCGCCGACGGCATTCACTCGTTTTCCGATCTCGTCACCGATGCCATGGTGCTGATCGCCACCCATTTCGGCCGTCAGGAACCCGATCGCAATCATCCTTATGGACACGGCCGCATCGAAACGCTGGCCACTCTGTGGCTCGGCAGCGTACTGATCTTCGTGGCAGGCGGTATCGCCTGGGCCAGCCTGTCGCGCCTGTTCGCCGGCACACCGATTCCCGCCCCCGGCCAGTGGGCCATCATCCTCGCTGCCATCGCCTTGATCGCCAAGGAGTGGATCTTTCACTATACCTTGCGAGTCGCCAAGCGTGTTCGCTCTCGGCTACTGGAAGCCAATGCCTGGCACTCCCGCTCCGATGCCCTCTCCAGCATCGTGGTGCTGATCGGCCTGGTGGGCGCCCAGTTCGGTGTCGGATGGCTGGATGGCGTCGCCGCCATCATCGTCGGCCTGCTGGTCGGTAAGATCGGCTGGGACCTGCTCTGGGATGCGGGACACGAGCTGGTCGATACCGCCTTGCCCATCGAGCAGCAACGCCGCATGCAGGACACCGTCACCAGCGTCCCGGGCGTCGATAGCGTTCATGAAATGCGCACACGCACGATCGGTGGTCGCGTCCTGCTCGACATGCACCTCGTGGTGTCCCCGCGCATTTCCGTCTCCGAGGCGCATGAGGTAGGCAACCAGGCACACAGGGATCTGCATGACGCCTTCCCGCGCCTGACCGACGTGACGTTTCATATCGATCCCGAAGACGATTCCGACGTGCCGGATATCGAGCAGCGCCCCGGCCTGCCTCTTCGTGATGACGTCGAGGTGGCCCTGGAAGCACGTTGGGGCCACCTACCCGCCTGGCAGCAACGCATCGACCTGGGCCTGCACTATCTCGACGACAAGATCGAACTCTCCCTGTATATCCCCGATACCCTCGTCGTCAATGGCCATTCATTACAGCACATGGCAGACGAACTGCGTGAAGCTGCCAGGGATTTAGGTTGGCTCGGCCAACTACGGCTGTGGCAAGGCAACAGTAGTAGCTGATAAATTACGTTGACGCACTGTCTGAAATGTCGACGGGCATCGGCAAGGTAGACAAGGACGCACAGACCGTTTCAGACAACGCTCAGAAAACGATAAATAACTTCGTACCAGGGTACCCAGGCGCTTCTGGCGCAGACCGTTCATGACCAACTCCCACTCCGTTCAGGACCGTCGACTCGGCCGACGGCGCTTCCTCGCCGCGCTGGGGAGCACGATCGTTGCTGGCGCCTTCGGCATCAACGCCGGACCGGTGGCGGGCAACATGGATCCTGCGCAGCTGCGACGGTCCATGCGGGACCAGTATGGGGCCTCGGGCGTCGAGGTTATCGATGAGTGGCTCAGCCTGCTGGACCGCCTCGCCGATCGCAACCTGGATACCCAACTTCGCGAAGTCAACGATTTCTTCAATCGTCGCATCGAGTGGGTCGACGATATCGATGTCTGGGGCCAAAAAGACTACTGGGCCACACCATTGGAAGCCTTGGGTAAAGGCCGCGGCGATTGCGAAGATTACTCCATTGCCAAGTACATCACACTGACGCAACTGGGGGTACCGGTCGCCACGTTACGCATGATCTATGTCAAGGCGCGGCTCGGTCGTAGCGACACCACCATCGCACACATGGTGCTGGGCTACTATGAAACTCCCAGTGCCGAGCCACGCATCCTCGATAACCTTCAGCCCTCGATCGTGCCGGCCCGCCAACGCACCGATCTCGAGCCGGTGTTCAGCTTCAATAGCGAAGGCCTGTGGACCGGCAGCTCCACGTCATCGAAAGCCGACCCCGTGGCGCGGCTTTCACGCTGGCGGCGAGTGTTGGCTCGCATGACCGAACAAGGATTTCTATGACCCTCACCGCCACGCATAACAACCGACTTCGTCGACGGCCGTTTGCCGGTCTGCAGGGAGATTGCTGACATGTCGCTCATCAAACAGTTATGGCTAACCATTCTGGCGATTCTCTTGATTGCCTTCGGAGGTAGCCTGTTCATCGGCATTACCACCACGAAACAGGCACTCGAGCAGGAAGTTCGCATCAAGAATGCCGACAACGCCAATGCCCTGGCCCTCTCGATGAGCCAACTCAGCAAGGATCCAACGGAAATGGAGCTGCTCATCGCGGCGCAATTCGATACCGGCCATTATCGGCGTATCGAGTTGCGTGACCCCGAAGGCAATATCATGGAGAGCCGTGAAGCCGAGGAATCCATCGAGGGGGTACCGGGCTGGTTCGTCGATCTGACGCGTTTTTCGATTCCCGCGGGTGAAGCCGTCATCCAGGACGGCTGGCAGCAGTACGCCACCATCGAAATCGAAACCCAGCACAGCTATGCCTATCGATCGCTGTGGCGCAGCACCTTGCAACTGATCGGCTGGTTTGGCATCGCCGCCATCATCAGTGCGCTGTTGGCATGGTGGATCGTGCACACCATTCGCCGGCCCTTGCAGGCGGTCATCGATCAGGCACGCGAAATCGGCCGGCGGCGCTTCACCACCTCCAAGGCGCCTGCCACGCGTGAGCTTCGCGATGTCGTCATGGCCATGAACCAGTTGTCGTCCAGTGTCAGCGGAATGCTCAGCCAGGAAAGCGAAAAACTCGATCAGTTGCGTCGGCGCCTGCAACATGACAGTACGACCGGCGCCACCAACCGCGAGCATTTCATGCGTTTGCTCGAGACCGCACTGAAACGGGAAGACGATCAAACGGCCGGCATCATCGCCATGGTCAGGGTATCCCGACTCAACGAGCTCAACGAACAACTCGGCCGCCCTGCCACGGATCAATTGCTGGCCCAGATTGCCGCCGCGCTCCGATCCGTGGCCCAGAATGGCCATGTGGGTCGCCTGAATGGCAGTGACTTTGCCGTACTGATCCCCGAAGAGGAAGACCTGGAGGCAGTATCGCAACGGCTGACAGAGCGACTCCATCCCTTGCTCGACGATCAGTCAGTGCGCGTCGCACTCCCCATGGCTCTGCGCCGGTATCGACACCATGAAACCCGAGCCACCGTTCTGAGCTCCCTGGATGGCGAACTGGCCCGCGCCGAAACTCAAGGAGACCGAGCCGTCATCCTCGCCAGCGATGATCGTGAAAACGTGCTGTTCCATACCCATGAAGCATGGCGCGACGCTCTCGTGCACGCCATCCATGAAGGGATATCGCTGGCTCATTATCCGGTTCTGGACGATCAGGGACACCTGCTTCACTTCGAGGCCCCTTCGCGCCTCCGGCTGCGCGATAGCTGGCAACCCGCGGGCGTGTTCATGCCATGGGTATCGCGCCTGGGGCTGAACAGTGAAATGGATCTTGCCGTGGTCGATGCCGCCCTGCACACCATTGCCAAGGACAACACGCCCATCGCACTCAATGTGTCCCCTCGTGCCGCCAATGATGCCACCTTCATCGCGGCTCTCAAGGCGCGACTGCAAGCGGCCCCCGAAGCCGCCACACAGCTATGGTTCGAAGTGCCCGAGATCATGGCAGTGAATCATATGGAAAACTTCCGCACGCTGTGCCGCGAACTGCAGCGCTTCGGCTGCCGCATGGGGTTGGAACACGTGGGGCCCGAATTCTCGAAGATCGCCCAACTCCATGATATCGGGCTCATCTATCTCAAGATCGATGCCTCGCTGGTCAATGGTGCGGATACCAGCGCCGACCAGCAATCGATACTGCGTGGCATGGCAACGCTGTGCCATTCGATCGGGATCAAGGCCATTGCGGAAGGGGTCGCCACCGAGGCCGAGCATACCTGCCTGCTCGATATCGGCTTCGACGGCGTGACCGGACCGGCCATCAGGCTAGCCGGTGACACGTAAGTCGCGACCCCGCTGACCATTGGGCGGATGACGGCGGTAAGACAGGCTCGACCTAAATCACATCACTGTCGTCATCGCCCAGAAGCCCCACGCTGTTGACTCGCCGTCGCATCGATTGGCGGGCCATCAGCTTGTCTCGAGCGGCATCGGGAAAGTCGGTGAAGCTGATCACGCCTTTGTCCATCAATATCTCGATCACGTCTTCCAGCACCCGGACGAACTCGAGATCCGATTGCTGAAGTTCCTGCAGTTCAACAGGCGCCGCTTGCCGCCCCAGAAATACCGACAATTCGGGAGAATCCGGCGCCACATGTTCCCGACATTCGGGACTGGCCTCGCGGCTGACCATCACGATCGCCCCTTGTTCATCACGCTTGACGAACATTCCTCGCCTCCTGAAATCGTCTTTCCCCGCATCCTACAAGAGCGCCGCACCCAGCGCGAGACCGGGTACGGCGCACATGAGCCTCAAAAGGCCTGGTAGAACTTACTGATCGATCTTCAGCTGTCCCTCATCGATCATGTTCTGTATGACATCCTGATTATAGGACACTCCATCCAGTGTGACCGTTTGATCGGCCCCTTCGCCATCCGGGCTCAGATTGCCACTGCTACTGACATGGAGCACGGTATCGCCGTCTTCATTCGATGAGGCTTGCAGGAAGTCGGACAGGTTATCACTATCCCCATCGACACCACTGTCCTTGAGCAGATCGGAGAAGTCCAACTTGTCTCCCTCGTCCTCACCGGAAGCATTGAAGTCCTTGACGGTATCCTCGGCCGGCTCATTCTCGGTTCCCTCATCGCCCAGCTCCCAGGCGAAGGTATCGGCGCCGAGCCCGCCATAGAGATCATCGTTACCGGCACCACCGTAGAGGGTGTCGTTGCCGTCGGTACCCGTAAGGGTATCATCGGACGACGTGCCGACGACGACATTGTCCAGAGTGTCGGTCACCGTATTGGTATCGCCTCCGTTGCTTTCCGTGGACGTCACGGAAAGGGTGATCGCCTCCTGCTGGGACTGACTCAGCTCGCTACCGGAGATTAGCGTCACGTCTCCCGTTGGCTCGCCATTAGTGTCCAGAGCCACTGAGTAGGTACCATCGTTGTTCTCAGTGACACTGCTATTGGTGCCAGTCACGCTCGCTCCGCTTGGCAAACCATCAATGGTGATGTCGCTAAGCGTTTCGGAGCCATCCGTGTCGGTCAAGGCGGCTGACAAATTCAGGCCGTACTCATAGGTGGTGACTTCCTTGGTCACCTCAGCGCTGAAGTCGGAGATGTCGAAGCGACCATCGGTGCGCTCCACGACCACGGTGTCGAACTCAACGGATCCGGAATGATGAAGAGTTCCTTCACCATGATCATCCAGATCGATGGTATTCCCGACTCGGTTTCCATCCTTGTAGAGTTTGATGGTGCCGTCATCATCACCCAAGCCGAAAAAGCCATCAACGCTATAATCATCGATTTCCAGGCTAAACCCAGTCGCTGTACCGTTAAGATTATAGGTATGAGATGAATTCGATCCGTTACCACGAAGAGTGACGGAATCAGCATCACTGAACATCTCGGTTTCAGAGGTAGTGGTAATCGTCGGCGGCATTACCAGCCCTCCCTCCAACTGAGGCTCGGAAGCCGCCATATCGGGCGCGGTCACATCGATATTGACATCGAACGATGTGCTATCCCCATCCTCATCGGAAGCGGACACGCTGAACTGCTTCTGGGTCAACCCTTCCTCGAACTCGGTGGCCCCGGCGCTATAGGTGTATTCACCGGTGCTGAAATCGAACATCAGGGTGCCCTGGCCATCCAGCGGGATGCCGTCGCTCGGGAAGGCTGTGGTGCCGTTGCTGCCATCGACGGTATAGGTCGTACCGTATGCGGTGATGCTGTCGAAGCTGATGGCACCATCGCCACCGCTGACGTTATCCGAAACATCACCGCTGACGCTGACCTGAGCCGTATTGGTCAGCGTTTGCTCCAGCTGCGATTCGTCGGTGACGATCAGCGGATCCTTACCCTCCTGAACCTGAACGTGCTCCAGGTATTCGTCGGAGACATTGGAGCCGATACCGATGACGTTCAGCTCATCGACATTGGCATCGATGAAGTCTTTCCAGTCTTGTATCGTCTGATCGTTATCGCTATTGACCTCCCACTCGTTCTCATTGGGCTCGCCATCCGAGAGGAAATAGCCAATGGTCTGATCGGCATCGCGACCTGCAAAGTCGATCGTTTCCGTCTCATCTATCGCATCTTTGTAGTCAGTCCCCCCAATGTATACACCGACATCAGAGCCAGACGCATACACTCCACTATTGTAGCCGTCATGCAGCTCCAGCGATTCAATATAATCGACGGCATCAGAGGCTGACTTCCATCCGACATTTACAGCATTGCTGCCAAACAGAGTAAGATTGACATTCGTGTCTCCCATTTGCTGGTAAGACTCGATAGTCGATATCAGTGACTCCTTGGCAATCTCGAAACGAGTCTTCTCGGTTCCATCTACGTTGGTATCCATCGAACCGGATACGTCCAACGTCAACCCCAGGTCGGTAGCAACGTCACCGACCTCGAGCCCAACCGACTCGTCCTCTCCTTTAGGCACGAGATTCGGCTTCTGCGGGGCTGCCTCACCGGTTATGTTGATGTCCAGCGAGGACTCCACGCTGTCACCGTCTGCATCGGTTACGGTGTAGGTGAAGGTGTCCACCTCCGTTTCGCCCGCTGCCAACTCATCGTAGGCCGCCTGATCGAGCTGATAGGTGTAGTTCCCGTCGGCATCAACGGTCAGAACGCCAAACTGGCCCTGGACCTCGGTTTTCTCGTTACCATTATCGGCACCACCGTTCCAAGCGACCGCATCTTCTTCTGCGGGGCCGTCTGCACCAAAACCGTAATCCACCTGGCCGGATACATCAGGTGCATCTGAAGAAACTAGCTGCCCCATCAACTTGAAGCTATTGGAGGCTCCTTCCTCGGTCCTTACCTGGTCAACTTCATCACCGTTCTGATCCAGAAAACCGACAATCTGGAAGTTGTAGGTTTCGGTTTCACCGCTATCGGTCGTGATCTCGATCGGAACGATAGCGCTCGCATTGTTAATCGTCACGATATCACGCGGATCAGAGCCACTGTTCGGCGTTTCGTAGTGATCGAAATTGATCGTATGGTCGATGGTTGCCTCGTAGCCATTGATAACGATGTCCAATGACAGATTCAGATCGACCGAATGAATACCGGAATCTGACGAGATCGAGAAATTATTGTGAGTGAACTCACCCAGCTCGAACATCGAATTCACCGAGACCGACTGGGTACCGGTCAGATCATCATTATCATCGAACGTGTAGTTGCTGGTGCTACCAGTACCGTCCCAGCTCACCACATCGTCCTGCCCAGCAGGCTGGTTGTCGATGTTGACACCGCTGCCACCGGACACATTCGCCCATCCAGCAGTTAGGCCACCCACTTCCAACGCATTCACGACGACTGTCATGTCTTGTGAATCGGAGTCGGCCGTCGGGCCGTCGTCCTCGAAGGTGATCAGGCTGCCCAGCTCCACACTCTGGCTATCGCTGTCGCCGTCGTTATCCTCAATGGTCAGCTCGGCACTCAGCAGCTCCGTGTCGATGGTCAGGCCGGCATCGTGATCGTTGTCGTCCTCGCCGTGGTCGATGGCCTGGTACTGAGTGACGGTGACCGCACCAGTCTCGGCATCGATCTCGATGCGGAACACTTCGGACTCGCTCTCGCTGTCCCGGCCCACCACATCGCTGCCATCCATGGAGAGCCGGATGTCGCCGCCACCGGTGGCATCCAGCCCGGAATCGACGCTGCTGGCTTCTTCAGCCAGCGCCAGGTTCAGCGCGAAGCTGCGCGCTGCGTCATTCTCGCCATCGGCGCCTCCATCGACGTCGATATCGAACAGTTCGTCACCGGCCAGAGTCGCGAATCCAATGGCCTCCTCTGGCGCATCTGGCGCAGTCTCATCACCGGCATTGGGGTCGGTGCCGGTGTCAGGTGCCGCCGATTCATCCACTACCAACTCAGCATCATCCCTCGTGGTGAAAGTGGTGATCTCGGGGCCGTCGTCGCTGAAGCTCACCAACCCACCCAGGTCGACCGTCGTGCTGTCGGTCGCGGTGTCACCGTCACCGTCGGTGACGGTGACCGTGCCGCTCAGCGCGACCAGTTCCTCGGCCAGGCTCAGCACATCACTGTCATAGTCGCCGCTGTCGCTGGCGTTGTGATCCAGCGCGGCGAACTGCTCCAGGCTGACCTGGCCGTCACCGTCCACGCTGAGGCTGAAGACGGTGTTGCCTTCGGCAACACCGTCGGCAGTGTCCGCCGTGCTGCCGATGATCTCGCCATCGACCGTGTACAGCTTGACCGCCGCGTCGCCGCTGGTCAGGCCACTGTCGGCACCGTCGCTGACGTTGTCGGCCAGCTGCAGGGCGTAGTTCCAGTCGACGTCGCCTGCGCCGTCGGCACCGGCGCTGACCGCCGCATTGAACACCGCACCGAAGTGGGCGTTGGCGGTGCCGGTGCCATCGCGGGTCTCGCTATCGGCCGTGAGCAGGTCACCGTCGAGGCCGTCCAGGTCGGTGTCAGCCGTGACGCTCGGGCCGTCGTCGCTGAAGCTCACCAACCCACCCAGGTCGACCGTCGTGCTGTCGGTCGCGGTGTCACCGTCACCGTCGGTGACGGTGACCGTGCCGCTCACCTCGACCAGATCCTTGGCCAGGCTTAACAAGTCACTGGCAAAGTCTTCGCTATCAGACGAGGTGTGGTCTAACGCCTGGAACTGTGTCAGGTTCAACTCGCTCCCAACAATGCTCAGCGAGAACACCTGACTTTCAATGATCCCATCGTTATCAGCATCGGTCGCTGCTGTGCTACCAACAATCTCGCCATCAATCTGGAATAGACGTACATCATTACCGCCACTTTGCAGCGTACGCGTCGAATCTCCTGAACCTGTTCTGGCGACATCCCCTGCTTCGCCTTTGAGGCTTAGTGAATAGTTCCAGACTTCACTATTACTGTCGGCCCGACCATCTGCACC
Organism: Aidingimonas lacisalsi; assembly: GCF_008079445.1. Taxonomy (GTDB): domain Bacteria; phylum Pseudomonadota; class Gammaproteobacteria; order Pseudomonadales; family Halomonadaceae; genus Aidingimonas; species Aidingimonas lacisalsi. The sequence goes on along the minus strand of NZ_VRYH01000007.1, from coordinate 88,028 downwards.
GTAAGTCGTTTCATTAAACGCTGTATAAAAGATAGCGCCCAACTGGATAGAGTCACTGGCCGAAACATCGTCGCTCTCACTTTGCAACGCAGCATCATCAGTCTGGAGTGTGCCACCTTCGGAAGGTGCTGCGTCCGCTTCAACAACGGGTTCATCATCAACGATATCGATGTTCAGCACATCATCGCTAACGCTGCCGTCACTGTCGCTGGCCTGCAGATCGAACGCGTCCTGGACGTCGTCGCCCTCGGTGGCGCCGTCCAGCGTGTAGGTCCAGCTGTATTCGCCGTTCTCGCCCTGGGTGATCTCGAGCGTGCCGTGCTCGCCTGCCACCGTGCCACCCTCGGTGACGTCGGTGCCGTTGACGGTCAGGGTGTCCAGCGCGTCGTTGCCGGTGCCCACGGTGAAGCTGCCCGTGGTGATGTGCGAGCCGTCACCGGCGTTGCTGCCCACTTCCGGCAGGCCGGCTTCGTCGACACCGTCGTCTTCGGTTCCCAGTATCACCGGCGTAGAATCCTCGACGAAGAACTCGCTGATCGCCCCGGACGCGTCGGTGGCTTCGTAGTTGCCTCCTTCGGCATCCACGACCGCGAGTTGCAGATTGCCGCCACCATCGGGGGCATTCGGCAGCGTCATCTGGAAGTTCGTGGAGGTTGCGCCTTCCGGAATCGTGACGGTGATGGGGTCTTGAGGTTGATCGATACCGGTGCGCGGTTCACCGTTCTCATCCACGAATGTGGCTGACAACGTCAATGTCAGATCCGACCCCTGTGGCGGATTGTCTACCGACGCAGTGAACGATACCGGTATTTCTTCAGGCGGCCCCGAAGGATTGGATGAGTCATCCTCGAGAATGGCCGTTTCCGGTTGGGACTCCGCAGGCACTTCCCCTTCGGGTGGCAGTTCGGTTGGCAGTTCGGTTGGCATCGGCCCTGACAGGGTGATATTGGTCACGTCGTTGTCATCGACGACGCTGATCTCGGCGCCCTCGCCGAGGGTGATCTCATCGAAACCGCCGCCGGTTGCGGAGACGATGGTGATGGTGTCGCTGTCTTCACCCTGCCGATAGAAATCGTCTGCACGGCTATCGAAGATAGCGCTGCCGCTGGTTTCCCCCACGGGGATGGTGACGACGGCACCATTGGAGAGAGTGATCTCCAACGGCGAGCCGGTAGGGGCCGTGCTGGTCGATACCGTCAAGGTGATGTCGTTGCCTTCCACCACGCTGAACGGATCGGTGCTGATGATGGTCCCGGGCTCAGCATCCGGCACATCCGGAGTCAGCGTCAACGTCGTTTCTATGCTCTCGGCATCCTCATCGGCCAGCGGCACATCGCCGCCTTCGGCATCGATGAATTCGGTGCCTTGTACACTGCCGAACGAGAATGTCGCCGGGTCCACGGTTTCCGTGATGCGGGAGAGCCGCACGAAGTCGTGTCCACCGCCATCGGCGCCGCCACCACCGGCACCAGCAGCGGGCGCTTCGAGCTCTTCGAGCAGGTCTCCCTCGCCCTCTTCGGCATTCTCCAGCTCGGCAAGCAATGCATCGATATCATCGTCCTGGGCGCTGGAGTCTTCAGCATCGGCCGTTGCGTCGTTGCTGAGGTCTTCGGTGATGGCAATTTCTTCGCCCCCACCGATGCGAACCGGCCCTAGGCCGTCATCGAAATCGAGCTGCACGCTACCGTTATCGGACGTAATCAGCGTCTCACCTTCCTGAAGGGTACTGCCGGCACGCAGTTCACGCAGATTGCCGTCTTCATCGCGCGCCCAGGCTTGCCCGGTAATGGATATAACGGTAGCGATAGTCATGAGGTCTCTCCCTGCATCGAGAGGCCGTGTGCATCATGAGTCAATAGAGATATCGTCGAGCACACGGCCAGATAGTTCTTGGAACGTATGCCATCTACTGTAGGTAAGAAAACAACAACCGAATATTGGACCGAAGGACAGGGTGGGATCGGCGTGGCGGCGAGAGCTATTCGCCGCCGTCCATTGCGGCAATCGGCTGTTTGGAAAGCATGAGGATCAACTGCATACGATCACGTACTTGCAGCTTGCGAAACACGGCACCGAGGTGGGCCTTGACGGTGCGTTCGGTGATATCGAGTTCACGTGCCACGACCTTGTTGCTGTTGCCGGCGGCGACCGATAGCGCCACGGCGCGTTCCCGCTGAGTGAGCGCCGAGAGCGTCTCCTCCTGCACTCGGCTTTCTCCTCCCAAGGCACGAAAGGTCGAACCGACGACCTTGGCCATCAGTTCGGGCAATACCCAGATCCCCTGATTGGCAATCACCAGTTGTACCTGGCGCAACATTTCCGGCGACGCCAGGGCATGTGCGTACCCCCGTGCCCCGCAAGCCAGAGCCTGCAGGGCTTCCTCTGAATCCGGGGTATAGGACAACACCGCCACAATGGCATTGCGACGACTCAGGTTGGCTGCCAACACGCCCCAGTCATCGACATTGCTCATCACCCAGACATGGTCACCATGGCCGGCCTGGGCACGCGCCTGAGCCGGGCGGCAGACTCGCGCCTGCGGAAACGCTTCGCGCCAGCGCGGAATATCATCGTTACCCTGTGTCACGAAAAGATGCTGGGTCATCGCACGATCACCGTTCGGTCAACGCATTGTTCTTGGCACGCAGGATCGGTTTGAGCAGATACTCCATCACCGTGCGCTTGCCGGTCTGGATGTCGACTTCCGCCGTCATGCCGGGAATGATGGTCAACTCATCGCCCAGGGCCGGCTTGTCGGTTCGAACGCGAACCAGATAAAAGGTGTTGTCATCGTCATCGGTAATGGTATCGGCACTGATGTGCTCGAGTTCGCCTTCCATGCCGCCATAGGTCGTGTAGTCATACGCGGTGAACTTGACGGTTGCCTTCTGGCCGGGGCGCAAGAATGCAATGTCCTGTGGTGCAATACGGGCCTCGATCAGCAACTGGTCATCGCTAGGTACGATCTCGACAACTTCCTGTCCCTGCTGCACGACACCGCCCAGCGTATTGACGTGCAGCCGCTGAATCGTTCCCTGAACCGGCGAGCGGATATTCGTCATCTGCACCTTGTCTCTCAGCCCGACATTGCTCTCTTCAAGTGCCGAGAGCTCACCAAGGGTTTCCGAAAGTTGATCGCGCCACTCGTTCTGCATTTCGAGCCTGGTTTCACTCACTTTGTTTTTCGCTTCCTGGACTGCCGCCTTGAGCCGGGCAACTTGCGCATCCGATTGACTGCGTTCGCCACGCGCATTCGACACTTCACGCTCCAGCCGCAGCACTTCCACTTCCGAGACGGCACCGGAGTCAAGCAAAGGACGTGTCAATTGCAACTCCTCGGAGGCCATGCTCAAGGTGCGTGACGCCGAGTCGTAACGCGCTTGGGCCTCGCGCAACTCTTCGCGACGCTGAGTCAACTGCTCGCGAGCAATCGACAACTGCTCTTCGAGTTTCTCCTGGCTTGACTCGTACAATTTACGTTCATTAGCAGCAAGTTCCGGTGACTTTTCCAGGACTTCCGGAGACGGTACGTAAGGCTGATCACTGGCAAGTGCACGCAACCGTTCGGCCTTGGCCTGAAGTGCCAGAGATCGAGCCACACCCTCGCGGAACGAGGACGCATAACGCGTGGGATCGATGCTCATCAGCAACTGACCGGGGCCGACGATTTGCCCTTCTTCCACCTGGATATCCTGAACGACACCACCGTCGTAGGACTGAATGACCTTGGTCTGCGATGCCGGGATGACACGTCCCGTCCCCTTGGTGACTTCGTTGATCTCGGCAAAATAGGCCCAGACCCCCAAGCCGATGATCGCCAATACCACGACGTAGAGTAGTGTCTTCGCGCGCAGTGGGTCCTGTTGCATGCGAGCCCAGTCCGCATCACTGGACCAGTCGCGATTGATGTGCGCCGATGACACACGCTTGGCGAATAGCCGGTCGATCAAGGGCCGGAACGGCTTTCCGCCCCGCTCGGAGACCTTGCCGATGGCATCGAAGCCCTGTTGTTCAGCGGTCTTGGCCTGAATCTTCGCTTGCTGATTCATCAGCTTGCCCTCCCGATCTGACCGCTTCGCAAGGCCTCGATGACCTTGTCTTTGGCGCCATCAGCGACGACCTTGCCGCCATCGACCACCACGATACGATCGACTAGGGAAAGCAGTGACGTACGGTGCGTCACCACGATCAGGGTCCGCGACTGAGCGAACTCCTTGAGCCGGGACTTGAAAGCCTCTTCACTGGTGTGGTCCATCGCACTGGTGGGCTCATCGAGCAACAGGATCTGAGGCTCATGAACCACGGCACGCGCGATAGCCACTTCCTGGCGTTGGCCGCCGGAAAGCATGCTGCCACGTTCACCGACCTGCAGGTCGACGCCGTGTGGGTGAGAATTGACGAACTCCTCCATGCCGCTGATCTGCATGGCACGCAGCAACGCCTCATCCGTGACGCCATCACTACCGCCACCTGCAACGATGTTGTCTCGCAAGGAGCCATAGAACAGGCTGACATCCTGTGGCACATAGCCGATATGGCGACGCAACTCGATGGGATCGAACTGACGGATATCGACACCATCGATGGAGGCTGCACCACTGGCGGGCTGGTATAGCCCCAGCAGGACTTTATTGAGTGTCGATTTACCGGAGCCGACACGCCCCAAGATCGCGACTTTCTCACCTGCCTGGATTTTCAGGGATACGTCGCGCAGCGCATCGCGCGATTCGTCGGGGTAGCGCATCGCCAGCTTGTTGAGCTCGATATCCCCATTGATCACTGGACGACTGACCCACTCCTTGCCTTCGGGACGTTCGACATCCTTATCCATCACCTCATTGAGGGAACTCAGTGCCGTCGAGGATTGGTGGTACTGCGCCAAGAGCGAAGCCGCCTGACTGACGGGCGCCATGGCCCGCGACGAGAGCAGATAGGCGGCGATCAAGCCACCTTGAGTCAGGTTCTGATCGGTGATCATGTAGACACCGATCACGATCACGGCCACGGCCACCGTATGCTGCGCCCATAACGCCACGCTGCTGACCGACGAACTGATCAACCGCAACTGCGCGGACGTACGCGACAGAAAGGCCGTCGTCTTCTCCCACAGAGCCTGGATGCGTCCTTCGGCACGAAGGGCTTTCACCGTTTCCAGACTGCCCAGCGACTCCACCAGTGTCGCGTTGCGCTGAGCCCCGACTCGCCAGGTCGTTTCCGACAGTTCATGCAATTTGCTCTGTGCCGCGAGGGCATACAGCAGCACGAAAACGATGCCGACGACGATGGGAATCACCAGTGGCAATCCGATCAAGGCGATGATGCTCGCAAACAACACGACGAAAGGAAGGTCGACCAGGGCCACCACCGTGGCTGAGCCGATGAAGGCACGTACGGCTTCGAACGAGTGCAGTGTCGAGGCGAACGACCCCGTCGACGCCGGACGCTCCTCCATCCGCATGCCCATGACCCGAGACATGATGGACGATGACAGTTTCACATCGGCCCGGCTGGCAGCCAAATCGACGAAGGCGTTGCGCATCAGGCGCAACGCCAGGTCGAAGCACAGCACCAGGAAAATACCCGCGGACAATACCCAGAGCGTGTCGGTCGCTTGATTGGGAACGACCCGGTCGTAGACATTCATCACGAACAGGGGCATCGCGACGGCAAACAAGTTGATCAGCACCGATCCCAACAGCACGTCGCGATAGAGTCGGCGATTCTCGCGGATAACGCCCCAGAACCAGTGCCGTGAACGCTGCTTCTTGACTTCCGGACCACGCGCATCGTAGCGAAATGTCGGTCGGGCATAGATCGCCTTGCCGCTATAACGCTCCTGCAACTCATCCAGATCGACCCAGGTCGATGCTTCCCCCAGTTCGGGAAAAATGACTTCGGCGCGACGCGCCTTGACATCCAGTGATGCCAATACGCACGACCGTCCAGGCTCAAGCAGCAACACCACCGGCATCAACGCCGCATTGAGCTGAACCAGCCGGCATTGCGTGTGACGGGCGGATAGTCCGGCTCGCTGCGCCGCGCGTGCAAAGATACCCGGTGTCAGCCGCCCTTCTTCGAGTGGCAGCCCCGCCGTCAGGGTTTCACGGCTGACATCATGGTCATGAACACGGGCCACGACCCGGAGACACTCCAGTAACTCGTCGTTGTCAGCACGAACTTGATCATGCAAGTAATGTTCGTCGGAGGTCACACAAGACTCGCTTTCGTCACCGATGAAAGTACCAATCTATTACACACGTCATGCAGCCGATATGAAGAATATCGGCCGATAACGTTAACTATTGATACCTTCGAGTGTCACCTCGACACGACGATTACGACTGCGACCCTCGGCGGTGCCATTATCCGCCACGGGATTATTCGCCCCATAACCCCGAGTCTGCAGCAGGTCCTCACTCACGCCCTGACCAGCCAGGTACTCCGCAACGCGATCGGCACGCGCCTGAGATAACGGATCATTGATGTCAGCGCTGCCCGTACTGTCTGCGTGACCGGCAATGAACACACGCTGCAAGTCATCCCGTTGACGAATGTCGGCCGCCAGCGAATCCAGTTCGGAACGCACGTCGGGGTTCAACCAGGCACTGCCGGTCTCGAACAGCGCATCGGCGGATAGCGTGACGTCGGGTTCTTGAGTGGGGGCCGTGGTAGCCTCCATGGTGGACGCAGAGTCGCCGGGCATGTCCATACCCGCGGTCAAGTCGTCCAGCGTGAACCCAGCCGGGCCTTGTGCCGGGCAAACGCTGTCCGGGTCCAGGTCGACACCGTCACTGCCCAACTCACCCAGCGTCGGCATGTCTTCACGCGCTACGTCCAGTGTCGTCAGCAGTTGCCCCATCGACGCGAGGACCTCCGCATCGGCGATGGCAGCATCGTACTGAGCATTGACATAGGCTCGGCTGGCATCGAAATATTCGTTCTCGCTGTCCAACAAGTCCAGCAGCGTGCGTTCACCGATGTTAAACTGTTGCTCGTAGGCACCACGGACGCGATCGATCGACTGGCGATGCTCGTTGAGGTAGGCCAACTGCTCGCGCAGGCGCTGCGTGTCATTATAAGCGATCTGAGTTGTCTGACGCAGATCGACGCACTCCTTGTCGCGTAGATTCATGGCCTGCTCGATCTGTTCGCCACCACGACGGTACGAAGCCAGATCACTGCCGCCATTGTAGAGGTTCATACTGGCAACGATTTCGGCCGCGTTCTGATCATAACGACCAGTGACGCCACTCTCATTGTTGGTCCCCGCTCTCGCCCGGAACTCGACGCGCGGTTGAAAGGCCGACTTCGTCCCCTCACGTTCGGCACGCGCCGACTCGATATTCTCTATCGCCGCATGAAACCCCGGGTTGCCTTCATAAGCCAGCTCGACGGCTTCCATCACGGAGGGTGGCAGTCTGTCCGCCATATCGGGTACCGGCGACAGCGACTCGGGGGGCAGCTCGCCCACCAGGCGCTGATAGCGGGCACTGACATCATGCAGATTGGACGCTTCCGTCATCAGGTTGGATTCCGCCAACGAGAGACGACCGCTGATCTGTTCCAGGTCGACACGGCGACCGGCGCCCGATTGTACTCGCTGCTCGATCTGATCGTAGACTTCCAGATGCTGGCGGTAATTGTCCTGTGCAAGCCGCACGAGCTCCCGATAGCGCATGACATCCTGATAGGCCGTGAGCACATCCAACGCGACCGTTTGACTGACGTCACGAACTTCGTAGTAGGACACCAGTTTGGCGTGATCCAGCCGTTCCACTTCGCTGCGCGTCGCGAAGCCATCGTAGATCATCTGAGTCAGAGAGATTTCGGCAAAATCCGTATCGTAACTGCCCCGGCCGTCACCTTCACGGGATTCGCGCCCGACACCCCCCGTGACATCGATGCTGGGGAGATACCCACCTTGTGCCTCATCGACATCGTACTCCGAGGCTTGAAACGCGTTCCAGGCTTCCTGAACCTCCGGGTTGTTGCTTACGGCGCGCTGAACGGCTTCACGTACCGAACCTTCCCCACTGGATGCCATACGATCCAGCGGATTCTGTTGCGCCATGGCGGAACCGGCGGACAACGCCAGTGCACCCGCCAAAAGCCAGGTCCCGGTGCGACGATTGGCACGGACCTCCTCCCTGACAGCCAGACGGGATGCCTGACTTACCGCGAGGGCTAGTTTCATCATTCTCGGTCTCCCTACGTACCCGATAATCAAGTTCTGTAACGGCTTACGCCGAGACATTGACCCGACCTTCATTATGGTTAGTGATATCGTTGCCTAGTGTTAAAGGGGCGCTTGATGCACAAGTATGACGCCCAACCTCTTTGTAACATAGCGTAACTCTAATATCGTGACTGTCCAATACAATTTTAAACATCTGCACATAAGAAATATGTGACGTGTTGTGTAAGACATTTCTTACAAAGCACTCCCATCTCACAAATCCGTGCCGATCGCAGCGCGATGGGATAACAAACTGCGGGCCCACGAACCAGGAAGCACTCGAGGGGCAAGGTCAATGACGTCGACGGCCCACCACGGCTTCAACCAGCCTCAGGCTGTGTTATCTTTGCTCGCATCGTACGTGCTGATACACCACCGTCACCGGAGGCTGCCACCATGTCCTCGGAAATACAGAAGACCCGCGTCATCAATGAACTACGTGAGTTCATCAAGAAGTTGCTTCAGGATCCTCGGATACTCGAGCAGTCATTGACTGTAGCGCGGAAGCATCTTGGCCAGTATGGCGACGATGAAGCGATGGCCAGAGTCGCCAACGAAATCTCGGATACCACCAGCGTTCATATTCCGGAGGATCCGGCCGAGCACTCCGAAGCCGACAAGCTCTACCTCGAACTCCTCAAAGAAGTGATCGCCGAAGAACAGGCACTATATTGAACCGATGGCCAGGCGACTTTCTTCCGGTCAGGAACCATAAATCACTCAAGACACGTCGCGACGAGCCGATAATGGCCTTGAGTACTGAAACCACTGGCGACGCCCGATGGCTCGTATCATGGCCATTGCCCACATTAGTAGAGGGACTTTCATGATTCTGCCTAAACGGTTGGGTTGGCTGACATCGGGAATGACGATGCTACTGATGACGACAGCAACGTCGGCCGCCGAATTGACTCCACGCGACGAGCCACTCGCGACGTACGAAACCGACGTGCTGACATTGTCCTTCGATGATCGGAAAATTCAGTTGTCACTCGCTGACATCGAACAACTCGACCTCTACGATACCCACCTACGTCACCCTGAGGGTCCCGAAGGGAAATACACCGGTGTCAAGCTCACCGACTTTCTCGCTGCATATGACCTCGAAGAGGCCGAACGCCTGCGTTTCACGGCACTCGATGACTACAGTATCTTCCTCGACCCGGATGACGTGAGTGGCAAGGAGTACCTCCTCGCCACGCGATTCTCGGATGACCCCATCGCCTATCAGGACAAGGGGCCGCTGATGCTGATGGTACCCGCCGATGAAGAGGCGGTGCTCAATGGTGAGGAACCCATGGCCAAGTGGATCTGGGCCTTGCATTCCATCAGCGTTCCCTAGTTCCATGGAGACAGGCGTCCGTCCACGTCTGCTGTATGCGAGTGCCAGCATTGGTGTAATGGCGTTTCTTGTCGTGGCGGCTGTCGCCATTACCACCTTCGTCAGTAACGCTCGTGAACATATCGGTGCCGATCATCTGTCGTTCGCCGGCGAACTCGTCCGCGCCCAACAGGGAGGCCGCGAACTTCGCCGAACGACCGAGCACCTCGTCGATCACCCTTCTGCAGCGCACCAACAACAGCTACTACAAACCCTCTGGATACTGAATACCCGGCGTGAAAGCATCAAGCGCTATCTGGAAAGAAGCCACCTCGATCCGGATGACTATCATCATGTCGAAGAGGAGTTTGCCAGTCTCGAACCACAACTCGCGCGGTTTGAAGCGCTGGTTCAGCGTTCACTGAGCAATGACCAGGCACGCACAGCGCTCGAGGAACTCGCCGCTACTATCGATAACAGTCAGGCATTCGCCTATAGCGAACTCTACCAACTCGTCCTCGAAGCCTCAGCGGAGCGTCAGCGTCGCATGACCTGGCTCAACCGACTGATCGTGGCCTTGAGTCTCGGCGTTCTAGTCGTGGTCGTGGGACTCATCATCGCCATCGTCAAGATCATCGGGCAACGGGCAACCATGCATCAATTGAGTCATACCGATGACCTGACCGGCCTGGCCAACCGTCGTGCCCTCATGCAGCAGGCCGAACAGGGCATGTCGCTCGCCGCCCGGCAACATCACCCGTACAGCTTGGCGCTGATCGATATCGATCATTTCAAGTTAGTCAATGACCGTCACGGACATCCCGTCGGGGATCGCATACTGCAACACGTCGCCGCGACATTGACAGAGCTGATCAGGCAGACGGACCGCCTTGCTCGCGTCGGCGGCGAAGAGTTTTGTCTACTGATGCCCGATACCGATGCGCAGGGCGCGAAACGACTGTGTGAGCGGCTTCGATATGGTATCGCAACGATGGTCATCCCCGACCAGTCGGCAAACATTCAGTTGACCATCAGCATCGGCACTGCCTGTTGCCAGTCCCACTCTGCCGCGCAATTCAGCCGACTGTACAGCGAAGCGGACCAGGCGTTATATCTCGCCAAACGCGAAGGACGGAATCGCGTCGAAATCGCCCAGTGGTCGGGAAGCCTCGATACCTGAGAAGAAGGTATCTGATATCCTGTCCGGCGGATGCACTAGAGCCTCAACGGGGATACAATCGAGGCCTGATTTTCATGGGAATTCCAGAGCCGATATGTCGAATACCGCCAGTCAACCGCGCAAGATTCTGGTCACCAGCGCCCTCCCCTATGCCAACGGGTCAATCCACCTGGGCCATTTGCTGGAGTATATCCAGACCGATATCTGGGTACGCTTCCAGAAGAGCCGTGGCCACGAATGCCACTATGTATGTGCCGATGATGCCCACGGTACCGCAATCATGCTGCGTGCCGAGATGGAAGGCATCTCGTCCGAAGCGTTGATCGAACGAGTCAGCCGCGAGCATCAAGCGGACTTTGCCCGCTTTGGTATCGCCTTCGACAATTACCATTCGACCCATTCGCCGGAAAACCGCACGCACAGCGAACACATCTACCGCGCACTGCGCGATGCCGGGCATATTGCCACGCGCGATATCGAGCAGATGTACGATCCGGTCAAGGGGCTGTTCCTGGCGGATCGTTTCATCAAGGGGATCTGCCCCACGTGCAAGACCGATGACCAGTATGGCGACAACTGCGAAGCCTGTGGTGCAACCTACACGCCTGCTGAATTGATCGATCCCGTTTCGGCGATCTCCGGTGCAACGCCCGAGGTACGCAGTTCCACTCACTATTTCTTCAAGCTGCCCGACTTCGCCGACTTCCTCAAGCGCTGGGTCGGCGCGGGTCATGTCCAGCCACAGATCCGCAACAAGTTGATGGAATGGTTCGAATCCGGCTTCAACGAGTGGGATATCTCGCGTGACGCCCCCTATTTCGGTTTCGAGATTCCGGATGCGCCGGGCAAGTACTTCTATGTATGGCTGGACGCCCCGATCGGCTATCTGGCCAGCTTCCAGAACCTCTGTGACCGTGAAGGCATCGATTTCGACGCGTACTGGGACAAGGACTCGGATGCCGAGGTCTATCACTTCATCGGCAAGGATATCGTCTACTTCCATGCACTGTTCTGGCCGGCCATGCTCGAAGGTGCCGGCCTGCGCACGCCAACGGGCATCAATTGTCATGGTTTCGTCACGGTCAATGGCGCCAAGATGTCCAAATCGCGTGGTACGTTCATCAAGGCGGAAACCTACGCCAACCACTTGAACCCGGAGTATCTGCGTTACTACTTCGCGGCTAAATTGACGTCCGGTGTCGATGATCTCGACCTGAACCTGGATGACTTCGCAGCACGCGTGAATGCCGACCTGGTCGGCAAGGTCGTGAATATCGCCAGCCGCTGTGCTGGCTTCATTCGCAAACTGGGCGGCGGCAGTCTGTCGACGCATTGTGCCGAGCCCGACCTCATCGCTCGCTTCATCGATGCAGGGGACGCGATCGCCGAGGACTACGAGGCCCGCGAATTCGGCCACGCCATGCGCAAGATCATGGAGTTGGCCGACGAGGCCAACACGTATATCGCTGACAAACAACCCTGGGTTCTGGCCAAGGAGAACGGCCGTGAGCAGGAAGTCATCGATATCTGTTCCGTGGGAATCAACCTGTTCCGACAATTGATGGTCTACCTGGCTCCGGTCGTGCCGACCATGGCCGATGATGCGCGCGCTTTTCTCAAGCTGGACAGCCTCGATTGGCATACTCGCCAGGACGTCCTGCTTGACCACGACATCGCCAAGTTCAAGCCTTTGATGACGCGTGTCGAGCGCGACAAGATCGATGCCGTGACCGAAGCTTCCAAGGAAGACCTGGCGGAAGAAAAGAAAATGAAAGATACCCCCAAGGGCCCTCTGGCGGAGGATCCCATTCGTGAGCAGATCGATTTCGAGGATTTTGCCAAGGTTGACCTGCGTATCGCTCGGATCGCCAAAGCCGATTACGTCGAGGGGGCCGACAAGCTCTTGAAGTTGACCCTGGACCTCGGTAGCGAAAGCCGCACCGTATTCGCAGGCATTCGGTCGGCATATGCTCCCGAAGCCCTCGAGGGCCACCTGACCGTCATGGTCGCCAATCTGGCACCACGCAAGATGCGTTTCGGTGTTTCAGAAGGCATGGTGCTGGCGGCCAGCAATGATCAAGGCATTTACTTGCTGGAACCCCATTCCGGTGCAGAACCGGGTCAACGAGTGACCTGACGCGACACAGGCAGCCCGACTAAAGCCCCATCGTTATCGGCCGATATCCCTTGTAAGCATTATCTTACGACTCGGTTGGCCCATGATGGGGCTCACCCAATGGCTGCAACTAATGACCTCACTTCCTTCCTCTCTTCGCAACCGCTTCCTGCTTGCATTGAGCGTCTTGCTGCTGACCGCCTCCCTGGCACTGGTATTGATTGGCCGTTTCGTTATCTATCCAGCCCTGCTGGACGAAGAGCGAGAGCAGGCAACCAGCGAGCTCGACAAGATCGAACGAACCATCCTGCATGACCAGCGTGCGCTGCTGGCCCAGGCCAAGGATTGGGCCACATGGGACGATACCTATGCCTTTATACAGGGTGAGCATGCCGGCTATGCAGCCTCCAATTTCAGCCAGGCCATGTTCGAGGACATGGATTACCAGTTGATGCTGTTCTTCACCTCGGAGAAGGCTATTTACTGGAGTGCCGGTATTGATCCAGCGAGTGGACATTACGCTTCATGTGCGGGCTTTACCGTTGCATGCGAATGGGCATCCCCATTCGCTGACGGCCTCGACGCACTGCTGGACGCCCACCCCGAGTCAGGGGTGACACGAATCATGGTCGAACCCGCCCCCACCCTGGTCGCGCTTTACCCTATCCTGCGTACCGACGAGAGCGGCCCATCGAGAGGGTGGCTGGCTAACGTTCGCTTACTGGACGATGCGTGGCTGGAAGCACTCGAGGCACGTACCGGACGCCCGGTCGACATCATGCCGATCGCCGTTGGTGACACTCGACAAGGATTGCAACTCGACCGTTCCGACAGTGACCGGATGACCATTTCTCGACCGCTTGCCTTACACGGAGAGCAAACGCCTCTACGCCTCCAAAGCCAGATACCCCGAGACAGCTTTCGCACCAGCATGGCGACCTTTCGCTATGGGCTGCTTTGGACGGCAGGCTTGTTACTCGTCGTCATCGCCCTGGTCCTGATCCTGCTGGAACGCATGGTACTGCGACCGCTGCGTCGCTTTGCGCATGTTACGCAACAGTTACAGCATGACAATGAATCCCATCTTTTCCCGGTGGAACTGCTGACGAGACGGGACGAAATCGGCACCCTCGCCCGCGAATTCCAGGCATTGCGGGAACATCAGCGCCAACAACAGGCGCTTCTGGTGGAGATATCACAACACGATCCGCTGACTGGCCTGGCCAATCGGCGCCTGTTCGACGAGCGATTACAACGCGCCTATGACCAGGCAGTCATTCACGGTAAACCCTTGCGGCCATGATGATCGATGTGGATTACTTCAAACCCTACAACGACCATTATGGACACCAACAGGGCGATGACTGCCTGATCCGTCTCGCCGAGTGCATGAACCAATGTTTCCACGCCCCAGACGTCATCGTGGCCCGCACGGGTGGAGAGGAATTCGGCGTCCTGTTACCCGGGCTGACGGCCGTGGATGCCAGTCATCATGCCGAAGCGTTACGCATGGCCGTCGAGTCACTGGCACTACCTCATGCCGCCGCCCCGGTACGGGATATCGTGACGGTCAGCGTCGGTGTAGCCGACTCGCTAACAGGCAACGACACGCCGTATGAACTCATGCAGCAGGCCGATAGGGCGCTTTACCACGCGAAACAGACGGGCCGGAACCGCGTCAGTCGCGAGGTGACGACGTCCTGATACCGCTATCCTAGCCCACCGGTTGATGCGTATAATGCGTCGCCATGACTGAGTATTTTCTGATCCTGGTCAGTACGGCACTGGTCAACAATTTCGTTCTGGTACAATTCCTGGGCTTGTGCCCTTTCATGGGAGTGTCCAACAAGCTGGAATCGGCCATGGGCATGGCACTGGCAACGACATTCGTGCTTACGTTGTCTTCGGTTGCCAGCTATCTGACGTTTCACTACCTGCTGTCCCCTTTGGGTCTTGAATACCTGAGGACGATCGCCTTTATCATGGTGATTGCCGTCGTGGTGCAATTCACCGAAATGATGGTCAGGAAAACCAGTCCGCTGCTCTACCAGGTATTGGGGATCTTCCTGCCCCTGATCACCACCAATTGCGCGGTTTTGGGGGTGGCATTGCTATCGCTCAACCGTCAGTCGAGCTTCATGGAAGCGACACTGTACGGATTGGGAGCCGCCATGGGATTTTCCCTGGTGCTCGTGCTATTCGCGGCCATGCGTGAACGGCTGGCGGTTGCCGACATTCCCGGGCCGTTTCAGGGAGCGGCCATCGCAATGGTTACCGCCAGCCTGATGTCATTGGCCTTCATGGGATTTTCAGGTCTCGTTCAGGGTTAAGCCTCCATGCTCGATTTCGTCATCATCGATAACGGTATTGTGCTCGCGATCGTGGCCCTGGCCAGCTTGTCGTTGGTTTTCGGAGCTCTGCTGGGCTTTGCCGGCGAGCGATTCCGTGTCGACGACGACCCGATCGTCGAACATATCGATGCGTTGTTGCCTCAGACACAGTGCGGACAATGTGGCTACCCCGGTTGTAAACCCTACGCCAAAGCCATAAGCGAAGGAGAGGCCATCAACAAGTGTCCTCCGGGCGGCGATAGCACGATTCGTGATCTGGCCGACTTGCTCGGTCGCGAGGTACGGCCTCTCGACGGCGAAGCCGAGGACATGCCCAAGGTCGCCTATATTCGTGAGGACGAGTGTATCGGCTGTACCAAGTGCATTCAGGCGTGTCCCGTCGATGCCATCCTGGGCGCCGCACGCCATATGCACACCGTGATCATCGACGAGTGTACGGGTTGCGATCTCTGCGTCGACCCCTGCCCTGTCGATTGCATCGACATGGTGCCTCGACCCTCCACGCTCGACGACTGGCAGTGGCCCTTTCCCGCCGGCCCCGGCCAACGTACACCCGCGCCCGGTTTGATCGCCACTGACCGCGCCTCGGCAACGCAAGGTGCCGTACATGGCTAGGGACTTCGATTTCCCCGGCGGCATCCATCCCCCGCAACGTAAGCAGGCATCCGCGCAAGAGCCCTTACGTCAAGCTCCCTTGCCGTCACGGGTCGTACTGCCTTTGAAACAGCATACCGGGGCACCGGCCGAGCCATGTGTCATACCGGGACAGCGTGTGCGTACCGGTGAGTGCATCGCCATCGCTCAAGGGATGATATCGGCCAATATTCATGCCAGCATCAGCGGCGAGATTCGGTCGCTCGAGGAGCATGCCGTACCGCACCCTTCCGGCGGCAAGGCGCCATGCCTGATCATCGATGGTGATGGGCAGGATGAATGGCAACGCCTCCCCTCGCTGGACTGGCATCAAACCGACCGCGACGCCTTGGTCGAACGGCTCCAGCAAGCCGGTGTGGTTGGACTGGGAGGTGCCACCTTCCCGACCCAGATCAAGACATGCAGCCGCGACGATCACTCGATCGATACCCTGATCGTGAATGCCGCCGAGTGCGAACCCTACATCACGGCTGACGACTTGACGCTTCGCACCTATGCCCCCGACGTCGTCGAAGGCGCCGGATTGATGGCATTGCTGTGTGGCGCCAAGCGGATCGTGATCGGTATCGAGGATGATAAACCCGAAGCGCTCGCCGCACTCGAAGCCCATCTGCATGGTACGGATATCGGCAACCAGGTTGACGTGCCCATTGAGTTGACGGTGATTAGCACCCGTTACCCCAGCGGTGGGGAAAAGCAACTGGTCAAGCGACTGTTGAATCGTGAAGTCCCCAGCCGCGGCCTGCCCATCGATGTCGGCGTGCTATGCCACAACCCCGGCACCTTGCGAGCTGCCATTCGCGCCGTCCGTGATGGCGAGCCCCTCGTTTCTCGCATCATCACCTTGACTGGGGCGGCGTTGCATCAACCCGGCAACATCGAAGCACGCTTGGGGACCCCCATGCATGCATTGCTGGCCCAGGCGGGCTGGCACGAAGCGGCGGTCAGTCGACTGGTCATGGGCGGGCCGCTGATGGGCTTCGAACTGAGCCAAGCCGATTTACCCGTGGTCAAAGCCAGCAACTGTCTGATCGCGGCAACGACCGAGGAATTACCGGCGCAGCCTCCCGAACAGCCTTGCATTCGTTGTGGAGCCTGCGAGACTGCCTGTCCGGCGGGCTTACTGCCTCAGCAACTCTACTGGCACACGCGTTCGCATGATCACGACAAGGCGGAACTGTTCAATCTTTTCGACTGCATCGAGTGCGGCGCCTGTGATTTCGTCTGTCCGAGCCATATCCCATTGGCACAGTACTTCCGGGCCGCCAAGGACTCGATTCGTTTTCGCCATCATGAAGCACGCAAAGCCGAACACGCACGCCATCGCTTCGAACTGCGTCAGGCCAGAACCGAACGTGAAGCCGCCGAGAAGGAAGCAAGACGGCAAGCACGTGCCGCTGCGGTGAAGCGCAAGTCACGCGATCGATCCGCGGGCGAGCGTCATGAGACTACCCTGGATACGTCTCAAGCCACCGGTGGTGACGATGTCAAGACATTGCGCATCGCTCAGGCCGCCGCCAAAGCGGCAGTCAGAAAAGCCGAGAAGGCGCTGGCACGTGCCAGTGAAACCGGTGACGGCGATATCGAGGATCTTGAGGTGCAACTCGCCACCGCTCAGGAAAACCTCAAAGCGACCGAGTCCCGTCTCGAAGCGGCACGTGGCACGCAGGAGAACGCTCAATGAGTCTGATGCATGCCAGTCAGACGGCGGCTCGCCAGGCCAGTGACAGTGGCCGACTCATGGGCTGGGTCATTACCGCGACCCTACCCGGCATCGTCATGCTGACCTGGCATTTCGGCTGGGGGGTAATAACCAATGTGTTGCTGGCCGCCGTGATGGGAGTGGGCCTGGAGACCCTGGTATTACGACTACGCCGCCGCCCTGTCGCCACCACTCTGAGTGACAACAGCGCACTGGTCACGGGAATACTGCTCGGAGCATCGTTGCCTCCGGCCTCGCCCTGGTGGCTGCTACTGGTCGGCATGACGATGGCCATCGTCGTGACCAAACAACTATTCGGCGGGTTGGGACACAACCCTTTCAATCCCGCCATGGCGGGTTATGCGCTGCTGCTCGTATCATTCCCCGTGGACATGACGCAATGGGCGGCACCTCATGGTCCATTCGGTGCCCAAGCGCCCGGCGTGATCGACACGCTCGCCCATGTTGTCGGAATGACACCGCAAGATGCGGCAGATACCTGGACCGGCGCTACCGCGCTTGACGCTTTCAGAAACAAGCCCGAGATGCTCATGGCCAGCGAGTTCTGGGCATCATCACCACTGCCCGAAGGTACCTTGGCAGCCTGGTACAGCGTATCGCTGGCTTGGCTGGCAGGTGGCTTGCTGTTGCTCTACAAGCGAATCATCGACTGGCATATCCCGGTCGCGCTGATCGGTAGTCTGATCGTCGCAGCCACCCTGCTATACGCGATCGATCCCAGTCATTACGGTTCGCCGTTGTTCCATCTGTTGGGAGGCGCCACGCTATTCGGTGCTTTCTTCATCGCCACCGATCCCGTCAGTGCCGCCACCAGTCGACGTGGAAAGCTACTCTATGGCGCCGGCATCGGTTTGCTGATCATGGTAATCCGAACCACTGGCGCCTACCCGGATGCCGTTGCATTCGCCGTTTTGCTGATGAACTTCAGCGTGCCCTTCATCGACTATTACACTCAGCCCAGAGCCTATGGCCATTCACGACCGCGCCGCGGCATCAAGCCCAAGATCGATCACGACGAGGAGTCTTCATGAGCGAACGCCGGGATCTGATACGCGCCACCGTTCGAGCGGCGCTAGGCCTGGGGATGTTCGCCATGGTCACGGTGGGTGTGGTTGCCGCGACGCGCGCGTTGACGGAAGAGCGTATTGCCGACAACCGATTGGCAGGGCGTCATCGTCTGCTTGGTGAAGTTCTCCCATCCCACCTGCGTGACATGCCGATTCGCTCGATACTCGACAACACGCTACAACTGCCCGCCAATGACGCACTTGGTCATCCGGACACGTTCCAGGCATGGCGCGTCACCCACGATGAGCGTGGTACCGTGATTCTGCCGGTCATTGCCGGCAACGGTTACAACGGCGATATCGAGTTACTGGTGGGAATCACCGATGCCGGCACAGTCAGCGGTGTACGTGTCACTCGGCATCAGGAAACCCCCGGCCTTGGCGACAAGATCGAACGACGCAAAAGCGACTGGATCAAGTCGTTCAACGGTCGTAGCCTAGGCGATCCCGATGACGATGGTTGGGAAGTGGCATCGAACGGTGGCGAGTTCGATGCGTTTACCGGTGCCACCATTACGCCTCGCGCCGTCGTCCAGGCCGTGCATCGCAGTCTGGTTTACGCTGAAAATCACCGTGACCGTTGGCAGGAGACGAAACAGGATACCCCCCAATGAGCCAGTTCAACGAACTCGCCCGCAATGGTTTGTGGAGCAACAACCCAGCCCTGGTTCAGTTGCTCGGCTTATGCCCGTTGCTGGCCGTCAGTAACAGTGTGGTCAATGCCATGGGATTAGGGTTAGCCACCTTGATGGTACTGATCGGCGCGAACGTGTCGGTATCGATGATTCGTCACCATGTCCCGGCCAGCGTGCGCCTTCCCGCTTTCGTGATGATCATCGCCGCGTTCGTTACCTGTGCCGATCTATTGATGCAGGCCTATACCTTCGAGTTGCACCAGACATTGGGCATATTCATACCATTGATCGTCACTAACTGCGCCATTCTCGGACGCGCCGATGCCTTCGCGTCGAAAAACTCGCTGCTACCCGCCGCCACCGACGGTTTGATGATGGGACTTGGGTTCGCAGCCGTGCTGATATTGCTCGGTGGTCTACGCGAAATGGTCGGGCGGGGTACATTGTTCGCCGACATGCAGCAGTTGCTCGGCCCCGTCGCCGCCGATTGGCAGGTCACCGTATTCGCGAACTACGATTTCCTGTTTTTTATCCTTCCACCCGGCGCTTTCTTTGCAACCGGGTTATTGATCGCTTTGAAGAACTGGATAGATGATCATCTGGCGCGTCGCCGTCAGCGCCTTACCCACTCGGCCACGGAAAGCCGGCGAGTCCGTGTGACCGGCGTCATCCGCTAGACACAATGCGCTTTTCACACATCAATGCTCAGTAACTGCTTACGTTGGACGCGACAATGAACGCCCAGAAACGCTACGAAATATTCACTCGCTTGCGCGACTCCATGCCCGAACCGACGACGGAACTCAATTGGCATACGCCGTTCGAGTTACTCACGGCCGTGCTGCTTTCCGCCCAAGCGACCGATGTCGGCGTCAACAAAGCCACCGCTCGCCTATTTCCCATCGCCAACACCCCCCAGGAGATTCTCGATCTGGGCGTCGATGGCCTGAAGGAGTACATCAAGACCATTGGCCTATACAACTCCAAGGCCGAGAACCTGATCAAGACCTGTCGTCTGCTGGTCGAACGCCATGACGGTGACGTTCCCCGGACTCGTGCGGAACTGGAAGCGCTACCCGGCGTTGGTCGAAAGACGGCCAACGTGATCCTGAACACCGCGTTCGGTGAGCCCACGATTGCAGTGGATACGCACATTTTCCGGGTCGCCAACCGCACCCGTATTGCCCCCGGCAAGAATGTGGTGGAAGTCGAAGAGAAGCTGATGCGTCACGTGCCCAGGGAGTTTCGCCAGGATGCCCATCACTGGCTGATCCTGCATGGCCGCTATACCTGCATTGCACGCAGGCCCCGCTGTGGTAGCTGCGTCATCGAGGATCTCTGCGAGTACCAGGACAAGACGGACATTTAATCGATCAATAGACGCCGATAGACCGCTGCCAGATGGGACCATTGCCAGGAAGAGGTATCCAACGGGTCGGGCCGGCTGTCAGGTGTCTGAAGCCACTGCGCCAGCCGTGCCGCAAGATCGGCTTCGGTGCCATCGTAACGATAGGCCGGCGGATACAACTCCGGAAAGCACAAGCGTTCAGGCACCAGTGGCAGACAACCATATTGAGCGGCTTCCATGATCGATATCCCCTGGAATTCATGCCAGGTCGTGGAAACGACGATGTCGGCGTGTGCGAGGATCTCCCAATACTGGTCGTCGGGTTGTGCTCCCCAACACAGGATACGACCATCCAGCCACTCCCGTGCGGCGTCGAAGATGGCAGGATGCCGACGGAACTGCTGCCCCATCACCGCCACCTCGAACTCGACGCCTCGCCTCTGGAGTACCTTCAGGGCACCGAAGAAATCATCGGGATTCTTGTCATACTCCCAGCGATGATTCCAGACGATACGTCGTCCCCGACACGGTACTACCGGCGCATCGCTCGCCACGCGATCCGCTATCGGTACCGGCACGATGTGAGCCTCTCTGCCCAGGCGCTCCAACGTCGATTCGATGGGTACTCTTTCCGGCATCTGCTTCAGGAATCGACGCGCCCCCTCCAGAAAACTATCGCGATTGTAGGCGGTATTGAAGGCAACGCGATCGGCCGTCAGCGCCGAATACAGGTTGACCATCAAAGGTTCGCCCTGGGGCTTCTGTCCAGCCGCCAGCGGATAGGCAAACTGGTTCTCATGGAAGTAGACGATCTTGTGCGCACGGCCGAGGTGCGGATACAAGCCAACCAGAGTGGCCAGGTCCACCATCGATGTCGCCAGTACGATGTCGTACTCCGCTTCCAGCACCTCCCCAGCGTCGAGCATCCAGCTCAGCGGATTGCCGCGAATCCGCCAACGAAAATGACGCGGAGCCAATTCCAGTACATGCCACTCGATATCTCGAACATGGTGCTGAATCCCGCGCACCCAGTGCCGATGGCTCACGGCAGCATACGCCGATAGCAACAGACCTTTCATCGATCACTCGATCCCTGTCACAAGCCAATCGATTCGAGACGATCGGCGACGTCTTCCAACACCGTCATCCCCTGGATGTCGGTAGGCAGCCAGGGAAGTCTAGGCCGCGACAGATGCCCCAGTTCCTCGTCGATACGTTGCAGGTATGTCGCCTCCTGACGCCGCCGTCGCTGCAGAAATTCCCCATCGGCATCCTCGGGTATGACGCGATTGACGATGGTCCCGGCCACCGGGATATCGGCCTCTTCCAGGGCTTGGACCGCGCGTCCCGTTTCCAGAATCGGCAAGCGTTCCGGTGTCATCACGAACAGGAAGGCACTCTGTTCAGGATTGGCGATACAGCGGCGTGCGCGATGGAACAGGCGGCGACGATCCAATAGCGTCCGGGCGACATCACGCGTACGGTCATCGAGATCGCTGAGGGCATCCTCCTGAGGATCGTCGAACGGCGTCGACACGTCTCGCCCACCCTTCGGGGTCAGGTGTTTGAGAACCTTGCCCAGTTCTTCCGACTTGCGGTTATGGGCCAGCAATCCATCGGTCCAGGCTGCCATGGCTTCCGGAAGGGTCAATAGACGCAGCGTATGACCGGTAGGCGCGGTATCGAATATGAGCATGTCATAGGCATCGTCATCGGCGGTCACCAACCGGGCCAGGCGCTCCAGCAACGCCGCCTCCTGGGTACCCGGCGATTCCCGCGTAGTACGCATCTGACGCTCCAGTTCGCCCATCATTTCGGGGGCGGCGAACCGTCTCATTTGATCGATTACACGCTTGAGGTGAGCATCGACCTCGGCATCGGGATCAATTTCCATGCCATCCAGCCCCGGTAACAAACGACGTGGATCATCACCCAGGCTGCGATCGAAGACATCACCGAGGCTGTGCGCCGGGTCGGTCGAGACAATGAGCACACGGCGCCCCCGACGCGCCGCCAATACCGCCAGTGCTGCCGCGACCGAGGTCTTGCCGACGCCTCCCTTGCCGCCCACCCATAGCAGACGGTGTTCAAGCAGTTTATCCATGGTCGACTCCAGTCACTGACACAGGTGGCGATACATGAGACGCCCGACGACACCCATCGTCAAGATGTCAACAGCACCGAAAGTGGTCGAGTGGCGAACGCTCCATGCCCATTCGCTTGTGCCAGTCGTGAAAGCGTTCCAGTAACAACGGCTGCAATTCCAGGGTGTAATAGGATGCTGGATTGGGCACCCCCATCATTTCCGAAAAGACCAGCAGCATGAACAGATCGTCTTCATCTCGCCGGGCTCGCGCTATCGCACCGCGGTAGCGGGCTGAGTACACCTCCTCAGCGAAGAAGCGGGCCTGACTCAGCCAGGCCCGCCACCCGTCGCGACGAGCGTCATGGTCATCGTCACGATCGTCTTTCATGTCCCACTCCTCGCAAGACTCACAGAGTTTCTCATTCCTGCTGTTGCGCGACGTCGCGACGGTGCCGTTTGAGCGTCGAGGCACATTCCAGCGACACGAAGACCGCAGCTATCAGCACCACGATATCCAGAAACAACAGGAAGTAGTTGCCATCATTGTAGAAACCACGCAGTTGTGTGATCAGTGCGGCGACGGTCATGACCAACAGGAAGCACAGCGGTGCCAGTGTGTACCACATGGGGCGTTTGAGCCTTACCAGCATGACAGTGATGACCAACAGGGTCAGGCCGGCCAGCAGTTGATTGGTCGTACCGAACAATGGCCATATGATCAAACCGCCAGACCCATCAGCACCACCGGCACCGAAGGCCAGCAACAAGCAACTGCCTACCGCCAGCAATGTCGCGGGAACCCCCTTTTTCATCCAGTCGAGGCCATAGATTGCTCCCCATTCCTGAAAGATGTAGCGCTGCAGCCGCAACCCGGTATCCATGGTGGTACCGGCAAACAGGGCGGCCATGACGGTCAACAGCGTCGCGGCCGTCGCTTCCGGCAGCCCCAGACCATGATTGATGATATAGGCTCCCCCTTCGACAAAGGCCGTCACGCCCCCCTGGCCGAAGGCCGAGTACATACTTTCCCAATCGGCGACACTGGCGAAACCTGCCGTCGCCGCCAGAATCGCGGCCAGAGCCAGCGACCCTTCGCCTATGGCACCAAAGTAACCGACGAAACGTACATCCGTCTCCTTGTCGAGCTGCTTGGAGGTCGTACCTGAAGAGACCAAGCCGTGGAAGCCGGAGATGGCTCCGCAAGCGATCGTCACGAACAGCAGCGGTAACAGCGATGGCGTGCCCTCCGGCACGTTCTCGTTGAAGGCCGGTGCCACCATCGTGGGATTCATCAACACAATGGCGCCATACAGTACGATCAGGCCGATGAACAGTTGCAGACCATTGATGTAATCGCGCGGCTGCAGCAAGACCCAGACCGGAAGCAGCGAAGCGATGGTGGCATAACCGAACAGGATCAGAATCCAGACGGCATTGCCCGACATGCCTCCGACCGCATCAGGCATCTGCAGAGGGACCGAGGGCCCGAGACCAATCAGTGCATACAGGGCGATGACGCCGAGCAGAGACACCATAGGCAGGCTGAGTATGCGCCGATAGATGAGTTGCCCGATGATCAACGCGACCAGGATGGCCCCCCAGACCGGCACCACGGCACTCGAGAAGTCCATCATCAAACCGGCAATGACCACCGCAAACACGGCGTTGACCATCAACAACACCAGGAAAATGACGACCATGAACAGGCTGCGCGCCCGTTTACCGACCACGTCACCGGTCAAAGCCCCAATCGACCTGGCCTTGTTGCGTACGCTCGCCCAGATTGCACCGGCATCATGCACGCCGGCAAAGAAGATTGTGCCCAATATGACCCACAGAAAGGCCGGCAACCAGCCCCAAATGACCGCAATGGCCGGACCGACGATCGGAGCGGCCCCCGCCACTGACGTGAAATGGTGTCCCCATAGGACAAAGCGGTTGGTCGGTACATAGTCAACACCGTCCTCGTATTCATACGACGGCGTGCGAAAATCGGGATCCAGACGGAAGATCTTTTCGGCGATGAACTTCGAATACACGAAGTACCCCAGTGCCATGGCACCAAGACCGATCACCAGTAGAACGATTGCACTCATGAGCGTGGCTCCTGGGAGTGGTACGGTGGTCGACAGTCATAATGGTTATCCGCCTAATGGTGATGACTCGATGCAAATAATTCCATACGCCATCTGTCTGTAACGGCAAAATTACGTCGAAAGTCGTAATTCATCCCCTGCCGAACTCACCAATTTTATCCACCGTACGCTGGTACGCGGTCCGTTCACGCAGGCGTGCGACGAATGCGGTCAAATGCGGGTAAGCCTGTAAACCGAAACGTATGTCTGCAGCCAGCACCGGGAAACTCATCTGGATATCGGCAGCGGTAAAATCATTGCCGGCAAACCAGGTCGAGCGGGCCAGTTCGCTTTCCCACAAGCTCATGAGGTCCTCGACCTGCGGATCGAGAAACTTCTGCTGCACGCCTTGACCCAAGAGCTTGCCGATCGGTCGAAACAGGGCCGGCACCGGCGGTTTGCCCAAGCGCGAAAAGACCAGTTGCATCACCAGTGGCGGCATGGCCGAGCCCTCTGCATGATGCAACCAGAAACGGTAACGCAAGCGCTCGTCACTCCCTGCCGGCGGTCCCAACCGGCCATCGCCGCAGCGTTCAAGTAAATACTCGAGAATCGCACCGGATTCCGCAACGACTCGGCCGCCATGCTCGTCGTCACTGATCACCGGCGACTTACCTAGCGGGTGAACGCGCTTCAGCGATTCCGGTGCCAGCATGGTATTGGGGTCGCGTTGATAGGTGACGATCTCGTAATCGACACCGAGCTCTTCAAGCAGCCATACCACTCGTTGGGAACGCGAGTTTGCCAGATGGTGCACCTTGATCATCGTGTTCTCCCAGCCCATGGACTCGAAACGCGCCACCATACCAACTCCTGCCAAGGTCGTCTTTCGCATCAAGCGATCGGCACACTAAACTTCGACTAGAACAGCCAAAGGAGACGCCCATGGCCCGGATCCTGGTGGTGGATGATGAGCCGAACATCGTACTGTCGCTGGAGTTTCTCATGCAGCAAGCCGGGTTTGACGTGATGACGGCGATGGATGGCGAAAGTGCCATGGCAAGTATTGCCGATACCGCACCCGACCTGATGCTGCTGGATATCAGCTTACCCGGCATGAGCGGATTCGATGTGCTGGAACGGCTGCGTGCCTCGCCGCACCACTCACGTCTACCGATCATCATGCTGACCGCCCATGGCCGTGAGGTCGAACGCGAGAAAGGCTTGGCACTCGGCGCCGATGACTATGTCACCAAGCCCTTTTCCACCCAAGGTCTCATCGACAAGGTTCTCGCCTTGCTCGAAGGAGAGACGAGATGAGACATCGCCATTTGCCAAAGCATCAACATCTGCTCGGCATCTGGCTCATGCTCAGTGGCATAACGCTGTTCGGGGGAGTGTTTCTGGCCCTCTGGCTCGATGCCCGGCTATCGCCCTCCGGAGTGACGCAAGCCTTGCTCTGGCTGGCCTGTCTATCCACGAGTCTTGTCGTCGTCTGCGCGGGCCTTCTGCTGTCGCGACGCCTATTGACCCCGCTTCGTCACCTGCATGTTCTCATGGCCCGACTGGCGGCCAATCCCGATGCCCGTGACGATTATCCACTGGAAGGCTGGTTGCGTGGACTCGGCCCCGATTTCGAACGGCTGCGCGAGGGGTGGCGCAGCGACCGGCAACGCCTGTCTTCCGCCCATACCGAAGGGGCGCGGAGTGCCGCACGCATACGTCGGGAGCTCGAAGCCGTTCTGCAGATCCTCGACGTTCCACTGTTACTGTGCGACCAGCACCAGCGACTGATCCTGTTCAATCACGCCGCCGAAACGCTTTTCTCCGAATGCATCGGGCTGGGACTGGGCAAACGTCTCGATAACTTGTTGACGACGCGAAGTCTTCAGGATGCCTTGCATGCCCTGCCTGATGACGGCACGCCGCGCGAAGCCTTCGTGCCCTACGGTGACCGCTGGTTGCATGGAACCTTGCGCCGCATACCGGATAGCCAGGGCGAAACGCTGCTGACTCTCCGCGATGCAACCGACGCTTGGGCCTGTGACATGGAATATCGTCGGCAATTCGGCGAGCTGCTGCCTGACCTGCGTCGACATAGTGCCAGTTTGAGTAGTGCCGCCAGCGTAATGAGTTACCATCAGAATACCGACGCGCTGCAGCAGCGGTTGGAAACGGTCATCGAGGAAGAGAGTCGTTCGCTCGGCAAGAGCATTGAACAACTGGGTAGCTTGCTTGACGAAATGCGGCGACGAGGCGAGCGATTGGTTCCCGTGTGGTCGAACGATCTGTTTGTGTCGCTCAATCATCGCCTGAACGGTGCACCGTTACGACTCGTGCCCATCGGCATTCCCGCTTGGTTCAGGGCCGATGCGCCGGCGTTGTTGATCCTGTTGGAACGTCTGCTGGAATGCCTGTCCGACCATGCCGGCCAAGCGACCATCGACGTGGAGGTGTGCCTGGGCAATAAGCGAGTCTATCTCGACCTGATCTGGCAGGGCACACCAGTGCCTCATCAGGTGCTCGCCACTTGGTGTGGCATGCAGCTCGCCTCGTTGCCCCTTTCGCCGACCGTGGGTGATTTACTGCGACACCATGACAGCGATGTCTGGAGCCTGGCCGACGAAGACCATCAACATGCCCGGCTGAGGCTGCCGCTACCCGCCGTCGACAAAGTTGGCGCCCCGCACACACGGCGCCCGCCTCGTCCCGAATTCCACGACTTCGGTATCGCCGAACTTCCCTCACCGGATATGGCGATCACACGCCGCCCTTTGCGAGCACTGGATATCGTTGCCTTCGACACCGAGACAACGGGACTGGAGTTACGCCGCGGCGACAGCACGATCAGTCTGGGAGCCTGCCGAATCGTCAACCACCGGTTACTGGCCGACGATACCTTCGATCAGCGTATCGACCCCGGTCGGCCCATCCCCCCGGACAGTACCGCCATCCATGGCATTACCGATACGGATGTTGCCGGTGCGCCGCCACTGAGTGTCGTGTTGCCGCGCTTTCGGGAGTATATCGGCGACGCCGCTCTCCTGGCACATAACGCCGCCTTCGATATGCTGGCCATTCAACCGCCTGGAAACCACACCGATTTCTCGATGCCGATCATTGACACCCTGTTACTCTCTCGCGCTCTCGACGAAGGCCTTGATGGCCATGACCTGGACACGCTGGCCGCCCGCTACGATCTACAGGTTCCCGATGGTGCTCGCCATACCGCACTCGGCGACGCACGCCTGACAGCCACCCTGTGGTTGATGCTGGTACCGCGCCTGGAAGCACGTGGAGTCGCTACGCTCGGCGACGTACTGACCCTCCAGGCCGGCGCATTCGACAGAGAGGATGCCAGCGCATGAAACCGGCACGACACAAGGAGCGTTTGATCGCGCTGATCGGGTTGGCCGTGTTGTTATTCTCTCCACCACTGATACTTGTGTTCGATCGATACAGGCCAGACGGCATCTCGGCTCTGCCCATCTACCTGTTTCTGGCTTGGGGGGCGGTGATTCTGCTGATGGCATGGTTGATGGAACGGCCCACTCATGACGAGTCATGCGAGGATGACGCAAGATGAGGACGGATGCCGTGGTGCTGGGTATCGCGTTTGGATATCTGGCACTGCTGTTCGTCATTGCCGCCTGGGGAGACCGCCGTGCCGAACAAGGACGTTCGGTCATTGGTTCGCCTACCATTTACGCTCTGTCGATCGCTGTCTACTGCACGGCCTGGACGTTCTACGGCAGTGTGGGGCGAGCCGCGGAAGGTGGGCCGAGTTTTCTCCTGATTTATCTCGGGCCGACTCTGGCAATGCTTGCCAGCCCATTCATCATTCGCAAGATGGTGCGCATCGCCCGTGCTCAACGCATCACCTCGATCGCCGATTTTCTGAGTGCTCGTTACGGCAAGAGCGTCGGTCTGGGTGCACTGGTCGCACTGATTGCTCTGATCGGCATCACGCCCTACATCGCATTGCAGCTCAAAGCCATCACGCTCAGCCATGCCGTGTTGATGAACTATCCCGACGTGCCGGAATTGCGCATGGCCGAGGAGAACTTCTGGGCGGACAAATCATTCTGGGTGGCACTGGTGCTGGCCGTCTTCATCATCCTGTTCGGAACTCGCCACCTGGATGCCAGCGAACGCCACGAAGGGATGGTCGCCGCCATCGCCTTCGAGTCGTTGATCAAGCTGATCGCCTTTCTGTCCGTCGGGGTATTCACGGTATTCGTCCTGTTCAGAGGGCCCGGCGAGCTGTTAGCGACGGCGCAACAGTCGAACGACCTGACCCGTTTGCTAAGCCTGGAAGCCGTGCCCGGTGGCGCCGTTGGGTGGGTAGGTACGTTGGCGATGGCATTCTTGGCATTCCTGACCTTGCCGCGCCAGTTCCAGATTCTGGTCGTGGAAAATGTCGATGAACATCACCTCAAGCGAGCAAGCTGGCTGTTCCCGCTTTACCTACTGGCCATCAATCTTTTCGTTATCCCAGTGGCACTGGCCGGGCTGTTGATCGGCGACGCCGGTAGCGACCCTGACAGTTTCGTATTGACGCTGCCACTTTCCGCCGGGCTGGAGGGATTGCCCTTGCTGGTCTTCATTGGTGGTTTATCGGCAGCGACCAGCATGGTCATCGTCGAGACAATTGCCATGTCGACGATGGTCAGCAACCAGCTCATCATGCCGCTGCTGCTTCGCTCGCGCCGATTCCATCCTGGTAGTCGGAAGGATCTGTCCGGCTGGCTACTGGGAATACGCCGCATCGCCATCATCCTGATCCTGCTGCTGGGGTATCTCTATCACGCCCTGGTGGGCGACGCCTACAGCCTGGTCACCATCGGCCTGGTATCATTCGCCGCCGCTGCCCAATTCGCTCCCGCTCTGCTGTTCGGCCTTTACTGGCGTGGCGCCACACGTCTGGGAGCCATCATCGGCCTGATCGCCGGATTTCTGGTCTGGTGCCACACCCTCTTGATTCCCGGATTCGCCCAATCCGGCTGGCTGGATGATGGTTTCCTCGCCACGGGGCTTTTCGGTTGGGAATGGCTACGCCCTTATGCGCTGTTTGGTCTGGAAGGCTGGGATATCTATAGTCATTCCTTATTATGGAGTCTACTGGCCAATGCAGGGTCGTTGATCGTCATCTCACTGTTCACCCGTCAGACGCGACTGGAGCAGACGCAGGCTGCCCTCTTCACCGAGGCGTTACACTCCTCGCTGGTCTATCGTTCATTGTGGCAGGGCCAAACCACCCATGGAGAATTACGCACCCTGCTTGGCCGTTATCTGGGCACATCCGCGACACGACGGGTACTCGCGGTATCGGCCAACGACCATGATGACGACCAGCCCGTCGCACCGGAAACGATTGCCAGAGCCGAACAGGCATTGTCAGGCGCATTAGGGAGCGCTTCGGCACGTGTACTGATTCATTCCGTGGTGCGAGGTGAGGCACTCGATCTGGAAGCGGTACTGAGCATCCTGGATACCACGTCGCAAACGCTGGAGTACAATCGCCGCCTTGAACAGAAATCACAGGAGCTGGCACGCATCGGAGAAGAGCTGCGCAGTGCCAACGAACGCCTGCGGGAATTGGATCGACTCAAGGACGAATTCGTTGCCATGGTCAGCCATGAATTGCGCACCCCATTGACCTCGATCAGGGCATTTGCCGAGATCCTGCGTGACAGCCCCGACTTGCCCAACGACAAACGAGAGCATTTCCTCGACGTCGTGGTATGGGAAAGCCAACGCCTGTCGCGATTGATCGAAGAGATCCTCGACCTGGCAAGGCTCGAATCGGGGCGCCTCACATTGAATCCACAACCGCTGGACCTGGTCACGCTCACTCGCCAAAGTGTCGATGCCGTACAACAGGTCCAGCAAGATCGTGGCGTAACACTGACGGTCGACCTGCAAGTCGACACCGCTCCGGTGATCGGCGACCCGGACCGGCTCGAACAGGTGATCATCAATCTGCTGGACAATGCCGCCAAGTTTGCCGATGAACAAACGCCGCACGTCCGCCTTGCCCTCGCTCGCCACAAGGACCGTTTTCGACTCAGCGTCGAGGATAACGGCAACGGTGTCGATCCGGCGGACCGGGAACGCGTATTCGAGAAGTTCCACCAACTCCAGCCACAACGCACCGGTCACGGCCAATCTCGTGGCCGCCCGCGGGGCAGTGGCCTCGGGTTGCCGATCAGCCGGGG
The DNA here is from genome assembly GCF_008079445.1 of Aidingimonas lacisalsi. Classification (GTDB taxonomy): domain Bacteria; phylum Pseudomonadota; class Gammaproteobacteria; order Pseudomonadales; family Halomonadaceae; genus Aidingimonas; species Aidingimonas lacisalsi. Next base: position 57,018 of record NZ_VRYH01000007.1, on the reverse strand, counting down.
TATCGTTGCCCATCTAGGCGGGCGGTTATGGATAGAGGAAGCCGCTACCTTGGGGGGCGCATGCCTGGTCATGGAGCTGCCGGAACGAAGCGCTTGACAGAGGAACGCACGTGACCGGGTCGCACGAAGGGTAAAGAAACACGCCTTACCACATTCTGTGTTTCTCAATCGACGAGCGGGCTAGCCTCACCAGGTGACGGATCGTCTGCAAATCGTGGCGCAGCATCAATGCCGTGGCACTATCGAGGGTCGCCATATCCACCCATCCATCCGCCTGGCGGCTAGCCTTGAGATTCGCCATCTGACTGACCAGAAGAATGCTCTGCAAACGGTCGAGTGCAGCGATGACGTCCTGCGCGTCGTCGGCGTCAAGCACCGCCGCCGCCACCAAGTCGTTCAGCCGGTGGCGCGTATCGGTCCGTTTGATGCCATGAACCAGCGACAGCAGTCGTGTAGCACTCACCAGAGGCATGATGCCCTGGCGCTTGAGATTGACCGCGCGGTCATGAGGGGCGTCTTTACCGTCACCGCACAAGCGCCCCAACCGATCCAGTGCCACGGGTACTTCATCGAGCAATTGCGCCATTTCATTCAGGCATAACGATGCACGGCCGAGCTGCCCCACCAGGTAATGACGTAGCGTCTCGGCCAGTGTCTCCTCGCCGTAGACAGGGGTGAAATCACTCAAGATGTTGAGTTGCTGAACCCGCTTGGTATGCCGCTCGGCACTCCAGATATCCAGTTGTTCACACCATTCGCCCAACCGTTTGCGCCACATCGGCCAGCACGCCATGACATGGCCGTGGCACAAGGGAAGGCCGGCATCGTCCAACCGGGCCGTAAAGCGCTCACCCAACGCTTGAAAGTAGCCATCGAACTCGACATGCCGTGCATCAGGATAGTCCTCGACGATCATGCCGTTATCCTGATCCGGCCCCAGTAGGCTCTCATGCCGAGCCACGGACCCCATCACGAGCACGCAGAACCGAACCGGCGGCTCCCCCCATCCGGTCGCTTGCAAATCGTCGAGTGCCATATCGATGGCGCGGCGATACAACCGGACATCATGGTCACTGATGAGCTGAGCGATACGCCATGCAGGAAGGTCGAGCCGCCAGAGTGCATCGACCAGAGTGGGCTGCCAGGCCTTGGCCTGAGCAAGCGACGGAGATTCCCCGAGCCGAGTCAACGCCTCCGCCAGCGGAGCAAGCAACGCAGGCAACGACTCGGGAGCCGGTAGCGCTTCTTCGGCAAACAAATGGCGCCATGAAGACGCTCGGTGCAAAAGACGCATAGCGCCTCGACTGACTCATGAGGAGGAGGAATCGAACATATCATCGCCCAGGTCATCGATGAAGCGCTGGGCCTTGCTGATCATCAGTTCCTCACAAGCGTCACGGCCTGCCACGACGTCCGAGCGCTCGAAGCGATGTTCCAGCATTTCACCGCCTTCGACCGGCTTGCGAATCCATCCGCTAACGCGATATTGCCCACCGACATCCTGAGGATCGGCGACGATAAGATAACCGTTGTACTCCACCGGTTCCGCTTCAGAGGAGGTCTCATCGCCGCCACCGAACCAACCGGCCAATAGTTTCTTCAGCATGCGACCTCCCTCCTGGCGTTCAACGAGCGTTTCTGCCTTTGGATGCGGCGATACGCAAGCGCAGCGCATTCAGCTTGATGAAGCCTTCGGCGTCTTTCTGATCGTACGCCCCGGCATCATCCTCGAAGGTCGCAATCGACTCATCGAACAACGACTGATCCGACTTACGTCCGGCCACGGTTGCACTTCCCTTGTAGAGCTTCATGCGCACCACGCCGGAAACATGCTGCTGGGTCTCGTCAATGGCCGCCTGTAACGCCTTGCGCTCGGGGCTCCACCAATAACCGTTGTAAATCACTTCGGCATACTTCGGCATCAGTTCGTCTTTCAGGTGAGCCGCTTCGCGATCCAGCGTCAAGGATTCGATGGCGCGATGGGCACGCAGCATGATGTTGCCACCCGGAGTTTCGTAGCAGCCACGGGATTTCATGCCGACATAACGGTTCTCGACGATATCGAGACGACCGATGCCGTTGTCGCCCCCCAGCGCATTGAGCTTGCTAAGCACCTCATGGGGCTTGAGCCGTTCACCATCGATGGCCACGATGTCGCCTTGCTCGAAGGTCAGCTCGACGTAAGTCGGCGTATCGGGAGCTGCCTCGGGAGAGACGCTCCACCGCCACATGTCCTCTTCGGCTTCCGCCCAGGGATCTTCGAGAATGCCGCCTTCATAGGAGATATGCAGCAGGTTGGCATCCATCGAATACGGTGACTTCTTCTTGTTAGCGGCAAAATCGACGGGGATCTCATGCGCCTCGCAATAGGCCATCAGTTTCTCGCGCGACGTCAAATCCCACTCACGCCAAGGAGCGATGACCTTGACTCCCGGTTTGAGCGCATAGGCACCCAGTTCGAAACGCACCTGGTCGTTGCCTTTACCGGTCGCCCCATGGGCAATGGCATCGGCGCCAGTCTCGTTGGCGATATCGATCAAGCGCTTGGTGATCAGCGGCCGGGCGATGGAAGTACCGAGCAGGTATTCACCTTCGTATATCGTATTGGCCCGAAACATCGGATAGACGTAATCCCGAACGAACTCCTCGCGCAGATCTTCTATGTAGATCTCCTTGACACCCAGTGCCTGTGCCTTGGCGCGTGCGGGCTCGACTTCCTCACCCTGACCGATGTCGGCGGTGAAGGTCACCACTTCGCAATCATAGGTTTCCTGCAACCATTTGACGATCACGGACGTGTCCAGGCCGCCGGAGTAGGCAAGCACGACCTTCTTGACATCGGACATTCTGGGCTCCTGTAACTCATAGTGAATCATTAGATTATAGCGTTGTTGGAGCGTCACGAATACCGCCCCACGCGACGCTCCACCATCAAAGCTGCTAGACTGGCGCGCAGCCCTTGGCAGCGACGTTTCGTCGCTAGCCGACGCCTGACAACGAGGCAACATCAAAGGCAGGGTGTGTCATATCTTGGGTTAGGGAGAAATGAATGAGCGAGGCACATGCTCGCGAGTTGATGGCGCAACGTTTCCGCAGTTACCTGCCCGTTGTGGTGGATATCGAGACGGGCGGGTTCGACCCCCAGCGTGATGCCATTCTGGAAATGGCTGCCGTCACCCTCTGCATGGACCCCGAGGGTAATCTCATACCGGATGCCACCTACGCATTCCACATCGAACCCTTCGAGCAAGCCAACATCGAACAATCTGCTCTGGATTTTACGGGGATCAAGCTCGACGACCCACTACGCAAAAGAATCGCACTCTCGGAACAGGAAGCCCTGGGGGAAATTTTTCGCCCGGTGCGCAAGGCGATCAAGGGAAACCAATGCACGCGCGCCATCCTGGTGGGGCATAACGCGGCTTTCGACCATGGTTTCCTGAATGCTGCGGCCAATCGCTGCAACATCAAGCGCAACCCCTTCCACCCTTTCTCGAGCTTCGACACCGCAACCCTGTCAGGGCTCGTCTATGGCCAGACAGTGCTGGCCAAAGCCTGCCGTGCAGCCGGTATCGAGTTCGACAATACGGAAGCACACTCGGCACGCTACGATACCGAACGCACCGCGGAATTGTTCTGTACGATCGTCAACCGTTTCAAGGATCTTGGTGGCTGGAATCTGGCCCAGCGCGAACAGGGCATGGAGGAAGACTGACCCACATGCCGCCATTCGCCCGGCATCAACGACTCAAGCGTCGTTCTGATCCTCACTGGCGCCCGCTCGAGATGCTGCTTCCTTGATCAGGGTTTCGAGTTCGCCGTTCTGATACATTTCGGCCACGATATCGCAGCCGCCGACGAGCTCCCCTTCAACCCATAATTGCGGGAAGGTCGGCCAATTGCCGACTTTAGGCAGCTCCGCGCGAATGTCCGGATTGTCGAGCACATTGACGAACGCGAATCGCTCACCACATGCCATCAACGCCTGCACAGTTTGAGCAGAGAATCCGCATTGCGGTAATTGAGGCGTCCCCTTCATGTAGATGAGAATGGGGTTCTCACGAATCTGCTGCTCGATTTTTTCGACGGTCTCACTCATGACAAGCCTCCACAAAAGTCTCCATCGACCAGCATGACACAGCAGGTAAATACCTGAGTGCAGTGGTCGACTAATGGTCGTCATCACATTCTACTGATGCCGGGACGCTGAAAACACCCCTAGTCGCAACCACGCCTACGAGTGATTGCGCGTCACCGGGCTTCTGGCTAGGATGGAAGTTTTTCTTCGCGGAGCGATGCCATGGCAACCCGCCACTTCCTGACCCTGCTTGATCTGTCATCCGATGAGTTGGCCTATCTCATACAACGTGCCATTACCATCAAGAATGGCCTCAAGACGCATGGACCGACCTATACCCCCTTCAGCAATCGTACGCTCGCGATGATTTTCGAGAAATCGTCGACTCGCACGCGCGTTTCCTTCGAAACTGCCATGGCACAATTCGGCGGCCATGCTCTCTTCCTGTCTCCGCGCGACACGCAGCTAGGTCGTGGCGAACCGATCGGGGACACGGCCAGGGTGCTGTCCGAAATGGTCGATGCGGTCATGATCCGTACGTTTTCCCATGACGACCTGCATGCCTTTGCGACCGCCAGCGAGGTGCCGGTCATCAACGCCCTCACCGACGATTACCATCCCTGTCAGTTGCTTGCCGACGTCATGACCTGGGCCGAACGGCACGGCAACATCCGTGGCAGGACCGCCGTATGGATCGGTGATGGCAATAACATGTGCCACTCCTGGATCAATGCAGCGCGTCAATTCGACTTCAATCTGCGTATCTGCTGTCCCGAAGGCTATGATCCTGACTCCGCCATCACCGCAGCAGCCGGTGATCGTGTCACTATCCTGCGTGATCCCCAAGCGGCCGTCGACGGGGCCGATCTCGTAACGACCGATGTCTGGGCTTCAATGGGTCAGGAAGAGGAACAAGCCCGCCGTGAAACTGACTTCAAGGGTTTTCAGGTCACCGAAGCTTTGCTGGACAGGGCGTCAAACGATGCCATTTTCCTGCACTGCCTGCCGGCACACCGTGGCGAGGAGATCAGTGAAACATTGCTCGATGACCCGCGTGCCGTGGTCTGGCAAGAGGCCGGTAACCGGCTGCATGCCCAGAAGGCACTGCTTGAGTTTCTATTGCTGGGCCGCATCGAGCATTGAATCGGCCCGGGACGGCGCCCAGCCTCCTGACTCAGCCGATACAAGAAAGCCGCCAATGCGAAATGCATGGCGGCTTTCTCTTAGTATCCATATGGTGGAGCCTAGCGGGCTCGAACCGCTGACCTCAACACTGCCAGTGTTGCGCTCTCCCAGCTGAGCTAAGGCCCCACTACCGGAAACTGCGTGAACATGCAGCCCCAGAACGCAAAGCATGATAAGTAACCACCCATGCGCCGTCAACTCTTGGCGACTCATTTTGACACATCGCACATTGACTATTGACTGTCTGGATAGATAAGCCATTCACAGCTAATATAGTGGCTTCCTGCGGTCACGGATGGCCGCATCCGGCAACCAGGCCTTCTAGGTAGCGAGTGTTCTTTTGATCAAGGTTCTAGTCGCAGACGATCACCATATAGTACGGGCCAGTATCGCCCGGCTGCTGGACGCTGAAGAAGGCATCACCGTCGTCGGTGAAGCCGTCGATGGTGAAGGTGCCATTGCCTTGGCCCGCCAGGTGCACCCGGACATCGTGCTCATGGACATCCGCATGCCGGGTATCGGCGGGCTGGAGGCGACACGCAAGATCGCCAGCGGTATCGCCAATGTCCATGTGCTGGTATTGACTGCCTTCCTCGATGACACTTTCGCTCAACGCCTGCTGGATGCCGGTGCCAGCGGTTTCATCAGCAAAGGGGCGGAACCCACCGATATGGTCATGGCCATACGTACCGTCTTTGCCGGACAGCGCTATATCAGCCCCGAAATCGCTCAGCGCCTGGTGCTCGCGAGAATCGACTCCGAGGACAACCCTTTCGATAATCTATCGCACCGCGAGCTGCAAGTTGCCATCATGATCGTCAACTGCCAGCGGGTCAGCGAAATCTCCGACAGTCTTTTCCTGAGCCCCAAAACCGTGAATACCTATCGCTACCGAATCTTCGAGAAACTCGGTGTCACTTCCGATGTCGAATTGACCCACCTAGGGCTCCGCTACGGCCTAGTCGATGGCTATCGAAGCGAAACCTGACATCTCTCGGCCTTGATCCGGAAGGGCGTGCACCCAATATCATGTCATCCACGCTCCGATTGACTGGAGAGATGACTCTGAATACCTGCCAAGCAGGCTCTGATAAACTAATGGCCGACCCATAACCCGGTATAGTGGTACTGGCACCCGCATGAGTTTCAACGCCAAGCAATTCCTCAGCACCGTCAGCGCATCACCTGGTGTCTATCGCATGTTCGACGACCAGGGGAACACGTTGTATGTGGGCAAAGCCAAACGGCTAAAGTCCCGTCTGGCCAGCTATTTCCGCGGTAATCTCAATGCCAAGACTCAGGCACTGGTTGCCCGTATCGCAGACATCCAGACCACGGTCACTCGCAGTGAGCTCGAAGCGCTGCTGTTGGAACAATCGCTGATCAAGGAGTTACGCCCGCCTTACAATATCCTGCTGCGTGACGACAAGTCCTATCCGTTCGTATTCGTCAGCGACCGCCATCCCTACCCGGCACTGGAGTACAAGCGGGCCCGAATCCGGCGTGATGACGGCCGTTACCTGGGGCCCTACCCCAGCAGCACCGCCGTACGCGAGAGCCTGTCACTGATGCAGAAGATCTTTCGCACGCGCAACTGTGAAGATAGCGTCTTCGAGAATCGTACGCGCCCCTGTCTTCAATACCAGATCAATCGCTGTAGTGCTCCCTGCGTCGGCTATATCAGCGAATCCGATTACCGACGTGACGTCGAGCACGCCATCATGTGTTTACAAGGCAAGAGCGAACAAGTCACGGATGCCCTGACCAATGCCATGGAGGCAGCCAGCAACGCATTGCAGTTCGAGGAAGCCGCCCGGCTGCGCGACCAGATACAGCAGCTACGTCAGTTGCAATCACGGCAGTTCGTCGATACCGACGGCGGAGACGCCGATGTCTTCGCACTGGCCGACCGGCCTGGCGGCCTCAGCGTTTCGGTCCTGACAGTGCGTCAAGGTCGCATGCTCGGCGCCCGTCATCATCGCCCGGAAAACGGCCTGGACCTGGGGCCGGAGGCCCTGCTCGGTGAGTTCGTCAGCCAGTACTATCTTGGCCAGGGACGTGAGCTACCCAACGAGGTCATCACCTCGCACCCGCTTCCTGACAGAGACCTGCTACAGGGCGCTTTGACGGAACGTGCCGGCAAGCGTATTCGCCTGACCAGTGAAGTTCGCGGCCATCGCGCACAATGGTTGCAACTGGCACAAACCAATGCCGACCAGCAACTTGCCAGCCAGTTGGCCGATCAATCCCAAATGGAGAAACGCCTCGACACATTGAAAGACGCACTACAGTTCGACGAGCCGCTGCAACGACTGGAGTGTTTCGATATCAGTCACAGCCATGGGGAAGCCACGGTCGCCTCCTGTGTGGTGTTCGGACCCCAAGGCCCCGTCAAGGAAGATTACCGACGCTACAATATCGATGGCGTGGCTGCCGGAGACGACTATGCAGCCATGAAACAAGCGTTGACCCGACGTTTCAAACGCATGGTCAACGGCGAAGGGAAACGGCCGGACGTCCTGCTGGTGGACGGGGGAAAAGGACAACTGAACATGGCACGCGATGTCTTCGCCGACCTCGGCGTCAATGACGTCCTGCTCCTCGGTGTCGCCAAGGGGACGACACGCAAACCCGGGCTGGAAACACTCTTCCTCGAAACCGTCGACCGTACACTCAATCTCGAAGGATCGTCGCCAGCACTTCATCTGATTCAACATATCCGTGACGAAGCCCACCGCTTCGCGATAAGTGGCCATCGAGCCAAGCGTGACAAGCGACGCCGTACATCGACCTTGCAGGATATCCCCGGGGTCGGCCCGAAACGACGACGTGAGTTGCTACGCTTCTTCGGCGGACTTCAAGGCGTACGTCAAGCCAGTCGAGATGAACTGGCTCGCGTGCCAGGCATCAGCGCCAGCCTGGCAACGTCCATTCACCAGGCATTACATGGATGATCCCGGCCAAGGTATATAGAATGGGCATTTCCGTTTATCAGCAAGGATTCGCGAGCGCTCCATGAATATTCCCAACCTTCTCACCCTGGCACGTATCGCGTTCATCCCTTTGCTGGTCGTCATATTCTATTTGCCTTATAGCTGGAGTCTGCCGGTTTCGGCGCTGCTCTTCGGTTGCGCCTCGGTGACGGACTGGTTGGATGGCTACCTGGCACGACGCTGGGATCAGAGCACACCGTTTGGCGCCTTCCTCGATCCAGTGGCCGATAAGTTGATGGTGGCCGTAGCGCTAGCTCTGCTCATCGAACGTTACGACGCCGTCTGGCTAACCTTGCCGGCGCTGGTCATCATCGGCCGTGAAATCGTTATCTCGGCGCTACGCGAATGGATGGCGGAAATGGGAAAACGCGCCAGTGTCGGCGTTTCCTGGACCGGGAAATTCAAGACGACCATGCAGATGGTGGCTCTGCTGATCCTATTGGGGTTCGCGCCCGGCACACTCCCCGCCATCGCTGGCGTCGTGGTTCTTTATGCCGCAGCATTGTTGACGCTATGGTCGATGATTCAGTATCTGCGTGCTGCCTGGCCGCACCTCAGCCGCTCCATGTAACCGGGGCCCGAACCTGTGTTTATTAACTCCTTGACCATCAAGACATTGACAGCAAAGCCCGTACACGTATAATGCGCGGTCGAGTCAGCGGGAATAGCTCAGTGGTAGAGCATCGCCTTGCCAAGGCGAGGGTCGCGAGTTCGAATCTCGTTTCCCGCTCCATTCAATGCCATTTTGAATGCATTGGCTCAACGAGGCTGGATGGCAGAGTGGTTATGCAGCGGACTGCAACTCCGTGTACGCCGGTTCGATTCCGACTCCAGCCTCCATCTTGGATTCCTTCCCAAGCGATTTCCCCCGATTGGCGATACCGCCGACATGGCGAAATTGGCGACGGCCCGGATGGCGAAATTGGTAGACGCAAGGGACTTAAAATCCCTCGGAGGTTGACCCTCCGTGCCGGTTCAAGTCCGGCTCCGGGCACCATGATCCATATCGTACGATCCCACTCGTTGACACGTTGCCGAGGCCTTGCCCGATGATGCGGACGCCCGCTTCGCTATTGATTGTCGGCGGCGGCGTTGCTGGCCTGGCACTGGCGCTAGAGCTTGCCGATACTCGCCCCGTCACGCTGTTGCGACCAGCCAGCGACGATCACGGCGCCAGTCGCTGGGCACAGGGCGGGATCGCCGCTGTGCTATCGCCGGATGATGATATCGAAGCACACATTCAGGATACACTCGACGCGGGTGACGGACTCTGTGATGTCGGGGCAGTGCGCTTTACCGTCGAGCACGGTCGGCAAGCCATCGATTGGCTGATTCAGCTAGGCATGCCCTTCACTCCCGATCCCGACCCTCGGTCGCACTACCCCTATCACCTGACCCGCGAGGGCGGTCATGGCGCCAGACGCGTCATCCATGCAGCCGATGCTACCGGACGTGCCCTGATCGAAACGCTGCTGCATCACGTCAAGCGACATCCCGGCATCACTCTTCATGACGATTTCATGGTCATCGACCTGCTTGGCGATGGCACTGGCTGCCTGGGTGCCCGCTGCCTGGATCGCGCTGGACGGCTCCATGAACTGCGTGCCGGCGATACAGTGCTCGCCACCGGCGGCGCCAGTGGCCTTTACCGGCATACGACGAGCCCGCATCCTGCCTGCGGTGAGGGCATGATGATGGCAGCCGAGCTAGGCTGTGAATTACGCAATCTGGAGTTCCAACAATTTCATCCGACGTGTCTCTACGATCCCGATGGCCCTCCTTTTCTCATCAGTGAAGCGCTTCGCGGTGAAGGTGGCTATCTGCGTACGCTCGATGGGCACCGGTTCATGCCGAGCATCGATCCGCGTGCCGAGTTAGCGCCACGGGATATCGTTGCCCGAGCCATCGATACGGAAATGCATCGTAGCCACAGCGACCATGTCTGGCTGGATATGACGCATCTCCCCGCGGACCAGGTAATGAGGCAATTTCCCACGATATATGGTCACTGTATCGGCCGGGGCCTGGATATCACCGACAGCCCCATCCCGGTCGTCCCGGCCGCACACTACAGTTGCGGCGGCATTGCTTCCGACCTGACAGGCGCCACCGACGTTCCCCACCTTTATGCGATTGGAGAGGTCGCGTATACCGGACTACACGGAGCCAACCGGATGGCCAGCAATTCCCTGCTCGAGTGCCTGGTATTTGCTCACGCCGCTGCCGACCGCTTGAAACGAGCGGCATCGAGACCGCGACCCGGTACTGACGTCTCTCCCATTGTCATACCGCCTGCACACACCACTCGGCTCGCGCCTGACAGAATCGCGGCAATGATGGAACGTCTGCGTACGATCATGAGCCAATATGTCGGCATCGTTCGCCACGACGAGGGACTGCATCGAGCCTCGGCCCAACTTGCCGCGCTCAGCCAGGAAAGTCATGAATTACGTGCCCGTCACGCCCCGGATATCGCACTGAGTCGGCTGGATCAAGCCGCACGCTTGGCCACTCTGGTCGTGGCTGCGGCACGCGAGCGTCGCGAGTCACGGGGACTGCATTTCAACCTTGACTGCTCGGCACACGCAACGGAGCCCCCCCACCCTTCTCGACAGAGAGTGTGACTCACTGCACCCGACTGTACGGAAAGGCGGAACAGCCTCTGTGCGAACGAGGATCGGCTAGACGGGAGACCGTTGGGACGATGCCATGACCCAGTGGCGACGCAATGTTCGCAACTCCGCTGCCGTGGCACTATCCGGCCACAACCATCGCAGGCGCCCGTCGATTTTGATGCCCATCATCCAGGGCCCCAGGTAGTGGCACTCGACATGCGCAGGGTGCCAGAGAGAGTCGTTATCGAGACGCTGGTGCCATCCACCGCCGGCCACACCCTCCGGTCGCCACTGCAGCTGCCAGCCAGTTTGTCGATGTTTGACCCAGCCAATGAGCGGCACCATGAACAATGACGCCAGTACCGCATACCAGAAGGGGCCGACAGCGAACGAGATGATTACCGGCAACATGGCCATCCCCAGTTGAACCCACCATGCCAACCTAGAGGGTACGATACTGATCGTTATCGGTCGTTTCGGCATACTCGACAATCATCTTGACGACACGACGTCGCGCGTCGTCCTCAGGCCATTGGCGTCGCATCAACCAGGCGAACAGGTTCTGGTCTTCTTCCTTGATCAGGTCGCGGAACACCTGCTGATCGGACGCGGACAACCCGTCATACCGGTGTTCCAGAAACGGGATCAAGAGCAGATCCAGCTCCCACATACCACGACGAGCGTGCCAATAGAGCCTTTTCCGTTCGATATCCTCGCCTGTCGTCGACTCACTCACAGAGACCTCGCTATACCTGGCTGAATAGACCTTCTAGTATACCGATGGGAACCCCGGCCGCACCAGCGCCGTTCTTGATACCGCCAAGATTATCATCCATCGTTCTAGTCCGTTGTTTTATCTCGATTTGCACAGTATGCTGAGAGCGAAACGATTTGCTGTGATAAAAACAATGACGTCGGGATGTTCACGATCCCGGCCGGCATGACTGCATGGAGAAAGCCGATGACCAAGTCCGAGTTGATTGAGCAGATCGCAATGCGGCAGCCCGAACTGTCGATCAAGGAAGTCGAAGCCGCCGTCAAAATCGTCCTGGAGGACATCACCGATGCTCTGGCCGACGGAGGCCGGGTGGAAATTCGAGGCTTCGGAAGTTTTTCACTGCATTACCGGGAACCCAGAACCGGACGCAACCCGAAAACCGGCGAACCGGTCGAATTGAACGGCAAGTTCGTACCCCACTTCAAGCCGGGCAAAGAGCTGCGTGAACAGGTGAATGCCAGTCGGGCACTGGGATACTGAGTGGCAAGCGTCGACATCGCGGCCCCATATGGGTACCCAACCGTCGGCCGACGTCACTCGTTTCGAGGAGATCGATAAAGGAAACCATCATGCGTTGGCTCAAAGGTGTGATTCTCGCGGTCATTCTAGTGGCGGTATTACTGATCGGTATTCTCTTCGCCGTCAACAACCGCGAAGCCGTACCGCTCAATCTCATCTGGGTCGAGTTGCCCGCCGCTTCATTGTCCGTCTGGCTGTTGGCATCACTGGCTTGCGGTGTGCTGCTGGGCATGGTGGCGATGAGCGGGGTCTATCTTCGCCTGCGTACGTTGCTGACTCGCGCACAGCGCCATAATCAGCAGCAACGCAAGGAGATCGACAGGCTGCGTATTCAGGAGCTCAAGGAACTGCCCTAGATGCCCGACCTTCTGCTGCTGGCCCTGTTGTTGGCAGCGGTCGCCATCGGTTGGTGGCTCGGCCGCCGGGACAGAAAGCGTCGCGCGTCTTCGGCACAGCAGTCATCGCTGTCGCGCGACTATTTCGTGGGCCTCAACTATCTGCTCAACGAGCAACCCGACCGGGCGATAGAAACCTTCGTGGCGGCTCTCGAGGTCAACAGCGACACGATCGAGACCCATATCGCTCTGGGCAATCTGTTTCGGTCCCGTGGCGAAGCCGACCGTGCCGTCAAGGTCCACCAGAATCTACTGGCTCGCCCCACTCTGACGAGCATGCAAAGCCAGACAGTCCAGCTCGAGCTGTCACGCGATTTCCTTCATCTTGGTCTGATGGATCGTGCTGAACGCTTACTGCAGAGCCTGGTCCGTGAAACCTCGGATGACGTGCTGCGCCATTCCGGCAAGCGGTTGCTGGTCGACCTGTACGAGCGCGAACGAGAATGGCAAGCCGCCCTGGACGTCGCCCAACCGGCACTGATCCGTCAGGACGACGATATTAGACGCGCGGCCGCCCACTGGTTATGCGAGCTGGCGCAACAGAATATGCGATCGGCGAGCCCTTCGTTGGCACGCAAGCGGCTTCGCCAGGCACTTTCCATCGATGAGCGCTGCGTGAGGGCCAACTGGCTGCTCGCCAAACTCGAACACGACACCGGCCAGTACAAAGCGGAAATTCGCTTCTTGAAGCGCATTCCCGAACAAGACAGCGACTTCACCTCCATCATTCTCGAGCCCTTGCGTGATGCCTATCACTTGCTGGAAGACACCAATGGCCTCGAGAACGCACTACGACAAGTCATCGAGCGAGGATCGTATACCACGGCAGTGATTCTGCTGGCAGAGACATTACAGCGTCGCAAAGGCGACGAGGCTGCCGAAGACTTCATTCGCGATCAGTTGTCATACACCCCTAGCCTACGCGGCATCGATTACTTGCTGGGCCTGTATCGCTCCGACCTCGATGGCCGGGAGCGCGAACGCATCGATTTGCTGAAGCGCCATACCCAGACTCTCATCGAAGCCACTCCCCGGTATCGGTGTTCTCGCTGCGGTTTCTCCGGTGCACAACTTCACTGGCAATGTCCCCGCTGTCGTAGCTGGGGTATGACGCGGCCGGTAACGGGCATCGAAGGTGAGTGATTCAATGCCCCTCAAGTTCTGCCTCGATGGCCGTCAGTGCCGCCATGGGATCCTCAGCCTGTGTGACCGGGCGCCCAACGACCAGATGCGAACTGCCAGCGGCGATGGCATCGCTCGGCGTCTCGATGCGTCGCTGATCTCCCCGAGCCGCAAATGACGGACGAATTCCCGGTGTCACCTTGAGGAAGTCATCGCCGCACACGGAACGTAGCCGCGAGGCTTCTTGCGCCGAACACACGACGCCATGAAGACCGCTGTCCCGAGTCAATCGAGCCAGGCGTTCCACCTGTTCGACGGGTGTTGCATCAACTCCCACTGCTCTCAACTCATCCGCATCCATGCTGGTGAGGACCGTCACCGCGATCAGGTACGTCTCGAGATTGTCTCGCTCCAGTCGCTCGCGTGCCGTCTCCATCATACGACGCCCCCCCGAGGCATGCACATTGACCATCCACACCCCCTGCTCGGCTGCCGCCTGAACCGCGCCCGCAACGGTATTCGGGATGTCGTGAAACTTGAGATCCAGGAAGACGTCAAAACCTCTGCCATGTAGAGCTTCAAGCACGGATGGACCACTGCGAGTGAACAACTCCTTTCCCACCTTGACACGACAGCGAGTCGGATCCAGTTGATCTGCCATGCAGAGCGCCGCATGAAGCGACGGGTAATCGAGAGCAATGATCAGGGGCGATGATAACGACATGGCAACCTCTCCGGCGGTGTATGGCGGCTTTATTGTACCAGCCGTCGTGGCCGGCGTTATCCCATGACTCTCTGCGTAAGCGATAACCTCGCCAAACTGGCGTCAATATCCTACATGCTTATGTAGAAATATCTTATCTAAATGATTGGTATTTCCCTCTCGAGTAAGAGGACGATATCCCGCTCGGATATCGTCACTCACGCTGCCAAGCATGCGCATACGGCGGCAACATAATGCATGAATAGAGGAAGGATCCTATGAAAACCGCACTCACTGCCTTGACTCTCGCCCTGGTACTCGGCATGACATCAACGGTATTCGCACAGGACGCGGCTTCGGTCAACGTCAACACCGCCGATGCGGCGACGCTGGCCGAGCTACCCGGCATCGGTACCGTCAAGGCCGAAGCCATCGTGGAAGACCGGGAAAAGAATGGCGACTTCAGTGGTGCTGACGACATCAGTCGTGTCTCAGGTATCGGCGAGACGACGGTCGAAGCACTACGTGACCAAGTCGAATTCTGACTCTCCCCTCAGTCGTCAGCATGTGCCGAGTCCAGCCTTGGCTCGGCGCATCAAAGCCGCAATCCACCGTCACACTCGAGAACCCGGCCGGTGAAGTAATCATTGTCGAAGATGAAGGCCACGCTCTGCGCAATGTCATCGGGTTGTCCGAGCGCCCCCAAAGGAATGCCGTGTGTCAGCTTTTCCAGTATGTCGGCACGCATTGCCGCCGTCATCTCGGTCTCGATGAAGCCAGGAGCCACAGCACCGACCCGTATGCCATACCGCGCCAGTTCCTTGGCCCAGGTCACCGTCAAGGCAGCCACACCTGCTTTGGATGCTGCATAGTTGCTTTGTCCGATATTTCCCGCTCGGGAGATACTCGATATATTCACGATGACACCCGGCTTTCCCGACTCGATCATCTGACTGGCAGCTTCACGCGTGCATAGGAACGTGCCGGTCAGGTTGACATCGATCACCTGTTGCCAGTGAGACAACGACATTTTCTTCTCGACGCTACCATTCGCCGCTTTAACGAGCAGCCCATCACGAGTGACACCGGCATTGTTGACCAGTCCCGACACCGGCCCCAGTTCGCGACAGATATCACTGAACGCCTGCTCCACTGAAGACTCCTCGGCGACATCGGCCACGAATGATCTCGCCTCGATGCCCTCGTCAAGCAAGGCATTGACAGCTTGATCCAAAGCCTCGCGCTCTCTGTCGAGTAACGCCAGTCGGGCGCCACGGCGCCCCAACACACGCGCCATGGCATAGCCTAACCCACGGGCGCTCCCGGTAATGGCTATCACTTCATTCTCCACTTGCATCTCATTCCCTCCACACCTGTCGTACGGCATTGTTTGTTGTGCACTGCAACACATCAAACATAGCATGCCTGCACTCAATCGCACACACCACTAAAGAGCGCATGGCATATCCATACGAAAGACTCACCGATATGATTCGGCTTGAAATCATGCATTCCACCACCATCTATTCAGCAAGCCACCACTGTGGAGTTTCTATGCCCATACTGCTGTTCTTCACCCTCTTTGCACTGCTCGATTTCGTCATCTTGTTTGCTGTCGGCAGTGAAATCGGTCTATTGACCACGCTCGCCCTGGTACTGGCGACCGGCTTCATTGGCCTGCACCTGGTTCGTCGTGAAGGGGTGGCCACACTGACACGGGCACAACACCGTTTCGCCAACGGCGAACTGCCGTCGGATGAGCTACTCACCGGTGCGGCACTCATCTTTGGCGGCGCACTATTGATGGCCCCGGGGTTCCTGTCCGATACCCTGGGCTTCATGTGCCTGATCCCGACATCGCGGCGTCTGCTGGGCAAATGGCTGACGCGTGCCAACATTCGAGTCAAAGGTTTCGCCTTTCGTACCAACATGAACACGGACGATAACCATCGCGCCGATTTCGGCAGCACTCAGTGGGGTGCGAAACCCAGCGACCGTGACGAACCGCTTGAAGGCGAGTTCATCGATCACGATGAGAGACGTTAATAAGCAATTTTTTTAAGGTCAGGCCTTGAAAGATTGCTGCCAGCCCCCACACATGGGCTAGCAACGTGCTTCGGCCGATCAGCCAAGCTGACCGGCCATTGACAAGGAAGGCGCATGCCTTCTTTCCGGAAGCAGAACTTCTGGAAATCGTATGGCCCCGTTGTGGCTTATGTCATGACAAATCAACTCATTAGGAGAACGAGAGCAATGAATATCCGTCCCTTGCACGATCGCGTCGTCGTCCGTCGCGTCGAGGAAGAGCAAAAAACCGCAGGCGGCATCGTGCTCCCGGGCAATGCCCAGGAAAAGCCGACACGTGGCGAAGTCCTCGCCGTCGGTAACGGCCGGATTCTCGATAACGGCGAAGTTCGCCCACTGGACGTCAAAGTCGGCGACACCGTGATCTTCAAGGAAGGCTTCGGCGTCGAAAAACAGAAGATCGACGGCGAAGAAGTCCTGATCATGAGCGAATCCGACATTCTCGCCGTCGTAGAAGGCTGAGAGTAGCGGAAGTTCAATCGAGGAGAGAGGTCTAGCACCCTCGCCTCCACGTTCTACAGACATTTCGTTAAACAACTGCGCTAGGAAGAAGCGAAAATGACAGCGAAACAAGTCAAGTTCTCCGATGATGCCCGCAAGCGCATGGTTCGCGGCGTCGACCTCCTCGCCAACGCGGTCAAGGCCACTCTCGGCCCGAAAGGCCGCAACGTCGTGCTGGAAAAATCGTTTGGTGCACCGACCGTCACCAAGGATGGCGTGTCCGTAGCCAAGGAAATCGAACTCAAGGACCGGTTCGAGAACATGGGCGCCCAGATGGTCAAGGAAGTCGCTTCTCGCACTTCCGACGACGCGGGTGACGGCACCACGACGGCAACCGTACTGGCGCAGGCGATCATCGCCGAAGGCATGAAAGGTGTCACCGCCGGCATGAACCCCATGGATCTCAAGCGCGGTATCGACAAGGCAGTGACCGCCTCGGTCGAGCAGATCCGTGAGCTCTCCGTGCCTTGCACCGAGCCGAAGTCGATTGCTCAAGTAGGCACCATCTCTGCCAACGGCGATGCCAACATTGGTGAAATCATCGCCGATGCCATGCAGAAAGTTGGCAAGGAAGGCGTCATCACTGTCGATGAAGGCCGCGGCCTGGAAGACGAACTGGAAGTCGTCGAAGGCATGCAGTTCGATCGTGGCTACCTGTCACCCTACTTCGTGACCAACCAGGACACCATGCAGGTCGAACTGGAAGACCCGTACATCCTGCTGGTCGACAAGAAGATCTCCAACATCCGCGAACTGCTGCCGACCCTGGAAGCCGTTGCCAAGGCAGGCAAGCCGCTCGCGATCATCGCGGAAGACATTGAAGGTGAAGCGCTGGCGACACTGGTGGTCAACACCATGCGTGGCATCGTCAAGGTCGCGGCCGCCAAGGCACCCGGCTTCGGCGACCGTCGCAAGGCCATGCTCCAGGACATCGCGATCCTGACCAATGCCACCGTGATCTCCGAGGAAGTCGGTCTGACCCTCGAGCAGGCGACCCTAGATCACCTCGGTAATGCCAAGCGCATCACCATGTCCAAGGAAAATACGACTGTCATCGATGGTGCCGGTGCCGAGGCCGACATCGAAGCACGTGTTGCACAGATCCGCACCCAGATCGAGGAAACCTCCTCGGATTATGACCGCGAGAAGCTTCAGGAGCGTGTTGCCAAGCTGGCTGGCGGTGTTGCCGTCATCCGTGTCGGTGCCGCGACTGAAGTCGAAATGAAGGAGAAGAAGGCGCGCGTCGAAGACGCCTTGCACTCCACTCGCGCTGCGGTCGAGGAAGGCGTCGTGCCCGGTGGCGGTACTGCTCTGGTCCGTGTGGTGAGCAAGGTCACCGGTCTCAAGGGCGACAACGAAGACCAGACGCACGGCATCGCTATCGCTCTGCGTGCCATGGAAGCACCGCTGCGTCTGATCGTCGACAACGCCGGTGAAGAGTCCTCTGTGGTCATCAACCGCGTCAAGGACGGCGAAGGTAACTTCGGTTACAACGCTCAGACCGGCGAGTACGGCGATCTCTTCGAGATGGGTGTCATCGACCCGGCCAAGGTCACGCGCAGTGCCCTGCAGGCCGCAGGTTCCGTGGCTGGCCTCATGATCACCACCGAGTGCATGATCGCCGAAGATCCGGACGAGAAGGAAGCTGCCGGTGGCGGCGCTCCGGACATGGGCGGAATGGGAGGCATGGGCGGCATGATGTAAGCCCCCTGGCCTTTCAGGAATCGCCTGAAAAACGAAGCCCCGTCGGCGTCAGCCGGCGGGGCTTTCTTTTGATGAGTGCAATTGCGTGCGCTAGCCACACTCATTCATTGATTGTTTCGATCCCCCCCATATAGGGACGTAACGCCTCGGGAATGACGACCGAACCGTCGGCCTGCTGATTGTTTTCCAACACTGCCAGCAGACAACGCCCCACCGCCAGGCCGGAGCCATTGAGAGTATGCAGAAGCTGCGGTTTCTTGGCATCCGGACGTCGAAAACGGGCTTGCATACGGCGTGCCTGGAAATCCTCGCAATTGGAAATGGAGGAGATCTCGCGATAGGTTTCCTGGCTCGGTAGCCATACCTCAAGATCATAGGTCTTGGTCGCTCCGAAGCCCATGTCGCCAGTACACAGGGTCACGACCCGGTACGGTAGCTCGAGTGCCTGCAGAATGGCCTCGGCATGCCCTCGCATTTCTTCCAGTGCATCGTAGCTCGTCTCCGGATCGACGAGTTGCACCATTTCGACCTTGTCGAACTGGTGCTGACGAATCATCCCGCGCGTGTCGCGTCCATGCGACCCCGCCTCGCTACGGAAACAGGGCGTGTGGGCCGTCAGTTTCATGGGCAGAGACCGGTACTCGACGATCGTGTCTCGGGCAAAGTTGGTCAGCGGGACTTCCGCCGTGGGAATCAGATAGTAATCCGGCTGATCTTCCAGTTGGAACAGGTCTTCACCGAACTTGGGTAACTGACCGGTCCCCGTCAACGACTCGGTATTGACCATATAGGGGACATAACACTCTTCGTAGCCATGCTCGAGCGTCTGCTTGTCCAGCATGAACTGTGCCAGGGCGCGATGCAGGCGAGCGATGGGCCCACGCATCACGGCAAATCGAGACCCGGTCAACTTGGCCGCCATGTCGAAATCGAGATACCCCCGTTTGGCGCCGAGATCGACATGGTCCTTGGCCTCGAAAGACAACGCGCCCGGTGCTCCCCATCGATGCAGTTCGACGTTATCCGACTCGTCATCACCCACTGGTACACTCTCGTGCGGCAGGTTGGGCAATCCGGCGGCCCAGTCTTCCCACTCGGCCTGAATCTCCGCCAATTGCTGCTTGGCGGTGTCCAGCCGTTCACCCAGATCGCTGACCTCGTCCAGCAACGGCTGAATGTCTTCGCCTGCCGCCTTGGCCTTGCCGATCGCCTTGGAACGCGTATTGCGCTCGTTCTGAAGTTGTTCGGTACGCGTCTGAAGCTCTCGGCGACGCGATTCGAGCGTTTCGATGCGCTCGAGATCCAGCGTCACGCCTCGTTTGGCCAGTTGTTCGGCGACCCACTCCAGGTCGCCACGCAGCAGTTTCGGATCGAGCATGGATTTCCGTCCGTTACAGTCAGCAGATGATGAGTCGTGAAATTGGCCCACTATTGTAAGGAACCCGAGAGTCTTTCACCATGTCCCATCGCCGGGCCGTGCCAAGTGAACCAGGGTCGGGTAAAGTAGATTCCATTTACAACACATGAAAACTCCATGATCGCACGACTGGAACCCAGTGAACGCCTTGACACCGATTACCTGACATTTCTCGACGCCCTGAAGACTGATGGCTTCACCGGCGATATTGCGCCGGATTACGGCAACCGAACGGTGCTGGCGACAGATAATTCCATCTACCAGCGCCTGCCACAGGCCGTACTGTACCCACGCGATATGGCCGATCTCGAGCGTATCGCGCAGCTGGCCGGTCAAACGGCATACCGCCACATCGTCATGGCTCCGCGTGGCGGTGGTACCGGTACCAATGGCCAATCGCTGACTGACGGCCTGGTCGTCGATGTCTCCAGGTACATGAACCGGATCCTCGATATCGATGCCGAGAATCACCGTGTTCGCGTTCAAGCCGGTGTGGTCAAGGATCAACTCAACGCAGAACTCAAGCCATACGGCCTCTTTTTCGCCCCGGAACTGTCGACGTCAAACCGAGCCACCATCGGCGGCATGATCTCCACCGATGCCAGCGGCCAGGGCAGTTGCGAATACGGCAAGACCCGCGACCATGTACTGGAACTCGACTGCGTGTTACTGGGGGGGTACCGACTGACGAGTTGTCCCGTCGATGATGCGCAACTCGAGACATTGTGTCATCGCGATGAGCCCATCGGGGCCGTTTATCGCACGGCACAGGATATCGCTGACCACCAGGCCGATCTGATCCAGGCGACCTTCCCCGATCTCAATCGCTGCCTAACCGGTTACGACTTGGCGCACTTACGCACGCCAGACGGACAGCTCGATCTCAACAGCCTGTTGTGCGGTTCGGAAGGCTCTCTCGGCTTGCTCGGCGAGGCCACACTGAATGTCTTACCGATACCCAAGCATTCGACGCTGGTCAATGTTCGTTATGCCAGCTTCATGGATGCCCTGCGAGATGCCAAGGCGTTGATGGCCAGCGACGCCCGTCCTACCTCCATCGAAACGGTCGATGACCAGGTGTTGCTGCTGGCCATGCAGGATTTCGTCTGGGACAGCGTTGCCGAGTTCTTTCCCGACAACGATGGCAACGACACCACCCTCGGGATCAATCTCGTCGAATTCAACGACGACGATCCTGAGCGACTAGCCTCACGAGTCGCAGCATTCACCGCCCATATCGAACACGATACGACGGTCACGCGTCTGGGCTATACACTGGCCGAAGGACGCGACGCCATTGGACGTGTCTACGCCATGCGCAAGCGCGCCGTCGGTCTGCTCGGCAATGCACAGGGGGAAAAGCGCCCTATCCCATTCATCGAGGATACCGCCGTACCGCCTGAATCGTTGGCAGCGTATATCGCCGAGTTCCGGGCGTTGCTCGATGCCCATGAGCTGTCCTATGGCATGTTCGGCCATGTCGACGCTGGCGTGCTGCACGTACGCCCCGCCATCGACATGAAGGATCCCGAGCAGGAAGCCTTGATTCGCGAACTTTCCGATGAGGTCGCGGCACTGACGCGTCGCTACCATGGTTTGTTGTGGGGCGAACACGGCAAGGGAGTGCGCTCGGAATACGCACCCGCCTTTTTCGGCGAGCTCTATCCCAGCCTGCAACGCGTCAAGGCAGCATTCGACCCATACAATCAGCTCAACCCCGGCAAGATCGCCACCCCACAGGCATCCCCCTCTGCCAATCGCGACGAAACGACCGCGGAAGCCACGATCAAGTGGGTCGACCCGGAACTGTTGACCATCGATGGCGTACCGACTCGCGGGCAGTCCGACCGACAAATCGATGAACGCGTCTGGCAGGCGCATGACAGCGCAGTCTATTGCAACGGCAATGGTGCCTGCTACAACTATGATCCCGATGACGCCATGTGTCCGTCCTGGAAGGCCACCCGGGACCGTGTCCAGTCGCCTAAAGGTCGCGCCAGCCTGATGCGCGAGTGGCTGAGGCTACAAGGGCATGAACACATCGATGTGGTCGAGGAGTCACGCAAGAAAAAAACCGAGGGTGCCTGGGGATTCATCAGGGACTTCCCTCTCCGACTGGTCAACACGCTAGGCAAGCGTCGAGGCAAGGAAGATTTCTCCCATGAAGTCTATGACGCCATGGCCGGTTGTCTGGCGTGCAAATCCTGCGCCGGTCAATGCCCCGTCAAAGTCAATGTGCCGGAATTTCGCTCGCAGTTTCTCGAAGTCTACCATGGACGGTACTTGCGGCCGCTCCGTGACTATCTGATCGGTGGACTCGAGTTCATCGTGCCGTACCTGGCACCAATGGCCCCGATCTACAATGGCCTGCTTGACACTCGCTGGGTGGATCGGTTTCTTGCCGGCCCCATCGGCATGGTCGACAGTCCCAAGCTCTCACGCGCTCGTCTCCGCAAGCAGCTCGATGCCTGGGGCGTGGCCGAAGCGACACCCACCTCGCTGGGGCTACTGACCGATGCCCAGAAGGCACGCAGTGTCGTGCTCGTTCAGGATGCGTTCACCAGCTACTTCGAGTCGCAGGTGGTAATGGATATCGTCGAATTGCTGTCACGACTGGATATCCGTGTGTTCATAGCGCCTTTTCGTCCTAATGGCAAACCGCTTAACGTGCAAGGCTTCCTGGGCGCCTTCGAGCGTGCCGCGGAAAAACAGACTCAACGACTACGCACGTTGGCAGAGTTCGATGTTCCGCTGGTCGGGATCGACCCCGCCATGACGCTCACCTATCGTCAGGAGTACGCCAAGGCACTCGGCAGCGAGGCAGTACCCGAGGTATTGATGCTTCAGGAATGGCTGGTTGCCCAGGCACACCACCTCGCTCCCGACGCGCCGACACTGCATGATCCGGGGTTCAAGCTACTGTCTCACTGCACCGAGAAGACCACTGCTCCAGGCAGCCCCAAGGCCTGGCAACAGCTCTTCGCTGCCTTTGGCCTCGATCTGGAACTGGTGTCCAGCGGCTGCTGCGGCATGTCAGGCACTTATGGTCACGAAGCCAGAAACCTGCAGACCTCAAAGACCATTTACGGTCAATCATGGCAATCCATCGTCGAGGATGACGCGCTTGAAGGACGCCTGTTGGCCACCGGTTATTCGTGCCGCAGCCAGGCTAGGCGTCTTTCGGAGCGGGCACTCCCTCACCCGTTGCAAGCGCTGCTGACCTGCATGAAGCAACGCGGGAATGCACCATAGATCCATCAGCCTGCAAGCAACGACAAGCCGACTACACTGTGTAGGGGACCAATGCCGTTCGCACGTCAAGCAACGGTCCCTATCCATGGTACTCACCGTGTTCGCCCGAAAGATCGGCCTGCACACGCCTTCTTCGGGCAGAGCGCAACGAACAAGAAAGGATATCGGCCATGAAATTAGCACGCTCGACGTTAGCTCCCATGCTGTTGGCCATAGGCGGCTTGGCGACCCTGGGCATCACCACGCAAGCCCTCGCACAGGATGATGAACCGGCATGGGCCCAGGGTCGTCCGGACTCCTTGCAGGACGCTCCCATGGCACCCCACGCCGGCAAGATGACGCAAACGCCTAAAGAGGAGTTGCCTCTCGACCACATTCGTCTACCGGATGGATTCAATGCCGAGGTCTGGGCACATGGCATGCCCGGCGCTCGCATGATGGCCCTCGGCGATGAAGGCACGCTGTTTCTAGGCACCCGTTCCATCGGTCGTGTCTATGCTGTCATGGACAATGGCGACGAACGCGAAACCATGACGGTTGCCAACGGCCTGACTCAACCCAATGGTGTCGCTTTCAAGGATGGTAGCCTCTATGTCGCCGCTATCAATGAGGTCTACCGTTACGACGATATCGAATCCCATCTTGCGGATGGCAATGTTCCTGAACCTGTTGAGTTGACCGATGAATTCGACCTGCCCGACGACGAACACCATGGCTGGAAGTTCCTCGCCTTTGGTCCGGATGACCGGCTGTATGTACCGGTAGGCGCCCCTTGCAACGGCTGTGACGTGGATGCCGATGTCCATGCCACTATCCGCAGTTATGAGCCAGATGGCACGGATATGCGCATCGAGGCGCGGGGGGTACGCAATACCGTCGGCTTCGACTTCCATCCCGAAACCGGGGAGCTCTGGTTCACCGATAACAACCAGGACTGGATCAGCCAGCATATCCCCAGCGATGAACTCAACCGGATCAGCGAGAGTGGCGAGCATTTCGGCTTCCCGGCGTGCCACGCCAATGGTTTTGTCGATCCCGAACGGGGAAGCGAAGGGGCATGTGACGACATTACTTACCCTGCCGCCTTGATGGGACCGCACACGGCCCCACTGGGCATGCGCTTCTACCAAGGCGACATGTTCCCCGACGAGTATCGCAACGCCATGTTCATAGCCCGACACGGCTCCTGGAATCGCACCATGAACAGCGGTTTCGACGTCAAGGTGGCCATGATCTCCGACGACGGCGACTCTGCCTCGACCTCGACGTTCATGGATGGGTTCCTCGATCCGCGTACCAACGAGTTCAGCGGTCGTCCGACGGATGTTCAGGAACTTCCCGATGGCTCCTTGCTGGTATCGGATGATCAGAACGGCGCCGTGTATCGCATCACCTACGAAGCGCCTGACTACTAAGGGATTGACGATGATGCAATTCGGCAAGCAAGGATGGCATCTAGGGAGGTCAGCGCTTCTGGCGCTGACCGTCCTCGGCTTCGTACCGGCAGCGAATGGCCAGGCACCGGCTGCCGGCCTTCCTCTGGAGGAACAGGTCGAAGTGTGTGCCGACTGTCATGGCGAGAATGGCAACTCCACGACACCGGAGATCCCTTCGCTAGCCGGCCAACCGGCCTTGACCATCACCAACCAGATGATTTATTTCCGTGAAACGCTACGCAACAACGATGTCATGACGCCACAGGCCCAAGGGTTGAGTGACGCGGAAATCGAGGCGCTGGCCGCCTATTATGCGAAACAGCCAGTGTCACCGGCTCCCGACCTGTCGGACCTTGACTCACGGCGTTACGAGCAAGGCAAGACATTGGCCAGGGAGATGCGTTGCGCTTCCTGTCACCGATCGGATTTTTCCGGTAATGAGCAGATGCCTCGCCTGGCCGGACAACGCGAGGACTACCTGATCAAGGCCATGAAGGATTACCGTGAACGCAACCGCGGCGGCCCGGATACCACAATGATCGATATCCTGCGTGATGTGTCTAACGAGGAGATCGAAGCACTGGCCCACTTCCTCGCTCACTACGAATCGCAGTCCACGTCACAGTGACGCGACGCGCAATCGCGTCGGCTTGACGAGTTCAGGTCGGCGCTTTCATAGTCATTGCCATCAAGGTCATACAGAGTCGACATAGTGCCATGTCCCGCACGTTAGTCATTCTGGGTCTGGCGATCATCGCCATTGGGTTGCTATGGCCCTGGTTGAGCAAGCTTCCCCTCGGGCACTTACCCGGTGACATCGTCATCAAACGAGACAATGTCGCCTTCTACTTTCCGATCACCACCATGATACTGGTCAGCGTCGCGCTGTCACTGCTCCTCTGGTTGTTCCACCGCTAGCACGACATACACGAACTTCATCGACTCGATGGATTGCAAGTTTCGTCCGGCAACGCTAGGCTGCGCGCCCCTTTCATCAGATGGAGCGCGTAAGCGATGGAGCATGCGGGTTTCAACCTGGCGGCAATCGGCCTGCTGGCTTTGATATGCCAATGGCTGGCTTGGCAACTCAAGTTACCGGCGATCCTGACACTCTTGGTCGCCGGTATTGCTGTGGGCCCCGTCATGGGGCTGCTCGACCCTGATGCTCTTTTCGGCGACCTGCTGTTTCCTCTGGTATCGCTGGCCGTGGCCGTGATCCTGTTCGAAGGCAGTCTGACCCTGAACTTCCGCGAACTAGGTGGTCATGGCCGGACAGTTCGTCGGCTGGTGACATGGGGCGCCCTGATTACCGGAGCGACCGCAACACTGGCTGCTCACTATCTGCTGGCACTCACCTGGGAAATGGCCAGCGTTCTGGGAGCCCTGCTGGTAGTCACCGGCCCCACCGTCATTCTGCCCATGCTGCAGACCCTGCGCGCCCGGGAACACCTGACCCAGATCCTGCGCTGGGAAGGCATTCTCATCGATCCGATGGGGGCCATCGGCGCGGTACTGGTCTACGAATTCGTGGCACTGGGATCAGGCGGCAGCGAAGCCGCGACCCAGACATTACTGCTCTTCGCCAAGACAGCATTGATTGGTTTCGGGTTGGGTATCGCCGGCGGCTATTGCTGGGGACTGGTGCTACGACGCCATTGGCTACCCCGTCAGTTGCATAGCTTCGGCACACTGATGTTGATGCTGACGCTATTCACGCTCTCCAACCGGCTATTCCATGAGTCGGGGCTATTGACCGTCACGGTAATGGGGGTATGGCTAGCCAACATGCGCGGCGTGCCGACACGCCCGATCATCGAATTCAAGGAAACCCTGTCGGTATTGCTGATTTCAGGACTTTTCATCCTGCTGGCTGCCAGGCTCACCGTCGATCAACTGGCATTGCTGGACTGGCCAGCCTGGGCCTTCCTCGCCATTCTGGTGGGTATAGCGCGGCCATTGACGGTCTGGCTATGCACCCTGGGCAGTGGCCTCGAACTGCGTGAGAAAGCCCTGCTGGCCTTTATATCACCACGGGGTATCGTCGCTGCGGCAGTAGCCTCGCTATTCGCGCTCCGCCTACAGGAAGCGGGCGTTGCCGGCGCCGAGATGCTGGTGCCGATCACCTTCCTCGTGATCATCAGCACCGTAGTCAGTCAGAGCCTGTTGTCACGGCCACTGGCCCGCTGGCTCGGTGTACAGCGCCCATCCCCCAGTGGCGTACTGATCATCGGTGCCAACCAGGTCGCTCGCGAGGTCGGCATTCAACTCAAGGACGCCGGCGTCAGCGTCGTACTCGCCGACAGTAACTGGGATGCCATCCAGCTCGCCCAGCAAGCAGGGCTCTCCACGTATTATGGCGATCCGCTATCGGAACATGCCGCCCAGCACCTGGAGCTCAGCAGTATCGGTTATTTGTTACCGCTGTCTCCATACCGGGAACTCAACGACTTGGCGGCTCTCCATTTCGAACACCTGTTGGGGCGCGACCGAGTGTTCCGACTGGCGGTGGATGAAGGTCGACGAGCAGGACGTCCCCATGGCCAGGCGCTGGATCATGTGCCGTTGCTGTTCGGGCGCAACGTGACCTTTGCCAAGCTATCGAGGTTGGTTGCCGAAGGCGGCGAAATGCGTCGCGCGCCAATTGCCGAAGGTAGCCGCTTCGAGGAGCAGCGCCGTCGTCATGGCGATCGCTGGTTGCCCCTGCTGTGCATCGGTCAATCGGGCCGCGTGCGTCTCGCGACGGCCGAGGCCGGCTTGACGCCGAAGCGCGGCGATACGCTAGTCAGTCTGATCTTTGCCGATTCACCGGCTCGGTGACTCGGCGAGACGCTAGAAAAAGAGTTGGCGCAGCGCTTCCCCCGGCACCTCCTGACGCATGAAGGCTTCGCCGACCAGAAAGCCATGAACGCCTTGTTGGCGCATGCAGGCGACGTCATCTCGCTGATGAATACCCGATTCGGTCACGACGGTGATCCCGGCAGGAATCACCGTCAGCATATCGAACGTCGTCTCCAGTCGAGTCTCGAACGTATGCAGATCGCGATTGTTGATGCCGATCAAGGAAAGCTCGAGTCGCATCGCTCGTTCCAGCTCATGCCGGTCATGGACTTCCACCAGTACATCCATCCCCAGCGATTCGGCCTGCTGGTGCAGATCCTGAAGCTGGGCATCATCCAGAGCGGCAACGATCAGCAGAATACAGTCCGCGCCAATGGCACGCGCCTCGTTCACCTGATAGCCGTCGATCAGAAAATCCTTGCGAATGACGGGCAGGTCGCAAGCCTCTCGAGCCATCGTCAGATCATCTTCATGGCCCTGGAAGAAATCGGCATCAGTCAACACCGACAGACATGCGGCTCCGCCCGCGCGATAGGAGCGGGCAATGGCCGCCGGATCGAACGACTCACGTATTACGCCCTTGGAAGGCGACGCCTTCTTGATCTCGGCAATAACCGCCGGGTCCCCCGCTGCGATACGCTTACGCAGCGATTGGATGAATCCCCGTGGCATACTCTGCCGCTCAGCCAGCGACAGCAGGTCAGTATCACTGACGGCCCGGCGACGCTCGGCAATTTCCTCCCGTTTACGAGCGAGGATCCGAGCAAGAATCGTGGGTAATACCGACGGTTGAGATGTCATGACACCATCCTGTGACGATTATTGCGCATAAATACGGGTAAAATCGGCGAGTTCCTTCATTTTTTCTTGCGGTAACCCGGAAGCCTGAGCGTCCTCTGCCATCGTCACACCCTCGGCGATATCATCCGCAATGCCGGCTGCATACAATGCCGCCCCCGCATTCAGAGCAACGATGTCAGCGGCCGGCCCTACGCCGGCCAGGGCCTCCCGAACCAAACGCAGGCTGTCCTCCGCCGTCACGACTTTAAGCGGTTCCAGAGCCTGTCTCTCGATCCCGAAATCCTCGGGAGCGATACGATACTCACGGATGTCACCGTCCTTGAGCTCCGCCACCCGCGTCGGCGCCGCCAGAGAGATTTCATCGAGCCCGTCCTCGGCATTCACCACCAACACGTGGTTGCTGCCAAGCCGTTTGAGAACGTCCGCCATCACCGGTACCAAATCGGCGTGGTACACCCCCAGCAACTGGTTGGGTGCGCTGGCGGGATTCGTCAACGGACCGAGGATGTTGAACAGCGTCCGCACTCCCATCTCACGACGCGGCCCGACAGCATGTCGCATCGCCTGATGATGCATGGGGGCGAACATGAAGCCGACGCCGACCTGATCGATACACCGCGCAACCTGCTCGGCATCGAGTTCCAGACTGATACCCGCGACCGAGAATAAATCCGCACTCCCGGATGACGATGCCACACTGAGGTCCTCATGGTGCCCCCCGGGGGCCCCCCGCGCACCCGCCCCGAAACTGGCGGCCGACGACACATTGAACAGGTTGGCACCATCGCCGCCGGTGCCGACGATATCGACGATATTATCGGAATGCACCGTCACCGGCGTCATCAGCTCGCGCATGACCTGAGCCGCAGCGCTGATCTCTTCCGCCGTTTCCCCCTTCATGGACAGGCCGATCAGGAAACCGCCAATCTGCGCATCGGTCGCTTCGCCGGTCATGATCGTATGCATGACGGCATGAGTCTCATCGAAACTCAAGTTCTGGCGGCGCATCACCGCGTCGATCGCATCGCTCATCTGCATGCTGGTTCTCCTTGTCTAGCGGGCGGCGCGGCGTTGCAGGAAATTGGCCAGTAGCTCATGGCCCTGGCGAGTGAGTATCGACTCCGGGTGGAACTGCACGCCTTCGATATCCAGTGTCCTGTGACGAAACCCCATGATCAGGCCGGGGGTAACGTCGTCTTCATCGACCCAAGCGGTGACTTCAAGACACTCTGGCAAATGTTCGGCAGCAACCACAAGCGAGTGATACCGGGTGACTTCCAAAGGGTCCTGCAGGCCCTGGAATACCCCTTGACCGCGATGGTGCACTCGAGAGGTTTTGCCGTGCATGACCTGTGGCGCACGCACGACATCGCCACCGTAGACCTGACCGATCGCCTGGTGCCCCAGGCAAACCCCGAGAATCGGTATCCGGCCGGCGAAGTGGCGAACCACGTCCATCGATATGCCTGCCTCGTTAGGTGTGCAAGGGCCAGGAGAAATCACGATATGGCTCGGGGCCATGGCCTCGATCGCCTCGATCGTGATCGTATCGTTACGGTGCGTTTCCACCTTGGCCCCTAGTTCTCCCAGATACTGCACCAGGTTATAGGTGAAACTGTCATAGTTATCGATCATCAGCACGGACATGACGTTATCTACCTGTTATAGCTGAATCTTTTGAAAGTTCTCTGTCATCTTTACCCAGGATCTTACCCAGATTGATCAATGTACTTGCGCCAGCCGTGCAGGATCCTCTCAGGCACAAAAATGCCGCCCTGACGGCGGCATTGTACAGACATACGCGTGCCGCCTCGCCTTAGAAGCGCCACCACTGACCGGAAATATGTGCGGAATTTGATTTGATCATAAGGGAATGATGCCGCTGTCCGACTATGAGTGTCAATTGGCAATCCTTTTATAGCGCTGGGGTTAGAGTTGTGGTCAAGGCTCTCCTATCCTTCCACGATATGGGGGGGGAACGCTCAGGGAACCAAGGTGAAATCATGCGCAACACGACGACCGCTCGGAATATGCAGATCATAGTTGGGCTAGAGGGTACTCAACATAACGTTGCTTATAAGCTAGGGGAGCCAAGAGGGCAAAGCAAAATTTCCGAATACACTAGGGCTGATAAGGATACTGATTCCCCCGATCCGCCTATGATCAGGCGATACGAGCAGACAGCAGGCTTGCCTGAGGGGTGGTTTGATCGAAACAACGAGTGGCTGCTGAAAATCAGCAAAGAGGAATTCGAGCTAGTGGAAGCGATACTATCTCTAGATCATGATACCCAAAAGCGATTATTAGCCTTTGCACAGGCCGACACAGAGGCGAAAGAATCCTGAGCGTAGAGGCTGGCACAGTTCCACGCGGTTACTGGCGTGCCGGCGAGGTTTTACGGCATTATCGAGAGAGACGAACCGGGAGAAACCACCATGTTCAACATTGTTGAAAATCCTGACGAGATCACCATCACCTGCCCTTGCGGTGCCTCAGAAACCGCCCGCGATGAACACCACCTCAGCAAGTTTAATCGCAGGCGGGGCTTAGACGGATCCACTGACGTTGCTTTCCATTGCCTGTGCTGTGACCGCACCGACAAGGCCACATGGATGGGTGCCAATCCATAACTAGGACTTTTAATAATGTCTATATGGACAGAAGCAGCGCTACCAGTTGCCACCACACTGGCAGGTGGCTTTATTGGATGGGCAAGCTCCCTAGCGAACTCTCGCAGGACCGAATATAACCATCTCACCCACGATGTCCGTGTAGGATTGGAGAAACTAATCGCCAGCCACTCTCCCGAAACAGAGAGGGGCGCTCCGTCAGAAGGTGACTTGGTCCAGATGAAAGCCAGTCTTCGTCACCGTGACAGGAAGCGTATTGCCCCTAAGGCGCGTAAATACTTAGCCTCTCAGGAAAAAGCACGCTCAATGGACGAGTACAGTCAGCCCACCTGCAGCCCAGAAAATCGCGAGAAATACTTATCAGCTGGGCAG
Organism: Aidingimonas lacisalsi; assembly: GCF_008079445.1. Lineage (GTDB taxonomy): Bacteria > Pseudomonadota > Gammaproteobacteria > Pseudomonadales > Halomonadaceae > Aidingimonas > Aidingimonas lacisalsi. The sequence goes on along the minus strand of NZ_VRYH01000007.1, from coordinate 25,594 downwards.
GAATTGCGAGATGCTGTGGCTGTGAAATAGGTCTCGCGGGTACGGTTCAATGGTAGAGCCACACCCCGGCCAAAACTCCTTCCCCTTCAGGGCTCTGCCCTACTTTCTGTCTCACTTTTTCGCCTCTGTCTCACGACTCGGCCTAGCCCCGTTGAATATCCCTGTACGCTTGTGACTGCCATCACAACCTTGCATCACCGCGTCCATGCCTCTATCACTGTTCATCCGTACAGTTATCGAGAGGCGCAACCATGGACCAACCATCCAGCTACGACCAACTGGCTCAACGCATCCAGATCGCCATACAAGGAGCGAACCGCAGGCAGTGCCGACAGGTGCATCTGAAGCCGGAGGACAGCGACGACGTCGACGCCTGGGATCAGATCATCAGCGAGCTCGACAAAAACGAGAACTTGGGCGTGACGCGCACCGATGAAGGCTGGCTGGTCAGCTGGGTGCACACGGAGGTGTGAGGCGGCCCCTAGGCGGAAGCGGCCTCCTAATTGCTGGGCGCCAAATGGCAGACTAATTTAGGTATTGAATAGCCTTAATCCGATCATCCGGATGGAGTTAAAAGTGAGACAGTTAGACAATCATAAGTGGGCAATTTCAAAGGCTGAAGTGCAAGGTATCTGCGCAGAGGGAGATGTGATCAGCGACGGCAACCTGACCATGGTTGGTGAGGGCGACTGGCGTAAGGCTGGTTTGCGGATAGACGAAATCACCGAAGATGAGTATATCGGCAGTTTGATCGACTTAGAAAAACCTCACTCCTGAGCTGGTCATCACCAAGCTTCGAAAGCGGCCTCTCGACCAGGCATGCCAAGCGAGGACAGATCTACTCGAGGAGTTGATCGCGGAGCGCGAGACGAAGGGCGCCCGGCGACATTTAAGTCGAGCCGGGCGCCCATCAGCCGAAGCAGGATCAGTCGAAACTGAACTCGCTCTTGTTCTCCGCCGCCGAGGTTTCCATGTCGACACAGGATTCCAGCAACGAGTAACTGCCTGCCCCGCCGACACTAGCCACCTGATCGCAGTGTTCGCGAGTGGATGCCGGTACCGACTCCCATACGCCCTTGAGACCGTCATAGGCTGACTGTTCCATGTCGATGCAGCTGTTATACATCGTATTGCTGGAGCCACCGCCAATATCGGCCACTTCCTGGCAATGACTCTCCACGTCGTACTTCGGAACGTCCTGGGCCGACACGACACCAGACACGCTCACGAGTGCTGCACCGGCAATCAACGCTTTGATCATGTCATTTCTCCTTGGGGCGAGTGAAAAGCACAAAGAGGCCAAGAATGATGTCGCCAAGCGCCCAGGTCGTGATGATCAGCCCCGTTCCCAGGGTGCCACCAATTGCGGCGCCAGTCTGTTCCGCATCACTCATCGACTGATCCGACATGGAACCTAGCTCCGTCCAGTAGCCAAACAGCCAGACGATCATCAATATGTTGAAGAGAATGAACGCCCACTTACACAGCTTGCCGAAGAAACTACGCTTCAGCTTGCGGAGTCGCTTCCCGCACTGGCTACATTGGTAGGCCGTGTCGCTCACCTGATGCTCGCATTCAGGGCACGCGATTAGAGCCATAGCCCCCTCCTGTTCCCTTGCTCAATCTTCTTAGGTTGCATGAGCTAGATTAGCGAACCCTACTGGCTGTCTCCATACCCCCCCATTAGCATTGTCAGAAATCTCTTACATATGACTGAACATCCATCCGCCCCACCGATTCGGGCCATCTAGCGACTCTATCCTGGTACGGTTAACACAACACCACCGCTTGCCCCCTGCGCCTGCCTGGGCCACTATTCTCGTGCCGCTGCAAAATCAGTAGTCGGGGATCTCTGAACCAAACCCAGGGAGTACCGCCCTACCCCATCGGATGGCATAGTTTGGCGTCCGGTTTGCCTATATATGCCCCACGGGGCGCGGTGCTATGCTGGGCATAGCAGGCTGGGTTCCAGGAGAGGGTCATAGGAGCGCTCAGCGCGCCATGTCCCATGGCAGCGGGTATTCCATTTTCGTTGGTACAGGAAAAGTCCATGCAAGATATAAACCGTCTTGAGGTTGGCATGACCACTCAGATTGGCACGCATCAGGTAGAGGAACCTGAGGTAGGCAAGGAATACGTGCGAGGATTCGATTCAAATACCTGGCTTCTGTTCACCGAGGGCCCGGCTGAGGATCGCCCGGTTGTTGTTCGCATTGATAGTATTGAGGGTGATGTGTGCCACTGCACGGTCACACGAAAGCTAAGTTGATAGCACGCCCCGGCACGGTATGCCTGATCCCCGAGCCTTGATGGGGAGTCGGGTGGGCTGGGATAGACCAGCGGAGGTAGCAGTTGACCTCGCTGATCACGTACGTCCTACCCCGGAAGCTCTCCCTTCACCATATATAGCCATGCATAGTGCTATATAGCGGTACCCTAGTTATCGATCATCAGCACGGACATGAGAAATCTCCGACTATCGTCCGCTTCACGGCGCGGACGAAGAGCACCATCGAACAGTGACTACCCGTGTGTTCACTCGAGGTTGTCCAGCCCTCGTTCGGCCATGGTCACGGCGCGGAACAGGGCACGGCGTTTATTGAGTGTCTCTTGCCATTCCGCGTCAGGGTCGGAATCGGCCACGATGCCGCCACCGGCCTGAATATGCAGCTCGCCGTCTTTCAGTACGCCCGTGCGAATGGCGATAGCCGTATCCATGTTGCCATGCCAGGAAAGATAACCCACCGCGCCGGAGTAGACACCACGTTTGACCGGCTCGAGTTCATCGATGATCTCGAGGGCTCGAATCTTCGGCGCACCGGACAGGGTGCCGGCCGGGAACGTCGCGCGCAGAACATCCATGGCGGACATGCCGGGGGTTAGACGCCCTGTCACGTTGGACACGATATGCATGACATGCGAGTACTTTTCCACCACCATCTGGTCGGTGACCTTGACCGACCCGGTTTCACTGATTCGACCGACATCATTACGCCCCAGATCGATCAACATGAGATGCTCGGCAAGCTCCTTGGGATCGCTGAGCAAATCGGCTTCAAGGGCGCGATCTTCCTCTGGCGTCTGTCCGCGCATACGGGTCCCGGCGATCGGGCGAACGGTAACCTCGCCATCCTCCAGCCGCGTCAGAATTTCCGGCGACGCACCAACGACATGGTGATCATCCAGATTGAGAAAAAACATGTAAGGCGACGGGTTCAGGCTTCGCAACGCCCGATACAGGTCCAGCGGAGGGGCATGATACGGAATCGACATGCGTTGTGACGGTACACACTGCATGACATCGCCAGCCAGCACATACTCTTTGATCCGTTCGACGGCATCCTTGTAGCCCTGTTCGGAGAAGCTGGCATGAAAATCCTCTTCGGCGACGTAGCGACCGGTCCCCGGGCTAACCGTGTTGTGGGTCGCGCTACGCAACTGGACTTCCAGGCGTTCCAACCACTCACGAGCATTGTCATAAGCCGCGGTATCGGCCGGATCGGCATGCGTCCACAAGGTCAAGCGACCGGATAGATTATCGAAGACCACCAGGTCATTGCAGACCATCAGCAGGATGTCCGGTACGCCGAGCGGATCGGGTTTATCGACACCGCGCAGACGCGGCTCGATATAGCGGATGGTGTCATAGCCGAAGTACCCGACCAGACCGCCGTCGAAACGTGGTTGGTCCTCAAGTCGGGGAACCTTGAAACGGGCCTGAAAACGTTCAATGAACTCCAGAGGGTCATCGACCGTTTCCGTCGTCTGCGGTTGGTCATCGACGATATGGCGGACCTCGAACCCACGCACCTCGATCCGTTCACGACATGGCAGACCAATGATCGAGTAACGCCCCCATTTCTCCCCACCCTGAACGGACTCGAGCAGGAAAGTCCAAGGAGCATCGGCCAGTTTCAGGTACGTGGAAAGCGGGGTGTCCAGATCGGCGAGGACGTCGCGCATCACCGGAATACGGTTATAACCGGCTTGCGCCAACTCGGCGAAGCGTTCAGGAGTCATCATGCCGGGGCATTCCTTACAGTCAATTCACAATCTTTCGCGATCGGGCTCAAGGCGCTGTCTATCTTACTGCCAACTGCACTGGCGGCGGCCATGTTACGCCAGCCTTCTAAGCACGACCGCGGCTCATTGGCGAGACATCTATCACCATCGCCAGCGTTTGACGTCACGCATCAGCGCTACTGCAACGCTGACGATACGTAAAGACTGTGAAGAAAGGCGGGATTCCAGCGACATGAAACGATCCGTTTTGCGCTTGAAACTGGCGAAATACACTTGTATATGGCGCCACGCATGACGTCAGAAGCTCAACAGTAAACGAGTTCCTCAAGCGATTCAACCACGGCATCAGGGTCGCTGGCCACGACCGACTCACCATGATTGTAGCCATAAGGAACCGCCACCGTACGGAATCCGGCGCAGCGGCCAGCGTCGATATCATGACGCGAATCACCGGCCATCAGGCAATGTTCGGCCGACACTCGGCAATGCCCGGCAATATGCCATAAGGGATCGGGATGCGGTTTCTTTCGCGCCAGCGTATCTCCACCAATGGCGACCTCGAAATATCGGTCCATGTTGAAATGTGCCAGAATCGGCTGAAGGAATGCCTGAGGTTTATTGGTGACCAGGGCTAGCTTGATTGCTTGACGAGACAATCCGTCAAGCGCTTCCTGAACACCGGGATAAAGGCGCGTATGCTTCACCGGTGCCTCTGCATAATGGCACAGAAAGGCGTCATGAGCGCGCTCCAACATAGCTTCGTCCGGCTGTCGGCCCAAGGCATCGTGTAGTGCTCGCTCAAGCAACTTGCGAGAACCGTTGCCCACCCAATGCCTGACCCCGATCTCGCCACATGGCGGCAACTCCAGCCAAGCCAATGCGGCGTCCACGGCTACGGCCAGATCCGGTACCGAGTCGATCAGGGTGCCATCCAGGTCGAATGCCACGAGTTGAATGTCCTGCATTATGGGGTGCATGTTGCGCTGTGTCCTCCGCCTGCTGGTGCTTGCTCGATGACGCCATGGTGCCACTATCGTCGCCACCTTGCTCATTACGCATGTAATATTACGAAAAAACATGCCTAAAATCGCCCTTCCCCCATAGGCAGAAACGAGCAAGAGGCTTATGCTGGTCGTAGTATGTCGCCAACGACAGGCTGCCACCCTCGCCAGCCATCGAGCCACCGGTGTTGAGACGTGTTCCTGACTCTGGCGACCGTTTTCTCATGTCTTTACATTGAAAGCAGGAGTCTCGAATGACCCAACCACGTATCGTGGTGGTCGGCGGAGGCGCGGGCGGACTCGAGCTAGTCACCCGGCTCGGACGCAAGCTCGGCAAGCGCAAGCGTGCCGAAATCGTGCTCGTCGATCGCAACCCGACCCACATCTGGAAACCCTTATTGCATGAAGTCGCCACCGGAGCACTGGACTCCGGGCTCGATGAAGTGTCCTATCAGGGCCATTCGAAGGCTCATGGCTATCATTTTCAGCTCGGCACGCTGAGCAACATCGACCGAGACACCCGCCGTATCGCGCTGGCACCGATCATCGACGATGACGGTAGTGTCGTACTCCCCTCACGCGAACTCGAATACGACTACCTCGTACTGTCGCTCGGCAGTGTGTCCAATGATTTCGGCACACCGGGCGTCGCCGAACACTGTCACTTCCTCGACAGCCCGCAGCAGGCCGAGACCTTTCGGCATGACATGCTCAATACGTTTCTGCGTTACAGCGATCCGGCACGTCGAGCGCATCCCAAGCTGACGGTGGGTATCGTCGGGGCCGGTGCGACGGGGGTCGAACTGGCAGCCGAGCTCTACGATGCCTCCAAGATGCTCAACAGCTATGGCTTCACTTCACTGGATAGCGGTCAACTCGACGTGCATTTGCTGGAAGCGGCCCCCAGCATTCTGCCGGCACTTCCCGACCGTATCAGCAACGCCGTGCATCGCGAACTCGAGAAGCTGGGTGTCAATATCCACGTCGAGACCAAGGTCACTCAGGTCGATGAGGCAGGCTTCCTCACTGTCGAAGGCACACACATCGAGACCGATTTGAGCGTCTGGGCAGCCGGTATCAAAGCACCAGCCTTCCTGTCGGAACTCGGCCTGTCGACGGAGCGCAATCATCAGGTCAAGGTACATCCCACGCTACAAAGCATCGATGACGAACATATTTTCGCTTTCGGTGACTGCGCCAGCTGTCCTCAGGACAACGGCAAGCCGGTACCTCCTCGTGCTCAGGCTGCTCACCAACAAGCAACACGCCTCTATCATAACTTGCGGGCAGTTCTCGACGAAAAGCCATTGAAGCCGTTCGTATTCCGAGATCGGGGATCATTGATTTCGCTGGCCCATTTCGATGCCGTGGGTAGCTTGATGCGGGGCGCCTCGGCCCGCAGCCTGTTCATCGAAGGGCGTTTGGCAAAGATATTCTATGCGTCGCTCTACCGTATGCATCAGTTTGCCATTCACGGCTCTCTAAAAACCGGTATGACCGTGGTGGTCGATGGCCTCAACCGCTTTATCAGACCCAAGATGAAGTTGCACTGATTCCGCGATCAGGTGCCTCATTGCGCCTGGCTTCCAGCCAGGCGCGTTTCTTGTTGGCAGGTAGTTTCTTCAACCTGGCTTCGAGCTTCAATGCCTCGCTTCGACTGCCAAGAGCCACGTGATAGCACAACGTCAACGGTCCCTTGCCTCGCAAGGCCCTTGCACCACGACGACTTTGACGATGTTCACGCAAGCGCCGCTCGACATCGGTCGTGATTCCCGTATAAAGCGCCCCGCCGGCCGTCCGTACGACATATAGATGCCAGACCTGACCAGTGTCGTCGGTCATGACTCGGCCAACGCCCGCCGCATGGAAGCGATGACACTATCGTAACGGTGTGGATCCTGTTCGTTTGCCGCTTTGAAAATGGCCGAACCGGCAACGAAGGTATCCGCTCCGGCTTGAGCAATGTCACGCAGATTGTCGATATTGACACCGCCATCGATTTCCAGGCGAATATCCCGCCCCGATGCCTCGATACGCTCACGCGCCTCGCGCAGCTTGCCAAGCGTCCATGGAATGAAGGATTGCCCCCCGAACCCCGGATTGACACTCATCAACAGGATCATATCGACCTTGTCCATGACATAATCGAGAAACGTCAGAGGAGTGGCGGGGTTGAATACCAGCCCCGACTTGCAGCCACCATCCCGGATCATCTGCAGTGAACGATCGATATGCTCGGACGCTTCCGGATGAAAGGTAATGTAACTGGCGCCGGCATCGATGAAGTCACCGATCAAACGATCCACCGGTTTCACCATCAGATGGGCATCGATAGGCGCCGTCACGCCATGGTTACGCAAGGCCTCGCACACCATCGGGCCGATCGTCAGGTTAGGCACATAATGATTGTCCATGACATCGAAATGGACGATATCGGCACCGGATGCCAGGACATCATCGACTTCCTGCCCCAAACGGGCGAAATCGGCGGACAGGATCGAGGGCGCAATCTTGAAATCGAGCGTTCTGTCGGACATGAGTCTGCGGGATTTCCTGGTTCTCTGTGTACGAATGAATGTCAACAGACGCCATTCTAGCAGGATCACCGCACACCGTGCGCTTGCCGTTGAAGAGATTCGCTTCGATAGTTAGAGCATGACGATGCCGCTCATGCGACGAACCGAGGGGAGGATCATCACTATGGTTTTTCATCTGCGCCCAGTCACCAGCGGCCTGATGGCTACGGCGTTGCTTCTCATGACAGCGCTACATGCATTGGATGCCCACGCCCAATCGGCGATTCTCGAAGGCGAGCGTTTCCATCCCGAGCAGGCCAGCCATGGTATGGTCGCTTCCAGCCATACACTAGCCACGGACATCGCCCGTGACGTGATGGCCGATGGCGGCAATGCCGTGGATGGAGCCGTTGTTGCCGGCTTCGTACTGGCTGTCGTCCAGCCGCGCTCCGGGAATATCGGTGGAGGCGGCTTCATGTTGATTTCCGATGAAAACAGCGACGATGTCGTGGCTATCGACTATCGCGAAACGGCACCGGCCGCCGCTACCGAAACCATGTTTCAGAATGAGGCCGGCAACGCGGTAAGCGACTGGTCGCGGTACACTCATCGTGCCTCAGGCGTCCCCGGTACCGTCGCCGGTCTGGCGCTGGCACTCGATGCGTACGGCACCTTGAGTCTGGCCGAGGCAATGGAACCGGCCATCCGGCTGGCCGAAGACGGTTTCAAGGTGCCGCCACGCTTTGCCGCCGGCCTGGACGAAGCGCGGGATCGACTCAGTGCCTGGGAATCGACGCGCCAGGTTTTCTTCAAGGAGGACGGCAGCCGTTATCGGGCTGGCGACACCTTCCGTCAACCCGACCTGGCCGCCACCTTGACGCGCATCGCCGAACACGGGCCCCGTGAATTCTACGCAGGCAAGACCGCCGAGTTGCTGGTCGCCGAGATGGAGCGCAACGACGGGTTGATCACGATGGACGACATGGCCGGCTACGAGCCGCAGATTCGCGAGCCAATCCATGGAACGTATCGCGGTCACGACATTTATGCCATGAGTCCACCCTCGTCCGGCGGCGTGCATATCGTCCAGATGCTGAACATGCTCGAAAATGACGATATTGCCGCGTTAGGACACAACTCCGCCAGCACGTTGCACCTGATGGCGGAGTCCATGAAGCGCGCCTATGCCGATCGGTCGAAATTCCTCGGCGATACGGATTTCGTCGACGTTCCCTTGAGCGGTCTCACCGCTAAGGCCTATGCCACCCATCTCCGCGATCAGATTGATCCTCAGCACGCAACGCCATCGGACGACATCGGCCCTGACGACCCTTGGCCCTACGAGTCGGGCGAAACCACCCATTATTCGATTGCCGACGACAACGGATTGATGGTGTCCAATACGTATACCATCAACTTCAGCTATGGCTCCGGCATCGTCGTCGACGGCGCAGGCTTCCTGCTCAACAATGAAATGGATGATTTCTCCGCCAAACCGGGCGAACCCAATGCCTATGGCCTGATCGGTGGCGAGGCCAACAAGATCGAACCCGGGAAACGCATGCTATCGTCGATGACGCCGACCATCGTCAAGCGCGATGGCAAGAACCTGCTCGCCACGGGAACCCCTGGCGGTTCGCGCATCATCACGACGACTCTGCAAGTCGTCATGAATGTGATCGATCACGGCATGAACATTCAGTCTGCCGTCAGCGCGCCCCGTATTCACCATCAATGGCTCCCGGATGAGATCGCCATCGAGGCAGGCATCAGCCCGGATACCATCGATCGACTGGAGGCCAAGGGTCATCGAATCGAGCCCACCCGTGCCATGGGAGCGGCCCAATCCGTCATGGTCGACGCTGGGCTCTTCCTTGGCGGTACCGACCCACGCCGCTCGACATCGAAAGCCGCAGGCTGGTAATCGTATCGGCACCTGCGCGATCCCGTATGTTATCGCGTAGAACGCCTTCCCGACTTATACTCGGGTGCGTTTTCGCGGGATTGCCCCCGACTAGCGATTCAGGAGCACACGAATGCAACGACGACTGCTAGCCTTTTCATGTCTGGTTTTGGCACTCCTCCTGGTGGGCGGCTGTGCCAGCCCCCACTACCTGGAAACCGATCCACGGGTGAGCGGCGACCTGCCCCGTAGCGGTAATGGCCAGCAGGTCACCGTCAACGTGGTGGACGGGCGAGATAGCGACGTGCTCGGCACTCGTAGTGGCGCCGCCAACGCGTCGGCGACGATCACCGTATATGCCCATGAATTGATCCCCAAGTTGCAGGCACAAGCCGAGAATGCCCTGCAACGCATGGGATTCTCGCCTACGCGTGACGAGGCCGAAGGCCGTCCCAGCTTGACGCTAACGCTCGACCGCCTAGGCTATGGCCGCGGCGATGACCAGCCCGTGCTGGGTAACGCTAGGTTGGAAGCCGTATTTATCGCCAAAGCCGTCAACGGTGGAACGACCTACACGGGTTCCTATACCGCACGGCGCGAGCAGAGCTACGTGGTCCGCCCGGGAGAAGCCGCTAATACGAAGATGGTCAACCAGGTACTGAGCAACGCGCTCGCGCGGACATTCCATGATGAAGAACTTGGCCGACTGCTGGCCAGATGACTGCCCACCTGCACGCTGCTGCGTCAGCGGGCCGACGATGAGCGTCCCGGCCCGCGACGTACCAGCGCCCACACGCTTTCCTGCCACCCATTCTCTTCCGGTTCACCATCGGCCAGATGCGTTAGTTCGAAATTCGCACTGAACAGCCAATCGACTTCACCGGCAGAAACACTGTAAGGCGGCCCGCCTTCATCGTCTGAGGGGCGTATCAGGCTGATCAACAACCCCTTGGCGCCAGGGGGCAAGAGTTGTGCCAGGTGAAAGGCATAGCGGTGGCGTGCCGCCTCTGGCAGCGCAATCAGAGCGGCCCGGTCATAAAAGGCTTCGACATCGGCGGCTTGCTGGATATGGAAATGAAAGAAGTCCCCTCCCCAGAGCTCTATGTTGCCTTGCCGATAGACCTCGAAGCCATCCTGACGATAACGCAGCGTCTCCGCATCTGCTTGACGCGCGAACTGATCGATCGCCTCCAGCGATAGCTCGACGCCCAGCACCGGATAGCCTCGAGAGGACAACCAGCGCATGTCCAGGCTCTTGCCACAAAGCGGAACCAGCACTTTGGTTCCCGGCACGATCGCCAGGCCCGGCCAATACTCGATCAGAGCCGGATGCGGCCATTCACGGTGAAAGCCGATCCGTCCCTGACGCCACCGGGACAACCACGCCTCTTTCACATTGACCTCCCCGGCCTAGAACCAGCGATCGCGTTTCTTGCGTCGCCGTGGCAAGTGCGGAACGATCAAGCCAACGACCAGACCGGCACCGGCCACACCACCGCCATACATGAAGTAACGAATCAGCAAGTCCTCTTCCTGAGTATCCAGGCGTGCTTGCTGCTCGCGAAGCGTTTCCTGGGCGGACTGATAACGTGAATCAAGCTCGGCATTGCGGTCTTCGAGTTCATCGATACGCGCTTCTCGATCCGCCAGAGTGTCTTCCGTGCCTGCCATGCGGCTCTGCCACTCTTCATTGATCCCATCGAGCTCCTCGGTCAATGACTCGATCTCGGCTTCGAGTTCCGGCAAGCGTTGCTGGGCGCTTTCCTCGGCTTGCAACTCGTCGCTGAGGATCCACGCCGTCTCATTGTCATCCTCGGCCTGGACCCGGCTGTAATCGCCCTGCGTCTCGAGCACCGTCACGGGTTCTCCCGATGTCAGGGTTCCAATGATGCGATACTCATCGGACGGGCCGCTGCGCACGAACGTCGAGAGCTCATCCGACACCCACCGCGTGTCATCCTGCTGGGCCTGCAATCCGGTGGCGAGCGCACTCAGGGCACACCCGGCAATCAACGTCTTGGTAGTTCGCATAATGCTGATGTCTTCATGGCAAAAGAAAGGCTCACTGACACGATCTGGCTCCAGCGATAACACGCCGAGCCATCCAACGTCCTGTCGATGGCATCGGGTGATGAGACGACATCCACAACTTCTGTGGATAAGCCTTGGGAAAACCGGCGATCAACTCACGTCATTCTGCGGAGAATCTGCCTCTGCCACAAATCGTTCATTTTTTGATCATGGCGAAACCAGCCCCACCCGGCCTACATTCCCCGTCAAAGGCAGCAGAATAGCACAACCTGCGCGCGACGGCAGATGGCTGGCCCTGACCGCCAAGGCTGCGTATAATGACCCAAGATTTCTGATCAGGCCGTCAAGGCCACGCATTCATCTCCCAGATCGGTGACGGATATGTCGAGGCGTCAAGCGCCGCGACCCTATTGTTATGGCGAAGAAACTCTTCATCAAGACACACGGCTGCCAAATGAACGAGTACGATTCCGCGCGCATGGCGGATCTGCTCGGCGAATCGCATCAAATGGAGCTGACCGACGATGAGCGGGATGCCGACGTCATCCTTCTCAATACCTGCTCCATCCGCGAAAAAGCCCAGGAAAAGGTGTTTCATCAGTTGGGGCGCTGGAAAAAACTCAAGGAAGCCAATCCCGACCTGGTCATCGGGGTTGGAGGTTGCGTGGCCAGTCAGGAAGGAGAAGCGCTGCGCAAGCGTGCTCCACATGTTGACATGGTGTTCGGCCCCCAGACCCTGCACCGAGTACCGAATATGCTGGACTCCCGCCAGGAGAACCAGATATCGGTGGTCGACGTGACCTTTCCCGAGATAGAGAAGTTCGATCACCTTCCCAAGCCGAGTTCGGATGGTGCCACGTCCTTCGTCTCCATCATGGAAGGCTGCTCCAAGTACTGTTCCTTCTGCGTAGTGCCTTATACGCGTGGAGAAGAGGTGTCGCGCCCTTTCGAAGCCGTCATGGACGAAGTCATCCACCTGGCCGACCAGGGGGTTCGCGAAATCAACCTGTTGGGCCAGAACGTCAATGCCTATCGGGGGGAAAACCAGCTCGGCGATGAGATCGATCTGGCCGAATTGATCGCGTGCGTAGCAGCCGTGGATGGCATCGATCGCATTCGTTTCACCACGTCGCACCCGGTCGAGTTCTCGGACTCTCTCATCGAAGCCTATGGCGAGATTCCCGAACTGGTCAGCCATTTGCACCTTCCGGTCCAGTCCGGCTCCAACGATATCCTGGCGGCCATGAAGCGCGGCCATACCGTCGAAGAGTACATCGACAAGATGGAGCGCATTCGCGCGCTGCGTCCCGATATCAGTTTCTCTTCCGATTTCATCATTGGCTTCCCGGGGGAAACCGAAGCCGACTTCGAAGCCACCATGAACTTGATCCATCGAATCGGTTTCGATGTCTCCTTCAGTTTCGTCTATTCGGCTCGCCCAGGCACTCCAGCAGCCAATCTCGAAGACGATACGCCTGAAGCCGTCAAGAAAGAACGTCTGGCGATTCTGCAGGATCGTATCAATCAGCAGGCCATGCAGATCAGCCGTCGGATGGTGGGATCGATCGAACGCATTCTCGTCACCGGTTTTTCCCCCAAGGATCCGGGACAGTTGTCCGGTCGTACCGAAAACAATCGTGTGGTGAATTTCCGCGCAGCCAATCCCACCGATCTCATCGGCCATTTCGTCGACGTCGAAATCACCGAAGCTTTGCCCAATTCGCTACGCGGTGAACTCGCCAGTCCTTACTGCTATTGACCCGAACCGTCTGGCAAGCCAGTCTTCTGTTTATTGCCCCGATTCACCTCGGGGCAGTAAGCTCATCCATTCTCATCGCAACGCACGGAACCTCTGCTCTTGAGCCAATACAGTTCCCAGGCCAATCGCATCATCACTCTGACCCTTGAACCCAACGACCCCATGCGCCTGGCCAATCTCTGTGGCCAGCAGGACGAACACTTGAAACTCGTCGAATCGCGGCTGGGCGTCACCCTGCGCAATCGCGGCAACACGTTCCAATTGGCCGGGCCACATGCTCGGGTCAAGGCAGCAGCCAATGTGGTCGAGCACCTCTATCGGGAAACCGAAGCCACCGAATTGACGCCTGACACGGTCCACCTGTTTCTGCAGGAATCCGGCCTGGAAGCGCTTGAAGAAGAAGAGGAAGACAACGCGGCCAGCGGCGAGGTGTTATTGAGAACGCCCAAGGCCGTCATCAAACCTCGCGGCTTCAATCAGCAAGGATACGTGCAGAGTATTCGCGCTCACGATATCAATTTCGGCATTGGCCCTGCCGGAACCGGCAAGACGTATCTCGCCGTCGCGGCGGCCGTGGAAGCCCTCAATCAACAGGAAGTGCGTCGTATCCTGCTGGTGCGCCCAGCCGTGGAGGCTGGTGAAAAGCTGGGATTCCTGCCCGGTGACCTTGCCCAGAAAATCGATCCTTACCTGCGCCCGCTCTATGATGCCCTGTATGAAATGATTGGCTTCGAACAGGTCGGCAAGCTAATCGAACGGCAGATCATCGAGATTGCCCCATTAGCCTATATGCGCGGTCGCACACTGAACAACGCATTCATCATTCTCGATGAAAGCCAGAACACCACTCGTGAGCAGATGAAGATGTTCCTGACCCGCATTGGTTTCGGATCCACTGCCGTGATTACCGGCGACATCACGCAGGTGGACCTACCCCGCGGCCAGAGTTCGGGATTGATCCAGGTGCTGGATGTTCTCAAGGAGACTCCAGGCATCGGTGTCACGCATTTCGCCGCCAAGGACGTCGTCCGCCATCCCCTGGTGCAACGCATCATCGAAGCCTACGATATCTTCGAAGCCGAGGAAGAATCAGCCGATCGGCAACGCCGGGAAGAGCGCAAACGTCAGTATCAGGTGCCTTCGGACAATACGACCTCACGGGATTCGAACGAGGGTCCGGAGTCATCATGACAACGAGCAATGAGGTCATTGTCGATCGTCAGATAGTCATCGACGACAACGGGGACGAATGGCTGCCGACACGACAGGAACTGGAGTGCTGGATCGGCGAGACGCTTCTCAAGCAGGGAATGTCGCCTCATCAGGAAGTCACTGTCCGGTTCGTCGACCGCCAGGAGAGTCAGGCTCTCAATCGTGATTATCGCGGCAGGGACCAACCGACGAATGTGCTTTCCTTCCCGTTCGACATGCCTCCCGAACTAGACATTGCGCTACTTGGTGACCTCGTCATTTGCCATGATGTAGTGGCGGCGGAAGCCGTCGAGCAAGACAAGACACTCACCGCACACTACGCGCACATGGTGGTCCATGGTACCTTGCATTTATTGGGTCATGACCATATTGAGGATGACGAGGCCGAACGCATGGAGCGGTTGGAAATCGAGATCCTTGCGGCTTTCGGTATCGACGACCCTTACAACCGGCCATGTGACCACAATAACGGGGACGAGAGACTCGACGCATGAGCGAAGACCGATCGAGTAGCCAGGGCGGCAAGTCCTGGCTCGAGAAGTTGTTCAGCGCATTTTCATCCGACGACGACGAACCGAACTCGCGAGTCGAATTGATGGACTCGGTACGTGAAGCCGGTTCGCGCCTACATCTCGACCAGGACGCCCTGACCATCATCGAAGGCGCCCTGCAGATCAGTGACCAGCAGGTTCGGGAAATTCTCATCCCCCGTTCGCAAGTCACGGCCATCGCCATCGACCAACCTCCCGACGAGTATCTGCCCGTCATCCTGGAAACCGGTCACTCTCGCTACCCTGTCGTCGGAGAGAATCTCGACGAGGTACTCGGCATTCTGCTGGTCAAGGACTTGCTTCCGCTGCTCAGTAAAAGCGAGCTCAACCGCGACAGTTTCGACCTCAAGAGTACGCTGAGGCCGGCCATGTTCGTGCCGGAATCCAAGCGGCTCAATAGCTTGCTCAAGGAGTTTCGCGATACCCATAACCATATGGCGGTAGTGGTCGACGAATACGGCGGGACTGCAGGCATCGTCACCATCGAAGATATCCTCGAGCAGATCGTCGGCGATATCGAAGATGAACACGATACCGACGAAGAAGAGGACATACGCGCACTGGGAGACCAGACCTTCGCCATTCGCGCCCTCACTCCCATTGAGGATTTCAACGAACACTTCGACACCCGTTTTTCCGACGAAGACTTCGATACCGTTGGCGGCTTGGTGATGCAGCGCTTCGGACACTTGCCCCGCCGCGGCGAGTTCACCGACCTGGGGGAATGGCGCTTCACCGTTCTCAACGCCGACAACCGGCGTATTCGCTTGCTGCAAGTCGAGCCGCAGCCAGACACCTCCCCCCACCAGGATTCAGAGAGCGACGACACGGAAACCAAGGGCGAGTGATGGAAACGCAGACACATGACTGGCACCGTTCGCCGGCCATCGGTTATTTGATCGCCCTGCTGGCCGGCGGCCTGACGACGCTTGCCACGGCTCCCTTCTCGCTATGGTGGCTAAGCCCTGTCGCCATTGGCCTGCTCTATGTCGGCATTCATGCATTGACCCCTGTGCAGGCAGCCATCAAGGGCTGGTTGTATGGTATCGGGTTGTTTGGTTCCGGTGCCTCCTGGGTCTACGTATCGATCCATGACTATGGTTATACAGGCGTTCCATTGGCGCTGTTCCTGACGGTGCTGTTCGTCATGTCGATCGCTCTCTTCTTCGCTGTGACGTTCTGGCTATATCGCTGGCTGACCGGTCCGAGGTGGGCCGCCCTGAGTTTCGCCGGCGCCTGGGTACTCGGTGAGGTGTTACGCACTTATCTATTTACGGGCTTTCCCTGGCTGCTGGCCGGCACACCACAAATCGACTCGCCGTTAGCGCCCTGGGCGCCTGTCGGTGGTGTCTATCTACTCTCTCTGATCACCGCTTTGACCGGCACTCTGGGCGTAGAGTTGCTGCATCGCCGCTGGTTAGCCGCTCTGCCTCTCGCCGCATTATGGCTTATCCCCATGGGACTGCCCGCACAATGGACCACCGCCAGTGAAACACCGACACGCGTTTCACTGTTACAGGGGAACCTTCCTCAGTTGATGAAGTGGACGGAAGAAGGGCAGCAAGACGCCATCACGACTTACACCAATCTGACCCGTCAGCAGAGCGACGATATCGACCTCGTCGTGTGGCCAGAAACGGCCCTACCGATGTTGGAAGCGGATGCCAGACCGATCCTGGAACGCGTGGAAGATAACTTGCCGCCTCAGGCGGCCTTGCTGACGGGTATCCTTCAGCGAAACAGCGAGGGGCGTTTCTTCAATGGTATCGTTGGTGTGGGCAATACCGAGGGGGAATACCGCAAGGAGCATCTCGTCCCCTTCGGCGAATATCTGCCACTGGAAAGCGTGCTGCGCGGTGCCGTCGCCTTTTTCGACTTACCCACTTCGTTCACGACAGCCGGCGCACCGAATCAACCGCCGATCAAAGCGGCCGGACTCGATATCGGCAGCGCCATCTGCTACGAGATCGTCTATGCCGATCTGGTCGCCAAACGTGCCAGACACACTGACATACTGCTGACCGTATCCAACGATACCTGGTTCGGTGCGTCGATCGGGCCATTGCAGCACCTGCAGATGGCCCGGCTGCGTGCCCTGGAAAATGGCCGTTATGTAATACGTGCCACCAGCAACGGCGTCACGGCCATCGCCAACCCTCAAGGGCGAATCACCGCTCGTGCGCCACAGTTCAAGATGGCCAGCCTTACCGATGATATCCACGCCATGGAAGGCTACACTCCCTTCACACGCACGGGGAGCTGGCCAAGCTGGGTACTGGCAACCGTTCTGGTACTGCCGGGCTTGAAGCGCATACGCAGCCAGGGCTAGGGGGCAAGCGCCTAAGCAGGCACACGTTACCTACTCGCCCAGCACGTCAGGAATGGTCTGTTTCACATAGCGCCCCGGTGCCGGTTCCAGCAACGACAGTTCGCCGTCTCCTGGATGCCGAGCAGGCACCATCCTGCCGGTATCGGCATACCCGTTGTCTGTCATCCAGGCCTGCCAATGCGGCCACCAGGAGCCTTCATGGAACGTCGCACCCGCAAGCCACTCATCCGGATCGGCAGGTAATGCCTCATTGGTCCAATAACCGTACTTGTTCTTGGCCGGCGGATTGACGATGCCTGCGATATGCCCGGAACCGCCGAGAACGAACGTCACCGGCCCCTTGGGTAACTGGGTCCCACCATAGCAGCTGTTCCACTTGGCGATGTGATCATCACGCGCCGAGACGAAGTAGCTGGGTGTAGAGATCTTACGGAGGTCGATCTTGACACCATCGAGTTCGATTCCCCCCGGCTCGATGAGACGATTCTCCTTGTACATATGGCGGAGATACCAGCCATGCGTTCCCGCCGGCAGATTGGTGCCATCGGTATTCCAGTAGAGCAGATCGAACGCTGCCGGCGTTTCCCCCTTGAGATAATTGCTGACATAAAACGACCAGAACAGATCGTTTTCACGCAACAGGTTGAACGAGAACGCCATCACACGCCCATCGAGGTACCCATCGGCCTCGAGTTGACGCTCCACCCCCTGCAGCACCGGTTCCGAGAGAAACACACCGATTTCGCCAGGATCGCTGAAATCCTGAAGCGTCGCCATATAGGTCACCGACCGTATCTTGCGGCCACGTCGAGTACTGGTGAGATACGCTACCGTCGATGCCGCTAGCGTTCCGCCAATGCAGTAACTGAGCAAGTTGACCGATTTTTCACCACAAGCCTGCTCGATCGCACTCATGGCATCGATTGGACCTAACTGCATGTAATCGGCCCAAGAGAGATCTCGTTGTTCGGGACCGGGGTTACGCCAGGAGATCAAGAATACCGTATGTCCTTGATCGACCAACCACTTGACCAGGGAGTTGTCTTCACGCAAGTCGAGGATGTAATACTTGTTGATCCAGGGGGGAATGATCAGCAGTGGGGTTTTGAACACTTTCTCCGTACTCGGCGAGTACTGAATCAACTGCATTAGTTCATTTTCATAGACTACCTGCCCCGGAGTGACGGCAATGTTCTTCCCCACTTCAAAGGCTGAACGGT
Source organism: Aidingimonas lacisalsi (assembly GCF_008079445.1). Taxonomy (GTDB): domain Bacteria; phylum Pseudomonadota; class Gammaproteobacteria; order Pseudomonadales; family Halomonadaceae; genus Aidingimonas; species Aidingimonas lacisalsi. The sequence goes on along the minus strand of NZ_VRYH01000007.1, from coordinate 7,049 downwards.
CCGTCATGGCGACATTGAGACCTTCCGCAGAGTTGGCCAGGTCTTCACGCAACCGGGCCAACCCATCGACCAGGTTCTGTCCATGAGTTTCCAGGGTCAAACGCATCACTTCGGGATTGGTCGTCACGAAATTCGATGGCGCCATGGCGCTGACACACTGACGTGCATAGAACTCGAGATTGCGTTTCTGCTCGGGGGGCAACTGATCCAGGTTAGCCACCAACTCCTCGACCAACCGGGAAAAGAGCAGATACTGCTCCATGATCGCTCGATAAAAGGGATCATCGAACCAGGCGGGATCCTTGAAGCGACGATCATGACGCTCGGGCTGTACCAACGGCTCGACCTCCTCGCCGGCCAGAGAGCGAAGCTGCTGTTGCCAAAGCTGCCATTGATCCTGGGCAAGACGCATTTGCGCCCCATAAAACGACTGAGGGTCACTCAACAACGCTTCCAGGCCGGTCTGCAACGTATCGCGCATGTCGTCATAAACCGTCTTACCTGCATCGCTGGGCAACATCCGAGCCAACAGTTCCCGCGTTAGCGCCTGATATTCCTGTCCAATCGCTTCGAGCTGTTCAGCCCACTGCTGGATCTCTTCCTGGGATGGTATTTCAGCCCCTGACTGCATGCCCCGCTCCTATTGGCTGCCCGCTAGCTACTGTTGACTCGATGATCCGATCGGCATCAGCGCGATCATGATGAGCTCTTGCTACCCGATGACTGCCCCGAGTTGCGGGATGACTGACTCGTTGCCTTGGCAGGCTCAGCGGATTTGGCGGTACTCTCCGTCTTGTCCGCTGCCTGCTCTCCTGCTTCGGCAAACAGTTGCTCCATTTCACTCTTGAACTGCAGGCTCAGCTCCGTCATGGCACGGGCGTCCTCGAGCATCTGCTTGGATAGCTCGTTGAGCACTTCAGCCTGACGCGATCCAAAATCGCGTAAATCTTCGGCCGAGTCGATCTCACTGGCGTCACGCAATCGTTCCGTACCCAGTTGACTGTACCGTTTCATCGACTCGAGTTGATACTGCGTCATCTTCTCCATGTTATCCAGCATCAGGGTATTGAGCTTGCGCATCGGCTCGAAGAAGCTGCGCGACTGTTCATTGAAGGCAGTAAACATCTTGTCTTGCATGACGGATTCCTCCTGAGAATCGATACGGTCGGCATATCAATCGCCTTGTTGCACTGCAACAAGCGTAGTCCGACCCATCTTGGCTTGCAACACTCTCATGCAATCATCCGGTCGACGTTAGCCGACCTCTCAACGTCGTTTGCCACGCGATGTGGCACTGGCGCTACCTTTCGTTGATGAGCGAGTCGTCGATTCGTCTCCCTCACCGGCCGTCTCGGGACCGGTACGACTGGAGTTCTGGTCATCGGCCGTCTGAGTATCATGAGATGCCGAGGTCGCTGATTGTCGCGAGGAGGCCGAACCCGCCTGACGCAACATGTCGAACATCATCTGCTGATAACTGCCAAGATTGGCCATACCCTCTTTGAAATAAGGCTGCTTGAGGAAAGGTTCCATCAAGCTCATGGGATCATAGCCTTCGACGCCGGCATCCATCTGTTTCTGGATACGGGACATCAGCTCCTGCTGAAACCCCTCGACATCCGGCAATCCCATGGCCTGACGAAATTCGGCGGGCGTGAGATCGAACTCGACGTTTATCTTCATGGCGTGACTCGACTGATAAGGGTGATTTACTCACCAGTCTAGCAGCCGACAGGCGACTGACACGCTGTATTTCCCATCAGCAGTATCAACGCTATGGGACATGTGGCCACGGATCAGCTCAGACGCGGGGTATCCACGCTGACGTCAGCATTCTGAGCACGATGCCGCATCAAGTGATCCATCAGGGTCAATGCCATCATCGCTTCCGCGATTGGCGTCGCACGAATACCGACACAAGGATCGTGACGCCCGCGGGTGACGACCTCGACCGGATTGCCATGAACATCGATCGACTGCCCCGGGATGGTGATGCTGGACGTCGGCTTCAGGGCTAGATGGGCAATCAAGGGCTGACCGGAGGAGATCCCGCCCAGCACACCACCGGCATGATTGGAAAGAAAGCCGTCTGGCGTCATTTCATCACGATGCTCGCTGCCCCGCTGTGAGACAGCAGCAAAACCATCCCCGATTTCCACGCCTTTGACGGCATTGATACTCATCAGGGCATGAGCCAGTTCTGCATCCAGCCGGTCGAATACCGGCTCACCCAGGCCGACAGGCACACCTTCCGCCACGACAGTGATCCTGGCACCGACAGAGTCCTGGTCACGGCGCAACTGATCCATGAAGGCCTCGAGTTCAGCAATTCTATCGGGATCCGGACAGAAAAAGGCATTGTCATCGACTGACGCCCACGTCTTGAAATCGATGCTCATGTCGCCGAGCTGACTCATGTAACCCCGGACTCGAATGCCTTGCGTGGCGAGATATTTCTTGGCGATCGCCCCGGCAGCCACACGCATGGCAGTCTCGCGTGCACTGGAACGTCCACCGCCGCGATAATCGCGAATTCCGTACTTGTGATGATAGGTGTAATCGGCATGTGCCGGACGAAATTGATCCTTGATCCGAGCATAGTCCTTGGAACGCTGATCGGTGTTTTCGATCAGCAACCCAATGGACGTTCCCGTGGTCTGCCCCTCGAACACCCCGGATAGAATGCGAACTTCATCGGCCTCGCGGCGCTGCGTCGTATAGCGAGAACTACCTGGACGACGTCGATCCAGATCATGCTGGAGGTCGGACTCGGAAAGCGCCAACCCGGGTGGACATCCATCGACGACGGCACCCAGTGCGGGGCCATGACTTTCTCCGAACGTCGTCACGCTAAACAATTTGCCAAAGGTATTGCCAGACATGGGAGTAGAATCCTCAACGAATCAGGCGAAGGCCGCCGCATGAGCTTCGAGTTCCAGTGCTGACAAAGCAAATACGCCATGCCCACCACGTTCGAACTCAAGCCACAGGAAAGGAACATCAGGGAAGGTTTCCTGCAACTGCTGGTCCGAGTTACCGACTTCGACGATCAACATGCCGTCATCCTGCAAGTGATCGCGAGCCTGACGCAGGATTCGCCGCACGATCGCCAAACCATCGTGTCCGGCTTCCAGCGCCAACGCCGGCTCATGGTGAAATTCAGCCGGCATGGCTGCCAAGTCGCGGGCATCGACATACGGCGGATTGGTAACGATTACGTCGTAACGTTGCCCCGCGATGCCGTCGAATACATCCGACACCACCGCCCGCACACGATCGCCTACGTCATGACGACGGATGTTGGCCTTGGCAACCGCCAGTGCCTCAGCACTGATATCGGTCAGGTCCACCCTGCAAGTCGGCAAGTGCAAGGCCGTTGCGATACCGATACAGCCCGACCCGGCACACAAATCGAGGACGCGTTCCGGAGGGTGCTCGGGAAACCAGGCTGCGAAGCCGTCTTCGATCAACTCAGCGATCGGTGAGCGAGGTATCAGCACCCGCTCGTCGACATCGAAGGGGTAACCGGCAAAGAACGACTCACCCAACAAGTACGGTAAGGGGCGTCGGGTCTCCACACGCTGCCTGACGAGAGTCACGACACGCTGACGTTCCAGCGGCAACAAACGTGCATCCAGTACCGAGGGATCGATATCCCAGGGAAGATGCAGGGCACCCAACGTCAAGGCCACGGCTTCATCCCAGGCGGAAGCCGTCCCATGCCCATAGAACAAGCCATGGTTATGAAACTCGCTGGTGGCCCAGCGCAGGCAGTCGCGCAAGCTGATCAGACCAGCCACGAGGTCGTGATCAGTAAGCGTCAATGTCGAGGTCGAATCGGGTCGAAGTGCTGCCACGCGTCATCCTGTCATCGTCAGGCGAATGTCGGTTATCTAGAGCTACGATTGTACCCACCTCGATGCAAGGTTCACAGCCACTGGCAGGCAGGTATACTGAAACTATACATAGCTTCTGCCAACCATTGTCACGACAGGTCTTATCCATGAATCGACGCCGCGGCTTGCCCGACGACGAAGTTTCCGTTTTCCGCCAGGCACTTGAAGAGGCCGGCGTCAGGCGGCTAGCGTCGAATCGCGCCGATCCCGGCAAACCCCGCGACACCTCCGACGAGGCCAAGGCTCAGCGGCGTGCCGACGCCACCTCGGCTTCCGCGAATCATGATACCAGTCGCACCTCCGATGGACGCGTCGAACCGGTGCGTCCTTCCGCCTTTCTCGACTTTGCCGTCAGCGACCTGCCCTACCGAACGTACTCGCAGCTGAAACGCGGACGGATCAACTGGGAAGCTGGGCTTGACCTGCATGGATACACATTGGATGAAGCACGTCAGGAGCTCGAAAGCTTCCTGCATGATGCCCTGTCCCGCCGCTACCGTTGTGTACTGATCGTTCACGGCAAGGCCAGAACCAGCATCAGCAGCGGATTGACCGACTATCCGGTGATCAAGAGCCATGTCAATGCCTGGTTGCGAGAATGGCCGACCGTGCTGGCGTTCTGTTCGGCACGAGAACTCGACGGAGGAACCGGGGCCGTCTACGTTCTGCTACGACGGCACGGGGACGCCTTATGACGATGCGGGTTCATCGCCCGATGGCGGTGTTCGAGGGACGACACTCACTTGCTCGGAGGTCATGTCCCCGACACCGGTACGTCCTTCGTACCGATCCAGCGCCTGCAACGCCAGATGCCGGCCCAAATCTATCAAGGCCGGGGCACGATGAAACTCATAAGCGCCACATACCGTTTTAGGGATCTCGATCAATACATCCGGTGGATAGCCTGCCACTTTGTATTTCGCCAGAGCCCCTTGAGCGATGTCGAAGGATGCCAGAATCATGTCCAGCCGTCCCCAGGCGCGTTGGCTGTCCGATGGCGCCGTGCCTGCGTCCCCAGCTTCCTCCAGGGTATCCGCCGTACCGGAAAACAGTCGCTGCGCGCGTTCCCGGATGCCTCCAATCCAGCCAGCGAAGCCATGCCCTTCCGCCTCCAGAGCTTCCTCCCTCGCCTGCTCCCTGGCAGCCTGAGCCGGCGGCAACAAGTCCTGAAGGCTCACGGGCCGAGGGCTATGTGCCGTAGCGTTGACGGCCAATACGAAATCCGCTTGCGCTGACACGGTGGGAATGATGGGCAATGGGTTCATCAACCCACCATCGACAAGTACCTGATCGCCCAGATGCACCGGGGTGATGATACCGGGAACCGCTATCGAGGCTCGAATCGCTTGTAGCAAGGAGCCGGACTGGAACCACACTTCACGTTGACGAACGAGATCCGTCGCCACGGTCGTGACGGGGACGGCCAGGTCCTCGATGCGCTTGTCGCCGATCAGGCTTTCCAGCTTGCTCATGACCTTGCTCGCCCGCATAGCCCCCATGGGACTCCAGGTCACGTCGACCAATCTGAGCACATCGAAATAATCGAGATCACACACCCATTCGCGATAGGCCTCCAACTTGCCGGCGGCAAATACCCCCGCCACCAGGGCGCCCATGGAGCAACCGGAAATGGCTACGATCTCGTACCCGCGTGCTTCCAGCGCTTCGATCACCCCAATATGTGCGTAACCTCTGGCACCACCGCTACCCAACACCAGGGCAACCCGATGTCCGGATTCCGTAGGTTGCGTGCTTCCCCGTGCCTGCATCTCCATCCTACCCTCAGCGTGATCGATCCTAGTACCAATCTACCATGACATCCGCAACACGGGAGACGGCAGCAGGCTCCAGATGGAGGTGATGACCACCCGCCAACACAACACGATGCAAATCGCTCACCATTGCGCGCGCATCCGCCGCTGCCGGATACTGCGCCAAGATACCGGATTCTGCCTCGATCAACAGTGTAGGCGCCTTGATATCGGACAACACGGCCAACATCTGGGCTGGACTGAAGCGCACCGGTGACGGCTGTAACAACCGTCCATCGGAACGCAGGCGCAGGTGGCCGTCGGCGAGGATTGCCAGATTACGCTCGACCAACGGCTCCGCCGTTACCGAATCCATCGGTGTCACGCCGCCCGCTACCCGAGCGGCGACAGCCGTTGCCTTGTCAGGATAGCGCGGCGACGGAGAGATTCGCCGACGGTGTCGAAGAATGCCTTTACGCAGTTGACTGGCCGTGTCGTTTGGTTGGGTCGTCAAGGTTCCAAGCCCATCGATCAGCACCAGCCGATCGACTCGCTCGGGTAACGCCGCCGCTGCCAGACAGGCGACTCCCGCCCCCATCGAATGCCCTAGCACAGGCACCGATGCCAGAGCGAGATCATCCAGCACATCGAGCAGATCGTGCACATAATCCCAGATCGCATAACCTTCCGCGGCACTATGGCGGGACATGCCGTGGCCGGAGAAGTCGATGGCGACCAGACGGATACCCAATGACTCGACCAGCAGTGGCGCCAAGCGCGAAAAACTGGCCGCATTATCCAGCCAGCCATGTAGAGCTACCCAGACAGGTGCGCCTGTCTCCCCCCACGACAACGCAGCAATACGTCCATCACCAAATTCAATGGGTTCTGGCTTGATCATAGCGGCCAACCGATTGTTAATACCTATTACAGGCGAAGTTCTTGTCTTCGCTAGGCGCTGTCTGAATAGTGCCTAGCAGATATGGTCTCACACATTTATGCTGCTAGGTTACTGGCTTGCTCGCCGAATTAAAACGATTGTTTTAACCCGTTACATGGTATCCCAATCATCGCAACTGGAGTCGTGCTTGTCTGGATCGCCCAAAAATACCCGACGTCGCAACCGTATATTCTTCACTACCGTGGTCATTGCCATCGTTGTGGGATTGTGGCTGACCCGTTGACTCTTCGACTGTGCGGCCGTGCATGACGAAAAGGGGCGGCTTTGCCAAGCAAAGCCGCCCCTGAACATATACTGCCTGCGTTACCAGTCAGGCATTGCTCTTCATTTCTCAGTGTTCCCGCTTGCCGTCCACCAGGCGCGTGACCTTCAGCGGATTGTCGTCCTGCAGTGCCGTCGGCAGCAGGGTGCCCGGCAGGTTCTGGTAGCACACCGGCCGCA
>NZ_VRYH01000006.1 GCF_008079445.1 Aidingimonas lacisalsi | reverse complement strand
CTTCGAGATGCCGTGTGGTGCCCCATGCACACGCAGATGGCGTTAATCTTCATCTTGGCACATGGAGGGACGGGTCCATCCCATTTCCTACGAACTCCAGAACCACCCGCTCCCGGAGCACGGGTCTTGTAGGAGCGACTTCAGTCGCGATCAGCCGTGTCACCCAGGCAGGGCTAACCGCCCTGCATCGCGGTTGAAACCGCTCCTACGAACTCCAGAACCACCCGCTCCCGGAGCACGGGTCTTGTAGGAGCGACTTCAGTCGCGATTAGCCGTGTCACCGATGCAGGGCTGGCGCTGCATCGCCATTAAAGCCGTTCCTGCGAGATCAAAAGCCGGCATCAGGGGTGAGTTGACACACTACCGCCCCTACCCTGCATGGTTCGATGGTGAGGGCGCACCATCCTTATGCGGTAGTCCCTTGCATACGTTGTGTGGTGGTCCGCAGGCCGCCTCAAGCGATCTTGATTTTCCAGACTAGGCAAATGGAGCCTTAACTGCAAAATTCTTCCAGCCCCAGGCGTTGGTGCCATTCGGCGATGCTTTCTTCGGGGTAGCCGGCGAAGCATTTGTCGTGTTCCCGCGCATCGACGTCCACCCAGTTGGCCTTGCTGTTGAGCAGCAGGTGAACGCGCTCGGGCGGTATCGGCAGGTCGGTGTCGATGGCCGAGGCGAACGGGTGGATGAGTTCCGGCCAGCGCGGATCGTAGACCCATAGCGCACTGGCGCAATGCCGGCAGAAGTGGCGTTCGCCGGGGCTCGCTTCGCCGTCGATCACGGCCCGGTAGACGTGCTTGTGCTCGCCACCTTCGACCTGGAGCGTGTCGGCGCGGCCGCTCAGGTTGATGGCGTAGCCACCGCCCCCTGCCGTCTTGCGGCAAATGGAGCAGTAGCAGCGTTGATAGGGATACGGATGCGGCGATTCGACAGTGAAGCGAATCGCGCCGCAGTGGCAAGAGCCTTCGAGTCGCATGGTTTCACCTGTTGATGATCGTTGCGGCTTCCAGTCTAGCTGCCCGCAGCCACACTGTTTACCTCGTCGTGGCGGCCCTGCCGATCACTCCGCCGATAGTAACCGCTCCACCAGATCGGGTAGCGCAGTTTCGGTATCCAGCACGGACAACGCCTGGCGCAAGGCGATATGGCTTTCCGGTAGAAAACGTTGGGAGTCTCCAACGGCGGCTTGAAAAGCGTTGACCACATCGACCAGGGCATAGGCCGGGCAGGCGGATGCCGAACGGGAAGAAGTTCATCGTATGGATCGAGCTGCCTTTTTCAATTGAGCGGGTCGCCATCTCTCAGGCAACATGGAGCACAGGAAAGCAAGCAAGTACGGATAAGCAACGGCATACCGCTGGAGGAGCCACATGCAACCGTTGAGCTATTACTACTACAATGTACTGGAAGGCCTAGAAAAGCCGAGCGATGTGCCGACACCCCTCCTACAGGAAGGCTACGATATCCTGTATCACCATGGCGGACGGATCGAAATCGACCTGATACGCAAAGCCGAAGGGAGCAACGCCAGGGGTGAGCCCTACCATTGGTACGAATATCTCGATGACGAGCAGCGGGCAAAACTGCACAAGGCCCTCGATGGCCGCGACCCCGCCAAGATTCTCAAGGTCATGCAACGCAACGGCTATGCCGGCGTGCTGTATCACCATGCCCGGGAGCACTTCCGAGAGGAGCCGGGAGCCACCTAGACAGCACGTTCCCCGCACGCCAAGCAAGAAGGAACCGACATCTCGCGGGCCTTTCTTGCTTGGCGGGATTCACCGGTGACCTTGACGGATAACTTGGCAAACATCGATTTTTCCTCGGCTGTTGCCACATGGAACTTGGTGCTGACGGTCAGCTTAGCGGATGATGTCAGCTACCGTACTCTGCTTCAGGGAAACGCTGCATAACGACTACGCTAGCCGATCTCCTTCGCCCAAGCCGAGCACCAAGGCAAGACTCCCGCAGAGAGCGGTTCCTGGTCCAGATAGATGCTCTGTTACCCTGGCAACGGGATGGAAACGGCAACATCCTCAGTCGCTAGTCCGTATCAGCAAGGGTCCATGGGAAGACAGACCCCCTTCCGGGTGCCGCGCAAGGCTTCACGTTCCGCTTCACGCGTCGCTTGACCGGTGGCATCCACACGGCGAAGGACCTGCCCATTCCCCTGTACTTCACCGCTAACAATGCGAGCATGGGCCACCTTCTCAGCGACACGGGTGATTTCCACTTCCCCCGTCTTTATTTCTTGAGCTCCCAAACTCTCACCATGATAAGGATCCGAGTATGCCTTACCGATGTCGTAAACCGCCCAACGCTGTCCGGATTTGACGATCATCCCACCTTGGTTAAGCACGACTTCCTCATTCTGACTGTCCACGACCCTTACAGGGTAAATCACGTTCAGGGCCTGAAAGGTAAGTTCACTGCCAAGACCGTCATATACCTTCTGGGAAAATCCGCGGCTACCGGGCTCATTGATTCCCAGAGAAGCCAGGTCAGTACTCAACGTGTGACTCCACATCACCTGGCCTGTGGCAGGAATAACGACCCGGGCCTCCAGAGTAGCGACTCCTTCCCCTTCATGGGTTCGCTCCCCGGTAATCGAGTTGCTTGTCTCGCGCATGTCCATGTCCAGTTCAGTGAGTCGCGCAACGACCAGATAGTCAGCCCCGAGCTCACGCCCTAACATAGCCTTCTCGGCTAAAGGGACATTGCTGGAGTTCACGAAACGCTTTTCCGCCGCAATGGCCTGGCGCATATCACGATCCAGAACATTGAAACGGCGAGAACCGACAAAGGCCTGGACGATGGATTGAGTCAGTCGTCGCGATACATCGCCGGCCTTCAGAGACTGCCCTCCAAGACGCAACGTTGAGCTATCAATGTCGACCGGGTAGACGGCCAACCGCCGCCGGTTACTTTGTGCACCGCTGCCGGGTACACGATACACCGGAACATCCACTTCCAGCTTGGCCAGCTGCCCCCCGCCAGGTGCTGACTGGATATCCACGACCCGGTAGCCACTGATCAATCCCTCACTTGTGACTTTGGTTCCGCTCTCTACGCGAGATTCGTGGGTGGCAGATGACTCCCGTCCGTCACTATCTCGAACCGAGAGCCGTTCCATGGAATTGCGCACCTCCCGACTTGCATTGACCTGGGCACCGTGAACTTGACGCACAGCCTCACCGAGAGCATTAAAAATAGCCTCTTCACGATTGGTTCCTGTGGATTCAGCTTGGACGGTCCGGGTCTGTACGTCCGCCTGTAGCGTCAAGGGCCATAGTACTGCCAACAGTAAGAGGATCCACAGTCGCTTTGCCATTACCATTCTCCAAACGATCCTGTGGAACGAGAGCTGGCCGGCGTGTCCGCATCACCTTCTGCCTGCTCGTTGTCGGAACCGGTAGAATCATCAGCGGTTTTACCCTGAGCTTTCGCCGACGTACTAGGAGACCAGTATTTGACATACCCCAGATACGGATGCCCGGTACTCGGATCGGTGGCATTCCACTGACCTACGGTTTGAACACCCTGCAGTCGATTATCCGACTCTGAACGCAGGACACTATTGACCATGCGACCCACGCCTTGCTCTGTGAGCAACCTGGCGCTACCGTCGCCGCGCGTCTCACGCACTTGTTCGCGTAACTTGCGTTTGGAACTTTCGCGCTGCCCCTGCACTGTCATGCTAGCGAATTGTGTCAGCCAGCCGTCAGCCATCATCTGCGCACTCGTCCGGGAGGCTTCCAGCTCGGCACTGATTTCGAACTCATCCATGCTGTCGCGTACCAATGCCGGAGCGCCGATACCAAACGACATGAGCCCGTAACGCCCTTCGTCATCGACTATCGGTTGAACACCGAAATAGCCCAACATCGGGGTACCCTCATCAATCTGCGATTTCAGACGTTCCTGTACATCTTCGACGGGAATCGCCTGACCAGGCGCCACGTCTCCGGTACGCAACTGTCTGCCGAACTCGCTGAAGCGATCGGATTTGACCACGACGACGCTCACCCGACCATTATTGGCAGGACCATCACCACCGACTTCCTCGATGGTACCGAAGACCCCGATACCTGAGAGCTGTCCCATGGCACGCCAGGTGGTTTCAGTAACGAATTCATCAAACAACAGCTGCTTTCTTTCGGCGATATTGAGCTCAGGTAGCTGACTCGCGTCCCCACCCAACTCCTGGATCACATTGTCCAGCTTCGTCACCGATGCCTCCGCTAATCGGCCCGCTACGGCCTTACCCAGCGCCGCCATGCTGGTCGTATCCCGTACCTCTTCCGGTAGAGAATCTTGCAAGAACTGATCTGCCATGTTCTTGCCCACACGCACCGAATCTTGAGAAACCAACTCACCCATGGCCTGAAGGAATGCCTCTTCCGTGGCGACCAACCGAGCTTGGCTGAAGTCGATGCTAGCTGGATCCATGGCGATGTCGGCACTGCCTATGACCAACGTGCCTTCTGCCGGATTGCTGGAGGATTCCCCCTGCACCCAACCGCGGGAGTTCAGAAACTCTTTGATCTTCTCGTCACTTTGCGATACTTCATCGATCGAGTAGAACGCTGAAGGTGGAGTGGCCGACGCCTCCTCCTCTGCCTTGTCCGCCTGCTCAGACAACTCCTGGGCAAAGCCAAGAACAGGAAAGATGACAGCGAATACAACACTAGCGTTGATAACGTTACGCTTGAACATGCTCCCTCCCCTCCTGGTTACCAGCTTACCGAGGCGTCAGAGCCACGTTTGATGACTTGAGTTTCGTCTTCCCACAAGGCGAGTCCGCTGGATAGATCAGTAAGAGAGAGTTGCACGTAGTATTCCACCTGCTGTTCACTGCCGACCTTGCGGTTACGTTGGAGAATCTTGCCGGAGAGACTCAAATCCGGGGCCTGCAGAGTTCCCTTCTTTTGTACACCCCGTTGATCGAATTCATCGGAATCCCGCAGAGATCGTGACAGCATATTCATCTCATCCTCTGCGCCATCGATACCGACGGCTGTCGTGGTCACCACTTTGCCGGAGTTCAGCAGATCAACGCGGATTTTCTTGATTAGTTGGTCAGTGTCCAGTCGCTGCATGGTGTCGTTGACAATACGGCTGACGACTAGCACGTAACGTCCACCATCAGGGTTGTCCACGGCGCCACTTTGCAGCATGGATTCCACCGTCTCTTGAGCGGTTTTCTCGAAGTCGCGGTAATCCAACTCCATGCTGACCTCACCCTGGTCATTGTCAGGATCGACATAACGGGTAGGGGTGGCACAACCAGCCAACAGCAGGACCAGGCAGGTAACGAACACAACAAGCTTCTTCATCTTGATATCCTGAATCGTATTGAAGAGAAATAATCGGGCCGTGATGGTGCGTCACACCACCACTCATTCAAGAGGCATCAGCTACAAGGCCTTCGGCGTCCTTGGTACCGAAGAGAGACAATTGCTCACCGCCATGACGACCTTCCAGGTCGATGAGCGACACCTGTGCCGGTCCTTCCTGACTGGGCCGCTTGATGTAAACGAGGGTGTAACGCCAGTCCGGCAGAGAGATGTCATCCACATGGCCGCTGGCCTCCTCAACCCCGAGTTGCCCTGAAGCCGGACGAGGGAGGCTGGTCACCTGCCAATGATCAGGAATAGCTTGCCAGCTACGTAAATCAGCACGTGTGGTAGCGGCAGTGAAAAGGGCAGAGCCAAGCTGGCCCACAGCACCAAACTCTTCGGCGGAAGCGTTCTGCATTACCGCCTTGAGAGTTGCCGAGGCAACAGCACGTCCGAGTACTGCCGGGAAACGCGCCTTCATCTCCGTACGAACGACTTTGCCCATTGCTGAAAATGGCTCAGGCTGATGACGTTCCCCCGAATCATCGACCAGAGTCAGTGGTTGGTGGACCGGCTTCCTATCGGCATAGCGTGGCAAAGCAATGCCGGTGTAGGCAGGGCTGGTGGTATTGCCATGCAATAACATCAGAGGTACATCGAAGCGGCTTTCACGCGCCACCGGCCCCAGACCGTTCTCGTAGACAACCCATACCCTTGGAGTCTCGGAATCTCGAGTTGTACGGCCAGCCGCCAGATCTTCAGCCAGTTCGGCATCTGCAGCTAGCCTCCGGTTGTCGGGTGACATGGCGGCAACCCGTTTCAGCGACGTACTGGCTTTGTCCAAATCACCGTGTTCGCCACTAGCGAGGAAAAATAGCCCATGCAGATAGGTAGCAGAAGGAACGATGAACTCCGGATAGACGCTCCATTGAGAGATTTCCTCGTAGTTGGAAGCAACACTCTCCTGTAGCGACTCATTCTCAAGACTCTCTCGTATCGACTGCTGCTGTTTTCCTTCATCTGCTTCCAGTGCTTCTTTTTGGAGTGCAATCTCCTCCGCAAAGGTCTCTACAGCGCGGCGGGTTCTGTCGTCGGCACGGTTAAACTCCACACGGGCGAGCTCCCGATTGCCTTGTTGTAAGAAAGCCAGTCCCTTGTAGGTGTTGACCAGTACTGCTTCGGACAACATGGGGGTGTAATCACGCTCGGCATCATTGATCAACACTGACATGCCACCTTCGAGAAGGTTGGATGACAAACCACTGGTATCATCCAACTTCATGCCGACTTCCGCCTTGTCATAAAGCTCGACAGCTTGAGACGGGTCGCCGGCCATACGATACGCTTCCGCCTGATGAAGCAGTTCCAATAACTGCTTGTCCTCGGCCTTATCTTCCCCGGTCAGACTTAGCTCGGGCTCCATCGCTTCGGCGGCACCGAGGTAATCCCCCTGTATCCACGCAGTATTAAAATCATCCATCTGACTACGCTGCTGATAGGATGAACAACCGCTCAGCCCCACCATTAAGCAGGCAACGGCCAGTGCACATATAGACTGTTTCATGAGGTTCCCTTGCGTAATATCGAATTTTTCACTCTGCCTCTGTGAGCAGTAGCAAGGGCAAAGGAGTGATCACATCAGTCAACGTGTATCAACGATGCGCCGTCGCACAATCCTTCGTGCACCAGAGGTCGGTCGCCGATTCCATGGCACTTCCCAAGAAGTCTCCAATGCTCTCCAAAGTATATTTCGGCATTGTGTGCGATAACTTTAGAATTCTGTGGTTAAGCCCTGCAGACGCAAGAAGGTATCTACAATGTGCTTGCGACCGTCGAGGTTCCTGTGACCTCGATAGGGAAATAGCGCATGTGCCCCGGGTTCAGGCATTATCTTCTTCCGGACCTAACCATTGTTTGTGCTCGCCACCTTCGACCTGGAGCGTGTCGGCGCGACCGCTCAGGTTGATGGCGTAGCCACCGCCCCCTGCCGTCTTGCGGCAGATGGAGCAGTAGCAGCGTTGATAGGGATACGGATGCGGCGATTCGACATTGAAGCGAATCGCGCCGCAGTGGCAAGAGCCTTCGAGTCGCATGGTTTCACCCGTTGATGATCGTTGCGACTTCCAGTCTATTTCCCTGCGGCGACGTTCTTCATCACTGAGGCGTCTCAGCGTCCGCGGCGCGTTCCAGTTCGGCGATATCGAGTCGGTGCATCGTCAGCATCGCTTCCATGGCCCGGCGGGCGCGCTCCGGGTCGGCATCGGTCAGCAGTTCGTGAAGCCGGGTGGGCACGACCTGCCAGGAGAGCCCCCAGCGATCCTTGAGCCAGCCGCACGGCCCTTCCGTGCCGCCTTCCGACAGTGCGTCCCCGTACCGGTCGACTTCGGCTTGATCCGCGCATGCGATCTGGAACGAGACCGCTTCGGTGAACGGGAACTCGGGGCCGCCGTTCAGGCCGACGAACCGCGTACCGGACAGCGTGAACTCGACGGTCAGCACCGAGCCGGCCGGACCGCTCGGGGTCTCGGCCGGTGAACGCATCACGCGCTCGATGCGCGAATCGGGAAACAGCGAGACGTAGAACCGGGCGGCGTCTTCCGCCTGCCCGTCGAACCACAGGCAGGGCGTGACTTGCTGAAACATGGGTATTCTCCCGTGTACCGGTGATTCATTCATCCAGAACGACGTCGAACCCGCCGTAGATCAGCCGCTTGCCGTCGAAGGGCATGGGGTTCTTGTCGGGGTGCAGGCGAGGATCCGCCATGATTCTTGGCATCGCGTCGTTTCTGACCTCGCGGGACGGCCAGACCAGCCAGGAGAAAATCACCGTTTCATCCGCCTGACACTTCACCGCCATGGGAAAGGAGGTAACTTCGCCGTCCGGTACGTCATCACCCCAGCACTCCACCATTTTCAGTGCGCCGTAATCCTTGAATACCGGCCAGGCATCGCGGGCATGCTTGATGTATTGCTCACGGTTGGCCGTGGGTACGGCGGCAACGAATCCATCCACGTATGTCATCATCGTGCTCCTGTGTGTCGAGTGGCCCGCATCGTCCGTCATTGGCTGCGGGTAATCGTAGTCGTTTCGGGGGCGGCCGAATCGACATCGGAGTCACCGCTTATTGCAATCGCAACCGCATGCTGCGGAAACGCCGCCGATACTGGCTCGGTGTCAGGCCCACCCGGCGGCCGAACAGCCGCCGAAAGAAGCTCGGATCGGCATAGCCGACCAGTTCGGCAATGGCATCGATGGGATCGTCGCCGCTTTCCAGGTACTGCTTGGCCTCTTCGAGTCGCAGGGTGTGCACATAGTCCATCGGCGTCATGCCGGTAGCGGCCTTGAAGCGCCGCTTGAAGGAGCGTTCGGTCAGGCCGCTGAGCGCCATCATGCCGGCCACCGGCGAGTGCGTGTCGTAATGCTGAGCCACCCACACCTGACAGCGCGTGATACAGGCATCGGTGACCTGGCGGGCGGTGGTCAGTGCCGCATAGGGGCGCTGGCCGTCCTGGTGCCAGTCGATCAGGTTGATGCGCGCCAGACGCATGGCTTCGTCGATCCCGACCAGCCGGGCGACGAGGAACAGTGCCAGATCGACCCAGGAGGTGCCGCCGCCGGCCATGATCAGTCGCTGCCCTTCGCCGGTGACCACCAAAGTGCGTTGCGCGTGCACCCGCACACTGGGAAAGCGTCTTGCCATGGCCTCGCAGTAGGCCCAGTGGGTCGTGGCGTCCTGGCCATCGAGCAGCCCCGCCTCGGCCAGCAGCAGCGCGCCGGAGCATGCCGCAGCCAGCAGCGCTCCCTGGGCCTGGCAGGCATGCAGCCAGGCGATTTCCGCCGCATAGCCTTCGAGGCTCGCGTCAGGCGCGATGAACAGATCAGGAATGCAGACGACCGCTGGCGAGCGGCAGTCATCCAGGGCGGCATCCGGCTCGATCCAGGCCCCGTTGGGGGCACGAAAGCCACGGCCATCGCAGGAAACGATCATTGGCTTCAGCAACGGCACGCCCATCCGGCCGTTGGTCAGGAATTCCCAGTCGCGACCAGCCGAACCCAACAGGTCGTACATGCCATAGAGCGTGGAGGCCGTGGCATCCGGTCCGGCCAGGAGCGCAATGGTGGCGGCCGTGCCGGCGGGTTCGGTAAGTTGACTCATGGCAGAAAACTCCCGATTGCGTCGCAATGCGCCTGCGTGATGCCGGGGTCGCGGGCGTACTCTTGTCCTGGCCCTATTCTTACAACTCAACGACAAGAGGCGTATGTCATGTGTGATATCGCTGTTCAAACATCGTCTCAGGACGATACCGATACCTTCGAGACCCGGCTGGTCCAGGCACTCAACCAGAGCGGCCTGATGCTGTTGATCTCGATCGGCCACCGAACCGACCTGTTATCGGCGCTGGCGGGAACACCACCCCTCACCAGCCAGGCGCTGGCGGAACGCACCGACCTGAATGAACGCTATGTGCGTGAGTGGCTGGGCGGCATGGTCGCCGGCAATGTGATCGAAACCGATCCGGAAACCGCCACCTACTGGTTGCCGGACGAACGCGCCGAACTGTTGACCGATACGGGGCCGGTCAACCTGGCCGTCTATGCACAATTCATCGCCTTACTGGGAAGTGTAGAGGATGATGTGGTGCGCTGTTTCCGCGAAGGCGGCGGTGTGCCCTACTCCCGCTATCCACGCTTCCATGAGGTGATGGCCAGCGACAGCGGCCAGACCGTACTGCCGGCCCTGTTCGACCAGATCCTGCCGCTGGCTCCGGGGCTGACCGAGCGACTCGACAAGGGTATCCGGGTGCTCGACTGTGCCTGCGGCCGGGGAAAAGCGCTGATGGCGATGGCCGAACGGTTTCCGGCCAGCCGTTTCGTCGGTTACGACCTCTCCGCGGAGGCCATCGACTGGGCACGCCGGCAGACCGCCGATGCCGGACTGACCAACCTGACCTTCGAGGTACGCGATCTCAGCGACTTCGATGTCACCGCCGAGCCCGACGCCTTCGACCTGGTCACCACCTTCGACGGCATCCACGATCAGGCCCGGCCGCGCAACCTGCTCAAGGGCATTCATCGCACGCTGACCGCGGAGGGAACCTACCTGGTGCAGGACATTCACGGCTCCAGCCACCATCACCTGGATAGTGGACATCCGCTGGGCGCGATGTTGTACGCCGTATCGGTGAGCCACTGCATGACGGTATCGCTGGCCCAGGGCGGCGACGGCCTGGGCACCATGTGGGGCCGCGAGCGAGCCCTCGCTTACCTCGAAGAGGCCGGTTTCCGGGATATTCAGGTTCACCAACTGGAGCACGACATCATGAACGACTATTACGTCTGTCGACCGTAAGCGTTCAGTGCGATACGTCGATGGCCGCCATGACCGCTTCGGCAGCGCGCCTTGCCCCCGGTTCAGCCTGCATCTCGCGCGAGATTCGTTGGAGCCTGGCGGCCATCGGCGTATCGTTCAGCAGCGCCAGGATGGCCTCGCGGAGGGTGTCAGGCGACCAGGTCGTCCGGTCGAGGCGACGCCCCGTGCCTGTCGCCTGGGCCCGTTGCGCATTATCGTGTCCATCCCAGCAGTAGGGTATGACCAGCGAGGGTACGCCGTGGAACAGGGCCTCGCAGAAGCTGTTGTTGCCCCCGTGGTGGATGAAGAGCGCACTCTGTTCCACGACGGAAGGTTGCGGAAACCAACTGCCGAGATACACATTGTCCGGCACATGCTGATACGCCTCGAGGAACCCGCCGACGTTGACCATGAAGCGTGCCGGCAACGTTGCAAACGTGTCGATCATCTTGCCGATCAGGTCGGTGTCGATCGCTCCCAGACTACCGAAACTCATGTAGATCAGCGGCCCGTCGTCGGCCGGCAGTTGTGGCGGATCAAAGCGTGACTCCTCCCTGACACAACCTTCCAGAAAGACGAAACGCTCCCGCGGCAGGGGGCGCGCTCGTGAATAACGCACGGCACTTGGGGCCAGCAGCAAGTTCAGCCGGTCCGAATTCTCCAGGAAGTTGCCGGGAGCCAGCGGCCGCAAACCCCGGGACTTCCGAAACGCGTTATAGCGACGATGCGCCGATTCCGTCGCATTCAAATAGGTTTGCTCGAAACGCGTCACCGCAGCGTCATCTTCCGGCGCCAACCCGGATAGATAAGGAGGTACATTGGGGTCCGGGATCTCGGTTTCGGCGCATGACACGATGCGTATCCAGGGATAGCCGGAACGGACGATGGCGGGGAACATGATGACATTGTCGAGCAGTATGGCATCGGGACGAATCTGGTCCAGCAGGCTTTCGACCCCGGCTTCGGCATCAATCGCCGTATCCACTATCGCTTCCCAGGTAGGCGCGACGTAGGTCGGCAACTGCTCTTCGGCGTCGAGGTTGAAATGCGGAAGGTGCGTATTGATGAAGGCCTGCCAATAGTCTTCGTTCTTCTGCGCCTGCACCTGGGAGGGAGCAGGCAGGTGGTACTCCTTGAATCCATATTCGGCAAACATACCGGTAAAACCGGGGTGACACAGGAATACCGGTATGGCGCCCATATGGCGCAACTGCTGTGCGATACCGACACAGTTCAACGCAGCACCAAAGCTTGCCTCGGGAAACAGCGCGATCACTCGTGGATGACTCATTGACGCGCTCCTCGCATCAGTGGCGGTATGCCGCGGTTGGCCGCTTCCGGGCGCCGGATTCGCGAGCGGCGAAGGTGAAGCACCATTTGGTCTGCCGCAAGCTCGAATTGGTGCCGCTCGAGGCTGTCGAGAATTTCAAGATGTTCATCCAGCGATTGCCGCAACCGGAAATCGGGAATGGAAATATCCTTCTGGGTCGCACGACGTAACCGATGGTGAGCCAGGAGCGCACCACGGGCGAAACGATTGCCTGAACACTCGGCAATGAAACTGTGGAATTCGGTATCGAGCCGCAAGAAGCCGGTACTGGTAATGTGCCCCTCTTGCGTATCAAGCAGCTCCTGCATCCGCATCTTGAGCAACCCCGCTTTCTTGATATCCATGACGAATCCCGGTGCGAGGATGGCCTGGGGCTCGATCGTGAGGCGGAACGCCAGACTTTCATCGACGGCTTTTGGCGTATCGAACATCGGCTGGAATGCCCATGACCGGCCCGGCAATTGAGTGACCACACCATCACGAGACAGTATTTTTAACGCATTTAATACTGAGTTTCTCGTCACATTATAGCGCCGTACCAATGCGCTGATGGACTGAATATCACCGATACGACGATCGGCTCGATCGGACAGGATTCTCTGGGCCAGAGAATCCTCCATATCCTCGAGCCGATGAGCCGCCTCGGTCAGCCCGTCGGCCTGACCGATCTCCAGGAAGTACCCCTCCTCCTCTTTCCAGGCGAGAATTTCCTTCTCTTCCAATATCTTGAATGCTGCACGAATGGGCGTCCGGGAAACTCCACAGGCTTCGGAAAAGACCTGTTCGGGGAGGTGATCGCCCGGATTCATCCCCCGCTCCAACACGACACCGATCACCTGCTGCGCCAGGGCAATATGATTCTGTCGACTGTTCCGGCGACTGTCAGCCATGCAAGCACTCCCATGAAAAGGCTGAAGATCGCACGACAGCCGGTAGTGAAAAAGAACAGCGAATACACATTGACGTATCTTTGTTTTGATTAATACTAGCATACAGGGTGGACGACAGGTATTGACCACCGACTCACTTCCGGCACGAATGCATGGCCGGAGAGCGACACAAGAACAACATTGAGGAATCGACATGCAGCGTTTTCGATCCAGCGTTGGACTGCTACTGGGTACCGGCCTTGCTTGCAGTGCCGGCATGGCCGCCGCCGACGAGCTCGTCATCTCCAACTGGGATGGCTACATGGCACCCGAGGCCCTCGATAGCTTCACGGAAGCCACCGGCAACGACGCCGAACTCGTCTTGCACGGTACCAATGAAGAGATCATGGGCAAGCTCATCGCCTCCGATGGCAGAGGCTATGATGTCGTCTTCGTGTCATCGCCTTTCGCGGAAGTCCTGCAAAACATGGGGTTGGCAGAGCAGCTGGATCACGAACGGCTCCCGAATCTCGCCAACCTGTACCCTGAAGCCACCGAACTGGCACATGATCCCGGAAATCAATACTCGGTTCCCTATACCTGGGGCACCACCGGCTTATGCTACCGATCCGATCTGGTCGAAGGGCAGCCCGACTCCTGGCAAGACCTGCTGAACCCCAGTGACGAACTGCAGGGTAAAACCACGATGCTGGCTACCGACCGCTGGCTCCTCGGAGCGGGGTTTCTCGCCAAGGGGTACTCCGTCAACGAAACCGATCCCGATAAACTCGCCGAAGTTCGCGATCTTTTGATAGAGGCGAAGGAAAGCCTGCTGGCCTACGACGATACGACGTTTTACGCCAAGCTGGTGTCCGGTGAAGCCGAACTGGTCCATGCCTGGGATGGTTGGTGCAACTACGGCATTGCCGAAAACGCTGACATCGAATACGTGGTCCCCCAGGAAGGCTCCGACCTGTGGGTGGATACGATGGTGATTCTCAAGGGGTCGGAGAACAAGGAAGCGGCCTACGAGTTCGTCAATTACGTGCTCGACGCCGACAATCACCGTTGGGCAAGCGAGAACATCCTCTACAAGGTTCCCAACCAAGCGGCGATGGAAGCACTCGATCCCGCGCTGATCGAGCAGTTCCCCAATCTAGGCATGACACCGAACGAGATGATGGCGTACGAGCAGCTACGCAACGTCGGTGATGCTCAGCGTGCCTACTCGCGTGTGGTCTCCGAGATCAAAGCGGCCGACTAAATCCTCTGCAAGCCCGGAACGTGACGTTCCGGGCGCCATGACGGCCGTCAGCAATACGCCATGAGCTCCCGCACTCCCGGGAGGATAGCAATCGAGTGCCCAATGACTGACCGCAAGCCCGTTTACCTGATGACACCCGCGCTGGCATGGCTGACAGCGTTCATGGTGGTGCCCTGCCTGCTGATCCTGGCGCTGGCCTTCTTTCGGCGAGGCATCTACGGGGGCATCGTTTATGAATTCACCCTGAGCAATATCGCGCTGGTATTCGACCCTCTCTATGCCAGGATCTTCCTCAAGTCGGCCGGCATCGCCGGGCTCGCTGCAACCATCGCCGTCGTCATCGGCTATGCCGCCGCCTACGCCATCGCCTCCATGCCCAGAAAGCGCCAGCCGATTCTGCTCTTCTTCGCGGTATTGCCCTTCTGGTCGAACTATCTCGTGCGTACCTATGCCTGGATCGTGCTGCTGAATCGTGAGGGGCTGATTGTCTCCCTGGCTCGGGCCGTCGGTTTCGAAGGTGAACTGCCACAGATGCTTTATACGGAAACCGCCGTGGTCATTGGCCTGGTCTACAATTATCTGCCCTTCGTCATCCTTGCCTGCTACGCACCGCTCTCCCGGCTCAATCCGGAAATCCACGAAGCATCGCGCGATCTTGGCGCCTCCGAATGGACGACATTCCGTCGAGTCACGCTCCCCATGACCGTACCCGGCATCGCCACCGGTTTTGTCTTCGTGTTCGTGCTGTCGATCGGCAACTTCGTGACGCCGGCCCTTTTGGGGGGCGGTCAATTCCAGATGATCGGCAATCTGATTTATGACCAGTTCCTGACCGCCAACGACTGGCCATTCGGTGCCGCGCTGTCGATGTTCCTGATTGCCATCATGATGGGGCTGTTGACGCTACAAACCTTTGCGAGCGAAAAGGCATCGGGTCAGCAACGAGCGGAGGTCTGCGATGACTAACCGCGGCAGTCTACGGCTCATGTTGCTGATCCTCTCGGCGACGTTCGCCTTTCTCTACATTCCCATATCAGTGCTTTTTGCCCTGTCTTTCAATGCGAGCGGCCTGCCGACTGCCTGGACCGGGTTTTCGACTCACTGGTACGCAGAGCTGATGGCCAATAGCGACATCATCGGCGCGGCGTTGAATACGTTGATCGTGGCGGTCGTCTCGACCCTTTCCGCCACATTGCTGGGTACCCTGCTGGCCATTGGCGTGGAAATACGCCGCCGCAAGGGGCGTTTGCTCGAGACAGTGATCTTTGCCCCGATGATCATTCCCGACATCGTGCTTGCCATCGCCTTGCTCAGTTTCTTTTCCATGCTCGATTTCCGCATGGGTCTGCATACGATCATCATCAGCCACACGGTCTTCAATCTCGCCTTTGTCTGTGCGGTCGTGCGGGCCCGGCTGAAGAGTTTCGACTGGTCGATTGTCGAAGCCTCTACCGATCTTGGTGCGACGACCCCCGTCACCTTGCGTCGCGTCATCCTCCCCGTGCTGACACCCGCGGTGGTCGCTGGCGCGCTGCTTGCTTTCACCCTGTCCATCGACGAATTCATCATCGCCTATTTCACGGCGGGCTCCGGGCGCGACTCCATCACGCTGCCCATGCAGATCTTCTCGATGATCCGTTTTGGCGTGACGCCAGAAATCAACGCGCTGGCAGTGCTGGTGATGACACTTTCCGTCGTCGCCCTGGCCATATCGCAGCGCCTTAACCGTGGAAGGCTTCCGGGACAATGACTAGCACTCTCCTGTCGCTTGCGAACATAGAGAAACGCTTTGGCGAGCTTCGCGCCGTCAATGGGGTCTCCCTCGATATCCGCGAGAACGAGTTTTTCGCCCTGCTCGGCGCGTCCGGCAGCGGCAAGACGACCCTGCTGCGCATGCTCGCCGGTTTCGACATGCCGTCGTCGGGGCACATCCTGCTCGACGGGCACGATATCTCTCAGGTGCCACCCAATCATCGCCCGGTCAACCTGATGTTCCAATCCTACGCGCTGTTCCCGCATATGACCGTGGCGCAGAACATCGCCTATGGACTGGAGATGGAAAAGCTGCCCCGCACCGAGATCAACGAGCGCGTCGACGAGATGCTCAGCACCATCCAACTGACCCACCTCGCCGAGCGTAAACCCGAGCAACTGTCCGGCGGACAGCGACAGCGCGTTGCGCTGGGCCGAGCGCTCGTCAAACGGCCTCGCCTGCTGTTATTGGATGAGCCGCTCGGCGCGCTGGACAAGAAGTTGCGGGGGGAAATGCAGCTGGAGCTCAAACATATCCAGAACAAGTTCGGCATTACTTTCATCGTGGTCACGCATGACCAGGAAGAGGCGCTCGTGATGGCCGACCGCATCGCGATCTTGAAAGACGGGGAACTACTGCAATGCGGTTCTCCGCACGAGATCTACGAGTATCCCGTCAATCGCTTTGCGGCCGATTTCATCGGGGTCATGAACTTCCTGCCCGCGCGTGTCGATGCGGGCGCGCTCTGCACCGCCAATGGCAGCCGGATATCCGCCTCGCTGCCGGCCGATCTCAAACCCGGGGATAACGCCCTGGCGGCCGTGCGCCCCGAGCGACTGCGCCTGGGGGCAGCGGATGCCGACAATTGCCTGAATGGGCGGATAAGTGCCATGGCCTATCACGGTCTCGACCTGCATCTGCATCTCGAGACCCCCGTTTCGCCGCACCCACTGATGGTGCGGCTGACCGCCGATGTGGCGGAAGGGCATCCGTTTGCCGTTGGCGAGGAGGTCTCCGTCGGCTGGTCGGCCCGCGACACCCGCGTCTTCACTGCCTAGGCGCGGCAACTCCACCGTACTCCGTACACAACAAGATACTCCGTACACAACAAGAGAAGGGCAGCGTGACATGCGCAAGCCCCAACGACAGAGGAAACGACATGACAACGAAAACTTTCGCTTTCTTCCCCGAAGCCGCTTACGGCCCGGCACTCAACTCGGTCGGCATCGCCCAGGCCGTGGAACGGCTGGGGCACAAAGCCGTCTTTCTCTCCGACCCCGGCTTCATCGAAGTGTACGAGAACTACGGCTTCGAATCGCATCCCGTCAACCTCTCGGAGCCAATGCCTCCGGAGCAGATGGCCAAATTCTGGGATGACTTCATCAATGGACATATCCCGAATTTCCGTAAGTCGCCCATCGACCAGCTCGACAACTATGTCAAGGAGTGCTGGGAAGCCATCGTCGACAGTGCCAAATGGGCGGAAGAGGATCTCCCCTCGATTCTCGCCAGGATCAAGCCGGATGTGATATCGGTCGACAACGTCATTCTCTTCCCGGCCATCAAACAGTATGGCGTTCCCTGGGTCCGCATCATTTCCTGTTCGGAAAACGAAATCGAGGACGAGGCGATCCCGCCCCATCTGTCGGGGATGAGCGAGCATGACACGGCGGGGCACCAGGCCTTCCGTGCCAGGTTCAACGACGTGATCAAGCCGATTCACGATGATTTCAACGACTTCCTCGCGACGACCGGCGAAGCGCCCTACCCGCTCGGCCAGTTCTTTGAGCCCTCCCCCTATCTCAACCTGCTGCTCTATCCCGCACCGGTCACCTATCAGCGTGCCCAACCGCTCGACCCAGTGCGCTTCCAGTATCTCGAAGGCTGTGTGCGCCAGGATGAGCCTTACACGATTCCCGAATTCAAGCAGAACAACGACGGCCCCCTGCTCTACGTCTCCTTCGGTTCACTCGGCTCGGGAGACACCGACCTGCTCAAGCGCTTGATCGCATTGATCGGCAAGACCCGTTATCGCGCGCTGGTGAACGTCGGCGACTACAAGGACGACTATTCCGACATCCCCGACAACGTGATCATCGATAGCTGGTTCCCCCAGCCTTCCGTCATACCGCAAGTCGACGCGGTGATTCATCACGGCGGCAATAACTCGTTCACGGAGTGCCTCTATTTCGGCAAGCCCGCCATCATCATGTCGTATGTCTGGGATGGTCACGACAACGCCATGCGTGTCCAGGAAACCGGACACGGCTTCCGTTCACCGCGCTATGACTGGACCGACGAGGCGATGATCGAAATGATCGAGGCCTGCCTCAGTGACACCGCCATGGCGGCACGGCTCAAGGCAACCTCGGAGCACATGCAATCGCAAAACGGCCAGGCAAAGGCGGCTCGCCTGCTGATCGAACTGGCGGAGTCACACCTGTGACTGACGTTAACGTCACGGCGCCCCATCGCCATGGGGCCATGCATTTCGATCGCCACGTCTACATGCTCAACTGAAACGGAGACTCCCATGCCGACACCCGTCATGCACGAACCGCTCGCGATCACCGATACGGTGGACTGGGGCACGATTCCAACGATGATCGAGGGAGAGTCACGCACGTCCGGGGTGCTGCTGCATAAAGGCCCGGACGGCCAATCCGAATGCGGGCTGTGGATCTGCACACCCGGCCAGTGGGAGTGCCATGTCACGCGTGACGAATTCTGCCACTTCCTCCAGGGGCGCTGCACCTATGTCCATGAGAGCGGTGAAGTGATCGAGATCACGCCGGATACCGCCGCGTTTTTCCCGCAGGACTGGAAAGGGACATGCACGGTTCACGAGACAGTCAAAAAGGTCTACATGATCCGATGAATGCGACGAGTCACGGTATGGCCGCGTTGGCGCCGACCGCTACCAGGTTTCTGGCGCGGCACGGCCATGCACACGCACGCCTCGAGCCCCTGGCCAGCGATGCCTCACCGCGACGCTATTTCCGCTTGCCGGAGGCGGGGCTCTTGCTGATGGAGGACCGCGATGACCCCATCGGTTTCGCGGCTTACCTGAGGCTGTCGCATCATCTCAACGCGCTGGGGCTATCCGCCCCGGTCGTCCACGGCGCCGACCCCGACCATGGGCTCGCGCTGGTGGAGGACTTCGGCCATCGCACGTACACGACCTGCCTGAGCACGGGCGAAGATGAGCGCACGCTGTATGCCCTCGCCGTCGATGCGCTCTTGCACCTGCACCGTCATACGGGCGCAACGCAGGTATCCCAGCCCGTCTATGACATGACGACACTGCTCGATGAACTCGACATCTTTTCTGATTGGTATGCCCCTGCGATCGCTCCGGACATGGATCACCCGACGTTCGCTCGACAGTTCCGCACGCTATGGGCGCAAGCGCTGGCGCCCATGGCACGCCAGGTCGAAACGCTCGTGTTGCGCGATTTTCACGTCGACAATCTGATGCTGCTGCCGCAGCGCAAGGGCGTGGCCCGTTGTGGGCTACTGGATTTCCAGGACGCCGTTCTGGGTCCCTGCGAATACGATCTGGTCTCCTTGCTCCAGGATGCCCGGCGGGATCTGGCTCCGGGGCTGGAGGAACGCATGCTGGCGCGCTACATCAACGGCGCTCCCGCACGGCTGGGCGATGCGACGGCGATACGTCACCGTTATGCACTGCTGGGGGCACAGCGCCACGCCCGTATCGCCGGTGTCTTCCTGCGCCTGAATCGACTCCATGGCAAGTCGCGCTATCTCACGTACCTGCCCCGCGTTCTCGGGCAGTTGGAAAGCAGCCTGGCGGGGGCCGGCCTTACCGATATCACGAATTTCCTGAACACCCACTTGCCCGGCTGGCAGGCCAAAGGCACCGCCCTGGGCGACGGGTCTCACGACACTCAAGGAGCGCCCCATGACTGACACGGCAACCCCTCGGTACTACCTCGTGCCGAACTACCACATCAGCGAGAGTCCGACTCGGCCGGTGATCGATCCTGCCACCCTCGAAGAGGTCGGGGTGCGGGCCGAAGTGAGCGCCGAAGAACTCGACAGAGTCCTCACGCGCGTCAACACCGCTCAGGCAGCCTGGAAACGTCTGGATGCCAAGACCCGCGCCCAGCACCTGCACCAACTCGCCAACCGGATCGAAGCCACCGATGTCAGCCGGTGCGCCGTCCTGATGAGCCGCGAAATGGGCAAACCCTACCCCGAGGCCATCGGCGAGGTGGCCAACTGCGCCCCGGTCTTTCGCTACTATGCGGAAATGGCGCGTGACGAGGCGGGCAAGGTTGCGGGCACGACGCAGACCGGCTCGCTCCAGTATGCCCGCTATGAGCCCTATGGCGTCTCAGCTCATATCATGCCCTTCAATTTCCCCATCCTGTTGATGTGCTGGACGGTCGCTGCCTCGCTGGCTGCCGGCAACGGTTGCGTCATCAAACCCGCCGCCGCCACCACGCTCTCGACGCTGGAATTCATGCAGGTATTCGATGAATTGCCCGATGGGCTCGTGGCCTGCGTGCCCGGCGATGCGACGACAGGCGAAGCCTTGGTCGAGAGCGAACGGACGCATGCCATCGCCTTTACCGGTTCGGTCGCCGCCGCTCAAAACGTCGCTGCCGCCGCCGCCCGACGCATGAAGCCGGCAGTGATCGAGGCGGGCGGCTCCGACCCGATGATCATCACCGCCCACGCGCCTCTGGAGGTCGCGGCTGCCGGAGCGGTCACCGGTGCCTTCCACATGTCGGGACAGGTCTGCACGTCCACCGAGCGTCTCTACGTCGTCGACAGTATCCATGACGATTTCATCAACGCCTTCGTCGCCGAGACACAGCGTCTGCGCATCGGCAACGGGCTGGAGAAGTCCGAGATCGGCCCGCTGGCCAACCAGGCCGCACGGGAGAAAGTCCAGCGCCTCGTGAACGACGCCGTCGCCAAGGGCGCCAAGGTCGCTTGTGGCGGCCGCGTCCCTCCCGGGCTCGACACGGGGTGGTTCTATGAACCGACCATTCTTACCGACTGTACGCCGGCAATGGATATCCTCAATGAAGAGCTCTTCGGCCCGGTCGTGGCCGTCGTGCGCGTGGCCGATTTCGATGCCGCCCTGCAGGCCGCCAATGACAGCCGCTTCGGTCTGGGCGCTTCCATCTTCACCACCGACCTGGCGGAGGCACACAAGGCATCGGAACGGCTCGAGGCCGGCATGGTCTGGATCAACAATCCGATGATCGACAATGACGCCCTGCCCTTCGGTGGCTGGAAAGCGTCCGGCCTGGGCCGGGAGCTCGGCCGTCAGGGCCTGGATGCCTTCCGCCGTACCAAGATGGTCGTTCTCGATCACCAGCCGGTCCGACACGACTGGTGGTATCCCTATCCCGACGACTGGTTTTACCACGAAGGCGGACGCAAGCATGTCTGAACCGACCCCTACAGGAGACCATGCGCGATGACGACACAACTCTACATCGATGGGGCCTTTGTGGCGCCCGTTTCGGGCAGAAGCTTCCCAGCGGTGGATCCGGCGACCGAGACAGCCTTCGCCACCGTCGCCGCCGGTGACGCCGTGGATGCAGATCTCGCCGTACGTGCCGCTCGCCGTGCCTTTGATGACGGCCGTTGGTCCGAGTTGCCTGTCGCCGAACGAACGGCAACGCTACGACGCATCGCGGCAGGCATTCGCGCCCATCTGGAAGCGCTCGCCGCGCTGGAAACACGCGACAACGGCAAGCCACTGCCAGAAGCACAATGGGATATCGAGGATGCGGCCTTTTGCTTCAACTATTATGCCGACCTGGCCGATGCAGCCGAGGCGCGAGGTGACACGGCAGTCGACGTGGGCGATCAGCGTTTCGACAGCCGTATCCGCCGCGAACCCGTGGGGGTCGTGACGGCGATCACACCGTGGAACTTCCCGTTGCTCATGGCGGTATGGAAAGTGGCTCCGGCGCTGGCGGCAGGCTGTACGGTGGTCCTAAAACCCTCTGAGCTGTGCTCCATGTCCTGCGTGGAACTGGCGAAGATCATCGATGCCGCCGGCGTTCCCGCCGGCGTGTTCAACCTGATCACGGGCACCGGCCCAGAGGCGGGAGCGCCCCTGACAGCACATGCACTGGTGGACAAGGTCGCCTTTACCGGATCGGTTCCCACTGGCCGCAAGGTGATGCAGGCGGCGTCTGCGGGAATCCGCACCGTTTCGCTGGAACTGGGAGGCAAGTCACCCTTTGTCGTCTTTGCCGATTGCGATATCGACAAGGCTGTCGAGTGGATTCTGTTCGGTATCTTCTGGAACAAGGGGGAGGTCTGCTCGGCCACGTCGCGTGTGCTGATCGAACGTCGGCTCTACCCGCGCCTGCTGGAGCGACTGAAGGAAGCGGCCGAGAACATCGTCATCGGCCCCGGGACGAAAACCGGAGTCAAACTCGGCCCGATCGTGTCCCAAAGCCAATACGACAAGATCATGGGCTTTCTCGAGCGTGCTCGCGACAGCGGTGCACGGCGACTGACCGGTGGCGGCCGGCCTGCCGGCATGCAGACAGGCTATTACATCGCCCCCACCATCTATATGGACGTGCCATTGGATGCCGAGATCTGGCGTGAAGAAGTCTTCGGTCCAGTGGTCTGCATCAATCCATTCGATACGGAAACCGAGGCCATCGCTATGGCCAACGACGGCCCCTATGGCCTGGCAGGAGCCGTCATGTCCGATGATCTCGAGCGCTGCGACCGGGTCGCGGCCAAGCTGCGTGCCGGCATCATTTGGGTCAACTGCTCACAGCCCACCTTCGTGCAAGCACCCTGGGGCGGCTACAAGAGCTCCGGCATCGGCCGTGAGTTGGGCGAAGCCGGCTTCGAAGCCTATCGCGAACTCAAACAGATCACGCGATTCGACCACCATGAGACCTGGGGGTGGTATCTCGACGAATAAGATGCGCCGAACCTGGCTTCCGCCCACAATCAGGAGGTTCAACATGCCGACCAGCTCTCGCTTCGATACCGCCGTCCAGGCGCCATTCTGGGCGGAAACGGTACCGCCACAGCCGGCCTGCCCGGCACTCAGCGCCGAGACCTCCTGTGACCTCGCAGTGATCGGCGGCGGGTTCACTGGGCTATGGTGCGCACTCAAGGCGCGTGAACGTCATCCCGATGCACGCATCGTCGTACTGGAAGCCTCCCATTGCGGCAACGCCGCCAGCGGTCGCAATGGGGGATTCTGTGCGCCGAGCATTTCACACGGGGTGTCCAACGCGCTGGCACGCTGGCCCAAGCAGGCGGCAACGCTGGTACGCCTGGGACTGGACAATCTCGACGGGCTGCAGGAAGACCTGGCGCATTATGGCATCGATGCGGAATTCGAGCGCCAGGGGAAACTCAATGTCGCTGCCACACCGTGGCAGGCCGAAGGGCTCGAATCGATGCAGGTCGCTTATGCGAGGTTCGGGATCGAGACGACCCTGCTGGAAGGTGACGCCCTACGTGAACGTTTCGCCAGTCCGAAATACGCCACGGGACTTTTCGAACCGAATTACGCGCTGGTCAATCCTGGCAAGCTGGTGGCGGGGTTGCGTCAGGCATGCCTGGCGCAAGGCATCGACATTCACGAGCATACGCCCGTTACCGCGCTGGACCGCACTCCCCAAGGGGTGCGTCTTACCACCCCACAAGCGGAACTTGGCGCATCACGCGTAGCGATGGCCACCAATGCCGCCGTTCCACTTTTGAAGCGCCTGAAGATGGCGGTGATCCCGATTTTCGATTACACGCTGGTCACCGAGCCTCTGAGTGACGCCCAACTATCTGCCATCGGCTGGCAAGACCGACACGGCATCTCCGATACCGGCAATCAATTCCACTATTTCCGCAAAACCGCCGACAACCGCATCTTGTGGGGAGGTTTCGACGCCATCTACCACTACGGCAGCCGCCAGGACGAGGCGCTATTGCACCGCCCGGAAAGTTACGCCCGCCTGGAGGCCAACTTTAGCGACGCCTTCCCCAGCTTGGCGGATGTCGACTTTAGCCATGCGTGGGGCGGGATCATCGACACCTCGGCGCGCACGACCTTCTTCGCAGGCACCGCGCTCAAGGGGCGGCTGGCCTACGCGATGGGATTCACCGGCCAGGGGGTGTCGGCCAGCCGCTTCGCTGCACTCGCCATGCTCGACATGCTCGATGGCCAGCAAACCGAACGCACGCGCCTTGGCATGCTGCGCCGCTTTCCGGTGCCTTTTCCCCCCGAGCCGATACGTAGCGGCGCCGTGCGCCTCGCGCAACGTCATCTGGCGCTGGAGGACCGCACCGGGCATCGTTCGCTTTTCCTGAAAACGCTGGATCGGTTCGGCATCGGTTTCGATTCATGACGCGTGAACACGGTTCCAGCTATCCACGATCCTCGACGACCTCATAATGTCTGGACTGCGTATCGTGATGAGCCAAGACGCGTTGAGCCTCCTCCGGTACGTAGGCTATCCAGTAGTCCTCCCCGGCAAACCGTTTAACAGCCTCCAGGGAATCGAATTCCATCAAGGTGACGAATTCGGTCTCTCGCGCCTCACTGTCCATCCTCAGCAAACGAATGCGGCGAAAGCCTTCAACATTTTTCGCTTCGATGCGCGGGAATACGGTATTTTTCAGGAGTTGTTCATAGGTATCGGCATCCTGCTGGTGAGTCCAGCCGCGCCACAGTCTCAGGATCATGACTCTCTCCGTTCCAATGCGCTCTATCTGACGGAGTCATCGTAATCAGGACGCAGGTAGACCGTATTGTAAAAATGCGCAGGCCGATTGAAGTGGCAACCGAGTGCACTCGCCCTGCGTAATGCCTGGAGAGCGGTGGGTGTCACGCCCACGAGTCGCCGAGACGCATGGATGAAATGGGATTGATCGTAGTACGTGTCCTGATAGCTGGCGCTATCCGCTAACGCAGACTGAAAACGGACGATCGACGAAAAGCCTTTCGGCGTCAGTCCGACACCCGCGCGGAACCGTTGCTGAAATTGGCGGAGCCCCAGTCCCAGGCGCTCGGACAAATGGCCAATACGAAGCGTGCCCTCGGCTTCCACAATGTGGTGGATCGCACTTCTGGCCACCGGGTCCAGGCGTGCGTTATAGGTCCGGAGCAAGGTCAGGAGGAAGCCCTCGACGAGTGCGATTCGCGCACTATCGAAGTCAGCCTGTAGCAGCGCATCGCCCAGACGGTCGACAAGATCCTTATCCACCAGGGTCGCCAGATCAACGTTCAGATCCTCCAGCTCGTGCAGCGGTTGCGGGAGAAAGGCAGCGGCCGCCCAGGGCTTGAAGCGAACGATGAGCAATCCCGTCGTGCCGGTTGCCCGGTATTCCTTGAATCGGGTTTTCTGGCCATTGAACGTACTGCGCGGCATCGCTCCCATGCCCAGCTCCCACATTGGATCCCCAAACTGGAACGTCATCTCGGCGACACCCGTAGGCACGACACGCGTGGGGGTGTTGTCTGCATGAGACGCGACAACCCCGGCCTGTTGAATCCAAATCCCGGCAATGTAATCAGCCAGCGGAGGCTGAGGGACGACGGTGAGGTAGCTGGTATTCATCACGGTGTCTGACGTCGACATGGAAAGAAGCGGCATGCCACGCATGAACGGTCGATCCTTACGCTACAGCATGAACGGATCATATGCGGTATCTTGGCATCTAGCCTATGCTGCACGACTGGCCCAAGCAACGGCGCTATATGAATGGAGCTTGACCACCCACAGGAGATACCGATGATCGATTTCTGGACCTGGAGCACGCCCAACGGCCGCAAGGTGTCGATTCTGCTGGAAGAGCTGGAACTGCCCTACCGCACCCAGGCCGTGGATATCACCCAGGGTGAGCAGCACGACCCCTCGTTCCTGGCCGTGGGCCCCAACAACAAGATTCCGGCGATCCGCGATAACGAGACCGGAATGACGCTGATGGAGTCCGGCGCGATCATGATCTACCTCGCCGAGAAGACCGGCCGTTTCCTGCCTGAGGACAGCGAGGGGCGTCATCGCGTGTTCGAATGGCTGATGTGGCAGATGGGGGGCTTCGGACCGATGCTGGGCCAGGCGCACCATTTCCTGCGCTTCAATGCCGGCAAGGCGCCCTACGCCGAGGAGCGCTTTCACCAGGAAGCCCAGCGCCTCTACCGGGTGCTCGATACCCGCCTCGCCGACCGGGACTTCGTTGTCGATGATTACAGCATCGCCGACATGGCCATCTGGCCCTGGGCATCACGCTTCGAGTGGCAGCGCATCGACCTCAACGACTATCCGAACGTGAAACGCTGGTACAAGACGATCGCCGAACGCCCAGCCGTACAGCGCGGTTATCACAGCCCGAAAAAGGTCAATGACATCCCGCTGCCCTAGGCATTGTCTGAACCAGACTGGGGGATTGGGTCACAGCAGTATCACGGCATCTGACCTGCCGCGGCTGGTATCTCAAGAGCCCGCATGCAGGGCTATCGTTCGTCATTCCTGATATCAACCTCGGTGATCCATTCATCGACACTGATCGAATCGCCTCGATAGGTACCGATGCCCTCCGACCGATAACGATAGCGAAAATAGTGCTTAACTACAGGAACCCCACAGAGGATGTATCAGGTGATTACTGCCCCTCTACAAGAACATAAACTTCTAGTTAACCTGGTGTTTCATTGCTATATGGTTAAAAAGGCAACTCTCTGAAAAATAAAGCGATCAAATACACTCCGACATCCGTTTATTCATTTTATTTCCATTCGGTAAGTGGAAATTTTGGTTGATGGGTACATTCCTCCAACCAACTCTGATGCCACTCACCGTTGGTTGATAGAGCGACGCCGTAGCTTTTCTCAGAACATGGGATCAGAGGGCTCGTCTTGAAACTGAGGGTCACGCTCAAAGGGGTTCTACAAACTGTCGGCCTATCCAGTCAGTTACATGCTGGCGGACCTCCGGGTGTACGGATTGATCGTTGGAGACGACCTCGTAGATAGCACCAGTAGAATAATGTGTCCCAAACGGCGCAATTAAACGTCCCGATGCTAGGAGGCCATTAGTCAGTGGCGTCCGTCCCATGGCCACAGCATAGCCCTGCGCTGCGGCTTCCAGGGTTAGGGTGGAGTCGGCCAGTCGCTGGGTTCGCCGGGACAGTATAACCGGCTCGCGCAAAGAGCGTTGCCAGATGTCCCACTCCTCGTAATGAGCGTCGTTAATTAGACGTCGCACTTCCGCCAAGGTCTCCGGACGCTTTTGCAGCCGCGTGGCCAATGAGGGTGAACAAACGGGGAAGGCATACTCCGGTAACGTCAGCATGGCCCGCGAATCAGATTGGCCATCAGCACGGTAACGAATTGACAAATCGATTCCATCGCGGCTCAGGTCTAACGTCCTATTGGTAGTGACCAGACGAAGCGAGATGTCTGGCAGAGCTTCCTCGAAATCTGTAATGGCTGGCACAAGCCACAGCGTGGCCAGCGTTGGTGGTAACGTCAGCACAACGTGGCGTGGTTCCGGTGCAATAAATAACTCCGCCGTTGCTTGGCCGATATGCTGAAATGGCTCGCGAAGCCGGCTCACATAACGCAGTGCTAGTGGGGTCAGCTCGATACCACGCCCCTTACGTTCCAGCAGAGTCTGGCCCAAACGCCGCTCGAGGTCCTTGAGCTGATGGCTGACAGCGGATTCTGAGCGCCCAATGTGGCTTGCAGCGGCTCGGATACTGCCATATTCCCCCACGGTGACCAGGACGTGCAGGGCGTGATAGGGAGGAACACTTCGCTTCATTGTGATACATGAGTAATTTGCAAGTTTTATCGGCATATTATGCGATCGTCGCCTCTAGGGATAGCCCTTACTCTGCCAGCAAAATCCATTGGCGACGAGGTTCTGTGAAAACTTGCAATAACTTCATCTCAAATAGGGCCCGTATTCTATTGGTCTTCACCCCCTTCATGCTGGCCTACTTGATCTCAGAGCTCTATCGCAACATCAATGGCGTGATTGCCCCGGCACTACGCCACAGCCTCGATATAGGCCCCGAGCAACTGGGGCTACTATCAAGTGTCTTTCTGCTGGCTCTGGCACTAGTGCAGATCCCTGTGGGCCTGCTACTGGACCGCTTCGGATCTCGTCGAGTCGTTCCATCCTTCATGGTCGTGGCGGCATTGGGTGCTTGGCTATTCACCTTTCCGAGCTATGGGGCCGCTTTGACTGGTCGGTTGCTGCTTGGACTGGGGTTAGGGGCCTGCTGGGCGGGAGCCTACCGGGCTAATGTGCTTTGGTGGCCCGCCGAGCGACTGGCGCTGGCCAACGGCGCACTATTAGGCCTATCGGGGCTAGGGGCGTTGCTAGCGACTCTGCCCACCGAGATGTTGCTGCAGTCTCTCAGATGGCAGACTCTGTTTCACGGACTTGCAGGTATTACGCTGATATTGGCGCTCCTTATTTGGCTTTTGGTACCGACGCATCCCGCCGAACGCGAGAACAGTGGCTCTGCACTTGGAGGGCTGCTGTCCGTGATCCGCCACCCTCTGTTTATGCGCATTTGGCCGATGACGCTGATGTGCGAAGGTAGCTGGTTGGCTTGGCAAGGGCTTTGGGCAGGCGGCTGGATGCGTGAGGTCGTCGGGCTGCACGAACGTATTACTGCTTTTTATCTCCTGGGATTGGCAGTGGCTATTGTGGTGGGGCAACTGATAATCAGTGCGCTTACCGATTGGCTGATGCAGCGTGGCGTACCGCTAATCCGGGTAATGAGAATCATGCTGGTTGGCTTTGTTACAGTTCAGGGAGTAATCGTCTGGCTACCGCTTCCCGGAACTAGCCTGCTGTGGATCGTTTTCGGTCTGCTCACCGTCGGCCCGATTCTAGCCTACGCTTGGCTGGCCACTGAACTACCGTCACATCTATCCGGGCGGATGATCAGCCTGCTTAATATGGCTGCAACCCTGGGTGGCTTTATACTCCAGTATGCTGTGGGCTGGATGATTGAGTTGTGGCCACAGACGTACGGCCACTACCCGGACGCCGCTTGGCGCTGGACCCTTTCGCTAATGATTATGCTACAGGTCTTTGCTATGGCGCGTCTATTATACCTGCCATATGAGTCTTCGTGCACTGAAGCTTCACGAAGTTAGTGTGGGAGTACAAAAAAAACAATAGGTGATTGATATGGAGAAAGGCTACCTATCAAGAGAGATCCACTGTTGAAAGGAGGAGACCATGGAAGTTAACGAAGATGCAGGACCGCTCATCGGACACCCAGATGGCGCTGTTCAGAAAGATCGAGAAAGTAGGCGCCACAAGTCGGGGAGATTATCGGCTGGCACCATCCGCTGGAAGGCGGATATCAACCAAATGTTCCGTATACCCTTTCTATTTATCGGAATGTAGACACTGCAGTAATTCATCATGCCGCTGCGGATGAGCTACTAACAAACTCGACCAATGAGCGGGAGCAGGATCACCAGTCAAGTCCGTTACTGTGCAACCCGCTTCTCGGGCGATGACTATCGCTGCAGCGATGTCCCAGTAATCAAGCCGCGCGCCTTCCGACCAGAAGGCGTCATAGCGCCCGAGGCTAGTATAGGCAATCTCCAGTGCTGCGGAGCCCGGACTACGAATACCGGCAACCTGTGGCATCATAACGGAAAGCTGGTTGAGCGAGATTTCGCAATTGCCCTTTTCATGATAAGGCAGACAGGTGCTTACCAGCATTTCGTGGAAAGGACGGGCACTCGGCATGTTGAGGGGGGTATCATTGAGATATGCTCCAACGCCCTTCCCTGCCCAAAGCATTTCGTCAAGAAGAGGATGATAGACCGAGCCGAGCAGAAGTTCATCGTGCCTGGTGACAGCGATCGACACCGAAAAGTGAGGCACGCCATGGAGAAAATTATTGGTACCATCAAGCGGGTCTATGATCACGGTGTAGTCGTTATCGGTTCCTGTCGTGACCCCACCCTCCTCGCCAATGAATCCAATTCCTGGAAATGAATCATTTACACACCTGATGATTGCGTTTTCTGCATCTTTATCATAAATAGTAACGAAATCCGATGCACCCTTGGATTCAAAATTGGCCAACCCATCCGACCGATAGCCTTCTTTCAACAGCTCCCCCGCCTCTTTAGCGGCAGCCTTAATTGTTTCCAAAAGTTCTCTCTCAGTCTCAATCATTATATATTTCCTCAATGAAGAATCCTGAACCAATTAGCTGATATCAAGCTTCGACAGCTTCTTTTTACAACTCCATATCTACGATATTTTAAATTAAATAAATCTCTTTCTCACCCTCTGTGACACCATGTCCAACAGCGTCACAGCAACGATGATAACCAGGATGATTATAGCGGTCTCGGTATACTGGAAACCACGCATAGTTTCCCATAACGCTGCATCAATGCCACCACCGCCCACCATACCGAGCCAGGTTGCGCTCATCCTTTCAGACAGCCTAGTATATTTCCATAACTTTGGCTGAAAGTAATGACGATCACTTGGCAATGTGATTAAAATATGGTGACAACAACATGTCACAACCTCCTCACTTTTACTTAAACCTTCCCGTATTCAACGGCAATTTATTGAATATTCACAACATATAGAATGATTCAAAAAATCAGAAGTCGCCTTACCTTTAAGATGGCCTGCCCCCTAAAAGCGATCTTCTTTGCATCCCATTATCACGAAACGACTGACGAACAACGTGTGTCACCACAATATAAAAACCATATATACTCATCCCACCAAGAGAAAAGGAAGCCCTTGAAAACAAAGACTTCCCCAGGAACGGTTGAGTAAAAAGATGAAAATCTAGATGTCTAGCAATGTATAAACCGGCTATGTCTGATGACCGGATATATGATTACCCGGACAAAAAATCATAGCGTAATATGATAGTTAATGGGTCATATGAATAGTCAACTATTGGTGAAGCTCGACAACGGTCATCGTAAATACAAGCTTGGATTCGCCATCATTAGCGTATAGATGAGGTACGTCCGTCCTTGCTACGGCTGAAGAGCCCGCAGAAACGACCAGCTCGGTTTCACCGACGGCTATCCTCAACTCCCCTTGCTCTACATGAAACAGCTCATGCGTGCCATTTGGATGGCTCAGTGCCTTGAATACCTCCCCTGGCTGCATCTCCCAGCGCCACATCTCAATCATGTCGGGGCCGCTCGTACCCGCAAGCAGTCGGGCGGTCCCTCCCTTGGGGCCGGTCCATAGCGTCGGGATGTCCTTTTGCTCGATCAAGTGCACTGCCGGAGGACTGGCGACATTCACGATATCCGCTACCGATACGCCGAGCGCTGCCGCCACCTTACACAGGATGGCGATACTCGGATTGGCGAGTCCCTTCTCCATCTCGACCAGCATCCCCTTGCTGATACCCGCACGCCGGGACAGCTCGTCGAGGGAAAACTTCTGTTCCTTTCTATGCGCTTTGAGCTTGATGGCGACGGCCTGGCTGACGGACTGTGCATCGGCACCAGGATCGGTCGATATATTGACTTTTTTGGTCATTGGTCACTATCATGGAATGAATTGGTCATTAGAGGATTCTCCGGTGCATCCGTCTCGCCGTCAATCGATCCGGGGATAGCCTGTATCGCACCTGCCGGTCGCTGGGCAGGGAAGATTCGACTGAGATCCGATGCATCCCATATGTGATTCATTCTGGAGAGTCTGCCCGTCATGCCGCTGGAAGTGCCGCTTGAGTCCGGTGGCCGACTCGTTCAAGGACTGCACCGTATGATGCCGGAGGCAGTCATCGACTACCTGGCTGTTCAGTGTAGCCCCCGGCAACACACCCTAGGAGGATGTCATGCTTCCCACGATCAGCTTTCTGCTGGCAGCCACGCTGCTGGCCGTCATTCCCGGCCCCGGTGTCGCTTATGTGGTAGCACGCACCATCGCCGGAGGCAGAGCGGAAGGCATCACGTCGACACTAGGCTTGACTTTGGGCGGTGTGGTACATGTCCTGGCCGCGGCCCTCGGCCTGTCATTGCTGATTGCCCAGTCAGCGATGGCGTTCGCTGTCGTAAAGTACCTGGGGGCGGCTTATCTGGTCTTCCTCGGTATCAAGTTGATCTTTTCCAGGCCGGCGGCCTCAGAGTCACCTACCGTCAAGCGCTCCGGCCCTGCAAAGGCCCTTAGAGATGGGATCATTGTCGAGACGCTGAACGTGAAGACCGCCATGTTCTTTCTGGCTTTTATTCCCCAGTTCGTATCGGCACAGCAAGCCATGGCCCCTCAATTTATCTTGCTCGGGAGCATCTGCGTCCTGTTGAACAGTACGGTGGATCTGATTGCCGTCTTCGCCGCGAGCCGAATCGTCGGGTCGGGGGTCGCCAAGGCTGCTAGAGAGCGCCTGCTGTCCCGGTTGTCAGGAGCCACCCTGATGACCTTGGGACTACTAATGGCGGTTGCCAACCGCGAGGCCTGATCGGGATGCTTACGAGTCTTTCATCCTGGGCCATCGTCTTATGATCCATTCACTGAGGAGAGCCGAACCATGTTTTCCGGTCTGAGTGCCTTTCCCTTGACCCCCATGCAGCATGGCGTAGTCGACGAGGTGGCCTTTATACGACTGATCGAGCGCTTGGCCGATGCTGGCGTCGACTCCATCGGTACACTGGGGTCGACAGGGAATTACGCCTATCTCACTCGAGAGGAGCGGGCACGCATCGCGCAGCTTGCGGTGAAACATGCCGGCGATATCCCAGTGATCATTGGCATCAGTGCCTTGAGTACTCGAGAAGTATTGGCCCTGGCCGAAGATGCGCAGGAGGCGGGAGCGAGCGCTGTGCTGCTGGCCCCCATGTCGTATCAGCCACTATCCGAGGAAGAAGTCTTCGGCCTGTATGAAACCGTGGCACACAACCTGTCAGTGCCGCTATGCGTCTACGACAACCCTCGCACCACCCATTTCGAATTTAGTGACGAATTGCACGGACATATTGCTCAACTGCCCAACGTCGGCTCCATCAAGATGACTGGCGTTCCGGCAGCGCCTGATGCCGCCAGTGTGCGTATCGAGCGCCTGCGAACGCTCATCCCGTCTCATATCACGATCGGGATCAGCGGTGATCCCTTGGCAGCCATAGGCATGAATGCCGGATGTGAGGCCTGGTACTCAGTGATTGGCGGCCTGTTTCCACAAACAGCACTGGCCATCACCCGTGCTTCCCAGGCCGGCGATACCCAGAAAGCCCTGCGCCTTTCCGAAAGATTGAACCCGCTATGGGCACTGTTCAGCCAACATGGTGGCAGTCTACGTGTGATCGCCACAGCGGCTGAGCTTCAGGGTTTGGCCGCGTCGCCCTGCTTGCCGCTGCCACTCCAAGGATTGGATAAGAAAGGTCGACAGAACCTTGCCAGGGTATTGGATGAGTTATCGCTGACCTGATGAGGAGTATGCAGCTCTATGTTCGAAAGCTATAGCACTCTGGCCGGTCAATTTTTTGGCCTGGTGTCGCTGGTACTCTGTGTCTGGGCCTTTTCCAGCAAGCAGGACGATCGGCTTTTGATGCTGCTGCTCTCCGCGAACGTGGCCTTCGCTCTACAGTTCATGGTTTTTGAGAGCTGGACTGCCGCCGCGTTGACGCTGCTGGTGATTGTTCGCATTGCACTCGCACGACGCTATCCGGGCAGCAAAGCGGCAATGGCCATTATGTTGACTGCAAGTGGTGTGGCTTCTGTGCTTACCTGGCAGGGTTGGGCAGACCTGCCCGCCATCGTGGCGATGATACTGGGTACGGTGGGCATGTTCATGCTGCGAGGTATCCCCATGCGTGTCTTTCTGGGGCTGGCAGCACTGGCATGGACACTCAGTCATCTCCTGGTTGGATCCGTGGGCGGAACGCTCGCCGAAGCCCTCGTGCTCTTCACCAATGCAATTACCATTTATCGTCTCTACCGAGCTAAACAGCGCTATCCGGAAGTCATCGATTAGCACCTTTCGCGTGAATTGGGAGCGCGTGCCCTGAACAATCACCTCACCGAGTCGCTTCCGTCGATAACCTCATGGTGTCCGGTGACATAGTTTGAGGCATCATATCGCCCCCTTTTTTTCGCTGTAGCCACACCGATCAAGCTGGTATAGCCGACAGAACGGGAGTTGGCAGCGATCATGATGATCGACCCACGTCTTTGTTTGGTCATTGGCATAAACCACCTGGCTTGCAAAGGCCACTGATACGCCGTTCATGAACGCGGCTCCACATCAGAAACAGCGATCTGCGGCCAGCTCGCCGCGACCTCTTGAGTTGTTGCAGCCTGAATCGCGCGCAGATTTCGAGGATAGTCCACACCCTCGGCCTCCACGGCCCGGGTGGCATGGAACTGCCCATTCACGGCGCGGAGTATCCAACCGCCTTCGGTGATGTTGACACCGCGAGCCTCGCTACCTGTGGATCGGCTCCGTTACCATCGGAATCGGCACCGATATCCTGGATCAGAACCGTTGCCCCGAGCTGCCCCATGCATCGGGCATACGAGAAACCGAGCCCGCGACCGGCCCCGGTGATGAGTACGACCCGGCCGTTGAAATCCACCATGCCATTGCCTCCGTTTGCCAGAAATGGTTGAGGAAACAGCGTAGAGTCGGGCCATTGATATAAAAAATACCGTTTTTAGTGCCCTATAATATAATAATGATATTGTAAGCGTGATGAATAGCCGGAGATGTGAGGGAGCAGGACATGGCGCCAGGAGCCCAAGCACGTATTACGTTGCGTGCGATGGAGCAATTCATTGCCGTAGCGGAGGAATTACATTTCCATCGCGCGGCCGAACGACTGAATATGTCCCAGCCGCCTCTTACCAGCGCCATCCGCAAGCTGGAGGACGATCTCGGCATCACCCTGATCGAGCGTGGCAACCGTGTACTCGGCTTGAGCCCTGCGGGAGAGCAGTTTCTGGATGAGGCGCGTGACGTTCTTCGCCGTGCGGAACAGGCCATCACCGCCACGGTGGATGTGGCCGCGGGTCGCACAGGTGTAGTGCGTCTGGGCTATGTGGGGAGCGCACTGTATGGTCGCTTACCGGATGTGATTCGCGACTTCAGGGCCAGCCATCCGGAGGTGCGGCTGGAGCTGCGTGAGGCAACCACGGCCGCACAGATTGCCGCCCTACGCGAAGGTAGGTTGGACGTCGGTGTGGTGATCCCACCTCTTGAGAACGCTGAAGACGTTGAACGGACACCCTTTGATAGGGATCGCCTGTGCATGGCCATC
The DNA here is from genome assembly GCF_008079445.1 of Aidingimonas lacisalsi. Lineage (GTDB taxonomy): Bacteria > Pseudomonadota > Gammaproteobacteria > Pseudomonadales > Halomonadaceae > Aidingimonas > Aidingimonas lacisalsi. Next base: position 263,347 of record NZ_VRYH01000006.1, on the reverse strand, counting down.
CCGCAAGATCACCCTCTCGGTGAGCGGCCGGACCTGACGCTGTCCGACCTCTCGGCTGAACCATTCATTTTGTGGCCGATGGTTGAAGGGCGCGGTTTTCATCTACAGGTTATCCGCCTTTGCGCGAATGCAGGCTTTGTACCCAGGATTACGCAGGAGGCGTACGGAATGCACGCGGTGCTGTCTCTGGTAGCAGTCGGAGGAGGCGTCTCCGTTGTTCCAGAAAGCATGAGTGGCTTTCGTGGAGACCGGATCAGCTATCGTCCGTTACCGGGTTCTGACCCTGGCTTCGATCTCGTCTTGGGGTACCGCCATTTATCACCCTCGGCACAGGCCTTCGTTCATTCGGCCGAAGCGACGGTATCCGGCACTTCACCCTCTACATAGACAACCTGGCTCCGAAAGAATTACGGATTAATTTTGAGAGAGGTTATCAACATCAGTGAAGGGGGTCGCCCTCCTCTACGGACTTATGGCTCTGATACCGACATCGCGTCCATCGTGGGGATACAATGGCGGGTATCGGCCTCCTAGCATGGCGACAGCGTGAAAATCAGCGGCCATTCATGTCGGTCACAGACCCGAAGGATCTTGGTGGTTAAGTCATCTCGGCTACAGTCAGATCGCGCCATTTGACCCTCAAGCACAGGGTCCAGCAGAAAGACCTGGCGATCATCCTGCCTTGCCGGTCTATCGCTTGAGGCAACGAGACGAGGTCTTTAATCAGCGACCCGCCCTGCTCGGATAGCTCGTAGCATCCTGCCATACCTCGCCTACGTTGCTGCAGCATAGGCAAAATGAGTAGAAATCACTTTCCTTACAAAAACCTAACACTGCCATGTCCATGGCACCGAACGTCACGAAGCCTTCGGTAGTGAAGATGACTAGGTATGGAAGCCCCAATCCAATCGTTGCCCCATATCATACCAAAGTTTAATAAAACTCTAATGAATGAAAGGCTACCATAATAAAGTATTCATCATGTATACACAAAGTACACAAAAAAGTTACAGGCAAAAAGAAAAGGTGAAAGTGCATGACCCCTTCTACAAGTGTATGGCTCTCGGAGCCTTCAACAGCTGCGGTAGAGATTGCCAAGATTATTGGTTATGACACAGTTGTGCTTGACGTCGAACACGGTTTATTCGATCTCTCTTCACTCGATTGGCTAATCCCAGCAATTAGGGCGCGGGAGATGCGGGTTATCGTAAAAGTTCTAGGTCCCGAACGGGAAGCAATTCAGCAGGCATTAGATTTTGGCGCAAATGCTGTGGCGGTACCGCATATTGAGTCAGCGGAGCATGCAAAAAAAGTTTGTGGTTACGCAAAGTTTCCGCCCTTGGGTGATCGCAGCTTTGCCGGAGGAAGAACTTCGAACTATAGAGGATTTACAGATGAGTGGGTAAAGGAACAGGATACACTATTCCATTGCTACCCGATGATCGAGGATGCTTCTGCATTTGAATCAGTAGAAGATATCCTGGCATTGGATTGTGTGGATGGCATCTTTATTGGCCCGTCTGATCTCAGTCTACGTAGAGGCCGCGGCGCATACAGCGTTACAGATGAAGACTTGGAGGATATTAGGCATCTTGCTCATGCAGCAAATAAAGCTAATAAGCCATGGATCATTCCGGCATGGAGTGAAGCGGAACAAAAAGTAGCCATTGCAGAAGGAGCATCAGTGACCATCTTGAATATGCAATATGGTGCTCTCCTATCTGGATTTACCCAAGCTTTCGAAAAATTCAAAACCCTCTCAAAAGAGAGTTAACTCATGGATTTAACTGCAGCTATAGTACAGTATTCACCGAATGAAGATAAAGAGCATAATCTTGGAATTATCGAGTCTCTCACTCGTGAGGCTGTGAGCAAGGGCGCTCGTCTCGTTGTATTGCCCGAATATGCCATTTACACAGTGCCAACAATGGATGATCGCTTTGTTGAAAATGCTGAAACTCTCGAAGGGCCTTGTGTAGAGCGAATTTCCCGACTTTCTGCCGAGCTTAAGGTAGCAGTCATTTTCGGCATCAATGAGATTGCAGGAAACGGGCGTATTCATAATACGCTAATCGGGATGGATTCCGGAAAAATACTCTCGACGTATAGAAAAGTGCATCTCTATGATGCTTTTGGTTATAAAGAATCAGCTAGGGTTGTTGCGGCAGAACCTAACAACGGAGCACTATTTGATGTTGAAGGGCATAGTATTGGCATGCAAACATGCTACGATTTACGGTTCCCCGAGACTACAAGGGCTCTAGTTGATGAAGGTGCTACTATAATTGCTCTTCCGGCTGAGTGGATACCTGGCCCGCTCAAAGAATACCATTGGAACACCCTAATTCGTTCGAGGGCCATTGAAAACACAGTTTTCGTTGTTGCCTCGGATCAGTGCGCCCCAACAGGTTCAGGACATAGTGCGATTATTGATCCTATGGGTATTCCGCTAGCGTCAGTTGGGGAGGCACAAGGCGTTGCTGTTGCGAGCATTTCGTCTCAACGGATACAAGATGTAAGAAAGGTCAATCCAGCAATCAATCTTCGTCGTTATAAAGTCATTCCAAAAGCATAATAGGTGGCCCATGATAAAGCACAATTATAGGAACTCCAAAAGTATGAAGAGGCAAGCTGCCATCGTCACCTTACTTACATCAGCGGGAATGATCGCTGCATGTAGTAGCGATGGGGAAGATAATTACACTCTCCAATACACCACTTATTCTAACTCAACGTCCGATCAGTCTAAGACGGTACAACGGTGGGCTCAAGAAGTGGAAGAACTCACTGATGGAGGTGTTAAGGTGGAGTTCCACTATAGCCAAAGCCTAGTCGGCGCAAATGAAGCCCTAGAAGCGACTGTGGACGGACGTGCTGATCTAGCCCAGGTTGGTTCACTTTATGCCGCATCAGACCTTCCTATGTTTACGGTTGTCGAGCTTCCATTCGAGACACAGAATCCGGAAGCCCAGATGAGAGCCATTAAGCGCCTTTATGAGAACAAGGGAGCCTTTAGGGAGAACTTTGATAGCGAAGGCGTGAAACTTCTTTACCCTCTTCCTCTAGGTTCATTGGTTATGGGGCTTAATGAACCAGCTAAAAGCCCCGATGAACTAGATGGGCGCTCAATTCGCTCTAATGGTCTGACTTCAGAGGCACTCCTGACAGTTGGAGCTAACCCTACAGCAATGACTGCAAATGATATTTATGAATCCATGGAGCGTGGGATTATAGATGGCTACTCAGCTCTTTCGGTTGCAAATTTATCAACATTCGGGGTAAGCAGCATTACGCCCTACCTTATCAATCCAGGAATCGGGGTCTACGCAAGTTCTATAGTCGTAGTTAATAAAGAACTCTTTGAATCAATGCCTCCCGGGTACCAGGAAGCAATTGAGGAAGCCTCTGTTAAGGCAATATCCATAGGCCTAGAAGAGTTAGACAGTGCTGCCCAAGTAGCATGCAGTGAATTGAAAGAAAATGACACACAACTTTCATCTTTTCCACAGGCAGAAGCTTCTGATTGGCAGAAAAGAACTGACCTTGCGTCCTGGTGGGTTAATGAGAACGAAGATAAAGGTTATAATGCTGAATCAGTATTAAGAAATTATAGAAGTTTTATTAAAGAGGAAGAGGAAAGTTCTAGCTACGAAGATCCTTTCAACCAATGTATGAATAGCTAAATAGGTGGTAATCGTGAGCCCCCTACCTAGACCGGTATACTTAATATCTTCATCACTTAGCATTGCTTCAGGTGTGCTTATACTGTTTGTTGCTGGCTTGACTGTTGCTGATGTTATTCAGAGAAGCGTTTTCGGAAAGTCCATTTTGGGAACGATGGAGATATCCACACTCGTCCTTGTTGCAATCGCCTTTCTCGGACTAGCATCTGCTGAGATAGACGGTCGACATGTCTCCGTCAATCTATTGGAGTCAACGCTCCGCCCGTCTATTAGGCAAGTCCTATGTGTGATAAGATTACTCTTAATATTGGGTATTGGTGCCACTCTAGTATGGGGGCTGGTTCACTCACTCACTGCATCTATTGCGAGAAGCGAGACTACTAATGGCATTCTCAAGATCAGTATTTGGCCTGCTAAACTTACTTTGCTGACCTCCTTTTCGCTTTACTTCTTTGTGGCTGCGTTCAAGTCCTACAACGAGTTTAACTTCTTACGATTACAGAAAGTCAAGGAATGAAAAAATCATAATAGCGAGCAGTCACATACGTTAAATGACCAAGACTTAATTATTAAAAAGAAAATGGAGTATTCTAGTATGCCATTAGAAGACAGTATAGCTTTATTTGTGGTTATTTTCACTTTCTTAGGACTGCTGTCAATCAGACTCCATGTGGGCTTATCGTTGATGCTCTCCGGCTTTATAGGTATAGCATTAATCAGATCTCAGGGTGCTGCTATTTCTACCATTACAAATTCTCCATTTTCTGCATCATATAGCTATTCTCTCATTATTATACCTTTGTTTATACTCATGGGCATACTTGCCGTTAGGTCGGGGCTAGCACAAGCTGGGTTCGATATTTCGTCGAGGGTACTTCGTAAATTACCTGGTGGCCCGGCTCTTTCATCCCTAGCAGGGTCCGGACTTTTCGCAGCGGTAACTGGATCGAGCATTGCCACAGTAGCTACTTTGGCAAAAGTTTCTACGACTGCAATTCTAAATGCTGGCCTCAGCCTTCGACTTGCTGCTGGTGTTGTATGTGCTGGTGGAACGCTTGGCGTGCTAATCCCGCCTTCAATCGTTCTTGTCCTATACGGGGTTGTTACGGACGAGTCTATTGGGAAACTTCTCTTAGCGGGTATTGGCCCAGGCATACTAACTATTATTGCTTATGTCATAACAGTTGTAGCCTTAGTCTATTTTTCTAAGGGAAATGAAACCGAAGCTAATGATAAAACAGGTAACGAACCCGCAGGAGTAGTAAATCCACCTCATCAAGAGCTCGACGTTGCTGGAGGTTTTTATCTATGCATCATCTTTATGGTTTCCATTGGATCTATCTATCTTGGCATCGCAACGCCGACTGAAGCAGCTTCTTTCGGTGCAATCACTGCATTAATTATCTTCATACTAAGGTCCAAGGCTGGCATGCTTTTATCAGATCTTAGGAGGTCGCTCGATGAAGCTGTTGGGCTCACATCAATGACTTTTCTGCTAATAGCGGGAGCAGGCGTATTCACCTATTTCCTTTCCCTATCCGGAACAACAACCTATCTAGTTAGTATGGTTACGTCTTTGGAAATTAATCCATACTTGGTTTTAGTCCTTTGTCTCCTTATTCTCTTGCCCCTGGGGATGTTCTTAGATGGAGTATCCATGATACTAATTGCGGCCCCGGTGCTCCATCAGATCCTCACAGGGTATGGATTTGATGGGATCTGGTTAGCGGTTGTTGTTGTTAAAGTAGCTGAAATGGCACTGATCACCCCCCCTGTAGGAATGAATGCCTTCGTTTATTCGGGAACAGTCAAGGAGGCAAGTATCAGCACCGCCTTCAGAGGGATTATACCTTTTATTGTCGCAGACTTTGTCGTGGTTGCAGTATTAATTGCCATACCCAGCATAGTTACGTATCTTCCTAACATATCGGGGGTGAAATAACCCTATGTTCATACCATCCGAATATATGCATACATGCTGTGAAAGTAATGCCAAACAATTTTTAGATATGGAGACAAAGAATGAATATTTCAACTTCAAAATCAACTAAGAGACCTGTTAAACAACAAGTTTACTCGTTTATACGGGACAAGATAATTATAGGTGATATGGAAGGAGGTGAATTTATAGAGGAGGAAGCTGTCTCCGCTATGCTTGGCGTTTCAAGAACTCCTGTAAGGGAGGCATTCTTAAAGCTCGAAGCGGAAAGATTCATAGATCTTATACCACGTAAAGGTGCTCGTGTTAGACAGATAACAGGGCAAGAAGTAGCCAATATATATGAAACCAGGAGACTCATAGAAACCTATGCTGCGCGTAAGATATGCGAGGAATCAATAGAGATTCCTGACGATATGATTGAGAGTCATGAAAGGATGAGTTCCTTGTATTCACACGACTTTGATATTTATAAACATATAATAAATGACGATCGTTTCCACCTGTCTATGGTGGAAGCGATAGACAATCCTGTTCTTGTAGATATTTATAAATCAATACAAGACAGAAAAATGCGAGTAGCATTTACCGCTGTATCGCTCAAGCCCGAAAGGATTGGTATCATCATAAGCCAACACCAAAACATTGTAGATGCGCTCTTCCAAAGAGATATGGCAGCCGTAGAGAGTGTTCTTACTGAGCATCTACGACCGATTGACGAGGTAATTAATAGCCTTCCGCAGTAAACCAAATCCGGCTTATTCATCAGGCTGCCAGATTGGTCTTTCCGGTTTGTTGGTGGCCAGCACTATCCCCTGGGGTGTGACCGAGCAGCCTGATGATCGCCAGTCCTATTCCATCTCGGCCCGACTGGATCGCTATCTACAAATTTCCAAGCAAGTCCTGGGCAAAAGCGTATCCGCCGCGCCCTGGCGTCTCGTCCATTATGCAGAGCACGGCATGGCAGCGTGTCGGGTCATTCGCCCCCCCGATTCACAATGTCTCGCGTGTCGCCTCGATAAGACGCCCATCCACGGTACGCTGGATCTTGTCTTCGATCTCGCTGACGATCGCCTCGACGTTGCGACGCTCGTTGCCCGTCACCACGAAGGTCCACTCGCTAAGATCCAGCCGGTCATGGCCGCCGCTTTCGCACACGGCCACGGCCGGGTTGCGTCCGAAACGTTCGTGCAACCCGCCCATGCGCTGCCGTTTCTCCTTGAGCGAGCGACAGCCTGGCATGGAAATCGTCAGGGTCAGGACGGTGAGGTGCATGGCATGGCACTCCCTATCGCAAGGCGCGACAGAAGCGTTCCGGGATCGTCGGCCAGTTCATGCGTTTCAGTCCGGCCCAGAGCGTGACCTGGTTGGCGGTAAGAACCTGTCGGCCGGCGCACTCGTTCAAGGTATCCAATCGCAGCAGGGTGTTGACCGCCGTGTCCGGTACCAGCAGTGGCCGTGTCGTCTCGGGATACTGGCGGGCGAAATCACTGACCGCACCGACGATATCGGCCTGGTGAGAATCGGCGGCATAGGTGCAGTCGAGCGCTTCCACATGCTCAACCGCCACACCGCCTTCCTCGAGGAAACGCATCAATTGTCGGGTTACCTCATCCGGATAAGGGCTGAGCAGATCCACTTCTCGGCACCCCAGTGCGGCCAACGCTTCGTGGAAGGCCAAGGCGGTGCTGATCACGGGCACACCGAGTACGCTTTCGAGTTGTACGGACTGAGCCCGTGCCCAGTCGAGTCCGCCGATGAAACTGGCGCTGGTACAGGCCCAGACGACGGCATCCACGCCATGCCGATTGACCAGCCTTTCGCCCACCGGCGTCAATCGTTCAGTGGCGCCGAGTGCCAGCAGGGCCCCTGGCGCATGAAGACCATCACTGGGAATCTGACCGACCTCGATGGTGGGTAACTCATCGGCCTCGGCGCTAGCGTTCAAGGTGTACCATTCGTAGTCCGTCGGGCCATCCTCGGGCAACAGGATGCCCAGGCAGGATTGTGGCGACATGTTACCGACCTCCCGAAATATCGATGAACGTTCCCGTCGAGTACGAGGCGTCGTCCGAGAGCAACCACAGGATCGCCTTGGCAACTTCTTCCGGCTGGCCGCCACGCTTCATCGGTACGGAGTCCTTCAGGCGTTCGATTCGCCCTGGCTCGCCGCCGCTGGCGTGAATATCGGTGTCGATGATGCCCGGGCGCACGGCATTGACCCGAATGCCCTCGCCGGCAACTTCCTTGGCAAGGCCGATCGTGAACGCATCGATGGCGCCCTTGGCGGCAGCATAATCGACATATTCGTTCGGTGCACCGAGACGCGCGGCCATCGAGGAGACATTGACGATGGCCCCACCCGTACCACCTCGTTGCGTCGACATGCGCCGCACCGCTTCGCGGGCACAGAGGAAGCTGCCGGTCACATTGACACCCAGGACACGGGCGAGCCGTTCGGCATCGAACGATTCGACCCGGCCCTGTCGTTCGAGAATGCCGGCATTGTTGACCAGCGCAGTGATCGGCCCCAACTGCCGTTCGGTGGTATCGAACAGGTGCATGACATCCGCCTCGACACTGACATCACCGGCTACCGCCACCGCTACGCCACCGGCCGACACGATATCCTCGACGACAGCGTCGGCCGCACGGCTGTGAACCCGATAGTTGACGCATACCGCGTATCCTCGTGAGGCCGCCAGCCTTGCCGTCGCGGCGCCGATGCCCCGACTGCCGCCAGTAATGATCATGACCTGATTCATGAGATCGCTCTCCAATATCACTGCAATGTGCCGATCTTGGCACCACTGGCCTGTCCCTTGCCACTGGTTTACCTGCCTGAACTGCCATAATATTAGCGGTTTCGGCAACTCTCCGGTTTTCTCATGCAAGCACGGCTCGAACAGCACGCCTTGACCCTGTCGATCTTCATGACGCTGGCCGTTGCCAGCCTGGGTGTCGTCTTCGGTCTGATGTCAGGATCGCAGTCGATCCTGTTCGACGGCGTATTCTCCTCGATCGATGCCGCCATGTCGGGCTTGGCCTTGCTGGTGTCGCGCCTGGTCGTACGCGAGACCAGCCAACGCTTCCAGCATGGCTACTGGCATTTCGAGCCGATGGTCGCGGCACTCAACGGGGCGATTCTGACCTTGCTGTGTTTCTACGCCTTTCTCAATGCCGTGCAGGGATTGATGGAGGGTGGCCGGGAACTGGCCTTCGATGTGGCGATCGTCTATGCCGTGGTCGTGGCCGTGACCTGTTTCGCCATGGCCGCCTACCAGAAACGCCTCAACCAACGTGCCGGTTCCGAGTTCGTGCGCATCGATATGCAGGGGTGGCTGATGGCGGCACTGATCACTTCCGCCCTGTTGCTTGCCTTCGTGATCGCTTTGCTGCTGGATGGTACGGCCTTCGCGCACTGGACGCCCTATGTGGATTCGCTGCTGTTGGCGCTGCTGACGCTATGTTTCCTGCCCGTTCCCCTCGGTATCGTTCGACGCGCCATGCGGGAAGTGTTCCTGATTGCCCCCGATCACATCGACCGGGAAGTCCACGAGGCCATGGGCTCCGTCATGCAGCGCGACGGGCTGCTCGATTATCATAGCCATGTCGCCAAGACCGGGCGCGGTCATTTCATCGAAATCCATATCGTCACCGCGCCCGATTTCGCGGCCGGCGAAGGCATGGCGCTGCTCGACACGATTCGAGCCGAGATCGCAGGCGGATTGAGTATCCCGCCGGAGCGGCGCTGGTTCACGGTCGCCTTCACGGCCGACCCCCGCTGGGCCTGATCCTCTCGCCCGTCACGACCTCACGATGTCGGCCGGGGTGTCGATATCGGCATGAATCCCGGGATCGTCGACTGAGACCTCACGATATCGAGACGAATGGCGGTGGATGAGGCTGCGTCCGCCCTGGTCGCCATCCAGTGTCGAGAGCTCGGGCCAGACGTCGCGGCCGAAGCATACCGGGTGCCCGATATGCTCTCCATGACGCGGCCGGACGATGCGCGAGGAGCTGGCCTCACGCTGCAGGGCTTGCATGGTTTCAGGCCGCACGAAGGGCATATCCGCCAGTACCACCGCTGCCACCCGGCAATCCGCCAGTTCGGGATCATGCATCAGCGCTGCAAAGGCATCGGCGAGACTGGCTCCCAGCCCGTTGTCGGCTCGCCTGGCGCGAATAATTGGCGTATCACACGCTACCCCCAGCGCAGCCGGATCATCGCCTGCCCGCAACACGACTCGCACTCGCGAAACGGCCGCTGCGGTATGCGCCAGCGTCGCGGCCAGCAACGTGTCGCCGTCAGGCAAGGTAGCCAGACGTTTGTCCCCGCGCCCGAAGCGTTGCGAACGACCGGCCGCCATGATGACCGCCACCATGGGGTCAGAGCGCATCGCGCGATTTGCCCCGCTGCACGCGCACGATATCGGCCATGACCGCCAGGGCGATCTCGGCGGGGGTCTTGCTGCCCAGCGCCAGACCGATCGGCATGCGAATGCGCGCGATGTCGTCGTCGCTCAACTCACCGGAACGCTGCAGGCGTGCGGCACGGGTATCGGAGGTTCGCTGCGAGCCCATCACGCCGATATAGAAGGCCGGTGTGCGCACCGCCTCGATCATTGCCAGGTCATCGATACGCGGATCATGCGTCAGGGCGACGACCGCCGTGGCGGCATGACAGGCACCGGACGCGATGAAGACCGAGGGCAGCACCGACTGCACTTCGATACCCGGCAGGACGAAACCGGCACGCACCTCGTCGCGGGGATCGCAGGCGATGACTTCGAAACCGAGCGTGCGGGCGAATTCCGCACAGGCCGCCGACACCGGCGACAGCCCGGCGATGATCAAGCGCGCGGCCGGCCCCATGCGAATCTGCACACAATCGCGCGCGGTATCGTGGCTCACCCGCGGCCCGTTACCCGCGTCCTGAACGAAATGTTTCCTGCCGTTCGTCAGGTCGATGCAGCGTAGCAGCGCTCGCCGCCCCAGCAGCGTGGCGTGCAGCACTTCCAGGTGGACGAGATTGGCTGACTCCGGTGTCAGCCGCTCGACCAACACATCGAGTATGCCGCCACACGGCAGCGCCATCCCCGCGCCATCGATACCGCCGTCACCGTAGCGCAGCGTGGTCACCGCCGCCTCGAATTCGCCCTGGCGCAGCCGATCCAGGAAATCCTCCTCGACACAACCACCGGACAGCGAACCGACATGGCGACCATCACGGTGCGCCACCAGCAGTGACCCCGGTTCGCGGGGCGACGACCCGAACGTCGACAGCACCGTACATAGCCAGACCGTCTCGCCATCGCGCGCCCAGGCCAGCGCCTGCTCGATGACCTGCAAGTCGAGATGCTGCATGGTCAACTCGCCAGCTGATCCGCGATCGGCAGGCGCCGAATACGCTTGCCGGTTGCCGCGTAGACGGCATTGCACAGTGCCGGCGCAACCGGCGGCAGCCCCGGCTCGCCAACGCCGCCCATCGCCACGTCAGGATCGTCGTTGATCAGGTGCACGCGCATGGCACGCGGTGCATGCGGCATGCGGGGAATCTCGAACTGGTGGAAGTTGTTCTGCTCGATCTTTCCTTCACTGGCAGTAATCTCGCTGTGCAGTGCGATACCGATCCCCATCACACAGGACCCTTCCAGTTGCGCACGAATACGTTCAGGGTTGACTTGAGGCCCACAATCGAACGCCATATCCGCGTTATGCACGATGAGATTGCCGTCATCCTCGACCTCGACATCGAGCACCACAGCGGTATAGGACGCAAAACTGTGATGGAACGCCAGGCCGAGGCCACGCCCCTCGGGCAGCTCGCGCCCCCAGCCAGCTTCCTCGGTCGCCTTCTCGATCACCGCTCGCATCCGGCCGATATCGATAGGATAGCGCTCCGGGTTCTCGCCATAGTTCCAGCGTTCATCGATCTCGCGTGGATCGATCCGACGTGCCGGTCCCAGCAGTTCCAGCAGATAGTCGCGATGATCGCGACCGGCCTGCGCCGCCATTTCCGCCGCAAAGCTCTGGATGGCATAAGCGTGCGGCAGATTGTAGACGGAACGAAACCAGCCGATGCGGACATGTGCCGAAGCCTCCGGGTTTTCCAGACGAATGGCAGGGATATCGAACGGCATGGTGTTGAAGCCCATACCGAGTTCGAAGTCGCCCTTATGCTCGGGGTCCGGCGCGAACAACGAACCGATGCTCGGCGACAAGGTTCGATGACGCCAGCCCTGCGCCCTGCCTTCACTATCCAGGGCCGCCTCCAGACGATCGACCGAGACGGCATGGAAATAGGCATGGTGAAGATCGTCTTCCCGGGTCCACTGGACACGCACGGGGCGACCGTCGAACTCGCCGGTCAGGCTGGCTGCCTCGAGCACGAAGTCCGGCTTGGATTTGCGACCGAAGCCACCGCCCAGCAACGTGACATTGACGGTGACGTCCGCAAAATCGAGTCCTAGCCGCTCGGCCACCCCCTCGCGCGTGGCCTGGGGATTCTGGACCGGCGCCCAGACCTCCGCCTTGCCGTCCACCAGCCGAACGATGGCGACCGGCGGTTCCATCGGCGCCTGCGCCATGTGCGGCATGTAGTAGGTCGCCGTCAGGTTCGTCTCGGCATCGGCCAGAGCCGTCTCGATATCCCCTTCGTCGCGAATCACCTTGCCGGCCGATTCGGCGGCAGCTTCCAGCGCCTCGCGGTAACTCTCGGAGTCGTAGGCAGCGTTGTCACCGGCCGGTTCATTGTCCCACTCGATCGACAAGGCATCGCGCCCCTGGATGGCGGCCCAGGTATTCTCAGCCACCACGGCGACACCGCCCAACGGCTCGAACGCAGCCGGCTGGCCGGTCCCTTCGATTTGCACCACTCTGACCACGCCCGGCACACCCATGGCCTCACTGTCATCGACACTGGCCACCGTCGCGCCGTAGACGGGCGGCCTGGCCACCACCGCATAGAGCATGTCATCGAAGTGGACGTCCGCCCCGTAGACGGCTGTGCCCGTAACGATGTCCTCGCCATCGATGGCCAGTGGCCGCTCGACCTCATCCCCTTCCGCATGCTGGGACGGGCCGGTTTCCTGGCCGATATAGCGCCACTCCTCGCGTGGTTTGAGGGACAGGCTATCGCGCTCGGGAACCGCACGTTGACTGGCTGCCGCCGCGAGTTCACCGAAGCCCGACTCACGGCCGCTCGGTTCATGAACCACCACATGCACACCGGCGCGGCACTCCGACACCGGAACCTCCCACTGCTCGGCGGCCGCCTGCTCGAGCATGGTTCTGGCAGCGGCGGCGGCGCGCCGCATGGGGTCGAACCAGTGACGCATGCTGCGCGAGCCGTCGGTATTCTGATTACCGTATTTCTCTTCATCGCCCGGCGCCTGGTCGACGCGCACCCTGTCCCAGTCGGCGCCGAGTTCATCGGCGGCCACCATCACCAGGCTGGTGCGGATGCCCTGCCCCATTTCGGCACGATGATTGGTAACGGTAACCGTGCCGTCTTCATCGATCCGGATGAAGACATTCGGATCATCGACCCAGCCGTGAGGCATCGCCTCCGCACCGTAGGCCGCTTCCTCGTCGGCCAGCGCCCAGTCCCAGCGTGCGGCAATGACCAGGGCACCGCTGGCGGCCAATCCCTTGAGAACGTGGCGACGGCTGACATTGGCCAGCATCAGATCATCTCGCAAACGATTCATGCCTGATCCTCCCCTTGCTCCGCCGCACGATGAATCGCCTGACGAATGCGGTTGTAGGTACCGCAACGGCAAAGGTTGCCGCCCATGGCATCCATGATCTGCTCGTCATCGGGAGTTTCATGTTCCTTGAGCAGTGCCGTGGCGCTCATGATCTGACCGCCCTGGCAGTAGCCGCACTGTGCCACACCGAGATCCAGCCAGGCCTGCTGAACTCGCCGGCCTACCTCGTCATCGCTCATCGCTTCAATCGTCGTGACCGATTTGCCCTCGGCTTGCGAGACGGGCGTAACACACGAACGAATCGCTTCACCATCCAGATGCACCGTGCAGGCACCACACAACGACATACCGCAACCGAATTTAGTGCCGGTCAACTGGACGACGTCCCGTATCGCCCACAGCAACGGCATCTGATCCGGCACATCGAGCTCGTGCTCCTGCCCATTGATTGTCAGGGTTACCATTCGGTCTCTCCTCGATTTCATTGTTCTGGCCCCGGCCACAGCCAGCCATGATCGGCCTCCGGCCAAGGGCATCTTTCCAATGTAGCAGTCACGTTCCAATGCGGAGGAAGGATATCCACCATGGCATGATGGTCAACGCACTCCCGTTCAGACACCATCATTCCCATACCCGACAACCACGAGGTAACCCGATGGACCTTCCGCGTAACCGTTTCAAACAACGACTCGCCGATGAGACGACGCAATTCGGCTGCTGGGCCGGGTTCGGCAACGCCTATGCAACCGAGGTGCTGGCAACGACCGGTTTCGACTGGTTGCTGATCGATGGAGAACACGCGCCCAATACCGTGCCTTCCGTGCTGGCGCAGCTACAGGCAGTGGCCGCGTATGACCCGGCTCCGGTCGTGCGGCTGGTGAATCACGATCCCGCGTTGATCAAACAAGTGCTTGATATCGGGGCTCAGACGCTGATGGTACCGATGGTCGATGAGGCGAGACAGGCCGAGGCACTGGTACGGGCCATGCAGTATCCGCCCCGTGGAGACCGTGGCATCGGCGGCGGCTTGATTCGGGCCACACGCTGGGGAAGCTGCGCCGACTATCTGTCACGGGCGCAAGACGATCTCTGCCTGATCGCCCAGGTGGAATCCCGCCAGTCGCTGGACAACCTGGCGGCGATTGCGGCCGTCGAGGGGGTCGATGCGTTGTTCATCGGCCCTTATGACCTGTCTGCCGGACTCGGTCATCCCGGCAACCCCGGCCACCCCGAAGTCCAGGCCGCCATCGACGATGCCATACGGACCATTCAGGCGGCCGGCAAAGCGGTGGGGATTCTTGCCACCGATCCCGACGACGCCCGACGCTACCGCAATATGGGCTGTCACTTCGTCGCCGTCGGCATCGATGTCATGCTGCTCAAGCAGGCGGCAGCGTCGCTGCTCACCCGCTGTCGCAGTGCGGACTGACGACCTGATGCATCAAGACGTGGCACTGCGTGGAGATAGGGTCTTGCTGTAGAGCGCTTGACCCGCTGTGTCCATCAACGTCACGGTCAGGTCATCGCTGTCGCCATCGAGATCCACCTGACCGAAGAACTGGTAGCCCGCTGAGGGAGGCAAGTTGGACTGCCCCTCCGGGGGTGCCTTTTGATAGACCACTTCCGGCCCGAAGGTGCTGTCCAGTTCTCCCGGCCCGAAGGTACCGGCATGCAGCGGACCACTGACGAATTCCCAGAACGGCTCGAACTCCTTGAAGCTCGCGCGCTCGGGCGAGTAATGATGCGCCGCGGTATAGTGAACGTCCGCCGTCAGCCAGACCACATTGTGGATGCCTTCATCGCGAATCGCCTTGAGCAATCGTGCAATCTGCATTTCACGACCGGCCGGTTCACCCCCCTCGGCATTGGCGATCGCTTCGAAATTATCGCCATCGGAAACGACGAGGCCGATCGGCATGTCGGACGCAATGACCTTCCAGGTCGCCCGCGAATTGCGCAGTGACGCCAACAGCCAGTCGAACTGATTCTGGCCGAGGAATTCAGTCTCGTCGGACGCTGAGGTCTGACGGTTGGTGGTATTGCGGCCACGATAGCTGCGCATGTCGAGCATGAAGACTTCGAGCCCCGGCCCGTACGGGAAACGACGATAGATACGATCTGGCGATGATGGCATCTGACGCAGCGGCATGAATTCCAGAAAAGCCCGTTTCGCCCGCGCCGCCAACAGGGAGACTTGTGTCTCGCTGTAACGTTCATCCTCCAGGATTTCTCCCGGATACCAGTTGTTGGTCGTTTCGTGATCGTCCCATTGCGCCAGCATCGGTACGTCGGCATTGAAACGGCGCAGGTTGTCGTCGAGCAGATTATAGGCGTGCTGACCGCGAAACTCATCGAGCGTTTCCGCCACCTTGACCTTGGCAGGGGTCAAGCGGTTGCGCCAGGTGCTGCCATCGTCGAGCGCGACCGTTTCCTCCAGTGGGCCATCGGCATAGACGGTATCCCCGGAGTGAATGAAGAAATCCGGTTGCTGACCGCTCATGGTCGCGTAGATCGACATACCTCCGCGGGATTCGTCGATTCCCCAGCCTTGCCCAGCGGTATCGCCGGACCACACGAAACGCACGTCGCGGCGGGTGGTGGGAGGCATGCGGCAGCGGCCGATCACCGGCTCACTCTCCGCTCCACGGTCATCCAGCGAGGCGAAACGCACTCGATAGTGCAGTTCGTCGACGTTTTCCAGCCTCGTAACGTCCAACTTGGTCGCCATACCGTTGGCCGGAAGGGCATCCGGGCCTCGCAGACGGGTGGCATTCCTGAATGCCGGATTATCGGCCCATTCGATCCACATCCTGGCAGGACGGTCTGCACGGCTCCAGAGCATGACTCGATCCGCCAGGGGATCGCCGCTCATGACACCTCCGACCACGGATGGCCGGCGTGATTCAGCCAGCACGATCGATGGCGCCGCCGTTACACTTCCGGCAACGACGCTCCCCTGTACACCCAATTTCAGTAGTTGACGGCGCGACAGCGACATCCTGTTTCTCCTCTTTGCAGTCATCGGTACCGACAAGTATGCGGTTCACCGAGTGACATCCCCTTGGCATCCAGATGACAGATCCGTGGCATCCCCATGACCACCATCGACAGCACGCTTAATTAAAGTTTGCTGTATTGCCGTCGATAACTCGAGATACCCCCTCAACGAACGCGGTTCTCAACGGCGGTAAGGAGCCTGAATCCAGCCAATGCCATCGATCCATATCGCCGCTGCTGTTCTCGCGTCACTCGCTACGGCTGGAGTAGCATTACTGGCAGTTCATTCGTTTTACCGACGTCCGTTGAAGCGGCTGTTGGACTGGCTGGATGAAGACGCCTGTTCGCTTCATGAAGCGAGTGTGACGCAACCGCCAAGCTCTCGGGTAAGCGCTCCCTCGATCGTCCGGATAAGCCGTCGTCTCCAGCAGTTGCGTGCCTCCAACCTGCTGCTTCATCAACAGGCCATCAAGGATCCCTTGACCGGTCTCGGTAATCGACGGCTTCTCGAGCAGCGTCTGGAGATCGTCCTGCCGTTGAGTCGCCGCTGGATGCGCCCCGTCTCCCTGCTCATGATCGATGTCGATCACTTCAAGGAGTACAACGATCTGTACGGTCATCAGGCTGGAGACGATTGCCTGTTGGAAATCGCCAATGTGCTGCGTGATATCTTCCGACGGGAAACCGATATCGTGATAAGGCTGGGCGGTGAGGAGTTTCTCGTCGTACTGCTCGATGCCGATAAGGAGAAGGCCACTGAACTTGCCGAGGCCATGCGCGACATGCTGGAAGCTGTGGGCGTCCCCCACGAGGGCTCCGATGTGTCGAATGTCGTGACGGTCAGTATCGGCGTTACCACCACGGCACCTGGCCGCCCTATCGAACTCGACCGCATGATCGCCAGTGCCGACGCCGCCCTTTATCAGTGCAAGGCGCAAGGCAGGAATTGCGTAACCAGTGATACCGTCCCACCGAGCTGGCGGGAGGATTCCCATTCCGCGTGACGCCGCGTCACCAATAACTCTATTTGGTTATCATTAATATATATAACCCTTAAAAGGAATATTATTGCATAATAACTTTTTTGGGCTATGATGAAGGCATCCATGAATAGCGGTGTCCTCACGCCATGACAAGACCGATTGCCGTATTGACCGGTGATGTCATTCAATCGCGCAAGATACGCGACTCGACGCGCTTGTTCGCGGTACTCGATGCGATTCTCGAAGGACTTGCCGATCGTTATGGCGGTCAGGGGGAACGTTATCGGGGCGACGGCTTCCAATTGGCAGTCCCCCAACCGGCACAAGGATTGCACGCCGCCATCATGCTGCGTGCGGCCCTGATCCAGCATTCGGATGAGACGCAGCGCTGGGATGCCAGGGTGGCGATAGCGGTCGGCCGAAGCCAATGGAGTGGCAAACAGCCTGTCTCGGAAGCCCATGACGATCCCTTCATCCGTTCCGGTCAGACTCTGGATGGCATGAACGCTCACCTTGCGCTGAGCTTGCCGACGGGCCGGGATGACGCCTGTCTCGCACTGCTGACCCGTTTCGCCGATGACATGATCGACGACTGGTCGGCCCACTCTGCGGAAACGGTCCTGCTGACTTTACAACATCAAGAGTCGCAACAGGCGCTGGCGGAACGCATCGGGATCAGCCAACCCGGCGTACACAAGCGGCTGCGGCGAGCACGCTGGCCGCTGCTGTCGGATTACCTGGCCTTCATGGAACAGCGACTCGCACTTGATATCGTCACGGAGGACGACGAGCCATGACCAGCCTGGATCTTTCCGTGCTGCTGGGCCTGGTGCTGGCCCACCTCATCGGTGATTTTCCCTTGCAACCCAGACACTGGGTCGATGCCAGACGGGAGCGTGGTGCTCAAGCGCCGGAACTCTATCTGCACGCTCTCGTGCATGTCGCCCTGTCCACCGTCGTGCTCACGCTAGCCACGCTGTCGGCCGCCGACGGGCCATCTCCTGGCGTCGTCGCAGTACTAGTGATCGTTATCGGTGTCAGCCATGCCCTGATCGATCTCGGCAAGGCCCGCCTGACACCCGATCGGCTACGCTGGTTCCTTCTCGACCAGGGGCTGCATGGGCTGGTGCTGGTAGGGGTCTGGTTTGCCTGGCTGAACAGTTGGCAGCCCCTGGCGCTCACCTGGCACTGGCTGGCTTCGCCGGATATCCTGATGGTCGTCATTGCCTATATGCTGATCCTGCAGCCGATGTCGATCGTCATCACCTTGGCGATGCAGCGCTGGAGTGCCGAGATCAGCAACCCGGGCACGCTGGTGGCGGCCGGTGCCCGAATCGGCATGCTGGAGCGCTTCCTGATCCTGACCCTGGTGCTCGCCGATCAGATGACCGCCATCGGCTTTCTACTGGCGGCCAAATCCGTACTGCGCTTCGGTGAACTGCGCGACACGCAGGAGCGAAAACTGACCGAGTACGTCCTGCTCGGTACGCTGCTCAGTTTTTCCGTCACCATCGGCCTGGGCCTGGTGGTGACACTGGCCCTGTAGGTCGTTCATCCGTTCTTGAACAACGCCGCATAGGCACTGAGCGCCGGAGCGCCACCCAGATGCGCATACAGCACGCGCGCGCCGTCAGGAAATTCTCCATGACGGATCTTGTCGATCAAACCATGCATCGACTTCCCTTCGTAGACGGGATCGGTCAGTACGCCTTCCAGCCTGCCGCACAGACGTATCGCTTCCAGGGTCCCCTCGTTCGGCACACCGTATTCGGGGCCACCATAACGGGTATCCAGCACCACGTCATCGTCGGCGATGGAGCGATCCAGTTCGACGAGCGACGCCGTATTACGAGCGATCCGTGTGATCTGCTCGCGGGTCTGCCCGGGCTTGGCGGAGGCATCGATACCGATCACTCGATCGGCCCGGCCATCGGCCGCAAACCCGACGACCATCCCAGCCTGGGTACTACCGGTCACGGAACATACCACGACATAATCGAACACGAAGCCCAGTTCACGCTCCTGCTGACGCACCTCCTCGGCAAAGCCGACGAAGCCCAAGCCTCCCAATGGGTGCTCGGAGCAGCCGGCGGGAATCGCGAACGGCTTGCCGCCTCGACGCTCCACATCTTCCAACGCACTTTGCCAGCTCGGTCGAATGCCGATATCGAAACCGGCGTCTTCCAGACGCACATCCGCTCCCATGATGCGAGAGAGTTCGATGTTACCGACGCGGTCATAGATCGAATCGTGGTAGTTGACCCAATCTTCCTGCACGAGGACGCACTTCATCCCCAGGTGCGCCGCCACGGCCGCTACCTGGCGGGTCTGGTTGGACTGCAAGCCACCGACAGATACCAGCGTATCGCACCCCTCTTCAATGGCCTGAGGAATCAGGTATTCGAGCTTGCGTGTCTTGTTACCGCCGAAGGCGAGTCCACTGTTGCAATCCTCACGCTTGGCATAGATCTCGACGTTTCCGCCCAGATGATCCGTCAGCCGGTTCAACCGCGTGATCGGCGAGGGACCGAAAGTCAAAGGATGACGGGGAAACTGCGCCAGATTCATATCACTGCTCTCCTTGAATGGGACTCCCCTCATGTTATCCAAAGGTCGAACTAACAGGATTGCGTTTTTCCTACGAATCATTATCTAATGACGCATTAAGTGGGAAAATCACGATCTTTTTTTACGCAGAACAGCCGCTTCGAGAAATGAAACATCTTACGGTTTTGACATGACATCCCTGACCACCCAGGATCTCGACCGTATCGACAAGGCCATTCTCCGCGAACTGCAACGAGATGCCTCGATCTCGAATGTGGCATTGGCGGAAGCGGTCAATTTGAGCCCCCCGGCCTGTTCGAGACGCGTCGACCGACTCAAGCAATACGGATTGATCGATGGCATCGTGGCCCATCTCAACCCCGACAGGCTGAATGCCGGGATGGTCGTACTGATCGGCGTGGTACTCGATCGCTCGACCCCGACCTCGTTCTCGGATTTCGAAACGGCGGCACAGCGAGTCTCCGGCTGCATGGAGTGCCATGTGGTCACCGGTGAATTCGACTATTTCATGCTGGTCAGGACGCGCGACAATCAGAGCTTCAACAAGCTGCACGCGGAGCAGCTGCTCTACCTGCCCGGCGTGCGCCAGATTCGCTCGTTCATCGGTCTGCGTCAGGTCGTTTCGAGCCATCAAATTCCGTTATGAGTCGCCCCCACCAACGCGGCTGTCGTGCCTGTGCTTGGCGCGTTCCGGCAACATTGCTAGGGTGCCGATAATCGTCACCGGCGTTGCGGGGAGTCACACTCATGTCCATTCGTCTCACGACTTGCCAGGGGCAAGCCATTACCCCCTATCTCGATGATCTGGCACGGCTGCGTATCGATGTGTTTCGCGATTTCCCCTATCTCTACGACGGCGATTTCGAGTATGAAGCGGACTATCTGAATCGTTATGCGACCTGCCCCGACAGCCTGTTCGTCCTGGCACTGGATGCGGACCGCGTGGTGGGGGCCGCCACCGGCATGCCGTTACGCGAGGATATCGAGGAATTCCGCGCACCTTTCGAACAGGCGGGCTACGATATTTCACGCATTTTCTACTACGGTGAGTCGGTACTGCGCTCCCGATATCGTGGCCAGGGCATCGGCAAGGCCTTCATGCGCGAGCGCGAGACACATGCACGAGCACACGGTTTCGATACCGTCGCCTTCTGTGCCGTGGAGCGACCTGCCGATCATCCGCTACGCCCTGCCGACTACCAGCCATTGAATGGCTTCTGGGAAGCCCAGGGCTACCGCCAGGTGCCCGAACTGCATACGACCTTCCACTGGAAGGACATCGGCGAGGATCACGAAACCGACAAGCCCATGGTGTTCTGGCTAAAGCGACTGGCCCCACAGTCACCGTGACAAGGAAGCTTACCCTGGGCGTTTTCCACGACGAGGGGTTGCCGTACAATCGAGGGCAAGTACCATGCGTCGGCGCCCATGGAGGCGCTTGCGTCTAACGTCGACCGAATTCAGGAAGGAAACGCCGGACCCATGCGCGCCAGTCAATTGCTGATAGCCACCTTGAAGGAAACGCCTGCTGACGCCGATATCGTCAGCCACCAGCTCATGTTGCGTTCAGGCATGATTCGCCGCCTGACAGCAGGCTTGTATACCTGGTTGCCACTGGGACTACGCACCCTCCGTAAGGTCGAAACCATCGTCCGCGAAGAGATGGATCGTGCCGGGGCCCAGGAAGTCCTGATGCCGGCGATTCAGCCCGCCGAGCTGTGGCAGGAGTCCGGCCGTTGGGACCAGTACGGTAACTTGCTGCTGCGAATCCGCGACCGTCACGATCGTGACTTCTGCTATGGGCCAACCCACGAAGAAGTGATCACCGATCTGGTCCGTAACGAGATCCGTTCCTACCGGCAACTGCCGACCAACTTCTATCAGATTCAGACCAAGTTTCGTGATGAAACGCGCCCCCGTTTCGGCGTGATGCGTGCCCGTGAGTTCATCATGAAGGACGCCTACTCCTTCGACGTCGACCAGGCCGGCCTCCAGCGTTCCTACGAAGCGATGTACGATGCGTATGTCCGCATCTTCACACGCCTGGGTCTGGATTTCCGGGCCGTCGAGGCCGATAACGGGGACATTGGCGGTACCGGCTCCCACGAATTTCAGGTGCTCGCCGATTCCGGCGAGGACGAAGTGGTCTTCTCCACCGAGTCCGGCTATGCCGCCAATATCGAAAAGGCGGAAGCATTGCCGGCGCCGCTGAGTGAAACGCCCGAACGGCCAACGCCTCAAGAGGCGCTTCGGTTGGTCGATACACCCAATGCCAGAACGATCGCGACGCTGGTCGAGCAACACGGCCTGCCCATCGAGAAAACCATCAAGACCCTGATTGCCCACGGCAGCGACGAGAATCTCGTCGCCTTGCTGGTGCGTGGCGATCATGAACTCAATGAGGTCAAGGCCGAGAACCTTCCCGAGGTCGCGGCACCACTGACCATGGCCAGCGAGGAAGAGATTCGCGCCGCCGTGGGTGCCGGCCCGGGCTCACTGGGCCCGGTCGGGCTGAACCTGCCGATCATCATCGACCGCAGTGTGGCATTGATGAGCGATTTCGGTGCCGGCGCCAACACCGACGGCAAGCACTATTTTGGTATCAACTGGGAGCGTGATGTCGACCTGCCCAAGGTGGCCGACCTGCGCAACGTCATCGAAGGCGACCCCTCGCCCGACGGCAAGGGCACACTGGCCATCGCCCGCGGCATCGAAGTCGGCCACGTTTTCCAGTTGGGTACAAAGTACTCGACGGCCATGAACGCGACCGTGCTCGACGACAACGGCAAGGCCGTGCCGCTGTTGATGGGCTGCTACGGTATCGGCGTGACCCGTGTGGTCGCCGCTGCCATCGAGCAGAGTCACGACGAGAAAGGGATCATCTGGCCCGACGCCATCGCGCCTTTCGAAGTGATGCTGGTACCGATGAATGCCCACAAATCCGAACGTGTTCGCGAGACTGCGGAACGTCTCTACGAGGAATTGCAGGCCCAGGGAATCGATGTCCTGCTCGATGATCGCGATACCCGTCCCGGCGTCAAATTTGCCGACCAGGAATTGATCGGTATTCCCCACCGCCTCGTGATAGGAGAGCGCAGTCTCGACAAGGGTGAGCTCGAGTACAAGGGACGTCGCGATAGCGATGCCACCATGGTTCCGGCTGACTCCATCGTCGAATTCCTGCGTAACGCGTTGAAGCGCTGACGGCCACGCGAAGGTACCCTCGACTCTCCTGGCTCGCAGCGTTGATACGCACGCAATTTTGCCCATGACTGATGGTGTCCGCCCGGCTAGAATGATCGATACTGCACAATGCCGTATTCCATTCAGGGACTAACAGCCGGACATGAGTCGCTCGGTCATGGACAAGTGGCGCTCGATGAGCCATCGCTATCGGCGCCACGGATATTGGTGGTATGGCATATCATCGGTCGCTATTGTACTGATCCTCGTCGCCTTGTGGACACGATGGCCGTGGCTGCTACTCATCCCCCTACTCCTGATCGGTGGGTTAAGCGCATGGTCCTTTAAGCGTTTCTCCCGTCAGTCACAAGCTGGACTAGCCATCATCAACGAGATGCTGGATACCCAGCAACGTCTGGCGGACCAGCAGCAAGCCTGGCGAGAATTACGCGAACTGCATCAACAAAACGTCAGCGAAACCCACTTTTTCAATGTTCTCCTGCAATCGACCTCACAGCTCGTCGATGCCGAATCCCTCAGCATCTGGCTGCTCGATGAAGGCAGTAACGTCATGAGCTGTCATGCCAGCCTGACCCCGAAACTGATTGGCGAGTCTCTCGATACACGCCAGATTTCCGACTACATGCAGGCGTTGCAGAATGCGCCAAGCCTGACAGCCGACGATGCTCCCAAGGATCCCAGACTGCAGGAACTCTCGCACTACCTACAGACATTCGGCATCGCTTCCATGCTCGACGTGGGCATTTTCGTCGGCGGCGAGTTACGCGGCATCCTCTGCTGTGAGTCCCAGCAGCCAAGGCAATGGCGTGCCGAGGATGTCAGCTGCTTGATGGCGGTGTCCGGTCTACTGTCCCAATTTTCCGAATCACTGCGCCGTCAGGCGGCGGAACGCGACCTGTATCGCCAGATACACTACGACGAAGTCACCCATTTACCGACATTGCGAGGCCTCGATGCCAGTCTGGAACATTACCTGTCGAAGGGCAGTTTCCATCTTGGCGTGCTCCGCATTGGCGGTCTCAGCCATGTCAACGAGACCCTTGGTCAACCAGCGGGCGACGAAGCATTGTATCAAGTCGCGACCGAGCTCCGCCGGTGGGTCCATCAGTGTGGCTCGTCTCTCGAAATGGCGCGGCTGCCATCCAACCGCATCGTCATCCTGATACCGGCTAAATCCCGTAGTCATCTACAGACATCGGGCATCGACCTTCTCACCACACTCAATGCCCACAGTTGGGTCGGCGATAGGCATCCTGTCAGCCTGCAGTTCGCCATGGGCATTGCCAGTTATCCCGACGACTCACGCAATACCGACCAGTTACTGCAACGTGCCGAATTGGCGCTCAAGAAAGCACGTGCCGACACACGCCATTTTCTGGCGTTCTACAATAGCGAGTTGAGCGAATGGCAACGCGAACACAATCGTCTCGAACGGGAGTTACGCGATGCGCTCAACGACGCTCAATTTCGCCTTTATCTGCAACCGCAGTTCAATGTGCACGGCGAGCTGAGAGGCGCCGAGGCGCTGATACGCTGGCAGCATCCACGACAAGGCTTGTTGTCTCCCGGGGACTTCATCGGTGTTGCAGAGCGCTCCGGCCTGATTCGACCCATCGGCTATTGGGTGCTGGAACAAGCCGCCATATTACTAGCCGGTCCTCTCAAGCACAGTGCAATGCGGCTTTCCGTCAATGTGTCGGTCCATCAACTCCGCGACGATGATTTCGCGGCCCGCACCGCCTCACTACTGCAGGAGTATCAATTGGCCCCTCAACGTCTCGTGCTCGAGGTGGTCGAATCACTTCTGGTGACACCAGGAGTCGCCAATAAACTCCAGGCCCTACGTCGTCTGGGGATCAAGCTTTCGCTCGACGATTTCGGCACGGGGTATTCATCACTTCGCTATTTGCAGGAGTTTCAAGTCGATGAGATCAAGCTCGACAAGGTCTTCATCGACCCGCTGCAACAACAGGATGACGTTCCCCTGGCGCGCTCGATTATCGCCATGGGCAAGGCACTAGGGCTACACCTCGTCGCCGAGGGCGTGGAAAAACCGTGTCAGTTGGAATTTCTCGAGACATACCATGTCGATCTCATTCAAGGCTACTACCTGGCCCGGCCCGAATCGATCGCTGCCTTTCAGGAACGATTGACCAACCGCCTGACAGAGTAGCTCCCCGTGCCATCTCCCGGACACGAAAAAACCGGCCCCGAAAGGCCGGCGAAACGGGGCATTGCCCCCTCCCCTGACAACACTGGACACATTAGGCTATGTCCAGTTCGCACTCTACGACACGACGGAAGACGCCGCGTTGATCTGCATCAAGAGTGCGAGAAGTCGTACTCCTTCATCGTCGCCGTAACTGAGAAATGGGCATTTCCAGGCGCTGCTGCTTGTGGAGCATGTTGAGTAGCACGATCGCGCGCTCTTCCCCCTTCTGCGACTGAAACACCGCCTGCAGATCCCGGAATGGCCCTTCCGTGATTTCCACGGCATCACCGGCACGGAAATAGACGTTGGCATCTTCGCCCCAGGTTCCCGCCGGATGTTCGCGTAGCATGTCGACCAAGGCATCATCCACCGCTAGCGGCTCGTCACCGAACGTCAAGAGTTTCAACACGCCGCGCGTGGAACGAATCGGTCGCCAATTGCTGGCCAATCTGTCCAGGCGGATGAACAGGTAGTACGGAAACAGCGGCTCGGCAATCCATGTCAGTTTCTGTCGGCGTTTCTTCTGCACTTCCAATACCGGATGGAAAACGTCATACCCCTGATTATCGAGGTGCTCCGTGGCACGGAAGGATTCTCCACCTTTGCATTGAATGACATACCAACGGGGGCGTGCATCGGCTTCGGACACACTCGTTTCAGGGTCGTGCATGATGCCGTTTCTCCACTGTCGATCCATGGGCCCCGGCACAGATGGGGCAAGAGATTGATGTTGCAGACAAGCTATCAAGCGCTATCTGGCTAGTTTACCATTGCCTCGCGCCGGTGTGCGCTTGCCTCCGTCTTCAGACTCGGGAGTTTCTTTATGAGGCCTACTGCCCAACGAAGTTGGCGTGAAGCATTGGTCATCTACTTGCGCCCCCCCGTCATCACCATGCTCTTTCTGGGATTCTCGGCCGGTCTTCCCTTCCTGTTGGTATTCTCCACCCTATCGGCCTGGCTGCGCAGCAGCGATGTAGAAGTCGCCGCCATCGGTTTTTTCTCCTGGATCGGCATTCTCTACTCGATCAAGTTTTTCTGGGCCCCCGTGGTCGACCGTCTGGCGCTACCGATCATGACCCGCGTTTTCGGGCAAAGGCGCGGCTGGATGCTGTGCGCCCAGGCCATGATCGCTGCCGGCCTGATCGGCCTCTCGAGTCTCGAGGCCCACTTGAATCTGACGCTGGTCGCTATCTTCGCCTTGCTGGTCGCCTTCGGCTCTGCGACACAAGACATCACCATCGATGCCTTCCGGATCGAGTCGGCGGAAGACGATGTCCAGGCTGCCATGGCATCGACCTATATCATTGGCTACCGTAGCGGGCTGTTGGCCGCCGGAGCCGGGGCACTCTACATCGCGGACCTGGTCTCGTGGGAGGTAGCCTATCTAAGCATGGCGGCCCTGGTCGGAGTCGGGGCGCTCACGGCTCTGGTGCGGCCGGAACCGCAACGCTCATCGTTGACGGTCCAACTCATCCACGAACCGCGTGTGCGTTCTTTCATCCGCAATAGCCGGGACAGACCGAAGCCTCTGCGCCGCCTGCAGGCCTGGGCCATCGGGGCCATCATCTGCCCTTTCACGGATTTCTTCACGCGTCATCGGCACAAGGCACTGTGGCTTCTCGTGTTCGTGGCCGTCTTTCGTATCAGTGACCTGTCGATGGCCGCCATGGCCAATCCACTCTACATCGACCTGGGCTTCTCGCTATCCACCATCGCCAATGTGACCAATGTCTTCGGCATCGCCATGAGCATCGGCGGCGGTATACTCGGCGGCCTGCTGGTCGCGCGCTATGGGATTGGTCCGATACTGATTCTGGGCGCCGGGATCGTGGCCGTAACCAATCTGCTGTTCGCGCTTCTGGCCGTCAGCGGTGCCAATACGCCCATGCTGGTGATGACCATCGTCGGTGACAATCTCTCCAATGGTCTGGCCAGTACCGTTTTCATCGCTTTTCTGTCCAGCCTGACGTCACGCGCCTACACCGCCACGCAGTATGCGCTGTTTTCGTCGCTGATGACGTTGCCCGGCAAGTTCATCGGCGGCTTTTCAGGCATAGTGGTAGATACTCAGGGATACGTCGCATTCTTCATACTGGCATCGCTGCTGGGTATTCCGGCCATCATACTGGCATGGCGTGTCCACCGTGACCGGGAATTGCTCCCCGCATCCTCGGCCAAGGCCGGCACTTCATGAGTTAGCGCTTACGCGCGTGACGCTGTGACGACAACCAGTCCAACGCTCCATGGCTATTGGCCCACTGATCCCGCATCAGGGTTCGGTACTGCCATGCCTCCGAGCGGCTGCCGGCGGCCGGCGCCTCACTGGATGTGTGAGGCGCGGGTTTAACGCTCTCGTCACAGAGAATATCCACCACATATGGGTTGATATGCATCGCTTGATCAAGCGCCTCCTTTGCCTCATCGCGCCGCTCGAGCCGAAACAGCGCCAGAACCCGCCCCATGATCACTCCCAACAGGGGCGTGTCGCCGGTTGGCTCACTGACTTCCAGCGCTTGATGATTGCGATCGGCACGCAACAATTGATCGAGCACCAATTCTCTCAGGCCCAGCTGGTCGTGGCGGTCCAGCGTCAGCAAGTGCTCGGCCAGACGACGGGAGTGCTCTCGTGCGCCACGTTCCATGCCAACGACCAGCGCCAGCCCGGCCCGTAGCAAGACCGCATTGTCGGCCGGTTCCCAGGCAAAATCCGTAGCCCCATCGTCGGCTAGTTGGGCAAGCCAGCGTTCGAGACGCAATGCCAGGGGTTCGAACAGGCTCGGCGCCATCCAAGGCAAACTACCGAATCGGCGGGTCATCGCTAATGCCAGATCCTGCAGGACACGCGGTGAGTCCAGCCATTCCGGATGCGTACACAGCTCCCTTAGCCAGGTATCGGCATGTGGCCAGGGGTCCGCCTCGAAACCCAGTGCCGACTCTTCGTCGACCCGTACCTGAAAATGTTCGAACCAGGCGGCATGTAACGACGCTTCTCGCTCACTGGCCTGGTACTCGTATTCACCATCCTTGATGTGGTGGAATCGCAGACGCGGCGCCGTCGGCAGAACCTCCAGCAATGCCTGAAGCGCCGCCAGGGGTTCCGCCAGGTCCTCTTCGGCATTGACCATTTGTTCGGCCAGCGTGGCTTCCGGATTGTCAGCCAAGTCCCCCAGGAACTCGAGCTGCTCCGGATCGAGTTCACCTTGACGCGCCAACCGACGAAACCAGAAACGCGCCCTCTCCTTGGCCTCTTCAACATTACCTTCGTGTAGCAGCAGCATGGCCTCGATATAGGCCAGCGTGGGCGAGTCGGGCAATGCCTGTTGTGCACGCACGAACGCTTGCCTGGCGCCAGCCAGATCATCGTTGTCGAGATGCATCAGGCATAACCGCTCCAGCGCGACGCCACGCAGAAACATTGGGCCGCGTTCGAGAACGGCATCAAGCAGCGCCGTACGCTTTCGGTGAAAGCCACGTTCGTGATAGAGGTCGACCAGCAACTCGAATGCCGGCTCGGACTGTTCGGGCAGTGCCGACCAGTCGCTTTGGTCGAACAGCGCTTCGAGCATCTGTTGTGCGCGGCCACGCTGACCGCTTTCCGCAGCGATCAGGCCGGCCTCGAGCAGCGCCTGGGCTGGTGCACGACCGCTACGGAGCGCCGCCTTGAGCGTTTCTCCCTTCCATTCACGCAGTGACAGCATCCACATCAAGTGGTCGGGAATCGGTCCAGGCAGGGTCACCGTCCCGCAGCAATCTCGGGTCGGCCGGCCGGAGTCGCACCAGCAAGGCTCGTGACTGCCGGGACGTGCCAGCGGTTCACAAGCGAAGTCGAGGCGTTCCAGCGGCGTCTGCGACCAGAGCTCCGGTGCCAGAGCTTGCGCCATGGCCAGATCACCACCGATATACCGCACGCCGTCCTCACGGGCCCAGGCAATCAAGGCCGGATAATATTCGTCGTCGCGGATCGCATCGAGTGCACCCGACGCAAATCCCAACAATTGTTCCACCCATGCTGCCAGCATCGCAATCTCCGCCCAGAAACGGCCCCATCCTACCATGCCGCCGATACCGGCCTCACCCAGCACAGTGATTTACCGTCGTTTTCTTGCCCATGCCAACAACGGCTGCGTACGCGCCTGCATATCCAGCCGTGCCCCCAACCGTACCAGATTCCAGTAATGCCCATTGAGGGTACGAGACAGCAACAAGGTATCGGCAGGTGGTTGTAGCCGATCCAGCGCTGCCCAGACACGCGGACTGAGTTCCCGCAACCGCCGGTGCACCCTGACATCACTAAAATCCTGGACGCCGGGTTGGAACAGTGGCGCCACCGCTTCGGCGGATTCCTGGTAGAGCGCCAGCGGGGCGCCTTCTCCCTGGCGTCCGCCCAACGACACCAACGCAGCCTCCATCGCCATGGGATCGTTGGCCAGCGTGGCGTCGAGCAGTTCGAGCATGACCGCCAACCGAGCTGGCGGTACGGGAATCACCGCCCCCAGGTCATAGACGACCAGCCTGTTCCGTTCATCACAGGCGAAGTTTCCCGCATGCGGATCGGCATGGAGTTCACCATGGGTGAAGAGCTCCTCGGTCAGCCAGTCGGCCAGGGATGCGGCGATGACTTGTCGCCGTACGTCCGGTTCCGACTCCAAATCTCGCAACGGGATGCCGTCGATGTACTGCATGGCCAGTACCCGTGGCGTGCACAAGTCATGGCGTGGAGCCGGTATCACCACCCAGTCGTGGCCGGCATACCGCTGCCGATAGCGTTCCAATGATTGCGCTTCTGCGCGATAGTCCAACTCATTACGCAAACTATCAGCCAGCTCCTCGAACAAGGCATCCAGACGAACCTGCGGCACGCGCAACCAGCGCCCCAAACGCATCATTCGCTTGACCTGCGCCAGATCGCTCTCCAGCACATCCACCAGGCCCGGGTACTGTACCTTGAGCACCAACGTATCGCCGTCAAGGGTGGTTGCCTTGTGAACCTGGCCCATCGAGGCGCTGGCAAACGGCGTGGTCTCGATGTGAGCGAATACTGCATCCAGCGGCCCGTACTCGGCGACGAGTGTCGCGCGAATCCGGGACCATGGCATGGGGGCCGCCTGACGTTGCAGTCGGGCCAGTTCATCGGCGAGGTCCGGTGGCAGCAAGTCGTCCCATTGAGCCATGATCTGCGCCAGTTTCATGGCAGGTCCCTTGAGCTCAGACAACCCCTCGAACAGCGCCTCTCCCAGAGCACGCCAGTTCGTCTCGCCTCCCATGCGAGTCTTGAGCATGGCGCCCCCCGTTCGGGCACCCAACCCGAGTAACCGGCGAGTTCTGCCTCGCTCACGCATGACCATCTCCTTGCTTGGCGTAAAACAGTACATTACCTGTACAGTTTTCGATGAGAGTACACCTGGCCAACGACCTTGGATACTGTAAAGATATCCACCTCAACCCGAGGGAGTGCTCATGCGATTGATCATCGCTGAAAAACCCAGTCTGGCCCGTGCCATTGCCGATGCGCTTCCGGGAAGTGCAACGCGCTCGGAGGGGGCTATCAGCGTCGGCGATACCACCGTGACGTGGTGTCTGGGCCATTTGCTGGAACAGTCCCCGCCGGAAGCCTATGATCCGGCTTACAAGCAGTGGCGTCTCGACCACCTCCCTATTCTTCCCTGCCAGTGGCAACTGACACCTCGCGCCAAGGCACGCGGTCAACTGAAAATCATCCAACGGTGGCTGAAGCAAGCCTCACGCGTCATCCATGCCGGCGATCCTGACCGAGAGGGTCAATTACTGGTCCAGGAAGTCATCGACCATCTGGGCTGGCGTGGTCCGGTCGAACGTTTGTTGATCAGCGACCTCAACCGGCCGGCCGTGGCGAAGGCCCTGTCGGCTCTCCGCGACAATGCCGACTTTCAAGCGTTGCATCGAGCCGCCGAGGCACGCGCTCGCGCCGACTGGTTATACGGTATCAACCTGACACGGGCCTGGACGCTGGTCGGGCGTCAAGCCGGCCATGATGGCGTCTTTTCCGTCGGTCGTGTACAGACCCCGGTACTCGGCTTGGTCGTACGCCGCGACAACGAAATCAATGCCTTCCAACCCTACCCATTCCATGTCCTTTGGGTGGACCTGGCCGTCGAACACGGTCAACTCCGCGCCTGGTGGCAACCCGGGGCTGACCATTCCCTGGATGATCAGGGGCGCTTGCTGAAAAGAGGTCCGGCCGATGCCCTGGCCTCCCGACTCCCGGGGGCCAGCGGTCGGTTGACCGAGCTCGACACGCAGCACCGCCGACAGAATGCCCCCCTGCCATACTCACTGTCGGCCTTGCAGGTCGATGCCGCCCGACGCTATAAACTCTCGGCCAAAGCGGTCCTGGACACATGCCAACGTCTCTACGAGCACCACAAGCTGATTACGTACCCGCGCAGTGATTGCCGTTATTTGCCCGAGCAACATCTCGCTACTGCCCGGACAACGCTACATGGCGCCTGTCAGGGCGACGACACCCTGACTGCCTGGCTTGGCAGCGCAGAGTTTCATCGCCGTTCCCGCGCCTGGAACGACAAGAAAGTCGGTGCGCACCACGCCCTCGCCCCCACCGGTAAACCAGTCGATGCCTGCCGATTGACCACCGTCGAAGCAAACGTCTACCGGTTGATCGTGCGCAATGTCCTGGCTCAGTTCTACCCAGCGCTGGAATTCAATGAGGTCAAGGCTCGCTTCATCCTCCTCGATGAAGCCTTCGACGCTCAAGGACGCGACATCCTCGTCCCAGGCTGGAAGCCCCTGTTCACTACACGTGACGACGCTCCCGCTCTCCCCACACTGACGAAGGGCGAAACGGCCCGTGTGACCGGCCAGGATGTGGAAGATCGCGAAACCCGTCCACCGGACCCATTCACCGATGCCAGTTTGATCAAGGCGATGATGAACATTGCCCGTTACGTCGAGGATCGGGATGTCAAACGCACGCTGCGCGATACCGATGGGTTGGGTACCGAGGCAACGCGTGCCAGTATCCTCGAAACCCTGCTGGAACGTGGCTATCTGGCCCGCCAGGGCAGCGCCCTGCGTGCCACGCGTACCGGTCACGCATTGATTCGTGCACTGCCGGAGGCAGCCAGCCGACCAGAACGTACGGCCATATGGGAGCAACGCCTGACGGGCATTGCCAACCAGGAAGATTCGCCGACCCGGTTTCTGGAGGGACTGATCGAGGACGTGCGTGAACTGCTGGGCACCGCCGATGCGACACGGGTACGCGATGCCTTGGCCAGTGCTCAGGGTGTCGAACCCACCCAACCCCGCAAGGCATCGAAACGACGGCGCGCCCGCCGGTCCAACTCGAATTCGCAGCGCACCAGACGTTCACAGCGGACTCGCAAACCATGACCGCCAGTCACGATAAATTCGATCACCGAGGGTTGCTAACGACCGCTAGCGTCCCAATAGTTTATAGTCAGGCTGTATTGACAATGAGACATGCACGGGTTGGCCCCTCGGTTACCCGACATGTCACCCGGACCACCCACTCACACAAGGGGGTTTAACGATGAGCCTTAGAATCGGCGATACTGCTCCGGACTTCACTGCAGAAACCACGCAAGGCAAACTGAATTTCCACGAATGGATTGGTGACGACTGGTGCGTTCTCTTCTCGCATCCCAAGGACTTCACGCCGGTGTGCACCACCGAGTTGGGCTATATGGCCAAGTTGAAGCCCGAATTCGACAAGCGTAACACCAAGATCATCGGCCTGTCGGTGGATCCCGTCGACAACCATGCGGCCTGGTCGAAGGATATCGAGGAAACGCAAGGGACCGCCCCCAACTATCCCATGATCGGCGACAGCCAACTGGAAGTCGCCAAGCTTTATGACATGTTGCCGGCCGATCTTGATGGCAGTGCGGAGGGGCGTACCCCGGCGGATAACGCGACCGTACGATCGGTCTTCCTCATCGGTCCGGACAAGAAGGTCAAGGCGATGCTCGTCTATCCCATGACGTCCGGGCGCGATTTCAACGAGGTGTTGCGTCTGCTGGATTCCGTTCAGTTAACGGCCAAGCACACTGTGGCCACGCCGGTTAACTGGCAACCAGGGGAAGATGTCATCATTCCCCCGTCGGTCAGCGACGAAGAAGCGCAGAAGAAATACCCGGAAGGCTACAAGACACTCAAGCCGTATTTGCGTACGGTCAAACAACCATCGTGATCGTCGATGGCGCGATGGCTCGATAAGCCGTCTTGTTGGATAGTCCGTCCCGTACCCGCCAGGGTACGGGACGCTCATGTACATGGGGGAATCATGACAGCGAGATTCACGGCGCTCTTGGCGTCGACGGTCGTGTCCATTGGTGCGCTTCAGGCACATGCCGATGCCGTGCCTGACGAAGCCAAGCTATACAAGTCACCAGCATGCGGCTGCTGCGACGGTTATGCCGACCACCTCGAGTCAAAAGGCATCGACGTCGAAGTGATCGATACCGACAATCTGCATCAGATCAAACAACAGGCAGGATTGCCTTACGGAGAAGGTGCTTGCCACACCATGGAGATGGGGAGCTACGTCATCGAAGGCCATGTGCCATTCGCCGCTATCGACAAGCTGTTCGAGACAATGCCGGATATCGATGGCATCAGCCTGGCAGGCATGCCCATAGGGACGCCCGGCATGCCTGGCATCCAGGAAGAACCCTATGAAGTCAAAAGCTTCACGGACCGGGAAGCGTCGCCCTTCATGACGCTGTAGTCTCGAAGCGATAGGCCAATAACCGCATGGCATTGAGCGTCACCAGGACGGTGGCGCCAGTATCGGCCATGACGGCGATCCACATGCCCGTTATGCCGAGCATCGTGGTAACCAGAAAGATCGCCTTGAAGCCCAGTGCCAGAGCGACATTGGTCTTCACATTGCGTAGCGTGGCGCGAGACAGGCCGACCAGTTCGGCGATACCGCCAACCCGGTTGCGGAGCAGTGCAGCATCGGCCGTTTCCAGAGCCACGTCGGTTCCCCCCCCCATGGCGATCCCCACGTCCGCCGCCGCCAGTGCAGGCGCATCATTGATGCCATCCCCCACCTTTCCGATCGGCCCACGACCGGCGGCTTGCCATTCATCTATCCGCCGGGCCTTGTCTTCCGGCAGCAAACCGGCATGCGTTTCGATACCCAAGGCTCCTCCGATCGCCGCTGCCGTTCGTGGATTGTCTCCTGTCAGCATGACGACCCTCAGACCTAATCGGGACAGCGCCGCTAGCCCTTCACCCGCATCCTCGCGTGGTTCGTCACGTACGGCGATGGCCCCAATCGGCTGCTCTCCGTCCAACAGCACGGTCACGGATTTTCCGGCACTTTCCAGTTGGGTGAGGCGTTCGCTTATCACCGCATGCGAGCGGAGAATTTCCTTGGCCATCTG
The DNA here is from genome assembly GCF_008079445.1 of Aidingimonas lacisalsi. GTDB lineage: Bacteria > Pseudomonadota > Gammaproteobacteria > Pseudomonadales > Halomonadaceae > Aidingimonas > Aidingimonas lacisalsi. Next base: position 228,639 of record NZ_VRYH01000006.1, on the reverse strand, counting down.
AGGACTGATCAAGCGTAAGTCTCGCCCCTCGACACGGCCGCCCACACCATGCTCGGACAGCGCATGAGCCTCCTGTACAGCAGGTACGTCGACCGTCTCCTCACCAGCCCGATCGACAATGGCGGTAGCTATCGGATGGCTGCTGTCACGCTCCAGCGCGGCTGCCAGACGCAGTACCTCGTCATCACTGACCGAAAACCCGCAGATATCCGTTACCTGAGGTGTGCCCTCGGTCAATGTGCCGGTCTTGTCCAGAGCCACGATCTTTAGCGTTCCGAGCATTTCCAGAACCGCTCCGCCCTTGATCAACAAACCTCGACGAGCCCCGGAAGAGAGCCCCGCAGCGATGGCTGCCGGGGTCGATATCACCAGGGCGCAGGGGCAAGCGATCAACAACAGTGCCAGTGCCCGATACACGGACTCGGACCAGGCCAGCCCCACGACCCAGGGGGGCACGATGGCAACGAGCACGGCAACACCCACCACGGCCGGCATGTAATAACGCGCAAACCGGTCAATGAATCGAGCGACCGGCGCTTTGGCGTCTTGTGCCTCTTCTACAAGGCGAATGATTCTAGCGATCGTATTGTCCGTAGCGCTTCGCGTCACTTCGACCGTAAGTACCGCCCCCAGGTTGACAGTGCCCGCGAAGACGTCATCTCCCGGCCGCTTTTCGCAGGGCACGGATTCGCCGCTGACCGGCGATTCATCGAGACTGGACGCTCCTTCGAGAATACTGCCGTCACAAGGCATCCGGTCACCGGGACGGACGACGACGCGATCGCCAGGTACCAACGAGTCGGCGGCAACGTCACGTACCTCCCCCGAGTCCAGTAACCGAGCCGTCGATGGCGTAAGATCGGCCAAGGCGGAAATACTGCGACGAGCACGTGAGGAAGCGACGCCTTCCAGCAACTCGCCGACCGCGAACAGGAAAACCACCACGGCCGCTTCGGCCGCAGCATCGATGAGCAATGCACCCAATGCGGCTACGCTCATCAAGGCTTCAATGGTAAACACGTTCCCCAGCCGCAGGGACTGCCAGGCGGCTTTGGCGATCGGTACCAGACCGACCAGGGTTGCCACGACGAATGGCCAACGCCCCAGAACGGGCAGCAGCCACTCCAGTACGACCGCGATGACCAGTAGCAAACCGCTCGCCAGCACTAAACGTCCTTTAGCCGTCTGCCACCAGCGTGATGCCGTCGGGTTGGCCTGACGCTCCCGCTGCTCCTGATCCGATATGACGCCGTACCCGAGCCCCCGAATGGCCTCGACTATGGTGTGATTGGCCGGTCGACTGACGGTTGGGGTGACAATGACGGTACCGGCCGTCACATTGGCAGAGACATCACTGACCCCGGCGATTCTCGACACGGCGGTTTCGATTTTTGTCGCGCATCCCGGACAATCCATGCCTTCCACACGGAACCTGATAACCTCCTGAGTCGAGGCCTCGTGCGATACATTCGCCATTGGTAGACACTCCTGAGCCCTTGCCTTTGCCTAGGTGTTAAGCGCAGCATAATTCCTATAGTCACTAGAGGTTCAAGTGGAGAGGTCGAAGCCGAGGAGATACGCCAATGTCGAACGTCACCTCATCCGGCATGAGTATCGGCACACTCGCCGAGCGGGCCCAATGCAAGGTACAAACGATACGCTACTATGAACAGATCGGCCTGTTACCTGCGGCCATACGAAACGAGGGGAATCAGCGTCGCTATGGCGAGGATGCCGTCAAACGCTTGACATTCATTCGTCATGCTCGCGATTTTGGCTTTTCCGTGGAGTCGGTCCGCGAATTGCTCGAGATGGCCGACCATCCGGACATGCCCTGTGATGAAGCCGATGCCCTGGCGAGACACCATCTGCGCGAGGTCGAGGCGCGCCTGGCGAGGCTCGCGGCGCTTCGCGATGAATTGCGCCGCATGGTGACACAATGCCAGGGCGGCTCCGTGGATGAATGCCGAGTCATCGAAGTGCTCAGCGATCACCAACTATGCTTGCACGACGAGCCGCACGGCGGGGCGCAGGATATTCATTGAGCCTGCTGAGGCACCCAGTCCAGACGGGCTTCGAGTCCTCCCCGCTCCCGATTGCCGAGACTCAGACGAACGCGTTGTCGTCTGGCCAATTCGACGACGATGGATAATCCCAGGCCGCTGCCCTGGATGCGTTGCCTGGATACGCGCCGAAAGCGCTCGGTCACGGCCTCCAGCAACGCCTCCGGTATCCCCGGACCGGTGTCACGAATTGCCAGCCAGGGGTGCCCCTGATCCTCACCCCACACCACCTCGACGGTGCCTCCCGCCGGCGTATATCGCAGGGCGTTGTCGAGCAGGTTGCGTATCAGGATGCCCAGCTCGGTTACATCTCCCTGCACGGTCAGACGTGGTGAATCGGCTACCTGCAGCGTCTGATCATGCGCTTCCGCCAGCGGCCAGAGTTCAGCCGCCAACTCCATGACCAGTGCCGGCAAATCGACCGACGTAAGCGGTCTCCCGTCATGGCTATCCAGCCGTGCCAGGGTCAACAATTGCTCCACCACGCGTTGCAACCGTTCAATTCCGCCATATGCCTTGTGCAAGGCGTCATGTTCACCGGCAATGGCATTGTCCAGCTGGATCTTCAGTGCGGCTAGCGGTGTGCGAAGCTCGTGCGCAGCATCGGCCGTGAAGCGCCGCTCTCGTTCCAGAGCCGCTTCGAGACGAATGATGAAACCATTGACCGAGTCCCTGAGCGCCCGCAGTTCGCCGGGCACCACTGTCTGGATCGTGCTCATATCCCGCGCATTGCGTGCCTGCACCTGGTTGGAAAGTGTCGTAATGGGGCGCAAGCCGCGCCGAATGATGCGCGTCATGATCCATAGCAGCAGCGGCAACAGAATGGCCATCGGTATCAGGTGATTGAGCGTCACCCGCGCCACCAGCGCCTGCTGGAAATCCTGGCGAATACCGATACGCAGCCAAAAGCCGCTCTCGGCATCGAAAAGGCTGAGTACCCGCCACTCGCTGCCTTCATGAGTCAGCCATTCGTAACCTTCACTCGCGGGAGGGGGCGGAGGCGACGCATGCCAGCCGCCGCCATGTAGACGTGGCTCGCCGCCATCCTCCCAAATGCCGATGGCCAATTTGCGCTCCTCATGGTGATAGAGCGTGGCCTGTTCCCGGGAGGTCGGTTGCTCTTCGCCATCGCGGTAAAATCTGGCGGGCTGGTCCGGCTGGTGCAACCGTTCGACGATAGGGGCGAGATCGTCCGACGTCATGCCGGGAGCCAGTAGCCCCGAGACGATTCGACCGCTCAATCCCAGTTCGGCATCGAGCATGTTCTCCAGTTCATGGTCGGTGATCACATAGGCAGCGGTTACGGTCACCAACGTCACGATCACGAAGACCAATGCCAGGGTACGGGAGAGATAGCGCTGAATAGAAATCATGTCGCCTGGCTATCCAAGCGATAACCGATACCGCGAACGGTCACGATCAACGATTTGCCAAGTTTCTTGCGCAAGTGATGTACATGCACTTCCAGGGCATTGGATTCAAGTTCTTCGCCCCATCCATAGAGAAGACTCTCCAGTCGCGGACGGGGCAACACCTGGTCGTGATGCCGCGCCAACTCCAGCAGCAAGGCAAACTCACGCCGCCCCAAACTGATTTCCTGCCCGTACCAGATCACTCGATGACTCGCTTCATCGATCGACAGGTTGCCCAGCTCGAGCCGCTGCGATGCCCTGCCTTCGGCACGCCGGGTAATCACTCGCAGCCTGGCCAGCAACTCCTGCAGATCGAAAGGCTTCATGACATAGTCGTCGGCCCCCGAATCGAGCCCACGAATGCGTGCATCGACGGTATCGCGGGCGGTCAGGATCAAGATCGGCAGGCCACTGAGACGGCGCATCTCGGTCAATACCTCAATGCCATCGATATCCGGTAACCCCAGATCCAGCACCACCAGCGAAAACGCTTCCGTGCGTAGCGCAGCCAAGGCATCGCATCCATGCGTCATCCAATCGACGGCATACCCCTCACGCAACAACGCCGATTTTATGCCATCGCCCAACAAGGGGTCGTCCTCAACCAGCAATACCCGCATGTCACTCCCTCATTATTCTGCGACATTCCGCCGAGTCCGGTAGAGGTTTGCGATGCCGCTGGCCATGCCCTTCGAGGCTTAAGCCTGTGTTAAGGAAAGCATGAAATACTGACTCATATCGGACACACAGCGGTCACAACACGCGGTCCGCCCACTGACATCGTTCACCTTATTGGAGGTACCCGATGAATGTCATGACACGCTCTCTACCCTCGCTGGAATCACTGCACGGCTCACTTTCCATCCGCCGCCCCGCGACGCGTACCAACCTCTCAGCCGATAGTCCCGCACGCAGCATCCTGACCGATTTCTCGCTGTCTCCGGCGCTGACGGTGCCGGCCAACACACCGACCCGCTATGCCCAGGAAATCATGAAAGCCAGTGGCGTTCGTCTCTTGCTGGTCGTCGACGGTGCCGGGGAGTGCAACGGTGTTGTCAATTCCCGGGACCTGATCGGTGGACGTCGTATCACTCAGGCCATGCAACGGTTCGACATTCCCCGTCACGAAGTCACGGTCGGGATGGTGCAGACATCCTGCAGCAATCTCCACGGCCTGTCCTTGAACCAGCTCGACGCCATGACGATCGGGGACCTGATCAGAGCGTTGCAGACCCATGGCGACCAACACCTGCTGATCATCGAACACGATACGGCCAAGGGACAGCGTCTGCGGGGGCTCGTCTCGGCCGCCGACATTGGACGTGCACTGGATATCGAACTCCCCCAGTTGCCGGAAGCCCGGACATTTGCCGAAATCTGCCAGGTCATTCTCGGCCGCGAACTGTAGGCTGCCAAACCGTCACCACGTCAGCCCGTGTTGCGCAGCCCGGCAGCGATCCCCGCCATGGTCACCATCAGTGCGCGAGACAACTCGTGACTGATGGCGCCATCGGCATCCCGGTTGCGCTGCAACAGTTCCGCCTGCAAACCATGTAATGGATCGATGTACGGGTTGCGTACTTCGATAGCCTGGCGAATCAGTGGTGTATTCTCGAGCAATTCCTGCTGATCGAGGATCTCCAGCAAGGCTGTCTGCAAACGCGTAAACCGGTTGCGCAATTCGCTCCCCAGTTCCAGCAAGGATGGCTCATCGACCAGACGACGCTCATAGTAAGCGGCGATATCCACATCCGCCTTGGCCGACAGCATTTCGAGCATGTCGAGATAGGTACCGAAGAACGGCCACTCGGCACGCATTTCCCGCAACCGCTCCAGGCCGCCTGCTTCTTCCAGCCGTGCGTTGAACGCTTCTCCGCTGCCCAACCAGGCCGGCAGCATCAAGCGCGTCTGGGTCCAGGCGAAAATCCAGGGAATCGCTCGCAACGTTTCGACGCCACCGTCCTGACGCCGTTTGGTCGGTCGTGAGCCGAGCGGCAAACGGCCCAAGGCACTCTCCGGTGTGACAGCACGAAAGTAGGGCACGAAATCCGAGTTCTCCCGTACGACACCGACATATCCCCGATGAGCGACCTCAGCGAGATGATCCATCTCTTCACGCCATTCTGGTTTGGGCGCCGGAGGTGGCAACAGAGTCGCTTCCAGCACGGCACACGCATAGATTTCCATCGACCGCAGTGCGATATCGGGCTGACCGAACTTGAAACGTATCATTTCGCCCTGCTCGGTCACCCGCAGACTGCCATTCACCGACCCCGGCGGCTGGGACAAAATGGCGGCATGAGCCGGCCCGCCACCGCGGCCTACCGTGCCGCCTCGGCCATGGAACAGCGTCAGACCGACGCCGTGGGCATGACAGATATCGACCAGTGTTTCCTGTGCCCGGTATTGGGCCCAGGCCGCTGCCAGTTGGCCGGCATCCTTGGCCGAGTCCGAATAGCCGATCATCACTTCCTGAGCATCGCCCACCAGCCGTCGGTAACCGGGTAGCGCCAGCAAGCGGTCAATGACATCGCCGGACCGGTTAAGATCGTCGAGTGTTTCGAACAACGGCGCAATCGGCAGACGCACGTCGCCACCGACCTCCTTCATCAGCAGCGCTACCGCCAGGACATCGGAAGGCTGTGCCGCCATCGAGATGACATAGGTTCCCAATGCTTCGCTCTGTTCACGTGCGATCACGCGGAAGGTGTCGAGCACCTCGCGGGTCTCGGTGGAACACTCCCAACGCCGCGGAATCAGTGGACGCGCCGACTCGAGCTCCTGCAACAGGAATTCCTGACGCTGTAATTCACTCCAGTCGCGATAATGGCCAATGCCGAGAAATTCGGTCAGTTCTTCGAATACCTGGCTATGGCGCGCCGCATCCTGCCGAATATCGAGACGCGTCAACGTAACGCCGAACACAGCGACACGGCGCAATGTATCGAGCAGGATGCCATTGGCGATAGTATCCAGCCCTACATCGCAGAGAGAGCGATAGCAGGTCAATAGAGGTGCATAGAGTTGGTCGCGATGCTCAATGATCGGGCCTCCTTCATAGGGTTGGCCATCCAGGCAGGCCTTGGCCCAGTCACGCGTGGCCTCGACACGAGCGGCCAGACGCTTGAGTAGCGCTCGATACGGTTCGGCTTCGTCGCCGACCTCGGCACGCAAGGCGCTGTTGGCTCGCCACATAGACAGTTCAGCCTTGAGTTGCTCGAGATCACGCAGATACAGATCGGCCGCCATCCAGCGACCGAGCAGCAAGACTTCACTGGTGACATCGGCCGTCACGTTCGGATTGCCGTCACGATCCCCCCCCATCCAGGATGCGAAGCGCAGTGGCGCAGCATCCAGGGGTAAACGTTCGCCGGCCGCATCGAGCAGCAGGTTGTCGAGATCACGGTGAAAATCCGGCACCGCCTGCCACAGCGAGTTCTCTATGACGGCGAACCCCCATTTGGCTTCATCCACCGGCGTCGGACGCTCGTGGCGAATCTCATCGGTATGCCATGCCTGACTGATCAACTCTTCCAGCCGACCATGAGCCCGGTTGGCTTTCTCCGGTGACTCCGCCGCTCCTTCGATCGCCGTCAGGCAATCATCGATGGCGTCGTATTTCTGGATCAGCGTCCGCCGGATGACTTCAGTGGGATGGGCCGTCAAGACAAGATCCACTCGCATCCCGGCCAGCGTCTCGACGAGCTTCCTTGATGCGTATCCTTTGTTCTTGGCCCTCTCCAGCAATTCACCCAGCGCCGGCTGCGATCCCGGCTTGTAATCCTCGACTCGACGGAAGCGGGCACGATAATGCTGCTCGGCGATGTTGGCCAGATTCAGGAACTGGTTGAAGGCCCGCGTAACGGGCAGCAAATCCCGGTCCTCCAGTCGGCGCAAATACTCGATCAGGGCTTGCCTTCCTTCGGGCTCCCCCTGACGTCCCTCTTTGGCATAGGCTCGAATGGCTTCAATCTTATCGACGAAGGCTTCGCCTTGATCGTCGGCAATGGTACGTCCCAGGCTATCGCCCAGCACGCGCACATTGTCCCGCAATGACTCGTGAAGATCGTGACTCACTTCGTCCCCTCCTCTTGAGTGACGTTGTCCTGCGTGCGAGGGATATCGGTGTTGGATGACTGTCGTTTGGCCGCTTGCCAGTGCCGTTCCATACGTTCCAGGCTGACCTCGCCAGGCTGTAGCCCCTCAGCCTGCAGGACGGATTCCAGATACCGAAACCGGTACTCGAATTTGGCATTGGTATCGCGCAGGCAACGTTCAGGATCGGCCTTGAGCGTTCGTGACAGATTGACGACAGCAAACAGCAGATCACCGACTTCCTCGCAAGCCTGATCATGATGTCCTGCCGCCATTGCCTCCTCGACCTCGGCCAACTCTTCGCGAATCTTGTCGAATACTCCCTGGCTATCCGGCCAATCGAAACCTACCGTCGCGGCCCGCTTGGACAGTTTTGCGGCTCGCGACAGCGCCGGCAGCGTTCGTGGCACATCATCCAGCACAGAAGTCGCTTCTCGTTGGGCGCGTTCTTCGGCCTTGAGAGATTCCCACCGATGTTTGACCCGAGAGGTGGTCACTTCTGCTGCCGGGGTGTCCATTCGGCGTGATGACAATATGCCATCGGGAAAGACATGCGGATGTCGTCGCACCATCTTGACGGTCACGTCATGCACGACGTCATGGAAGTCGAAGCGCGCCTCCTCGCTGGCGAACTGACTGTAATACACCACCTGGAACAGTAGATCACCCAACTCCCCCGGCAACTCATCGAAAGCGCGCCGTTCGATGGCATCGGCCACTTCGTAGGCTTCCTCGAGCGTATGCGGCACGATACTGTCCCAGTTCTGTTTCACGTCCCAGGGACAGCCTTGTTGCTCATCACGCAGTACCGACATCAGGGTCAGCAAATCGTCGAGTCGATAGCGATTTCCGCTCATGCCTACTGTCCTTTTCCAGTCTTGGTGGGCTTGCGAGACTTTTTGCCGCCTCCACCCGTACGTAGCCGTTTGACGTCGGTGACATTGGGCAGTTGCTGAATACGTGAAAACAGTCGCCCCAATGTCTCGAGCCCATCGACTTCCACGGTGATGGTCATGCAGGCAATGCCGTCGTCCTGGTTGGTCAGCGTATTGACCGACAATACATTGACCTTGTCATTGCTGAGTACATTGGTCACGTCGCGTAACAACCCGGAGCGGTCCCATGCCTCGACCTGGATATCGACCGGATATTGCGTTTGCGCTTTCTCTCCCCACTCGACATCCACGATCCGTTTAGGCTCATCGACACGTAACTGCAGCAGGTTGGGACAATCCTGACGATGAATGGTCACGCCGCGACCTTGCGTGATGAAACCAACGATGGCTTCCCCCGGAACGGGGTGACAACAGTTGGCCATGCTGGTCTTGAGGTTACCGACTCCCAGCACGGTGATACCATCGCTGGACTCCTTGCTGGGCATTCGTCTCGGCTTGGCCAGCAGTCGATCCAACTGTTCCTGATCATCCGTTTCACCAAACAGCTGTTGCGCCTGGTGCAATACTTGCCCCACCCGCAGGTCCCCCGCACCCAACGCCGCGTACATATCATTGGGCGTGGTGTAATTGACCTGGCGGGCCAGCGCATCAAGGTCCATATCCTCGATGTCGAGACGTTTCATCTCCTTGTCGAACAGGGCCTTGCCTTCCTCCAGATTCTGATCGCGTGCCTGTTGCTTGAACCAGGCCTGGATCTTGGCACGAGCCCGGGAGGTCTGGACGAAGCCCAATGACGGATTCAGCCAGTCACGGCTGGGTCCGCCCTTGGTGGCTGTCAGTATCTCGACCTGCTGCCCAGTGTCCAACCGGTAGGTAAGAGGCACGATACGCCCATTCACCTTGGCGCCACGGCAACGATGACCGATTTCCGTATGCACCCGGTACGCGAAATCGATAGGAGTCGCCTGCTTGGGCATATCGATGACATGCCCATCCGGGGTGAAGACATAGATACGATCAGGTGCGACATCACTGTTCAGCCCTTCGCTCAGGTTGCCGACATCGCCGACTTCCTCTTGCCATTCGAGGACCTGACGCAGCCAGGCGATTTTCTCTTCATAGCCTCGGCTCTTGGTACCGGTGTCGTGGCCTTTGTAACGCCAGTGTGCACAGACACCGAGCTCGGCTTCCTCATGCATGGCAAAGGTGCGTATCTGGATCTCCAGCACCTTGTTTTCCGGCCCCAGTACCGCCGTATGCAGCGATTGATAGCCATTCTTCTTGGGGTTGGCGATATAATCATCGAATTCGCGAGGCACGTGATGCCATTGCGAATGCACGATGCCTAACGCGGTGTAGCAATCGGCCACTTCGGGAACCAGAATACGCACGGCGCGAACATCATAGACTTGAGAAAAGTCGATCCCCTTGCGCTTCATCTTGCGCCAGATCGAATAGATGTGCTTAGCGCGTCCGTCGACGTCACAACGGGAGATGCCTTGTGCCACCAGCAGTCCCTTTAGCGTCTCCACCACATCATGGATATAGCGATCACGAGCCAACCGCTTCTCGGCCAGTTGATGTGCAATGGATTTGTACTCGGACTCATGCAGGTATCGAAATGAGAGATCCTCGAGCTCCCATTTCAAATGACCGATACCCAGACGATGGGCGAGTGGGGCATATATATCGAAAACCTCTCGCGCAACGCGCAGTCGCTTGTCACGGGTCGTATCCTTGACCTGCCGCAAGGCACAGGTTCGTTCGGCGATCTTGATCAAGGCCACGCGCACGTCGTCGATCATCGTGACCAGCATCTTGCGCAGGTTTTCCTGCTGATTGTGCTGTGACAGGCTTTCGCTAGGTGCCTGCTGCGGACTGATCGCAGCCATGTGCAAGACGCCCTCGATCAAGTCGGCCACTTCCGTGCCGAACTGCTTGGTGATCGTGGCAACGTCGGTCTGGCCTTCACGAACCGCCCGGTACAATACCGCAGCTTCCAATGTCTCCTGGTCCAGCTTGAGCTCGCCCAGGATATCGGCCATTTCCAGCCCCATGCGAAAACTCGAGCCTTCGTTCAACCATGCCTTGTGCGGTTGCTCTGCTTCGCGCGCCACCCGATCGGCCATCTCGCACGCTTGGCGCATCTGCGCGACATCGCGCAGGCAGACGTCCTCCTGCAATCGCTCCAGCCATTGCTCGATATCGACTGCCCCCGATTCGGTCAATGGCTGATCTTCGCGCACTTTCACCATTGCGGTGGTTCCCTCCTTCCTTATGGCCGAGCGTGAACCGTTTCGAACAACAATGCCGATTCCAGATGCGCGGTCTGGGAAAACATATCGGCGATGGCGCTTGCCGTGATGCGGTATCCACCTTGCACAAGGCATGCCGCATCGCGAGCCAACGTCGCCGGATCGCATGAGATGTACAGGATACGCTTGGGTTGGCGCTCGGCAAGAGCCTGACACAGTATGTCGGCTCCCCCGCGTGGCGGGTCCAGGATCACCAGATCCCAGCATGACGCTGCCAACAGCCTGTCGACATCCACGGTCTGCATCAGATCCCCTTGATGCGAAATGACATTATCCAGTGCATTGTGACGCGCATTGTCGGCTAGTCGCTCCACCATGGCCGCACTACCTTCCACCCCGGTCACGCTTGCCGCGTCCACGGCCATCGCCAAGCTGAAATTACCGACACCGGCAAACAGGTCGAGGACGTCTCCACCGGTGATGAACGGTCTCACCCAATGAATGACGGTATCGATCAAGCACTGGTTGACTTCCGCATTCACCTGCAGGAAATCACCGGGCTTAAAACCGATATGCAACTCCCGCGAGCCAGTGGCGAGGCGATAATACAACCGGGGCGTCACTCCTCCGGCCCACTGGAGTATGGGCTCCTGACGGCCGGCTAACCAGCCCAGGTGCACGTCGTTAGACGATGCCCATGTGCGCCAGCGACGTTCATCTTCAGGGTGTGGTCGTAACTGGCGGACGATGACGCAGCCCCCGGCCTCGCTATCCAGCAACTCGACATGGCCAACAAGATGGGGCGCTTCCAGGGATGACAGTACCGCCGACAAGGGCGTCAAGAGAGACGACAACGATGGCACCAGAATGGCGCAATGCGCGATGTCGACCAAATGTCGGCTTCCGGCAGCACGAAAACCACAGTGAACCTGTCCTGTCGCATCGACCTTGACCCCTAAACGGGCCCGTCGCCGGTAACCGAACCCCTCGGTCGCCACCATTATCGGGTCATCGTCCAGCACGATCCGATGACGTGCCAGTTGCTCACACAGCACGGAACGCTTGTGCTCCCGCTGAGCGCTCAGAACCATGTGCTGCAGATCACAACCGCCACAACGCCCGAAATACTCGCATTCCGGCGTCTGACGATCCGTCGAGGCGCGCATGATCTCGCGTACATGTGCCTCATCATAGCGTCGACGGGCGTGGTGCACCGCGATGGATACGCGTTCGCCTGGCAACGCCCGCTCGACGAACATCGTCTTGCCACTCCGGGAGCGCGCCACACCACGACCATCGTGAGCCAGCCGTAACACCTCCACTCCCGGTTCATCCGCGTCACTGCGCTGCTCCTGCCGCGTCGTCCGTGACCTGTCCGGATTACGCGCGGGACGCCTTTTGCCTAACATGGCCATATCAGTGATCCGGGGCGTACAGCCCGGTTGACAGATAACGATCGCCGCGATCACAAACGATGAAGACGATCACGGCATTTTCAGTTTCTTCGGCGATACGCAGTGCACCCGCCAGCGCACCGCCCGACGAGACCCCTGCCAGGATACCTTCCTCACGTGCTAGGCGTCGCATGTGCGTTTCGGCCTCGGCCTGTCCGATATCCACGACCCGATCGACACGCGACGCATCGAAGATGGATGGGAGGTACGCCTCGGGCCACCGTCGTATACCGGCGATGGTGGCACCATCCTCGGGTTGTAGACCGATGATCTGGATCGAGTCGCGCTGTTCCTTGAGATACTGAGACACCCCCATGATGGTCCCCGTCGTGCCCATGGAACTCACGAAGTGAGTAATGTCACCATTGGTCTGCCGCCAGACCTCAGGCCCCGTGGTCCGATAATGCGACAAGGGGTTATCGGAATTGGCGAACTGATCGAGCGGTTTACCCTCGCCCCTGAGTATCATCTCCTGGGCTAGATCACGCGCCCCTTCCATACCGGATTCCTTGGTCACCGTGACCAGTTCGGCACCATAAGCCGCCATGGCTTGCTTGCGTTCGCTGGAGGCACTCTCCGGCATGACTAGGACCATGCGATATCCCTTGATCGCCGCGGCCATGGCAAGTGCAATCCCGGTATTCCCGGATGTCGCCTCGATCAAGGTGTCGCCGTTTTGGATGTCACCGCGCGCCTCGGCTTCGGCTAGCATCGACAGTGCAGGTCGGTCTTTGACCGACCCTGCGGGGTTATTGCCTTCCAGTTTGGCCAGCAGCGTATTGTTGCGACCCGCTGTAATGCGCTTTAGTCGCACTAACGGCGTATTGCCGACCGCATCCTCGAGGGTGGGAAAAGCCATACAAGCATCCTTATGGTATCGTCTGACGGAATTATATCGCTGTGGAAGATGAGACAACAGCGATAGCGCTGCCGCGACCTGGTGGCATACTACGCGTTTTCATTGCCGGTATCGGATGGCGAAGCATGTCGTTGAAGTCCCGTTTGATCGCTTTATTACTGGGTTTGCCGCTTGCCGCGGCAATACTGGTAGCCGCCCTGGCCATATTCAATGACATTCAGCAACGTCGAAGCGCTCTGAGTGAATCCCTGATCAGCAATGCCGACATACTGGCACCATCATTGAGTGCCATCCTGGCGCGCCATGACAGTGACGACCTCGCTCCAACCGAGGCGTTGCAGACGGAACTGCGGCCATTGGCCAAACGGCTCTTGAACATCGACGACGTGCAGTCAGTCTCTCTCAGAACCGGTGATGGAGAGACACTGCTGCAGCTCGGACAACATCCCGCTCGGCCAGCCGCATCGGTTCCCGAATCGACACGCCTCGAGACCGATGGACCGCCATGGCGACTGGACATGCCATTGGCGACACAAGACGACGCCCCACCGGTCTGGCTCGAAATGGAGGCCGATACCGTCGCCCTGGCTCTGGGGACTTACCATTTTCTGAGCTTGATGGGGCTGGTCTTTCTCATCACGGCCGTCCCCATCGCCATTTTCGTCTATCTCTTCAGTCGACGAATCTCCCGCTTCATAACCTCGTTACATCAGGCACTCGCCAGACTCTATACGGATGAACCCTTTACGCCACTCGACGCCAGCGGACCTGCTGAATTGGCGGAGCTATCGACCAAGATCAATGCCTTGGCCCGACGGCAGCAAGACGCCAAGGAAGACACACAGCGCCACATAGAGCAAACCACCCAAGAGTTGCAGGAGTCGATGGAAACCATCGAGATCCAGAATATCGAACTCGATATGGCTCATCGGCGGGCGCTCGATGCCAATCAGATAAAATCCGAATTCCTGGCCAACATCAGCCATGAGATTCGCACTCCCCTCAATGGCATCATCGGCTTTTGCCAACTCCTCGACCGTTCCCGACTGGAAGCCAGACAGCGCGATTGGCTAGGGCATGTGCAGAATGCCTCGGAAAGCCTGTTGTCGCTAATCAACGATATCCTGGACTTTTCCAAGCTGGAAGCCGGCAAGTTGGAACTGGAGTCGGTCACCCTCGACATGGTCACGCTGGTCGATGACGTTCTCGGCCTTCAGGCGCCCCAGGCACACGAAAAAGACCTGCACCTGCTCGGTCTGGTCTATGATGACGTCCCCGCCCAACTTCAGGGGGATCCGTTACGCATCAAGCAAGTCCTGACGAACCTGGTTCACAACGCCATCAAGTTCACCCAGCAGGGCGATATCATCGTCCGGGTAATGCTGGAAGACATTCAAGAGCGGAGCTCGATGACCGAAAAGGAAGGCGATGAGACGACATGGCGCGTCGTTCTGAAAGTCACTGTCAGTGACACGGGGATCGGGCTGTCGCCCGACTACCACCAGCGCCTGTTCAAAGCCTTCAGCCAAGCCAGTATCAGCGATACACGCCAGTATGGCGGCACCGGTTTGGGTTTGAAGATCTGTCGCCAGTTGCTTGAGCAGATGGGGGGCGATATCGATGTCGACAGCCAACCTGGCAAAGGCTCTACCTTCAGTTTCACCCTGCCGTTGCAAGCCACGAGCCTCGACGAGCGAGCGCCGGAAATGGTGCTGGATGACGCGCTGATCGTCCTGCAGGAGTCCCATCCGCCCACACGCAGAGCCTTGACCCATCTGTTGAGCCATTGGGGAGCCAGAGTGACTTCCCCGGCAGCACTGCAGCATGACGACTCTCCTGCACTATGCATCATGAACCTGCATGACCGGCAACATGAGAATCGGTCACTCGGCACGCAGGAAAGTGATATCCCGCAATGCGCGACATGTCCGACCTTGATACTCCTCAATGCCAGCCCGGTCGATACGCGAGATGCCTCCCTGGCCGACGCCAGCGACGTATTGACCAAGCCCTTGTCACGCCGAACGCTCGCCGACAGCATCCAGCGCTTGTTAACGGCTGGCCCCCAACAGGCGCATGATACAACGACCACAGACGCCAGCCCGTTGAGCGATGCCCGTCGGACACGAGTCCTGATCGTCGACGATAGCGCGTCCAACCGTTTACTGATTCATGAGACGCTTAAAGGACTGGGGATCGAGACCCTGCTTGCCACCAGCGGCGAAGAAGCGATTGCCCTGGCACAAGAACAGGACGCCGACCTGGTCCTGATGGACATACGCATGGAGGGCATGGATGGGGTCGAAACGCTGCGGAGCCTGCGCCGTCTCACCGGGCGTTGGCGTCACTGTCCTGTCATCGCCGTCACTGCGCATGCCTTGGAGGACGAACGCCGTCGCCTCTTGAACGTCGGGATGCACGATGTGCTGATCAAGCCAATCCAGATCGATGACCTGATGCGAATGCTCAATGATTATCTCGGTCTGGACAAGGACAGTGAGCCGGCGAGCCAGCCCCAGCCCGTTCCGGACCGCACCGTCACCGCCACCAGCAACGATCTCGCCATCGTCGACCATGAGATGGGCATTCGCCTGGCGGGCGGTAACGCGAGCCTGGCTGTCACGATGCTCGACCAACTGGTTGCGGAACTCGACGAAAGCGAACCGGCATTGGCATACGCCCGTGAGCACGGTGACCGGGACACCCTGCTCGACATCGTGCACCAATTGAATGGCGCCTGCCGCTACTGCGGTGTCCCACGCCTGGCGCTACTGGCGGAAACTCTGGAAACGCGGTTACGCGTGAATGGGTCGGCAGACATCGATGACCTTCTTGATGCATTGTTTCGTGCCATGGCAGAACTTCGCAGTTGGCAAACCAGTCATCGCACGAGCCTACCTGACGCTGGGGATCAGGATTCCAGCACCACGACGGCCGATGCCAGGTCCTTCTCATCGGACAATGACACATGAATGCACCGCACCTGAGCGGCATCGGCAAGTGCCCGTGCTCGCCCATCCAACAGCATGACAGGACGTCCCAGGGAATCGTTCACGACTTGGATATCCGTCCACCGCATGCCGTGCCGCAACCCTAACCCCAATGCCTTGACGAACGCCTCCTTGGCGGCGAATCGCTTGGCCAGGTAGGCACCGGGTTGGCGGTGCCCACTCAGACGGATACGTTCGCGCTCGCCCAGCAGCCGTTCCACTGCGCGTTCTCCGTGACGTGCCAATACCGCCTCGCAGCGCGAGACATGCACGATGTCATTACCAATCCCGATAATCATCGTCTTCAGTCGTGGTCATGATCGTGCGATGCCATGGCCGCCACCAGGCCGGCTTCCTGACCCGCTATCGCCAGGCGCCTCATTTCGGTCACGGCCTCCTTCATGCCGACGAACAGGGCCCTCGCAATGATGGCGTGCCCAATATTCAGTTCATGAATACCGGGAAGGGCCGCAATCGCTTCGACATTATGGTAATTCAGGCCATGTCCCGCATTGACGGTCAGTCCCAGATCGAACGCCAATTCGGCCGCCCTCACCAGACGCTCATACTCGGCCCGGGTCGAATCACCGCCATCGGCGTAAGCACCAGTGTGTAATTCAACAACGGACGCCCCCACTCGATGCGCACCCCGGATCTGCTCTACATCAGGATCGATGAATAACGATACCGTACATCCTGCATCGCTCAAGCGCTGGCACACGGCTTCGAGAGCGTGTTGCTGGCCGACGACATCGAGCCCGCCCTCGGTCGTCAGTTCCTCACGCTTTTCAGGGACGAGACATACGTTGGCCGGTTGCAACGCCTCAGCCAACGTCACCATGTCATCCACGACAGCCATTTCCAGGTTCATGCGTGTATTGAGTGTCTCGGCCAGCAGCCTGACATCACGCTCCTGGATGTGGCGACGGTCCTCACGCAAATGCACCGTAATGCCATCGGCGCCGGCTTCCTCGGCCATCATCGCGGCTTGAACGGGATCCGGGTAACGCGTACCGCGCGCCTGACGTAACGTCGCAACATGGTCGATATTGACGCCCAGGAGGATTCTCGGCGGGTGCATGGCAGTCTCCATCAAGGATTGCATTCAAATGACCTGTCAGGACGTCGAGCCGTGACGTCGCCTGGCAAGTTTCACCATCAACTCTCGGGAGCGCAACGGCTTGTTCCCCAACAGGGACGCCAGGGCCGTGCGCGTCACGCGTTTGGCCGATGAGGCCAGTCCCGGAGTCGCCCAGTCACTGTTGGCAAGCAAGCGGAGAGTCCGGCCGTCCAACCCGGCGCTCTGATCGGATGCCGGTACGAAACAGCGCTTGTCCGGACAATAATCATAGCGGGCATGCGCGTCGAGCGACTGGCCGTCAACGTCGATGAACAATGGGTCGGCATCCAGCGCTTCCAACAAGGCCAATTCCAGACGCCGTAATGCCGGCTCTCTGCCTTCAGGACGTGGCAGACCTTCCAGCATCGAAGCGTAAAACGCGAAGACTTCCTTGACGGGAAACTCCAGCGGTAGCAAACGGGACAATAATTCATTGGCATAGAAACCGCACAGTAGCGCTTCCCCTGTCAACATGGCGGCCCCGCCGCGACTCTCCATCATGCGCAGGCGCTTTAGATCGCCCTCACCGGTCCAGGTGACATGCAAAGGGGCATACGGTTGTAGCCGCGCGCGTCCTCGACTGCCTGGCCGCTGCACACCCTGTGCCACCGCCCGAATGCGGCCGTGATCCATCGTCAGCAACTCGACAAGAGCGCTGGTCTCACGATAGGGGTGTTTATGCAGCAAGTAAGCCGGCTGAGGTTGCATGGCACGAATCAGCGATCAATCCACATCATAGCCAAGACTCTTGAGCGCCCGGCTGTCGTCGGACCAACCCCGCTTGACTTTTACCCACAGGTTAAGCATCACCTTGGCGCCAAATGCGCGCTCCATTTCCAGGCGAGCTTCCCGTCCGATATGCTTGATCCGTTCGCCATTCTCTCCAATCAGGATCTTCTTCTGGCCCTGACGCTCGACGAGCACCAATGCATCGATATGGATGATGCGACCTTCATCGCGGAACGCTTCGATCTCCACGGTCATCTGATAAGGGAGTTCGTCTCCCAGTTGGCGAGTGATCTTTTCTCGCACCAGTTCAGCAGCCAGGAAACGCTCTGTGCGATCGGTGACCTGATCCTCGGGATAGTAATGGATACTCTCGGGCAGATACTTGGCAACTTCCGCTTCAAGCTCGCTGATATTGGTCCCATGCTTGGCGGATAAGGGCACAATCGCGGCAAAATCTCGCTTGCTGGCAAGCTGCTCCAACCAGGGCAACAACGTGGCCTTGTCCTGTACACGGTCGACCTTATTGACGGCCAGGATGACAGGCGCCTGGACATGGGCCAGTTTGTCGAGAACGATCTGGTCTTCTTCGACCCAACGTGTTCTATCGATGATGAAGACGACGCAATCGATATCCCGCAAGGCGTGAGTGGCCGACTGATTCATCGCGCGGTTGATCGCCTTGTTGCGATCCTTGCCCATGATATGAATCCCGGGCGTATCGACGTAGATCGACTGGGAATCTCCCAGGGTCTTGATACCCAATACCTGATGACGAGTCGTCTGGGGTCGCCGCGAAGTGATCGATATCTTCTGGCCAAGGACATGATTCATCAATGTCGATTTACCGACATTGGGACGCCCGACAATGGCAACGAAGCCACAGGTTTGTACCATTTAGGCTTCCCTCCGGGGATCGAGTTGCTGCAACGCTTTCTCAGCAGCCTGCTGTTCGGCATGCCGACGACTCGACCCAATACCCAAGGTGTATTGCTCCAACACTTCGACATGACATTCGATCGTGAAGGTCTGTGCATGCGCCTCACCTTCGACCGACACGACCTCGTACCGTGGCAGAGCGGCTTGCCGGGACTGCAGGAATTCTTGCAATCGCGTTTTGGGGTCCTTCTGGGTGTCCTGCAAATCGATGGCTTCCAGACGCGTACCGTACCAGGACAGGACCCTAGTCTTGACGACATCCATGCCAGCATCCAGGTAAATGGCACCAATGACCGCTTCCATGGCATCGGCCAGGATGGAATCACGGCGATGACCACCACTTTTCATTTCACCGGATCCGAGATTCAGACAATCACCAACGTCGAACTCTCGGGCCAGTTCCGCCAGCGTCTGACCTTTGACCAGACGGGCCCGCAAGCGGGATAACTGCCCCTCTCGTGCATCCGGAAAGCGGCGATAGAGCGCTTCGGCAATCACGAAATTGACGATCGAGTCACCAAGGAACTCGAGGCGTTCATTATTTCGGCCACCATAGCTACGATGGGTCATGGCTAATTCCAACAACGCAAAGTCACTGAAGGAATGGCCAATACGCCGACTGAATGTTTTCAGGGGGTTACTCACGAAACGTATGCTCTATTATCCGGATGTTACGATTGCGTATGACGTCGCCAGTACATTAATGGTGCGATTCAATGCAGCAGGCGGATATCGGTAAAGCTGGGCAACCCTCCATCCCAGTGCATCCATACGGCAAATGCCTTGCCGACGATATTTTCTTCGGGAACGAATCCCCAGTAGCGGCTATCGTTGGAATGGTCACGGTTATCACCCATGGTGAAATAATGCCCTTTCGGCACTTCCAGTTCACGCAATTGGGGACCAGGATCGTCCGGATCATTATAGATAAAGTGCTCTCGGCCATCTAAGTTCTCCAAGAGCATCCGTTCATTGGGTGACTGTTCCGGGTTGTCCTCGACGAGCGTATGGGATACCTGCTCACCGTTGACATAGAGTTGCTTGTCTTCATAACGAATCCTGTCACCAGGAAGCCCGACAACACGCTTGATGAAATTGACCGATGGGTCTTGGGGAAAACGGAACACCATGATGTCCCCCCGCTCAGGCTCATCGACCTCGACGAACTTCGTGTTGACTACGGGTAGCCGCAATCCATAGGCGAACTTGTTGACCAGGATGAAATCCCCAACCTCCAACGTTGGTCGCATCGATCCCGAAGGTATCTGAAAGGGTTCGACCAGAAAGCTTCGCAGCAGCAGGACGACCAGCAGAACCGGGAAGAAAGAGCGCGCATAATCGACGAGCCAAGGGTCCTTGGCCAATTTGTTGCGTGTTTTCTCGTCCAGTGTGCCCTCGGATTCGGCGGACGCTAAGCGTGCCTTGCGCCCCCGTTTCCACCAGAGAGAGTCGAAGAGCCAAATCAGCCCCGAGACGGCGACGGCCACCACCAGCAGCAGCGAAAAATCCATGTGATATCTCTCGTTCCTAGTCGTTCACCTTGAGCGCAGCAAGGAAGGCATCCTGGGGAATTTCCACCTTACCCACTTGTTTCATCCGTTTCTTACCGGCTTTTTGTTTCTCGAGCAGCTTTTTCTTGCGGGTCACATCGCCGCCATAGCACTTGGCCGTCACGTTCTTACGCAAGGCCTTGACAGTGGAGCGCGCCACGACCTGGCTACCGATCGTCGCCTGAATGGCCACGTCGAACATTTGTCGGGGGATCAATTCCTTCATTTTGTCGACGAGCGCGCGACCACGGCTATGAGCCTGATCGCGATGCACGATCGCCGCCAGTGCATCGACTTTATCACCATTGATCAATACATCCAGCCTCACGAGATGGGCCGCTTCGAAACGTTCGAAGTTATAATCCAGCGACGCATACCCTTTCGACAAGGACTTGAGGCGGTCGAAGAAATCCATGACCACTTCGCTCATCGGTAACTCATAAGTAAGCTGGATCTGGTTACCGAGGAACTGCATATCGAGTTGAGAGCCACGCCGCTGTTCACACTCAGCAATGACATTACCCACGAATTCCTGCGGCACCAGGATGCTGGCTCGCACCACTGGCTCACTAATGGATTCAACGCTGGCCAGGTCGGGCAGCTTGGAAGGATTGGACACATACGTGATGTCGCCATCATGCATCAACAGTTCATAGATGACTGTTGGTGCCGTCGTCAGCAACTCAAGGTCATACTCACGTTCGAGACGCTCTTGAACGATCTCCATATGCAGCGTGCCGAGAAAGCCAACTCGAAACCCGAATCCCAATGCATCGGAATTCTCGGGTTCGTAATCCAGAGAGGCATCATTGAGCGCCAGCTTCTCCAAGGCATCGCGGAAGTCTTCATAGTCATCGGAGCTAACCGGGAACATACCGGCATAGACTTGCGGTTTGACTTTCTGGAAGCCCGGTAGCCGAGGAATATCGGGGGTTTTTGCATGGGTTATCGTATCGCCGACCGGTGCACCATGGATATCCTTGATCCCCGCGACGACATACCCTACCTCCCCTGCACGCAGGATGTTGGTCTCTCGGCGCAGCGGAGTGAAGATACCCACTCCATTGGCTTGCCAGTCCCGACCCGTCGACTTGATACGCAGTTTTTCCCCTTTCTTGAGCGTACCGTCGAATAGCCTGACAAGTGATACCACCCCCAGGTAATTATCGAACCAGGAGTCGACGATCAACGCCTGCAAGGGGGCGTCCGGATCACCTTTGGGAGGCGGTATGTCCCGGACAAGACGCTCCAGTAACGCATCCATACCCAAGCCGCTCTTGGCCGATACCCGACAGGCATCGGTGGCATCGAGCCCGATCACTTCCTCGATTTCCTGAGCGACGCGATCAGGATCAGCCTGAGGGAGATCCATCTTATTGAGAACGGGCAGCACTTCCAGCCCCTGCTCGACGGCGGTATAGCAGTTGGCTACCGACTGCGCCTCGACGCCTTGCCCAGCATCAACGACCAGCAAGGCACCTTCACAAGCATACAGGGAGCGTGACACCTCATACGAAAAGTCGACGTGCCCGGGCGTATCGATGAAGTTGAGTTGATAGGTCTGACCATCATCCGCCTGGTAATCCAGCGTTACCGACTGGGCCTTGATGGTAATGCCTCGCTCACGCTCGAGATCCATCGAGTCCAGCACTTGCTCCTTGAGCTCACGATCACTCAAACCGCCGCAGATCTGAATGATCCGGTCGGACAAGGTCGACTTGCCGTGGTCGATATGCGCAATGATGGAGAAGTTTCGTATATGGCTGATTTCTTTACGGTTATCGGTGCTGCTCATGCAATATGATCCGGTTTACGTACACGCTTCTGCACAGATGATGCGGTGTGTCATTTCCAGAGCGCGAGAAAGAGGTTGCACGCATTGTACCGGCATGCGCCTGACAGGAACAGCAACCATCGAACCGAAGTCGTCTTATCTCCCCGAATGCCACAGAGCGACATGTCTCTGCTTGATTCGGGTAGAGATGGATTCGGGGCCGCTGACGGCCCCGAACATGGTTTCTATCGTCGAGTGAAACAACCTGGTATAGGGTTGTTTCACCCGGGTCGAGGGATCACTCGTTCCCGAGACGAAGCGCCACGAACAAGGAGCGTCCATCACGATACAGGCGTACCGGGACGGCCCGATCGGTGTCCACGGAATCGATGATCTCGACCAGACGACGTGGAGAATCGACCGTCTGCCGGTCTACCGAGACGATGACATCGCCGGCACGAATACCCGCTGCGGCCGCCGCTCCGCCGGATTCGACTCGGCGCACCTGCACCCCGCCATCGATGTCCAACTGTTCGCGTTGACGTGGATCCAGTTCACTGACGGAAATGCCGATACGCGCCTGGCTGTCACTATCGGACTGCCCCATGGCGCTACCGCTCTGCTCACTATCCGGCCAGTCGCCGACGGTAACGGCCTCGGTGCGTCGTTCACCGTCACGCAACAGGGTCAGTTCGACCTCGGTCCCCGGGGAGACACGGCCGATCAAGCGTGGCAGTTTATTGGAGGCTTCCACCTTTTCTCCATCGACCTCGAGGATGACGTCACCGGCACGCAATCCGCTCTCGGCGGCAGGGCCATCAGGATCGAGATCCGCAATCAAGGCACCGCTCGGCCCCTCCATACCAAAGGACTCCGCGAGATCCTTGGATACCGGCTGAATCACGACACCCAACCAGCCACGGCTGACATGGCCGTCTTCACGTAACTGATCGGCGATATCCATCGCCACGTCGATGGGAATGGCGAACGATAGTCCCATGAACCCGCCGCTACGCGTGAAGATCTGCGAATTGATACCGACGACTTCACCGTCGAGGTTGAACAGCGGCCCCCCCGAGTTACCAGGATTGATGGCAACATCGGTCTGAATGAAAGGCACGTAGGCGTCGCTGGGCAGGGTCCGGTTGATGGCACTGACGATACCTGCCGTCACCGAATGGTCAAAGCCGAAGGGAGACCCTATCGCCGCGACCCATTCACCAACCTGAAGGTCCTCGGAGTCACCTATGGCGAGGACCGGCAAGGACTCGTCGTCCTCGACCTTCAACAGGGCAACATCGGTCTTGGTATCAGCACCGACCAGCTCCGCTTCCAGTTCCCGGCGGTCATTTAGACTGACCACGATCTCATCGGCGTCCTTGACGACGTGTGCATTGGTCAAGATATAGCCATCCTCGCTGATCACGAAGCCGGATCCCAACGACTGGCGCTGCTGCTCCCGTCCTCGATCACTGCCGGGAGGCATCGGAATCTGGTCGCCAAAGAAGCGACGAAAGATTTCGGGGATCTCTTGACCACCGGGCCCTTGGAACTGAGAGCCTTG
Organism: Aidingimonas lacisalsi; assembly: GCF_008079445.1. Lineage (GTDB taxonomy): Bacteria > Pseudomonadota > Gammaproteobacteria > Pseudomonadales > Halomonadaceae > Aidingimonas > Aidingimonas lacisalsi. The sequence goes on along the minus strand of NZ_VRYH01000006.1, from coordinate 204,942 downwards.
GGCCGAGATGGTACGCGTCGTGGAAATGTTGACTACCCCCGGGGCGGCATCCTCGACCAATTCGGTGAAATCGGGTAAGTCACGGGCATTAGCGGATTGCCAGGCAAATAGCATGACCAGCAGCCATACCCCCAGGAAAAGATGTCTAGTTTTGCGTTCCATGAGAACTCCTGCGAAAGCGTCAAAGTGTTAACGTGTATCACCCTTGCTCATGCCCTCGATACTCGTTAAGCGGGTATCGACAATCTCGTTGTTATCGTTCGAAACCAGGATCTCCATCAGTCGGGGGCGATAGAGGCCGGCCCAACGACGTGCCAGCCAGTGGGACACACCGAAACCGGCCAACAACCCCGCACCAAAAGCCATGGGTACACTACCTTGGTAAGACGGCCAGGCCATTTCCGCCACGCTTCCAGCCACGAGCGATAGACACAGCGGTAGACCATAGACGAGCAGTGCCCCATTGAGCACGCGTTTCGAATCGATACCGATACGAACGCTATCACCCACTCGCAGTGGACGGTCGGCCAGGATAGCCAGGCGCCGCTCCGCTGGTCGCCGCCAAGCTGAAAGCAAGCCGGCACCACAGCCCTGACGAGACTGACATCGCTGACATCCGCCAGCCGGAACCACCGCCACCCAAGCCCCCCCGGAGAAGGGGGCGACGACTCGAGCGGTCTCGATCAGTAATGAGTCATCGGGTAAAGCGTCTCTGTCCATCGTCATCACGCACTACAATCAATCAACGGTATCGTTGCTGTCGTCATCCGAGCGCCACTCGATTTGCTCCACCACCTGAAGTAGTACCCGCGGGGGGAGCTCACCCATGGCCATGACCTGCCTGGGCTGATCATCGACGTCGATATGGCGTACAGCGGCATAGGAAATCCCCAAACGGTGCATGCCTGGTGACAAGGAGGGGGTCCCCGCTTCCAGCGGCTCGACGAAGACACTCAAGGTGGACAAACCATCACTGAACAGACGATGCCTGATACCATCGTCATCGTGGTCGCGGGTCATCGCGATCGGTTGGGGAGCGTACCCATTGGGTAACCAGCCCGGCTCCCAGTCGGTTTCCGGTGAAGTGCGAAGCTCGTCGAGCTGGATGCGTCCATCGTAAAGCGTGGGCCGTTCGAGTCCTGTCAACTGAAAGGTTTCCAGCACACGGCCATCATGACGAACCAGCATCTGCTTCAGAGGCAAGGCGGTGGCGTAATCCAGCCATAGGCGGTGCCCATACCGCATGCTGTCCAATGGTTCGATATCCAGGCGCACTGACTTGCGGCCAGCAATCCGTTCTTCTTCTCCCAAGGTCAGGCGATAGTGTTCGCGGACATGGTCCATCGTTACGGACGGCGATGCCGGCACGTCCTTGTCAGGTTCGGTCCAGCCGGCACGACCTATACGGCCACGTCGTTCATAGACCATCTGGGGGCCATCGAGGAAGCGGGCCACTTCGCGCTCGATGCCATCCTGAATGTCATGGGAAAGTGCCAGGGTCCTGACGCCATCACTACTGATGCGGACAGCACTCGCCTGAAGCGTGTAACAATGCTTGGCCCATAGGCTTCGCTCGAACCATTGTGCCGCCGTCTCGGGGGACGACTGGCCATCCAGAACGCGGCAATCGAACCCTTCCGCATCCCATGCATCGCTCAAGGAGGTGTCGGCTGCCGACGCAATCAATGGCAAGGCGGCAATACACATGCCAACGACCCAGGCGCTGCCATTCTGCATCCTGCGACGCATCAACGCCGTCCCAGTGGCTCATTTCCCGATGCCCGCAGCAACGGCATCCAAGTATCCCCGCTGCGGTAGGCCGATCCTTCAGCATGGCGATCGAGATAGGACTGAAGCAAACGCGCCTGCTCCTGATCCCGTACCTGGGAATCGCTGGCATTGGGAGCCATGAACATCGGCATTTCCGATGAGGCCCCGACAGTCATGACTCCCTGAGAGGTACCAGAAGACTGGAATAACGGCAGTGCGGAGAGCGATCCCTCGAGGCCATTGCCCACTCGGATATCGCCACCATTCGAAGCAACGGACGCAGGTTGGGCGCCATTGCTCGCATTGACGCTCTGGCCATCGGAGCTTCCATCGGAACGACTGGCGACACTTGGTTGGCTACTGTCGGATGCGGGATCGAATGCCGTGTTGTAATAGTGAGCGCCGGTAATGACCATCAACGAAACAGCCGCGGCTATAGCCGCACTGCCGGCAAAGGAAAAGTGCCCCGAGCGTCGCTCGACGACATTATCAGGCTTGGGCGAAGGTTCTTCCGCTATTCTCGCCATGATGCCCGCCGACAGATCCGTCGTGACGTCGACCTCGCGATCGCGCTGCATGAGACTGCGAGCCAAGTGGTAACGCCGCCAGTGTTCTGCATCGTCGGGAGACTCGTCCAACACGTTCAGAACACGACGCAATTCGAGTTCATCTCCCTCATTGTCCATCAAGGCGGACAATGACTCCCGTGCACTATGCTTCATTACTCACACCCTCACACTCGATAGGACTCGATACCTGCTGCATCTCTATGTCGCTATTCAGTATCACAATCTCGTCAGAATCGCTTGCCGCTGACGATCACACCCAAACAGTCACTTCCTCTGACGCTTTCATCGCGCAACAGTTCAGCCAAATCATAAAACAGTTGATCAACGACGCGTCGAGACCATACCGGCACGCTATCCGGGACTCGTTCATTCATGAATCATGTCCTTCGATCGCGTCGTGGACAGCAGTGGCTGTATGGACTTATCGACCGCTTCACGGGCACGAAATATCCGCGAACGCACCGTCCCCACAGGACACTGCATGATTTGCGCAATATCCTCGTAGGATAGCCCGTCAAGCTCGCGCAACGTGATGGCCGTGCGCAGATCCTCGGGCAATTTCTCAATAGCCTCGTAAACGGCAGCTTCCAATTGATCCCGGGCGATCGCTGCCTCCGGCGTTTCCAGATCCGAGAGCCTGCCGCTGTGATCGACCACTTCGGCATCGACGATATCCAGATCGCTCCCTGGCGGCCTGCGCCCACGAGACACCAGGTAGTTCTTGGCGGTATTGATGGCAATACGATACATCCAGGTATAGAAGGCGCTTTCCGAACGGAACTTGCCAAGCGCACGGTAAGCCTTGATGAAAGCCTCCTGAGCTACATCGTGAACTTCGGAGGGATCGTGCACATAACGTCCCACCAAGGCGATGATCTTGTGCTGGTACTTCTTGACCAATAAATCAAAAGCTCGGTTATCGCCCTTCTGAGCACGCTCGACAAGTTGCTGGTCGGTCTCCCTGACGCTCATTCATACCCCCCCGAGACGCGGGAGCGGCTGGGACGGCTCAGGCGGCAGGGCCGACCTGCCAAGGATCACACGAAACGAGGAGTTCATAATTAACAACCTAGGGAACAAGTGGCGTCCGTTGATGGCATGGGGTAAGTGTTCCTGTTTCTTGGCATTCCATCAAGCCAGTAATTCTGACGTCAACGATCCGCTGTGACCGTAACGCTATGCTTGAGTTCCCGCACGAGATTGATTTTTTCACCCTCGAAGCGCCATAGTAGACGCTCCCGATTCACTCACGACGTCATTTTCGTCACAGGTAGCGCCATGTCTCAGCAGCAGGTCAACAACCTCAACGTGCTCGCTCAGGATGTACTCATCACGCCTGAAGCTTTGAAACAAGAAATCCCTCTTACCAGCGCCGCCGAACACACTGTTGTCGAAGGCCGCGAAACCATCAAGCGTATCCTGGACGGACAGGATCCACGCCTGCTGGTCGTGGCTGGCCCTTGTTCGATCCATGATGTCGATGCAGCACTCGACTATGCTCGCCGGCTCCGGCGGTTGGCGGATGAGGTAAAGGATAGCCTTTACATCGTCATGCGCGTCTACTTCGAAAAACCCCGCACGACCGTTGGCTGGAAAGGCCTGATCAACGATCCGCATCTGAACGGTTCATTCGAGATCGAGGAAGGGCTCCACAAGGCGCGTAATCTCCTGGTCGAATTAGCGGAAATGGGATTACCTCTGGCCACTGAGGCGCTTGACCCCATTTCACCGCAATACCTGCAAGATTGCATCAGTTGGTCAGCCATCGGCGCCCGAACGACCGAATCCCAGACACATCGGGAGATGGCTTCTGGCCTTTCCTCACCGGTCGGTTTCAAGAATGGCACCGACGGCAGTCTCGATGTCGCGGTCAACGCGCTGAAATCCGTGGCACATCCACACAACTTCCTGGGTATTGACCAGGCCGGTCAAGTGGCGATCATTCGCACGCGAGGCAACGCTTACGGCCACGTCGTATTGCGCGGTGGCAATGGCAAGCCAAATTACGACAGTGTCAGCGTGGCACTGGCCGAACAAGAGCTCAAGAAAGCCGGCGTACAAGCCAACATCATGATCGACTGCTCCCATGCCAACTCCAACAAGGACCCTGCCTTGCAGCCATTGGTCATGGAGAACGTGACTAACCAGATCCTGGAAGGCAATCGCTCCATTATCGGCTTGATGGTCGAGTCACATATCGGCTGGGGCAGTCAATCGATTCCGGATGACCGCAGCCAGCTGAAATACGGCGTATCGATTACCGATGCCTGTATCGACTGGGACACGACGGTCCAGGCGTTCACGCAAATGAACGAGAAACTGCGATCGACTCTGAAGAGCCGTCGCAACGACTGATACCGTTCATCGGGCCCATGCGGGCCCGACCTCTCCATTTCCTACGACACGATATTCACGCTGCTCCGCCATCGATCTCGCGCCGGAATGGCGGCAAGGAATCCAGCAATGCCTGGCCGTATCGTCGCGTCAAGACGCGTCGATCCAGCAGCGTGATGCGCCCACTATCGTTCTCTTTGCGTATCAAACGGCCACATGCCTGAACCAGTTTGACAGACGCATCCGGCACGGCAATGCGCATAAAGGGATTGCCGCCATTGCTTTCGATCCATTCCGCCAACGTGGCACCGACCGGATCGTCCGGAACCGCGAATGGCAACCGGGTAATCACGACATGAGTCAAATAATCCCCCGGCAAATCGATCCCTTCAGCAAAGCTGGCCAAACCAAAGATGATACTGCCTTGACCAGCATCTACCCGCTTGCGATGGCGATCCATCAACTCGCGCTTGGGTAGCCGATCCTGGGTCAGCACTCGTTCTGCGATTGGTTTGGGTATCGACCGTCCCACGGCACGCATCTGGGCACGTGACGAAAACAGCATGAGGACGGCTTCGGATGCATCGAGATGCTTGACGAAGTCGATGATCGCTTGCTCATGCGCTTCTCTGTCACCAGGATCCACCGCTTCCAGAGGCACGCTCAGTACGGCACGAGCGTAGTCGAATGAACTGGGCAAACGTTGATACCGGTAGCGATTGGCCAACCCTGCACGCTCCTGCAATCGCTCGAAACGGCCGAGTGCCGTCAACGTTGCGGAAGTTACGACAGCACCGTGACATGCCCCCCAAAGTGTACGTGCCAGCGTCTGTGCCGCCGAGACTGGACTGGCGGATAACGTCAGTTCGGGATCGCCCTGAACCCGCTCGAACGTCAACCAGCGTGCTCTGGGTGGTTCTTCAGGATCGTCTTCCTCGCTCATGGCCTGCCACAAGGCATGCCCCTCCACTGCGCGGCCATGCAACAGTGCCATCAAGGGCAACCAGGGCTCTGCTTGCTCTTTCGACAACCCGGTCTGCTTGTCCGGATCCAGGCTTTCACGGAGAATATCGGCCATGGTTTCGAGATCACGGGACAGGTCAGCGAAGATCGTCGTCAGAACGGATGCCTGCTCACGCAGGGCAACCGGTACGCGCCCCAAGGCGAAACGATGATGACGGCTTTCCTCCTGTGAACCCCTGGGTAAGCCATCAGGCAGCTCGGCCAACTGGTGACCGAGAGAAAACACCTCCCCGAGACGAGGCTCCAGTGCGGCGATTGCCTCCGGTAACTTACCCAGCAATCTGGACAAGGTTGGCTGCCCCCCCAGAGCTACCTGCAAGTCGGTCAGCGACTTTTTCAGGGTCCGCAACCAGCGTAACGCACCATTGATGGCAAACCGGTGCGTAAAATGACCTACCGCTTTGTCAGGTAAGTGGTGCCCTTCATCGAAGACATATATGCAATCCGCCGGTTTCGGTAGTACCACGCCGCCACCCAATGCCAGATCGGACAGTACCAGGTCATGATTGGCGACGATGACATCCGCCTGGTCCATATCGCGTCGAGCACGAAAGAAAGCGCAGGCATTGAAATGACCGCAACGACGGTTGGTGCATTGCCGATGATCCGTCGTCAACCGTTTCCAGTCGGCATCAGGAATCGCAGATGGCCAGCTGTCGCGATCGCCTTCCCAGGATCCATCGCCATATGCATCGGCCAACTGTCTGGCGAGATCCTGGAAATAATCGCCGGTACCGGCATCCAATGCTTGATCAAACAGTGAGAGCGTAGGGTCCGCTTCGGCACCGTCAAGGACCTGGTCAAGCTTGGCGACACAGAGATAGCGTCCACGTCCCTTGGCCAGGGCATAACCGAACGTCAACCCGCTGTGTTCTTGCAGGGCTGGCAGGTCCTGATGCAGTACCTGCTCTTGCAGGGCGACGGTCGCACTGGAAATGATCAACCGCTTCCCGCGGGCTTTGGCCACCGGTAGTGCAGCTAACAGATAGGCCAGCGTTTTTCCGGTTCCCGTCCCTGCTTCGAGGACACAGACATGCTCATCGGACGTTCGCCGACCGGCCTCATCGGTCTCTATACCCGCCAAGGTGCGTGCGATCTCGGCGATCATCAGCCGCTGACCGTAACGCGGGACAAGATCCATCCCCTCCAGCACTTGGCGGTAGGCTGACTGAATCTCGCCCTTGAGGTCCTCATTGAGCATGCAGGGATCCGAAAGTGCGGTTAGAGAACACCTTCCGGCGGATGCTCGCAAGGGAGTTTGCCATCGATATAGCGCTCGATCTCAGGCAACGAGAACGCATCCTCTTCGCCGACGAAACTGATGGATACCCCCTTGGCGCCGGCACGACCGGTACGACCGATACGGTGCACGTAATCTTCGGGGTCTTCGGGCAACGTATAGTTGATGACATGACTGACATCGTCGATATGAATGCCTCGACCGGCGACATCCGTCGCTACCAGCACCTGGATTTCGCCCTCGCGGAACCGTTCAAGCGTCTTGATACGTTTCGACTGTGGCACATCGCCCGACAGCATCGCGACATTGATTCCGGCCTTGCGCAACAGTTCCTCGAGCTTCCTGACCAAGTCACGGCGGTTACCGAATACCATGACACGATCGAACGCTTCCTGTTGCAGCAAGTTGACCAGCAGCTTCTGCTTGTCGTCATCGCTCACCATGTAGACGCGTTGATCGATATCGGCCTGATTGTCGACCGTGACCTCGATGTCGACGTGGGTCGCCTCATGCGTCCACTGACTCGCCAGATTGAGGATGTCCTGCGTGAACGTTGCCGAAAAGAGGAACGTCTGGCGTTCTTCCTTGTTGGGCGTATGTCGAATGATGCGTTTCACGTCGGGAATGAACCCCATCGACAGCATGCGATCCGCTTCATCGAGCACCAACACTTCGACCTCGCTCAGGTCGACATCGCGTTTTTGCTGGAAGTCCAATAGACGTCCCGGAGTCGCGACGAGAATATCCAGTTTCCTGGCAAGCTGATCACGCTGCTTCTGATAGTCCATACCTCCCACGACACTAGCGACGTTGAGCGAGGTAAAGCGTGCCAGCGCTTTTGCATCCTTCTCGATCTGCAACGCCAACTCACGTGTCGGAGCGATGATCAAGGCGCGGGGTGCCCCCGATTTCTGGCCATCCGGCACTGGCTCTTCAAGGAAGTAGGCCAGGATAGAGATCAGAAACGCCGCCGTTTTGCCGGTACCGGTCTGGGCCTTGCCCACGACATCACCACCGAGCAGGGTATGCGTCAGTGCCTCTGCCTGAATCGGCGTGCAGTATTCGAACCCCAACGCGTGGATGGCACGCATCACAGGCAGCGGCAAATCGAAGTCGTGAAAGCGCCACTTACCGGCCACGGCCGGTACCTGAAACTGACGCAGATCCCAATTGGATTGAGAGCGACGTGGCTTACGACGACGACGTTTGGGTTTCCGGTTCTGATTCTGGTTCTGGGCCGGTGCCGGGGTCTTGTCCGACTCGCTCATGCTATATTTCTGCCCCATATTCAGTGAATGTGACGTTCCTTGTGGACGCCGGAGTCATACGTGAACATGCCCATTGTACCAGTCCTTGATCGCCAGGGCCCGCCCGGGAGCGTTGTTATCGTAGATCTGTCTATTCCTGCCCCCGGGCTGATAACATTCCCATACCGAACCCAAGGATTCATGACACCATGACGAGGAAGAAGAAGACTCGCTCTCTGGCCGACAAGGTGCAGATTCGCACCGGCCGACGCAAGGATTACAAGAAGTGGCGCCACGAGAACCCGGAGCAGGTCGCGCCCTCACGGCGTTTCGTGCAGAAGAAACGTCAGCAACGTAAGCTCCAGGCTGCCCGTAAATTGGCGCGTCAGCAGCAAGGACAGCCTCTGGAGGTTCACCCGAGCCACGATGCAGGCGACAACAAGTCTTCTGACGACTCCTCCCAAAGCGATGACTAGGACGCATGATGCGACTGATCTCTTTCAACATCAATGGACTCAGGGCTCGCCTTCATCAACTCGAAGCGATCATCGACAAGCATCGACCTTTCCTGATCGGCCTTCAGGAAACCAAGGTCCAGAATGACGATTTCCCTCGAGAGGCCATTGAGGCACTCGGTTACCATGTCCACTTTCATGGACAGAAAGGGCATTATGGTGTCGCGATCCTGAGTCTCGTTGCACCGGAGAGCGTATTCCGCGGCTATCCCGACGACGGTGATGAGGCTCAAAGACGCATGATTGGCGCCCGTTTCCGACTGGCTAACGGTGAGCCGATGACTGTCTGGAATGGTTATTTTCCGCAAGGGGAAAATATCGATCACCCCATCAAGTTTCCTCACAAGGAACAATTCTATAACCAACTTTCACGATTACTCGAAACATCGCATCACCCCGATGAACACCTTGCGGTCATGGGCGATTTCAATATCTCTCCCGCAGACAATGACATCGGTATCGGTGACGCCAATCGCAAGCGCTGGCTACGTGAAGGGAAAACCAGTTTCCAACCCATAGAACGGGAATGGCTGGGACGAATCAAGGATTGGGGACTCAATGACAGCTACCGTTTGTGCTACCCCGATGTCGATGACCGCTTCAGTTGGTTCGACTATCGCTCACGAGGCTTTGAACGTGACCCCAAGCGCGGCTTGCGTATCGATCATATCCTGGTCACCCGACGACTGGCCGAAAAGGTCGTCGATGCAGGTATCGATTACGAGTTGCGAAGTATGGAGAAACCTTCCGACCACACACCTGTCTGGACAGAGGTGACCGATTAGTCGAACTCAGGGGTCGCTACTCTGGCTGGGAAATACCTGAGCTCGTCCAGACGGTGTGGACCATCGGCTCGTAATGCCTCCCTCGGGACGCCTTCGCCGGTTTGAGACCTGGCTGGTCATCGCCCGTCGATGTTTCAGACAGAGCTTAACGTAACTGAAATTCCATGCGCTGGGTCGCCCGCCGTGATTCGCCAGCGGAAGAAAACTGCCAATCAGCGATCGCTTTACGTGCCGCCCGGTCGAATACATTGCGCGGCTGCCCGTCCACGACTTCGATGGACCCGGGATCGACACTACCATCGGGATTGATCGTAAAACGTACCTCGACGTAGCCTTCGAGCCCACGACGTTGCGCCCGTGCCGGATACTCCGGCGGCACCTGCTGAGTGGGTGTCGGCGACTCTTCGATCCCTTGATCGGCCTGCGCCGCTTGCGATGCCCCTTGCGGTGAGTCGCCTGCCTCGCGTGCATCAGCATCACTCACAGCGTCCATCAGGCCATCGGGCTCCGGTTCGGGCTCAGGCTCAGGCTCCGGTTCGGGTTCGGGTTCGGGTTCGGGTTCAGGCTCCGGTTCGGGTTCGGGTTCCGGTTCGGGTTCCGGTTCGGGTTCCGGTTCGGGTTCCGGTTCGGGTTCCGGTTCGGGTTCAGGCTCCGGTTCGGGTTCGGGTTCCGGTTCGGGTTCAGGCTCCGGTTCGGGTTCGGGCTCCGGTTCGGGCTCCGGTTCGGGCTCGGGTTCCGGTTCCGGTTCGGGCTCAGGCTCCGGTTCCCTCATAGTCACTGGACTCTCCAGTTGTGGAGGGATTTCCATCGGCTGCGGGGTCGGCTCAGGGGGCTCGGTTACGGCCTCGACGGGCTCGACTTCAGGCGGTTCCGACGTCTCGGCATCAGTATCGGCACGATTCGTCGTCTCGGCCTTAGGCGCCGCCGCCAGACTCATGGGCCTAGCCATTGTTATCTCTTCGCGATCTTCTTCGGGGGGAGCCACCAGCAACGCTAACAGGGTAAAGAGTAGCACTGCCAGCAGTATGCCCCCCACGACGGAGACCACGATGCGCATCAATTGGCTCCCCGGGTTGCAGCGACAGCAACATTGTCAACGCCCGATTCACGTAGGTGATCCATGACTTCGACAAGCAGACCCGTCGTCGATTGCCGGTCCGCCTGAACGACGACACTCCCCTCATCACTGACCAGCCCGGCCACCTTTTCACCGACGCGGTGCATGTCGACCGCTTCACCATCGACCCACACAGCGCCATTGGCATTGATGGCAACCATGACCTGCGCATCCGGACGAGGCGATGCTTCCGAGGACTCGGGCCGCTCGATTTCGATACCACTTTCCTTGACGAAGCTGGTCGTTACGATGAAGAAAATCAACATGATGAAGACCACATCAAGCATCGGCGTCAAATTGACTTCGCCGGCATCCTCGGCCTGCTGGTTCAAACGTCGTCTACGCATGCGATTTCTCCACGGCACGAGCCATTCGGTCGTGCAAACGTTGATCTTCACGACGAATCAGTTGTTCCAGGCGACTGATAAAAAGCAGCCCCAATACCGCAACGGCCATTCCTGTCAGAGTGGGGAGTGTCGCCCGTGCCACACCATCCGCCATGGCACGGGCTTGGCTGATTTCACTGACCGCCAGGCTATCGAAAACCGTGATCATGCCAGTGACCGTTCCCAGCAGACCAAGGAGTGGGCAGACACCCACCAGACATTTCAACCAGGGCAAGGGACGGCGTAAACGGGCTAGCAACTCACGTGCCCAGACCTCGCGGAGCGTCAAGGCACTCCAACTCGTATGGTCCACTCGTGCGACCCAACGATGAATCAAGGCGCGGCGGGCGCGGCGGTGCGTAATACGAACGTACCACCAACGCTCGAGTATCATGCTGAAAAGAACGGCTGCTACGAAGGCGATCAACCAAAGCACCGGCCCCCCCGCATTCAGCAGCCGTATCAGGGGGCCCAGAAGACCGTTCCAGTCAGACCAAGGCATGGGCATCCGTCGTCGTTTCCGCTGTCGCTTCCGTTATCCGGGTCTCGAGATGATTGGCCAGTACCGCACTGGAACGGCCTTCAAGGACACCGATCAGGCGACGGCTCCGACTCGACAAGGCTGTATGCGCGAACAGCAACGGTACGGCTGTAATGAGACCCAACACGGTGGTGACCAGCGCCTGGCTAATCCCCCCCGCCATCAACTGGGGATCACCGGTGCCATATACCGTGATCGACTGGAAAGTCACGATCATCCCCGTCACGGTCCCCAACAGACCCAGCAGTGGGGCAACGGCTGCCAGCAATTTCACCAGTGGCTGCCCACGTTCGAGCCTCGGTTGTTCGGCCAGCAATGCCTCATCGAGGCGGGCTTCCAATGCCTCAGGCGAATGTCCCGCCTGTAGCGACCTGAAGCGTTTCAACACACGTCCCAAGGGGTTGTCAGACCGCAATCGTTCAAGGTTACGCAATTGCCGACGCAGCAACATGCTGACCCGGAGTAAATAGAGATACTGTGCAAGTGCCACCAACAACCCCAGACCACCGAGCCCTACGATCACGTACCCGACGACACCGCCTTGCTGAAAACGCTCCAGGAGACTCGGCTGTTGGGCCAACGCTTCCAGTACTCGGCCATCGGAAGGGTCTAGCGGAACACGGTCACCTTCGCCGGAGAAGAATGCCTGGACTTGCTTGCTCGCGGTGGACGGCAAACCGTCGACGGCGCGAAAACGCGCCGTGTCTTGACGACCATCGGCATCGTCACTGAGTGACAACAGATCACCGCCGGCGACCGCTTGCACCCCACCCAGGCGCATGACGTCACGGCTGGCAATCTCACCAGAGTCATCGGCGACCTCGGCGGAAAAACGCCGTACCCGGCCACTTTCCTCCGCCAGAGAACGTAAGCCCGACAGCACCATTACTGCATCCACCGAACTGCCCCCCTGAGGTGACAGCCTTGGAGGCAAGGAAGCGCTGCCGCCATACAGCAACCAGTCACCTGTCAGTGAGTCACGCAAATCGCCAGCCACTTGCGCGGCGTGCGAAGACATGGAGTCGATATCCGACTGAGACAATAGGCGGTCACCGGTTGATGCGCTCAGCAGCTTGGCTGCCGTGGTATCGACCTCCACCCGTGGAGAGGGCGCCGTATCGATCGATAGTGGCAACGTCAACAACTCCGGAGCGCGCCGTTCACGCACCACCTGAATGGCCGTACGCAGCTCGGACAGATCATCACCCTCCAATGGCTGCCACGCCTGCTCGGAAACCTTCCATACCCCCGCTTTATTTCCGTCGGGTGTCAGGTAGTAAAGACCGATACGACCGACACGCAGGTAATCCACTTCACGCTGATCGTTACCAACCAGCAGTCCACGCCAGCTGTCCATTTCCCGACCATAGTCGAGCTCGCTTCGCCAAGCACTCAAGAGCCGCTGGTATAATCTCGGCGATGCGCCCGTGGTTTCCAGCTGTCGTTTGAGGGCATCAACACGCGCCTGACGCTCATCACGCAGAAACGGCATATCGGCCTCGACGAAGGTCTCCAGCGCTTCGACACTCTCGGTGAGTTCCAGCATCAAGGGGGACATCCAGGCCAGTGCAGTGATATCCACATACGGCCGGTCGTCCTCCTGAGCAACAGCGACACTCAGGCTCAGGCACCACAGGACTGCCACTGTCATTAGCCTCCAACACACAGTTGGCAGGCCCCCTCGTTTGCGACCGAACACTTGATTGTCTCCTGCCCGATGGACTCCGATATGGCCATGCATCTTGCCATAAAAGGATAAATTTTCAAACACTAATGGTTATCAATAATAGGCATAAAAAAAGACACCGCCTCCAGGAGCCGGTGTCTTGTGGCCGGGACAGGTTGCAATCAATTCATAGCTTGCTTTCCAGTTCCGGCAAGGCCTCGAACAGATCAGCGACGAGTCCATAGTCCGCCACCTGGAAAATCGGCGCTTCGTCATCCTTGTTGATGGCAACGATCACCTTGGAATCCTTCATGCCAGCCAAGTGCTGGATGGCACCGCTGATACCCACAGCAATATACAGCTCGGGCGCGACGATCTTGCCGGTCTGGCCGACTTGCATATCGTTGGGAACGAATCCCGCATCGACAGCCGCCCGCGACGCTCCGATCGCAGCTCCCAGCTTATCGGCAACGCCTTCGAGCAGTTTGAAGTTCTCTCCGTTACCCATGCCGCGGCCACCGGAGATCACGACTTTGGCACTACCCAGTTCAGGGCGATCACCAGTGGCCAGTTCCTCGCCAACGAACGCGGAAAGCGTGTTCTCGACCACCGTGTCCACGGCTTCGACGGACGCGCCATTGCCTTCACCGACGGCTTCGAAAGCGGTTGAGCGCACCGTGATCACCTTAAGGGCATCCTGACTTTGCACCGTAGCGATCGCATTGCCTGCATAGATCGGGCGCTTGAATGTGTCCGTCCCGTCTACGGCAATGATATCGGACAGTTGAGAAACATCCTGGCGCGCGGCGACTCGAGGCATGACATTCTTGCCCGTGGTCGAGGCGGCCGCCAGCACATGCGTATAGCCATCGACCAGCGCAAGGATGAGTTCACTGGTCGGCTCGGCCAACTGGTGTGCGTAGACGGCATGATCGGCGACGCGTACCTTGCTGACACCTTCCAGCTTGGCCGCCGCTTCTGCAACTGCCTGAACACCATCACCGATGACCAGCACATCGATGTCGCCGCCACCGGCTTGCTGGATCCGTTGGGCCGCTGCGACCACATGGGCAGTGGCACCGGCCAGTTGCCCTTCGTGATGCTCTGCAATGACCAGTATGCTCATGAGATCACCTTGGCTTCGTTCCTGAGTTTATCCACGAGTTCATCGACCGAATCCACCTTAATACCGCCTTGGCGCTCGGCCGGCGTTTCGACCTTGAGCACTTGCACCTGTGCGGTTGTCTCGACACCTAGATCCGACGGTGACTTGCTGTCGATCGTCTTTTTCTTCGCTTTCATGATATCGGGTAACTTGGCGTAACGCGGTTCGTTCAGCCGCAAGTCGGTCGTGATGACCGCCGGCAGCGAGAGCTCCAGGGTCTGAAGTCCTCCGTCGATTTCGCGAGTCACCCGTAACTTGCCGTCTTCGACATGGATTTCGGAGGCAAAGGTACCTTGTGATTGGCCGGTCAATGCAGCGAGCATCTGTCCGGTCTGGTTATTATCGGTATCGATGGCCTGCTTGCCGAGCAGCGTCAGCCCCGGCTGCTCATCTTCAACCACCTTGGCTAGCAGCTTTGCCGCCGCCAATGATTCGACCTTATCATCGGTCTCGATGTGAATGGCGCGATCGGCGCCTAGCGCCAATGCAGTACGCAACTGTTCCTGAGCGGCCTTGGGGCCGACGGTGACAGCAACGATTTCGCTGGCTATACCACGTTCCTTGAGCCGTACCGCCTCTTCAACGGCGATCTCGCAAAAGGGATTCATGGCCATTTTGACATTCGTGAGATCAACGTCCGAGTTATCCGCTTTGACGCGGATCTTGACGTTGTAATCGATGACGCGTTTGACCGCGACCAATACTTTCATGATGTCCTCGCTGGGTCAGTGAAAGCGAACCTTTATCGTTAAGAACCACGGCCTTTGACCTGAGCCAAGGCATTCAAGACTCCTGAACACTCATCAGAGCCACGATCTGTTGCTCGGTATCGCCGGGCGTTTCGCATTGGCTGGCACGACGTTTGTGCAAAACGCCGACTCCAGAATAGGTTGTCACCCCATCAGGCGATGTAATCTGCCACAGCTTGCCATCGACGACAAATCGCCCTGCCAACACGCGACTTTGGCTTGCGTATTTTGCATCCGTTATTATGGCTACCATGAGCATTGCCATTATGCAAACGACCGTTTAACTTCATACATGCCATTCTGGCTACTCAGTACGCTGGCAATCACGCACAATATCTCTCGCACACAGTAGCGACATAACCGAATACAGCCCCACATCATACGAATAAGCTGGCTGAAATGCACAGACCGAGTCAGGCCGTGAGAATGATGGACAGGCAATGATGAGAGGAGACAAGCGGTGGAACAGGTAGAACGGGAATCCATGGATTTCGATGTCGTCATCGTCGGGGCCGGTCCAGCCGGCCTTTCGGCCGCCTGCCGACTGATGCAGCAAGCCAACCAGAACGAACAGGAACTGAACGTCTGTGTCGTCGAGAAAGGCTCGGAAGTGGGCGCGCACATTCTCTCGGGCGCCGTTTTTGAACCCAGCGCGTTGAACGAGCTTTTTCCCGACTGGCAGGAACGCGGCGCGCCATTGACGACACCAGCGGTTCGCGATGAGCTCTACCTGCTCAAGGATGCCGAACGTGCGCAAAAGCTGCCCGATTTTCTGATACCGAAAACCATGCACAACACCGGCGGTGACCTGACTCGTTACGTCATCAGCGCTGGCAATCTATGCCGCTGGCTCGCCGAGCAGGCCGAAGAGTTGGGGGTCGATATCTTTCCAGGATTCGCGGCTCAGGAAGTCCTTCACGACGAAGACGGCACCGTCCGTGGCATCCTGACCGGCGACATGGGAGTCAACGCCGAGGGACAGCCCAAGGACGGGCACATGCCGGGCATGGAGTTACGGGCAAGATACACCCTGTTTGCCGAGGGCGCGCGCGGCCATCTAGGGAAGGGGCTGATTCAGCGTTTTCAGCTCGATGCCGGCAAGGATCCTCAGCACTATGGTATCGGTCTCAAGGAGCTTTGGGATGTGCCTGCCGAACGACATGAACCAGGACTGGTCTTGCACGGCTCCGGGTGGCCACTGGACCCAGATGCTCATGGCGGCTGGTTTCTCTATCATACCGACGATCAGCAGGTAGTGGTTGGCCTCATTCTGGATCTCTCCTACCAGAACCCTTATCTGTCGCCATTCGACGAGTTCCAGCGCATGAAGCACCACCCCTTGCTCAAACAGTATCTCGAAGACGGCCACCGTGTGGCCTATGGTGCTCGCGCCATTACCAAGGGAGGGCTGAACAGCCTGCCGAAGATGACGTTCCCCGGCGGTCTATTGATCGGTTGCGACGCCGGTACGCTCAATTTCGCCAAGATCAAGGGACTGCATACGGCCATGAAATCCGGTATGGTCGCTGCCGACACTGTGTTCGCAGCCATTGACGAAGGCGACGAGGGTGGACGCGAGCTCAGCACCTTTACGGATAACTGGCAGGCAAGCTGGGCTTATCGTGAACTCGAAGCCAGCCGCAGTTTCGGCCCGGCGATACACAAGTATGGCACCGTCGGCGGTGGAGCCTACAACTTTCTTGACCAATGGCTGGGTGGCAAGCTGCCCAATGTGCGCGACACGATTCCCGATCATGCGCAACTCAAACCGGCCGCCGAATGCCGAAAGATCGACTATCCCAAGCCCGATGGCAAGCTGTCATTCGACAAGCCCTCGTCGGTGTTCCTCTCCAATACCAATCACGAGGAAGACCAGCCGTGTCATCTCAAGCTGACGGAGCCGGAGCTACCCATTCGCGACAACCTGCCGACCTATGACGAACCTGCCCAACGTTACTGCCCGGTTGGCGTTTATGAGGTCGTTGAAGACGATGATGGTAACGCCCAATTCCAGATCAACTTCCAGAACTGCATTCACTGCAAGACCTGCGACATCAAGGATCCCGCCCAGAACATCACCTGGGTAGCCCCGGAAGGGGGCGGTGGGCCGAACTACCCCAACATGTAATTGATGTCACCCCGGGAATGAATCTGCGGTCTTTTCCCAGTACGAACACGACAGCGGCGATCATCGGGAGCGCCGCTTGTCGGCTCTGACGACCGCAGCGTTCGTCGACGTTTCAAACGTCATTCAAACACTCTCTTCAGCCACGATTTCCAGCGGCGATCGCTTGGCCACCAGGCGACGTCTTCCGGCATGTAGAAACCGGACCTCGATGACTGGATTGTCAGCGTCTCCTTCGACATGGTGAATCCACCCTTCCCCGAAGACGGCATGTCGCAAGCGCTGTCCCACTGCGAACGTAGGCTCGATCGATTCGCACGGATTCGCTTCGCTGACGGTTAGCGGCAGCGAGAGGCCAAGGGCATCAAGGTAGCGCCCAACAATCTCGGGCGACTGCACGGATATCGGCGCCTTCGGCGACCTCTGCAGAGCTTGCGCAACGCAGCGGCAATCCTGCCAGGCTGTCTCGGTCAGGAATCGGCTGGGGCGGTGTGCTCCACCATCATGCAGCATCAGCAGATGCTCCTTGGCTCGCGTCATCGCGACATAAAACAGGCGGCGTTCTTCTTCAAGGCGCTCATCCGTCAATGGAGTTTCTCGACTGAAGTGAGGAAAATCCTCTTCATTGGTTCCCGACAGTACCACTAGAGGCCATTCCAACCCCTTGGCCCCATGTACCGTCGTCACCAACACCCCCTGCGCCTGATTCGTGACCGGACGACGCAACAGGTCGATAAACACCCCCGGGTCTTCCTCATGCTCGCTAGCCTGCTCGATCAGGACATCCAGCAGACGCACGTCTTCCTCGCCTTTCTCGCGGCGCGCTGCGGCTCGCTTGAGCACGTTTTCGGCATCGAGCCTATCGAAGATATGGCGTAGCAACGCCGCCGGCGTCCAGGCCGACATCGCTGGCAAATCACACAATAGCTGCCAACGCCGTTTGAGATTGCGACGCTGAACCGGTTTCAAATCATTCAGCAAGGGGTGGTCTTGATCGGGCCAGCTCTGATGCGTGGCCAACCATTCAGCCACCTTCACGAGTCGCTCACGGGCCACGAAAGGCGTCGGTTGCTCCAGCAGCAATAGTATATGCGCTGGATCATGCAGTTGACTGCCATCACGGGCCAGCATCAGATAGCCCGCCAAGGCCTGCACCAAGGGAAGCTTGAAAACGAAGCGGTCGTCACGATTGAGGTGAAACGGAATCCCCGAGCGCAATAAAGTGAGCTGGACCGAGACCGAGAGTGCCCAACTGCGAACCAGAATGCACGCTTCGCCCAGTGACCGTCCCATCGCCTGCCATCGGCTCAAGATCTCGACGAGTGGCGTTTCCCCTTGATCCACCGCCAACTCGGTCGCAGACGTATCGGGGCCGGCGAGGCACAACTGGTCAGGCCGTCGTCGGTTGGCGGCAATGGCATGATTGGCAGCCAACGCCAGCGCATGCCCATGACGAAACGTCAGCGACAACGGGTAATCCTGAGCACGACCGAAGATGGCCGTGAAATTATCGAGCATGGCGTCAGGCCGAGCACCTCGCCACTCGTAAATGCACTGATTGGCATCGCCCACTGCCATGACAGAAGCGCGCCTGCCTGCCAACAGAGCCAGCAGACGCTGTTGAACGAGGTTGATGTCTTGATATTCGTCGATGATCACATGGTCGAGGAAACCTTGAACCCGGTCGCGAAGGGTACCATTGCCTTCCAGGACCCGTAGCGGCCGGTACAGCAAATCGGCATAGGTCATCACCCCGTACTGTTCGAGTAATGACTCGAAAGCCTCGAAGGCCGCGACGAAATGTTGCGTGCCGGCGCCGAAATCGAGTCGTTCATAAAGTGCATGAGGTGGCGACATTTCCGCTTTGACCAGTTCACAGAAATGCCCCAATGCTTCCAGACGTTCGCTCTCCAGCGCCTCATTGCGGGCCGATTCGTCCCCGTCCAGTACCTGCGTCACCGCTTGACGCAATAATCGTTCACGCTGCCAATCCGCCGTCAACAAATCGCGCGGCGACAGAGCTCCCCAGCGTGTTAGCGTACGCGTCAACCGATGACCGACCGAATGAAAGGTGCGGACATTGGGTAGTGCCTGCCCTGGGGTGGCCAGTTGATGCAGCTTGGCATCAAAATCTTCACGAGCCGCACGGTTGAACATCAACACCAGTAACCGTTCGGGCGAAGTCCCTCGTTCCAACAGATGCAGGACACGAGCCACCAGCGTCGTCGTCTTGCCGGCACCCGCCACGGCGGCGACGCGAGCATGTCCCTCAGAGTGCGCCACCACGGCCCGTTGCTGCTCCGTCAGCCTCACAACGATGCCCTATCGAGTCCGCCCAACGAATGCCAGTGGCCAGCGCTGGTTATCCCCAGTTCAATCCAGTCATCTGAAGCGCGCCGCTCAGCATGCTCGATCAAATGATAATAGACGTTACGATTGATGCGTGCCGTCAGACCGAAGCGTACCGGCACTTCCGGTATACATTCACCAGCCGGAGCCTGGCTGAGCATGAGCGGATGCGAGGCATCTAGCCGGACACGGTCCGCCATGTTGGTCGTCATGATCCAGTCATCGTCATGGGCACTCGCGTCAACGACCACAAACGGGCAATCCTCGACGCGGATCCGCCACTTTTCGACGGGGCTCACGAGATAATAGTCGCCATCGTCATCACGCCAGAGAAGCGTAGCCAGAAGCTGAGCCAGCCGAGGCCGTTCAATGGCCCTGCCCTCATGTACCCATTGTCCATCCGCCGTGATGCACAGATCCATATCGCCCAGAAACGGAGGGCGCCAATGGTCCAGAGGCGGAACCACACCAGGCTGTTCCAACGGGGCCAGAAACGCATCAAGCGACATGGGACTCAAACCAACCCTGCATTGGCCAGTGAATCATACACATCGGAAGGCGCTTGCGGTGCCGCGGCGCGGAATAGATGATAAAAATTCGCCGTGGTCTGCATAGCGACCTCATCGACGCTGATCCCTCGCTCAGCCGCAATGCACTCCGCCACCTCAACGACCCACTGCGGCTCATTGGGTATGCCACGATAGGGAACGGGAGCCAGATAGGGACTGTCGGTTTCTATCAATAATCGATCGAGAGGAAGGCGGCGCGCCAACTCACGTATCGATGTTGCATTACGAAACGTCACGATACCCGATAGTGAGATATAAAATCCCATGGAAACGGCTTCGCGTGCCATGTCGAGGTCTTCGGTAAAACAGTGCAATACACCGCCAACGGCCGGGTCGCTGTATTCACGCATCAAGGCCAGCGTGTCATCACGAGCATCACGTGTGTGCACGATAATGGGCAACTGGCACTCCGTTGCGGCGATCAGGTGCTGCTTGAAGCGGTCGAATTGCTGCTCCCTCGGAATAGCATCGTAATGATAGTCGAGTCCTGTCTCGCCAATGGCGACCGCCTGATACCGTTCGGCGCACTCGGCTATGGCTGACGCCTCCGGTTCACGGGGTACCGTATGCAAGGGATGGACCCCAGCGGAAATGACGACATCATCATGCTGCCGCGACATCTCAGCCAATGCCGGCACATCGTCGAGCGTGACGGCGATGGCCAGGAACTGACGGACGCGACGGGTTCGCGCCGCCTCCAGTGCAACGCCAATGTCGCCCCCGTGGGCCGTAAGATCGAGGCGATCGAGATGGCAGTGAGAATCGATGAACATGCAAACCTCTCGTGACATGATGACTGACTAGGAAACCGTGGCACCAACACGGATCCGGGCTTCAAGACCGCAGCAGCGATGACCAGCGAACCAGCCAAGCCTCCAGCACCAATTGCGCATTGGGATTGCCGCCGCGAGCCAACAGACGCCGCTGCTCGCGGGCAAAATCAAGCAAGCGGAACCAGTCGTGCACGCGACCGTTCTTGGCGGCTTGTCGGTACAGAGGTAGCAAATCGGGATTCGAGACCTGCTCACTATCGCCAGAGAGGCCCAACCGGATGAGATCCTCGAGCCAGGCGATACCGTACCACAATACCGATTCCACCGGTTGACTCGACAATCGAGCCGCTTCTGCTACCGGTTCAGCCCCGCGCACCAGCGCATCAAAAACGTCATGGAGTTGTTGACGCAGGCCTCTGGCCTCCGCATCGGCCAGTTCCGTTGCCAACAGAGGGAGCCCTCCGGCCACCTGCAACCAGAACCGGGCATCGTTCTCGTCCCCCAATCGATCAGCCAGCCAGGGAATGCAATCGTCTCGCACGGGAATGGTCATCCGCCACTGCTGACACCGCGAGCGGATCGTCGCCGGCAAGCGTGACGGTACATCGGAAAGCAGCAAGAACAGCGTACGCCCCCCAGGCTCCTCGAGACTCTTGAGCAACGCATTGGCCGCAGCGACATTCAACGCTTCCGCGGGCTGGATCAGAATGACCCGATACCCACCCTGCTGAGCTGTCTGGTGGGTGAAGTCACTGATTTCGCGAACGCTGTCGATACGGATCTGACGACTGGAGCCCAATGGAGTGACGCGCATCAAGTCGGGGTGATAACCGGATGCCAGCATGGCACAACCATGACAATGGCCACAGGCGAACTCCTCGGGCTGATGACATAAGGTCCGCGCCACTAGCGCATCCGCCAGTGCCTGTTTGCCGACGCCCTTCGGGCCGGTCAGGAGCAGGGCATGAGGTTGCCTCCCGGCGTTCTGCTGATCGACCAGACGTTGCCAAGGCAACTGTTGCCAAGGTAGTGGACGAAGCCGTATTGCCCGATCGTCTACTGCCATTTCGCCACCTGCCGTTGAAGCGTATCGATGATGGTACGCTGCACGTCCGCCAGCGGGCGGGCCGCATCGATGACAGCAAAACGGTCGGGGGCCGATGCGGCGCGTTCCAGATAGCTGGTGCGCACCGCATCGAAGAACGTCAGACGTTCACGCTCGAAACGGTCAGGCTGCTCGCCTGTGCCGTCAAGGCGTGCACGTAGGCGTTGCTGTGCAGCGTCGACCGGCATATCAAGCAGTAGCGTCAGGTCCGGCGTCAGCTCGCGCTGGACGAATGTCTCCAGCATGGCGATACGTGTCGTCGAAATGCCTCGTCCCCCCCCCTGATAGGCAAACGTCGCATCGGTAAAACGATCGCATACCACCCATGCACCGCGCTCCAGTGCCGGTCGCACCTTGACGGCCAGATGCTGTGCGCGAGCCGCGAATATCAGCAACAATTCGGCATCATCATCCAGTGGCTCATCCTGGCCAGGATCCAGTAGCAACTCGCGAATCGCTTCTGCACGCGGCGTTCCGCCGGGCTCTCGCGTACGGACCACCTCGATGCCCTGGGTCTCAAGCCATCGACACATGGCATCGATGTTGGATGTCTTACCGACGCCTTCGCTCCCTTCTACGGTGATGAAACGACCGTGTGCGTTCATGGCTCTCCCATCAGGCATTCACCGGTTGAGAATATAGCGTCTTACGGCAGCATTGTGCTCCTGCAAGCTGCTGGAAAAGTGGTGACTGCCATCGCCTCGCGAGACGAAGTACAAGGCATCACCCTCCTCGGGATTGACAGCGGCTTCCAACGCACCGCGCCCCGGCATGGCGATCGGAGTAGGCGGCATACCATCAATGACATAGGTATTGTAGGGGGTTTCCTCGCGCAGGTCGGCACGCGTGATATTTCCATCATAGCTGTCCCCCATACCATAAATGACGGTCGGATCGGTCTGCAGTCGCATTCCCCTCTCCAGACGTCGGATAAAGACACCTGCGATCGCAGGACGCTCCTCGGGCACTCCTGTTTCCCGTTCGATGAGCGATGCCATGATCAAGGCGTCATACGAACTCTCGAGGGGGAGATCCTCATCACGCTCACGCCAGATCTCCTCGAGCGTTTCGCGCATGCGCCGGTGCGACTGGCGAAGAATGTCCAGATCGCTCATCCCTTTGTGGTAACGATACGTGTCGGGGAAAAACCACCCTTCGGGATGTTCGACATCACTGTCCAACTTGGCCATGAGCTCTGCGGGCGTCAGTGCCGTCGTATCATGCGCCAGCTTCGGCGCTGCCGCCAACGCTTCCCGAATTTGGCGAAATGTCCAACCTTCAGGGAACGTAATGGAGTAGGTCACCACATCGCCACTGCCTAAATGCGCCAGGAGATCACGTCCATTCATTTGCGGATCTAGCCGATACTCTCCCTGACGGAGCTGAGGCAACGATTCCGGTTCGAGATGAATCAGCACGCGATAAGGCCAGGTCGCTGCAATGACTTCCTGATCCGCCAAGTCCTCGATCACACGATACAAGCCGGCCCCTTCAGGTACCTCGTACAGCACAGGCTCATCAATGGCCAAGGGCATGGCAAGTTGCGCTTGCCAATAACGGTAACCACCATAAGTCAACGCCATGGCCAGGATAGCGAGACCCAGAATCACTTTCACCACACGCATGCATGTTCCTCGATCACAAAGCGGATACAGAGGGCGACGGATACCCCAGCAACGCATGAGCACTGGCCTGTAAATGCCGGTGCGTCGCGCTCAACGACCACTGACGGAGCACATGTCCATCGGAACTGTCGAGCTGTATGACGGGCCAGAGCCCTTGCACGGAATTGCCCAGCCAGACCGCTTCGGCCTGCAGCAAGGCTGCCGGCTCGCGCTGCACTTCAGTGATTGCGTGTTCGGCGAGTAGTGCCTCACGCAAGGTGCCGGCGACTCCGGCCTCATCGAGACCAGGCGTTTCCAGACGACCGGCGAGACGCCAGAACACATTCATCGATGTCGCTTCGACCAGCCGGTCTTGGGTATCACAGACTAGACCTTCAGCAATGCTGACATCCGACCATTCACGGCGTGCCATGACATTTTCCAGGCGATTCAGATGCTTGAGCCCTGCCAGTGCCGGCTGAAGAGACAGGCGCCAATCGCACAGGCGGACACGGACACCTTCCCGCCAATACGAGGTCTGAGGTGCAAACGGCGCACTCTGCCACCGCCATCGAGGTTCAGGTACTCCCGGTGGCGAATACCCTCGGCCACCACTGCCACGAGTCACGATGAGCTTCAAGACATTCAGCCCTGACCCTGTTCGACCAGGCACGGACGCAAGCGTCGACGGCTCCGGCATGGGAATGCCCAAACGGTGACAGCCACGCTCGAGGCGAGCGAGATGGGCTTCCCATAGCACGGGAACACCATCACGTACTAACAGGGTCTCGAACAGGCCGTCTCCATAAGCCAGGCCGCGGTCATCCAGCGGCAACGACATGTCTTCAGTCACGGCAGTCAACCGATCAGGTCAGGCGTGAAAAAACCAACGATCCATTGGTGCCACCGAATCCGAACGAATTCGATAAGCTCACGTCAATCGTCATTTCGCGTGCCGTATGGGGGACATAATCGAGCTCACACCCCTCATCAGGGTCATCCAGATTGATCGTCGGGGGGGCGACCTGATCACGTATCGCCAGCACACTAAAGACCGCTTCCACCGCGCCTGCAGCCCCCAACAAGTGCCCGATCATGGACTTGGTCGAACTGACCGCCACCGATTTGGCGCTTTCTCCCAACACGCGTTCCACGGCACGACTTTCAGCCAGATCACCTGCCTGAGTGGATGTACCATGAGCATTGATATAGTGCACTTGCGACGGCTCGATTCCGGCATCCCGGATCGCATTGTGCATCGACATCGCAGCACCTCGTCCATCCTCGGGCGGTGCCGTCATGTGATGCGCATCATCGCTCATCCCGAAGCCGGCCAACTCGGCATAGATGGTCGCACCACGCTTTTTGGCATGCTCATACTCTTCCAACACCAATACTCCGGCGCCATCGGAGAGCACGAAACCATCACGCTCCCTGTCCCACGGCCGACTCGCAGCCGCCGGATCGTCATTACGAGTGGATAGCGCACGCGCTGCCGAAAAGCCGCCCAGCCCCAAGGGAGTACTGGCCATCTCGGCGCCGCCACATAACATGACATCGGCATCACCATAAGCGATGGTGCGAGCACTGTAGCCGATGTTGTGCGTGCCGGTGGTGCAAGCCGTCGTTATGGCGATATTGGGACCCCGGAAGCCGAATTGAATGGCCAGATTGCCGGAAATCATGTTGATGATCGAGCCAGGCACGAAAAATGGAGAAATACGACGAGCACCGCCCCGGTTCATGGCATTATGATTATGCTCGATCATCGGCAGGCCACCGATTCCCGACCCAATCGCCACGCCGATACGATCGCTATTCTCTTCGTTACATTCCAGCCCCGAATCCGTGATGGCCTGGACCCCGGCCGCGATACCATACTGAATGAAGAGGTCCATCTTGCGTGCTTCCTTGGGATTCAGATACGGACCGATATCAAAATCCTTGACCGCCCCACCGAAACGCGTATTGAACCCATCGGTGTCGAAATGCTCGATATTGGCAATACCGCTCTTGCCAGAGACGATATTGTCCCAGCTTTCCTCGACGGTATTACCGACTGGTGTCACCAGACCGAGCCCTGTCACCACGACCCTTCTACCAGGCATCAGTTGTCCTCCAAACTAGCTTGGTGGCACGGCCGTATATTACCCCCGTGCCGCTTTTGCGCGCATTATACCTGATCATCAAGGACTATGCGGCTTCCACGGAACCCCGTTTCCCTGCAACGACAATGGCATAAAACAAGAGCCGCTCTGTTTCCAGAACGGCTCTCGCGCAAGTTCCGTCACGCGGAACTCATTCCGACCGAGTCACGAATGTGACGCCAGGATTCACTGATGGGCGTTGACGTAGTCGATCGCTTCCTGAACAGTGGTGATCTTCTCGGCTTCTTCGTCGGGAATTTCTGTATCGAATTCCTCTTCAAGCGCCATCACCAACTCGACGGTATCCAGGGAATCGGCGCCGAGATCTTCGGTAAAGGAGGATGTGTTCTGAATATCCTCTTCCTTGACGTTCAGGCGCTCAGCCACAACCTTCTTCACGCGCTCTTCGATCGTGCTCATTAGTCACTCCAGTCGTTCCAAATAGCCGTTTAATTCCAGCCGTGCCAAATCCGCAAGCGTTAAGCTGCGGGGTAGTTTATAGACCGCCCAAGGCCTTCGCAACCGAACGTTGACGAGGCCTCAACGCATGTTCATGCCACCATTGACGTGCAACGTCTCGCCAGTAATGTAGCTTGCTGCTTCGCTGGTCAGGAAACCCACCGCAGCAGCGATTTCCTCGGGCTGCCCCAATCGAGCCAGGGGGATCTGTTGCAGCAAGGCGTCACGCTGGGCTTCAGGCAACGCTTCTGTCATATTCGTTGCAATAAACCCTGGAGCCACAGTATTGACCGTAATATTGCGAACCGCTACCTCACGTGCCAGTGAGCGCGAGAACCCTTCCATCCCGGCTTTGGCCGCAGCATAGTTGCTTTGCCCCATATTGCCCAAGGTCGCCACCACGGAACTGACGCTGACGATGCGCCCGAAACGAGCTTTGGTCATGCCCCGCAGGCAGGCCTTGGATACTCGATAAACGGACTTGAGATTGGTATCCATCACCGAATCCCATTCTTCATCCTTCATCCGCATCAACAAGTTGTCACGAGTAATCCCGGCATTGTTGACGAGGACCGTCGGGGCACCGAATTCGTCGTTGATCGACTTGATCAAGGCAGCGACACTGGCCGAGTCGGTGACATCCAGAGAACGTCCCGCGCCTGCAATGCCCTGTTCCTTGAGGTCGGCATCGATTCTGTCGGCACCTTGCGAGCTGGTCGCAGTGCCAATCACCAGGCGACCTTGACGACCGAGCTCATGAGCAATAGCGCGTCCGATACCTCGACTGGCACCGGTAACCAAGGCAACTCTTGGCTCGCCGGTTTTCGCACTGGTTGTACTGGTCATAGTAAATACCACAATGCATTGAATCGTCAGAAAAGCGCAGGAATAACGCTGCACTATACTATTGATGACCTGGCATGACTATTGGTCACCAGCTACCGGATATCACCTGTCACACATGCCGCCGACTAATGCACCTCAGACGATGGGCGGGCCAAGGACAACGCGGTATCCAGACTTTCTGGATCATTGATCGCCGCCCCCTTGCTCTGTCGCACGATACGTTTATTGAGACCGGTCAGCACTTTGCCAGGGCCACACTCCACGAAGGTCGTAGCTCCCATGTCCGCCATCGTTTCAACGCAAGACGTCCAGCGCACGGGGCGAAACAACTGCTCGATCAACTTGCTCTTGAGTGACGTCGTATCGTCATGCGACTGAGCATCGACATTCTGGATGACCGTATAACGTGAAGGACGAAGTTCGAGTTCCTCCATTGCGGCGGCCAGACGCTCTGCAGCGGGCCTCATCAGGTCACAGTGAGAGGGTACTGAAACCGGGAGCGGCAATGCACGCTTGGCTCCCGCTTCCTGGCAAGCCGCAATGGCTCGATCCACCGCTGACTTGGACCCTGCAATGACAACCTGACCCGGGGCATTGTAGTTGACTGCCGCGACGACATCGCCCTGCGCAGCTTCGGCACACGCTTTTTCTACGGTCGCATCATCCAGTCCGAGGATCGCCGCCATCGCCCCCTCACCTTGCGGGACGGCATCCTGCATCGCTTCACCACGCAGACGCACCAGTTGCACGCCCTCGGCAAAGGTCAAGACGCCGGCACACACCATGGCGCTGTATTCGCCCAGGCTATGACCGGCCATCGCTAACGGCCTCGGCCCCTCGAGTTCCTGCCATACCCGCCAGATGGCGACACTGGAACTCAAGAGCGCCGGTTGCGTACAGGCCGTGGCATTAAGCGCCTCATCAGGCCCTTCCTGCACCACATGCCAAAGGTCGTAACCCAACGCATCCGACGCCTCTTCAAACGTAGTTCGCACCACACTGTAGCGTTCCGCCAGCTCCCGCATCATGCCCACATGCTGAGAGCCCTGCCCTGGAAACACGAGGGCCAGGGATTGCGTCATGACTATCACCTTTACGTATCGTCTTCATTTCGATCGTCTTCGACCGGCATGGTTACGGCTCGCTGTCCCCCCAACTCCTGCTCGAGATGGGTGGGGAGAGCCTGGCTGACTTCCTGAAGTGCGCGCGAGATGGCAAAGGCAAACCCCCTGGCATCCGCCCCACCATGACTCTTGACGACTATGCCGCCCAGCCCCAGAAGACTCGCTCCGTTATAGCGAACCGGGTCGAGACCATTCTTCAGGCGTTTCAACGCTGGTCGTGCCAGCATACCTACGAGACGGCTCCCCCAGTGCGCATCAAACGTACGCTGAACCCGTTCACTCAGCATGCGAGCCAGACCTTCACTGGCCTTGAGCACCACATTACCGACGAAACCGTCACAGACCACGACATCGACGTGTCCCGAATAGAGACCGTCCCCCTCGATGAACCCCTGGTAGTCGATACCACGAATGGATCGTAGCATCGTATCCGCAGCGCGGACGCTGCGACTCCCTTTCGTACCCTCGACTCCCACATTGAGCAACGCGACTCTGGGCGTATCAAGGCCATCGATACGTTTGGCCATGACGCTCCCCATCATGGCGAAATCCACCAGTCGCTCGGCACTGACATCGACATTCGCCCCCAGGTCCAGCAAGTAGCAACGCTCGCCGGTTCGCGTCGGTATCGCGGTGCAAATAGCTGGACGAGGAATACCTCCGACGGTCCCAAGCGCACGCCGCGACAATGCCATCAACGCACCGGTATTACCGGCACTGACACCGGCATCCACCTCGCCGTTCGCGACACAGCGAAGCATCGCCGACATACTATTACCCTCCACCGCACGCAAGGCGGCAGAGGGCTTCATGGACTGACTGATGGTCTGTGGAGCGTCTACCAGCATCATTCGAGCCGACAGCCCGCCTCGCAAGCGCCGGGGCAGTGCATCGACTTCAGCCTGCAACGACTCCCGAGGTCCGAACAAGCGGATCTCGAGCTCCGGATGCTCCTGCAATGCCAGTACGGCTCCTTTGACAGCCGCTGGGCATCCCAAGTCGCCTCCCATGGCATCAATGGCAATATGCACGTCAGGAAGCGTCCCTCACGAGGATCCGAAATCAGGCGTCGACGATCTTGCGACCCCGATAGTAGCCATCCGGTGCCACATGGTGGCGACGATGCGTGGTGCCGGTTTCCTTGTCCTGAGACAGCGTCGACGCCGACAGTGCGTCGTGACTACGGCGCATGCCGCGCTTGGAACGAGTCTTGCGGTTCTGTTGAACAGCCATGAAATATCACTCCAGAAATGGATCGGTATGAGTCAGGATTTGCCTTTCAGGTGACGCAGCACCTCGAAAGGGTTCTCAGCGGGCGCTTCCGATGAAACGTCAGGCGCCTCACTGCTCAGCTGGTCGCGCGAGAGGCCACAATCAGCCTCATCGTGGTAAATCACCTGGGGCAAGCTAAGGATGAGCTCATCCTCGATAACATCCAGGAGATTCAGCTGTTCGTTCTCCACCAGCACCGGTTCATGCGTGCTAGGGAGCTGTGCGGCCATGTCATCTCCACTGACGATACCCAGTAGAAAGCGACTTTCCACGTGCACCGGCATGGGTTGCAGGCAGCGTCGACACAGCAGCCGCAAATCGGCTTCGAGCCATCCATCGATCGCGCGGCGCCCTTGCTCATCGATGGAAAAGTCCAGGCGCACCTGGCACTCCCCCTCTTGAGGCTGAGCGTCAAGCGCCAAACGTTCGAACCGTTCAAGCGCCACCACGCCCTCCAATCGCTCGGCGTTGGCAGCCAGTCGATACGGCTCGATTTCCAAAGGCAGTCGCGCGGTCAACATAGGCGCGCAATGATAGGCACTCGCCCGCGCTCTGTCAAAGCACGCCACACTCGTCTGTACAATGCCATGTTGAAGACGCAGACTTCTCTCTGGTCACGCATAGGCTTATCTCCTTCTTGCCTGATAACAGGAGCTTGAACATGTCACGCTTGGTCCTCGCATCCAGCTCCGCATCGCGTCGCCGACTTCTGGACAGGTTGGGAATCGACTATCATTGTGCGCGTCCCGATATCGATGAAACACGCAAGCCCCAGGAATCCCCATCGGCCCTGGTGCAACGTCTGGCGCTATCCAAAGCCGCCAGGCTGGCGGAATCGTACCCCTCGCACCTGCTCATCGGCTCCGATCAAGTCGCTGTTTTCGATGGTGACATCCTTGGCAAACCCGGTGATGCTGCGACGGCCAAAGCGAACCTGACCCGCTTTTCCGGTCACCAGGTCTTCTTCATGACGGGTCTGGCTCTTCTCGACACGGCCAGTGGCCGACACTGGCTGACCCATGAGAATTATAGCGTGACATTCCGCACACTCAGTACACGGGAAATCGATTGCTACGTGGATCGTGAGCAACCGCTGGACAGTGCCGGCAGCTTTCGCATGGAGGGGTTGGGAATCACGCTATTCGAAAAACTCGAAGGCGATGACCCCACCGCACTCATCGGACTACCGCTGATTCGCCTTTGCCAGATGCTGCGCGATGCTGGACTGGACCCTCTCTGCCCCACCTGAGTCGGCTCACTCCTGTAACGCAAGCCTCCGGAATGCGCCCAGCCAGACACGTCAGCGCGCCTGATATCTCACCGGCGATTCGGTTGTCGGTAGCCCCAGCCACTCAGCTGCCACACGGCCGAACCGCCGCGCGATTCGATCGAAGGGATCGAGTGCCGGCGTGTAGTCCCGCCATTTCGGCTCTTCCAGTCGATCTCTAGCCAGGGTATCCAGGCT
The DNA here is from genome assembly GCF_008079445.1 of Aidingimonas lacisalsi. GTDB lineage: Bacteria > Pseudomonadota > Gammaproteobacteria > Pseudomonadales > Halomonadaceae > Aidingimonas > Aidingimonas lacisalsi. Next base: position 173,997 of record NZ_VRYH01000006.1, on the reverse strand, counting down.
CCCCAACTCATCGACCAATCCCAACTGGACGCCCTGTTCACCAGTCCAGATCAGACCGGAAAAGAGGTCCTCATCATCCGATAACCGCTCACCTCGTCCGCGCTTGACGGCATCGATGAACTGCTGGTGAGTCGTATCGAGCACATCCTGCCAGAATACGCGCTGATCGCTATCCAACTCGGAAAAGGGATCCAGGAACGCTTTATTGTCTCCCGCCGTAAACACCCGACGTTCGATCCCGAGCTGTTCGATCGCATCATTGAGTCCGAAGCTCGAATACACGACACCTATCGAGCCAACCAGACTCGAGGGTGAAGCCACGATTTCATCGGCCGCCGCGGCAATGTAGTAGCCGCCACTCGCACCAATGTCCTCGATGACCGCAATGATCGGCTTGCCACCCTTATCACGCAGACGCATGACTTCATTGAAGATTCGCTGCGACTGCACCGGGCTGCCTCCCGGACTGTTGATATGCAACACGACGGCTTCGGCGGCATCATTGTCCCAGGCTCGCTCCAGCCCCTCTATCACCCGCCGGGCATTGGCCGCCGACTCGGCATCGATGACACCATCGACCTCGACCAGACCTAAATGCGGCCCCTCAGGTGTCTCCGGCTGGCTGGTCATGAACAGACCATAGCCAAGCATGGCAATCAACGTCAGCAGCAGGGCAGCGAACAGGAAGCGGAAAAACAGTTTCCAGCGTCGTGAACGACGCTGCTCTTTCAACACCCCATCGACCCAGCGATCCATCAAGCCCAACTGAGCCAGGCGTTGCCGCTCTCTCAGCGTTTCCACGCTCTCGTCATCACCCGGCAATGACTGCTCTGCAGACTGCCCCGCCTGCGGCGAGGCGTCGGGCGGAACCTCCGGCCCCTGGGTCCATTTGTCATCGTGTGACTCATTGCTCATTGCGTATCGTCCGATCCCTATCCGACAGTCGTCAGGCGTGCAACCAATCGATCAATGCTGAAAAGCGATCAGCACAGAACACCGGATCCCGCGCCATCAAACGCTCAGTGGCGTGCACACCATAGGTCATGCCAACGCGATCCATGTTCAGGGCTTGCGCCATTTCCAGATCATACTCGGTATCCCCGATCATCACGGCGTCGTCTACCCCGACGTCAAGCTCGGCAAGCAGTTCCTCGAGCATTAACGGATGAGGTTTCGAGCGCGTTTCATCGGCAGTACGGCTGGCATGAAACCACCCACCACTGCCATTGGCCGAGAATACTCTATCGAGCCCGCGGCGGCTCTTGCCCGTGGCCACCGCCAAGCGAGTCTCGGGGTCTGCTCGCAGGCGCGCCATTCCCGACTCGACGCCAGGAAAGAACGGCATCGGAATCTGATCGGCGGCGACGAACCGTGTAGCATAGCATTCACGCAGCCATTGAGCGCGCTCCGCAGAAATACCTGGACACAAGCGCGCGATCGCTTCGGGCAAGCCCAGTCCGATGATATCACGCACGGCATCCACATGAAGTTCGTCCCAACCGATGTCGCGTGCTGCACCTTGCATGCAGGCCACAATGCGCGACTCAGAATCCATCAGAGTGCCGTCCCAATCAAAAATCACCAGCCGATACCGCATATATCGAAGCCTCCCGACCTCAAAGCGATTGCCGAGCCCTGGACAGCGCTGTCTTCAAGGACTCATCCAAAGGCGCCTTGATGCTGACCGGCCGACCGCTACTGGGTTCAGGAAACGTCAACGACGATGCATGCAGGAAGAGTCGTGACAAGCCCAGCTTCCGCGCCTGCCGAAGCCCCGCTCGACTACCGTACTTATCGTCACCCAACAGCGGACATCCGGCATGAGCGGCATGAACCCGTATCTGATGGGTACGTCCGGTAATAGGTTCGGCCTCGACAAGCGTCATGTCGGCCAGTGTCTCCTGCACGGCAAAACGCGTTCGTGCCATTTTCCCGGCCGCATCGACACGTACGCGACGCTCGCCATTGCCGGCGTCAAAGCGATCCAGACGAGCACCGACGAATTCCCGCCGCGCAGGCCACCGGCCAGACACCAACGCCAGGTAGCGTTTCTCCATACGATGTTTCTTGAGCGACTCATTAAGCGACAGCAATGCAGAGCGGGACTTGGCAAGCAACAGGCAGCCTGACGTATCGCGATCCAGCCGGTGCACGAGCTCGAGAAAGCCCAGATCTTCACGCACCTGACGCAACGCTTCGATCAAACCGATCTTGACGCCACTGCCGCCGTGCACAGCCAGACCTGAAGGTTTATTGATCACCAACCAGTCGGGGCTCTCCAGCAACACACTACCCGCCAGCAGATTACGTAAATTATCGCTGACTTCCTGGACGGCCTCTTCGGGGGCGAGTCGCAAGGGCGGAATTCGCACTAGATCACCAGGCGACAAACGATAATCCGCCTTGACGCGCTTCTTGTTGACCCGAACCTCGCCCTTGCGCACCACGCGATAGATCAACGACTTGGGCGCCCCTTTCAGCCGAGAGCGCAAAAAGTTATCTATACGCTGCCCAGCCTGATCTTCTTGAACCTCTACCCACCGCACTTCGCGCCCTTCGGCCATAACCTCTCTCGCTACGGAACTCGTGAAAGATGCATTCTACCTTAGCCGACGGGTCATTGTGTCAATTGCTGTGGACGCCTATTGCTGGTATATTTTTCACTCGCTCAAATGGGCGAGAAGCGCCTGAAAAACGCGCCTGCACGACAGACACGCGGGCCAGAGCGACGAAACAAGGTGTCCGACGTCTCATTTGGCTAGCGGTCACCCATTGAAACGATTATATACGCCACGCCCGGACCCGAGTCGCGCTGTAGTGTGCGAACCAAGGCCACGGGGCTTAGTCATCGCGTGCCGGAAGCCGGCGTTGGCGAATCGATGAATGCCAGGTGTCTGGCGGTAGACAGCAGGGCCGGATGAGCGACATGTTCTCCGCGATATGTCCTGCCACCGCCGCGTACTCACAACATGGTCAGCCGCTCATGATGCGGAACGATGCCGTTCCGTGACGGTGAAGCGCAGTATTGCATTCATGACATGAACTGAGCACAAGCACGCAGCACCCAAAGGTTCGCCTTCGTCGACGCCATAGGGCACCTTACGGCACGCCCTTAGTTAGCGAGACGACATGAAAAGAATGCTCATCAATGCGACCCAGCCGGAAGAGCTGCGCGTCGCGCTGGTCGATGGTCAACGCCTCTATGACCTGGACATCGAATCCGGTGCCCGGGAGCAAAAAAAAGCCAATATCTATCGCGGCAAGATTACCCGCATCGAGCCCTCCCTGGAGGCTGCCTTCGTCGATTTTGGAGCCGACCGTCATGGCTTCCTCCCTCTCAAGGAAATCTCCCGCGAGTACTTCGTCAAGGAGTCTTCCGGGCGCCCCAATATCAAAGACGTCCTGAAAGAAGGCCAGGAAATCATCGTACAGGTCGATAAGGAGGAGCGCGGCAACAAGGGCGCCGCCTTGACGACCTTCATCAGCCTGGCCGGCCGTTTTCTGGTATTGATGCCCAACAATCCTCGCGCCGGCGGCATTTCTCGCCGGATCGAAGGCGAAGAACGCAGCCAGCTCAAGGAAGCCATGGGGCAACTGACCTTGCCCGACAAGATGGGAGTGATCGTGCGTACGGCCGGGATCGGGCGTACACCGGAAGAGCTTCAGTGGGATCTGGATTATCTGGTTCAAGTATGGGAATCGATCACCGAAGAAGCCGGCAAGCGCCCCGCGCCTTTTCTGATCTATCGTGAATCCAATGTCATCATTCGCGCCATGCGTGACTATTTGCGTCACGACATCGGCGAAGTCCTGATCGATAGCCCCGAAATTCATCAGGAAGCGTTGGCGTTCATTCGACAGGTAATGCCCTCCTACCAGCAGAAGATCAAGCTCTATGCTGACGAGGTGCCACTCTTCTCCCGATTCCAGATCGAATCGCAGATCGAAACCGCCTACCAGCGTGAAGTCAAGTTACCTTCCGGAGGCTCGATCGTTATCGATCATACCGAAGCACTGGTTTCCATCGATATCAACTCGTCAAGAGCGACACGAGGAAGCGATATCGAGGAAACGGCTCTGCAGACCAACCTGGAAGCGGCTGACGAGATCGCTCGTCAATTACGACTCAGGGACATCGGTGGTTTGGTGGTCATAGACTTCATCGACATGAGCCCTGCCCGCAATCAGCGAGAGGTCGAGAACCGGACCCGTGATGCTCTCAAACTGGATCGGGCGCGAGTCCAGATCGGCCGGATTTCCCGTTTCGGTCTGATGGAGATGTCACGCCAGCGACTCCGTCCGTCCCTGGGTGAAACCAGTGGCGTGGTCTGTCCACGCTGCGTCGGTCAAGGCACGATCCGCGATGTTCGATCCTTGTCGCTTTCGATCCTCAGGCTGATCGAAGAAGAGGCAATGAAAGAACGGAGCGCACATATCCGAGCCATCTTGCCGGTATCGGTTGCGACCTACCTGCTCAATGAGAAGCGCAATGTCCTGGCCGACATCGAACGACGTCAGAGCGTACAACTGGTACTTCTGCCGAGTGCCGATATGGATACGCCGCATTACGACGTTCAACGGCTGCGCGACGACCATCTGGATGGCGACGGCTCAGACAAGTCAAGTTTCGAACTCTCCACCGATAGCGAGGTCGGTCGCGACCCGGCAACCGAGATCGACAAGCCGGTCCAAAGAGACGAAGCCGCCGTCAAGAGCGTAACTCACAATGCGCCTGCACCGGCGTCATTACAAAGGGAAGCCCCCCAAGCGGCACCGACGCCCAAGGCCCAGCAGGATCAAGCGACAGGCGAAACCAGCGTCATTACACGCCTGTTCAAGGGCTTCGGGAAGCTATTAGGTGGCAACGAGCCCTCCAGTGCTCGTCAAACGACTCAGTCGGCCGAACAACCAGCCACCTCGACACGGAACCGGCAGCAAGCGCCACGCGACAACGCGAATCGTGATGACACGACAGCATCATCGAATCAGGAGCCGAGTTCTCGCAGTGGCGGTGGTCAACGCCGCCAACGCGGTCGCAATGGCAACCAGGAACGAGACGATAATCGCGCCAAGGGGCAGCAGCGTCAGTCTGCCGGCGACGACAGTCGTTCAAGTGCCAAGTCCGAGACTCAATCCGGCAATGGTAACCGTAAAGGCGAAGGACGCAATACGCGTCAACGCGGCGGTCAGCAGGATAATCAACGCCAGTCGAATAGCTCGTCAGCGCCAGCCAAACAGCAACGTGACGGGGCCAACAAGCCAGCGCCGGAAAAAGCCAAAACGGGCAATGGCAGCGAACCGAGCACTAAGCAGGAAGCCCCGGATGGCAAACCGAAGCGCACACGCAACAACCCGCGCAAGCGTACACGTAAGCATGCCATCAACCCCAAGGCCGAAGCCGAACAGAAGCAGTTGCAGACCGAAGCGGACAATGCCGACTCCTCCGACCCGGCACATGCAACGGTAACCGCTGACGCTCACACCGAGCAGTCACCCAATGAGACCGAGGCCTCTGACGCCTCCCAGTCCGTGGCGGAGAATCAGCAAGCGTCTCAGCAGGCGGGTGAGCAGAAAACCAGCTCTGCAGCGAAGACATCATCCCCCCGCCAGGCCTCGCAGACCGAGTCTCCGACCGACACGAGTGCTCAACACTCGCAAACCACCCCTGACAAGCCAGCCCAGGATGAGTCGCAGGTCCCCGACGCACCGACGCTGACGGACCAGTCGGTGGAGACTCCTCAAACCGTCACCGATGGTGATACGTCCGAGAATCAGTCCAAGGCCTCTCAGCAGGCCGCTGAATCGGCCACCGCGAACGACCAGCAACCCGCTGACAGCGACCGGAGCAATGCTGCTGCCGAGGTCGAGGAGAATGTCACCGAGCCCGTTGATACGAGCGCGGCGGACGAGCCGCAAACCTCGGCACCGGAAGCAACGCCGTCGCCACTGACAGAAGCCGAACCGGCATCCACCGATGACCAGCGGTCCCCGATGGAAACGGTGTCCTCCGCGGCCGAGGAAGCGCAAACCGAGGCACCTCAAGACGATGACGCAGCCGTCTCGGCTGTAACAAGTGGTGAAGCTGCCAGTAGCAGCGTCTCGCACGGCGAGCCGGAAACTACGAACCATCAAACCACCGAGGCGATCGCCAACGCGGAAGAGACCGCGGCTTCGCCCGACTCCGAGCCGGCTCAGAAAGCTGATGCCAGGGACGAAACTCAAGCGGAACGTGCTAGACGGCGGCGACGGGCCCACAACGATCCACGCGAAATTCGCCGACGCGAACAGCAAGGCACCACGGAAAGCGGCCAGCACTAAGATCTCTCTCAAGGCCCCTCCACGACAAAGCCCGCAGCCATGGCTGCGGGCTTTGTCGTTGGCCGGCCCGTTTGACGCTCAAGCCGTCATGCGCCAATCACTCGTGGCTCGCGCTCGAGCATGACATCAAATCGTTCGCTCACTTGCCGGGCAATATCATCGGCGAACGCCAACAACTCAGCCGCTTCCCCCCCACCATGATGCACCAGTACCAGCGCTTGCCGTTCATGCACACCGAAGGCCCCTTGTCGAACCCCCTTGAAGCCACACCGTTCGATCAACCAGCCTGCCGCAATCTTGACCCGGCCATCCGGCAGAGCAAAGTGAGGCAACTCCGGATACTCATGGAACAGCGCGTCTGCGTGATGAGCGGTCACGATCGGATTCTTGAAGAAACTCCCCGCATTGCCCAATACAGTCGGATCAGGCAGCTTGTCACGCCGAACTCGGCACACTGCCTCAGCAACGTCCAGCGCGGTAGGGTCGGGGCGTCCTACACACTCTGCCAGATTGCCATAGTCCAGGCGCGGACAGGCGCGACGATCCAGGCGCAGCACCATTCGTGTAATGATCGCACGCCCTGATAAGTCACGTTTGAAGACACTATCTCGATACCCGAACTCGCAATCGGCCGCGCTCATGACGGCCAGATCACCATTTTCCGGATCAAGCACCTCAACCGACTCCAATACGTCTGCCAGTTCGACACCGTAGGCACCGATATTCTGGATGGGAGCCGCACCGCAATGTCCAGGAATCAGCGCCAGATTCTCGATACCCCACAACCCTTGCTGCGCCACCGACATGACCAGATCGTGCCAGGTCACTCCTGCGTCGGCATGAATTCGAACCGTATCGGTATCGATCGATTCCTGCCACCATTGTGCAAATACCGGTTTGACGGTCAGCCCACCCAAGCGTGGTCCCAGGACCAGATTGCTGCCGCCCCCGAGAACGGTAAGGGGCCAGCCTTGTTCATGGGCAACGAGGCAGGCCCGCTGCAACTCTTCAGGTGTCTCGGCCGCAACGTAGCGGTCAGCCCGACAAACGAGCCTGAGCGTATTGGCATCGGTGAGATCGCGATCCCGCTGCCATTCGAGAGTCACCGGCGTGGCTCCAGACGCTCTTTCAGATGGGCAATCAGTCCATCGGCTCCGGATTCGATCAAGTCCAGCACACCGTCAAACCCATCACCGCCACCAAAGTACGGGTCGGGGATCGCCTGCGTCTGCATGCCGGCCACGTCAAGAAACAGTCCGATCTCGGCACGGCTGTCGACGGGCCGACGCGATTCAATGACTGAGAGATTGTCATGGTCCATGGCCAACAGCAACTGATGGCGATAGAAATCCGCCTCTTCGAGCTGTCGCGCACGTAAATCGCTCATATCGATGCCACGCCTGGCTGCTGCCCTTTGCGCGCGTGGATCCGGCGGTTCTCCCACATGCCACGGTCCGGTACCGCAGGAATCCACAGTCACGACATCACCGAGTCCCGCGGCAACCAGACGCTGCCGCAGTATGGCTTCCGCGGTAGGCGATCGACAGATATTGCCGAGACAAACCAGCAAGATACGCATGTCGTACTTATCCCTTTGAAGCTGCTGTGGTCAACCAGGTTCGCACTCGCTCCAGATCATCCGGAGAATCCACACCAGCGGGATGCGGCTCGCGCGCCAGCGCCACCAAAATGCGATGACCGTGCTGCAGCGCACGCAACTGTTCCAGTTGTTCGAGTTGTTCCAAAGAGGACGGAGACCACTGACGATATGCGAACAGAAATCCCGCACGGTATGCGTACAACCCGATATGTCGGAGCCAGGCATCATGCGCCAACAGTTGCGGACGGTTCGTGAAAGCGTCTCGATCCCAGGGAACCGGCGCGCGGGAGAAATAGAGGGCTCGCCCTTCGAGATCGCGTACCACTTTGACCACGTTGGGATTGAACAGTGCATCGACGCTCGCAATGGGCTCAGCAAGCGTCGCTATCGATGCGACAGGGTCATCGGCCAAGCGTAGCGCTGTCTGCTCGATCAGGCCGGGCGGCAACAGAGGCTCATCGCCCTGCACATTGACGAGAATCTCGTCCGGCGCCAGAGATAAACGATCTGCCACTTCAGCCAGACGATCCGTTCCCGACGGGTGATCGCGATCCGTCATCAAGGCCTCGCCACCGACCGTCAGGATGGCATCCCGAATACGTTCATCGTCGGTGGCCACCACAACGCGAGACGCCCCGCTCAGGCCGGCCAAACGCCAGACATGAACGATCATCGGCTCCCCAGCGATATCCAGCAATGGCTTACCCGGCAAGCGGCTCGATGCATAACGCGCCGGAATCACGACTGTATAGTCACTCATGCAGAATCGCTCCGGCCACTATCGGGTCCAGGCACCGTTTTGCCCAGCTTTTCGTCGACTGACATCACCCGAGCTTCATCTTCCAGCATGACCGGAATACCGTCTCGAATCGGAAAGGCCAAGCCATCGAAATGACATTTGAGCTCGCCGTTATCGCGATCGTATTTCAGTTTGCCCTGGCAGAGCGGGCACACCAACATGGCCAATAGTTGCTTATCCATTGTCATTCCTCTTCGAAGCGTGAGAATCCCTCACCCCCTATAGAGCCTTGCCTCTCTCAGCATGCAGTGTGGCAAGCCGTTGCGACAACCACTCGACGAATGCGGCATCGGGGCTAGCAGCCACATCGAGCGCCCAGCATTCGGCCCCGGCAAAACCGCGGCACTTCACGGCATCCTTGGCGGTCATGACAATCGGGCGTGGGTCGGCAAACGCAAGATCCTGAGCCCGAAAGTCATGGTGATCCGAATAAGCATGGGCGTCATACTCCACGCCCAGGGCATCCAGAGTTGCAAAGAAGCGCTGCGGATGGCCGATGCCCGCGACTGCGTGTACCGGTTGCGCAAACGGAGCCGGTACCAGCGGACATGCCTGATCATCGAGTAAACGACGCCACTGCTGGGGTTCGAGTATCATGCGATAGGCACCTCGTGGCGGCGTGAATCGTGGCGTGCCATTGATGATGACGGCATCGACACGCTGCAATCTCGATACCGGTTCGCGCAAGGGTCCAGCCGGCAAGCATACGCCATTGCCGAACCCGCGCTGGCCATCCACGACGACCAACTCGATATCTCTCCCCAAGGCCAAGTGCTGCAACCCATCATCGGCCAATAGGATATCGCACCCTTCCTCGAGCAGTCGACGAGCGCCGCGTGGCCTATCAGGATCCACAACGAGAGGCACCTTGACTTGCGCCGCCAGCATGGCAGGTTCATCGCCACAGGCACTGGCGGGTGTTTCGGGCGTCACCATTAGCGGGTGATCATGCCCCGCTCCTCCATAACCGCGCGACACGATGCCCGGCTGCCAGCCACGCGCCAGCAACCAATGTGCCAGCCACGATACCAATGGCGACTTGCCGGTCCCGCCTACCGTGATATTGCCGATCACGATGACCGGCACAGGCGCTTGCCAGACCGCCTTGTCCCCCGAGGTATAGGCCTTGGCACGCTGTATCATCAGGTGCCGATAACACCAGGCCAGGGGACGTAATGTCTTGAGCCAGGCAGCGTCGGCATACCAGGCATCAAGCAGGCGTGACGACAGGCTCATGTCGTCTCCTGGAACTGCAACCGATGCAATGCGGCATAGGCCCCACCACGGGCGAGCAGTTCGTCGTGCCCCCCCTGCTCGACGATCTCACCGTGCTCCATGACCAGAATCCTGTCCGCCCGTTCGATCGTGGACAAACGATGCGCGATGACGAATGTCGTGCGCCCACGGCAGACTTCTTCCAGGGCACGCTGGATATAGCGCTCGGATTCGGTATCCAGGGCCGAGGTCGCTTCATCAAGAATCAGGATCGGCGCATTCTTGAAGATGGCACGGGCAATGGCCAGTCGCTGACGCTGTCCCCCGGATAGCATGACGCCGTTGTCGCCGATCACACTATCGTATCCCTGCGGCATTCGTTCGATGAACTCATGGGCGTAAGCCGCCCGTGCAGCCGCTTCGATCCGACTACGAGGCGCTTCGCTAACACCATAGGCAATATTGTCGGCAATGCTGGCATTGAACAGGGTCACCTGCTGGGATACCAGAGCGATCTGTCGGCGTAACGGTGATAGTCGATACTCGTCAATGGGAATGCCATCGAGACAGATCTCTCCGGCCGTCGGTCGATAGAAGCGTGGCAGTAAGCTGACCAGTGTCGACTTACCACTACCGGAACGCCCGACAATCGCGACCATCTCGCCGGGCTCGACCTCAAGGTCGATACCCTTGAGGACTTCGGGTTGGCCGTCGTCATACGCGAAATGAACGCCCACCAGGCTGACCTGGCCTTGCAGAGGCTCCGGATCCCGCCGCCCCTCGTCTGGTTCCGGCGGTTCGCGCAGCAAACCGAAGAGTTCCCCCGAGGCAGCGATCCCTTTCTGGATTTCGCTGTTGATATCGGTCAATTGGCGTACCGGCTTGGCCATCAACGCCGCCGCAGTGATGAACGCGACGAATTCGCCAGGCGTCATATCGGCCATCAAGGCGGGAGACATTGCCAACCACACCAAGGACGCCAATGCCAGAGCAATCAGCAACTGGATGACTGGCGTACTGATGGCCTTGGTCAACGCCTCTTTCATGCTCTGCTGGCGATTGTATTCACTGACGTCAGCGAAACGCCGTTTCTCGTACTCTTCCGCACCATGTGTCCGAACGACGCGATAACCGGATAAGGCCTCGGACGCCACATGGGTCACGTCTCCCATGGAGTGTTGGATGCGACGAGACAGGCGGCGAAACCGCTTACTGGCGAATCTTACCACGCCCCCGATCAACGGCGTGACAGCCAGGAAGAGCAAGGTCAACAGCCAGTTGGTCCACAGCAGATATCCGACCAGGCCGATCACGAACAAGCCTTCACGCAGTAGAATCGTGACGGCCCGTGTGGCGGCACCCGTGACCTGTTCAACATGATAGGTCACCCGCGAGATCAGATGGCCGCTGGAGTGGGCGTCAAAGAAGCGGCCGGGCAAATGCAGCATGTGGTTGAAGACATTACAGCGCAGGGCATGAACGATGTTGCGCGCCACATCGCTCATGAAGTAGGTCCCCAGAAAGGTCCCCAACCCGCGTGCCGCGAACATCCCCACCACGAACAACGGCAGAAACAACCGAAAGGCGGCATCCGGCTCCTGAATGCCGTCGATCAGTCGTTTCATCATTTCCGCCAGGGCCGTACTCGACGCCGCATAGATGGCATAACCCACGACAGCCAGAGAGAACGAACGCCAGTGAGGCCTGACATAGCCCAGCAGTTGCTTGTATGAAGACCAACCCGAATCCTGAGTCACGCTAACTCCACTACTGTTGATGACTTCGATCGACCGTCGATCCCCGGTTGCGCAACGATTCTACCTGATGGCATCGAGAGCCGACACCGACGGGTGGTCGTTCGGCCGTCACCTGACTCGTCGTCCTGCCCAGTTCCAGTGTCACGGCACCATCACTGGCCGTATTCCACAGGCAGCTCGCCTGCCGACGGAAGCGTCTGACGACATCGTCGTCAGGATGTCCGAACGCATTGTCACGGGCCGAACTGAAGATGACGTGTCCTGGCATCGTCGCAGTGACGAATCTGGAACCGGAGCTGGTCCGGCTGCCATGGTGCCCGGCAACCAGCACATCCAGCGGCCCCTCCAGCGAGGCGAGCAGTCGGCGCTCGACCGAGCGGTCGGCATCGCCGGGCAGGAGCACTCGCTGCCGAGACGTCTCGATCAGCAACACACAGGAGCGGTCATTACTCGACAATGCCGGCTGCTCTCCAGGAGGCGGCCATAAGATACGAAAAGTCACACCGTCCCACCGCCAGATATCGCCTTGCTGGCAGGGAGCAAACGAATCATCCGGCGCTTCGCTCGCAGGGGAGACCCAACTGGCGACCTCATGCACTTCCAATGCTTCGAGACCACCGGCATGGTCCATATCCCCATGACTGACAATGACTCTGTCGAACTGGCGACCGGCCGGCCACATACCCTCCAGCGGCATGAACCCGGATCGAAACCGGGGACCAAGATCGTACAGTGCATGATGATGTTGTGTGCGTAATTCAACCGCCAATCCCTGTCCGACGTCCATGACGCGCATCCATAACTCGCCCGCAGCGGGGCTGGGGGCATCTAGAGTGACCGGCAACACACAGAAGACCACGCTGGCCAGACAGCGTAATGGCAGCGGTAATCCGGGAATCGCCCACCATATCGACAACGACGCCAGAGACAGAATCAACGGAACGACCAACCAGTCAGGTGGCGTCCAGACAGGCAGCAGAGCGATGCCAATGGAGAGCGCGTCATGAAGGCATTGGCGAGCCAATGCAAAAGCGGACCAGCACAGTTCCGCCAGTGCAGGGGACCAAGCGACCAGCCAGCCAGACATGCCCAAGGGCACCAATACGCTACTGACCCATGGCACGGCTAGCAGATTGATGAACGGTGCCGCGGGAGCCAACCGGTGGAATGCCCACAACGCTGCGGCCGCCATCAACGGCGCCAATAGCAACTGCGTTCTCACCAGTGCCGATAACCAGCCACCAACGCCGCGTGGGCGGGCGCGGCCTTGCCATATCAGGATCAGCAGCCCGACGGCCAGGAACGACAGCCATAGGCCAGGCCGCCATACCGACAGAGGATCGCTAATGACCACCAATCCGAGGGCTAGCCACCATGCTTGCCAGGTACCGGGAGCATGACGACCGCTGGCGACCCATAAGCCCACCAGTGTCATGATCATGGCACGCATGGCCGGTGAATCAAGACCCGCCAACCAAGCGTACCCAGCCGCTGCCACGCCGGCTCCCCACCAAGGCCAGACCGCCATGCGCCAACGTCGGGGCGACAGCCAGAGCGCCACCCCACGCAACAACCACAGCGTGCCAGCAGCCACCAGCCCCACATGCAGGCCGGATATCACGACAAGATGTGTCGTGCCACTGCCATTGAGCAAAGACCAATCGTCAGCGGTGAGACGTTCGCCAGCTCCCAACGTAAGTGCCGCGAGCCATCGTCGAGTCCGGTCATCGAGAGCCCGTTCATCCAGATAGCTAAGCGCCAGTCGACGCAAGGTAGCCGGGGCCTCGGCCATACGCCTGGCACTCGGTTCGCTGCGCACGTAGCCGGTCGCACCGATTCCCTCCCGCCATAGCCAGCCGCGGTAATCGAATGTCTGAGGATTGGCAAAACCACTGGGGGGACGCAGTCGCACGGTCAGTGCCCAATCGTCACCCACTTGGATATCGAGGTCATCGTAAAGGGATAACCGTACCTGCTCGAGGTTGTCACACGCTGGTAATCGAGACGACAGCGGCTGACACTGCTCGACCGCAACTCGCAACCGAGTCACGTCACGCTTGGTGTCACTGGCAAGGATACGCCCTTGCAGACGCACATCCTGGCGTGACAACCCATCGACCAATTCGGCGCCATCGGCCAATAGAATGGACGACGCCGTCCAGGCCAGAACCAGCAGCACGAGTAGACTGTGGAGACGACGGGCCGTCAGTAATGTGATCAGCGCCCAGATCTCGAACATGCCAGGCGGCATCCAGCCTCCCAGCACGACGCCTGCCATGGCGGCAAACGCCAATGGCAGAGCCCAACCGATATGCATTCCGTTGCCCTCGGTATTATCTGCCATGACCGTTCACATGCATGCCATGGCGAGACGCAAGACTTGTATGGATAATACCCCAAATCCGCCAATCCAGGGAGACGCCATGCCGCGCCGGTTTCTGCAGCGTTATCTTCCGCGTCCCGAGGTCCTCAAGCGTAACCGCTCGTTACGTATCGTCGGGCCTCTCATCGGTGATGCGTCGCTCTGGATGCTGTCGCGTCGCAGCGTGGCCAACGCATTCATGGTCGGCCTGTTCAGCGCCTTGCTCCCCATTCCCTTTCAGATGCTGCTGGCCGCCTTCGGCGCCTGGCTCCTGCGCTGCAACCTCCCACTCTCGCTTGGACTGGTCTGGATCACCAATCCACTGACCATGCCACTGATCTTCTACGGCAATTACCGCCTGGGTAGCTGGGTGTTGAATACCCCGGCTCGGGAAGCACCGGACCAACTATCGACGCGCTGGGTCGCTGAACAAATGCTGGATATCCTGCCTGCGCTGGCCATTGGTTCGATCGTCAGCGCAGTAATCGCCGGACTGTTGGGCAATATCACCATTCGTTTGATCTGGCGCTGGCAAGTTTCACGCAGCTGGCGGCGTCGCAAGCGGCGCCGGCTGGCACTCCAACGCCGTTAGCGACTCAAGGACCTTACACCGAAGAAAGATGGCCTTCATCCAACCGCATGACACGGTCCTGGTGGTTGGCGAGCGCATGATCATGCGTCACTACCACAAAAGCACACGCAGTGGTCTCTGCCAGTTCGTCCATCAACGACAGGATGTTTGCCGCCGTCGCCTGATCAAGATTGCCCGTTGGCTCATCCATGAGAACCAGGCTGGGGTCGGTGACCAGAGCGCGGGCGATAGCAACGCGTTGACGCTCGCCACCGGATAGTTCCCCGGGTTTGTGATCTGCCCGGGCGTCCATGCCTACCCGAGCGAGTATCTCTCTGGCACGCGCCTGGGCTTGTGCTCTCTTTTGCCCCCGGATGACCAGGGGCAGTGCGACATTTTCCAGTGCCGTCAACTCCGCCAGCAAATGGTGAAATTGATAGACAAAGCCGATATGACGGTTTCTGAAACGTCCCAGTTCAGCGTCATTGAGTTCGGACAAGGCCTGACCAGCGACCCTGACTTCCCCGGCACTCGGTGTGTCCAGCCCCCCCAGGAGATTGAGTAGCGTCGTCTTGCCGGATCCCGAACTGCCAACGACCGCGACTCGTTCTCCGGCACGCACATCAAGACTCAATGCGTTCAGTACCGTGAGATCACGCGGGCCTTCTCGGTATGTGCGAGTCAACCCCTGGCAATGCAAGAGCACGCCCGTATTGACCTCGACGCCGTGTTCATGACCTTCCATAGCGATCTCCTCATTCATAGCGCAACACCTCGGCCGGCTGAACACGCGACGCACGCCAGGCGGGATATAGTGTCGACAGGAACGTCAGCGTTACCGCAGCCGCGACGATATTACCCACGTCTCCCCAGTTGAGTCGTGACGGCAAATCACTGATGAAGTACACATTGGCATTGAGGAACTGGATATTCAGGACGCTTTCGAGCCAGCCGATGACATCGGAGATACTCAATGCCAACGCAATGCCGAGCACGACACCGGCCAGAATACCGATGAACCCGATCGCCAATCCCTGCACGATGAATATCCCCATGATCGAACGTGGTGTCGCGCCAATGGTTCGCAAGATGGCGATATCAGCGTGCTTGTCGGTCACGACCATGACAAGCGTTGAGACGATGTTGAAAGCCGCCACGGCAATGATGACGGTCAACAACAACCCTATCATGCGCTTTTCCATGGCAATGGCGTCGAACAAGTTACCGCGGGTATATGTCCAGTCGAGCCCACGGTAATCGCCCCCTAGCTCATTGACGATCGCCTGCGTTTCATTGCTGGCTGCGAAAAGGTCGTCGAGTTCCAGACGTACCCCTCCTACGGCATCTCCCAGACGTGCCAAGCGCTGCATGTCCTCGATGTTGGCGTAGGCCAGACTACCATCGAGGTCGGCCCCTACGCTGAAGATACCACTGACCGTGAAACGCTTGAGACGTGGAAACACGCCCGCCGGGTTAATGGAGGCTTCGGGTACCAGCAAGGTCACCTGATCTCCGACACCGACGCCCAGGTTGCGTGCCAGCAGACTGCCGAGAACGACATGCCATTCGCCAGGCACCAGCTCATCCAGGCTGCCGCGGACCATGTGTTCATCGACGATCGATACCGCTGTTTCCCGGGAAGGTTCGATCCCATTGACCATCGCCCCTTCGTTGCGGCCGCCCACCGAAAACATGCCCTGCTGTTCGACGTAGGGCGCCGCGCCGATGACTCGCTCTCGTTCGGTCAGACGTTCAGAGAGACCTTGCCAATCCTCGATTCCCCCCGGCTTCTCGATCTTGGTGTGGGGCACCATGCCCAGAACACGGGTACGGAGCTCATGGTCGAAACCATTCATGACCGACAGGACCAGGATCAGCACCGCCACACCGAGCGTCAGTCCCAGCATCGAGGTCAATGAAATGAATGAAATGAAATGATTGCGGCGCTTGGCGCGAACATAGCGCAAGCCCAGCATAAACGGCAAACGGTCGAGCATCGCGATCGGTTCCTTGTCAACGGGCGCTCATGGTACGTTTTTTTACCAATAGGTGCATCGTCGGGCACGGTGATCGACATTACTTGCTTTCCGCAAACGCCGATCATACATTGCCTTTCCCAACTGGCGGACGATCACCCGCCAAGAGCATACCGGCGAGAGACAGTCATGGCTAACCGCTTGTTCCCCGAATGGTGTCATCAGGATGCGATACAACTGACATGGCCCGCACCCGATAGTGACTGGGCTGCCATGCTCGCGTCCATTGAAGCCACTTTCGCGACCTTGGTCATTGCCATTACCCGCTACCAGCATGTCCTGATCAGCGTGTCGGACGAAGCGACACGTACTCGCTTGTCGGCCACCTTCACCCGACTCGGCATTCCAGCAGATAAGGTGCGACTTTATATCGCACCGAGTAATGACAGTTGGGCACGTGATCATGGTCCGATCAGCGTGGAGCGAGGTGGGCAACCGCAGTTGCTCGATTACACCTTCACCGGCTGGGGCGGCAAGTTCCCAGCCGATCTCGACAACACCCTGACCAGTCGCCTGGCCCACGCTGGCGCGTTCACTACCTCGGTAGCAAGCCAATCGCTGGTTCTGGAAGGAGGTGCCATCGACACGGACGGGCAAGGAACGCTATTGACCACGACGGCTTGCCTGCTCAACGCCAACCGCAACCCACATCTCGATCGGGCTGCACTGGAGGCCAACCTGAGTGAGGCATTGGGTATCGAGCGCTTCCTATGGCTGGAAAACGGTCATCTGGAAGGGGATGACACCGACAGCCACATCGATACCCTGGCACGCTTCTGTGCTCCGGACACCATCGCTTATGTTCGTTGCGAAAACGATAGCGACTCGCACTTTGCCCCGCTGCGTGCCATGGAAGCCGAACTGCAGGCTATGCGTCGCCCCGACGGGAAACCTTACCGTCTGATTCCATTACCCTTGCCAGCCCCTTGCCATGACCCGGAAGACGGCCATCGACTGCCGGCAACTTATGCCAATTTCCTGATCATCAATGGTGCCGTACTCATCCCCATCTATGGTGATGCGGCAGATACACGGGCGATCCAGGCATTGGCCGGCGCGTTCCCTGAACGCGACATCATTCCCATCGATTGTCGCCATGTGATTCGACAACATGGCAGCTTGCATTGTCTAACCATGCAACTTCCACGCGGCAGTCTCAATCTGTCACCATGAAGAGCGTCCCCTCGAAGGAATCCATTATGTCGACAACGCTGAAAGTGGGCCTCGTGCAACAAACCGCCTGGCCCGACAAGGCCGAAAGCTTAGCGGCCAGTGAAGCCGCTCTTCGTCGTCTGGCCACCGATGGTGTGGATCTAGTATTGCTTCAGGAACTGCATGCCACCCACTACTTCTGTCAGTACGAAGATGCCGACCTCTTCGAGCTGGCCGAACCCCTGGATGGTCCCACTGGCGAGAGGCTGGCCGGGCTCGCCGCAGAACTCGATATTGTCTTGGTCGGCTCACTGTTCGAACGGCGGGCGCCAGGCATCTATCACAATACAGCGGTCGTCTATGACCGACAGCAAGGACGCGTAGGACATTATCGCAAGATGCACATTCCCGATGATCCGGGATTCTATGAAAAGTTTTATTTCACGCCCGGCGAGAGTGACGGCAGTCAGGGATTTCAACCGATCGAGACCTCGGTCGGGCGATTAGGCGTACTGGTATGCTGGGATCAATGGTATCCCGAAGCCGCGCGTCTCATGGCGCTGGCCGGCGCCGAGCTCCTGCTGTATCCCACTGCCATTGGTTGGCATCCACCCGACGACGACGCCGAAAAAAACCGCCAGCGAGAGGCCTGGACCTTGATTCAGCGGTCTCACGGAGTGGCCAATGGGCTACCGGTGATGGTCGCCAACCGGGTCGGCCATGAACCTGACCGCTCCGGAGTCAGCGCAGGCATCGACTTTTGGGGGGGCAGTTTCATATGCGGACCACAAGGCGAACTGCTCGCCCATGCGGGGCAAGACGACGAAGCCCTGTGCATCGAACTGGATCTGTCGCGTAGCGAACACACGCGCCGTATGTGGCCATACCTTCGCGACCGTCGGATCGATGCCTATGGTGACCTGACGCGGCGGTATCGGGACTAAAGACACACAAGCGCCGCGGCAAGACTAGAAGAGGGACGACGCTGCCTGGGGGTGTGAAACAGCAATATGCGCTCCCTCTTCTGCCTGCCTGCTACTTTCTCATTTCCAGAAATCCCGAATGGAGGCGATACCTTGTGCCCCCACGCTGCGAGCATGGTCTGCATCGTGGCGGGTCATGCCTCCCAAGGCAAAGACCGGCATCGCAGCACGCTCCACGAGTTGCTGGAAATCGTGCCACCCCATAGGAGCGACATCGGGATGGGTCGGTGTGGTACGCAACGGCGACAGGGTCACGAAGTCGCACCCAATGCGACCCGCCTGTTCCAGTTGCGCATGATCGTGCGTCGATGCTGCCAGCCACTTGTTCTCGGCCAACGGACGCCGTTCCAGCTTCATCAAATGCTCACTGGTCAAATGAATGCCGTCGGCATCCACCGTGTCGAGCAGCGCCGGATCGCCATTGAGCAACAAGCGGGCATCGTACCGACGGCACAGTGCCAGGGCCTGCTCGGCTCTAGATACGTACGCTTCCGGTTCCAGTGTCTTCGCGCGCAATTGGACCAGACGAACGCCATCTTCACGCAGAGCGCGTTCCAGTTTGGTCAGAAACGTATCGTCGCTCGCCTCTTCGGCTGTAATCAGGTACTCGGTCGGTAACATGACCGCGCGAAGAATCGGCATATTCGCTGCGGGAAAGGGATAATTGAAGAGGTCCGTCAAACCGACCCAGCGCACCGCCTGGCCTTCTCGACCGAATGGTTCACCGGCATAATCACGAACCTGCCAGACATCCATCAGTACGTGCTTATCCGGATATTCGTGATGGACGCGAATCAGGGGCTGGGCACGTTGAATTTCCACGCCCAACTCTTCATGCAACTCGCGCTTCAGAGCCTCGAAGCCGGTTTCATAGGGTGCCAGCTTGCCACCAGGGAACTCCCATAGGCCTCCCTGGTCGACGGTCGACGGTCGACGTGCAATCAGCACTCTGAGGCCGTCGCCACTGACCATGGCCGCCGCCGCTACATGCACCCTTCTCTTTACCATTGTGTCCATTAACCCCTTTCCACCATGAAAACGACAGTTCAGCGAGATCAACTCCGATAATCGGCATTGATCGATACATAATCATGGGACAAATCCGACGTCCATACAGTCGTTTCGGCCTTGCCCCGACCGAGGCGAATCCGGATAGTAATGTCGTCCTCGGCCATGACTGCACTACCCGCTTCCTCGGTATAGCCGGTGGCACGTCCTCCATTCTCGACGAGCCGGATCTCTCCCAGGTCGATCCTGACGCGTTCGACATCGAAATCTTCGACAGGCGCCCGTCCGACGGCCGCCAGAATACGGCCCCAGTTGGCGTCGGAAGCATAGAGTGCCGTCTTGACCAACGGCGAGTGCGCCACGGTGAACGCCACGTTGCGCGCTTCTTCATACGTACGTGCTTCGCTCACTTCCAGAGTGACGAACTTGGTCGCCCCTTCTCCATCACGCACGACCTGCTGTGCCAGATCGATCAGCACCTCATCGAGGGCAAGACGAAAACGACGCACGGCTTCTTCGCTCTCCACACGTGGCCCCCGACCGGTAGATACCAGCATGCATGCATCATTGGTGGAGGTATCGCTGTCGACCGTGATCGAGTTGAACGAGCGCCGAACGCCACTTTGCAACCATTCGGTCAAC
This sequence comes from Aidingimonas lacisalsi, assembly GCF_008079445.1. Classification (GTDB taxonomy): domain Bacteria; phylum Pseudomonadota; class Gammaproteobacteria; order Pseudomonadales; family Halomonadaceae; genus Aidingimonas; species Aidingimonas lacisalsi. The sequence goes on along the minus strand of NZ_VRYH01000006.1, from coordinate 153,554 downwards.
GGGTTTTGAGCCACCGTTGCATTCGTAGTGACAAACGCCAGCATGGTCGCCATGTTCGGCTGTATCATGCCTGAGCCCTTGCCTATTCCATTGATGGTGACGGTCTGCCCCTCGATCTCGACGCTGACCGTGGCCCCCTTGGGACGAGTGTCAGTGGTCAAGATGCCTTCGGCGGCCTGCATCCAGCCATCCTCGTCCAGTGATGCCAGCGCCTGGGGAAGGCCAGACAACAAGGACTGCATGGGCAGCGATTCGCCTATCACCCCGGTTGAAAAAGGCAATACCGCCTCGGGATCGACGCCCGCCAACCGGCCCAACTCCGTACAACAGGACCTGGCGTCCTCCATACCTGCCTCGCCTGTCCCGGCATTGGCATTGCCAGTGTTGATCAACAAGTAACGTGGTGATGCGCCTGCCTGTACACAAGTCGACAAATTAGCCTTGGCCAGGTGCACTGGCGCTGCACAAAAGGCATTGCGCGTGAACGTACCTGCGACACTCGCGCCCTCCGGGATCTCTATCACCACCAGGTCACGGCGGTTGGGCTTCTTGATACCCGCCATCGCCGTGCCCAACCGAATACCGTCAATGGACGGCATGGCTGGAAACCGGACTGTTCCCACCGCCATGATACTGTCTCCTCAGTTCAGCTTGCCGCAACACTGCTTGTATTTCTTGCCCGAGCCACAGGTACAAGGATCATTACGACCCACCTTGGGACCTTCACGACGCAATGGCCGACCATCGGCCCCGGGTGGGCGAATCCGCTTGTCGTCTTGCTCATCTTCCGCTTCCGGTTGTTCATCGTGTCGCGATGCGGCAGTGGCTTTCTCACGCTCGAGCGTCTCTCGCCGCTGGCGTTCGAGCTCCTCGACCTCTTCACGGCGGCGAACCTGAACATGACTGAGTATGCGAGTGACGTCGGATTTGATATTGGTCAACAATTGCTGGAAAAGTTCGAACGCTTCCCGCTTGTATTCCTGCTTGGGATTTTTCTGTGCATACCCCCGCAAATGGATACCGCGACGCAAATGATCCATGGACTGCAAGTGCTCTTTCCAGCGCGTATCGAGGACCTGAAGCATGACTTGCTTTTCGAACCGACGCATCAACTCTTCACCGACAGCTTCCACCTTGGCGGAATACGCTTCTCTATGCTGCGTCTGCAAGCGTTCGCGCAACTGCTCTTCGTGGAAATGATCATCGTCTTCGGCCCACTGAACGATGGGCACCTCCAGATTGAACTCGGCTTTCAGATGGTCCTGTAATCCTTGAAGATCCCACAACTCCGGCAAGCTCTGAGGAGGAACGAAACTGCTGATTGCTTCATCAAGCACCTCCTCTCGAATGCCCATAACGTTGCTGGACACATCGTCAGCCGCGAGGATTTCGTTGCGCTGCTCATAGATGACCCGACGTTGATCGTTGGCAACGTCGTCGTACTCGAGCAGTTGCTTACGGATATCGAAGTTACGCCCCTCCACTTTTTTCTGCGCGCGTTCGACGGCATTGGACACCATCTTGTGCTCGATCGCTTCGCCATGCTCCAGCCCCAAAGCCCCCATCAGTTTCTGGACCCGCTCGGAACCGAACAGGCGCATGAGGTTATCCTCCAGAGAGAGGAAGAAGCGTGTCGCACCCGGGTCACCCTGGCGCCCTGCACGGCCTCGCAACTGGTTGTCGATGCGTCGAGATTCATGACGCTCCGTCCCCACGACATACAAGCCACCTGCTTCGAGTACGGTATCATGCCGCTCTTGCCATGCTGACTTGATAGCGTCGAGCTGCTCCTGACTGGAGTCATCGAGTTTAGCAGCTTCAGCCTCCCAGTTGCCGCCGAGAACGATATCCGTACCACGACCCGCCATATTGGTGGCAATGGTAATGGCGCCAGGACGACCGGCTTGGGCAATGACCTCCGCTTCCTGCTGGTGTTGCTTGGCATTGAGCACATTGAAGCTCATGCCCTCGCGTTTCATCATCTCGGCCAAGCGTTCGGAACTCTCGATGGAGGCGGTACCTACCAGTACCGGACGCCCCGACTCGGTCGCAGCTTTCACGTCGGCAATGATGGCTTCGAACTTTTCTTCTTCACTGAGATAGACGAGATCGTTGAGATCTTCACGGATCATCGGCTTGTTAGTGGGGATGACCATGACATCGAGTCCATAGATCTGCCGAAACTCGAATGCCTCGGTATCCGCCGTACCGGTCATGCCGGCCAGCTTGTCATAAAGCCGGAAATAGTTCTGGAACGTCGTGGATGCCAGCGTTTGACTTTCCCGCTGGACGGTGACGCCTTCCTTGGCCTCCACTGCCTGGTGCAGACCTTCCGACCAACGCCGGCCAGGCATGGTACGCCCTGTATGTTCGTCAACGATGACGACCTGATCATCATTGATGATGTAATCCACATCACGCTGATACAGGTGCCTGGCACGTAACGCCGAGTGCATGTGTTGCAGCAAGTTGAGGTTCTTGGCCGCGTAAAGCGAATCCTCTTCGCTGAGCAATTCCTGCTGACGCATCAACGACTCGACCTTGTTATGGCCTTGCTCCGTCAATTCCACCTGCTTGTGCTTTTCGTCGAGCGTGAAGTCACCAGACGTGGGGTCTTCGGGGTCACTGCAGGGTTCAACCTCTGTGGCCAGACGATCGACCACCTTGTACAGGTCGGTGTTCTCTTCGACGGGACCGGAGATGATAAGAGGTGTCCGTGCTTCATCGATAAGGATCGAATCCACTTCATCGACGATGGCGTAATGCAATTCCCGCTGGACCTTGTCTTCCAGCGAAAAGGCCATGTTATCGCGCAGGTAATCGAAGCCGAATTCATTGTTGGTGCCATAGGTGATATCGCAAGCATAGGCCGCTCGCTTCTGCACCGATGATTGTCCCGAATAGATGGTACCGACGGAAAGTCCCAGCAATTCATATAGAGGCCGCATCCACTCGGCATCACGACTCGCCAGATAGTCGTTGACCGTGACGACATGCACGCCCTGACCGGAAAGCGCGTTCAGATAAACGGCCAAGGTTGCGACCAAAGTCTTGCCTTCACCGGTCTTCATCTCAGCGATTCGACCACGGTGAAGTGCCAGTCCACCAATCAACTGTACATCGAAGTGGCGCATGCCCATGGCCCGCTTACTGGCCTCCCGTACCGTAGCAAAAGCCTCAGGCAGCAGCTTTTCCAGGTCTTCCCCACCGGCAAGACGATCACGAAACGCGGCTGTTTGCGCTGTCAGCGATGCATCATCCAGCGACTCGAACTGGGGCTCTAGCGCATTGATCTGGGTGACAAGCTTACCCAGGCGTTTCACTTCACGGTCGTTTTTCGTACCAACGACTTTGCGTAACAACGTATTGAGCATGGATTGTCCAGTCTCTGCCAAAGCGCAGCGTCACCTCTCTCCAGAGGATGGTATGTTCCCGGCTGCGCTGTTCATTAAGGGTATCGGACGGTTTTCACGCGCCATGCTGGTGGGCCCCGGCAAGACAGGAGATCATGAGCAGCGCTCGGGAGACGTCGCAACGGCCACCATGAGACCACGTTGATGCGCGGTAGCGCAGGCAGGGATAGCCGGGGATACCAACGCCACCGGTAGGCAATATGTCGACTCCGGGCGCGAATGACGTCGGGCGCCAACAGGCATATCTGAGTGACACGTTCAACGGCCCGCCCCGGCTCGGCATGGAGCAGGGTTGCCGGTAACAGACAACCCACCAACAGTCCCGCCAACCACCAACGGGTGATCATGCCGCGCGGCGAAGCCGTTACGGCCCCCGATCCGGTCTCGTCGGGTGCTGTCGTCGTGTGGCTCATACTGTTGGCGCACTCCTGTTCGTGCTAGGGTATCAGGCAGTTGTCACTGGGCCTTGCAGAGCAAACACATGAGTATAAAGGTTAAGCGTTTCCGCGCCCAGCCCGTGAATTCCCTCCTGGCCGGACAAGGGGATCTCGGCCACTTGATGCGAACGGCAACGCTGATTGAGCGCGCGCAGAACGAATTGCGTCAGGTGCTTCCCGAGGAGATGCGAGAACACGTTTTCGTCGGCGGTTACCGTCAGGGTAAACTGACGGTGATTACGGATCAGGCTGCCTGGTTGACTTGGTTGCGCTTTCAGCAAACACAACTGCTGACGGTATTACATCGCATGCCCGAACTGGAAAGTGTGCTTGGCCTTAACTTCAAGGTGCGCCCCATCCACCCGCCGAAACCGCCACAACGTCAAGTGCGCCGGCTTCCGACAGCCGCCGCCGATGAATTGTCCAGTTGCGCCGCCGACACAGAAAATCCCCGTCTCAAGCGTTCTCTGGAACGCCTCGCCTCCCATGCCGAACGTCATCGCTAGATGCCGACGCACGGTCAGGATCGTAGCGCCATTCATCAGTTGACAGTGCAGGACAACCTAAAACGCCGCCTCATTGGAAGGCGGCGCTGACGGCCATGGGACACTGGCGGCATCACTTCGACAACATTCTATCTATGCCATGGCCGGTGCTGCATAGGAAATAGGCGCACGTGCTGCCTCGTCCTCGAACGTGACGATTTCCCAAGCATCGGGTTGCTGCAGCATGGCGCGACAGAGCTGGTTATTCAAGGCATGGCCTGATTTGACCCCTCGAAACTCTCCGATCAGGCTATGTCCCAATTGATAGAGGTCGCCGATGGCATCCAGTACCTTGTGCTTGACGAACTCATCGTCATAACGCAAACCACCTTCATTCACGATGCGATAATCATCGACCACGATGGCGTTATCCAGGCTCCCCCCGAGCGCCAGATTATGAGAGCGCAGAAACTCCAGATCACGCATGAATCCGAAGGTGCGCGCTCGAGAGACTTCTCTTACGAAAGACGTCGTGGAAAAATCGACAACAGCGCTCTGCTTCTGCAATTCGATGACGGGATGGTCGAAATCGATGGCAAAAGAGACTTTGAAACCGTCATGCGGTAGAAACACGGCCTCTTTGTCATCTTCACGAACTCCGATTTCCCGCTTGATGCGGATGAACTTCTTGGGCGCCTCTTGCTCAGTGATCCCGGCTGACTGAATCAAGAAGACGAATGGCCCGGCGCTGCCGTCCATGATCGGGACTTCGGGAGCACTGACATCCACGTAGGCATTGTCGATACCCAACCCCGCGAATGCCGACATGAGGTGCTCGACCGTTGCCACCTTGGCTCCCCCTTGCGACAGGGCTGTGCAAAGTGTCGTATCAGTGACATTCTCCGCGCGAGCAGCAATATGCACCATTGGATCCAGATCCGTACGCACGAAAACGATGCCTGCGTTGGCAGGCGCAGGTCGCAGCGTCAGATAGACCTTTTCCCCCGAGTGCAATCCCACACCCGTGGCGCGAATGGTATTCTTAAGAGTCCGTTGTCGTATCATGGGCATCCGCCAGGCAGCCATTCATTATCAAACACCGTTCACTATAACACCAAACGAGCTTGTCAACAAAGTGTCATTGCCCAGCACACCCTCCATCGCCCTCATAGCCAGGCTCAATCAGCCTGGCGTCTCAGGAATGCCGGGATATCCAAGTAATCGTCAAGCTCTTGCGACTTACGCCGATCCGAGCGTGAGCGAGCCGCGTTCTCCTGTTTCTCAGCCTTGGCTGCTTGCTGACGAGCGACAGCAGGTTGCTGCTGCAGTGTGCGGTAGTCCGAGGACTCCGGGCGTGCCGCCACTGCTTCACGGGGAGCCGCCGTCTGCTGATTGCCTTCCAACCCGGCAGCAACGACAGTGACACGAAGCTCATCAGACATTTCCATGTCGATAGAAGTGCCGACCACGATGGTCGCATCCTGGGACGCGAATTCCTGAACGGTGGCGCCGACATCGTTGAACTCACCAATGGAGAGATCCGGGCCGGCAGTAATGTTGACCAGGATGCCGCGTGCACCATGCAGGTCGATATCTTCCAGTAGAGGGCTGCGAATGGCCTTCTCGGCAGCTTCTCGTGCGCGATTTTCGCCCGTGGCACCGCCGGTTCCCATCATCGCCATTCCCATCTCGGACATGACGGTACGAACGTCGGCAAAGTCCACGTTGATGATGCCAGGACTCGTGATCAGTTCGGCAATGCCCTGAACCGCACCCAGCAAGACGTCATTGGCGGCACTGAATGCCCCCAACAGACTTGCGTTCTTGCCCAGAACGGCCAGCAACTTTTCGTTGGGAATCGTGATCAGAGAGTCGACGTGCTCCGAGAGCTCTTTCATGCCCTCTTCCGCAGCCCGCATCCGCTTGGGCCCTTCGAACGGAAACGGCCGAGTCACGACAGCCACGGTCAGGATACCCAGCTCTTTAGCCACCTGGGCAACGATGGGCGCACCGCCGGTTCCGGTTCCGCCTCCCATGCCGGCTGTAATGAAGACCATGTCGGCACCATCGATCAACTCGGCGATGCGGTCACGATCCTCAGTTGCTGCCTGTCGGCCGACATCAGGATTCGCCCCGGCACCGAGCCCTTTGGTAATGTCGCTGCCGAGCTGGAGAACGGTCTTGGCGGTGACGCGTTTCAGCGCCTGGGCATCGGTGTTGGCGCAGATGAACTCCACACCTTCGATATTGCTCTCGACCATGTGGTTGACGGCATTGCCACCGCCGCCACCGACACCGACCACCTTGATGACCGCACTGCTTGAGGGTGCGTTATCTACCAGTTCGAACATAACCCCGTCTCCTGGACCGTTCGCGGTCCTCTTCAGAAATTTCCTTTGAACCAGCCCTTGATTTTGTCCAGCGCCGGAATACCATCCTTGAATCCACGCCGGGAGACGTCCTCCCCTTTCGGCTGTGCCGATACGACTCGACCCTGCCCATGGCGGCCATGCCCGAGCCTGGCTTCACGCATACCATAATGTAGCAAACCTACTCCAGTGGAATAAATCGGATTGCGCACTACATCTGCCAGGCCCCTGACATTATATGGACAGGCAATGCGAACCGGCATATGAAAGATTTCTTCAGCCAATTCGACGACACCTTCCATGCGAGAAGTTCCGCCAGTCAACACGACACCTGCAGCCACGAGATCTTCGAAACCGCTTCGTCTAAGCTCCTCGCGAACGAGGGTAAACAGTTCTTCGTAACGTGGCTCCACCACCTCAGCGAGCGCCTGACGGGACAAGTCTCTAGCGGGACGATCCCCGACACTCGGCACTTTGATCATCTCGTCACTCGATGCCAACTGTGTCAAAGCGCAAGCATACTTTACCTTGATATCTTCGGCATACTGAGTCGGCGTACGCAGGGCCATGGCAATATCATTGGTCACTTGATCACCGGCAATCGGAATCACTGCCGTATGCCGTATGGCACCTTCAGTAAAGACCGCGATATCTGTTGTACCGCCTCCGATATCAACGACACAGACACCCAACTCGCGTTCATCCTCGGTCAATACGGAATGGCTGGATGCCAACTGTTCGAGAATAATCGCATCAACTTCGAGGCCACAACGTCGTACACACTTCTCGATGTTCTGTACCGCATTGAGCGCCGCAGTCACCAGGTGAACACGTGCCTCAAGCCGCACACCGGACATCCCGAGGGGTTCACGAATCCCTTCTTGATTGTCGATGGCAAATTCTTGAGGCAATACATGTAGAACACGCTGACCTTCCGAGATGGCTCTTGCACGAGCCGAATCGATAACTCTATCGATATCGGAAGACATCACCTCACGTTCTTTGATCGCCACCACACCGTCAGAATTCATGGAACTGATGTGACTACCAGCGATACCGACATAGACAGAGTGGATATCACAACCAGCCATCAACTCAGCTTCTTCTACCGCTCGCTGAATTGATTGGACAGTCGATTCGATATTGATCACCACTCCTTTTTTCATGCCCCGAGATGGGTGCGAACCGATACCGGCGATTTCAATGCCACCATCGTCCGTGGCTTGTCCAACGATCGCAACGACCTTGGAGGTTCCGATATCCAGCCCGACTACCATATTCGACGCATTGGATTGTACTGCCATGGGCCGGGATGACTCCTTAATACTAGTCTATGTCGAACGCCCGGATTAAGAGCGCAATAACACCTTGGGCCAATTATAGGAACAACTTGCACTGATTAACCAGCCCTGTTGTAAATCATTGGCCAGAATACGGGGGTTTTTACCAAAAAGGAACAGTTGAAAAGTCCTGTTGGCGGGAGGTGAGCCAAAAAAACGGCTCATGAACCTCCATTACCATTCAGTGATTCGGTATCAGTCTCACCATGCCATGCTACGGCAACACCATTTGGATACCTAAGATCTATGTAGCGAATTTGCGACGCCTGACTACCCAACTGACGTTGCCAGGCAGCCATCAATCGAGCCAATCTCGCATCACGATCGTTTCGTCCCAACATAATCCAGACACTATCATCTAGTTGAAGACGCCAAGCTCCACGCGCTTCCAACCTCAATTGCGTCACTTCGACACCTAGCGTCTCAAAGCGCACCTGAAGTGTGTCCAAATAATCCAGAACTTCCTTGCCGCTATTAGGCGGGCCGGCGAGATCAGGTAGACCGGGTGGCGGTGCCACGGGACCACTTTCAAAAGAAATGCCCGCGGAATTAAGCAAGGAATCATCGTTCCAGCGTGCAACAGGTCGTTGTTCCACCAACTCGAAAGACAGGGCATTGGGCCATTCGCGCGCGACACTGACCTCTGCCAGCCAACCGATATCCCTGGCCTGCTCACGCAACTCGCCCAGATCCACCGACAACCATGTCTGCCCGCGCAACAACGGAGAGAGTGCTTCACGCAAATAGCTAGCACTGACATGATGAAGCTCACCGCCAACCGAAACTCGCTCGATCGGCCGATCCAGCCATAACCATAACGCCCGACCACCGGCTCCAAGCAGTACGACCAGCAGCACGACCCCCAACCACGAACTACGCATGATGGGTCAGGTATCCAAAGAGGTGTCGAGAATACGCATGATCAGGGTGTCGAAGTCGAGGCCGGCGTGCGCCGCTGACTGAGGCACCAGGCTATGATCGGTCATGCCTGGCACGGTATTGACCTCCAGCAACCAGGTTTGTCCTCGCGCATCACGCATGACGTCGACTCGTCCCCAACCGCTTCCTCCAAGCACGGTAAATGCTTGATGACAGAGTGCTCCTAGTGATCGTTCTTCGTCGGGCGTCAAACCGCATGGCAGGTGATACAACGTGTCATTGGCATGGTATTTGGCTTCATAATCGTAAAACCCACTCGGGACTTCGACGCGTATCGCCGGCAACACCTCGTCGCCCAGCAGCGACACCGTATATTCGTCACCCTCGATGAAACACTCGGCCATGACATCAGCATCAAAACGGGCTGCGTCCTGAAAGGCCGACTTCAACGCCTCGATGTCATCAACGATAGTGATGCCAAGGGTCGACCCCTCATGGACCGGCTTGACGATCATGGGCAGGCCGAGGCGTTCGCAAACGGCCTGCCAATCCGAATTTGCATCCAATGTAACGCTTTCCGGCGTCGGCAACCCCTGGGCACGCCATAACCACTTGGCCCGCTGTTTATCCATGCCCAGTGCAGATGCCAGAACGCCGCTGCCAGTATAGGGAATCTTCAATAACTCCAAGGCACCTTGAAGCGTACCGTCTTCACCGTCGCCACCATGCAACGCAATAAACACACGGTCAGGTCGCAGGGCTTCCAGACCAGCCAACCCGCCCTCTGCCATGTCATGGCCTTGAGCATCGATGCCCTGACGCCATAATGCAGCCAGGATTGCCGCCCCACTGATCAGGGAAACCTCTCGCTCGGCGGAATCCCCTCCATAGAGGACGACGACGCGACCATAGTCGACGGGGTCTCGAGCCATACTCATAGCTTCACCTTTTCGAGATTCAGACGACTATCCGCCAAACGCGTAGCAATGCCGCCAATATCCCCGGCACCTTGCGTGATAAGGATGTCACCGGGCCTTAGCAGCGTGGCGAGCAATTCGGGCAACTCCCGCTTTTCTTCCACGAAAAGAGGATCCACCTGACCCCGTTGACGAATCGATCCGGCCAATGTGCGACCTTCGGCACCTGGAATCGGGGTCTCGCCGGCACTGTAGACGTCCAGCAATAACAAGGTATCGACACCGGATAGCACGCGCACGAAATCTTCGTACAAGTCACGAGTGCGCGAAAAGCGATGAGGCTGGTAGACCATGACAAGCCGCCTTTCTGGCCAGCCGGCCCGAATCGCATGAATCACCATCTCCACTTCACGCGGATGATGACCATAATCGTCCACCAACATGATATCCCCTTCCCCGTTGGGAGCGGGATAGTCACCATGTACCTGGAAGCGCCGACCGACACCGGCGAACTCCGACAAGCCTGTCAGAATAGCCTCATCCGACACCCCTGCATCACTGGCCACTGCAATCGCCGCCATGGCGTTCAAGGCATTGTGACGTCCAGGCATCGCGAGACTGACCTCCAGTGGTGCCCGTCCATCTGGCCTTGCCGCCGTAAACTGGACACCCCCCGCTTGCTGGACGAAATTCGTGATGCGGTAATCGGCGTCGGCACTGAAGCCATAGGTCACGAACTGCCGGTGCACCAAATCAAGCAAGCCTCTGACATGCTCATCATCGATACACAGTATGGCTAATCCATAAAACGGCAAATTATGGAGAAATTCGACGAAGGTGTTCCTGAGCCGCTCGAAATCACCGCCATACGTGGACATGTGGTCTGCATCGATATTGGTGACTATCGCTACCATGGGTTGCAGATGCAGAAAGGAAGCATCGGACTCATCGGCTTCGGCTACCAGCAGATCCCCTTCACCAAGACGTGCATTGGTACCGGCACTGGTCAACTTTCCACCAATCACAAACGTCGGGTCCAGCCCGCCTTCGCCAAGCAGAGTGGCAGCGATACTGGTCGTCGTCGTCTTTCCATGGGTACCAGCCACGGCAATTCCATGTCGGAATCGCATCAATTCAGCCAACATCTCGGCGCGGCGCACTACCGGCACTCGATGCTCCTGGGCCCACCGTATTTCCGGATTGGTTGGGTCCACCGCAGTGGATACCACGACGACATCGGCCTCTGCGACATGACGAGCATCGTGTCCAATCGCGACCTCGATACCCACATGCCGCAAATGGGTGACAACCGACGTTTCCTTGAGGTCGCTGCCACTGACGTTATATCCCTCATTGGCCAGTACTTCGGCGATACCGCACATACCGGCACCACCAATACCGACAAAATGGATACGCCGGATTCGACGCATCCCCATGCCTCGACTCGTACCGTTGCGCTTTTCCTGACCACGAGACCCGATGGATACGTTATCGTTCAAGACCTATCTCCATACAGCCGGCCACCAGACGATCGACGGCATCGAGGTGCGCATTCGCTCGTGCGTCCTTCGCCATAGCGGCAAGAATTTGGGGATCCAGCAAGTGACTCAGCCGTTCGGCCAAGTGTGCCGCGGTCAGGTCCCGTTGCAACAACAGCTCCCCACCTCCGACATCAACGAGCATTCGCGCATTGGCCACCTGATGATCATCGACGGCATGGGGGAAGGGAATCAGTAACGCCGGCTTGGCCGCGGCCGCCAACTCCGACACGGTCAACGCCCCCGCACGGCAAACGATCAAATCTGCCCACTCATAAGCCGCAGCCATATCATCGATGAACGTCGTCACCTCCGCATCGACCGCTTGATCTGTATAAGCCTGACGCGTAGCCCTCTCCTTGTCACGACCGGCCTGGTGACGCACCTCCGGTCGCTGTGCTGCAGCCAGCAGACCCAAGGCCTCGGGCATCATCTCGTTCAGAACGCGAGCGCCCAGTGATCCCCCGACTATCAGTAAGCGTAACGAACGCCCCGACATCATTGGCACATTCCTGGGATACTCGCCAAGCACTGCAATATCCTGCCGGACCGGATTGCCGATAACATCGACGTCGCGCCCCGGAAAGGCGCCCGGAAAGGCTGCATAGACACGCTTGGCCAGGCGTGCCAGGACCTTGTTGGTCAATCCGGCTATCGCGTTCTGTTCATGGATCAACAACGGACGACGCATCATCCAGGCAGCGACACCGCCAGGCCCACTGGCAAAACCACCGAGTCCGACGACAAGCTGCGAATCGGTTCGCAGGATGATCTGCCTCGCCTGATGGACAGCCTTGAGCAGCCGCAATGGCGCCATCAACCACCCCACCATGCCGTTGCCTCGCAACCCCGCAACGGCGATGTGGTGAAGAGGAAAGCCGGCCTCCGGAACGAGCTGGTTTTCGATGCCTCGCGGGCTTCCCAACCATGCCACTTCGACACCTTCGTTGGCCAACCCTTTGGCCAACGAGAGCGCCGGAATGACATGCCCACCGGTACCGCCAGCCATGATCAACACACGTGCGGGTCCACCTGGATGCATCACCGCGCTCCTTGTCGATTGGCAGAGGACCTTGTCGGTCGCTTGGGTGCCGCCGGCCGCGACTGCCTGACACGACGACGCGTCTCGATATCGGCACGTATGAGTAACGCCACCATGAGGCTGCTGACGAACAGACTGGACCCGCCATAGCTGAGCAGCGGTAGCGTCAAGCCTTTAGTCGGCAGCATGCCGGTGCTCACGGCAATATTGATGAATGTCTGGGATCCCAGCAGCAAGGCGATGCCATAACTGAGATAGGCCGCAAATGGTAACTTGGCCAATTCCGCACGCCGGCCCACGGCCAGTGCTCGATAGATCAACAAGGCAAACAACAGCACGACCCCCATCGCCCCTATCAATCCCAGCTCTTCGGCAAGGACGGCAAAAACGAAGTCGGTATGCGCTTCCGGCAGATAGAACAGTTTCTGCACACTATTGCCCAACCCCAGTCCGAACCAATGCCCGCGTCCATAGGCAATCAATGCCTGCGTCAACTGATACCCACTGGCGAATTGATCCGCCCATGGGTTGGCGAAACTGGTCAATCGTGCCAAGCGGTACGGCTCAGCAATAGCGACATAGAATCCTAATACACTGACTCCGACGAGTAACAACAAGAAACGCCACCACGGCGCACCAGCCATCAACAACATCCCCAGAACGGCGCCCATCAGCACCACCACGGCGCCATAATCAGGTTCGAGAACGAGCAGCAGGGAAAACAGCATGGCCACGATCAAAGGGCGCAGGAACGCGCCCCATTGCCGCCGAACTTGCGGCAGGAAACGTTCCAGATAGTCGGCCAGATAAACGACCAGGAATAACTTGGCGACTTCCGAGGCCTGCAAGTTGAAAGGTACGCCGGGTAATGACAGCCAACGCCGGCTGCCATTGACCTCACGTCCCACGATCAACACCAGCACCAGCAATGCCAATCCCAGCAACATCAGGAAAGGGCCATTGACCCGCCACCAAGCGAGAGGGACGCGCGTCATGAGTGCCGCCGCACACAACGACACCAGTACGAAGATGCCATGGCGGATACTGTAGTAGTAAGGACTTCCCGTCAGCCCCGAGGCGACCTCGGTCGAGGCGGAACTCACCATGATCCAGCCAATGATCATTAACGCAAGCGACGCCACCAGCAACCAGCCGTCGAATGGATGACCGGCGGTCGACAAGCGTTGTCTCAGTGACCGAAACATGGGGCGCCTCCCGCATTAGACAGTACCCAACGACGAAAGGCATCACCACGTTCACGGTAATCGGCAAACTGGTCGAGACTGGCACAAGCCGGTGACAATAACACGCAATCACCGGGCTCGGCTGTCTCCCGTGCATGGGCCATGGCCTGCTCCAGGTTTTCGACCCGACGCACTGCGACATGCTTGACCAGAGCGGCCTCGAGCGCTTCAGCATCTTGCCCGAACAGTATGACTTGGCGTGCATATTCCGCGAGCGGCAGCCCAAGCGGCGAAAAATCCGCGCCTTTGCCGACGCCCCCCGCCAACAGGACCAGCTTGCCGTCCAGGGTGGGCCCCAGCCCGTTGATGGCGGCGAGTGTCGCCCCTACGTTGGTGCCCTTGGAATCATTGATCCAGCTCACACCGCCGCTCTCCGCCACCCACTCACCGCGATGCGGCAATCCAGGGAAACGGGTGAGGGTATCGCGCATCGCATCCAGTGACAGCCCCAAGCGAGTTCCCATTGCCAGTGCCGCCAAGGCATTGAGTTGGTTGTGTCGCCCCCGCAAAGCCATATCCGCCGTTCGCATCAACGCCACATCGCCGTGCATCAACCAAGTCCCATCGGCCAACTTACCGACTCCCCACTCCCCCGATACGGGATGCTGCGAGGTGAATCGGTCCAACGTAGGTGGCTGCGATACCGGCCAGGTCCGGTCGTCTTCGGCATTGACGACAGCATGTCGTGCTCCTTGGAAAATCGCCTGTTTGGCGGCGGCATAACGGGCCAGATCGCCATGGCGATCCAGGTGGTCCTCACACAGATTGAGGAACGCGACCGACTCGGCCCCCAGCCATTGCGTCGTTTCGAGCTGAAAACTCGATAGCTCGAGCACGAACAGGTCGGCATCGGGCTGCTCACGCAGCAACTCCAGTGCTGGAGTCCCGAGGTTGCCCCCGACAGCGACTCGGCGGCCGGACGACAACGCCATCTCGCCTAGCAAGGTGGTCACGGTAGACTTGGCATTCGATCCTGTCACGGCGGCAATGGGCGCCTGGCACGCACGCACGAATAGCGTAATTTCTCCCACCACTCGAGGGCCTCTGCCGTCTGGCGAATCATGCCTCATCATACCTTCCAATCCAGGGGTGCCGGGATCGACCCCGGGACTCAATACGATTTCCTCCGCCTCGCCCACCTCCAGTTCCGTCAGCGGACCGCAATAAAGCGGCACGTCGGGGAATTCGGTTTGAAACGCTGTGACGCCCGGAGGGGACGAGCGCGTATCGGCCAGCATGAATGGCACCCCACGCTGAGACAGAAATCGGGCAATGGCCAGTCCGGAGATACCCAGCCCGACTACCAGCGTTACTCCATGGGGGACTTTCATAACGACACCTCTCGGCTAACCAAGCGTCACTCCATCCTGGCCAATGGTATTCACCGAATCTTGAGTGTCGCCAAACCGAGCAACACCAGAACCACCGTGATGATCCAGAAGCGCACGATGACGCGGGGCTCGGGCCACCCCTTGAGTTCGTAATGATGGTGTAACGGTGCCATTCGGAAGATACGGCGACCGGTCAATTTGTAGGATCCCACTTGCAAGATGACCGATACCGTTTCCATGACGAAAATGCCGCCCATGACGAAAAGCACGATTTCCTGGCGCACGATCACGGCAATCACACCCAATGCCGCACCCAACGCGAGTGCCCCAACGTCCCCCATGAACACCTGAGCAGGATAGGTATTGAACCACAGGAACCCCAGGCCGGCACCGGCGATAGTGCCGCAGAACACGGCCAGCTCACCGGCACCGGGGATCACCGGTATGTGCAGATACTCGGCAAAAACGACATTTCCGCTGGCATAGGCGAAGACAGCCAGCCCCATGGCCACGAGAACAGTGGGCATGATCGCCAAGCCATCGAGACCGTCGGTGAGGTTGACGGCATTGGAACTGCCGACGATCACGAAATAGGTCAGCACAATGTAGAAGACCCCCAACTGCAAGACGACTTCCTTGAACAGCGGCACGATCAGACTGGTCTCGACGGGGCCAGCGGCGGTCACATAGAGCAGCACGGCTGCGGTCAAGCCAATCACGGATTGCCAGAAATATTTCCAGCGGGCCGGTAAACCGCGAGGGTTCTTCTCCACCACCTTGCGGTAGTCATCGATCCAACCAATGGTGCCGAAACCCAGCGTCACTCCCAGCACGATCCAGACATAATGATTGCGCAGATCCCCCCAGAGCAGAGAGCTGATGGCGATTGCCATCAGGATCATGGCCCCTCCCATGGTCGGCGTCCCCGCCTTGGACAGGTGAGATTGAGGACCGTCATCCCGTACCGCCTGACCGATCTGTCTCTCGACGAGACGCCGAATCATCACGGGTCCCAACCATAGGCACAACAACAGGGCAGTCAACGTCCCCAGGATGATGCGCATCGTCAAATAATTGAACACATTGAAGGCGCTTTGGAATTGCGCCAGAAACTCGGCCAGAAAAAGCAGCATGTATTCCGTTCACCTTGATCCATCACAACACAACGCGGCAACGACACGTTCCATCCCCGCACTGCGCGACCCTTTGACCAGAACACTGGCCCCTGGCGGTAAATACGCTTGAACATGGCGCACCAGCGCCTCGTAATGCTCGAAATGGCAACCTGCATCGCCGAAAGCCTCTGCAGCGGGCCGTGCGTCCGGCCCCAGAGTCGCCAGGAAATCGATGCCGCATGCCTTGGCATGTCGACCCATCTCCGCATGCAATGCCGCTGAAGCGTCACCCAGCTCCGCCATGCTGCCCAACAGGCACCATCGCGGCTGTGGCCATTCTGACAGCAAGTCGAGCGCTGCCTTTACCGCCCCGGGACTGGCATTGTATGTATCATCCAGCAGATAACTGCCGTTAATGCCGTCGACAACCGCCATACGCCCCGGCAGTGGGGGGAATGACGATAGTCCAGCCACGACAGTCGACTCGGCGACCCCCATGGCCAATGCACTGGCCGCCGCCGCCAAGGCATTAGATACATTGTATTGACCCAACAGCGACAACCTGACTCGCCCCAAGGGCCGGCCATCGAACAATAGCGTGAAAGCATAGCGCCCTAAAGCGTCACAAACCAGCCCAGTGGCCCGAACCCGTGCTTGCGCATGCAATCCGAAATCGATGATTTCACGAGGTAGCGCCAGGCGTCGCCACACACTATAGAACGTATCATCGCGGTTCAGAACCGCGATCCCGGTATCGGCCAATCCTGCCAGAATCTCTCCTTTGGCCTGGGCAATCTGCCCCAGACCGCCGAACTCACCGAGATGCGCTCCTGTCACATTCGTGATCACCGCCACATCGGGAGCCGAGAGAGTCGCCGTCCACGCAATCTCACCCAAATGATTGGCTCCGAGTTCCATAACGGCACAGCGATACGTCGGCTCCAACGCCAATAGTGTCAATGGCGCCCCGATATCATTATTGAAGTTCCCCTCGGACGCCAGGGTCTCGTGTTCGTGCGCCAGTAGCGACGCCGTCAACTCCTTGACGGTTGTCTTGCCACTGTTGCCGGTAACGGCTACTAGAGAGCCTCCCCATGCGCGGCGCCGGGCTTGCCCCAACAATCCCAATGCCAGGCGCGTATCCGCAACCACTAACTGCGGAATATCGACATCGGCATGACGCGATACCACGGCAGCCAGCGCACCGAGCTCATGCGCCCTGGCAACGAAGTCATGGCCGTCGAAGCGCTCTCCCACCAGCGCCAGAAATACGTCACCTTCAGCCAGCTGTCGCGTATCGGTCACGACACGCCGGACCACCGAAGCCCCCTGGGCCGGACAGTCCATCCCCAGCACAGCCGCAATATCGGCTAGCGTTTGCCATCGGCCATCGCTCATTAACCCTTTCCTCGCTGCTTCAACACCGACATGGCAATATCGACGTCCGAGAAGGCATGGCGCACACCATGGATTTCCTGATACGCCTCGTGCCCCTTACCGGCGATCAGCACGACATCACGAGCCTCTGCCGCCAGAATGGTGTGTTCGATCGCCCGACGCCGATCACCGATACACCATGCCTGATGCTGCGCTTCATCGCTCAGCCCTGCCATGATATCGGCACGGATCCCGGCAGGATCTTCCGTGCGGGGATTATCGTCGCTGACCACCCAACGATCGGCATGCTGCTCGGCCACCTTGGCCATCAAGGCACGCTTGCCCCGATCACGATCACCGCCGCAACCGAAGAGACACCATAGACGGCCCTGCTGTCCCAAATGGGCGCGTAATGCCCTCAAGGCATTTGCCAGCGCATCCGGTGTATGAGCGTAATCGATGACGACGCTCGGCTGGCCGGGACTGGCCAGCGACTCCATCCGCCCCGGAACCGGCTGCAATTCGTTCGCGGCCTGGAACAACGCATCCAGGTCCGCACCCAGCCCCCATGCAGCAGCCATCGCCAGCAGGACATTGTCTAGATTGAACCGCCCCATCAACGAGAGAGCCAGCGCATACTCGCCCTGAGGCGTTGCCACAAGGGCATGCTGGCCATGCTCATGCGCCTGCCAGTCAACCACCCGCAACGTTGTCGCTTCCTGTTCGCCACAGGCAAGTATCCGGACATGACGCGAAACGCCTGAAAGCATCAAGCGGGCCAACGGGTCGTCCCCATTGACCACGACAGTCCGTAGTTCATGACGCTGGAAGAGCCGGGCCTTGGCCGCTGCATATGCCGCCATGCTGCCATGATAATCGAGGTGATCGCGGCTCAGATTGGTAAACACGGCGGTATGGAAGTGGCAGCCACTCAAGCGCTGCTGATCCAGGGCGTGAGATGACACTTCCATGGCAACTCGAGTCACGCCATGCCTGGCCATATCCCCCAACTGGGCCTGCAGGGCCAAGGGACCGGGGGTCGTCAAACCACTCTCCTTGAGTGCCTCGACGGGACCATACCCCAGCGTGCCAATGACGCCGGCGGGATGACCTAATCGATCACTCAGGTTGGCCAGATAGTGTGTCACCGAGCTCTTGCCATTGGTACCGGTCACTCCAACCAACGCCAAGTCATCCGGTACGGCAAACAAGTGCCGTCCCAGTTCACCCAGCCATTGCTGCAGACCGGCAAGACCAACGACCCGTCCCGAGGCGCTATCATCGTTCGGCGCCAAGTCGCTGTCGTCATCATGTCGTAACACCAACACGGCCCCTGCCTCCAGTGCTGAGCCGACATGTTCCCGACCATCGGCACGAGAACCGGGAACCGCAATGAAAACGTCGCCATCGGCCACCAAGCGACTATCCATCACCAGGCGTACCCGCTCAGGCAGTCGGATCGGCAATCGTTGGATACCGGCTTGTGGCCACATCGTGTCGAGGCACAACAGCAGGTGCCGGCTATCGAGAGACATCAACTCATCCATTCGCGTTAGCGCCCCGCCTGTTGATCGGGTGGAACATCCAGCAACCGCAATGCACTTCCCGTTACCTTGGAAAAGACAGGGGCTGCCACGATACCGCCATAATAATCGTCGCCTCGCGGCTGATCGATCATCACCACGGTCACGATACGAGGGTCCGATACGGGAGCAATACCAGCGAACAAGCCACGATAGGCATCCTTTTCATAGCCACCGGCAGACGACTTACGTGCCGTCCCGGTTTTACCGGCGACCCGATATCCCGCCACGGCTGCACGATGGCCGCCGGCGTCAGGCTGAACGACCTCCTCCAGCATGCGCAGCAGATCATGAGATACCTCCGGTTCGAAGACTCGAGTCGCATCCGGCTCATCGTTAAGCTTGAGCAAGGAAGGGGCCAGATACTTCCCGTCATTGGCGATAGCGGTGTATGCACTAGCCAGCTGCAATGTCGAGACAGATAGGCCATAGCCATACGAGAGGGCGGCTTTCTGACTTCGCGACCATTGGATGGGTGGGGGGACACTCCCGGCGGCTTCACCGGGAAAGCCTGTCTCAGGCGAGTGTCCAAGCCCCAACGCATTGTATCGCTCCCACAAGGTCACATCGTCCAACTCCAGTGAGACTCGCGACATGCCGATATTGGATGATTTTTCCAAGATTTCAGCCATCGTCAGTCGGCCATAGTTACGGAAGTCATGGATGGTGAAGCCATCGATACGCATCCAACCGGGAGCCGTATCGATCACGGTATCCGGTTCGTACCTGTCGGTGGACAAAGCAGCCGACATGGCCAATGGTTTCATCACCGAGCCAGGCTCGAACACGTCGACAATTGCCTGGTTACGCAGCCCTTTGGGGTCGATGGCAGAGCGATCGTTGGGATTGAATGAGGGCGTATTGGCCATGGCCAATACTTCACCGTTGCGAGCATCCAGCATCACCAGACTGCCGCCTTTGGCATCATGCTCGGCAACCGCCGCCTTGAGCTCACGATAGGCCATGTACTGCAACCGCTGATCTATGGCCAGCGTCAAATCCCCTCCCGGGTTGGCCTCCTGCAACAGTTTTACATCACGCACCAGGCGTCCACGCCGATCCTTGAGGACACGCCGTTTGCCCGGTGTTCCCGACAGGTAAGGCTGGTAGGCAAGCTCCAGCCCCTCTTGCCCCTTGTCATCGACATTGGTGACGCCCAATAGCTGGGCAGTCACTTCCCCCGATGGATAGTAGCGGCGGTACTCTTTTTCGGCATGCACGCCGGAAAGGTTCAGATCAAGCACTTGCTGAGCGGATTTAGGCGTCAGCTGGCGACGCAAGTACATGAACTCACGGTCCTGATAGCGTGAGATGCGCTCGTTCAGCTCACTCAGTTCCATATCGAGCGCTCGAGCCAGCATCAACCGCTGAATGTCATCGACCGGCAAGTCTTGGGGGTCGGCCCATAGCGTCACGACAGGCGTCGAAATCGCCAGTGGCTCACCATGTCGGTCCGTAATCATCCCGCGGTGCGCGCTTAGCGATTCGGTACGCAAGGTGCGCGCGTCTCCCTGATCCTGAAGAAAGGTGCGATCGATGATATGCAAGTCAACGATGCGCATGCCAAGCAATCCGAGTGCAATGACCACAAGGCATACCATCACGACATAGCGTCCGGCGCCCATCGGTTCCATTGGCGGAGGACGGCGTGGAGTAGCCGCTTCTCGGCGATCCTCGCTCATGGGCGAATCACCTCTGCCTCATTGACGTCCGGAAGGCGCATGTTCAGACGTTCACTCGCCAATTTTTCGATGCGAGCCGGCGACGACCAGGCACTCTCCTCCAACAGCAATTGCCCCCACTCCGTCTGCAATTGGTCTTCTTCCTGCTCAAGACGTTGGAGGCGCGCATATTGCTCGCGTGTCAGGTGAGCCGTGGTGATGACCGCCAAAGCGCTACCCAACATCAGCACCAGCAGGCAAACCACCAGCAGAAGCATCCCACTGGGTTTCCATCGTTCACCGACCCGGAACAAGGCAGCTCGCTCCTTGAGCATCGTCGATCTCATGCTAGCTTACGCGCCGCGCGCATGACCGCGCTGCGGGCCCGTGGATTTTCATCGACCTCGACGTCACTGGGGCGTCTGGCTTTCCCCAGCATTTCAAGCCGTCTAGCCAACTCCTCATCGCGGATCGGCATGCCACGCGGCAAGTGAGTGTCACCGCGAACGTGCTTGCGAATGAAGCGTTTGACACGCCGGTCTTCCAGCGAATGGAAGCTGATGACCACCAGATGACCACCGGACGCAAGCGCCTCGAGTGCAGCGTCCAATCCAGCCTCCAACTGGTCGAGTTCGGCGTTGACCTGGATACGCAGCGCTTGGAAAACGCGTGTCGCCGGATGCTTGCCCTTCTCCCATGCTGGATGGGCCGTTTTGACGACGGCGGCCAGATCCTGCGTCCTCTCGAACGGTTGCTCTCGACGCCGGCGTGCAATCGCCCTGGCAATTCGCTTGGCATAGCGTTCTTCGCCAAACGTCTTGAACACGCGACTCATTTCCGACTCACTCGCATGTGCCAGCCACTGAGCGGCACTTTCTCCCCGAGATGGGTCCATGCGCATATCGAGAGGACCATCGCGCAGAAAACTGAATCCCCGCTCGGGGTCGTCAAGCTGAGGTGACGACACCCCTATATCCAGCAAGACTCCCGCCACCTGTTGCATGACGTCATGGCGTTCAGCGACCTCGGCCAGATCAGCGAACTCGCCGGCCACGATGGTAAAGCGCGGGTCATCGATGGCATGAGCGGCGGCTAGCGCATCCGGGTCCCGATCGATCGCGATCAACCGTCCATCCGGCGATAGCCGTTGCAGAATGGCCCGAGCATGTCCACCACGACCGAACGTACCATCGATATAGGTGCCATCCGGGTCATGGATCAAGGTATCCACGGCGCCATCGAGCAGAACACTGGCATGACGATGGGTCGATTGGGCCGTGACGTTTTCTGATGACGACATGCTATTCTCGATCGGCTAGAGCCATGACGGGACATCGCGACACAGCCACGATGACGGTAAATAATGGAGTGAAGGGAGTCGGCCGATAAGCCGGGTTCTGTCGAAGACAGCCATTCATCTAGAGGATATGTCGCCATACCCTTCCAGCAACCTACCCGAATCCAGCGCGGGCCACGCCCATGGATTCCTATTTGGTCTTGCTCCGGGTGGGGTTTACCTTGCCACGCACTGTTACCAGGCGCGCGGTGCGCTCTTACCGCACCCTTTCACCCTTACCGGTTCCCCATCTGCATGGAGAACGTAGGCGGTCTACTCTCTGCTGCACTAGCCGTCGGCTCACGCCGCCCAGGCGTTACCTGGCACCCTGCCCTACGGAGCCCGGACTTTCCTCCCCCAGTACGAGACTGGCGGCGACTGTCTGGCCTACTCCCAAGCAGCGAAGAATAACAGCGTCCCCCACCCCGCTCAAGCCATTCACCGCCATCAACTCAAGGTCCGATCCTTGGCCTGCTGGATCTGTTCATACCACCCCTTTTTTCCACCGCCCATCAGTCTGGCGGCGATGGCGGCCGCCTGTTTGACGCCGACCCTTTCAGCGATCAAGGCATCGACCAACCGCTGACCGTCGATCAGGGCCGAGGGTTCATCAAGTGGTGGTGGCGCCCCCTCCAGCATCAGCACGAACTCACCACGCAACTGATCCGGGTCCTCTGCCATAATCGCGAGCAAATGGGTAGCAGTACCGTCGAGAAACGTCTCGTACGTTTTCGTCAATTCGCGCGCCAATACCACACGCCGCTCGGAGTCGACCGACTCGATATCCTTGAGGGTATCCCTGATGCGGTGTGGAGACTCGTAAAAGATCAACGTCTCCTCCCGATCGATCAATGCCTCGAGTCGCGACCGGCGAGCACCGGACTTGGCCGGAAGGAATCCATGGTAGGAAAATCGATCGGTCGGCAACCCCGACGCAGAAAGCCCGGCAATCAGGGCACAGGCGCCTGGAATGGGTACGACCCGATGCCCCGCGTTACGCAGCGCACGTACCAGCAGGAAACCGGGGTCACTGATCAACGGGGTCCCCGCATCACTGATCAAAGCCACATCCTGACCTTTCTCCAGACAGCCCTGGATGCGGTTAATGCGAGCCTTCTCATTGTGCTCATGCAGCGATAACAACGGCCGCTCGATCCCTAGATGTCGCATTAGCCGGCCGCTATGGCGCGTATCTTCCACAGCGATCAACGACGCGCGCTCGAGTGCATGAGCGGCCCTCGCCGTCAGGTCATCAAGATTCCCAATCGGTGTAGCGACCACGTACAATGCGCCGTAAGCTGATAGAGTCATTGCGGTTCCGACTGCACGTTACCCAGACAAGGGATAAAGGATTTATGGACAAATCGCCTCGAAGCCTCTTGGCGGCTGCCCTCCTGGCACTTCTGATAGCAGGTTGTGCGGGCCAACCGGGCCCAGTAGAACGCGACGATGCCGATCCCCGCCAGCTGTTGCAGCAGGCCGAGGAACAGTCTGCCGCCGATGCCGCACGCACTCGCTTGGAAGCAGCGGACATCCTAGCACGTCGCGACGATGAGGCGCAGGCTCTCGACGTTGCTCGCGATATCGATGACACGCAACTGGAAGTTGACCAGCGCATCCGCTGGGCCTTGCTGCTCTCGGAACTTGCCCTGGAACAGGGCGATGACAAGGCCGTCATCGACGCAACGCGGATACTCGATGACGATCTGGACATTTCGCGTGGAGATACCAGCACACTGCGGGAACGCCAGGGGATCGCGCTAGGCCGCATAGGCGAACCTCTAGCGGCTGTCGAAGCCTTGCTTGCCGTCCAGCGCGATACTGACGATCTTGCCCTGAACGATGACATCTGGAAGCAAGTGTCTCGTCTCAACGAGCGACAACTCGAGACCTTGAGAGACGATCCGGATCGCTTGCAGCAGGGCTGGCTCGCACTGGCCGAACTGCAGAAACGCAGCGGCGGAGATATCGACCGTTTGATACGCCTATATGATGACTGGCGCAATCAGTATAGCAACCATCCGGCGGCACGCCGCACACCGGCGGAACTCTCGGCTCTGAGGGAGTTGCGCGACCAGCAGGTTGAACGGATCGCCGTCATGCTGCCGGAATCCGGCTCATTGGCCGATGTCGCCGATGAGATAAAAGAAGGCATTGAGACGCGTCACATGCAGGCCGTCAACGCCGGCGAATCGACCCCCCAGGTCATGTTCTTCGACTCCAGCAATAGCGAGTTGGATGCACTTTATGCCGAAGCCACCATGAATGGGGCCCAAGTCGTCATCGGCCCCTTGGACAAGGAACGCGTCACTGAACTGGAATCGCGCCGTGAAGTTCCCTTGCCGACACTTGCCTTGAACTACGGACGCGCTGAGCGCAATAACGCCGAGAACCTGTTTCAATACGGCCTGTCCGCAGAGGACGAAGCGCGCCAGGTGGCCAGACGCGCCTACCTTGACGGCCATCGCCGTGGTGCCGTGCTAGTCCCCGATAACGACTGGGGCGCGCGCGTTGCCGATGCGTTTCGCCAGGAATGGGAATCCCAGGGAGGCGAGATCAATGCCGCACTACAGTATGCCCCCGACGCGCCCGTCAGTCGTGCCATCGAACGACTGCTTGATGTCGGTGGCAATGACCGCGCTCGTACCGATGACATCGATATGCTGTTTCTCCTGGCACTACCACGCTATGCCCGCCAGGTCCCTCCGACGCTCGACTACTATTACGCGGATGATCTACCGGTGTATGGCACTTCCCATCTTTACGAAGGGCAGCCACAACCCAGCAGCGATCACGATCTGAACGATGTCTTTTTCATCGACATCCCGTGGCTGCTCCCCAATGCCGCTGTCGGGGGAGAAGATGCCTTACCCTTTGCATCCACCTATCAGTCACTCAGTGACGGTAGTGATCCATCGTTGCTCAAGTTGCAGGCGATGGGCGTCGATGCCTACGAACTCGCACGTCGGTTGCCACAGATACAGCAAATCCGTGGTACCGAGGTCTTCGGGGCCACCGGTACCCTGCATGCCGGGGAAGATGGACGCATCGAGCGTGAGCTGCCTTGGGCACAGTTTATTGATGGCATACCTCAACTTCCCCTGCAAAGTGCTGCACGCGGCGTTTTCGGTGACGATTTCGACGAAGCTTTCGGTAACGACGGCGATGAAGACGATGATGAAGAGCCATGATGCACGGGCAAGAGGCATGGCCATCGAACGCCAGGTAGCAACCTGGCTTCAGACCCAGGGACTCGTGCCGGTGGCAAGCAACCACCATGTCAAAGGCGGGGAGCTCGACCTGGTGATGCATGATGACGACACACTGGTCTTCATCGAGGTAAAGCATCGACGCGACACGAGATACGGCCATCCCTCGGAGATGGTCACTCCCCTCAAGCAACGCCGTCTGATACGAGCCGCCCATTTGTATCTTGCCAGCAACGGGCTATCATCACCCTGCCGGTTTGACATCGTCGCCGTGACAGGGACGCAACCATCACTCACCTTTGAGTGGATCAAGGCCGCTTTCGACGCCTTCTGAACGCTAACGGACCAGGGTTCCAGCATGGACTTCCAGACGCGCATACTCGACCAATTCAATGCAAGCATCGACACCAAGACCTATGCCAGTGAGGTATTACCGCCGTTCATCGAAGTGGCCAGCCAGATGATGGTCCAATGTCTGGTCAATGAAGGCAAGATACTGGCCTGTGGCAACGGAGGAAGTGCCGGTGACAGCCAGCATTTTTCATCGGAGCTGCTCAATCGGTTCGAACGCGAACGCCCCAGTCTGCCGGCCATGGCACTAACCACTGACACGTCGACATTGACATCGATCGCGAACGACTACACCTATAACGAAGTCTTTTCCAAGCAGATACGGGCACTGGGTCAGCCTGGTGACGTATTGCTGGCCATTTCCACCAGCGGTAACTCCGCCAACGTCGTGCAGGCCATTCAGGCAGCCCATGACCGGGATATGACCATCGTCGCACTCACCGGAAGAGACGGTGGTAACATGGCATCGTTGCTTGGCCAGGACGATTGTGAAATTCGCGTTCCGGCTACGGTAACGGCACGCATTCAAGAAGTACACCTGTTGGCGATACACTGCCTGTGCGACTTGATCGACGAACAACTCTTTGGTAGCAGCGAGTCTCTCACATGAAGAAAGGATTGATTACTCACGCCATACTGCTGAGTCTGATGTTATTGCTGGGTGGCTGTACGACAGTCGCCAATGTCACTCACTCAGGAACGATCGAGGAGAATTACGGCAAACGCACGGTTGGGTCTCAGGTCGAAGACGAAAGCATCGAAACCAAGACCGAAGTCAACCTGAGCAAGACGGATGCACGTTTTGATGATGCCAGAGTCAATGTCGACAGCTACAACGGTATCGTCCTGCTGACTGGCCAGGTTCCTAGCCAGGAACTCAAGGACAAGGCATTGGAGATCGCCGAAGCCGTGAGGAACGTGCGCAAGGTACACAATGAACTCAGCGTGTCTGCCAACCTGCCCGTCGGACAGCGTATCTCCGATGGATGGCTCAGCACCCGCATTCGTACCGACCTGGCTACGAACGAATCGATCGATGCCAGTCGTATACGCGTTGTCACGGAAAATGCCAGCGTCTATCTGATGGGGATCGTGACTCGTGACGAAGGTGATCGAATTGCTCAAGCCATCGCCAATATCAATGGTGTGCAACGCATCGTCAAAGCGTTCGAATACCTGGATTGAAGGCAGGCGATCCAATGCAAAGGGCAGATCCGCTGGATCTGCCCTTGCGAATCGAGGAGAGACTATACGCCTTACTTGACGACTCGTAGCGAAGGCCGGCCCTTACTGGGCGTCTTTTCCTTGTTGACGTCCTCAGCATCGGTATCCGAAGCAGGCGCGTCGTCAACAGTCGCAAGATCAGGCCCGCCTTCGGCCTCACCGCCAGTCATGTCATCTTCAGCATCATCTTCCTGACCTGGCATCACCGGCTCGTGCCCGAATACCATTCCTACACCATTCTCCCGGGCGTACAAAGCAATCAAGGCCTCACTCGGCACGACAACTTCCATGGGATGGCCGCCAAAGCGTGCATTGAACGTGATGGCATCATTCTCCATGGCCAATTCACGTACGGCCGTCGGGGCAACATTCAGCACGATCTGGCCATTTTGCACAAACTGCCTAGGTACCATGACCCCTTCACGCTCGGCATCCACCACGATATAGGGAGTCTGGTCATTATCCAACAACCACTGGTACAACGCCCTAGCAAGATACGGACGGCTAGATAGCATGGGAACCTCTCTTCATCGCAGACAACGCAGTGTCACGATTAACAGTCACGTTCACGCTCGCATTTCTCGCTCAGTCTCGGAAAGCGAGGACTGAAACGTGTCGCGAGCGAATAAACGATCCATGTATGACATCAGTGGCTTGACCTGTTTCTCGGGCAATTCTACGCCCAATGCAGGCAAACGCCATAGCAAAGGTGCCAGACAACAATCCACCAGAGAAAATTCTTCACTCATGAAAAACGGCATATCCTCGAAGATCGGAGAAATCCCCGCCAGGCTCTCACGCAACTCCTTACGGGCCCGTTCTGCATCTTTCTTGGTACCATCAGCGATCTCATCGACCAGTGGGCACCATTCCCGTTCGATGCGATGCATCCACAACCGGCTCTGAGCCCGAGCGACCGGATACACCGGTAGCAAAGGAGGATGGGGGAAGCGCTCATCCAGATACTCCATCATCACCTTGGACTCATAGAGCACCAAATCACGGTCCAGTAGTGTCGGCACACTGTTGTAAGGATTAAGGTCCGCCAGTTCCTTGGGGTGATTGTCTTCAGTGACATCCAGGATGTCGACAGCCACGCCTTTTTCGGCCAAGACGATACGCACTCGATGACTGAAGTGGTCGTCACTCCCAGAGTAGAACGTCATCGACGACCGCTTTGTCACTACACCCATGAAACAATCCTCGCATCTATTCAATTCAAGATGATAACACGTCCTGGCTACCGTTCGCTGCCCATGTGTGCTGTCAAGATATCATGAGGGGGCGTCCGACGAACTCAAGGACGCATGGCCCCGGGCCATGCGTCCTTGAATGTCGTGATTCCAATGAGCTCAGTGAATATCGCGCCAGTACTCTCGCTTGAGCAGGTAGGCAATGACACCAAAGATAAATATGAAGATCAGCACCTTTGGGCCCAGGGTGTTGGCCTGTAGCTTGGAAGGCTCGCCGACATAAGCCAGGAAATTGGTCAAGTCATAAACAGCCTCTTCGAACTCGTCAGGACTCATCTGCCCAGGCTCGGTAACCTGGAGCACACTACAGGAGGCGTCACCCTCTGCTTCGCCATTTTGATGCTCGGCGTCAGGACATACCTTTTCCTGGACACCTTGCAAGGGCTCAAGCACATTGGGCATGGCGACCATATCGAAGACCTTGTTGTTGACGCCGGTAGGCTGTTCATCATCCTTGTAGAACGTCAACAGGTAGGAATAGATCCAGTCCGAGCCACGCAAACGGTTGTGCAGGGTCAGATCCGGAGGCGCCGCCCCGAACCAGTTGGCCGCATCCTCTTCCTCCATGGCGATTTCCATCTGGTCGTTGAAGAGCAGATCGGAAGAGAAGATCAAGTTTTCTTCCACCAGATCCTGCGGCATACCGAGATCACTGGCGGCACGCGAGAAACGCTGATATTCCAGTGAGTGGCAACCCAGGCAATAGTTGACATACAACTTCATGCCATTTTGGAGTGACGCCTTATCCTCGAGGTCCGGTGTCATCGAATATGGTACGTCACTGCTGGTCGCAGCCATGCCTGTCAAGGGCACCAGCGCGAACAGCAGTGCGAACAGTTGTTTTTTCATCAGCCTGTCACCCTTTCCGGAACGGGTTTGGTCTTTTCGACCCGTGTGTAGTACGGCATCAGCAAAAAGAAGGCAAAATAAACGGCCGTACATACTTGCGAGACCTGCGTCCGCACCCCGGTAGCCGGCAATACCCCCAGCACGCCCAGAATACAGAAACTGACCACGAAAAGACCCAACATTGTCCGCGAGATCCACCCCTTATAGCGCATCGAACGTACCGGGCTCCGATCCAGCCATGGTAGAACGAATAGAATGGCTATCGCCGCACCCATCGTCATGACACCCAGGAACTTGGCATCGAGTCCGAACAAGGAGAACGTAATGGAGCGCAACATCGCGTAAAACGGTGTGAAATACCATACCGGCGCGATGTGATCAGGCGTTGATAGAGGATCTGACGGCTCGAAATTGGGGGTTTCCAGAAAATAACCACCACCTTCCGGAAAATAGAAGATGACTACACAGAAAACGAACAGGAACACCGCGACACCAAACAGATCCTTGACGGTGTAATAAGGATGGAAGGGGATGCCGTCAAGCGGCTTTCCGGATGCATCCTTCCGATCCTTGATCTCGACACCGTCGGGATTGTTGGAGCCCACCTCATGCAAGGCAATGATGTGCAATACCACCAGCCCCAGTATCACGATGGGTAACGCGACCACATGGAGAGCAAAGAAGCGGTTGAGGGTGATACCCGAGACTAGGAAATCCCCGCGAATCCACTGAGCCAAATCCGGCCCGATGAGCGGGATTGCCGAGAACAGTGAAATAATGACCTGGGCCCCCCAATAGGACATTTGCCCCCAGGGCAGGAGATACCCCATGAAAGCTTCGGCCATCAAGGCGAGATAGATGATCATACCGAAAACCCATACCAACTCCCGTGGCGCTCGGTAGGAGCCATACAGCAAGCCGCGAAACATATGCAAGTACACCACCACGAAGAATGCCGAAGCGCCCGTGGAGTGCATGTAGCGAATCAGCCAACCATATTCGACATCACGCATGATGTACTCAATGGAATCGAATGCCCCTTCTGCGGAGGGGTTGTAGCTCATGGTCAACCACACACCGGTCAAAATCTGGTTGACGAGCACGAGCAACGCCAGCGACCCGAAAAAGTACCAGAAATTGAAATTCTTGGGAGCGTAATATCCAGATAGATGATCCTGCCACATCTGGGTAGCAGGAAAACGGTCATCCACCCAACGCATGAACCCTCGTTCCGCCTTGACGCGATTCGGATTACCCATCAGGCGCTCTCCTCGTCTTCCCCGACCCAGATGATGGTGTCGCCTTCATAACGATGAGGCGGCACTTCGAGATTGGTAGGCGCCGGCACATTGGCGAACACTCGGCCTGCCAGGTCGAAACGCGAACCATGGCAGGGGCAAAAGTATCCTCCCGGCCAATTTTCGCCTAAATCGGACGCACCTGGCTCCGGACGAAACGTGGGAGAACATCCCAAGTGCGTGCAGATGCCGACCATGACGCCCACCTCTGGTTTGAGAGAGCGAAGCGGGCCAGTAACGTAGTCTGGTTGTTGAGGATCTTCCGAATCGGGGTCTGCCAAGCGCGATGCATCGATTTGCTGGGTCGCTTCGATCATTTCAGCGCTGCGCCGCACCAGCCAGACTGGTTTGCCACGCCACTCGATCGTCATTTGCTGACCTTCATCGAGTTTGGAGATATCGGCGGGCACAGGTGCTCCCGCTGCCCTTGCTCTGGCACTAGGTTGCCAGGAAGCCACAAAGGGGACTGCCACCCCGACGGCACCCACCGCACCTACGACGGTAGTCGCCCCGACGAGGAAGCGGCGTCTCCCTTTGTTTACGCCGTTCTCTGTCATTGTAATATTTCTCCCATCAATTCACCCGCTGTGTCATGCACGCTGATGTCGGGCGACTCACGGACAAGGATCCAAGCTATGGTAAAAAAGCGCATAGTTCAACACAAGATAAGCCGTCTCTGACCTAAGTTGCATAACCATAATAAATCGCTGATTTACATAAAAAAGCGCCCAGGCCGTATGACCTGGGCGCACGGAAGGTCGCTTGACGCGAAATTAACGCTTGGAGAACTGAGGACGACGGCGCGCCTTGCGCAGACCGATTTTCTTACGCTCGACGCTCCGCGCATCACGGGTTACGTACCCGGCAGTCCGCAACGGCTTGCGGAAATCCTCGTTGTACTCGATCAAGGCACGGGTAATACCGTGACGAATAGCACCGGCCTGCGCCGAACCACCGCCACCCTTGACGGTGACATAAACGTCGAACTGACCCTGAGTTTCCGTCAGTTCCAGCGGCTGGCGAACAACCATATGACCGGTAACACGGCCGAAGTAGTCGTTCAGTTCGCGCTTGTTGACGGTAATCTTGCCGGTACCCGGCTTGAGAAAGACACGGGCCGTTGAAGTCTTGCGGCGCCCGGTCCCGTAATACTGTTGTGTCATGGCGAGTACACCCCTTAAAGATTCAGTTCTTGCGGCTGCTGCGCAGCATGCGGATGATCAGTGCCGGCATAGACCTTGAGCTTGGCATGCATGGCACGCCCAAGAGGACCTTTGGGCAGCATACCCTTGACGGCCTTCTCGATGACACGCTCCGGCGCATAGCTGATCATGCCGTCGAAATTCATGGAACGCAGACCACCAGGATAGCCGGTATGGCGATAGTACTGCTTGTCACTAGCCTTGTTGCCGGTCACACGAACCTTCTCTGCGTTGACCACCACAATGTAGTCGCCAGTATCGACGTGCGGGGTATACTCGGGCTTGTGTTTGCCACGCAAACGGCGGGCAATTTCGGTCGCAAGACGACCGAGCGTCTTGTCCGTCGCGTCGACGACATACCAGTCGCGCTGGACGGACTGTGGCTTAGCACTGAACGTCTTCATGAATTGGATCACCAAAAACAATGTATTGGGCCACCAAAAGCAGATGACCTGCCTAGGTGACCATCCCTATTTTTCTTGGTTGCGCCATATGGGAATCCCCGATAACGACGCAACGGTCGAGCGAGCGCGCATTATACATGCCCGATAGGGAAAGGTTAAGGGCAAATTGACGACGAACGACGGCACAGGCTGATGGTGCCATCGATTCAACCTGCTCACCGCCCAAGACGCCATGTATCGTGCTCATGGCTCACGGACCGACGTCAAGGTTTATGCGGTAGCGCCAGATATTCATGCGACTGCATCTCTAGCAGCCTGGATAGCGTCCGATCGAACTCGAACTCCAAGTCTCCCCCGCTATAGAGCCGTTCGACGGGAGCTTCCGCCGACATCAGTAACTTGACACCACGGTCATAGAATTCATCGACCATGTTAATGAACCGGCGCGCTTGATCGTCGCTGCCTCGCCCCATAGTCGGCACATTCGATAACAACACACTGTGAAACTCACGCGCCAACTCAATGTAGTCGTTCTGGCTACGCGGGCCATCACATAGTTCGCGGAATTCGAACCACACCACATCATCGTGCAAACGGCGAGCTTGCAAGACCCGTCGATTGACCTCGATGGAAGCCGATTCCTCGCCTTCACTACCTGCAATCTCCCGAAAACTCCGCGCCAATTCGGCTTCTGCTGCTTCATCGAGTGGAAAATGAAAGATGGCGGCTCGTTCGAGGGCGCGCAGGCGGTAATCGACTCCCGAATCGACATTCACGACCAGGCAGTGGCGGTTGATCAAATCAATGGCCGGCAGGAAACGGGCACGTTGCAATCCATCCTTGTACAGGTCATCGGGGGGAATGTTCGAGGTAGCGACCAATACGACGCCTTGCTCAAAAAGCGCTTCGAGAAGGTTGGCCAGAATCATGGCATCGGTAATGTCCTTGACGAAAAACTCGTCAAAGCATATCACTCGCGCTTCGCTGGCGAACTTGGCAGCTATCAGGCGCAACGGGTTCTTTTCGCCCTTGTAGTGCTCCAGTTCATTGTGCACACGCTGCATGAAACGGTGAAAATGCGTCCGCATCTTATCGGGGAAAGGCAGTGACTCGTAGAATGCATCGACGAGATAGGTCTTCCCTCGCCCGACACCGCCCCAAAAATAGAGCCCCATGATCTCCGGCAGCTCATCGAAAGGGGATGGCGCCTTTTTCTGCCCCAGCAGCCCCGCCATTCGCGCTTTCAGCCCTTTCCCGGCAATGACCGACCTGGGTTGGGCATGGGGCTTGGATAACAGGTCATCGTAAAGGCGCTGCAGATGCTTGACCGCTTCTTCCTGGGCTGGGTCGTACTCGAAATCGTCACGTGAGACATCCGAGCGGTATCGGGCGAGTGGCGTTTCGCCCTTCTCGGCGTCGACAGCTTCATGTCGGGTCGTCAGAGTTGCACACATTAGCGTATGGCTTGCCTCGTACTGATTCATCAGACCGACCTATTATACGCTGCCTGAAGGCCAAGCGCATGTGACCGAACGTCGTCTCGCCATGTGCATTGACCTGAGTCTCGGCCTGCCCCATATAATGGGCCACGAGCGACGCAGCCGTGAGCGTCATCATAACGTGCCCGGCAACCACAAGTGCATGGGTATGGCGAGCATGGTTGCATGAATTTTAAGGGGAACGACGTGTACGAGAGCAATATCGACTGGGTACTGGCAATCGTCAGTGGTCTTGCCGGCATCGGTATCGGTGCTCTGGGCTACCATTTGCTGAACAGCAATGTGGCGCGCAACCAGAAAGTTCGTCAGCGGCTCGCCGAGACCGAGCTGGAGTTGAATCAGGTAAAGGATTCCCTGAACGACCATTTTGCGCGGGCCGCTGACCTCGTTGAGAGCATCCAACGCCAGACCCAGGAACTCGAACAACAGTTGGCTCAAGGAGCTGAGCGCTTTTGTGACGACAGCCAAATCAGGCGTCGCCTCAACAATGTCCCCATCGATCAGGGGAGTAGCGATGAGCCGTCAACGGCGGCGCCCCGCGATTATGCCGACGGCAATCATGGAACCTTGTCCGAGGATTTCGGGCTGCGGCAGAGCACGGGGGAAAAGGAGCAGCCCCAACCGCCTCGTTATTGAGACGCTCAGGCAGGGTTGTCGATATCGACGAAACGGTGCTCGAGCCCGAAGCGTGTCGCTAACCACTCACCCAGGGCCTTCACGCCATCACGCTCCGTCGCGTGGTGGCCAGCGGCCAGGTAGCTAATTCCCGTTTCGCGCGCGATGTGCGTGGTACGTTCAGAAATTTCCCCGGACACAAAGGCTTGGGCCCCCGCTTCCGCAGCCTGCGTGATCATGTCCTGCGCTCCGCCGGTACACCAGGCGATCCGCGTCAATGCCCCCTCATGTCCGTGTACCAGCAACGGCTCTCTGCCCAGGTGACGGGTCAATCGCGCCGCAAGTTCGCGATCGTCGCATGGCTCTGCCGGCGTCCCGACCCACAGTAGTCCTTCACCCAGCGGACCATCCACACAACCTTCAGGGCTTAGCCCCAGCTTCAAGCCGAGTTGCGCATTGTTGCCCAGCTCAGGATGCGCATCCAGTGGCAGATGATAAGCCAGCAGATTGATGTCATTGGCCAGTAACGTCGCCAGGCGACGCCGTTTCATGCCGGTAATGCTGACCGGCTCGTTCTTCCAGAAGTAACCATGATGAACCAGCAGGACATCGGCTTGCCATGCCACTGCCTCATCGAGCAACGCCTGACACGCAGTCACCCCCGTCATCACTCGTCCTACCTGTCGCCGTCCCTCCACTTGCAGTCCATTGACGGTATAGTCCTTGAAGCGCTCAGGCTGCAACCGCGCCTCACAGGCGTCTATCAGTTCGTCACACGAGATCATCCATACCTCCGGACAGGCGAAATGTCGCAATGTTACACTCTCGCCATTGTAACGACCGCGACCTCCGCCAGCGACCGCCTAGTCGACAAGGATTCTTTGCATGCGCCGTCTTCTACCACTTTTCTGGCCGGTTCTGTCCGGAATATTACTGGCCATCGTCCTGCTCACCTTGTTTCCTGGACTCATGGAGCGTTCTTCGGAAGAGGCACAGAACCAATCCAGCCCTTCCCTGAGCGATCAATTCCCGATCGTCGAACCGCCGGCCATTCCACAGATGACCAGCAACGAAACCTCCGGAGAAGACGCGACACGCCCCGCCCCCGATGTACAGGACGCCGCGCCCCTGTCACGCGAGCAGGGGCCTGCCAGTTATTCCGATGCCGTGGAACGAGCCGCACCGGCAGTGGTCAACATTTACTCATCTCGTGTCGTCGAACGCGATCAGCACCCTTTGATGTCGGACCCGTTCTTTCGGCAGTTCTTCGGCGATGAGATGCCCAGCAGACAGCGCATGCTCTCCAGTCTTGGTTCAGGCGTCATCGTCAGTGATGACGGTTACGTCCTGACGAACCACCACGTCATCAATGGCGCCGATCAGATTCAGGTGGCGCTTCGTGACGGCCGCGAAACCTTGGCCGATGTCATCGGCACGGATCCCGAAAGCGACCTCGCGGTCCTGAGAATCGACCTCGACGATCTGCCGGTCATCTCCATGGCCGACTCTTCGCAAACTGCGGTCGGTGACGTCGCCCTGGCGATCGGTAATCCATTCGGCGTCGGTCAGACCGTGACAATGGGTATCGTGAGCGCGACAGGACGCAGCCACCTAGGGCTCAATGCCTACGAAGATTTCATTCAAACCGATGCGGCCATCAATCCGGGTAACTCGGGGGGCGCCCTGATCAACCCTGAAGGTGCCATGGTGGGCATCAATACAGCGATATTTTCACGCTCGGGTGGTTCGCAGGGTATCGGTTTCGCCATCCCCGCCAATCTGGCACGAAACATCCTGGAAGAGCTCGTTACCCATGGACGGGTCATCCGCGGTTGGCTGGGCATTGAAGCTCAGGAAATGACGCAGGAGCTGGCTGCCTCTTTCGGGCTGAACACGCTACAGGGTGTCGTCATCTCGGGAGTAGTGCCGGACGGCCCCGCCGACGAAGCCGGCCTGAAACCCGGCGACATACTACTCGAAGTCGATGGGAGTCCCATTGTGGATGCTCGCGCTACCATGGCCGACATCGCCGCCCTGGCGCCCGGCTCCAGTCTACCGCTCAAGGTGATCCGCAATGGTGATACACTCGATGTTGAACTCACCGTCGGGGAGCGGCCAACGCCCGAGTTGCGCGAACCCGAGCGCTGAACCGTGTGAAAGCAGCCCTCATGAGCGCCTGATACGATACTCAGCCGAGCGTGCGTGAGCCGTCAATGATTCACCGCGCGCCAGCTCGGCCGCCGTTTCACCGAGCACTGAAGCGCCCTCAGGCGAACACTGGATGAGGGAAGAGCGCTTCTGGAAGTCATACACGCCCAGCGGCGAGGAAAATCGTGCTGTCCCCGAAGTGGGCAAGACATGGTTGGGCCCGGCACAATAATCACCCAAGGCTTCGGCAGTATAACGCCCCATGAATATTGCGCCGGCATGTCGAATACCCGGCAACATCGCCTGCGGATCCGCCACAGACAGCTCCAGATGTTCCGGAGCAATGCGATTGATGAGGTCCAGCGCCTCATCGCTGTCACGACAGGTAATCAATGCGCCCCGACTCTGCAGCGATTCACGAATGATCGGCGCGCGCTCCATTTCGGGAAGCAAGCGCACCATGGCTGCCTGCACCGCTGCCAGATGATCGTCATCCCAACTGACCAGAATTGCCTGCGCATCCTCGTCGTGTTCTGCTTGCGAAAACAGATCCATGGCCAGCCAATTCGGATCGGTCTGGCCATCCGAGACCACCAGGATTTCGGATGGACCGGCGATCATATCGATCCCGACCTGACCAAATACCGCACGCTTGGCCGTCGCCACATAGATATTGCCCGGACCGACGATCTTGTCGACACGCGGCACCGTCTCGGTACCATAGGCCAAAGCCGCAATCGCCTGGGCTCCGCCTAGTGTATATACCCGATCCACGCCCGCTAGATGGGCAGCGGCCAGCACCAGGTCATTCAAGACACCATCGGGTGTGGGTACGACCATGATGATTTCCCGTACACCGGCCACATGTGCAGGAATTGCATTCATCAAGACCGACGAAGGATAGGCCGCCTTGCCGCCCGGCACATAAATGCCTGCCCGATCCAGCGGCGTGACACGCTGCCCGAGCACCGTACCGTCGTCCTCGGTATATTGCCAGGAGACCGGCTTCTGCTTTTCATGGTAACCACGGATACGCTCAGCCGCCGCAGCCAGGGCGGTACGTTGCGCCTCAGGTAACCCTTCGAATGCACGTCGCAACTGCTCCGGGGTCAATGTCAGGGCGTCCATGGTCTCGGCCTGAAGCCGGTCCAAGCGATGGGTGTATTCGAGCAACGCTTCATCGCCACGACGTCGCACTGCCGCAATGATGTCATCAACGCGCTGCTGCACATCAGCATCGGACACCCCTTCCCACTCCAGCAGGGCATTCAGACGAGCGTCGAAATTCGCATCGGTGGTCGATAACCGATTGACGCTGAGATCAGTCACAGAATTGTCAGCCATGTTGCTCTCTCGGATGCCGCTCATGGATCGATCACGCCGAGACGGCCTCGCCCCCATGACGCGAGGCGACGGCTTGGCGAAGTCGACTGATCAACGGCTTCAGTTGCTCGTGCTTCATGGTCATGGCTGCCTTGTTGACAACCAACCGGGTGCTGATGTCGGCAATCAACTCGCGCGGCTCCATGCCATTGGCGCGCAGCGTATTGCCGGTATCGACGATGTCGACGATCTCATCGGCCAGATTCATCAACGGTGCCAGTTCCATGGCGCCATAAAGCTTGATGACCTCTGCCTGTATGCCTTGCTCGGCATAATACCGACGGGCAACGTCGACGAATTTGGTGGCAACGCGTCGACGCGCATGCGCAGGTTGCATCCCCTGGACACCCGCCGTCATCAAACGGCACTTGGCTATCTCGAGATCCAATGGCTCATACAGACCTTCTGCACCATGCTCCAACAAGACGTCCTTGCCGGCAACTCCCAGGTCCGCGGCCCCCAATTGCACATAGGTGGGAACGTCCGTGGCACGAATCACGACCAGTTTGACATTCGACAGATTCGTGTCGAACAACAGTTTACGACTCTTGTCGATATCTTCCGCAGGCTCGATACCGGCATCCGCCAGCAACGGTAGCGTCTCGTCAAGAATACGTCCCTTGGACAGGGCCAATATCAATTGTTTGCTCATAGCGTCTCGTCGCTTGCTCGCTTACCCGGGCACACGGCGAATTTTCGCCCCCAGCAGTTGCAGTTTTTCTTCAATGCACTCATATCCTCGGTCGATATGATAGATCCGATCCACCAGGGTTTCTCCAGCGGCACAAAGCGCCGCCACTACCAAGGATGCCGACGCGCGTAGATCGGTCGCCATCACCGGTGCCCCGGATAACTGCTCCACCCCGGTAATGACAGCCGTATTCCCTTCGAGCGCGATGTTCGCTCCCATGCGATTCAGCTCCTGCACATGCATGAAACGATTCTCGAATATCGTCTCCACCACTCGCCCATTCCCATCGGCCACAGCGTTCAATGCAACGAACTGCGCCTGCATGTCGGTCGGAAACGCTGGGTAAGGCGCGGTGCGCACATTGACCGCCTTGGGACGACGCCCATGCATATCGAGTTCGACCCAGCCTTCGCCGCTGGTCACCGAAGCCCCCGTCTCTTCCAGCTTGGCCAGCACCGCTTCGAGGATGTCTGCACGCGTATTGCGCACGCGGACCCGGCCCCCCGTCAAGGCAGCCCCCACCAGGAACGTGCCGGTCTCGATACGATCTGGCATGACATCATGGTGGCAACCCGACAGTCGCTCGACACCCTCAATAACGATGGTATCGCTGCCGTGCCCGCGAATGTTGGCCCCCATCCTGATGAGGCATTCAGCCAGATCCACCACCTCAGGCTCACGCGCGGCATTCTCCAGTACCGTGACACCATCGGCCAATGTCGCCGCCATCATCAGGTTCTCGGTGCCTGTGACGGTGACGGTATCGAAAAAGATGGTAGCGCCGTGCAAGCGACCCGAGGTCCGGGCCCGAATATAGCCGCCCTCGACTCGAACATCGGCTCCCATCGCTTCCAATCCATTGATATGCAAATCGACGGGGCGCGATCCGATGGCGCAGCCGCCGGGGAGAGATACGTCAGCCGTTCCGAAATGCGCGAGGAGTGGCCCCAACACGAGAATGGAAGCTCGCATTTTCTTGACCAGTTCGTACGGCGCATGGCATTCGCGAACCTGGGAGCCATCCAACTGAATGGTCATTCTTTCGCCCATCACCGGTTCGACGCCCATCCGCCCCAGCAACTCAAGCGTGGTTGTGATGTCCTGTAGATGAGGAAGGTTACCGATAGTCACTGGGCCATCGGCAAGCAACGAAGCACAGAGTACCGGCAGCGCCGAATTCTTGGCACCACTGGCCCAAACTTCACCTTCGAGTGGGCCATTGCCGGTAATGATCAATTTATCCATGGCATTCCGGAGCGTCAGGCATTGGTATTTTCCGGTGCATTCTGCCACTGCGCCGGCGTATAGGTCTTGAGGCTCAACGCATGCAACTCACCACTGGCGATCTCCTCTGAAAGCGCCCCATAAATGAGTTGCTGACGTTTGACGGGACTCAGCCCTTCGAAGACATCCCCGATGGCGACCACTTGGAAATTGCAGCCTTCACCCTGAATGTGGAACTCACACCCTTCGATGCGAGACTCGAGCAGCGCTTTGACATCGCTGGGTAACATGGAAAGCACTCCTTGAATGAACCATTGTGACCGCTGCCCAGTGGCAGCAATCGAAAACGACCATTCATGGTAATGAAAAGCGCCGCCGTTGGCGATGGCGGTGCACTGAAGACAGGCTCATCCGGAACGGCACTCACGCTACCGGCAAGAGAGCATCGAGACTCGCCACTTCCGTCAAACGCCGCAGCGGCGGCGACAAGTGTACTGCCTGGACATGCAGATCCGCAGCGATAGCATGACGCATCCATTCGAGCATGACGCTCAAGGCAGCACTGCTGACGCGCTGTACGCCTGCGAAATCGAGTTCGACCATTGCCCCTGATGCACAGGCAGCCAACCACTCGCTGCCTGCTGATGCCAAGGCCGCAGCGACGTCGAAATCGACATCACCACTAACCGTGAGACATCGATCGGTCGCCATCAAACTGGCTCCCTGTGCCTCGAACAACTGTCTCATGACTGACCATCTTCCAACTCATCGACACCGACATCCGGTGACCAGCTATCGATGACGGCGTCATAATCACGACCATGCTCGCGCATCGCCTGATCGAACTGATTACGGAACGTCAAGCCCAGATTGATCCCATTGACGATCACATTGACGACTTTCCAGCCATCATCGGTCAGGCGCAACGAGTAGCTGACCGGGTATACATCACCATTGTTGGCGACCACTTCCATGTCGACACTGGTTTGCTCCTCAGACCGTGAGTCACGCTGACGATCGAGGACACGCAGTTCATCGTAATCGAAGGTGACCAGGCCCTTGGCGTAAGTATCAATCATGGTTTGGCGAAACGTATCGACAAAACGGGAGCGTTGTTCAGGCGTGGCATTACTGAAGTAACGCCCCATGACACTGGCGCCGATGTAACGAAAATCGGCAACATCATCCAGGTTGGCGTCCACCAGAGCTTCCAGTTCATCGACATTCTCAGCGAAGTAGTCTTTCCTGCCTTCGATTTTTCCCATCAAATCATCGATGCTATCCCGAATCATCTGTTCCGGGGGCTTATTCGCTTGCTGAGCCACAGCCTCCGCAGCCAACAGGGCCATGCCAGCCATCAACAGAACGGTCAGCGCACTCTTTCTCAGCAACCTCGACAACTGCATAGCGAGTCCTCCGGGTACAAACGTCAATTTGTTGCCATATTCGACACAACCTGCTGGATCAACTCTTCCAGCACGATGGCAGACTGGGTGTCATTGATTCTATCGCCATCGGCCAACGTCTCGGGATCTCCGCCGACGGACAGACCGATATACTGCTCACCAAGCAAGCCGGCCGTCAGAATCGAGGCCGTGGTATCACGTGACAACTTCCCTTCGAGGTCGTCATCGATTTCCATGACGACACGTGCGTCATACCACTCCGTATCCAGTTCGATAGTGGTGACGCGTCCCACGGTCACCCCTGCCATGGTGACCCGAGAGCGAGGTTTCAGACTGCCGATATTCGCGAAGTTGGCTTCGAGAGTGAACGTATCTTCGGGAGTCTCGAAGGTCAGGCCACTCACGCGCAACCCGAGAAACAGCAGTCCCAGAATACCGGCCAGCATAAACAGCCCAACGCTTAGCTCCACCACCTTGCTGCGCTTCATTCCTTGTCTCCGACCATCAGGAAAGTCCTCCAAACATGAGCGCGGTCAGCACGAAATCCAGCCCTAGAACAGCGAGCGACGAATACACCACGGTGCGTGTCGTCGCCCGGGAAATTCCCTCCGCGGTAGGCACCAGGTCATACCCCTGGAAAACGGCGATCCAAGTGACGACACAGGCGAAGACCAAACTCTTGACCATGCCATTGCCGACATCATCGAGAAACACCACACTCGCCTGCATGTTACTCCAGTAGGAACCCTCGAAGATCCCCAGCCACTGCACGCCGACCAGATACCCACCCCAGATACCGACAACACTGAACCCTACCGTCAACAGCGGCAGAGAGACGAAGCCGGCCCATAAGCGTGGCGCAACGATACGACGCAATGGATCGACACCGATCATTTCCATGCTGCTGAGTTGCTCGGTGGCCTTCATCAATCCGATCTCGGCAGTCAATGCCGACCCCGCACGCCCGGCAAACAGCAGTGCTGTCACGACTGGCGCCAACTCACGCAATAGGGATAAGGCCACCATCTGCCCCAATGCCTGCTCGGCCCCGAAGTCGATCAGAATGGTGTAGCCCTGTAGTGCCAGCACCATGCCGATGAACACACCCGACACCAGCACGATCGCCAATGACAGCACGCCTACGAAATACACCTGTTGCAGCCAGAGTGACCACCCTTCACGCGAAGGAACGCCAAACGCCGAGCGAGCCAGGAACAGCCCTGCTCGTCCAAGCGATGCCATACTAGTGCATCCGACACGCCCCAGCCGCTCAATGCGATGTACCATCAAGCGCTCCTCGTATCGAGAATGTCGTGATAGTACGTCTCCGCCGGATAATGGAACGGCACTGGACCATCCGGCTCGCCATGCATGAACTGATGAACGCGCGGGTCGTCCTCGACATCCAGCGTATCCGGCGTGCCATGGGCCATGACGAGGCCATCGGCTATCACATAGACATAGTCGGCGATGGACAAGGTCTCCTTGATATCATGCGACACGACGACCGCCGTCAGCCCCAATGCTGCATGGATGCGCTTGATCAACTGCACCAGTACCCCCATGGATATCGGATCCTGTCCCACAAAGGGCTCGTCATAAAGAACCAGTTCCGGATCCAGAGCCATGGCACGGGCCAGGGCAACGCGACGAGCCATACCACCCGACAGCTCGGAAGGCATCAACGAACGAGCCCCTCGCAACCCCACGGCCTCCAGCTTCATCAGCACGATATCCCGAACCATCGAGTCGGGAAGATCAGTATGCACACGCAAGGGAAAAGCGACGTTCTCGTAGACGCTCAAATCCGAAAACAGAGCCCCACTCTGGAAGAGCATTCCCATACGCCGGCGCAAACGGAACAGCGCACGCCGGGACAGCGCATGCACATCATGGCCATCCACCAGAACGCGGCCGGCATCGGGAACCAGTTGCCCCCCGATGAGCTTGAGCAGTGTCGTCTTGCCGGTTCCGCTGGGTCCCATGATTGCCGTAATCTTGCCACGCGGAATCGTGAGGTCGACACCTCGGAACACGTCCACACCGCCACGGGCAAAATGCAGTCCTTCAACGACCACCAAGGGCGAATCTTCCATGGATCCACCTCCCGCCATCAAATTATCGAACATCGTATCTTAACCACCCCCTCGCCCGCCAGCTTTCGTCATGCGCTGCATGCATGCCAAGTGAGGGAATCCACCTTGCACTCAGAGAGTCGAAAACGTTTAATGTGGCCTCTTTTCCTAGCAAACAGGTGACATCCTTCGATGCTACTTGCCCTATTCAGCATGTTGGCAGGGCTGGTCGCCTTGCTCTGGAGCGCCGACCGCTTCGTGGGTGCCGCGGCCGCCACGGCTCACCGAGCCGGCATGAGCCCCATGCTGATTGGCATGACGCTAGTAGCACTAGGCACTTCCGCGCCGGAAATCGTCGTGTCGGTCATGGCCTCATTGGATAACTCTCCCGGGCTAGCCGTCGGTAATGCTCTAGGGTCCAACATAGCCAACATCGGTCTGGTTCTGGGCATCACGGCGTTGGTCGCCCCCATTCCCATTCGTTTCTCCATCGTACGCCGGGAACTACCGCTCTTATTGGGGGCTACCGGACTGGCTGGGTATACGCTTGCCAACGAACACCTTGGCCTTAGCGATGCCCTACTGCTGCTCGCCTTGCTGACATTCAGCCTCTGGTGGTTGATTCAAGCCGATAGTCTCGACGAGGCCGGGGGCGGCGACATTCCCGATATGACGCTGAACGCTGCGCTACTCTGGACAGTAGCCTCGCTCGGGATTCTGGTACTGGGATCCCGCGCCCTGGTCTGGGGGGCCATCGAGATCGCAACGAGGTTCGGCGTCAGCGAGCTGGTGATCGGACTGACGATCGTCGCCATTGGCACCAGCCTGCCCGAGCTGGCCGCCTGCATCGCCAGCGCAATGAAGAACCATCACGACATTGCCATTGGCAACGTCATCGGCTCCAACCTGTTCAACATGCTGGTCGTCATGCCCATTCCCGGACTGCTGGCCCCTGGCACAACGGACGCAGCCGCAGCAAACCGCGACTTTCCCGTCATGCTTGCGCTGACCCTGGCCCTAGGCGCCATACTGCTCTGGCAACGCCACAACAGTCTGGGACGACTCCCGGGAGCCGCGCTCGCAGTCACGT
This sequence comes from Aidingimonas lacisalsi, assembly GCF_008079445.1. Classification (GTDB taxonomy): domain Bacteria; phylum Pseudomonadota; class Gammaproteobacteria; order Pseudomonadales; family Halomonadaceae; genus Aidingimonas; species Aidingimonas lacisalsi. The sequence continues at coordinate 109,566 of NZ_VRYH01000006.1, read as the reverse complement.
ATTTCGTCTATCTTGGTGTATTGATTCACACCGGCACTCCGCTCATGCCCTCGTAACCTTGAGCAATCCTTCTGGACAGGCAAGAATTGACGTCATGACAACCGAAACAGACTCCTCTTTTCGCCATAGTGCTCAACGGACCCTGCAGCTCGAGCAGGATGCCATCGGCGCCTTGATCCCCCGCCTGAACGACGATTTCGATCAGGCGTGCCGATTGATCCTCGGCTGCACCGGGCGCGTCATCGTGACAGGCATGGGTAAATCCGGCCATATCGGAGGCAAGATCGCCGCCACGCTGGCCAGCACCGGTACCCCCGCTTTTTTCGTTCACCCCGGCGAAGCAAGCCACGGGGATCTGGGAATGATCACTCCCGGCGACATCGTCCTCGCCCTGTCGAACTCCGGCGAAACCAGTGAGGTCACCGCTTTATTGCCATTACTGAAGCGCATGGGCACCCCTCTGATCAGCATGACCGGCCGTCGTGGCTCGACACTCGCCGCTCATGCCGACGCCCACCTGGATGCAGGGGTCGCCCGCGAGGCCTGCCCTCTCGACCTTGCGCCGACGTCGTCGACGACCGCTTCGCTCGCACTGGGTGACGCACTGGCCGTGGCCCTGCTCGAAGCCAGGGGATTCACTGCCGAAGAATTTGCTCTCTCGCACCCTGGCGGCTCTCTGGGGCGGCGCCTGCTACTCCGCGTTTCCGACCTCATGCATCAAGGAGAACGCTTGCCGCAAGTCACCCTGGGTAGCCCGCTTCGCGATGCACTACTGGAAATCACCAACAAAGGACTCGGTTTCACCTGTGTGACCGATACCGAGGGGCGGCTGGAAGGTGTCTATACCGACGGAGATCTGCGCCGAACCCTGGATCAACATCACGACCTGAGAACCCTGGTCGTTGACGAGGTCATGACGCGTCCCGGCAAACGCATCGCACCCGATACCCTGGCGGCGGAAGCCGTCCGTATCATGGAAGACAATCGCATCACCGCACTCGCCGTCGTCGATGACGATGAACGCCCTATCGGTGCCCTACACATGCATGACCTGCTCAGCAGCGGAGTCATTTAAGGAGTCCAGATGCCCTCTGCATCCTTGCTTGATGATGCCACGCTGATCGACCGCGCACGCCGTATTCGCGTGCTGGCACTGGATGTCGACGGCGTGCTGACCGACGGCCAGCTCTATTTCCAGGCGGATGGTGTCGAAATCAAAGCATTTCATACACAGGATGGCCTGGGGATCAAACTGGTGCAGCAAGCGGGCATCGAGGTCGCGCTGATCACTGGCAGGACCTCTCCCATGGTCAGCCAACGTGCTACGGCACTTGGCATCGCGCACGTACATCAAGGACGCGACGATAAACTGGCCGCTCTGGAAGCGCTTTGTCGACAACTTGGCCTCTCGCTGGATCAAGCGTCATATGCGGGCGATGACCTGCCAGACCTGAGCGCTATCCAGCAGGCAGGACTGGGTATCAGTGTTCCCAATGCGCCTGTTTATGTCCGTGAGCACGCCGACTGGGTGACCGAACGTCACGGAGGACATGGTGCCGTTCGTGACATCTGTGACAATTTGCTGGCCGCCATGGGAAACTGGCCTGGCTTGCTCACGACGTATTCCAGTACCGAATGCTGAAACGGACTCCCACTATGACGCTTCGCCTACCCAAACCGCCCGCCAAGCTATGGGTGGGTCTGTTGATCGTTGCCCTGGGCATCATCCTGGCATTGATAGAACAGCGCGATGACCGGTCTCCGGGGCCCGTGCCAACAGGCGATACCGGCGAGCCCGATTACTACCTGGAAGGCGTGACCATGACGCGTTTCGATGCCGAAGGCACACCCCATCAACGGCTGAAAACGCCACGCCTGGTCCATACGCCGAATGACGACACGACGCGCAGCGAGACTCCCAAGGCCCGCTTCTTCGATAGCGAAGGCAGGACTTGGCTTGGCAGCGGTGACACCGGTAAGCTGGGACCTGGTAGCGAGCTGTTGACCTTACAGGGAAACGCCACTCTCATTGCCCCCAATGAAGGGTGGCAGCTCGAGACCGATACCCTGCACGTCGATATCGATGACGGGTACGCATGGAGTGATTCGCCAGCCCTGCTGCAAAAACCGCCACAACGTGTTCGCGGTGAACGCTTCGAGGCCTGGTTCGACGATAACCGCATGCGCCTGACCGATGAGGTCCGCGGCCATCACCCACCCGAGGCGAGTGCATCGTCCGCCCCCGAGGAACAAGGATCATGACGCGACTCTTCGCTTCAACTTTCGCCAAACTGATTGTCGGTGCGCTCCTAGCCACGACGCCTTTGACCCTATATGCCCTGGAAGGAGATGCCAGCGCCCCGATCGAAGTCTCGGCCGACCGACTGGATCTCGACGACAGCGCAGGAACGGCTGTCTATACCGGCGCGGTCGAAATGCAGCAGGGCAGCATGAAGCTGACCGGTGACCGTGTCGAGATTCTCCGCAATGATTCAGGGGAAGTTTCCCGCGTCACCGCGACCGGTGACGACCAGCGCGCCTACATCGAACAGCAACCAGCCGAGAACGAACCGGTAGTCAAAGGTTGGGGGCACACCGTGATCTACCACGCAGCCGAGCGGCGAGTGGAATTGTATGACGATGCCGAACTGCATCAGGCCCGGGACCGGTTCAGCGGTGCTTTCGTCGAATACTTCCTCGACCGTCGCCAGGTGCAAGCCCGTTCGCAACGTGAAGGCAGCGATGAGAGCCAGCGCGTTCACATGACGCTCAACCCCGAACAACAGTAGGTCGTCAATGAAGACTCTCCGCGCCAGTCACCTGGCCAAGAGCTATAAGCGCCGTCGTGTGGTTCAAGATATCAGCTTGACCATCGAACAAGGCCAGATCGTCGGTCTGCTGGGTCCCAATGGAGCAGGCAAGACCACGTCTTTCTACATGATCGTCGGCCTCGTGAGGGCCGATGCCGGCCATGTCTTCATTGACGAGCGTGACTTGTCGACAGCCGCCATGCATGAACGGGCACGGGCAGGTATCGGCTACCTCCCCCAGGAGGCCTCGATCTTTCGCAAACTGTCGGTCGCCGACAACATCATGGCCATTCTGGAAACCCGCAAGGACCTCGATCGCACACACCGCCATGAGCGCCTCGAACAACTTCTCGAGGAGTTCCATGTCACCCATATACGGCACAACGTCGGCATGAGCCTGTCAGGTGGCGAGCGCCGTCGTGTCGAAATCGCGCGCGCTCTGGCCACGGAACCCGATTTCATCCTGCTCGACGAACCTTTCGCCGGTGTCGATCCCATTTCGGTGGGCGAGATCAAGGGAATCATCCGCGAACTCCGCCGGCGTCATATCGGTGTCTTGATCACTGATCATAACGTGCGCGAGACGTTGGACATCTGTGATCGAGCCTATATCGTCGGCGATGGCCAAATCATTGCTGATGGTGATGCAGAAGCCATCCTATCCAACCAGCAAGTGCGTGACGTCTACCTCGGTGACGACTTCCGCCTGTAAGCGACTCCAAGGCTTACTTGGCAACATCATGATTTACTGTCAATAAGCATGCTAATGGCATGAGAATTGCGCACGGCACGTTTATTGCTTTCAAATTCGCCTATCCAGGCTTGCAAGGTAGCCAACAGCCGGATAACGTGTCGTTTTCCACGTCAGCGATGTATGCCTTTTGCTATGGCCATGAAACCCTCGTTGCAGCTCCGTGTCGGTACCCAACTGACCATGACTCCACAGTTGCAGCAGGCCATTGCCCTGCTGCAACTATCGACACTGGACCTCCGACAGGAAATCCAGCAAGCCCTGGAATCCAACCCCATGCTCGAACTCGACGATGACTTCAGCGAGCAGGAGGTGGCCGAGTCGCAAGAAGATGATTGGGTGACCGAGATTCCGGATGAGCTCACCGTCGATAGTGATTGGTCAGACACCTATCAGGACCTGGCATCCTCGACAGGTACCAGCGAAGGGCCTGATTTCGATCGTAATGCGACCAGTCAAAGCCTGCATGACCACTTGCGCTGGCAACTGGCCATGACCGATCTCGATCGACGTGATCGCCAGATCGCCGAAAGCTTGATCGACGCCGTGGACGGCAACGGGTATCTGGACAATGGACTCGATGACATCGGTGAAGGACTTCGAGCACAAGGACTCAACGGGCTCAAGCAAACCGATATCGAGCACGTCCTGCTGCGTCTACAACAGTTCGAACCTACGGGCGTGTTCGCCCGCGACCTTCGCGAATGCCTCATGCTGCAGCTTGGTACACTGCCCGACGACACCCCCTTGCTCCCCCAGGCCAAACGGTTGGTCCGACAGTTTCTCGAAGCACTGGGATCGGATGACCGCAAACTCCTCAAGCGGCGGCTTAGGCTGGACGATACACAACTCGACACCGTGATCGAGCTGGTGCGCGGGCTGGATCCGCGCCCTGGACAAGCCTTCGATGACAGCCAGAATGACTATGTCATACCCGACTTGATCGCCTATCATCGCGAAGACGGTTGGCATATCGAACTCAACCCGGATGCCCTGCCGAAAATGCGCATCCAGCCCGACTATGCGGCCATGATCAAGCGCGCCGACAAGAGTGATGACAACACCTTCATGAAGCAGCACTTGCAGGAAGCCCGTTGGCTACTGAAAAGTCTCTCTAGCCGTAACGACACCCTGCTACGTGTCGGACGTGAAATCATGTCCCGACAAATGGATTTTCTCGAACGGGGCGAGGAAGCCATGAAACCCCTGGTGCTTGCCGATATTGCGCAGACGGTCGACATGCACGAATCGACGATTTCGCGTGTCACCACCCAGAAATTCATCCACACCCCGCGTGGCGTTTTCGAACTGAAGTATTTCTTTTCCAGCCATGTCGGCAATGACGGCGGAGATGCTCACTCCAGTACCGCGATTCGCGCACGCATCAAGAAACTCATCAGTGACGAGCCACCACGCAAGCCGCTATCTGACAACAAGCTGGTGCAGGCACTGGCCGATGACGGTATCCAGGTCGCTCGGCGCACGGTCGCCAAGTATAGAGAAGCGATGGGGATTCCCCCCTCGAGCGAGCGCAAGCGACTGTCATGAAAGCGAAACAACGAGCTCATGCCCCCATGTCTGGAATCGTGTATGACAGGGGGTTTGCAGGACGGCAAAAAGGGTTACAATCGAAGTGAAATCCGTCGGCAGGAACAGGAGCGTGCCATGCAAGTCAATCTTACCGGCCATCACATCGAACTGACCGATGCTCTGCGTGACTATGTCAATGAGAAGCTCGCCCGTCTGGAACGCCACTATGACAATATCACCACGGTTCAAGTGACATTATCCGTCGAAAAGGAACGTCAACAAGCGGCTTGCACGCTACACGCTGCCGGCGCAGACCTGCATGCCGATGCCCAGGACAGTGACATGTACGCAGCCATCGATGCGCTGGCCGACAAGCTTGATCGCCAGCTAGTCAAACACAAGGAAAAGGCCCAGGCCCGCGCTCAGGGCGCCGGCGCTCGCTGAACCATGACATTGTCGTCCATTCTCCCCCCGGAACGTACCCTTTTCGACGTTACCGGGGGCAGCAAAAAACGCGTACTGGAGTTCTTCAGTACTTTCATCGCTCAGAACACCCCTAGCCTGGATAGCCAGGAAGTCTTCAGCCGCCTGATCGCACGTGAAAAGCTCGGCAGTACGGGAATCGGCAATGGCGTCGCCATTCCCCATGCACGCAGCCCTCACTGCAAGGCTCCGGTTGCCGGCTTTCTCAAGCTGGACGATCCCATTGACTTCGATGCCGTCGATGGAGATCCGGTGGATCTGGTCTTTGTCCTGCTGGTACCTGAGGAAGCCGACGATACGCACCTCGCCTTGCTAGCCCAGGTCGCCTCGGTCATGAACGATGCGGATACCCGTCACCAACTGCGTCATTGTGCCAGTCAGCAGCAACTGCATGAGACACTGATCGAGGCCATTCAACGGCATGGCGACGGATCCTCCCGGCCGGATTGACTCGACATGCCCGCAGGCATCACCTTGCCCGTGACGATAAGAAAGGAGCTGTCATGCAGATCGTGATCATCAGTGGCCGTTCTGGGTCGGGTAAATCGATCGCTCTCCAAGCGCTGGAAGACATCGGGTTCTATGCCATCGACAATCTGCCTGCCATGCTACTGGGCTCGCTGGTGGATGAACTTCAGGCCGGAGACAGCAAGCAAGCATCTGTCGCCGTAAGTATCGATGCACGCAATCTGCCGGACTCGCTCAAGCGATTTCCCGACATGCTCGACACCTTGCATGAACGTGGCATCGCTTGCCAGATCGTCTACCTGACAGCCGAGGCCAAGACCCTCCTGGAGCGTTTCTCAACGACACGCCGTCGCCATCCCTTGACGCGAGAAAGCGATATGACGTTGGCGGAGGCCGTCGATTCAGAAGAGAAGGCGCTGGCTGAAATTCGGGATCTCGCTGACTTGGTCATCGACACGTCAGGACTGTCGGTACACGACTTGAGAGGCCGAATCACAGAACAAGTGGCCCGGCACTCGGCAAGCAAGCTGACCCTGACTTTCGAATCGTTCGGCTTCAAACGAGGGGTACCGCTGGATGCCGACAATGTCTTCGATACTCGCTGCCTGCCCAACCCCTACTGGGATCCATTGCTGCGACAATCGACCGGACGAGACGCTGACACTATCGTATTCCTCGAGAGCTATCCGGACGTCCTGACAATGGTCGAAGACATCCGACAGTGGCTCGAACGCTGGTTACCTGCCTATCAGGCCAGTCATCGCAGTTACATGACCGTCGCCATCGGTTGTACCGGAGGACAGCATCGCTCCGTATATATCGCCGAACGACTCGCGCAGACATTCGCCCAACAGTACCCGGACGTTCGCTTGAGACACCGGGAACTCGGCATTCACACTGCTATCAGCCGAACCTCATCACTTGCTACGGAAAGTTCGTCACATCAAGGGATCTAGGCATGCCGACTCGTCAGTTGACCCTGGCCAACAAGCGCGGTCTACATGCGCGAGCCGCAACCAAACTGGTACAGTGCTGCCAACCCTACCAAGCTCATGTCATCGTATCTCATCGAGGACGCGATGCAGATGCCGCGAATGTCATGTCGCTCATGATGCTCGCGGCACCATGCGGCTCGGTGCTCGACATCCTGGCAGAAGGCGAGGATGCCGAGCAGGTTCTCGATGCACTGGAAACGTTGTTCAACGCTCGATTCGATGAGGACGCATAGTGCAGATCCCGCCCTCAGGATCCAGCCACTGTCATTTCCTCTATCAACCAACTGCCGGAATGGATGCTGCCCCGTGTATCGGTATCGTCGCCAACACCCATCAATCCAGCGAACATGTCACGCAGATTGCCTGCAATGGTGAACTCTTCAACCGGATGCTGGAGCTTGCCGTCTTCGACCCAAAACCCCGCTGCACCACGTGAATAATCCCCTGTCACGCCATTGACACCCTGCCCCATCAGCTCAGTCACGAACACCCCGGATCCCATCTTCGTCAGCAGGGATTCACGCGATTCGAGAGGAGCCTGGAGACGCAGGTTACGTGCACCGCCAGCGTTGCCGGTCGTTTCCATACCCAAGCGGCGAGCGCTGTAAGCCGATAACATATAGCTGGCAAGACGGCCATTCTCAATGAAGACATTATCGCGCGTATAGACACCATCGTTGTCAAACGCGCTGCTCGCAATGGCCCCCGGCTCCCGAGGTACCTCCTTGAGAGTGAACCACTCGGGAAACAGCGATTGACCCAACCCATCACACAGGAATGAGGCTTGGCGGTACAGGGCGCCTCCGGCAATCGCACTCATCAAATGCCCTATCAGCCCACTCGCCAGCCTGGGGTCGAACATTACCGGCATACGCCCTGTGACAGGGCGAGTGGCACCGAGTCGGCTCAAGGCTCGCTCGGCCGCCGACACACCCACTTCGGCCGGTTCACGCAGCTTGCGTGGATCCCGTTCGCTGGTGTAATCGTAATCGCGTTGCATGCCTTGATGATCTTCCGCAATCAGTACACACGACAGCGAGTGTTGGCTGCCCCGCTGACTGCCCAGAAAACCATGACTATTGGCATAGACACGCACACCCTCTCCACTGGAAAAGCTGGCTCCATCGGAGTTGCTGATCCCCGCCACCTCGCGACCTGCCGTCTCGCAGGCCAAGGCATGGTTGATGGCTTCGTCGGTAGTCAGAGGCCAAGGGTGATGGACATCCAGATCGGGTATCTCCTTTGCCATCAATGCGGCGTCGGCCAACCCTGAGGCGGGATCGTCACCGGTATAATGCGCTATGGCCATTGCCTGCTCGACAGCGGCGCGAATCGATGCTTCACCGGCATCCGAGGAAGAGGCGCTCCCCTTGCGCTTACCGACGTAGACTGTCACCGCAATACCCTGATCCCGCGACAGCTCGATGCTTTCCACTTCGCCCAGACGCACACTGACATCCACGCCCTGGTCAACACTCGCCCCCACCTCACAGGCGTCGGCTCCCAACCGCCTGGCTTGATCCAGAGCAGCCTCAGCACGCGATTCGAGCAGTGCCTGTTGTGCAGCGGCATCAAATGCCTGAGTCATTGATAATCTCCTCGCCTCTGTCCCAGATATCTCTTAACGACGGTCTAACTGATACAATCGCCATTCACTTCGTTGCGGACAATGACGGCATGCCATTCAATACCTCCGATGACCAGGATCGCCCCAGGAGTAAAACGCAGCGCAAGCGAGAAATGCAGGCGCGACAAGAACTCGGTGAGAAGATCATGGCACTTCCTGGCTCCCAACGTGACCGATTGCCATTATCCGATGACATGCGACAAGCCCTCGAGGAAGCCGAACGCATACGCTCACATGAAGCGCGTCGACGACACATGCAGTATGTCGGCAAATTGATGCGCCACGAAGACGTTGACGCCATCCAGACAACCTTTGACCTCTTCGAACAGGATAAACGGCAACGCGACCAACGCCTCCACCATCTGGAGCGATGGCGAGACCGATTGATCGACGAGGGCGACTCGGCAGTCGAAGCGTTCATCAGCGAATTCCCCAGTGTCGATCGCCAAGCCTTGCGCCAACTGATCCGCAACGCACAACGTGAACGCGATCGGCAAAAGCCTCCGACCAGTGCTCGCAAACTGTTCAAGCTCCTGCGGGATACCGCCGGCCTTTGAAGCGCCGGTGCTGAGCACCGGCAAGAAAGACGGAGGAATGACGGTCCGTTGTTGCCCGTTGGAGGGATGACATGGTCACCCTCCCAGCGTCACGATTGCGTACCGCCGACCGTCAGTTCATCCAGTTTCACCGTCGGCTGTCCGACGCCCACCGGCACCCCTTGGCCTTCCTTGCCACAGACACCAATGCCGGTATCCAGCTCCATGTCATGGCCAATCATCGATACCCGCGACATGGCCTCGGGCCCATTCCCGATCAGCGTCGCTCCCTTGACCGGCGCCGTGATCCGACCATCCTCGATCAGATACGCTTCGCTGGCGGAGAATACGAATTTTCCGGAGGTAATATCGACCTGCCCACCACCGAAACTGACCGCATACAGTCCATGCCGGACACTTCTGATGATATCTTCAGGTACATCATCGCCCGGTAGCATGTACGTATTCGTCATGCGGGGCATCGGCATATGGGCATAGGACTCACGCCGGGCATTGCCCGTCGGCGCCATGCCCATCAGACGCGCATTCAGTTTGTCCTGCATATACCCCGTGAGAATGCCATCCTCGATCAATGCCGTATACGCCCCCGGCGTTCCTTCATCGTCAACACTCATCGAGCCACGCCGATCTGCGAGGGTGGCATCATCCACCACAGTGACACCGGGTGATGCCACCCGCTGTCCCATGCGGCCAGCAAATGCCGAACTGCCCTTGCGATTGAAGTCGCCTTCGAGACCATGCCCTACGGCTTCATGCAGCAGGATCCCCGGCCAGCCGGGCCCCAATACAACGGGTACCTGGCCAGCGGGCGCATCGACGGCCTCCAGATTGACCAGTGCCTGGCGGACGGCCTCACGGGCATAACGTTCGGCCACGCCCTCCTCACGCAAACGCGACATGGCAAAGCGTCCGCCACCACCGGCGCTGCCGCGTTCGCGACGTCCATCACGAGCAGCTATCACACTGACATTGAAACGTACCAGCGGCCGAATATCCGCCGCCAGGGTACCATCGCTAGCCCGCACGAGGACGACCTCATGCACCCCCGTCAAGGACGCACTGACCTGGGTGACAGCTGGATCCGCGGCGCGCGCAACACGATCTGCCGTTTTCAGCATCTCGATCTTGTCTGCGGCCGACAGGCCACTCAGTGGATCGATACCGGCATAACGCTCGATGACCGGCTTGACGAGGCGCGGTTCCACTCCGAGTCGTGCGCCACTGCGCACGATCCCCGCTGCCGTATGGCCGCTGTCAGCCAGGGCATCCGGACTGATCTGATTGGAATAGGCGAAGCCGGTCTTCTCACCCGCCATGGCACGCACACCGACACCACCATCGATGTTGTAACTTCCTTCCTTGACTTCGCCGTCTTCCAGGACCCAGCTTTCATGCCAGCTGCGCTGCATATACAAATCGGCAAAGTCCACACCGGCCCCCATGGCGTGAGCTAGCCCCGTATCCAGTGAATCCAGATCCAATCCACCCGGAGCAAGCAACGTTGCCACGGCCTCGTCGAGCAATGTCTGTTCACTTGGTTCTGGAAAGGGTTGATTCATTCGGCTTGTTCCAATGAAATCTGCGGCGCCGTCAATGGACCACGCACGCGATAATGAATTTGAGTCGCCCGATCGATGGCACCGCCAAACAATTGGTGCGCGACGAACAACGCGCCTCCGATCAAGGGAGAACCAGCGGCCACTGCTGCCAACGGCAAATTCTGGCTTACTGGTACCGAGACCCCAAGACGTTGATCGAGTTCACGACGCACCAGATCCACAGTGCCCTCGAGGCGAAATACGGTTGCAGGCCCATCGATAACGACCGGCCCCTGAGTCTCCAGGATTCCACCATACAATGTTGCCGCACCTTTGACACTGTCAAACGACGTTCCCTGCTCAGCGACATCGGAAAAATCCAGCCGCAGACGCCGTAGCAGGTTATCGACATTGAGCAGACCGATGAGCTTTGCCGACGGTGCATCTATATTGAGAAAGCTCCCATTGGCCAATTCGATGTCGAGATTCCCGCGCGAGCGTTCCAGACCGAATTGCCAGGGCGCCCCGGGCCAGGCCAGTTGTGATTTGATGCTGGTCTGTTCATTGCGAATGGTGACCGGCTGCCCCAGGCGTTCGAGTGCCGTCCCGACATCGCCACCATCGAGAGACAGCCGTGAGCGCGTCAAACTCGACTCATCGCCCGAGGCTTCCCAGACCAGCTCTCCCTCGGCGGCGACATCCCCCAGCGTCATGCTGACGGGAGCGAGACGCAGGTTTCCAGGTGACGAACGCCATCGCGTCGTAAAGGGCCCCAGACGATGGCCTTGATACGTCAGTTCGGATACGCGTAAACGCCCATCGGGCAGGTCATCGATCCCATCCGGCATTGGCACTGGCGTAGGTGCCGTCGCGATTTCATCCAGAAATTCGTCATCACCAGTTTGCGCCTCGGGCAACAAGGCATCGAGGTCGAGCCGCGAGAGGGTCATATCCAGCGTGTCGCTCGCCCCTGGCCGGTAGTAGAATTCCCCATCGGCCAGAGTGCCGCTCACGTCGGCCCGCCAGGCTTGTGGTGCTTGTAATGGGTCACCCTCAATACCCAGTGAGCCCAGGCATCGAGAGTTATAGGCGAGACAATCCGTTTGCAGCACGACGCGCCGGATCGTATCCGTACCACGACCGACATTACCGTCACGCTGCGTGCCCAGTGACGACAGGGTATCGAACCAGTTGCCGACGTCTAGCCGGGGGGTCCGCCAGGCGACATCCCATCCCTCGACAGCGGGCCACTCGGGTGATTCCGGCCAGCGCTCCAGCCAGGCCTGCCCCTGACTGGTGTTCCCCCATTCACGCCAACGCAACTTGACGCGCTGATCGAGCTCCGCATTCAGCTCACCAGCGCCAAGGTCGGCGGCCAGGCGCAAGGGTGCCGACTCCTGAGGACGCTTGCCAAACGGAGCCGGCAGATCGATGGCCATGCCGACGAGATCGCTCGCCACCGTCAGCTCAGGCCCGTCTTTCAGCGCCAGGTTCGCTTCATAGGGCAGCTCCCCGGTGACCAGACTCGCAACATCACCACCCCCCATCCAATCCGATAATCCGTCTGCCTGGGCTTGTCCTTCGATCGACACCCGATCGTCCCGAGTGTCTATGAGCACCTGAATCGGACCGCCGAAAAGTTGTCCATTCACCTCGCCTGCCAGATGGCCATTGGTGTCATGATGCCGATAGGTCAACTGCCCCGTAATGGCGTTCATTGCCAACGACGCTGGACGATAGCGCAATTCGGGAACATCGAGATCCGTCACCAATTCAAGCTCGAGTGCCTCGGGGTCATCTAACGGCATGGCCATCTCGAGTTCGCCATTCATCACGCCTCGACCTTCCCAGGCATCGAGCTCGATATCGGCGTCGAACGCCGGAATAGCCGCAAGATAGGAGAGCCACTGTTCAGTCGTCCCTTCCAACGTGCCTGTCACGGACAATGACTCATCATCATCCAACCCGACACGGGCATCACGTGTAACGATGCCATGACTTTCGGCTTGCGCAATGCTAGCGGCAAGGCGGTCATTGGCGTAGGACACCTCCCCTTCCACGTCCTCCAGTATCGGCCAATCTTCGCCAATGGGCAGGCGGCCTTGTGTCACATCCAGAGCCATCTGCAAATCGATCGCCTCATCATCCGGCTCCTCCGTCAGCGGCAGCTTCAACGATACACTTCCCTGCTCGACGATACCGGCAGCACCAAGAGACAACCAGTCCACCAGGTCGTCATCAAGAACAGGGAGCGGTAACCACTGCGAGACGGGGGTATCGATGGCATTGACATCGGCAAATTCCAGATCGAGCGACAATTCACCGGGACGCTGCCCGCCCAGATCGAGCTGGAAGCGGCCGTTAACCGGCGCATCTCGCCATACTGCCTTGAGAGCGTCCCCCGTCAGTCGGGTCCGATCACCGGTGCGTTGCCATTCCACACGTCCTGTGGCCAGCTGCAAGGCAAGCGGGGCATCGAATATCTCGGGAAAGACCAGATTCATTCCGTCATCGCCGGCAAAGCGTATGCCCCCCCCATCACGCTGCAACTCCAACCAAGCGTCTATGGGTCCCCCACCAGGTATCGACTGCCACGGATCTACCGCCACGTCATCCAACGCCGCTTCCAAGCGCCATTCCTCGCCTGCTCCCTTCATCGCCACGCCCGTGACTCGCCCACGTGGCGACAAGGCAGCAAGCCAGCGATCCAGGAACTCAGGCAGAACCAATCGCTCACGCCAGCGAATCAGGGAAGCCAGATCGAATGCATCGGTCTTCAGCCACCAACCATCAGCATCACCGGCAGCTTGCCAATGCCTCGGCAAGGCTGGCCCAAGCGCATCCCGACCATCATTCTCGGTGCCCGCAGCGGCATCACCGGCAGAGGTATTCAACCAAGCCTGCCATCCTGTCTCGCTCCGTAGCCACTGCCCCGATGCGCGCACGTCATTCATGGCGTAACTGACGTTGCTCTCGCTTGGGCGCAAGGTCAATTGCGGAATATCTACAGCGACTCTTACGTCATCCAGTGAGGCTCCATGCCAACGCCCCCATAACTGGGCCTTCCCCTCGGCGTCCTCCAGACGCATGCCATGATCAAATGGCAACAAGCGGCTTAATCCGACGAGACTGGATACATCCATTTCCGCCTGCAACGCGGCATTGAAATCGGCAAGGCCGTGGCGCCCGGGGAGAAGATCCAGCGACGCTTGCAACGCGACGCCCTCTCGGCCTTCGACATTGACCCAACCCTCGATGTGGGTATGGTGACGATCACCAGTGATCATCAGTTGAGGGGCGTTGAAAGCGGTCTGGCCATCGCGGCCATGCAACACCACCCGCACATCGTCTGCATGGATGCGTTGCCGCAGCAACGCCTCCAGCCACGCATTGAGTTGGGATAGGTCGAAGCGCTGGTCCGGGACCATGAAGGGGGGAAGGGTCGCAGGCTCGGGCCAGTGCCAGGAGCCATCCTCACGCTGGTATAGATGCAGCGTCACGTCATCCAGGCTGGCAGCGTTGGTCACGGGCAGCCAAGCCGTTAACGACTGCCACGTATCCACGCGTAGCGCGGCCTGCCCGATATCCAGCAAGGGCTCGCCGTTGCGTCGCCCCCGAAAGCGGAGCCCTTGCAACGCTAACATCGGGTCGCCGGCTTCCCATCGGGCCGACAAGGCTGCAATGTCAACGTCAGCGTTGAAAGAGGACGCTAACCCGGACACCACATCGGGACGCAACGAATCCACCTGGCTGGCCAGGATACGCAGCACCAGCACCAGGATGGCCAAGGTCCCCAAACCGACAGCCAGCAACGTCAATGCCCAACGCAACAACAGGCGGAACCTACTCATGGGCTCACATCAGTACGATATCGTACTGCTCCTGGGAGTAATGAACCTCGACCTGGAAGCTGATGGTCTTGTTGATGAAGACCTCAAGATCGGATACCGCCGCCGACTCCTCATCAAGCAACCGATCAACCACCGCCTGAGACGCCAACACCATGTACGACTCGGGACTGTAGGCACGCTCCTCACGCAGAATCTCGCGGAAAATTTCGTAACACACCGTCTCCGGCGTCTTTAACGTGCCTCGCCCGGCACAGGTGGGACAGGCTTCACAAAGGGTCTGCTCAAGGCTTTCGCGGGTACGTTTGCGCGTCAGTTGTACCAAGCCCAGCTCAGTGACTCCAGTGCACTTTGTCTTGGCATGATCGCGCTCCAGCGATTTCTCCAGGACACGCAACACTTGGCGTTGGTGCTCCGTATCTTCCATGTCGATGAAATCGATGATGATGATGCCGCCAAGGTTGCGCAAGCGCAACTGGCGGGCAATCGCGGTAGCCGCTTCAAGGTTGGTCTTGAAGATCGTTTCTTCAAGATTGCGATGACCGACATAACCACCGGTATTGACGTCGATCGTCGTCATCGCTTCGGTAGGATCAATGACCAGATAACCACCGGATTTCAATTGCACTTTCCGCCCCAACGCCTTGAGGATCTCGTCCTCGACGCTGAACAGATCGAAAATAGGCCGCTCGCCGGGATAATATTCGATGCGGGGTACGGCATCCGGCATGAATTCGTGCGCAAAGTCGATCAAGTTATCGTAGTTTTCCCGAGAATCGATACGTACCTTTTCGATCTCATCGTTCATTAGATCCCGGAGGGTGCGAATGTAAAGCGGCAGGTCATCATAGATGACGCTGGGTGCTGGTGCGGTAAAACGACGTTCATTGACCTTTCGCCAAAGGCGCAATAGAAAATGCATGTCGGTATAGAGTTCCTCCTCACCGACACCTTCGGCTGCGGTACGTACGATGAAACCACCGGTGATCTCGAGCTCTTGCTTCGATTGGCAGAAGTCGGTCAGTTCACGCAGGCGTTCCCGTTCCGTATCTTCTTCGATACGCTGGGATACGCCATTATGTGGTGACTCAGGCATGTAGACCAGATAACGCGACGGTACCGAAAGATGGGTGGTCAGGCGTGCCCCCTTGGAGCCGATCGGATCCTTGGTGACCTGCACCACAAGGGCCTGCCCCTCATGCAACAGGTGACCTATCGACGCAGGCTCACTGGTCGATGAGTCCGGTGCGGTGACATCCTGGGCATGGATGAATGCGGCACGATCGAGACCGATATCGATAAACGCAGCCTGCATGCCAGGCAGTACCCTGACCACCTTCCCTTTGTAGATATTGCCGACAATGCCCCGACGTTGGGTACGTTCGATGAAGGCTTCCTGCAAGACGCCGTTCTCGACGACAGCCACCCGAGTTTCCATCGGCGTCAAATTGATCAAGACTTCACCACTCATGCGGCATTCCTTATCGAGTGAATGGCGGCATTATGACATAGCTATACGACGTCACGGCCACAGCGAAATTCCTTGTCGGACCAACAACGTCGCGGTTTCATGCAAAGGCAGCCCAACGACTGCAGAATAACTGCCTTCAAGACGCGTCACGAAGACGGCGCCCCGCGCCTGGATAGCGTACCCGCCGGCCTTGTCCGCTGGTTCACCAGTCATCCAATAGGCAGCAATTTCTTCGGCACCGATCTCACGCATACTCACCCGCGTCGTAACACAGCTTTCCAGCAAGCCGGCCGGCCCATCAATCGCAACCGCGGTCATGACATCGTGCGTGGTGCCGGATAACGCGGCAAGCATCTGCTCAGCATGCATGCGGTTCCGAGGTTTGCCCAGGATGGTTCCATCATGCACCACCACCGTATCGGCTCCCAGCGTCGGCAAGGAGGTCAGCCCAGCCCCGGCCAGCGCCTTGTCACGGGCAAGACGGGTCACATAGGCGGCAGGTGCCTCTTGGTCGCGAGGTGTTTCATCGACGTCGACGACCTGCACATCCACGTCGAGACCAATCGAGGCCAACAGCTCCCGACGACGTGGCGACGCTGAGGCAAGACATAGCGATGCCGTCATGACAACCCTCCGCTGCCTACCGGCCCCCGCATCAAGCGATAGCCAAGCGGCGACGCAGCGATTGCAACATGGTGAATAACCAAGGCCATAGCACGGCACCGATCAAGGATGGCAACAGGAATGCCAAGTGAATGGAAAACGGGCCGAACAGTGTCAGTATCCACTGCTCGGTAAGCTGTACGATTCCCAACAGGATGAAAACAAGCACGGACTGTTGGAGCAACGAGTAGGCTCTGAACCGCTGATAGACCAGAGCAGACAGGAATGCCAGTAACGATAGAGTCAAGGCATTCTGCCCCAAGGGTGTGCCTTCAATAAGATCCAGCAGGAGCCCCATGACAAAGCCGTGCATCACCCCGACCCGTTGGGGCGCAGCCACACACCAATAAATCAATATCAGACCCAGCCAATCGGGACGCCACATCAACCAGCGGTCCGCCAACGGCATGACCTGCAGACATAACGCCAACAACAAGCTGAACCATGTCAGCAACCAGCCGCGCAAGGCAGAAGACACCATCAGCGACTCAACTCCCTGGGCGGTTTCATGATCGAGAAGGACTCATCCCATAGTCCGTCATCATCCTCGGGTTCTACAGGAGGCGGAGGAAACAACAACAGGAAATGGCGCGATCGCTGCAGTTGAGCCACAGGCTCCGCACTGACACTCGCGAACGGCTGACCGGGATCGTGCTCTACACTGGTCACCCTGGCGACGGGATATCCAGACGGGAAGCGCCCCGCCAACCCCGAACTGACCAGCAGATCTCCTTCTCGAATATCGGCGGTATTCGGCACATGACGTACATCGAGTGAATTATAGTGCCCCGTTCCCTGCACGATGAAACGCAGACCATTTCGATTGATTTGAACCGGTAGGGCATGACTGGCATCAGCCAGCATCAACACCCGGCTCGAGTAGGCCGACACCGCTGTCACTTGCCCAACGACGCCGGACGCATCCATGACAGGCTGGCCGACGTAAGCACCATCGCGGCGCCCCCGATCGATGACCATTTGATGAGTGAAGGGGTCGGAATCCAACGACAAGAGCTCTGCTGTGATATAAGGCATTTCACCTTGAGGCGCCGCATTCAGCAACTCCCTCAGCCGAACGTTATCGGCGGTCAGGCTCGCCATACGCTGGACACGGTGCGACAACGTCAACAACTGCTCACGAAGACGCCGGTTCTCTTCGACCAGTTCACGTTGCTCGGACAACGCCAGCGCGCCCCAGGTCAAGACATCGCTGGGAACGCTGACCAGCCACTGAATCGGAGCGACTACCGTTGTCAGCTGAGCACGGACATCTTCCATACGCGAGAAACGGTGCTCGGCAAACATGAGCGCAAACGCCAGAAACGCACACAATAGCATGCGATATCCCGGCACCGGCCCGTGTGAGAACAACGGTTTGATAGGCGTCCTCCCAGCAGCCCTCCTGGCAGGGCGTCAATCGCTCGACAATAGCTCGAAGGTATGCTGGTCGATCATTTCCAGAGCCTTGCCGCCACCACGAGCCACGCAGGTCAGCGGATCCTCGGCGACGATCACCGGCAGTCCGGTTTCCTCGGCAATCAGTTTGTCGAGATCGCGCAGCAAAGCACCACCGCCGGTCAACACCAGGCCCCGCTCGGCGATATCCGATGCCAGCTCGGGGGGCGATTGCTCGAGGGCGCTCTTCACGGCCGTCACGATGGAGGCCAGGGTTTCCTGAAGCGCATCGAGTATCTCGTGCGAATTCAGTGTAAAGCTGCGCGGAATGCCTTCGGCCAGATTACGACCGCGGACATCGATTTCACGCAGCTCTCCCCCGGGATAGGCACACCCGATCTCCTCCTTGATGCGTTCCGCCGTCGCCTCACCGATCAAGCTGCCGTAGTGGCGACGCACATAGGCGGTGATGGCTTCGTCGAAACGATCGCCGCCGACACGGATCGATTCGGAATAGACGATGCCATTGAGAGAAATGATGGCAATCTCGCTGGTTCCCCCACCGATATCGACGATCATGGAACCCTGCGCTTCCTCGACTGGCAAGCCGGCACCGATCGCCGCAGCCATGGGTTCTTCGATCAGGAAGACCTCACGCGCTCCGGCACCTTCAGCGGACTCTTTGATGGCGCGACGCTCAACCTGCGTCGACATGCATGGCACACAAACCAGCACGCGAGGGCTAGGCGTGAGAAACGTACTTTGATGCACCTTGCGGATGAAGTGCTGAAGCATCTGCTCGGTAACAGTGAAGTCGGCAATCACGCCATCCTTCATGGGACGAATGGCAGTAATGTTACCCGGCGTGCGCCCCAGCATACGCTTGGCATCGACGCCCACGGCGGCCACACTACGGAGATTTCCCGACTGACGAATAGCCACGACGGACGGCTCATCGAGCACAATGCCGCGACCACGAACGTAGATCAGCGTATTGGCGGTTCCCAGGTCAATCGATAGATCGCTGGAAAACAGCCCCCTTAAGCGTTTAAACATGAAAGTCTTTCACCTAGTGCAGACCGGAACCCTGTGCGGATGCAAACGGTATCACCACCACTGAAAAGCAGCAAGCAAGAGTGCCTGCCAGATGCATCAGGATATGATATATTTTGCGGTTATTTCCGCGAGGATCAGTCATGGATGGCGGTCGCTGCAACCTTGATGGCAGACCGCATCCGGACTGCTCCAATACAGTCAAGACAAGGATCTTGCCACCATGGCGATTGAACACGAAGATGTTAGTCGCGCGGGACATCTCGCCCGCCTGGAACTGGATGACGCCGACGCCTCCCGCTATGTCGATGACCTGGGTCGCATTCTCGAGATGGTGGACCAGTTACAAGGGGTCGATACCGATCAGGTAGCCCCGTTGGCTCACCCACTGGACGCCACCCAAAGGCTGCGCGCCGATGAAGTGACTGAATTCGATCAGCGCGATCATTTCCAGCGTTGTGCCCCTTTGGTCGAAGAAGGCCTGTACCTCGTTCCCCGTGTCGTCGAATAATCGTCGTTAGGAGCTCATCTCCACATGCATGACAAGACTCTCGTTGAACTGACCGACACACTCCGTACCGGGGACGTATCCAGCCGAGAACTGACCGAAGCCTTCCTTGCTCGTATCGACCGTCTGGATAGTCGTCTCAACAGTTTCATCACCGTCACCGCAGAGCAAGCGCTGGCAGCCGCCGATGCGGTGGATGCCCAGCGCGGTCATGGTGACGCTGGCACGCTTGCGGGGATACCCGTGGCGCTCAAGGACATCATCTGTACCCGGGGGATCAAAACCAGCTGTGGCTCACGCATGCTGGACAACTTCGTGTCCCCGTACGATGCCACCGTGGTCGAAAAGCTAACGGCCGCCGGGGCCATCAATCTCGGCAAGACCAACATGGATGAGTTCGCCATGGGGTCATCCAACGAGACCAGCTATTACGGCCCGGTCAAGAACCCTTGGGACCTCGGCGCAGTCCCCGGTGGCAGTTCGGGGGGGAGCGCCGCCGCCGTGGCAGCCGGACTCGTCCCTGCCGCACTAGGCACGGATACCGGCGGGTCGATCCGGCAACCAGCGGCTTTCTGCGGTATCACCGGTCTAAAGCCAACCTATGGCCGGGTCTCCCGTTACGGCATCATTGCCTACGCGTCCAGTCTCGATCAAGCCGGGCCGATGGCCCGTACTGCCGAAGACTGCGCCCTGTTACTGGACACCATCGCCGGCCATGACCTGCGTGACTCCACCAGTGTGGCCCGTAGCGTGCCCGCTTATCGTGCCGGCCTGGGCGAATCCCTCTCCGGACTGAAGATCGGCCTGCCGCGTGAATACTTCGGCGACGGCCTCGATCCTGCCGTCAATGCCGCCATACAGGAGGCCGTCAAGACATACGAATCGCTGGGTGCAACCGTACGCGACGTCAGTCTGCCGCATACCCACCTCGCCATACCGGCCTACTACGTCATTGCGCCGGCCGAAGCTTCCTCCAATCTATCCCGCTATGACGGCGTCCGCTTTGGTCATCGCTGCGACAATCCCAGGGACTTGATCGATCTGTACAAACGCTCGCGAAGCGAAGGATTCGGAGAAGAAGTCAAGCGCCGAATACTGATCGGCACACACACCCTGTCGGAAGGCTTCTTCGATGCCTACTACAAGCAAGCCCAGAAAGTTCGCCGGCTGATTCGTCAGGATTTCCTCGATGTTTTCGAGGACGTCGACGTGCTCATGGGGCCGGCATCGCCGACGCCCGCATTCGACCTCGGCGCCAAGAAGGATCCGGTATCGATGTACCTGCAGGATATCTATACCATTGCCATCAACCTGGCCGGCATCCCTGGTATCACGGTTCCAGCGGGCTTTACAGCCAGCCGGGGAGGGCAGCGCCCCATCGGATTACAGATCCTGGGCCCCCACTTTGCAGAGTCGCAATTGCTCAATGTCGCCCACCAGTTCCAACAAACCACCGACTGGCATCATCGCCGTCCGGGCATCGCCGAGGAGACCGCCTGATGCAATGGGAAACCGTGATCGGCCTGGAAGTCCACGTCCAGCTCGCGACCCGTTCCAAGATTTTTTCCGGGGCATCTACCGCCTTCGGTGCCGAGCCCAACTCTCAAGCCTGTGCCGTTGACCTAGGTCTACCAGGCGTATTACCGGTACTCAACGAAGCGGCCGTTGCCATGGCCGTGCAATTCGGATTGGCCATTGACGCCGACATTCCAGAAGTCTCGATCTTCGACCGGAAGAACTACTTTTATCCGGACCTGCCAAAGGGTTACCAAACCAGTCAGATGTACTCACCCATCGTTGGGCCGGGTGAGGTCGAGATCGCACTGGACAATGGCGATACCAAGCGCGTACGAGTGCACCATGCCCACCTGGAAGAGGATGCCGGCAAGTCACTGCACGAAGACTTCCACGGCATGACGGGTATCGATCTGAACCGCGCCGGCACTCCGTTGATGGAAATCGTCTCGCAACCCGACATGCGATCGGCCAAGGAAGCCGCAGCCTACCTCAAGGCCATACATGCCATCGTCACCTACCTGGGGATTTCCGATGGCAACATGGCCGAAGGATCGATGCGCTGTGACGTCAACGTGTCGGTACGCCCAAAAGGGCAGGAAAGCTTCGGCACCCGGGCAGAGATCAAGAACGTCAACTCGTTCCGCTTTGTCGAACGGGCCATCGCCTTCGAGGTCGAGCGACAGATCGAATGTCTCGAGGACGGGGGCGAAGTGGAACAGGAAACCCGGCTATTCGATCCCGAGCTCGATGAAACACGCAGCATGCGCACCAAGGAAGAAGCCAATGATTACCGCTACTTCCCATGCCCTGACCTGCTGCCGGTCGTGCTCGACCAGGCATACATCGACCATCAACGCCAATCGCTTCCCGAGTTGCCGGCGGAAAAGCGCGCCCGGTTTCAGAACGAGTTGGGACTGTCCGCCTATGATGCTGGCGTGCTGTCGTCGAGTCGTGCCATGGCGGAATACTTCGAGGCCGTGAAGGACGTCTGTGGAGATGCCAAACAAGCCGCCAATTGGGTCCAGGGAGAACTGTCCGGCCGACTCAACAAGGAAGGCCTGGATATCGCCGACAGTCCTGTCTCGGCAAGGCAGCTGGGTGAGCTGATCACACGCGTCATCGATGACACCATCAATGGCAAGGCAGCCAAAGAAGTCTTCGCCGCCCTGTGGGAAAAGGAAGGCGACAGAGCCGATACCATCATCGACGCGCGTGGACTCAGGCAGGTGACTGACACCAGTGCCATTGAAGACATGATCGACCAGGTCATTGCCGATAACCCGGCCCAGGTCACCCAGTACCAGGAAGCGGACGACGCCAAGCGGGGCAAGATGATCGGTTATTTCGTCGGTCAAGTAATGAAGGCTTCGCGAGGGACGGCGAATCCACAGCAGGTCAATGCGCTGCTGAAAGACAAACTCGACCAGGCCTGAAGGAGTAACGGATGTCCGATGATGTCGGTGGCCGGTTGCGCGCCTTACGCACGATGCGAGGTATCTCTCAGCGCGAGCTCGCCAAGCGTTGTGGCGTGACCCACTCCAGCCTGTCACTGATCGAACAGGGCAAGGTCAGCCCCTCGGTCAGTTCGCTGAAGAAGATTCTCGATGCCATCCCCATCAGTGTCGGCGACTTCTTCACCATGGATATGGAAAGCCGAGACCAGGTCTTCTATGCCGCCGACGAGCTGGCCGATATGGGCAGTGGCGATGTCATTTATAAGCTGGTCGGCGC
The DNA here is from genome assembly GCF_008079445.1 of Aidingimonas lacisalsi. GTDB lineage: Bacteria > Pseudomonadota > Gammaproteobacteria > Pseudomonadales > Halomonadaceae > Aidingimonas > Aidingimonas lacisalsi. Next base: position 86,620 of record NZ_VRYH01000006.1, on the reverse strand, counting down.
CAATCGTGACTCACGGGCGCTTTCGTTCATGATCGAAACCTATCCCGCCGGTACCGATACCGGGCGCGAGATGATCGCGCACCAGGGGGAAGAAGCGGGCGTCGTTCTGGAAGGCGAAATCGAAATCACCGTGGGTGCCGATACACGTGTTCTGGGGCCCGGTGAAGCCTACTACTTCGACACCAATGTGCCCCATCGCTTTCGCAATCCCAATCAGACAGCCTGTCGGCTGGTGAGCTGTTGTACACCAGCCAAGACGTTTTAGCCCCCAGACAAGGACATAGCGGTATCAGTAGGGTCCGACGTCTCCCGGTCGGGCCCTACTGGCAGACACCGAGATGCCGTCGTCGTCAGGGTGTCAGTTCCATCCACACGCTCTTGAGTTCGGAATACTCTTCCAGGCTGTGGTGAGACTTGTCACGACCGTTACCGGACTGTTTGACGCCCCCGAAGGGAACGGTCATGTCACCGCCGGCCCAGTTGTTGACATACACCTGACCGGAATGCAGCCGACGCGTCACTCGCATGATGCGATCGATATCCTGGCTCCACAGGCCTGCAGCCAGACCATAGAGGCTATCATTGGCCATGGCGACGGCCTCTTCTTCGCTATCGAAGCCAAATACCGACAATACCGGGCCGAATACCTCATCGCGACCAATGCTCATCTGTGGCGTCACGCCGTCGAATACCGTAGGAGGAATGAACAACCCGCCTCCATCATCGTTGACCGCTTCACCACCAACTCGAAGATGGGCCCCTTCCTCGACGCCCCGCCGGATATAATCGAGGATACTCTGGTATTGCGTACGGTCGACGATCGCCCCCATGAAGCTTTCCGGATCCAGCGGATCCCCCGGCTGCATTGTCTCAGCCGCCGCCAGGACCTTCTCGATGAACTGTTCGCGTATCGAGTTTTCGACCAGCAAGCGTGAACCGGCGATACAGACTTCACCCTGATTGTGGAAGATCGCTGCTGCGGTATTGGTGGCCACAGTATCGAGATTCTTGCAGTCGCCAAATACCAGGTTGGGACTCTTGCCTCCACACTCCAGATACACCCGCTTGAGGTTGGACTGACCGGCAAACTGCATCAACAACTTGCCCACTTGCGTCGAGCCCGTGAAAGACAGGCAATCTACATCCATGGACAGGGCCAATGCCTGGCCGACGGTATGCCCGTAACCGGGTAATACCTGAAACACACCTGTCGGAAGCCCGGCCTCCAGCGCTAGTTGTGCTAGCCGCAACGCCGATAATGGCGATTTTTCCGAAGGCTTGAGGATCACGCTATTGCCTGCAGCCAGGGCAGGGCCGATCTTCCACGCCGTCATCATCATGGGGAAGTTCCACGGCACGATGGATGCCACGACCCCCAGCGGCTCCCGTAATATCATCCCCAGGCTATCTTCACCGGTCGGCGCCACCTCACCGTACAGCTTGTCGATGCTTTCCGCATTATAGCGAATGCAACTGATCGCACCGGCCATATCGCCCAGCGAGCTCGTCACCGGCTTGCCCATATCGAGCGTATCGAGCAGCGCCAGTTCATGCTTGTGCCGTTCGATCAGGTCGCCGAAACGCAGCAGGATACGTTTACGCTCGGACGGCGAGATGCGTGACCATATTCCTTCATTGAATGCGCGACGCGCATGCTGGATTGCCGTTTGTGCATCGGGGGCATCGCAACTGGCCACGTGAGCCAGAACCTCGCCTGTGGCTGGGTTGATCGTCTCGAACGTCTCGCCGCTTGCGGCATCCACGAACGCGTCATTGATAAAGGCGCGCGTCTCGAAACGCAGCGCCGAGGCCATCGCGCGCCAATCCGCGAGTGATGCGGGCACCTTGTCCATTGCACTCATGCCGTATGCTCCTCTTGGAGGGAAAGTCCCAAACGTCTGGCTGTCTCATCGAGGGAACGACGAGCCAGCAGTACTAATTCATCGATCTGGGCACGACTGATGACCAGGGGCGGTGAGATCACCATGCTATCGCCTACCGAGCGCATGACGAGTCCATTGGCAAAACTGATGTCACGACATAGATTGCCGACAGCCAATGACTTGTCAAAGCGCTCGCCACTGGCTTTGTCGGCAACCAGTTCGAGCGCTCCAATCAACCCTAACGACCGCGCTTCGCCAACGAGTGGATGATCGGCAAGTTCTCCCCAGCAGGCTTTCAGGTAGGGCCCCAGATCATCGCGAACCCGCTCGACGACACCTTCGGTCTGCATGATTTCAAGATTCTTGAGTGCCACAGCCGCACAGGCCGGATGCCCCGAGTAGGTAAACCCATGGAAAAACTCTCCGCCCTTATCGATCAGGGTATCGGCGACCCGATTGCCAACCATCACGCCTCCGATTGGCAAATAGCCTGACGACAAGCCTTTGGCAATCGACATCAGGTCAGGCTCGAGATCGTAATATTGACTGCCGAACCACTCCCCCAGGCGCCCGAAACCACAGATCACCTCATCCACCACCAGCAGGATATCGTACTTGGCGAGGACCTTCTTGACCGCTGGCCAATAACTGTCAGGAGGGATGATCGCCCCTCCGGCACCTTGTACCGGCTCCGCAATGAACGCCGCGACGTTCTCCTCACCCAATTCCAAGATCTTCGCTTCAAGCGCCGACGCACACGACAAACCAAACTCGAACGGTGACTGATCACGCCCTTCGCCAAACCAATACGGTTGTGCCACATGCGCTATGCCCGGGACCAACGGTCCACCCTGGCCATGCATCGGCGCCATGCCGCCCAGGCTCACACCGGCCACGGTGGAACCGTGATACGCATTGTCACGGGCAATGACCCACTGTTTTTCAGGCTTGCCTTCAAGCGCCCAATAGCGCCGGACCATGCGCAGCACGGTATCATTGGCTTCGGATCCCGATCCGGTAAAGAACACACGATTGAGCGAAGCGGGTGCAAGACGGCACAGCGTGTCGGCCAAGGTAACCGCCGGTACATGGGTCGTCTTGAAGAAATTATTGTAATACGGCAACTCTTGCATCTGGCGAGTCGCAGCATCGACCAATGCCTGGCGCCCATACCCCAGGTTGACGCACCACAAGCCTGCCATCCCATCCAGAATTCGGTGTCCCTCGCTATCATGAATATACACGCCATCCGCGTGGGTCACGATGCGACTCCCTTCCTCTCCCAACGCTTTGAAATCAGTGAACGGATGAAGATGATGGGCGCGATCGAGCACTTGCATATCAAGGGTCAAGGTCATGGTATCGGGCAACTCCAGGCGATTATAGACGGACCGGGAAGCATTCAGACATTGGCAACGGCTTCCGGCATCGCCGCATGACGCGCTTGCCATCGCTGAGTGCAGGCGTTGGCAAAACTGGTGAATAACGCGTCACCAGTTTCGTATGCATTACAGTATCCTCACGCAACAGACAATGACGCCTAGCGTCGGCTTGCATTGCCAACAAACATAACAGTCGTTGATTTAAGTTTCCAACCGGAAAAGTTAGACTATCGATTAAAATTTAATAACTTATTGATTATAAATGTTATTTATAGAAATAAATGATGGCGACTGCCTCAAAAATCTCGGCATTCCGTAAATTATTTGACAACACGTAATAGGCACGGAAAGATATCAAGCAATGCTAACGATCTCAGGCAACAGGTGACCCTCATGCCAACGACCACATCCATCGACGAGGCCGTGGCGTTTCTCGATCGACACCCGGATATTGACAGCATTGATCTTCTGATCAGCGATTTGAACGGTATCCCCCGAGGCAAGCGCATACCACGCGACAACCTGGCCAAGGCGTTCAGTAACGGCATCAACCTCCCCGCCTCCCTCTTCGCCCTGGATATCAATGGCAACACCATAGAGGAGACCGGTCTGGGCCTGAGCATCGGAGATAGCGATAGAGTCTGCCGCCCGATCAGTGGAACGTTGATGCCGACTCCCTGGCTACGTAAAGGCAGACAGGGACAACTGTTGATGACCATGGAGGAAGCCGATGGCTCGCCTTTCTTTGCCGATCCACGACAGGTGCTCGAGCGCGTACTCAAACGCCTGAGTCATCGCGGACTGACCCCAGTCGTTGCCCTGGAGCTGGAGTTCTATCTCATCGACCGTGAGCGCAATACCCAGGGTCAAGCTCAACCCCCCTGCTCCCCCGCCACTGGCGAACGTGCGTCACAAAGCCAGCTCTATTCCATTGCGGAACTCGACGAATATGGCGATTTCCTTGACGACATCCAGAACGCGGCACGGGTTCAAGACCTGCCGCTTGACACGGCGCTCAAGGAGTGCGCTCCGGGCCAGTTCGAAATCAATCTGATCCACTGCGACGATGCCCTGAGAGCCTGCGATAGCGCTCTACTTCTCAAACGCTTGATCAAGGGAATCGCGGTTCAGCACGGCTTCGAAGCGACGTTCATGGCCAAGCCCTACGGCCAGGAAGCCGGGAACGGCACACATGTGCACATCAGCCTACTGAATGAAGACGGCCAGAACATCTTCGCCGCCCCCGATGATGACCCATACGGCACGCCAGCATTGCGTCAATCGATTGCCGGCTTGCTCGAACAGATGCCGGCCTCGATGGCCATCTTCGCCCCCAACATCAATTCATTTCGCCGTTTTCAGCCGGGACTGTATGTACCCATGGCGCCTACCTGGGGTTATGACAACCGCTCGGTCGCTCTACGCATCCCCTCGGGGGCGAATGTCGCTCGCCGGATCGAACACCGGGTCGCCGGCGCCGATGTGAATCCCTACCTGCTGCTGGCAACGTTATTGGCCTCCATCGAGCATGGAATGCAACAGGCGTTGACACCGTCACCTGCCACCACGGGTAATGCCTACGAGCAGTATGACAGCAGCCTTACCAATAGCTGGCAGCAAGCTCTGGATCTATTGGCAGCCAATGATGTCCTGAACGATGCACTAGGCGAGCAATTCCTGCAGGTCTACATCGCCAACCGCCGGGCCGAGCGCGCTCAGGCAATGCAAGCGGTGAGCCAACTGGAATACGACTGGTATCTTCGCCAGGTCTGACCCTCGCCCCCATGTCTGACGACACGAGGCACGGGTGCCATGGGCAGTCATACGCCCAGCGCATCCCGTGTCCGGTAGAACCAGGCGCCCAACGCTGACAGCGGGACACGCAGCATACGCCCCCCGGGAAACGGCAGGTGCGGCAAGTCGGCAAACGCGTCGAATCGCTCACAACGACCCTCCATCACTTCAGCGATCAAGCGCCCAGCCAGATGCGTACAGGTCACGCCGTGACCGGAATACCCCTGAGCATAGTAGACGTTGTCGTTGATAACACCGAACTGGGGCAAGCGGTTGAGTGTCATCAGAAACGTACCACTCCAGGCATAATCGATTCGCACATCGGAAAGCGCTGGAAAGGTCTTGAGCATTTTCGGACGAATGACGGCTTCTATATCGTCGGGATCCTGGCCACCATAATTGACGCCCCCACCGTAAATCAGACGGTTGTCCGCACTTAGACGATAGTAATCCAGCAGATAGTTACAGTCCTCGACGGCCTTATCCTGAGGCAGCAATTCGCGTGCCCGCGCTTCCCCCAAGGGTTCGGTGGTAATGACCTGTGTACCGCAAGGCATCGACCTACCCTCCAGTTCGGGCAACACCCCGTTAAGATACGCATTGCCAGCCATGACGACACGATCGGCTATCACGCGACCACTGGGGGTGCGAAGCTGCACAGGGTCACCATGAATGACCTCCACGACAGGGCTCTGCTCATGGATTCGACCTCCCAGAGCCTCGCAGGCGGCTGCCTCGCCAAGGACCAGGTTGAGAGGATGCAGATGACCACCGGAATGATCCACCAGACCACCGACATAACGCCCACTGCCGACCTCACGACCCAGCGCTTCCCCTTCCAGCAGCTCGAGTTCATGATTGCCATACCGCTCCCAGAGCTGCTTATGAGCCTTGAGCTCGTTGAGCTGTTTGGCATTGCAGGCCGCGAACAGATTACCGTCCTTGAGGTCGCAGGCAATGTCATAGTGTTCGACCCGTTCGCGAATGATTCGATTGCCTTCGAATGCCATGTCTCCCAATGACCTGGCCGTTTCATGGCCATATTTCGCTTCTATCACGTCCATATCGCGGCTGTAGCTATTGACGATCTGCCCGCCGTTGCGCCCTGAGGCGCCATAACCGACCTTGGCCGACTCGAGGACGACGACCCGGAAACCACGCTCGGCCAGGTGCAGAGCCGACGAAATGCCGGTAAATCCCGCGCCTACGACACAGACATCACAACGCACCTCCTCCGTCAGCATGGGACGCTCCGGTGCCGGATTGGCAGTGGCCGCATAGTAGGATCGCGCATGCTCAGTCGATGACGCAGCAGTCATGGAGACCTCTCGAACGTAAAAAAATGTAGGGATCCGTTGTGACGTAATGCTCCACCGACGCAAGAGCCTCGCCTATCAATAGGCCATTACGCCGGTTGAGAGCTGAAATCACACCCGCAGGAGCAAGTGTTCGCGCTCCCAGGAACTGATGACCTGGAAATAGGCACGGTGCTCGGCGCGCTTGACCGCCAGATAGCTGTTGGCGAAACGTTCTCCCAGCAGATCGCACAGCGGCTTGCAATCATGCAATGCGTCCAGTGCCGGACCGATGTCATCGGGGAGTTTATTCCCCCCAGCCCAGGCCGGCCCCACCATAGGGGGGCGAGCATCGACCTGCCCCAGCATTCCCAGGTAACCGCAGGCCAATGATGCCGCCATCACTAGGTAGGGGTTGGCATCGGCACCGGCCAGCCGGTTTTCCACTCGTGTCGATTCAGGTTCAGATACGGGGACACGCAATCCGACCGTGCGATTGTCCAGCCCCCATTCGACATTCACTGGTGCCGAACCACTGGTTTCACTGCGCATCAAGCGACGGTAGGAGTTGACATTGGGGGCCAACAACGGCATGGCAGCAGGTAGATACTGCTGGAGTCCACCAATGAAATGGTGGAACAGTCGGCTGGGCTGATCATCATCACCCGCAAACAGGTTTCGCCGGGTCTTCGTATCCACCACGCTTTGATGAATATGCATGGAGCTTCCCGGCTCGTTCGCCATGGGCTTGGCCATGAAGGTCGCATACATGCCATGGCGCAAGGCCGTCTCACGCAGCGTACGCTTGAAGATCACCACCTGGTCCGCCAACGTGAGCGGGTCACCGTGCTGAAAATTGACCTCCATCTGCCCCGCCCCTTCCTCATGGATCAGTGTGTCCAGATCCAGATGCATGGCGTCACAGTAGTCGTACATTTCCTCGAACAAGGGGTCGAACTCATTGACGGCATCGATCGAGAACGACTGTCGGCTGCTTTCCTGTCGTCCGGTCCGGCCAATCGGCGGTTCCAGGGGATAATCCGAATCCGTATTGGTCTTGACCAGATAGAATTCGACTTCCGGCGCCACTATCGGGGTCCAGCCACGGTCTTCGTACAGCTGGAGAACCCGCTTGAGCACATGGCGTGGAGACAATTCCACCGGCTCTCCGGTCAGATAGTGGCAATCATGGATGATCTGTGCCGTCGCATCCTCGGCCCATGGCACCAAATAGATGGCATTGGCATCCGGCACCAGTTCCATGTCGCGCTCGGCTGGATTCCAGAAGCGTATGTCTTCATCGTCGGGATAGCCACCCGTGACCGTCTGTATGAATATCGAGTCAGGCAAGCGAGGTCGACCGCCATTGAGATACTTCTTGGCGGGCATGATCTTGCCCTTGAGAATCCCTGTCAGGTCCGAGACCAGACACTCCACTTCCGTGATTCCATGGGCATCGAACCAGTCCCTCAATACCGGTTCATCATGGCTGTTACTCATAAGGATTTCCTTGGTGAAGATACCGGGCCCGGTTGACTCATGATCTGCCGGGCCCTGGCCCCGAATGGGTTGACGGGGGCTTTAACGCGATTTCACTTCCGACCACAACTGCTGGAACGTATCCAGAGCTTCGCCCTCCAGGCTGGGCGTGAAACGCAGGTTGTCCATGTCATCGTCGCTCGGCTGTACCGGCGGCTCGGTCAAGATCTCATCCAAGTGCGGTTTGGCTGCCTCATTGGGACTGGCATAGTAGTTGTAATTGGACAGTTGAGCGCCCACTTCGGCATCTAGGATGAAGTCGATGAACTTGTGCGCCAAATCCGGATTGGGAGCCTCACTCGGGATCATCATGGCATCGACCCACATTTCGGCGCCTTCTTCGGGCAGCATGAAATCGATGGTTTCAAAGGTCTCTGGGTCCTCATCCTTGAAGAACAGATAATCGCCGTTGTAACTCAGCCCAATGTGACTGACGCCACGGGCCAACTCCTGCAGTGCGGGGGTACCGTCGACAAAACCACTGAATGTGTCCCGGTTCTTGGTGTCCAGCAGCAGCTGAGCGGCCTCGCGCCAGGCTTCCATGTCAGTACAGTCATACCCATGGCCGAGATAGGCACATGCTGCCCCCATACTGACCTGGCCATCCCCCATCAAAGCGAAGGGGTGCTCCGGATTGACGGACTCATCGAACAACAGGGACCAGCTCTTGGGTGCCTCGGGGAAGGTTTCCGTATTATAGATGATCCCGGTCGTACCCCATTGATAGGGTGCACTGTACTGATTGCCCGGGTCATAATCCGGATCCTGGAATTCCTCCATCAGGTTATCCATATTCTCCAGCTTGTCATGATCGAGCTCCTGAACCAGGCCGGTTTCGATCAAGCGGGGAATATAGTAGTTCGACGGCACGATCACGTCATATTGCGAGGTACCACCCGCATTGAGTTTGGAGAACATTTCCGGCAGTGAGTTGAAGTAATTCTGGACCACCTCGACATCGTACTTCTCTTCGAAGGCGTCGATGATTGCGGGGTCCATGTACTCGGTCCAGTTGAAGAGATACAACGTATCCTCTTCTGCCTGGGCGGTAGAGGCCAGCAGCATCGCACCCAGGCCCATGACTGCGTTGCGGTTCATTGTTTTCATCATTTTGCTCTCCTTCGGATCCCTGGTTAGGGCAAGAGGCACCGCCTATCGGCGCCCCTGACGATTGAACATCAGGCTCAATACAGCGGCAATCGCGACCGCCCCGATCATCAGGGTGGCGATCGCATTGATTTCGGGAGACACCCCTTTCTTGATGGCACCCCAGATATAAATCGGCAAGGTCGCACTTTCCGGTCCCGCCGTGAAGAAGCTGATCACGAAATCATCGATCGACAGCGTGAACGACAGGAAGAAGGCCGAAATCAACGCTGGCTTGATGGTCGGCAGCATGAAGAAGCGGGCTCGTTGCCAAGGTGTGGCGTAAAGATCCTTGGCCGCTTCGAACAGCGTGGGATCCAGACCGACGAAACGTGAATAGACGATCAAGGCAACGAACGGGATCTGAAACGTCACGTGCGATATGATCATGGTCAGCAATCCCGGACCCAGCACCCCGGTCAACCGATTGATCTGCACGAAAAACGCCATCTCGGAGATACCGAAAACGATATCCGGCAGGACGATCGGCAAGTAGATGAGTGCGATCAACCATCCCAATTTACGGTGGCGATGCCGGTACATTCCATAGCCGATCAGACAACCGATCACAAGCGCCACTATCGATGAGACGATTGCCAGAATCATGCTGTTGGCAAAGGCCGATAATATCTGTTCGTTACCCAATAAACGTCGATACCAGCGCAGTGACACTCCCGTGAAACTCGCTGCACTATTGGCCGCATTGAACGAGAAGACGACCACCACGAGCAACGGTACGTAGAGGAAAAACAGCGTCAGCCACCAGAAGCCGGTGAGTGAGCGTTGCAAGGTCCGCTTTCTCATATCACGACCTCCTCACCGCCACCCAGGCGCTTACCGATGCGACGCATGGCATACAGCCCGACAAACGTCGCGATCAACATCAGAATGGCTCCTGCCGCCCCCAGCGGCCAGTTCGAGCCACCTGAAAACTGATTCGCCACCAGGTTGCCCAGCATCATGCCCTTGCCGCCGCCCAGCAATTCGGGGATCACATACATGCCGAAGGCGGGAATCGCAACCAGCACAGTGCCCGCCAACAACCCCGGTAGCGTCTGGGGAAACACGGCATGCCAGAAGGCACGCACCGGGGAGGCATACAAATCCTGCGCGGCTTGCACCTGAGCATGATCGAGTTTCTCGAAGGCGGCATACAGTGGCAGCACCATGAATGGCAGGAAGTTGTACACCAACCCCAAGGTGACAGCGAAATTCGAGGGATATAGCCCCATATTCTCTGGTACCAAGCCCACCAACTGGCCCAATTCCGCCAGCGGCGTCCCGGGCGCCAGCAGGTTCATCCACCCGAACGTCCGGATCACCTGGTTGGTCCAGGAGGGGACGACCACCAACAACAGCATGATGGGACGCCATTTTTCACGACAGGTCGTGATGTAATAAGCGATGGGATACGCGATAAGCACCACGAGTCCGGTTGAGACCACCGTCTGCCAAAGCGAGCGCAACAGGGTGTACAAGTTACCAGGGCTCCACCCCAGAAAACCGAATCCGGCCAACCGCTTGAAGGATTCGAGACTCAATGGCATTTCAGGCAAACCATAAGTCCCGTTGGTCATGAAGGCGACGCCCATCAGGTAAAAGCTGGGCAGAACCAGGAACACAAATATCCAGATCGCGCCGGGTGCCACTGTCATCAACAGGTGGCGAGCTTCGGCAACCATCGCCTGACTGCGTGCACTAGGCAAGACTCCAGAATAAGCCATATCGCTCACCTCACGCATTCAGGGACACAAGGTCATCGGAGGAAACGATCACCGTGACCCGATCACCGACCGTCGGGAGACTGCCGCCACGATTTCGTACGGTCGCCTGCATCGTGGTCGTCCCCACATCGAGACGGTACTCGGCATGACTCCCGCGATAGAGACATTCATTGACGGTGGCAAACAGCCGGTTGTCGCCGGGCTGCTCACCCGGAATGAGGTCCAGGGTCTCAGGACGAATCAACAACAGGTCGCCCCCGGCTTGCGCGGGGCAAGACAGTGCGCCGAGATCGGTCACCAACCGGTCACCGTTACGCTCCTTGATGGGATAGAGGTTGTCATGTCCCATGAAACGAGCCACGAACGCATTCGCCGGACGTTCGTACACTTCCCGCGGTGGCCCGACCTGCTGAATGATGCCACCATCAAGCACCGCAATACGATCGGACATCACCATGGCTTCCTGCTGATCGTGCGTGACGAAGACGAATGTCATGCCGAGGCGCTGCTGCACTCTCAGCAACTCCACCTGCAACTGACTACGCAGACCGGCATCGAGCGCCGACAACGGCTCATCCAGCAGCAGAACTTCCGGTTCGCACACCAGGGCCCTCGCGAGCGCAATGCGTTGTCGCTGCCCCCCGGACAGTTGGTCGACACGTCGATCAATCAGCGATCCCAGTTGAATGAAGGCGGCGATTTCATCCACCCGACTATCACGCTCAGGTTCGGCCACACCTCGCATACGCAGGCCGAACGCCAGGTTTTCGCGAACCGATAAATGCGGGAACAGGGCGTAGGACTGAAAGACGGTATTGACACTGCGGCGATGCGGCGGGATGTCGGTAATGTCCTTCCCGCCAAGTACCAGGCGACCGTCGTCCGGTGTTTCCAGACCGGCCAGGATGCGCAACAGCGTCGTCTTGCCGCATCCCGAAGGCCCCAGGAGCGTAAAGAATTCACCGGGCTCGATAACCAGGTCGACGCCATCCAGAGCGATGGTATCTGCCCCAAAGTGCTTTTTCAGACCCTTCAACTCGATGGTCGACGCCTTTCGGGAGGCTCGCGCTTCGGAACGGTCGGTATCCACTGTCTCCGACGTTGGGGGGGTGTCAGGGGCCGTCAGGGAAGAAGTCATGATTCCGCTCTCCTGTCATGGGCTCTCGATCCCTACTGGACCTCTATAGGCGATCGCGCAGTTTATAAAAATTCGTTGCTAGTACCAGCAAGGGAGTGCGTAGCCAGCGGCCTCCGGGAAAGCGTCGGTGAGGCATGGCAGCAAAGACATCGAAGCGCTCGGCCTGTCCGGCAATGGCATCGGCCAGCAGTTGTCCCGCCAGACCGGCCAGTGCCATGCCATGGCCGGAATACCCCTGAGCGTAATATAGATTTCCCGTCAGACGGCCGAAATCCGGTGCCCGGTTGAAGGTGATCGCTACATCGCCTCCCCAACGATAGGCGATATCGACATCGCTCAATATGGGAAACAGGCGAGCGATCTTGGCTTCCATCCGCTCCTGCAAGCGACGAGGTTCTCGCCCGTTGTAGCTGACCTCGCCCCCATAGATCAGGCGACGGTCGCCGGAAAGGCGGTAGTAGTCGAGCACGAAGTTGGCATCCGACAAGGCATCGTTCTGCGGCAGCACTTGCGCTGCTTGAGTCTCGCTGAGTGGCTCGGTCGCAATCATGTAGTTAGCGGCAGGCATGATACGGCCATCGAGCTCAGGCACCAGACCGCCAAGGTAGGCATTCCCGGCCACCACCACGAAGTCCGCCGTCACACTTCCTCGTGCGGTATCGACGCGAGCCGGGTCATCCCGCTCGATGTGCAAGGCGGCACTACGTTCGTAAAGGGTCGCGCCGGCACGTTGCGCGGCTCGCGCCAGTCCCAGCGTGTAATTGAGCGGATGCAAGTGTCCCCCTTCCGCATCGTAAAGCGCGCCGGGGTACACATCGGTATAGACGTGCTCGCGTAGCGACTCACCCTCCAGCCAATCGAGCGCGGCATAGCCATAACGGTCTTCAAGGTCACTCTGAAAACCACGCAATTCACCGACCTGACGCGCCTTGACGGCAGCATGCAGGTACCCCCACTGGAGATCGCAGGGAATGTCATGGCGCTCGACGAGAGAGGCGGTCAGGCGCACCGCTTCGCGGCTCATTTCCCAGATATCACGTGCCCGACTCAGGCCAAGGACTCCCTCGATCGTCGAGATATCGGTGCCCAGACCAGGAAGAATCTGACCACCACTGCGTCCTGATGCTCCATAGCCGATATCACCGGCCTCCAGCAGCACGACAGCATAACCTTTTTCGGCCAGATGGAGTGCCGTAGAACAGCCGGTTACACCACCACCAATAACACAGACATCCGCCTTCACCTCGCCTTCCAATGAAGGCGTCGGTGCCAACGTTACCTGTACGCTATCACGGTAATATGAGGCGGGAATGTCGAAACTGGCAACCGCGGCCATGCACACCTTCCTTATCGCGACAGAGATTCCCTCTGTCCATTATTGTTGTTGAAATCGTTTCACCCAGTCGGTGGGCGTGAATGACTCGCTATCCACGATGCGCCATCCACGTGTGATTACAGTCTGCCACCAGACCACTACCAGATGTCAAGTATTCAATAACACATAAAATATATAGGAAGAAGTAACTGGATCACGGGTTCTTCTCAAGGACCTCGAAAAATGCCTCAAGAACTCGGTTAGGGCGGCGATCACGACGGGTAATGACGACAAATGGCGTCAAATAATAACCACCACTAACCGGCAATTCTCTTAGCCGCCCCATCGCTTCCCATGGCGCCGCCAGGTGGTCGGGGAGGTAACCGATATAACTTCCGGTGAGAATCAGGAATGCAGCACCTTCCCGGTCCGATGCCGTAGCCGTTCCACGCAGTCGCGCGTGCGGTTCGCGCGCCGTGTCCGGCAGCGGATAACCAGGCACCACGGCTTCATAGTCCCGCAACTCGACATCATCGAGCGTTTGCGCAGCCTCGCCGAACAAGGGATGGCGGCTGGCACAGTACAAGCGCGAACACTCACTGTAGAGAAATCGGGTTTCCAGACTCGCGAGGAGGTTGACCTGAGGCACGACCCCCAGGTGGAGCCGCGCATCCAACACCCCCTGAGCGATGGCATCCGGCGGGTCCATATGTATGTTGATGGCGACATCAGGCGCTTGCGCCTTGAGATCGGCCAACGAATGGGTAATGCGCATCTGGGGCAGACTGACCAGGTTATCGGTGATGCCGATATTGAGTTCGCCACGCAGCGTATGATGCAGCTCGTTGACCTCACCACGGAACGTCTCCAGTGACGCAAACAACCGCAATGAGGCTTCGTAGACGTGCCGCCCTTCTTCAGTCAGCGCGAACCCTCCGCGACCGCGTTGGCACAGACGTAGCCCCAGCCGCTTTTCCAGGTCATTCATGTGCAGGCTGATGGCTGGACGACCTATCCCGAGCACGACTTCAGCGGCAGTGAAACCGCCACATTCGGCGACTGCCTTGAAGACACGCAGTAACCGGATATCGAAATCGCTGACTTGTCCCGGTAATGGCGACTTCCGCTCTCCGGTCACGAGGCCTCCATTCAAGGTCACCGATTGGCGCAAACAGGGCAGTGGGGGTCACGGGGTACCTGAAAATGCCGCCACGTCCCCTGCAGGCCATCGAAGGTCGACAGTCCACGATGCGCAGCCCCGGCACCACTCAACACCTTGATGGCCTCGAGTGCCTGAAAACAACCGATCAATCCCACCAACGGCGCTACGACGCCATTCTCCGAGCAACGCAGTTCATCGTCATCTGCCTGCCCGGACTGAGGCGGGTACAGGCAGGCATAGCAAGGACTATCGCTCTGCCGGGGGTCGAAGACCGCCAACTGTCCCGAAAAGCGAATCGCCGCGCCCGATACCAATGGACGTACAGCATCGACACACGCCTGGTTGATAGCATAGCGGCTAGCGAAGCGGTCGGTGCAATCCACGACCAGATCGCTACGCGATACCGCACTCGCCAACACCTCACCTTCCAGGTGACTTTCCATCGTCTCGATACGGCAACCGTCATTGAGAGCCAAGGCCGCCATCCGCGCCGAATCCGCCTTGTTACGTCCCAAATCGGCTTGGGTGTGGGCAATCTGACGCTGCAAATTGGAAAGCTCGACAGTGTCCATATCCGCTAACGTCAGATGTCCGATACCGGCAGCCGCCAGGTACAGCGCTACAGGCGAGCCCAGGCCGCCGGCGCCAATCACCAGCACATGACTGCCCAACAACCGCTCCTGACCATCGATATCGATGGCATCGAGCATGATTTGCCGGCTATAACGCAGCAGGGCCTGATCATCCATCGTCTCGTGATCTCTCCCGACTCACTTGTCTTCCAGTTGGTCCAGTTCCGGCACATACAAGGAGAACTCCTCCTTGACTTCTTCCATCACCACGTAGCTCTTGGACTCCTTGACCCCCGGCAGGGTCAGTACGACATCCCCCAACAATTGCCGGTATGCCGACATTTCGGGAATGCGGCATTTGAGGATATAATCGAATTGACCCGATACGAGGTGGCACTCCTGAATTTGCGGCAGCTTGGAAACGGCCCGCCGGAATTCGTCGAAGACAGCAGGCGACTGCGTCTCCAGACTGATTTCAACGAACACCAGCAAATTGGCCTTCAGTGCCTTAGGGTCGAGTAGCGCCTTGTACCCGCGGATAATGCCTGCGCGTTCCAGGCGTTTGACACGTTCCAGGCAAGGCGTGGTCGACAGCCCGACTTGCGAGGCCAGATCTACATAGGAAATGCGAGCATTATCCTGCAAGCAACGCAGGATTTTGATATCGATACGGTCAAGTGAACGGGTTTTGGCTTTCATTGTGATCCATCATCCGAGCCAGTCGGACAGGCAGATAGTGTAGAAAATTCACCCAAAAACACGGGCCAGACTAGTCGTTGGTCGCGAACAACACTGCGCTCTTAGCGAAAAACAGCAGTATTGATTGCATCTACCTGCCATCAATATCACACCGTGGCGCATGGCTCCAGCCATTGCCGATCACTGCGGGTCAACGTCGACCTCGACTGACGCGATCACGCCCGGCCAGATCCGCTTGCGTCATGACACCGGTATAACCCGCCGCATGCAGCATCTCGCGTACCGGCTCGCCTTGCTCGGCACCATGTTCAAGCAATAAATGACCGCCTGGAGTCAGATGGTGCCGAGCCCGCTCGACCAACGTCTGCAGATCGGCAAGCCCTTGATCGGCGGACACGAGTGCCGAACGGGGCTCGAAACGTACATCGCCGAGCTCGAGATGGGGGTCATCATCTGCAAGATAAGGTGGATTGGCGGCAATGACATCAAAGTGACCGGCACCTACCGAACCGAACCAGTCGCTGACACGAAATTCGGCATTACCAACCGCCAGCCTGACCGCGTTGTGCCGCGCCAGTTCGACGGCTTCACTGACGATGTCGACCCCCAGGACGTACCACCGAGGACGTTCGCTGGCAAAGGCCAGTGCGATGGCGCCGGTGCCACAGCCCAGATCCAGGAAACGTCCCTCGGGGGAATTTGCATGGGTAAGCGCCACGGAAACCAGAGTCTCGGTGTCGGGGCGGGGAATCAACGTCGTCGGGGACGTTTCCAGCATCAACCCCCAAAATTCGCGACCACCAATCAAGTAGGCTACCGGCTGACCCTGGGCACGACGCGCTACCAAGGACTCGAAGCGAGCACGCTCGAATCCTGCCAGGTCGAAATCGCCCCAGGTGTAGAGCCAACTGCGGTCGACACCCAGGACATGACACAGCAACACTTCAGCATCACGCCTCGGACTGGAAGAACCAGCGTCATCAAGACGCGTGCCTGCATGTGCCAGTAATTCATCCAGACGCATTGGCCATACCTTCGTCAATCACCCTGCAAGGAGGCCAACTGCTCAGCCTGATACTCATGTAGCAAGGGGTCGATCACATCATCCAGCTCTCCCGCCATGACGTCGCCCAACTTGTACAGCGTCAAATTGATGCGATGATCGGTAATCCGCCCTTGCGGGAAATTATAGGTTCGAATGCGTTCGCTACGATCCCCTGACCCCACCAGAGAACGGCGCGTATCGGCCCGCTGCTGACGTTGGCTATCCACGGCTTCCTGTTTGAGTCGAGCGGCGAGAAACGCCATGGCTCTGGCACGATTCTTGTGCTGACTCCGCTCCTCCTGGCACTCGACGACGACTCCCGTCGGCAGGTGAGTAATCCGTACTGCTGAATCCGTCGTGTTGACGTGCTGGCCACCAGCACCACTGGCGCGAAAGGTATCCACTCGCAGGTCGTTGGTATTGATTTCGACGTCACCGACATCCCGCGCTTCCGGCATGACCGCCACCGTACAAGCCGACGTATGGATGCGTCCCTGCGACTCCGTCGCCGGAACTCGCTGCACGCGGTGAGCCCCGGATTCGAACTTGAGACGCGCATGCACCCCTTCGCCCTTGACCCGGGAAATCAATTCCTTGTACCCCCCTTGCTCACCATGACTGACACTGATGATTTCCACCTGCCAGCCCAGCCTTTCGGCGTAACGAGAGTACATGCGAAAGAGATCACCGGCGAACAGGGCCGCTTCATCGCCGCCGGTGCCGGCCCGGATCTCCAGGTAGACGTTACGCTCGTCATCCGGGTCTTTGGGCACCAACAAACGAAGTAGTGCCTCCTCCAGTTCAGCTAGCCGCTTGCGGCCTTCTGTCAGTTCCTCTTCGGCAAGCTCCCGCATGTCTACATCACTGTCATCGGCAAGCTGTTGCGCAGCTTCAATATCAGCTTCGACTTTACGGTAATCCTGCCAGGCCGCTACCAGACTTTCGAGCTCCGCATATTCCCGAGAGTAATCGCGAAACTCCGTCTGATCGGCAATCACGTCGGGATCCGCCAATAGTGCGGCGAGTTCCTCGAAGCGCTCATGGAACGAGTCCAGGCGCTGGCGCAGTGTCTCTTTCATGCAGGGTCCTGTGATAGTGAAACGGCCGTCACGAGTCGCGCGACTGGGACGGTGTCGACGAATCGAGCAAGAGCATCTCTGCGGCGGCAATAATGTCATGACGGTCGGCACCGGATGCCTCTCGCACCCCCAGGGTCGGCCCATGCATCAGCTTGTTGGCCAACTGTCGGGTCAGGCGAGACACGACTTTTTCCGGATCTTCGCCACGCGCCAATTGAGCCAGCGCCTGTGCCTCGGCTTCCGCTCTAACGGCTTCACCTTGCTCGCGATAACGTCGAATCAAATCACCGGCTCCTCTGACACGTCGCTCATGCTGCCAACTGCCCACACCGTGTTCGATCAAGGATTCGGCCTGATCGGCGGCCAGTTGTCGATGGCGCCGGTTCTCTTCGATGACTTCGTGCAGATCATCGACGGTATAAAGGAAGACATCGCCCAACTCACCGACCTCTGGCTCGATATCCCGTGGCACGGCGATATCGACCATGAACACCGGACGGTGCCGACGCTTTTTCAAGGCTCGCTCGACCATGCCCTTGCCCAGAATCGGCAGCGGCGATGCCGTCGAGGAGATGACGATGTCAGTTCGTCCCAACATCGCCGGGATTTCATCCAGCGTGATGGCCTGACCTTCGGACTGACCGATAAGCGCTTCGGCACGCTCACGGGTCCGGTTGGCAACGATCAGTTCACGCACTCCCGCCTCACGCAGGTGCCTTGCGACCAGCTCGATGGTTTCCCCCGCACCGATCAACAAGGCCGAGGAACGTGAAAAGTCGTCGAAAATCCGGCTTGCCATACTCACGGCCGCATAGGCGACCGATACTGGGTTCTCACCGATACCGGTCTCAGTGCGCACCTGCTTGGCGATAGCAAACGTATGCTGGAACAGCCGTTCCAGCTCCCCGCCCAGCCCACTATGCTCGCGAGCCATCTGGTAAGCGTCCTTGAGTTGCCCCAGAATCTGCGGCTCGCCCAGAACCATGGAATCGAGCCCCACGGCCACTCGCATCACGTGACGCGCCGCATCAGCATCAAGGTAATGATAGGCACAGCGCGACAACTCCTCGATCGGCAAGCCGTGGAAACGGCCCAGCCAGTCGAGAATTGACTGTTCACCGCGTGTATCCTCCGTTACGCAATACAGTTCGGTTCGATTGCATGTCGACAAGACAGCGGCTTCCCGCACGGCGGGTAGCGAGCGCAATTCGGCCAATGCCGACTCCAGTTGTGCCGGCGTAAAGGCGACCTGCTCCCGCATATCCACGGCAGCCGTATTATGATTGATTCCCAGGGCCAACAGCGTCATTCAGTCACGGTCTTCGCTAATGCTCATCAAGGCGTCACGGCAAGGGAATCTTGCCAGAGGTTCTCCATTCTATCACAGCCCACATCGCTGACACGCCCCGGCCAATGCAATGCTTTGCCCGTGACGATCGAGCCGTTATGCTGAGCGCTCGGCATACTGAACGAGGCAACCATGCGCGCAAGCTTGCCACTGTCCACCCTGGCACTCGCCAGCCTGCTCTCCCTGACTGCCTGCCAAGGCTTGCCAATGACGGCGGCACCCGAGCGGCCGGCAACAGACCCGATGGCTGGGGCTCCGCCCATTGAAAAGGGCCTGGATGCCGACGGTCTGGCGACACTATTGACGGCTGAGTTTGCCGGTCAACGCGGTGACTACCAGCGTGCCAGCCGCGACTATCTCAAGGTCGCCGAACGCTACGATTCCATCGAACTGATCGAACGCGCCGCTCTGGCGGCCCGTTTCGCTGATGATCGCGAGCTACTCGAATCGATCACCCAACAGTGGCAACGGCTTGCCCCGGATGCCGAGGCGCCGATGCGCTTGCTAGGCAGTCTGGCGCTTCAGCGCGGGGACTGGGAAGAAGCGCTTAAGCAACGTCTTGCCTTGATCGAGCAAGGGGGACAGGGTGAATTGACGGATTTCGCCAATATGGTGATCGATCAAGGTGTCGCTCTGGATCCGCTATTGGAACGCTTGCATCGTTTTCTTGATGAACGCGGCCACCGCCAGCACCCACAATACCCCGACATTGTGCTGGCCACGGCACAACTCGAGGCTGCCAGCGGCAATACCGATGCAGCCCAGGCACGTCTGGAGTCGCTGTCGAACGATTACCCTGAGTTGCCGCAACTCTGGCTCGCCAGGAGCAACATCGCCATCGAGAACGACCGGCCAGCCGCAGCGCGTGAGGCGGCACAGCGCGGCCTGGAACTGGCACCAGACGACGATCGCTTCATCCTCCTGCTGGCCCAAAGCGAACTCATGCTGGGCAACCCGGATCGGGCCGAAGTCCAGACCGACACACTGTTGGCACGTCACCCGGACAATGAAGACCTGCGCCTGGCAGTGGCACAGCTGTACCTGGATGAAGACCGCCCCGCTCCGGCACGTCGTCTGCTACTCCCCCTGGCCAATGCAGAGACGCCGCCTCCTCGGGCCTTCATACAACTGGGGCAAATTGCCGCCGAAGCCGGTGAAACCGACAACGCCCTGCTTTATTACCGTCAGGTTCCCACAGGAGAGCAATTCATACCTTCGCGACTGCTTGCTGCACGCATGCTGATCGAGGAAAACCGACTCGATGATGCGCGTGAATTCCTCCGTATCGAACGACTACGACATGAAGCGCAAGCACCTGACCTGGTATCGCTGGAGGTCGAGCTGCTCGATGATGAAGGATTGGACGCACAAGCCGACCGTCTGCTTGACAGATCGATCGAGACTTACCCCGACACGACACACTTGCGCTACCTACGCGCCATGCGTGCTTTCGAGGATGGAAACATCGAAGCCATGGAGCGGGATCTCCAACGAGTGATCGATCACGAGCCTGACAATGCCACGGCGCTCAATGCCCTGGGCTATACCCTGGCCGATACGACAGAGCGGCATGCACAAGCCCGCAAGTTGATCGAACGTGCGCATGAACTCGAACCGGACAATCCTGCGATTCTCGACAGCCTGGGCTGGGTCCACCACAAGCTCGGCAACCACGAGCGTGCGCTGCCCTACCTCGAACGTGCCTATGCTGCCATGCCCGATCAGGAAGTCGCCGCCCACCTGATTGAAGTACTGTGGGAACTCGACCGTCGCGACGAAGCCCGACGACTGCTCGACGAGAGCATGGAGCGTTTCGAGACGAGACCACGGATCGATGAACTGATCAACCGGCTGCCCGATCTGACACGATGACCTTCCCCCGAATGCGAATGCGAGTGCTCATGAACCGATTGTTACTGCTGTTACTGTTCACGCTGCTATTGGCCGGTTGTGCTACCCGCCCCCCTTCTTCCGAAGACGGTCCCCAACCCGGTGAATGGGACGACCAACTGCCCCGGGTCGAAGCGCTGGAACGCTGGCAACTGGTCGGCAAGGTTGGGTTGCGCCTGCCCAACGACTCCACCAGTGCCAATCTCGACTGGCACCAGGGCCCCGCATACTACCGTATGCTCCTGAGTGGTCCCTTCGGTAGTGGTCGCACCGTACTTGAAGGACGCAGTCGTGGCGTCACCTTGTCGACCAGCGAGGGCAGATTCGAAGCAGAAACGCCTGAAGCCTTGATGCAAGAGCAGCTCGGCTGGTCGCTCCCCGTATCATCTTTACATTATTGGGTACGCGGTCTTCCCTCACCCGATGGTGGAGAACGGCTCGACAGGGATGACCAGGGGTTTCCCCAACGTCTCGAACAGGATGGCTGGGACATCGAGTATCGCGACTGGCTGCTGGCCGATGAATTATGGCTGCCGCGACGACTCATCATGACCCGTGACGACGTACGAGCCACACTCGTCATCAATGAATGGCAACCACACGACCGCGATGACTGAACCAGCAACCGGCGAACTGAGCCTACCCGCCCCCGCCAAGCTCAACCGCTTGCTACACATCACGGGCAGGCGGCCCGACGGTTACCACGAACTGCAGACGCTGTTTCAATTCCTCGATATCGGCGACACCCTGCATTTCCGATGCCGTGACGATGGCATCATCCGACTGGCAACCCGACTGCACGGTATCGCACATGACGATAACCTGATCGTCCGGGCCGCCCGACGCCTGCAACAGGCAACCGGAACGGAATATGGCGCCGATATCCGTCTGGATAAGCGTTTACCGATGGGCGGAGGCCTGGGCGGTGGAAGCTCCAACGCCGCAACCACACTCGTCGCACTGAACAGGCTATGGCAACTGGACATCGATGAGGATCGCCTGGCGTCCATGGGGCTCGCACTGGGTGCCGACGTACCGGTCTTCGTCCGAGGGCGCGCCGCGTGGGCCGAAGGTATCGGTGAGCGATTGATACCAGTGACACTGGATACCCCCTGGTTCCTCGTCGTACACCCTGGCGTATCGATCGCGACGGCTGACGTATTCCAGGCGCCACAATTGACACGCGACACCCCCCCGATTAGTATGGCGCGCGCACTGCAGGGGGGCGTGTCGACCTGGCACAACGATTGCGAGGCGGCGGTAAGAGCACTGTATCCGCCAGTCGATGACGCCATTAGGTGGCTGTCGGGCCAAGCGCCAACGATGCTGACCGGCACGGGGGCGTGCGTTTTCGCTCGATTGACCAGCGAACGACAGGCCGATAGCATACTGTCCCGACTGGTTAGCAGTTGGCAGGCCTTCAAGGCTCGCGGCTGCAATTTGTCCCCCCTCCATGCTGCTTTGGGATGTCGCACCTGATAGCGAACAGACTTGAATCATGGCAGCTCCCGTGTGGCAGCAGAAGGCGACGCGACGATCGCGCCGCCAAGCATGAGTTACTGGGGTATAGCCAAGTGGTACGGCAGCGGTTTTTGGTATCGCCATGCGCAGGTTCGAATCCTGCTACCCCAGCCATTTCTCGCCATGCGCGTGGACTGTCGACATCCCAGCAAGAGATCCCCAAGACTGCAAAGGTGGCTGCGCGTGTCTAAATTGATGGTTTTTACCGGGAACGCCAATCCCGAACTCGCCCGAAAGATTGCCGAGGGACTGGACAATCGCCTCGGCCATGCCACGGTCGGACAATTCAGTGACGGCGAGATCGCGGTCGAAATCAATGAGAATGTCCGTGGCAAGGACATATTCATCCTGCAGTCCACCTGCGCGCCGACCAATGACAACCTGATGGAATTGATCTTGATGGTGGATGCGCTACGCCGGGCCTCCGCCACGCGTATCACGGCCGTCATCCCTTACTTCGGTTACGCTCGCCAAGATCGCCGCGTCCGTTCCTCGCGAGTGCCGATTTCAGCCAAGGTCGTTGCCGACATGATGGTCAAGGCAGGCGTCGACCGCGTTATGACCATGGATTTGCACGCCGACCAGATTCAGGGATTCTTCGACGTCCCCGTCGACAACGTCTATGGTTCTCCGATCTTGCTCGACGATATCGAACGCCAGAACTACGACGATCTCGTCGTCGTCTCACCGGATGTCGGCGGGGTGGTTCGGGCCAGAGCCATCGCCAAACAGCTCAATGCCGACCTGGCCATCATCGACAAGCGCCGCCCCCAGGCCAACCAGGCTCAGGTGATGCATATCATTGGCGATATCGATGATCGTACCTGCGTCGTCGTCGACGACATGGTCGATACTGCCGGCACGCTATGCAAAGCAGCCGAAGCGCTCAAGGAGCACGGTGCTCGCCGAGCCGTCGCCTATGCCACGCATCCGATACTGTCGGGACCGGCCATCGACAATATCAGCGGCTCCGTGCTCGATGAACTGGTCGTGGCCGACACGATCCCGCTGTCCGAGCAGGCACGTCGCAGCGGCAAGATTCGTCAGTTGTCAGTGGCCGGCTTGATCGCCGAAGCGATCCGTCGCGTCAGCAATGAAGAATCCGTCAGCGCCATGTTCCACTAACGTGAGAACATAGCGCCGGGTACGCACGCCTACGGGCGATAATGGAAGCGCTGGATCTGGTCGCGGGCCCAAGCGTTTTCCTTTTTTAACTAATGAGGTTACCAACCAATGTCAGATTACACACTTACGGGCAATGTTCGCCACGACCTGGGGAAAGGTGCGAGCCGCCGCCTGCGTCGTGCGAACCTGCAGGTGCCGGCCATCGTCTACGGTGGCGAGAAGGCACCGCACGCCATCGCCATCGACAAGACGGTCTTTTACAAGGCGATCGAAGAAGAGGCGTTCTTCTCTTCACTGATCACGCTCGACATCGAAGGCAAGAAAGAGCAAGTCGTGGTGCGTGACTTGCAGCGGCATCCTTACAAGCAGCTCGTCACCCACGCCGACTTCCTGCGCATTGATGCGTCCCAGGAACTGACCATGCACGTACCGCTGCACGTGGTGGGCGAAGAAAACTGCCAAGGCATCAAGGAGCAGGATGGTCTTCTGCACATCCTCGCGACCGACGTCGAAGTCAGTTGCTTGCCCAAGGATCTGCCTGAGTACCTGGAAGTCGACATCAGCGAGCTTGGACTCGGCGACACACTGCACATCTCGGATCTGAAGCTGCCGGCAGGCGTTTCCTCCGTTGCCTTGTCTCATGGCGAGGATCATGACGCCGGTGTCGTCAGCATCACCCATCCGACTCGCGGTACGACCGAAGCTGCCGGCGAGGAAGACGAACCTTCCCAGGATGCGTCGGATAACGGCTCTGATGGTGGCGAGGAAGACAAGAGCGAGTAAAACGGAGTCGAGACTCCTCCAGTGAAGCAAAGGGCACCGGCATGAGCCAAGTGAAAGCGATCGTCGGTCTGGGCAACCCCGGACCGAAGTACGATGACACGCGGCATAATGCCGGTGCCTGGCTGGTCGACGCCATTGCTCGTCATCATCATGTCTCTCTTCGCCTCGAGAAGAAGTTTCAAGCACTTCATGCTCGACTCTTGCTGGCGGGCGAAGAGCGGCACCTGCTCATTCCCCAAACCTATATGAACCGTAGTGGCGCTTCGGTTGCGGCCCTATGTCAGTTCTACAAGCTGACATCCAACGACCTGTTGATCGCTCACGATGAGCTGGATCTATCACCGGGTACGGCCCGTTACAAGCATGGCGGTGGCCATGGCGGTCACAATGGCCTACGTGACATTGCCAGCGCGTTGGGGAACGACAAGTCTTTCTCGCGTATTCGGGTGGGTATCGGCCATCCCGGCGACTCGAGTCAGGTCACGCAGTACGTACTCGGCCGGCCCGGTAAATCGGAACGTTCGGCTATCGAAGCGGCACTCGATGAAATTCAGACAACGCTTCCCGACGCCCTGGCAGGCGATTGGTCCAAGGCCATGAACCGGCTGCACAGCTTTTCGGCCTCCGACTGAAAAGCCAGCCATCTCTTTACTCGTGAACACGCTTTGCAGGACATTTCCATGGGTTTCAACTGCGGTATCGTCGGCTTGCCCAATGTCGGCAAGTCCACGCTTTTCAATGCCTTGACCAAATCCGGCATCGATGCCGAGAACTTTCCATTCTGCACCATCGAGCCCAATGTCGGCATTGTTCCAATGCCCGACCCGCGTCTCGACAAACTGGCTGAAATCGCCAAACCTCAGAAAGTGATTCCCACCACCATGGAGTTCGTGGATATCGCCGGCCTGGTCGCAGGCGCATCCAAGGGCGAAGGCCTGGGTAATCAATTTCTCGCCAATATCCGCGAAACCGACGCCATCGCTCACGTCGTCCGCTGTTTCGATAACGATAACGTCATTCACGTCAGTAATCAGGTCGATCCACGCGCCGACATCGACACCATCAACCTGGAATTGGCCCTAGCCGACCTGGACAGTGTGGAACGTTCGATCCAGCGCCTGACACGCGTCGTCAAGAGCGGCGACAAAGAGGCCATTGCTACCAAGGCAATCCTGGATCGTATCCAGCCCCATCTGGCCGAAGGCCTGCCACTGCGCAGCTTTGGACTCAGCGACGATGAGAAACGCCAGCTCAAGAGCTTCAACTTCCTGACGCTGAAGCCAACCATGTATATCGCCAACGTCAATGACGATGGCTTCGAGGATAACCCCTACCTTGATACCGTGAGGGACATCGCCGCCTCGGAAGCGGCAGTCGTCGTGCCGGTCTGCAATCAGATCGAGGCGGAGATAGCCGAGCTCGACGACGATGAGCGCGATGTATTTCTTGATGAACTCGGCATGGAGGAACCCGGGCTCGATCGCGTCATACGGGCAGGCTATGGGCTACTCGGGTTGCAGACCTACTTCACTGCCGGTGACAAGGAAGTCCGTGCCTGGACGGTGCCGATTGGTGCGACGGCACCGGAGGCCGCGGGAGTCATTCACACCGATTTCCAGAAAGGCTTTATACGTGCCGAAGTGGTCAGCTACACGGACTATGTATCTCTCGGCGGCGAACAGGCCGCCAAGGACGCCGGCAGGTGGCGACTCGAAGGCAAGGATTACATCGTCGCTGATGGCGATGTCATCCACTTCCGATTCAATGTCTAGATGACACTGTCCGGGTGTGTCCGGGGTCCATGGCGGGCCCTGGTGACTACCCGGCCGTCGTGTCCCAGTCCCGTTACCCCGCGCCGCTTCTTTCCTACCTCGACCGCTGAGACAGACTCTCCTCCCCTTTAGACCAAGGTCTATAATCTGTCAGCATGAATGAACTTTCCCGGGTTTTTGACAAATCCTGCCGAGAAATTGGCAAGACACTTATCCTTCACCCACTCTACATTCATGCTAGTCAAATGTTGGGTTCGATCTACCACGTTGCCATGTCCAGCGACCACCTCATGTGTCAAACGCACACGAACCAGTCGCTCGAGGACATGAGCCGTAACGGCTCAACCACTACAAGCTAGGGGTAGTCAGATGCTGAATGCGGACAATATGCTCGTTACCACCACCTGGAAACAGGACCTCGATACCCTCTTCGATCGCATCAGCGAGCATTACATCGTCGATGAAGACGCCTTCGTCAAGGAACTGGTGGCGGTACTATCCGCCGACAAGGACGATTTCAAACGCATTGCCGACAAGACCGCCGAGCTGGTGAACGATGTCCGTCACATGGACACCGCGGTCGACTCGATCGACGAATTATTGCAACAGTACAGTCTGGATACCCATGAAGGCCTGATGCTGATGTGCCTGGCCGAAGCCATGCTGAGGATTCCCGACAAGGAAACCGCCGACGCCTTGATCGAGGACAAGCTGGGACCGGCCGACTGGAAATCGCACCTGGGCCAAAGCGAATCCTGGTTCGTCAACGCGTCTACCTGGGGACTGCTGATGACGGGGCGCGTCATCAACCTCGACCATCCCAAAGAAGGCAAGCCCGCCAATTTCATCAACAAGATGGTCAACCGGCTCGGCGAACCGGTCATTCGTCGTGCCATGTATGAAGCCATGAAAATCATGGGCAGGCAGTTCGTGCTGGGGCGCGACATCGATGAAGCGCTGAAGCGCTCTCGTCCCTTGTTCGACAAGGGCTATACCTACTCCTACGACATGCTTGGTGAAGCCGCCCGTACCCGAGACGATGCCAAACGCTATTTCGATGATTACGCCAATGCCATCAAGCAAGTCGGTAAAACGAGTCGTTCGCTGGCAAGTACCACGCCGTCCCCCTCGATCTCGATCAAACTCTCGGCCCTGCATCCACGCTACGAGTTCGGGCGCCGCACGCAGATTCTCGAAGAACTGGTGGATAGCGTCAAACAACTGGCAGCCATGGCCAGGGAACGGGATGTCGCGATCACGATCGATGCCGAAGAGGTCGACCGGCTGGAACTGTCACTGGAAGTCTTCCGTGCAGTGTATGAAAGCGATGTCTGCCAGAGCTGGGGGCACTTCGGTCTGGTCGTCCAGGCGTACTCGAAGCGGGCCCTGCCGACGCTTCACTACCTCAATCGACTGGCTGATGCGCAAGGCGACGAAATCCCCGTGCGACTCGTGAAAGGAGCTTATTGGGATACCGAAATCAAGGAGGCCCAGCAACTCGGTGTCGATGGCTACCCAGTCTACACCCGAAAAGCCAACACGGATGTCGCCTATCTGGTATGCAGCCACTTCCTGCTATCGAACGACACGCGCGGTTGCCTGTTTCCTCAGTTCGCCACACATAACGCCCATACCATCAGCACGATTCTGGAGCTCGCCAATGAAACTGACCGTGCCTTCGAGTTCCAGCGCCTTCACGGGATGGGTGAAGCCCTTTACGATGCGGCTCTCGAACGCGCACCAGAAGGCACTTACTGCCGCATTTACGCCCCGGTAGGGGCACATAAGGACTTGCTGCCTTATCTCGTGCGTCGTCTCCTCGAGAATGGTGCAAACTCGTCATTCGTCCACCAACTGGTCGATCCTCGCGTTCCGGTCGAATCCCTTTGCGTGCATCCGGTGGAAACCCTGGAGCAATACGCCACCTATACCAACGACAAGATTCCTCTACCCTCTGACATCTACGGGCCAAAGCGCAAGAATTCACAGGGAGTTAACTTGAACATCCGCAGTCAATATCAACCGCTCGTTGACGAGATGGCGACCTTCATGGATCAGGAATACCATGCCAAGCCGCTGCTCGCATTTGATGTCCCGCACGATCCCGACGCCCGTCAACCAGTGCTGTGCCCTTTCGATCAACGCGTCCAGGTGGGCAGTGTGCAATGGACCACCGGTGAGCAGGCTGCCAAGGCCGTCGATGCCGCCTGGGCAGCTTTCCCACGCTGGGAGTCGACGCCGGCCGGCGAACGTGCCGACATCCTGCGTCGCCTGGCCGAGCTGATGGAAGCCAACATGGCCGAGTTGATGACGCTATGTTCGCGGGAAGGCGGCAAACTGCTCACCGATGGTGTCGATGAAATCCGCGAAGCCGTCGACTTCTGTCGCTATTACGCCACGCGTGCCGAGGAACTGTTTGCGGAGTCGACTCCCTTGCCCGGTCCCACTGGCGAATCCAACGAGTTGATGCTCGGCGGCAAAGGGGTATTTGCGGCCATCAGTCCCTGGAATTTCCCGGTAGCCATTTTCTGTGGCCAGATGGTCGCCGCTGCAGTCGCTGGCAACACCGTCCTGGCCAAGCCAGCGGAACAAACGTCATTGATCGCTCACCGGGTCGTCGAGTTGCTTTACGAAGCCGGCATGCCGCGGGATGTCGTCCAACTGTTACCGGGCGATGGGCCGACGGTAGGCAGCGTCCTCACCTCGGATCCCCGCATTACCGGCGTGGTCTTCACCGGCGGCACCGATACGGCGCAAGTCATCAACCGAAGCCTCGCATCCCGCGAAGGCGCACCGCTGCCAACACTGGTTGCCGAAACGGGCGGGTTGAATGCCATGATCGTCGACTCCACGGCGCTGCCCGAACAAGTGGTGGCGGATGTCGTCCACTCTTCGTTCCAAAGCGCCGGTCAACGCTGTAGCGCCTTGCGGATACTCTATCTACAAGAGGACGTCGCCGATCGCGTCATCGAGATACTCAAGGGCGCCATGGCAGAGTTGCGAGTCGGAGATCCCCGTGATCTTGGCACCGATGTGGGCCCCGTCATCGATGAAGACGCTCGCCAAGGGCTAAGCGCCCATATCGACAAGATGAAGCAGGAAGATCGCTTGATTGCCGAAACCCGGCTTGACCCGACACAGACGGGCAACGGTACCTTCATCGCGCCAACCGCATTCGTCATTGACGGCATCGATGATCTGAAGCATGAACAATTCGGACCGATTCTCCATATCGTCCGCTATCGTGCTGCAGAGATCGACGATGTCATCGAGTCGATCAACCAGCGAGGCTATGGACTGACATTCGGGGTCCACAGCCGTAATGAGTCGTTTGCCGAACGTATCGCCGACAAGGTTCGCGTGGGTAATGTCTACGTAAACCGCAATATCATTGGAGCGGTCGTCGGCGTACAGCCCTTCGGTGGCCAGGGCTTGTCCGGCACCGGCCCCAAGGCCGGCGGCCCGCACTATCTGTTGCGCTTTGCCACGGAAAAGTCTCTCACCATCAACACTGCAGCCCTGGGTGGCAACGCCTCATTGCTGGCACTGGAGGATGAATGACCGACACTCAACAAGTCTGTCCTGATCAGGGACATGTACGCAGGAAAGCTAACCTCGAAAACAACAACCTGGAAGGATGATGAACCATGGTTGAGAACAATCTGACAATTGGACTGACATTCGCGGTCTATCTGGTAGTGATGCTCGGTATCGGCATCATCGCTTACCGACGTACCACCAACTTGTCCGACTACATCCTCGGCGGACGCTCACTGGGCCCTTGGACGTCGGCCATTTCCGCCGGCGCCTCGGATATGTCCGGCTGGTTGTTGCTCGGATTACCCGGCGCCGCCTATGTCAGTGGTATCTCGGCAAGCTGGATCGGCGTCGGCCTGCTGATAGGTACCTGGCTGAACTGGTTGATCGTTGCCAGACGTCTGCGCATCTATAGCTTCAAGGCCAATGATTCGCTGACTCTGCCCGACTTCTTCGCCAACCGTTTCCGCGACAATACGCAACTGCTGCGTATCGTATCGGCCGTATTCATTCTGCTGTTCTTCCTGTTCTATACCAGTTCCGGCCTGGTGGCAGGCGGCAAGCTGTTCGAAACGGTCTTTGGTCTCGACTACACCCTCGCCGTCACGGTAGGCACCCTGGCCATTGTTGCTTACACCTTTTTCGGTGGTTTCCTGGCGGTTTCCTGGACCGACCTGATACAGGGCCTGATGATGGCTGCTGCCTTGGTAGCGGTGCCGGTCATTGCCCTGATCTCCCTCGGAGGATTTGGTGGCGCCAGTGACCAGATCCTGGCCGAGAATCCCGATATGTTGAGCTGGTTCGTCGATGCATCCAATGGCGAGACCCTGACGGCGATCGGTATCATCAGCTCGCTGGCCTGGGGGCTCGGTTATTTCGGCCAACCGCATATCCTCGCTCGTTTCGCCGCCATCCGTAGCGAAGACGAGATTCCCGTTGCTCGTCGTATCGCCGTGAGCTGGTCAGGCCTCTGCCTGATCTGCGCCGTCGCAGTCGGGGTTCTGGGACTGGTGTATATGTCTCGCGATCTCGGCGACGGTGAGACGATCTTCATGGTCATGGTCAATGCCATCTTCCATCCAGCCGTAGCCGGTATACTGCTTGCCGCCATCCTGGCAGCGGTCATGTCCACGGCCGACTCGCAGCTACTCGTTTCCTCATCGGCCTTGACCGACGATTTCTACAAGGCCATGTTCCGCAAGGATGCGTCACAAACCGAGCTGGTCTGGGTTGGACGCCTGGCAGTTATCGGTATCGCCATAATCGCCTACCTGTTGGCCATGAACCCTGATTCCACCGTGCTCGGGCTGGTCTCGTATGCTTGGGCCGGCTTCGGTGCGGCCTTCGGTCCCGCGCTCGTCATGGCGCTATTCTGGCGCCGCATGAATCAGTGGGGAGCACTGGCGGGTATTCTCGTAGGCGGCATTACGGTCGTGCTCTGGGCGGAACTGTCAGGCGGTCTATTCGATCTTTACGAGATCGTCCCTGGCGTCATCTTCGCTTATCTCGCTATCGTGATCGTCAGTTTGATCAGCGGTGAACCGGATTCGGCCATCACCGAAGAGTTCGATAGCCTCGACAATGTATGACCCCAATGACCGAGGGCGCCTTTGGGCGCCCTCGGTCGGCTTCATCCCACCTGGCAATATACGTCACGCCCGCCACATCAGTAACAGCGTAAAGGCACCCAGAACCCACCAGCAGGTTGGGGCTCCCAGTAAGCGACGGCACCACCCCTGGACGGGGCGCAACCCCATGCCGTACATGAACCCGGCGCCCAAGGCCCAGACGCCTAATAAGATCGCGGGCACCCGTAACGGCATGCCCAGTGCCGATAGCAGTTCCGGGCGCCATAACAGCCATAATGCCAACACTGCCGAGACCCCCATCGTGGCCAACGGAAGCCATGGGTTCTTATCGATCGTCTCCTGTTCCATCAGTACCCTCCCTTAGAGGATTAACGCCTTCCTCTTCCAGTTAAGAAGATATTCAACACGTTAGCGACCTTTAGTGATCTCTCGGCAACCGCTCACTGCGGATTCACCGACGTACGATATGCAGTCATTATAGCGATTATTGGTTTGATAACTTTTTTCAAACGGACTTAGGAAACAGTGTTTCCTATACTTGAGTCGTTCACGATGACACGTCAAGTGCATGAGACCAGCCGGGTTTCGCCGCTTGACCTCGATACACAAGGGAGAGTGACCCATGAGCAAACTGAAATTCATGACTGCCGCCGTGATCGCTGGTAGCTGCCTGTTCGCTGCCCAATCTGCTCTGGCCTACAGCGCCGGAGATATCTTCGTTCGTGGTGGCGTGGCCAAATCCGAACCTCATGATTCCGACAACGGAGATATCGGTGGCAGTGAATTGACCATCAAGGATGAGACGGGGTTCACCTATGGACTGGGCTATCTGTTCACCGACAAGGTTGGCGTCGAACTAGGGGGCAGCGAGAAATTCGAACATGACCTGCGCCTCAGTGGTAGCGATGCCGGCAGCGTTGACCGCATGCCCGTCAACCTGATGATGAACTACTACCCACTCGGTGGCGTGGACTCCCGTGTACAGCCCTATGTGGGCGCAGGCCTCAACTACACTCGCTTCTCTGGTGAGCCTGGCAATCTGGATGCCGAGAGTTCCTATGGCGCTGTCGGCCAGGTGGGTGTGGATCTGGCCATCACCGACAACGTCATGCTCAATGGCTTCGCCAATTATGCCGATGTCGATGCGGATATCGAACAGAATGGCAACAAAGTCGGTAACGCGGAGGTCGATCCGGTCACCATTGGCGGCGGTGTTACCGTCCGCTTCTGATAGACCCTGCAATCACACCAGCAGTAGTGATGACACCGAGCCAGCTCGGCTCGGTGTCATCGTATGTCATGGCCCTTGTCGCCATGGTTCTCAGCGCGGCGAGTCATGCGACAGGCCGAGTACCGCGAGTGTCGCCTGATCCAGCCCCTCGACGGCATCGACCGCACTCAACCAGCCATGATAGCCGTCACTCAGAAACGGCCTGCCCGCCAGCAAATGGTCGAGATACTCCCGTACCGGCTTCAGCCCCGCTCGGGTACGTTCAGGAACCGCAATGTAAACCCAGGCGTCGATGTCACCCTCTGCGGTCAGTATGGCGCGTCGTTGCCGCTGATAATCATGTGGTGCTCCCTCGAAGGGATCCATCAATTCGATCTGTTCGGCGTGCTCGAGTTGAAATAGTGCTCCCTCGACTCGTTCCCCCGGTCGACTGACGACATTGGCATGTGCAATGCCAGGAATGCGGGACGCTTTATTGAACGCCAATACATGATCGGGAAGGGTTCCCGCCATGACATGTCGTGTTCGGCCGATTCGGGCACGGACCCTAGCCGGATTCATATTGCTCCCGTAGGCGAAATAATAGGTCATCGCTCAGTCGCTCTCCGTAATCACGCGATCCACCTCCTCGATGGCCTTGACGACCAACAATAGGGTGCTGGCCTTGGCCTGCTGTTGCTTCAGATAGTGCTCTACAGCCGGTGCCACTTCACTCTTTTCAGGCAGCAATGCCCTTTCTTCCACCAGAGTGTCCAACTTGGCAATGAACACGAACCGCAACCATTGCGGTAACTCCATGGTGTCGAGACAGAAGGGCGCCTGACTCTGATACGCTTGTGGTGGCGGTTCGGGCATACGCCACATGTCAGCGGCTTTCAGCGTTGCCTCGAGCCGCCGCAGCGATTCATCGAGTTCCTGGTGCACATTCATATTGCCTCTCCACAGTCGTTTCCCCCATTATCTCGCTCGTAGGCTGCACTGGCCAGACTCGTTGTTTTATTCATGTTCATGAAGCGACGCGACCTGACCGGCAGCCGTAGTGCTGCCCCATTGCAATCTCCGTAGACTTCATGCACAACTAGCGTGAAAGACTCTGTGGATAATCATGGGATAAACGTCGCAAGCCGACGCAACATGCTGCTTTGCGAATATTGTGCAATTTTTGATCACGAAAAACACGGGCTGAATGCCATGAATGGCTGACAACCTCCCGGTCGGCGGGGTACAGTGCCCCGCTCGACACGGAACACGAACTATGCAGCCGATTCACACGCTTCACGATTTTTTCATACGCAGTGGCGCTAGCCTGACTCTCTATCATTTAGGGCGTCGCCTCGCGGCATCCAACGCCGATGAGCTAGCCGAACTGGAGACTGGCAAGGTGCCCTGGCCGTTTCCCTGGAAAGGGGAAGCGCGGCTGGCCTGCATTTTCACTCTGGGTAATCGTCAGGATCCGATCATCTGGTTCCTGGCCTTGCCCCTGGATGAACACAGCCAGTTACTGCCGGGCCCGAGAGATGCCTTCCTGCAACGCTTGCTCGAAACCCTGGGGCACAGTGCGAGCGACACACCCCGCAATGTGGATAACCTGATGAAGGACAATCCACTCGCTTTCACTCCCAGCCTGCCCATGCAAGCCATGTTGCATGCTCACGCGAGCAGGGATCTGGGTCAGCCAGCCAGCCAGCATTATGAGTTGGCAGAAGCCTACTTGACGGGAGAACTGTCCGATCAGCCTTGGCAAAGCCTGGGGTTACAGGGAATCGCCGATGTCGTGGCTCGGCTGGACGATACGACCAGCGCTGCCCTGGCGTCACGTCTCGTCTACCTACCTGTCGATGTGCTGCGTCCATTATGCGATTGCCTGGCGCATGTCGTCGTCAATACCGAGCTGGCAAAGGCAATCCGGGCCAGAGGGGATGAAGCTGCACATGCAGGCGATATCGAAACGTTCTGCGCCTGTGTACGAGCCATCGGGCAAGGCCCATCGGCGATCGCAGCAAGCTGGTATCACGAGCTTCTTGACGACCCGGCGGCCTGCGGCCCCGACCTGTTTGCCGCCATCGCGGCCCGAGGCTGGGAGCACCTGGAAGACGAGAAACGACTGCCGCTCTTCCTCACACGAGTGGCGGAAAATCCTGACGCCGACTTCTCCGCACTGGCGCGTGATTTGGCCATGATTCCTCGCTTGCGCTTGCCCGTGCTGATGTCACTTCGCGGCGCCGAAGCCGATTCGGCCATCGGAAACCGTCTCGCGCAACTCCATCGGCCGGATTGAGTATGTTGTCATTATGAAAGAGCTTCCGTACCAACCCAAGGCAATCATCGGTCGCCGGGAAATGGTGACACTGCCAGAACTGCAACTCTGTTTGTGTTGCAAGGCCGATACCGGTGCGCGGACTTCGTCACTGCATGCCGAGGACATCGAGCCATTCGAAGAGGATGGTCACCTGTGGGTCAGCTTTACCACTCGTGGTGGTGGCCCCGATAGCCCGGCCCACCGATACACGCTCCATTTACATGACCGGCGACGTGTTACCAGCTCCAATGGTATGGCAGAATGGCGCTATATCATCCGCACCCGGATCCTGCTGGGCGAACTGGATATACCCGTAGAATTGTCACTCGCAGATCGACGCGACATGCGCCACCCCATGCTCTTGGGGCGGCGTGCCATGCGTCGTTTGCTGATCGCACCCGGGGCCGCCTTCCTCCACGGCGAACCCTGATAGCGATTCCACGTCGCTGTTCCCGAGACGGAGAGAGCCATGCATATCGCCCTGCTATCCCGCAATCGCACCCTGTACTCGACACGTCGTCTGATGGAGGCTGCCGAAGAACGTGGCCACAGTGTGCGTGTGGTCGATACGTTGCGCTGCTACATGAATATTGCCTCGCACCGGCCATCGATCCATTACAAGGGCGAAGAAATCGAGCACTTCGATGCCATCATTCCGCGCATCGGTGCCTCGATTACCTTCTACGGATGCGCGGTGCTCCGGCAATTCGAAATGATGGGAACTCATGTTCTGAATGATAACGTATCCATCACCCGTTCACGCGACAAGTTACGCTCGTTGCAGTTGCTGTCTCGCAAGGGTATCGGTCTGCCAGTCACGGGGTTCGCCCATTCACCGGACGATATCCCCGATTTGATCAAGATGGTCAAGGGCGCTCCTCTGGTGATCAAATTGCTTGAAGGCACTCAAGGCATCGGTGTGGTACTAGCGGAAACGAACCAGGCGGCGGAAAGCGTGATTCAGGCGTTCATGGGGATGAAAGCCAATATCATGGTTCAGGAATACATCAAGGAAGCCAAGGGAGCCGACATTCGTTGCCTGGTGGTCGGTGACAAGGTCGTGGCATCGATGAAACGTCAGGCACTCGAAGGCGAGTTTCGCTCCAACCTGCACCGCGGTGGCAATGCCAGCGTGATCCGTATTACGCCTGAGGAGCGCTCCACCGCCATTCGCGCCGCCAAGGCCATGGGACTGCGGGTTGCCGGTGTCGACTTGCTGCGCTCGAACCATGGCCCCGTCATCATGGAAGTCAATTCGTCACCTGGCTTGCATGGTATAGAAGCCGCCACCGGCAAGGACATCGCCGGACTGATCATCGAACATTTGCAGAAGAGTGCGACACCGACCCGCAAGGCACCGCCAAAACCCAAGGGCTGAGCCATGACTTGCGACGAAATCGCAAAATTCTGCAAAAGGGGCTAGCAAAACACTGTTTCCACCCGCACAATCAGCGTCACCGGAGGAGGTGACCGCTCATGTTTCTCGATAATCGCCAAGTGGCGATGGATAGCGTTCTGGAAGCGCTCGCGGACAGTCTCGATTACTTTCAGGACAACCTCGAGCGCTTGCGCCCATCGCTACGTGAAACGCTGAAGCCGCTCTACGAGGCCCGCGGCAAGGATCTTGACGAATTGCAGGAGCTTGCCAAAAAACACCTGCACATGCTGCCGCGCGATGCCGACGTCGAGCGTGACGACTACCTGTGGCTATGGAGTCGGCTGAAAAGCTTTGTGGGCAACGACAGTCAAGTACTGATCGGCGAGCTACTCGAGCAGGAACGTGTATTGATGCAGGCACTGGCCACATTGCATACTCACCCCCTCCCCGATCCCATTGAACCGGTAACGGAGCGTTGCTGGAAAGGTTGCCGTGAGCTGATTCGCATACTCTATCGCCTGCAGAAGAAAACGAGCTAGCGGCACGGCCGTCATATCACTCAATCGGTAGCTGGCACCGCCGGTGGCATGAGTTGATCCGGAGGCACAACCTGAAGCGGCTCTCGCGGTCCGAGGAAGTAAGGTTGGCGGCCCCATAAGTAGACATCCCCCAACATGGTCACCCGTGCAACCCATTCACGGGCTTCCAGGCGCCAATCTCTGGATCGCTGATCCGCCGATACCGCACAACCAGTCGCCTCCAGGCCTAGCGCATCGGCAATGAACAACGCTCGTGGCAAGTGCCACGACTGCGTTACCAGCATTGCTTGCTCGACCCCGAAAACTTCGCGCGCTCGCGCCAGCGTGTCAAACGTACTGAAACCGGCATAATCCAGCGTCATGTCCGCCTCGCTCACCTTCCTGGCGCGCAGATCCCGCCACATCGTGACGGGTTCATTATAGAAGCGAGTACGATTGTCGCCAGACAACAGCAGATGATTCACCAATTGCCTGTCAATCAGCTGTGCCGCCCCCTGCATGCGTGCTTCGAAGTAGGGATTGCGCCCACCGGCACGGGTCCAGTTAGACGTACCGAAGACGATACCGACCGGTTGTTTCGTGCATTGCGTCAAGTGATGTTCAATACGACCCTGAGTGCGTGACAGAACCCACAGATTGGCAGCAACGAAAAGCAAGCCGGCGATTACCACGCCGGCCCCGAGCACCATCAACAATACCTTCAGCCATTTCCATTGCAGCGGGAGCATCCGCTATCCTCACCTTCTGCCGCCAAATGGCTACCGGTTGAACAACCTAGAACATCCCCAGTTCCAGTTTCGCCTCGTCACTCATCATCTCACGACTCCAGGGAGGATCGAAAACGGTCTCGACGTGAACCTGTGAAATCTGAGGAGCGCCAAGAATCTTGTTACGTGCATCTGCGGCAATGACATCCCCCATACCGCAGCCCGGTGCCGTCAGGGTCATGCGAATCGTGACAATCCGCTCACCCGACAGTAACCGTTCGATTCGGCAGCCATAGACCAGACCCAACTCGACGATATCGACGGGAATTTCGGGATCATAGCAAGTACGCAACTGATCCCAGACGAACTGTTCGACTTGCTCGTCACTGGCGTCTTCCGCCAACGTGGGCCGTGACAGTGGCTCCATCCCGAGTGCATCGAAATTGGCGCCTTCGATCAGGAACAGCCGACCCTCGTAAGCCACACTGACGGTGCCGCCCTTGGCTTGCATGACCGAGACGACACTGTCTTCCGGTAGCGTCTCGGTCTTGCCGAACGGGATGGCGATCGCATCCACGTCACGTTGTAACGGGATGTCTTGTCCCTTGGCGAGCGTATCGACTTGCTCCATCTTGACCTAGTCTCCTGTTCCGCAAGTGATCAACGCAACATGCCCAATACGCGATCGAGCGATTCAACGAAGATATCGATCTCTTCCGGGGTATTGTATGCCGCAAACGATGCACGACACGTCGCATCGACTCCAAAGGCGGATAGCAGCGGCTGGGCACAATGATGGCCGGTGCGAATCGCGACACCAAGCTGGTCGATCAACAAACCGATGTCCTGGGCATGCGCGCCATCGACGACAAAGGAAATGACCGCCGCCTTGTCGGGTGCCGTGCCCAGAATCCGCAACCCATCGATGCGCGACAGCTCTTCCGTGGCATGAGACAGCAGACGCTGCTCCCAGGCACTGATCAGCGACACGCCGATGTCGGAAACCCATTCCAATGCCCTTCCCAACGCGATCACTTCGGCAATCGCCGGGGTACCGGCTTCGAATTTATGCGGGATGGCGGCAAAGGTCGTAGGTGTCTCGAATGATACCTGATCGATCATTTCCCCGCCGCCCTGCCAGGGCGGCATCGCCTCCAACAACGCTGCCTTGCCGTACAGGACACCAACTCCCGTCGGCCCATAGACTTTATGGCCGGAAAACGCGTAGAAGTCGGCGTCGATGGCCTGAACGTCGATCGGCTCGTGAGGAGCGGCTTGCGCACCATCGATCATGATCAACGCATCGTGTTCATGGGCGATGCGTGTCAGCTCGGCAACCGGATTGACCGTTCCGCAAGCATTGGAGATATGATTGACGGCCACCAGGCGAGTGCGAGACGTGAAGAGGTCCCGATAGGCGTCCATGTCCAAAACACCCCGTTCATCGATCGGGATGACTTTCACCACAATTCCCGACTGATTGGCCAACAACTGCCAGGGAACGATATTCGAATGATGCTCGAGGCGCGACACCAGCACCTCGTCACCCGCTTTCAACTCACTGCGACCCCAAGCGTTGGCTACCAGATTGATCGCTTCGGTAGTACCGCGGGTGAAAATGATTTCACGCCGATCAGCGGCATTGATGAAATCCCGAACGGTATCACGCGTCTTCTCGAATGCTTCCGTCGCCTCATCCGCCAGCGTATGGAGACCTCGATGAATGTTCGCATTATAGCGTCTATAGACCTCATCCAGAGCCGTTATCACTTGATGCGGTGTCTGGCTGGTGGCTGCATTATCGAGATACACCAGAGGTCTGTCGTGTACTTGCCTATCCAGGATAGGAAAATCACGACGCACTTTCACCACATCCAGCATCAGGTCACTGAAATCGGTCATGATCACTTTTCTCCCAACGCCGAGGCTGTTTCAACCAACCCTGTCAGATTGAAACGTTCGGGAAGCTTGCCGGCTACTGCCAGCTCGACACGCTCAGCAATCACGTCCAGCGTCACTTGATCCATGACTTCACCGGCGAACGCCAGGGTCAGGAGGCCCCGAGCCATCTGGTTGTCGATACCACGCGTGCGTAGTGCATAAATGGCGTCTTCATCCAGTTGCCCTGTCGTTGCCCCATGCGAGCACTTGACATCATCGGCGTAAATCTCGAGTTCCGGCTTGGTGTCGATCTCGGCTCGATCGGATAGCAACAAGTTGGCATTGTTCTGGTAAGCCTCGATTTGCTGGCTATCCCGCTTGACCATCACCTTGCCGTTGAACACGCCTCGCGCTCGGCCGTCGAGAATCCCCTTGTAATTCTCGTTGGAATAGGTACGTGGCGCATTGTGGTTGACCAACGTATGGTTATCGACGTGCTGACGGTCACGCACGAAGAACAGGCCGTTATACTGGGTTTCGGCCCCTTCGGCATTGAGGTCGTCGATGATATCGTTACGAACCAACGCGCCACCAAGATTCAGGTTGAACGAGGTGAAGCGGCTGTCACGACCCTGCTCGACATGCAGACTGGCGATATGCAAGTCACCAACAGGGGCTTCCTGCAGCTTGTAGTAGCTCAGGATGGCACTGCGGTCGAGCATGACCTCGCTAACCAAGTTAGTGAAATTGGTAGCACCGGACTCGCCGGCATGATGCTCGATTACCGTCGCTTCACTCCGACCACCGGCCTCGATCAACACTCGTGGGTGGCTCATGACCGGTGCTTCGTTGGCCCGCGACAGGAACTGTATGATGATCGGCGTTTCCACGACCGTCCCCGGGGCAAGCCGGATGACCGCCCCCTCTTCGGCAAACGCCGTATTGAGTGCCGTGAACGGTGAAAAATCGACCCCTGCCAAGCGCCCCAATGCACCGCCAACCGCTTCATGGTTAGCCTCGAGCGCGTGCGACAACGGCTCGATCGTGACACCGGATGGCAGTGTATTCAGATCCGACAAAGCGCGGGAAAACACGCCGTCGACAAACGTCAGACGTAGCGCCTCGATCGGTAACGTCAATGCTGCCGCAGTCGCCGGTGAGAAGTCGGCACTATCGGCCAGCCTGAACTCCCCCCGAGCAATCGCGCGCACATCCGTATATTTCCAGGCTTCGACCCGCTTGTGCGGAAAGCCGACGGCCTCAAAGCGTGCCGCGCCTGCCTGGCGACGCGCCGCAATCCAGGTCGGCTCATCGCCACGAGCCTCATTACGCGCCTGCAGCGTGTCGAGAAATGTCTGTTCATCGCTCATGCCGTAGACTCCTCGAGAACCCACTCGTAACCACGCGATTCCAGTTCATAAGCCAACTGCTTGTCACCGGTCTTGGCGATTCGTCCATCGACCAGTACATGGACGACATCCGGTTCGACATGTTCGAGCAGACGCTGGTAGTGCGTCACGATCAGGACGCCTCGCTCCGGATCGCGCAAGGAGTTGATGCCATCCGCCACGACACGCATCGCGTCGATATCCAGCCCTGAATCGATTTCATCGAGCATGGCCAGGCGCGGCTGCAGAACCAGCATCTGCAGAATCTCGTTACGCTTCTTCTCGCCCCCCGAGAAGCCCTCATTGACGGCGCGTTGCAAGAAGCTTGGATCCATCTTCATGGCCGCCAGCTTTTCCTTGACCAGCTTCATGAACTCAGGTGCCGGAATCTCCTCCTCGCCTCGCGCAGCTCGCTGTGCGTTGAGTGCCGCTTTGAGAAGGTAGATGTTCTTGACGCCGGGAATTTCCACCGGGTACTGAAATCCCAGCAACAACCCGGCTTGCGCCCGTTCCTCGACTTCCATTTCCAACACATCACGTCCTTCGAACGTGATGCTGCCGGAAGTCACTTCATAGCCTTCCTTACCCGAGATAACGGCCGACAGGGTCGATTTACCCGCACCGTTGGGCCCCATGATGGCATGGACCTCCCCTTGCTTGAGGGTGAGATTCAGTCCCTTGAGGATTTCGCTGCCTTCTACTGAAACGTGCAGATCCTTGACTTCGAGCATGTTGATACCTTTGTTTCGTTCCGAGCCGCCGCAGCAACTCCTGCAAATATGTTGGTTTACCGAATCCGGGAAACGCGCTCGCGGCGCTCAACCGTTGCCTTACCCTACTGCGCCTTCCAACGTCACGTTCAACAACGCCTCTGCCTCGACGGCAAACTCCATCGGCAACTCTTGGAAGACATCCTTGCAGAAGCCATTGACGATCATGTTGACGGCATCCTCTTCGGAAATGCCGCGACTCTGGCAGTAAAAGAGCTGATCTTCACCGATTTTCGAGGTCGTCGCTTCGTGTTCGACTATCGAGGAGCTATTGCCTATCTCCTGATAGGGATAGGTGTGTGCTCCACAGGTATCACCGATCAGCAAGGAGTCGCACTGGGTGAAATTACGCGCGTTCTTGGCCCTGGGCCCGACCTTGACCAGTCCGCGATATGACTGGTTGGCACGTCCAGCGGAAATCCCCTTGGACACGATGGTGGAACGTGTATTCTCACCGATGTGGATCATCTTGGTACCGGTGTCCGCCTGTTGACGACCATTGGTCACCGCGACGGAGTAGAACTCACCAATACTGTCCTTGCCCCGCAGCATGCATGACGGATATTTCCAGGTAATCGCGGAACCGGTTTCGACCTGGGTCCAACTGATATGGGAACGGTCGCCACGGCAATCACCACGCTTGGTGACGAAGTTATAGATCCCCCCTTTGCCATCCTCATCACCGGGATACCAGTTCTGTACCGTCGAATATTTGATCTTGGCATCGTCGAGCGCCACCAGTTCCACCACGGCAGCGTGCAGCTGATTCTCATCGCGCATGGGGGCCGTGCAGCCTTCCAGATAGGAGACCTGCGCCTGTTTCTCACAGATGATCAGTGTGCGTTCGAACTGGCCGGTATTGGCCGCATTGATTCGAAAATACGTTGACAGTTCCATCGGGCACGTCACGCCTTCCGGAACATAGACGAACGAGCCATCGGTGAAGACGGCCGAATTGAGTGCGGCGAAGAAATTGTCCCCCTGAGGCACGACACTGCCCAGATACTGCTTGACCAGTTCGGGGTAATCACGAAT
The DNA here is from genome assembly GCF_008079445.1 of Aidingimonas lacisalsi. Lineage (GTDB taxonomy): Bacteria > Pseudomonadota > Gammaproteobacteria > Pseudomonadales > Halomonadaceae > Aidingimonas > Aidingimonas lacisalsi. Next base: position 44,054 of record NZ_VRYH01000006.1, on the reverse strand, counting down.
CGCCTCGGAAATCGAACAGAAAATGACGCCAGCCTCAGCCAACTGTTCCTTGAAAGTCGTGGTGACCGACACCGAATCGAAGACCGCATCGACCGCCACGCCTGCCAATGCGGCACGCTCGTGCAGCGGGATCCCCAGTTTCTCATAGGTTTCCAGCAACTTCGGATCGACCTCATCAAGGCTCTGGGGACGATCTTCAGGCTTCTTCGGGGCGCTATAATAGGAGATCGCCTGGTAATCGATAGGCGGATAATTCAGATGCGCCCAGGATGGCGTCGTCATTTTCAACCATTGGTGATATGCCTCGAGACGCCATTCGAGCATCCACTCGGGCTCACCCTTCTTCTCCGAAATGAAGGCAATGGTGCTCTCATCCAGACCGGGCGGTACGGTATCGCTTTCAATGTCTGTCACGAATCCTTGAGTGTATTCGCGACGGACAAGCTGCTCCATTTCTTCACTAGCCATGTTTTCCCCTCCCGGGCGGTTGCTATCGAGCCCTGTGCTCGGGTCTTGAGTGTCAGCGGCTGGCCTCGGCGGCCAACGTCACGGTTTGTATGGGTAAGTGTACGGGTAACTTGATCGGTGTCGTCTGGGCCAGATGCGCCAGTGTCACTCCATCCAGAAACGTACGGATGGCCTGAGAGACACGTTGCCAGTTATCGGCCACACCACACGTCGCCATTAACTCACAGTCACCGTCAGCATGACTGCATTCCGTCATGGCCACAGGCCCTTCCATGGCGCTGATGATATCGCTGGCACTGATGTCTGATGCAGGTCGAGCCAACAGATATCCCCCTTGAGCGCCTCGTTGCGACACCAGCAAATTGGCTTTTACCAGCATCTTCAGGGTCTTGCTGACTGTCGGATACGGCAGCGTTACCGCTTCGGCCAACTCCGCAGCCGCATGAGGGTAATCCGGATGGCGAGCAATTTGCGCCATGATCACCGCTGCATAGTCAGTCAGTCGTGATAGCTTGAGCATGCCGTAACTTCCTGGCGCCTTGCGACGCCTCTGGACATCGATTGAGTACCATTTTAGTCCTGTATAAAGCCAATGTGAAGCCTTCTAACCGCGTTAGCGGCGATTGGTGATGATAGCGCTCCAGATAGCGACACATTCGACGACGATACCATCAAAAATGGCAATCATTCCTATTCAACAAAACTATCAAGTATCCCTCTCTTCGCGTACGCAGAACCGGGCACCGATGACGGCGCCCGGTTCTGCGTCATTTCGAGGACCCATTCGCTGCGCCTCGCTCACCGGGGAACGATGTTCCTGTTGATCTGCAACCGATTCTCCGGGTCCCAGTGAGCTTTCACCTGAGCCAGGTGGCGTAACGCTGACGTACCGAGGGCGGCCTCCAGACGTTCCGGCCCCTCGTCCTCAGTCAGGAAATTGATATACGTCCCGCCAGTCGAAAATGGTTGCAGTTCCCGCCATGCCTCCCGAACCCACTCAATATGCATCCGATCTTCAGCCGCCTCCTCCCAGGCACCGGTCACATTGAACACATAACGAGCGCTTCGATTACCGACCGGAGAATGTTCATCATCATGCTGACTCAAGGCATCGCCCAACTGAAAAAGCACGACTGCCGAGTGGGGTGAACGAATGCGTTGAGCGTGTTCGATCATCGTTTCGCACATCCGGGAATCGACGTGGGCCAGATACTCGCTTTTCCAATAATAACGTCGCCCCTTCGGCTGCGTCGCATCGAGCAACGTCTGCACCTGTGAATAGGGGCGACGCACGAGCACATCACCAATGGGGTTCCCGAATGTCTTGATCGGCGCCACTATTTCCTCCCCTTCGTTCGGGTCACCGCTATAACAGGCGAGAATAGCCACGATCGGCGTACCATGTCGCTCTGGTGGCAACCAGGGGGCGGGTGGCGCCGGGCGAAGAAACGCCACCAACGTCAGTTCGGGAGGCGCCTTTTCGGCGAGGGAACGATAGAGCTCGAGGACCTCCTTCGCTTCGCTGGCAGGCCAGGCGACGATACCACCTACGACCTCAGGTCCAACAGGATACAAGCAGTAGTCGAACCCGGTTACCACACCGAAGTTGCCTCCACCGCCACGCAGTGCCCAGAACAAGTCAGGATTTTCATCCTGGCTAGCGTGCACCAGCTCTGCATCAGCGGTTACCACGTCCATTCCGATCACATTATCCGTCGTCCATCCCCAACGCCGTGTCAGGTAACCGAACCCTCCTCCCAGCGTGAGCCCAGCAATACCGGTGGTAGAAACAAAACCGAGCACCGTCGCCAGGCCATGTAGCTGCGTTTCTCGGTCTACGTCAGCGAGAATACACCCCGCCTGGGCATGGGCTATTCGTCTCTCACGATCCACCCAAACTCCACGCATCGGAGACATATCGAGCATTAACGCACCGTCGGCAACAGCCATCCCCGCGATGTTGTGTCCTCCTCCTTTGATACAAAGTAACAGGTTGTGCTCACGGGCAAAGCGTATACCCGCCATGACATCAGTCGTACCGAGACAGCACACGATGACGGCAGGCTTCCGATCGATCATGGCATTCCATAGCGAGCGAGACGCCTCATAGCCTGACTCGCCAGGCAACAAGACGTGTCCTTGCAGTTGTGTGCGCAAACGATCGAGTTGCTCCGAGGATAAATCGATCTCGCGACCATCCAGCATCTTGGCATGCATAATCTTGATTCCTCCAGGTGTGTGGTCGAGATACACCCGCTTCCCCCGGTCTGTCTCCGGCACGACGCCTTCATTGCAACCTTGGCGCTCTGGAACGGGCCCTGCCACCATGAAACCAGTGGGTGTAACCAAAGATAGCCGGTGAATGTCACCACTGTTGATTCACTATCTGAACCGACATGGCTTTGCTGGAATACCGTCTGCCTTGCTGCACGCACTTGCCCCGGTGAAATGCCAAACGGAGGGTTTGATATGGCTGAAAAGGGATATGGACAATTTTGCCCCGTGGCCATGGCCTCCGAGGTGCTGGGCACCCGCTGGACCATTCTCGTCATCCGAGAACTGTTAAACGGCAGTCACCGGTTCAATGATCTGCGCAGGGGGCTGCCGCTCATCTCGCCTGCCTTGCTCTCGAAACGACTGCGTTCGCTGGAAGACCTGGGCGTCGTGAGGCGCCGTATCGACCCGGATGGCAGAACTCCGCTGTACGAGCTGACGGAAGCCGGTCACGAGCTGCGTCCGGTCATCATGTCGATGGGCCGCTGGGGACAACGGTGGCTTGAATCCCAGCTATCCATGAAGAACCTTGATCCGTCATTGCTCATGTGGGATATGAGACGCAATCTTGATCCCCGACCACTACCATCACACAGAGTGACGATTCAATTTCTGTACCATGATGTCGTCCGCGGGCAATCAAGGTGGTGGCTGGTCATCGACAACATCGAGAATGAGGTGGTGGTCGATCTCTGTCAGCGGGACCCCGGCTTCGATATCGACCTTTATGTCGTCAGTGACCTACGCAGCATGACCGCTATCTGGATGGGAATCATGACCGTTCAGGAGGCCATTGACAGGAACAAGCTCACGCTGACGGGCACTCAACACTTGAAAGCGAATATGCAAACCTGGTTGGGACTAAGCGTTTTTGCGACCGAGACCAAGCGGGTCAAGCCATAGGTTGAACGCCTTATCCTGAAGAACGGATGACGTTTGACTCACGACGTCGATCAATCGGCCCGGCATGAAAAGGCGCCCACAGGGCGCCTCTGCAGCATACCGCTCACAATGTATCGTCGCGATCAGGCGTCGAATGGATCACGCAACACGATCGTCTCCATCCGATCCGGACCGGTAGAGATGATATCGATCGACGTGCCCACCTGCTCTTCCAGGAAGCTGATATAGGAACGGGCATTGTCAGGCAGATCCTCGATCCGCTTGGCCCCCAGGGTCGACCCACTCCAGCCCGGCAGATCCTGATAGACGGGTTCGATCGCTTCATAGCCCTCGGAGTCCACGGGGGCATCGAGCACCTCGCCATCTTTGCTACGGTAACCGACGCACACACGAATGTTCTCAAGACCATCCAGTACATCCAATTTGGTCAAGCAAAGACCGGTCACCGAATTGATCTGCACGGCGTGGCGCAGGGCAACGGCGTCGAACCAGCCACAACGGCGAGCCCGGCCGGTAGTGGCGCCGAATTCATGGCCCCGCTCCGCCAGGTGGCGGCCAAATTCATCGAACAACTCCGTCGGGAAGGGACCGGAACCGACACGTGTCGTATAGGCCTTCGTGATACCCAGCACGTAATCCAGATACAAGGGCCCGACGCCCGACCCGGTAGCGGTTCCCCCTGCCGTTGTATTGGAGCTCGTCACGTAGGGATAGGTACCGTGGTCGATGTCGAGCAACGAACCCTGTGCTCCTTCGAACAGGATGTTCGCTCCCGACTTGCGCAAGTCATGAACCAGACTGACGGTATCACGGACCATCGGACGCAGTTCCTCGGCCATGTCCATGGCAGCGTCCAGTACCTCCTGGAAGTCGACCGGCGCCTCCCCGTGATAGTGCTGAAGGACGAAATTGTGATAGTCGAGCACTTCACCGAGTTTGGACGCGAAACGCTCACGGTGCAGTATATCTCCCAACCGCAACCCTCGACGCGCCACTTTGTCTTCGTACGCGGGCCCGATGCCACGTCCAGTGGTGCCGATCTTGGCAATTCCACGCGCTCGCTCACGCGCCTGGTCGAGGCGCACATGATAGGGCAGGATAAGTGGACAGGCCGGAGATAGCCGCAGCCGCTCTCGTACCGGCACCTGCTTCGCTTCCAGCTCCCGGATTTCATCAATCAAGGCTTCCGGCGACAGCACGACCCCATTGCCGATGACGCAGATCTTGTCGCTACGCAGAATGCCCGACGGGATCAAGTGCAATACGGTTTTCTCACCATCGATGACCAGGGTATGGCCCGCGTTGTGCCCCCCCTGAAAACGCACTACGGCCGAGGCCGATTCCGTCAACAAATCGACGACTTTGCCCTTTCCTTCGTCACCCCATTGGGTGCCCAACACGACTACATTCTTGCCCATTGCTATCGTCTCTCGGTCAAGGATTCCCGGTTGGCCTCGCGAACCCGTGAGTGATCTTGTCTAGGCCAGGGAAGACACCTGCCAGGTTCCGTTTTCCTGCACCAATTGCCGGTTGCAACAGTGCTGCTCGGGGCCCGTACGCTGTCCGGGCAGCGCTTGCACGACGCGTTCACCGCTTGCCCGCAACGCATTCACGGCATCGCGAAGCTCCGGACTCTCGTCCGCAGGCGCCCAGATACCATCAGGAGAGGACGGCTCGATAGCCAATGACGCCAATAACTTGAGATCCATCGAGAATCCGGTTGCCGGCCGGGCGCGACCAAAGGCCCGCCCCGTATCATCATAGCGGCCGCCTTTGGCAATCGCCTGTCCGTAACCAGGCACATACGCGGCAAACATCATTCCAGTGTGATACTGGTAGCCACGCAATTCGGCAAGATCGATGTACAAGTCGACGTCGGGATAATCCGAGCGCACCCCTGCGATCAACGTCTCGAGTTGATCCAATGCAGCCTCAACGGCCGCCGGCGCTTCAGTAAACACGCTGCGAGCCTCTTCGAGCACCTCGGTGCCGCCATGAAGTTCAGCCAGCGCTACCAGCATCTCGGACAAGGCGGAGTCCGACACACTCTCCTTGACCCGACGCGTCAAATCGCCCGGCGACTTCAGTTCCAACGCCTCGAAAATAGCACGTTCCTGGGCAGCATCCAGCTCAGCCGCCTGAACCAGGCTCCGATAGATACCGATATGGCCCAAGGCCAGATGAATTTCGCTCCCACCTGCGACGACCAGGCTGGACAGTGCCAATCTCAGAATTTCCAGATCCGCTTGCTGGCCGGCGTGACCAAACAGTTCGACACCGACCTGAACCGGACTGCGTCCACCCTGGTACTGATCTGCCTTGGCGCGCAGGACATTGGTGCAATAGCTCAGGCGTACCGGGCCCTGGCGTTTCAGGGAGTGGGCATCCATGCGTGCCACCTGTGGTGTCACGTCTGCACTGACTCCCATCATACGGCCAGTGAGCTGATCGGTCAGCTTGAACGTCTGCAGATCCAGGTCGGTACCGGTTCCCGTCAATAGCGAATTCAGGAATTCTACCGGTGGCGGCATCACCTGGTCGTACCCCCAACGGTAGTAGAGATCAAGCAAGGCACGTCGAAGCTCTTCCATGCGTGCGGCCTGAGGCGGCAGCACCTCATCCATACCGTCGGGAAGCAGCCAGCGGTCAGCGATGGTCATATTGCTATCCTGCCAGAATCGTTCAGCTCATAGTCGAGGGGCGGACCCACAAAAAAACCGGGCCATGCCCGGTTTATGGAGTCTACCATGTTTAGCGCAGTGATGAACCCGGAATGGGTAACCCGGCGCCACCTGACGCCGGGTCGGGGGAGTTACTCCCCGCCATTTCCGGTTTCCTCGAGCGATTCGAACTGGTTCAGATAGCGGAAGAAGTCACTGTCCGGTTCAAGAACCATCATGTCTCCCTCGCCATCGAAGCTATCGAGATACGCATTCAGGCTACGGTAGAAACTGAAGAACTCAGGATCCTGCTGATAGGCTCCGGCGTAGATCCCGGCCGCTTCTGCATCCCCTTCACCACGCAATGTCTCGGCTCGCTCTTCAGCCTGTGCAAGCAGCACTTCGCGACGACGATCAGCGTTGGCTCGAATGCGTTCGGCCTCTTCTGACCCCTGGGCCCGCCATTCACGTGCCTCGCGTTGACGCTCGGAGCGCATCCGCTCATACACTGCCGAAGAGACGTCATCGGGTAGATCTATCTGCTTGACCCGGATATCACGAATCGCCACACCCAGTTCGTTACGCATGAGTTCATCCAGCTCTTCGGCCGAACTGGTCATGAGGTCATCCCGCTTTTCAGAGATGATTTCCTGCAGGTCCAGCCGCCCGAACTCATTACGCAGGCTTTCGTCGACACGTGGCTGGATCAACCCAAGCGCCGTCATTTCATCCCCCGACGTGGCTTCGTAATAGCGCGTCGGATCGACGATCTGCCATTTCACGTAGGAATCGACGATGACGGCTTTCTGCTCCAGCGTCAGATAGCGGCTCGGATCCGTATCCAAGGTCAGCACGCGGGAGTCGAACTTGCGCACAGTCTGGGTTATCGGGATCTTGAAATGCAGCCCCGGCTGGATATCTTCTTCAACGATTGCCCCAAAGCGCAGTTTCAGTGCGCGCTCGGTCTCGTCGACGATGTACAGCGAATTGCTGCCCAACCAGGCAAGGGCACCCAGCCCGGCGACGATCAGCAAGGAACGATTATTGATCATTACCGACCCTCCCTGCGGAGACCGCTGCTTGTGCCACTACTGCTGCTATTTTGTTGCTGGCTTCGCATACGCTCCAGCAATTCCGCATCGACCTCATTGTCACTAAGACTGTCATCCTCGCTTGATCGGCTACCCGATCCGCTACCGCTGCGCAACTGATCCAAAGGCAAGTACATGACCGGGCTGCTTTCATCGACATCGAGCAACACCTTGTCGGTTCTGCCCATTACCTCGCTGACGGCATCCAGGTAGAGGCGCTCGCGCATCAACTCGGGCGACTGTTGATATTCAGTCAGTAACGAGTTGAAGCGATTCGCCGCACCCTGCGCTTCGGCGACGACGGATTCACGATAGCCTTGGCCACGTTCGATCAGCCGCTGTGCCCGACCTTGCGCTTCCGGAATGATCGCATTGGCATAGGCCATGGCCTCGTTGATCGTACGCTGGCGATCCTCGCGGGCACGGATCACGTCATCAAACGCGTCAATGACAGGCTCGGGCGCGGATGTCGATTCAATGTTGATCGTTTGCAACCGAATACCCGTGCCGTAGGCTTCCTGATACGACTGCAGACGACTGGCCACGGAACTGCCAAGAATCTCACGTCCTGACGTCAGGATATCGATCATCTCGGTGCCGCCGACCACATGTCGCAGCGCGGAATCCAGGGAATTATCGATGCTCAGTTCCGGATCACGCACATTGAGTACGTAATCGCGCGGATTCGCGACCTGGTATTGCGCCGAAATTTCGACTTCAACGATGTTTTCGTCACGCGTCAGCATCGATTGCGTCTGCGTCAGAGAGCGTACTCGAGTCACGTTCACCATCCGCACGTCGTCAATCAGCGGCGGATTCCAGTGCAAGCCCGGCGTCACCGTTTCGAGGTATTCACCGAATCGCAGCACGACCCCCCGTTCAGACTGATCGACCAGATAGAAACCGCTGGCGGCCCATATCGCGGCGGCCACGACGAGCAACAGTCCCGGTAAGGTAAAGCTGTTGCGGCGACCACCGCCTCCGCTGCCTTTACCACCGCTGCCACGTTTGCCGCGTCCGCCCAGCAGCTTATTGATTTTATCCTGAAACTTCTTCAGTGCCTCGTCGAGGTCAGGCGGCCCCTGGTTCTTGCCACCGCCGTTGCCACCACCCCCTCGTCGGCCACCGCCGCTCCAGGGGTCGTGCTGATTACCACCGCCAGGCTCGTTCCAAGCCATACGTCCTCTCCACTATAGGCGTTGCGTTACTCGACCCGTAGACATCAGTCACAGCGGTACGCCGCAACATCGCATACCGCGCTATTGGTTGCGCTTTGCGTTACCGAGCATGAACTCCCTGGATGCATCCCGCATCATCAGGGTTCCCAGACCGGTTTGTCACGTTGTTCCGACGACAAATAGTCATCGGCATTTTCATCCAAGCGTGACAGCAGTTGCATGAAATCACGTTTGGGGAGGCGGATGTCCAGTAGACTTCGGCCTTGTTCATCAAAATGTTCTTCATTGACGGCGCCTAATTCATGCAACCCGGCTCGTAACCGTCCTTGAGTGGGCGACAACGTCAAATGGGTATCCAGCACATCCTCGGCCAGACACTCGGAAAGCGCCTGATTGAGTAGATCGATCCCCTGACCCCGCTGTGCCGACAGCCATACGGATTCAGGCATCCCTGTTCCGTCACGCTCGATGCGTGGTGCTGAATCGAACAGATCTATCTTGTTCATGACCAGCAGCGTCGGTACGCCTTCGGCACCGATTTCCTGTAGCACGCCCTGGACCTGTTCAACGTTGTATTCCCGGTCGGGGTCCGCCGCATCGATAACATGCACCAACAAGGAGGCTTCGGCGGCTTCCTGCAAGGTTGCCTGAAACGCTTCGACCAACTTGTGGGGCAAATGTCTGATGAACCCGACGGTATCGGCCAGGACGACGGGACCCACATCCGCGATTTCAAGACGCCGCAATGTCGGATCCAGCGTCGCGAACAACTGATCCGCCGCATAGACCGACGACTGCGTCATGGTATTGAACAGCGTCGACTTGCCAGCATTGGTATACCCGACCAACGACACGCTGGGAATTTCGGCACGAGCACGAGCACGGCGGTTCTGGCCACGCTGGCTACGCACTTTGTCGAGCCGTTTATGGATCGCCTTGATACGCCCACGCAACAGACGGCGGTCGGTTTCGAGCTGAGTTTCCCCAGGCCCGCGCAGCCCGATCCCCCCCTTCTGGCGCTCAAGGTGTGTCCAACCCCGTACTAGTCGAGTCGACATGTATTCGAGTTGCGCCAGCTCCACCTGCAGCTTCCCCTCGTGGGTACGTGCACGCTGGGCAAAAATATCCAGAATCAAGCCAGTCCGGTCCAAGACTCGGCACTTCAGCTCGCGTTCCAGGTTTCGCTCCTGCGAGGGGCTGAGCGCATGATTGAAAATCACCAACTCGGCACGATGCTCGATCAGACGTTCGCGCAGTTCATCCAGCTTGCCACTGCCGATAAAGGTACGGGAGTCGGGGCGACGCCGACTCCCGTTCATCATCGATAGCGGTTCGGCTCCAGCGGAGCGCACCAATTCGAGAAATTCTCCCGAGTCTTCACGCGCCTGGTCGTCCTGAAAATCAATATGGACGAGTATCGCCGTCTCGCCGACATCGGGTCGCTCAAAAAACAATCATTACCTCGCGATCAACTTTCCTCAGGCGCCGCAGGGTCCTGAGCCGGCAATCTTACACTACGCGACGGCACCACCGTTGAGATAGCGTGCTTGTAAACCATCTGACTAACGGTATTGCGCAGAAGAATGACGAACTGATCGAAGGATTCGATCTGCCCCTGCAACTTGATGCCATTGACCAGGAAAATCGATACCGGAATGCGCTCCTTGCGCAGAATGTTCAGGTACGGATCTTGAAGGGACTGCCCTTTGGACATTTTGCTCTCCCTAAACTGTCTCTTTGATTGATGTCGTTCTTCTCGTTCGCCGAGTCTCTATGACGGACCGGCGCAAGAAATCGTCTATAGGCCATGGCCGTCCGATCGAACCTGCCATGTTACGCTATGTGGTGCTTGCGCGCACGATCTTCAACACCTCGGGAAACGCTTCTTTACGTTGCGCATCCACCCAGTGCAACCCTTTCCATCCTCGCATCCAGGTAATCTGGCGCTTGGCCAGTTGCCGCGTTGCTATCACCCCCCGCTGATGAAGCGTTTCAAGATCACCATAGCCATCGAGATATTCCCAGGCCTGACGGTAACCAACGCTCTTCATCGACGGCAGCCCCAAGTGAAGGTCTCCCCGCTCACGCAACGCGCCAACCTCATCGAGAAATCCATTGTCGAGCATGCGGGTAAAGCGGTTCGCGATACGCTCATGCAGAACCCGGCGATCAGCGGGAGCCAACCCTATCGACAGTATACGCCACGGGAAGGTTTCAGGACGTTGTTCACGCCACAGTTCACTCAGGGGCCTCCCGGTCAAGCGATAGACCTCCAGAGCACGCATCAGGCGCTGAGGATCATTGTCGCCGATCCGCGCGGCCGACGGTGGATCGACGCGGGCCAGCTCGGCATGTAGCGCCCCCAGCCCCTCTTGCTCACTCCATGCCTGAAGCCTCTGCCTGACCTCGGCATCGGCCGAGGGCAAGTTGGCAACTCCATCGACCAGATGCTTGTAATAAAGCATGCTTCCCCCGACGAGCAGAGGCACTCTCCCTGATGCGGTAATTTGTCGCATTTCGTGACGCGCATCCTCACGAAACTCCGCCACCGAATAGGGTTCGGAAGGCTCACGTATATCGATAAGACGGTGGGGAGCACGCGCCAGCTCGTTCCGGCTCGGCTTGGCCGTACCGATGTCCATGCCACGATAGACCATCGCCGAATCGACACTGATGAGCTCACAATCGAACCGCTCCTGGAGTTCGATGGCCAAGTCCGTCTTGCCGGATGCCGTGGCTCCCATCAGGAATATCGCCAAAGGACGAGAATCACCAGCGTTCATTGGCCACGCAGGAAGAGTTTGTCGAGTTGATTCATGGTCATTTCACACCAGGTTGGGCGGCCATGATTACACTGGCCACTGCGCTCTGTACGCTCCATGTCGCGCAGCAAGGCATTCATCTCGGGTAGTGTCAGGTGACGATTGGCTCTGACGCTTCCATGACAGGCCATGGTCGACAGTATATCGTCGATATGTGCCTGCAAGCGATCCGAGCGCCCATAACGCTCCAACTCACTCAGCATATCGCGAATCAGTGGCTCGACATCAGCGTCGGCCAACATCGCAGGTAACTGTCGCACCAGCAACGTTTCGGGACCGGCCGCATCGAGCTCGACCCCTAGACGCGTGAAAGCGTCACGCTCACGCTCGGCGGTCTCCGCTTCCTGTGCAGTTACCGCGATGGAAACCGGCATCAGCAGCGCCTGTGCGTCGAGCTGGCCACCATGAACCTGAGCCTTCATCCGCTCATAGGTGATTCGTTCATGAGCGGCATGCATGTCGACCAGTACCAGGCCACGCGGACTCTGCGACAGGATATAGACACCGTGCAGTTGCGCAACCGCATATCCGAGCGGTGGCGCCTGCGTGGCGTCATCCGGTGCCGGCCATGCCGCAGCGTCCGCGCTCGGCATCTCGGCCTCACGTTCCACCTCGCGCCTTGGCGTGTCAGCGGAGGGTCCAGCCTGCGGTGTCAGCAAGCTTTCCTCGTGATCGGGATGCAACGCCTGATACCCGGCCATGAACTGGCGTACGCGGTTGGCGGTCGGTCTTGAGGTATCGCTTCCTGAGTTCAAGGCCATGGGCTGTTGTTGCCATTGTGGCGACGCCGGTTGCGTTGCGTCGCTGGGCGACTTGTCAGCGTCTCCTGCCGCATCGTCCGCCGGCGTTTCCTGAGACTCGGCACTGGGCTTGGCTTCGCCCAGTGCCCGATGCAGACTGGAAAAGAGAAAGTCATGGACCATGCGTCCGTCACGAAAACGAACCTCGTGCTTGGTCGGATGGACATTGACGTCCACCACCGCAGGGTCGACCTCCAGATACAGCACGAAGACCGGATGGCGACCGTGAAACAGGACGTCGCGATACGCTTGACGGATGGCATGCGCGACCAGTCGGTCGCGCACGACGCGACGGTTGACGAAGAAATATTGCTGATCGGCCTGAGCACGGGAATGTGTCGGCAAACCGACCCACCCCCAGAGGCGCATCCCACCGGTTTCCATATCCAGATGCAGGGCATTGTCGAGAAACCTGGAACCCAATAATGCCGACACACGGCGCTCATGAGCTGCCGTATCGTTCCCTGGGCGTAGCTGATGGAGCGTCTTCTGTTGATGCTTCAAAGTCAGGCCGATATCGAATCGCGACAGCGCCAAACGGCGAAAGGCCTCTTCCACATGGCCGAATTCGGTCTTTTCTGTACGCAGAAACTTGCGACGCGCCGGCGTATTGAAAAACAGATCGCGCACGGTGACCGAGGTACCGCGCGGATGGGGCGCCGGTGATAAACGCGGCTCCATCTGCCGCCCTTCAGCGACGACGCGCCAACCCTGCTGTGGGTCAGCGTGGATGTTGGAGACAAGTTCAAGGCGTGACACCGAACTGATCGACGCCAATGCCTCACCTCGAAAGCCAAGACTCGCGACGCCTTCCAGATCCTCCAGCGATGCAATCTTGCTGGTTGCATGCCGCGACAGGGCCAGATGCAAATCCTCCTCGGCGATGCCTCCACCATCATCGCGTATGCGAATCAGGCGTGTACCACCATTTTCCAGCTCGATGTCGATTCGCTCGCTGCCGGCATCGATTGCATTTTCGACGAGTTCCTTGACCACGGACGCCGGTCGCTCGACCACTTCTCCGGCGGCGATCTGGTTGGATAAACGGGGGTCGAGAGTACGTATGTATCGGTGCTCGGACATATCGTTCCACATCGGGGTAAAGAGCGACGCCACATGCCGAAACGCTTCGGGAAGCCATGGCGCCACTCGATGATGGAGGACAGGCTATGAGTTGGGTATCTGCAGCACCTGACCGACTCTAATGATATCACCGTTGATCTCGTTGACCTGCCTGAGTTGTGCTACAGGCACCTGATGCCGTGATGCAATTTCCGACAGGGTATCGCCAGGCTGGATACGGTACTCATTGTTGGATTCCCCGCGGTTCTGGTCCCGTTGCCAGGCAAGCAGACTCGTCGGCGGTGGGTTGTTCTCAAAATGAGTCAGCATACCGGAGAATATCGCATCGGCCATCTCGGCCTGATGGGCAGGGTCCAAGAGCCGTCGCTCCTCATCGGGATTGGAAATGAAGCCGGTCTCTACCAGTAACGAAGGAATATCCGGCGATTTCAGGACCATGAACCCCGCCTGTTCCACTTGGGACTTATGCAGATGATTGACTTGCCCCAACTGACCCAGGACCCGGTCCCCGATGGACAGTGAATCATTCAAGGTCGCCGTCATCGTCAAATCCAGCAGGACACCACGCAGCACTTCATCCTTGTCATCCAGCGACAGATTGCCGTCGACGCCACCGATGAGATCGGCCTGGTTTTCACTCTCTGCCAACCACTTGGCCGTCTCTGACGTCGCACCGCGTTGCGACAAGGCAAACACCGAACTGCCATGGGGTTGAGAGCTGCGAAATGCATCAGCATGAAGCGACACGAAGAAATCCGCTTTCTGCTGTCGCGCTATTCGTGTTCGCTCACGCAGTCCCACATAATAATCATCATCACGGATCATCACTGCCTTGAACCCTTCGGCGTCATTGACCCGACGCTGCAACCGAGTCGCGATATCGAGCACGACATCCTTTTCACGCGTACCACTCGGGCCAATGGCCCCGGGATCTTCACCACCGTGCCCGGCATCGATGGCAATGATGATATCGCGTTTGGGGTGAGGCTGCGCCTGTTGCAGTGCATCGACCGCCGCCTCTTCGCCGTCGCGTCCTTCCATCCGGTGCTGGGCCTGCGCCCTATCGGCAGCGATCTCCTGCTCACGGATCATCGCCTCGATGGGATCAATGGGATCCTGAACGGCACTCTCGCCAGGGTACTCCAGATCCACGACGAGACGGTGGCCATACTGATCATTGGGGGCCAGGGAGAAATTGCGCGGTTCGATGGGTCTCTCCAGATCCAGAACCACACGCAGGTCATCGCCCTCACGGACGCCCGTTCGGATGCCGCTGATGGCACTGCCCTCAAGATCGAGACCGTCGATATCCGCCTTCAGACGACTATCATCGAGATCGATGACCAGTCGCTCCGGATCATCGAGCATGAAGACATTGGCATCCGCGGCTTCCGACAGGTCAAAGACGAGTCGCGCATGGTCCGGTGCCGCCCACAGACGCACATTGTCCACCTGCGCAGCCTCCGCCAGGGCCGACCATGGCATCAATACGATGGCCAACAGCAGCGTTGACCAGCCGACTCGACGGTATGCCCCGCCACGCACCGGAGACCTGTCGGGACTCTGTCCATCACCGCGATATTTCACACCCATGCTACGACGCGCCCTATGACGTTCCATGACTCACCTTGGTAGGGCCATATACGTATGCCAGGTTCTCGGTAAGCTGCTGTAACGTCAGCTTGCCGTGTTCACTGTATGCCACCATGGACACTCGGCGTCCCGGCGCCATCACACCCAAGTGCAACCAGAGGTCCGGGAGCGGCAACCACCCTTCGCCACGTCCTGGCCATTCGACCAGGCTCACATTGCCTTCTCCCAACAAGTCGCGGGCTCCCATGAACTCCAATTCTTCCGGATCACCCAACCGGTACAGATCGAAATGATAGAGAGTGACCCGAGCCAGTTGATAGGGCTCCACCAACGTATAGGTCGGGCTCTTGACCGCACCAGTGTGACCGTATGCACGCAGCACGCCTCGAGTCAGCGTCGTCTTGCCGGCCCCCAGATCTCCCTCGAGATACACCAGCCCCTGACCTTGAAGCGCCTCACCCAGAGCCTCGCCGAAGCGGACCTGAGCATTTTCGTCGGGGAGAATCACGTCTTCCATCGGGCAGTGTATCCTCCATCAGGCCGAGCCAGGTGGGCCATGCACCTGCCGGTTGATCCATAAACGCGCATAGGATGCCAGATCACTGGCCAGCAAGCCACGTTGACCGCCTTCATGCGCCGCATCGTCCGCTGCCAGCGAGTGCACTATCACACCCGCGCAAGCCGCTCGCTCAAGCGACAACCCCTGCGCCGCCATGGCCGCTATCATGCCGGTGAGCACATCCCCCATGCCACCACTCCCCATGCCCGGGTTACCATAGGGACAGACCATGATGTCACGACCATCGCCAACCAGTGTCCCGCTGCCTTTGAGCACCACCACACCACCACACGCTTGCTGCAAGCGTCGTACCGCTACCACCCGGTCGGCTTGAACATCATCGGCCTGCCAACCCAGCAACCGTGCCGCTTCCCCTGGGTGAGGCGTGAGAATCCAGTCATCCCGGTTCATCACCGTCGCAGTGGCCGCCAGCAAATTGATTGCATCGGCATCCACGACCAGAGGACGGCCGGCATCCAACACGCCCTGGAGCATGCCTTGTCCCCAGGCTCCCGTTCCAAGGCCCGGTCCCACGGCTATCACGTCCGCACCGTGGAGCAAGGGCGTCAGTTCGCTGACGCTGCGCACCCCATGCACCATGACCTCAGGACAGGACACGAGACTGGCAGTCACATGTTCCGGCGCGGTCGCCAGGCTGACTTTCCCGGCACCGAGTCGCGCCGCAGCACGGCTAGCCAGCAGCGCAGCGCCGCCGAATCCTGGTGCCCCCCCTACGACCATCACATGGCCGTAATCGCCTTTATGTCCATCGGCAAGACGCGGCGGCAACCATGCCGCCAGTTGTGTCGATGAAAGCAGCCGTGCCACTGGTATCAGATCGGCATGCGATGGCGCCATGACCTCCAGCGTATCCAGCCGATGCTCACCGACATGGGCCGGGCCTGCCCCCGTATGCAGGCCGAGCTTATCGGCAATGAAGGTGACCGTCATCGTGGCCCTGACGGCCGTCCCCAGCACCACTCCGGTATCCGCCGACAGACCGGAAGGAATATCGACAGCCAGCACCGGCAAACGGCTTTCATTGATCGCCCTGATGGCACCGACGTAAGGCTCGCGTACCGCTCCATCAAGTCCGGTGCCTAACAGGGCATCGACGATGACCTCCCCTTCGAGAGGCGTGTCAGCCTGCCAGGCGAGGGCCTCGACGCCGGCATCGCCGGCCATGGTAACAGCTCTCCCCGCATCGCCGGACAGCGACGCAGGATCACGCAAGGCCAGTAACTGCACATCCAGGCCATCAGCGGCAGCCAACGCCGCCACGACATAACCATCCCCGGCATTGTTTCCGGCACCACAGGCAATCGTTACCCGCCTGACCTGCGGCCAACGCCGCCGCAAGGCCCGATACGCCGACCGTCCCGCTCGCTTCATCAGCGCGAAACCGTCACCATTCATCTCTTCGGCAATGGTGCGACGATCCAGCTCACGCACTTGTTCCGCCAGATACAGTGATGATGACAAGGTCGACATATGCGTCTCCGTGCATGGCATGAGGGTCTTGTACTAGTGTAGGGTGAGCACCGCGCCAGCCAAAGTACGGACCGTACAACACCACGATATTTTCACTATCATGTCATCCGCCGCCGAACGCCAACTGAATGATGCTGATCTCAACGAACTCGCCGTCCTCATCAAGACTTGGGGGCGCGAGCTAGGATTTCAGCAAGTCGGCATCACCGATACCGATCTTGAGACACACGAACGCTATCACGAGCGCTGGCTGGCGAATGGCTATCACGGTGAGATGCACTTCATGGCCAAGCACGGTCGCAAACGAACACGGCCGGCCGAACTGGTACCCGGCACGATACGCGTCATCAGTGTCCGCATGGACTACCTCCCTCCGGAAGTCGAAACCACCAAAGTGCTAGGACAACCGGAACGTGCTTATATCTCGCGTTATGCCGTAGGGCGCGACTACCACAAAGTCATACGCAAGCGTCTGGCGCAACTGGCCAAGCTCATCGAAGACGAGGTCGGCCAGTTCGGCTATCGTGCCTTTGTCGACTCGGCACCGGTCATGGAGCGAGCACTTGCGCAAAAAGCCGGACTTGGCTGGTTCGGCAAGAACTCGATGCTCCTCAACCCGCAAGCGGGGTCACTGTTTTTCCTCGGGGAACTTTATACGAATCTTCCGCTGCCCGTGGATCAACCCTTCGAGGCCGAGCACTGCGGCAGTTGCTCGTCATGCCAGACCGCCTGCCCTACCGGTGCCATCGTGGATGACAAGGTGGTCGATTCACGCCGTTGCATCTCCTACCTGACCATCGAATTGCCAGGCAGCATCCCCGAGCAATACCGCGAAGCGATCGGCAATCGTGTCTACGGCTGCGACGACTGCCAGCTCGTCTGTCCTTTCACGCGTTTTACACGAGTCAGTGACGAGGGCGACTTTGCCCCTCGACATGATCTCGATCGCATTGACCTGATCACGCTCTTTGGCTGGAGCCGTGAAGAGTTCCTGGCCAAGACCGAAGGCAGCCCGATCCGCCGCATCGGCTATGAACGCTGGTTGCGTAACCTGGCGGTGGGGCTGGGAAACGCCCCCTGGAGTACGGAAGTCGAAGCCGCACTACGGGCCCGGCTTGCTTACCCTTCCGACCTCGTGCGTGAGCACGTTCGCTGGGCACTCGCACGTCAGACGGAAAAGCGGCAACGGATGATTGCGAAAGGGTGACGAACGGCACCAGCACTCGTCCTCACTCTTCTTCGTCACTGGTTGGCACCAGGCGTATGAACGTGTCTCGATAGTGCGCCAGCTCAGCGACCGATTCCCGGATGTCATCGAGCGCTTGGTGAGCGTTGCGCTTTTCAAATCCTTTCAAGGCACTGGGGTTCCAACGCCTGGCGAGCTCCTTCACCGTAGAGACATCCAGGTTACGGTAGTGGAAAAACGTCAGCAGATTGGGCATCTCACGTTCGAGAAAACGACGATCCTGATGCACACTATTGCCGCATACCGGTGACGATCCAGGTTTGACATGGGTCTTCAGAAAGTCGAGCGTCAAACGTTCGGCGTCGGCAGTATCGGTGGCGCTCTCCTTGACGCGCTCGATCAACCCCGACTCGCCGTGCGTCTTACGATTCCACGAGTCCATCCCGTCAAGCAATGCATCGGGCTGATGAACGGCAATGACCGGTCCTTCGGCAATCAGATTCAAATGATTGTCGGTAATCAAGGTCGCCACTTCGATGATACGTTCGCGTTCAGGATCCAGCCCAGTCATTTCCAGGTCGATCCAGACCAGTAGATCATCACGTGGGGCTTGTGGTTGAGACATCCGGCTCTCCTTGACGTTGCAGGCGGACAACACCCCCTGCCTCTGGGTAGAATTCGAGTCTATTGTACAAAGCTTTGGGTGCGAATGAACAAACGCAAACTGACTCGCCAGCAACGCTGGCGAATCGAAAAGATCCAGGCCGAACGTGCGACCCGAGCTACAAAACGGGATCAGGCAGACTCCTCGCGGCTCATGGCAGGCGAGCTCGGTGCCGAGCGCGAAGGGCGAGTAATCGCTCACTTCGGCCACAGTCTTGAGGTCCGTGCCGCCGACGACGGCCACCATCATCGCTGCCACCTACGCGCCAACCTTGACGGATTGGTGACCGGCGATCATGTCGTCTGGCGTGCTGCCGACGACGACAGCGGCGTCGTCGTCGCTCGCACAGAACGCAGCAACGTCCTGGAGCGTCCGGATGCACGGGGACAGCTAAAACCCGTGGCGGCCAATATCGACCAGATACTGATCGTGTTTGCGGTCGAACCGGAACCCCACCCCAATCTGATCGATCGCTATCTGGTTGCTGCCGAAGCGACAGGTATTCCACCGGTGCTGGTACTCAACAAGTGCGACCTGCTGCCAGGCGAGCGTGGCGAACTCGCCCCCTTGTTGTCGCGTTACGCAGCACTTGGCTATCCCACTATCCGGGCGACGACGGCGCAAAGCGCGGGGCTCGACGATCTGTACCGACAGTTGACCGACAAGACATCCGTATTTGTCGGCCAGAGTGGGGTGGGTAAGTCCTCACTTATCGACCGCATGCTTCCCGACACATCACTGCGGATCGGAGCGCTTTCCGGTGATGCTCGTAAAGGAACGCATACGACCACGACCGCTCAACTCTATCCATTGCCCACCGGTGGAGAACTGATCGACTCCCCCGGCATCCGCGAGTTCGGGTTGGGTCATCTCGATGCGCAACAAGTCACGGAGGGGTTCATCGAATTCCGTCCATTCCTTGGCCAATGCCGCTTTCGCGATTGCCGGCATCAGCACGAACCCGGTTGCGCCCTACTCGCTGCCGTCGAGCGCGGGGATATTCATCCCGAGCGCTTCGCCAGTTACCGGCGCATCCTGGGCAGTCTTGGCATCCATGACTGACTGGCGAACGGCGAACATGAGCCATGGCTTGTGCCATCCGGCTGCGCTTATGCCATCATTAGCATATTATTCCAAGGTCTGTCTGAACGATCGACGAGCGATGGCCAGATCAGGCAAACATCGGCACAGAGGCGGGCTTGTCCTAGCGTGGATAGGCATTGTGAGCCGACGTTTAACGCCGTATTGGGCGAGCGCAGTCATTTTATAGACAGAGCCAAGACGCTCTCTCCACCATCGAGGAGTTCCTCATGAGTTCAGAAGACAACCTGCTCCCTCTGATCGTCGAACCCGATCAGTTGGCAGCTCATCTCGACAACCCCGAACTGCTGATCATCGATGTTCCCTTGAAACCCGAGAACTACGCCGAGGGGCACGTCCCAGGGGCCGTGTTTCTCGATCATCGGCGACTGTTGCGCGGCAGCGGGGACATTCCCACCGAGGTGCCTGATACCGAAGCATTGTCGGCGTTGTTCTCATCGCTGGGCCTGACACGCGACAGCCATGTCGTCGCCTACGACGACGAAGGCGGCGGCTGGGCAGGACGGCTGCTCTGGACACTGGAGCTGATCGGGCACGAGCGCTACTCCTATCTGAATGGTGGCATTCATGCCTGGCGTGCCGAAGGATTACCGCAATCGGTCGGTGACGATTCGCCCGTACCCAGTGATTACCGGGCCGAAATACTCAATCCCGCCGTCACTATCGACCGAGAAAGCCTGCAGGAACGACTAGGCGAGAAAGGACTGGCCATCTGGGATGCTCGCTCGCCGGCAGAATACGATGGAGAAAAGGGTCAGAACCGTCATCTCGGCCATATTCCCGGTGCCGTGAATATGGAATGGACCGATGCCATGGATCGTGAGCGGGCCTTACGTATCCGCGATTACGTCGAACTCGTCACCGAGCTGGAAGCCATGGGGATCACCCCGGACATGGAGGTGGTCACCCATTGCCAAAGTCATCATCGCAGCGGATTCACCTGGCTGGTCGGCAAGGCATTGGGCATAGAGCGCATGCGCGCTTACCCGGGTTCATGGCAGGAGTGGGGCAATCGCGACGACACACCGATCGAACGCTGATAGCATGACGGGCTTCGCAAGCCATGCCGAAGCCCGAAGCCCGAAGCCCGAAGCCCGAAGCCCGAAGCCCGAAGCCCGAACCAGAGTACATCTCCTTGTCACGCGCCAAACTCTTTGCCCTGATTCAATACCCTCTCCCCCACCACCTCATTTCACGTGTCGTGGGGATGCTGGCCGATACACGTATCGACTGGCTCAAGCGACTGCTCATCACCGCCTTTATCCGCCGATTTCAGGTCGACATGAGCCAGGCTCTGGAACCGGATCCAGGCGCCTACGCCACCTTCAATGATTTCTTTACCCGTGCACTGAAAGCCGATGCCCGCCCAATCGGCAACGGGATCGTCTCTCCTGCCGATGGCACACTGTCGCAAGCGGGGCGAACTCATCACGGGACACTGATTCAGGCAAAAGGACAAGCCTATTCGATCACCAGTCTATTGGGCGGTGACATGCGGCGGGCAGCCCCATTTCGCCAGGGCAGCTTTGCCACTATCTACTTATCGCCCAAGGATTATCATCGCGTCCATATGCCTGTCACGGGAACGCTACGGGAAATGGTGTATGTGCCCGGCCGGATATTTTCCGTGAACCAGGCGACGGCCGATCATGTCCCCAACCTGTTTGCCCGAAACGAACGACTGGTGTGCGTGTTCGATACCGAGGAGGGACCCATGGCCATGGTACTGGTCGGAGCCATGATCGTTGCCGCCATCGAAACCGTCTGGGCAGGCCAGGTGACACCACAATCGGACCAAGTGCAGTCCATTCGCTTCGATGCCCCCATCACGCTCGAGAAAGGCAGGGAAATGGGCCGTTTCAAGCTCGGCTCCACTGTCGTGGTCTGCTTCGGTAACGAGGTTACCTTCGACGAGCTCGGCGGCGATACCCAGGTCGCCATGGGAGAACGGCTCGATCAAGCGCTCCCCACGAGCTCCAGCAAAGACTCCTGAAGAGAGGCGCAGCACCGACGCTTCAGAGCCACTGTGGCGTCAGCAATTCGATGTGGAAAATGCCATCACCTCGCGCACGCATGCTTTTCCCAAGGCGAGTTGTAACAGGCGGTCCAACCCCAAGGCAACGCCGCTGCCAATCGGCAGACCGGCTTCCAGAGCCGCCAGCAATCGCTGATCTGGCGCCACTTCCCGCTTACCGAGCTGCCGTCGACGCGCATTGTCGTCGGCAAAACGCGCTGCCTGCTCCTGCGGATCGGTGAGTTCGTCATACCCATTGGCCAATTCCAGGCCCGCCAGGTAAACTTCGAAACGTGCCGCTACCAGACTGCCATCTTCAGCATCGCGATGATGGCGCGCCAATGCAGCTTGACTGGCCGGATAGTCAGTCACCACCGCCACACACTGTTGCCCCAGATCCGGCTCGATAATGAGGCTCATCAAGAGATCCAGGCAGTCATCACGACCTTCCTGGCTCATGTCCAGCCCACCATGCCGGGATGCGCAATCCCGTAATTCGGTCAGAGAACGAGTCAGCGGGTCGATACCGAGCCGGTCGCGAAACAGGTCGCGATAACGGTAGTGCCGGCATGGTCCGGGATCGAATGGCAGCACATGACGGATCAGCGACTCGACCTCGGCAATCATGCCCTCCAGATCCAAGCCTGGCCGATACCACTCCAGCATGGTGAACTCGAGGTTATGTCGCCGCCCGACCTCGCCGTCGCGAAAGCTACGCGAAAGCTGGAAAATCGGGCCGCTACCCGCCGCCAGGAGCCGCTTCATATGAAACTCAGGCGACGTTTGCAGCCATAGGCGCTCCTGCCCTGCATCCGTCATCGCCTCGCAGCTCAACGACTGCAGGTGCACATCAGTACTTCCGCCATGTCCCAACACCGGCGTTTCCACCTCCAACACCCCGCGCTCAGCGAAGAATGCCCTTGTATGGGCCAGCAAGCGCGCCCGCTCTCGAAGCGTCTCGATGGATGCCGTCGGTTGCCAGTCAGTTTGGGACATCGCTCATCCCTGTATGGCCGGGTGCAGCAAGAGATTCAGGCGCGACCGACATACTCCCCGGTCCGCGTGTCTATCTTCAACACCTCCCCTTCGTTGATGAACAAGGGCACACGCGCCACAGCACCGGAAGAGAGCGTAGCCGGCTTGGAGCCACCCTGAGCGGTATCGCCCTTGACGCCCGGATCGGTTTCGACGACTTCCAGCTCGATGAAATTCGGTGGTGTGACATTGATGACATTGTCGTTCCAGAGCGTGACGGTGTAGACCACCTGCTCCTTGAGCCACTTCTCGGTATCGCCCAGAGCCCGTTTCTCTACCGGGTACTGCTCGAACGAACCGTCATTGAGCATGAAGTACCACATCTCACCGTCGGTATAGAGATACTCCATCTCGAGTTCGAGCACATCAGCGGCTTCGAGGGACTCACCGGACTTGAACGTACGCTCCCAGACCCTGCCGGTCATCAGGTTGCGCAGTTTGACCCGGTTGAAGGCCTGCCCCTTGCCGGGTTTGACGAATTCATTTTCGACGATGGCACAGGGATCGCCATCGAGCATGACTTTCAGACCGCCCTTGAATTCATTGGTAGAATAGCTTGCCATGATCCCTCGCTACTAAATGCCGACGGGTTCAATGCCCGTGCTGCTGAATGTCCAACGAGCCTTGCTCGCCTTTCGTAACTGGTGTCGCATGATAACCCGAAGCCCAGCCAATGTGCAGACCAATACTATCGCGACCCGCGATGAGCCGGCCCTCGGTTGGCAAACCCAACTCGCCCAAGCCATCCGTGATCCCCGGGAACTATGCCGTCGAGTCGGTCTGGAGCCTAGCTGGCTAGCCGGCGCCGAACGAGGACACGCCCTGTTCGAGGTACGCGTTCCTGAAGCCTATCTCCAGCGAATTCGCCCCGGCGACCCCCAGGACCCATTGCTGCGCCAGGTTCTGCCACGCCACGTCGAAGATGACACGGTTGCAGGCTTCATCACCGACCCTCTCGATGAAGCCACGCAGACACCACGTCAGGGCGTGATCCACAAATACCATGGCCGGGTTCTATTGATCGCCAGCCCCGCCTGCGCCATCAATTGTCGTTACTGCTTCCGTCGCCACTTCCCCTACCAGGAGAATTCACCGTCACGCGCACAATGGCGGGACAGCCTGGCTTACTTACGGCGGGATGACAGTATACGTGAAGCGATTCTTTCCGGGGGGGATCCACTGGCCGCCAACGACCGTCAGTTGAGTTGGCTCGTCGAACAGCTGGCTGACATCCCCCATTTGAGACGCCTGCGTATCCATACCCGCCTGCCGGTCGTCATTCCCGATCGCGTCGACGACGCCCTGCTCGACTGGCTTGCGCGGACACGGCTTCAAACCGTTGTGGTATTACACATCAATCATGCCAATGAAATCGATGATGCCGTCATCACTGCCTGTGCCCGGCTCAAGGCACTCGGCGTGACCCTGCTCAACCAGAGCGTCCTGCTCCACGACATCAATGACAGCGTCGATGACCTGGAAGCGCTGTCGGAACGGCTCTTCAACGCCGGTATCCTGCCGTACTACCTGCATGTACTGGACCCCGTCAGCGGCGCTGCACATTTCAACGTGTCCGATGATGGCGCACGCCGCTTGATCGACGAATTGCGCACCCGCTTGCCCGGCTTTCTGATGCCACGGCTGGTGCGCGAAATTCCGGGAGAAGCGAGCAAGACAGCCTTGTAGACGAGCAGCGACAGAGAAAGGGAGGGCGCCGCCCCCCCTTCGCGCTATCCTCAGGTCAGTGTCTCGGCCGTGACATTGGGGGCGACTTTCTCCGTCGTCGACAAGTGACGATTGAGGGCACTGATCACGCCTTTCATGGAAGCACTGGTGATACTGCCGTCGATACCGACACCGAAGACCGCCTTGCCATCGAGGCGGACTTCGACATAGGCAATCGCTTCCGCATCCGAGCCCTGGCCTCGGGAGTGTTCGTGATAATCGATGATTTCGGCATCCACGCCATGCGCCGCCAATGCCTTGATGAAGGCGGCCAGTGGTCCATTGCCTTCCCCGACGATGGTCTGGCGTTCGCCCTGTGCCTCGATAATCGCTTCCATACGCACATGCGGGCTATCGGGATCGGAAGACAGGCGGTGGCTGATCAACGCATACGGCTGATCGGCATCAAGATACTCATCGGCAAATACCTGAAAGATCATCCGCGACGTAATTTCCTTGCCGGTACGCTCGGCCACTTCCTGCACCACCTGACTGAACTCGATGGACAAGCGGCGCGGCAGTTCAATGCCGTGCTCCTGTTCGAGCAGGTAGGAAACACCCCCTTTGCCGGACTGGCTGTTGACGCGAATCACAGCTTCGTAACTGCGCCCGACGTCCATCGGATCGATAGGCAGATACGGCACGTCCCACATCGCATCAGGATGCTGACGACGCTCATTCATGCCTTTCTTGATCGCGTCCTGATGCGATCCCGAGAAGGCCGTGAATACCAGATCTCCCACATACGGATGGCGTGGATGCACCGGCAATTGGTTGCAATATTCCACCTCGCGCATAACGGGAGTGATATTGGAAAAGTCGAGCCCAGGATGCACCCCCTGCGTATAGAGGTTCATCGCCAGGGTGACGATATCGACGTTACCGGTACGTTCGCCATTGCCGAACAGCGTGCCTTCGACGCGATCGGCACCCGCCATCACTGCCAGTTCGGCCGCCGCGATTCCCGTTCCGCGGTCATTATGGGGATGGACGCTGACGATCAGGCTATCGCGGTTCTTGACATGGCGACAGAACCACTCGATCTGGTCGGCGTAGTGATTGGGAGTCGCCATCTCCACCGTCGCTGGCAGATTGACGATCATCGGCTTGTCGGTCGTGGGTTCATACGTATCCATGACCGCTTCGACGATCTCGACAGCAAAATCGAGCTCGGTGGACGTGAACAGCTCCGGCGAGTACTGAAAGGTCCAGTCGGTCTCCGGATGATCCGCCATCAATTGGCGAATCCGGGAAGTCGCGTCGGTCGCAATCTTGATGCACTCCGGCTTGTCGACCTTGAAGACGACCTCACGGAACATCGGATCCGTGGCGTTGTAGACATGCACGATCGCCTTTCTCGCCCCGGCAAGAGCCTCGAACGTCCGGTCGATCAAATGCGGCCGAGCCTGAGTCAACACCTGAATGGCGACATCGTCGGGTATGAGATCGTTATCGATCAGTTCGCGCACATAATCGAAATCGATCTGAGAGGCCGACGGAAATCCCACCTCGATCTGTTTGAACCCCAGCCCGACAAGCAGCTCGAAGAAGCGGCGCTTGCGCTCCATATCCATGGGATCGATCAATGCCTGGTTACCATCGCGCATGTCGACGCTGCACCATTGCGGAGGCGTCTCGATACGGTGATTGGGCCATTGTCGATCCGGCAGATCGACGGCGACGAAGGGACGGTACTTGGAAGCAGGGTCGTTGAGCATCATGGCGCGATCTCCAGGCAGAGGGCTCTAGGTACGAAAATGACCAGGCACGGGAACATAACGACGACGCCCCGGCAACGGAGCGTTGACCGGGGCGTCAGTAAAAAGGCAGCAAAAGCGGCATGATGGGCAAGCAAAACCAGCCATCACACGCACGATAGGATGCTTGATGATCGATGAAACTGTTGAAGACATTTCTATACCTCAGCTTACCTTGACGCGATAAATGCAATGCAGGCTGCATTGCCCGACCTATTCAGAGATCGGTTAGTCGTAGTCGTAGGTCTAGGCTGAGATAATGAAATGCTGTATTCATACCTTAAGCAAATCAGGCTGGAGCCTGATTGTCAAGGCAATGCTGCGCCTTTTCGATGTCATGGCGTTCGAGATACCTCGGCCTGGCGCCATATCCGAAGGAGCCATTCCGGGAGTTGCGCTTCCTCGAGAGCGACATGCCAGGACGGCACCCGGCCGTTGTCGATGGTAAGGTGCCACACGCATCGGTCCCTACCCGATGACATTGTCCGACCAGAAGCCGCCGGTGTCAGTTCGTCAAGCAGTGCCTGTAGCCAGGATAACTGGTCCGCATCCAATTGGTCGCAACGAATCTGCCGTGGCCGGGAGAATCCCGGGAAATGAGCGAAGCCCCCCTCACGATGCAGCATCAGTACGCTACAGGGAGTCAATCGCGGTGCCACGGCCTCGTTCATGGCACGACCCCGACCGTCCGCCAGGCATCGACAACCGCTTGCTCCAATTGGTTACCCGAGCCCGGGCGCTCGCCGGCGATGGTGATCGTCAGTTCGGCGAACGATGGAAAGTCGTCATTCTGGGCCAGTCGGGCATCATGGAGAGCGTCATACCAGAGTTGTCCCGCCTCTTTCCAGGCATACCCCCCCAATGCCGTGGCGACCAGATAAAAAGCTCGGTTGGGTATCCCCGAGTTGATGTGCACCCCACCATTGTCTTCCTGCGTCTCGACGAAATCCTCCATATGGCCGGGTTGAGGATCACGGCCCAGCAGAGGATCGTCGTAGGCACTACCGGGATTCGACATTGAACGCATGGCCCGGCCATTCACTCGATCGGTAAAGAGTTCCGCGCCGATCAACCAGTCCGCCTCCTCGACCGTCTGACCTCGGTCATACTGCTTGACCAAGCTGCCAAAGACATCGGCAAACGACTCGTTGAGCGCCCCAGATTGTCCTTGATACGTCAACGACGCGTCGCGCTCGATCACCCCATGCGTCAACTCGTGAGCCACGACCTCCAGGGATCTGGTGAAGCGATTGAAAACCTCGCCATCACCGTCGCCGAACACCATTTGCGAACCATCCCAGAACGCATTTTCATAATGCCGGCCATAGTGGACGGTGCCCAGCAAAGCCATTCCCCGATCATCGAT
Source organism: Aidingimonas lacisalsi (assembly GCF_008079445.1). Classification (GTDB taxonomy): domain Bacteria; phylum Pseudomonadota; class Gammaproteobacteria; order Pseudomonadales; family Halomonadaceae; genus Aidingimonas; species Aidingimonas lacisalsi. Next base: position 16,284 of record NZ_VRYH01000006.1, on the reverse strand, counting down.
GGAGTGGCGCCCGAATACCTCCCAAAAGAACCGGTAAGTGGCTCCCAGCCAGCGATAAGCTTCGTCAACGGCCGGATCGCTAGTCTCTTCCTGCCCTTCCCTCCGCACCAAACGACCGGGCAAGGTACGTTGCTGTTCGGCCGAATGAATATAACGCGCAGGCTGACCTCGCTGGGCACTTGGCGAAGGCAGGCGCGTCGTTCCGCCTCGGGCCCTGAAATGCCGGTCATCAAGCAAGGTATCGCGGACGCACACCTGTAAACGGGCGTCACCACTGCGTTGCAGGTGCTCAAGGAGATAGGGAGGTAGAAAACTGGGAACCCCCAGCGCTCGGACGATACTCATGCTGCCTCCTCAATCGGGGACCTCCCGACGGTGCTCCAGCTTTTCCTCCATGCGCGATAGTTGATCGCGCATGGACCTGACATCGTCACGCAACCCCTGCATCTCGGCCGCTTCACCCTTGCCACTCTCGAGTTCCATCTGTGCTCCTTCTTTCTGCATGACATCGAGCACGATGCCCACCATCATGTTGAGAAAGATGAAAGCGGTCAGGAACAGGAACGTGAGAAAGTAGATCCAGCTCCAAGGATACAACTCCATGGTATCGTAGAGCACGTCCGTCCAATCCTCGAACGTTGCCACCCGGAACAGAGTCAGCAGGGCCAGGGCAATGTTCCCCCACAGGAACTCATCGACCTCCGCGAACAGGAAGCTGCCGATGGCGGCATAAATATAGAAGATGATGAACATCAGCAGCGCCACATAGCCCATGCGCGGAATCGACTTCACCAATGCCGCCATCAGCACTCTGAGCTCAGGTATCATCGATACCAGACGCAAGACACGAAAGATGCGTAGCAATCGCGCCAGCAGGACCATTTCACTATCGTTGAGGGGCACCAGGCTGGCGACCACGATCAGGAAATCGAAGACATTCCATCCACTGCGGAAGAAATCCCGGATGTGCCGCTCAGCCGCCATTCTCACGAGGATCTCGGCCAGGAAGAACAGCGTCACCGCCCAGTCGAAGTAATAGAGCGCCTGCTCGAAGCGTGTCGCCTCCTCGTAGGTCTTGGCCCCGATCAACACCGCCGAGAGGATGATGATCGCAATGACAAACGCCTCGAACCACTTATTGGCGCGCAGCCGCTCGAAGCGCGACTGCCAGATATCCAGGGTCTCGCTCATGATCGCTAGACTCGTTGAATGGGGTCAGGAACTCTCGCCATCCGGCATGACAGCATCCACCACTTCCAGGCCTTCGATTTCACCCAACGTCACCAACTGATCATCGCGCAGGATGTCACCCAGACGGGAATCCGGAGGGCGTACGGCATCGGTGAGTTGTACTTGGCGAGGTCGCCCGTTGGCATCCAGGCGCTGGATCCAGGCCAGTTGACCCGAAGAAAAACGTGCCAGACTGCCGATCGGCAACACACCGAACCGATGCACATAGCGCTGGATCCAGCGAGCATCGAATCGTTCGGGATGGTGCAACAGGTAGCGATAGATGTCACTGATGCCATGAGCTCGCCGATCGGCCCGGTAGCGACTCATGGCATCGATGACATCGACGATCGCGGCCATACGAGCCAGCTCGTCGAGCTTGGCGGAAGTCACCCCCTGCGGATACCCGCTGCCATCGAGACGCTCGTTGACACCGCTGACAACGGAAGCGCTAACGTCGGCGTCGAGCCAACGGCAGACGGCCAGCCGCTCCTGAATCAAGGCGACATGGGCCATCATGGCACGGTATTCCTCGTCTCCCAGTTCACGCGCTTCAGCCAGCGTCTGGCGCAACTCCCTGGGAAGCAGGGCCTTGCCAAAATCATGCACCATGCTGGCCGCAACCAATGCCTTCTGAGTATCACGCGGCATACCGGCATCGCGAGCCAGGTCGGCCAAGCGGACGGCTACCGACACCCCATGCTGAACCAGGGCTGGTTCGGAGGTCTGACAGACACAGGCAAACAACAGACCTTCACGATCGCCCTCCATCAACGTCAGGAGCTGATCCGCCTGTTTCGACAGGCCACGGGAGTCGAGGTCTCGTCCTGCCTGCACGTCGAGCAACTGGCCGCTAAGAAACCCCGACACGTGAGCCAGACGACGTGCCATCGGTGTGGCGTAGTGCGCGCCATGCGGGCGCGTTGAAACATGGCGACGGTCGGCCGTCTCGAATAACGGCGATGGTGCCAGTAAATCAGGTTCCTGAGCGGTACGACGTGCACTTTCGCGTTCAATCTCACGCACATAGAACCAGACTCGGCGTTCCTGGTCGCTATCGAGACCGATGAACTGGCATCCCAGGCGAGCCGAATGTGATTGACCATCGACCTGTACATGCCGGATACGGGTCCTCAACGTCAAGCGTTGATCGTTGGGAAACGCCAGGGTCAGAGAGACAACAACCTGCTCATCATCGCCCAAGGTCGCCGCCGACGAGGACGGCAACGCCACCATGCAACCACCCAGTGACAGGTTGCAGAGCGCCCCCTCGTACACGCTGTCGCCGTTCGTTATCGTTGCGGCCGCTTCCATACCGGCTCGCAGCTCGGCTCGAAAGACCTCGCGCCGATGAATCACTTCCAGATGATCGGGATACTCGCAGAGACATTGAATGCGACCCGGCGCATCGACCCATGAACGAAATTGCAACGGCGATGTACGCAGCATGGCACCTTGCGACCGCCCCACCAGGCGAATGGTCTGGCCGGACTCCAGCCCATCGGCGATTTCGGGAATCGCGGTGATATCGATCAATAGGTGCTCGCCAGCCACCAACGCCATCAATAACGCCGGTAAGGGTTCGCTACCGGGAGCCTCGTAGATCAATGCCGCACCGCCGGGCTCACACAACGTCTCCAATAGCTCCTGGCATTCGCCGGCATGTTCGATCCTGCGGTGGGTTTCACTCGACTCCATGAGATTCCTCTGGACTAGTCGTTGGTCAGTGGATAACCGAGGGGCGATCAACGTCGATCCGGGCGATCCGCGCTACCGAAGACACGGATCTCCACGACCACTACGGTGTCAGCTCGTCGTCTGCATGGCCGAGCAGATAGAGTAGCGCATCCAGCCCCAGGGTCGCGATCGAATAGCTGGCTTGCTCCCTGACCAGAGGTTTGGCATGAAAGGCGACACCCAAGCCGGCCGACGCCAGCATCTTGAGATCATTGGCGCCATCCCCCACGGCGACGGTCTGTTCAAGCGCCCAGCCCTCACGCTCCGCAATCGTTCGTAGCCAATAGGCTTTCCGATCGGCATCGACGATCGGTTCGCGCACGCTGCCAGTGACCTGCCCACTGTCGAGAACCAGCTCGTTGGCATGCACCTCATCGAAACCTAACCGCGACTGCAGGTAACGTGCAAAATAGGTAAAGCCCCCCGACACGATGGCCGTCCGGTATCCCAGGCGTTTCAGGTTCCTCATCAATCGCTCGCCCCCCTCCATCAACGGTAGCGTGTCAGCGATTTCGATCAGTACCGACTCATCGAGCCCGCGCAGTTTGGCCATCCGTTCACGAAAACTTTGCTGGAAGTCCAGCTCCCCGCGCATGGCACGTTCAGTGACGGCAGACACCTGATCATAAACACCGTGACGGCGCGCCAATTCGTCGATGACTTCGGCCTTGATCAGTGTCGAGTCCATGTCGAAACACACCAGGCGATAGCGCCATGGGTCGTGACCGGCCTCTCGTACCGCAATATCCACCTCATGCGCAGCGGCCAATGTCAGCGACTCTCGGCGCAAGACCTCGAGATCGACGCGCTCTCCCTCCACGACGTATTCACGGCAGACACCTTGCGCCGGTAACGCCTCATCCGCAGGAACGGGAGAGGCAAGATCTCGGTGTATTTGCGTACGCAAGCCATGTCGCTGCAGCAAGCCATCGACTTCGTTCAGCACCCTCTCTGACAGCCGTGGCCCCATCAGAGTCAGAATCAAGCGTTGTTGCGTCACATCTCCACTCCCAGACTGTCAACCTTTTGGAAACCGCGCGGTAACTTGCTGCCTCGACGGCCACGTTCGCCGGTATAGTATTCGAGATCACCCGACTTGAGCGTCAACTTGCGTTTTCCCGCCTGTACGACCAGCGAGGCCTTGTCGGGAAGAAGTGCCATATCCTTGACGAATTCTTCCCGGCGCGCCGCTCGGCCGCCGGGGATGTCGATCATCTTGTTTCCTTTGCCCTTGGCCATTTCAGGCAGGGAGTCCAGGGTAAAGATCAGCAGACGTCCTTCGTTGGATACGGCCGCGACACGGAGCCCATCCCCCTCGGGAACCGGTTTCGGGGGCAATACATTGCAGCCCTTGGGCAGCGTAAGGGCTGCCTTGCCCGATTTGTTCTTGCCGGTCAACTCGCCGAGGCGCGCAACGAAGCCATAGCCGCCATCGGAAGCCAACAAGTAACGCGTCTCCGCGGTCCCCAGCATGACCCCCATGAAGTGCACACCGGCCGTGGCATTGATGCGCCCCGTTACGGGTTCACCCTGGCTTCTGGCACTGGGCAGATTGTGTGCCGCCAAGGTGTAGGCACGACCATTGTCGTCCAGCAGCACGAGCGGCTGATTGGTCTTGCCGCGTGCCGCCAGATGGAAGCGATCACCGGCCTTGAACGATAACCCGGCCGGGTCGATCTCATGGCCCTTGGCAGCTCGAATCCAGCCCTTCTCGGATAGCACGACGGTGACCGGATCGGCCCCGATCAGCTCGACTTCCGACAACGCCTTCGCTTCTTCCCTTTCGACCAGCGGTGCGCGCCGCGTATCACCGTATTCGCGGCCCGCCTCGCGCAATTCCGCTTCGATCAAGTCGGTCATCGCCTCATCGTTACCCAGCAATTCCTGCAGGCGTTCACGTTCGTTCTCGAGTTCATCCTGCTCACTACGCAGCTTGAACTCTTCCAGCTTGGCGAGATGACGCAAACGCAGTTCGAGAATCGCCTCGGCCTGACGATCGCTGAGACCGAACGTCTCCATCAAGGCCGCTTTGGGCTCGTCCTCTTCACGAATGATACGGATCACTTCGTCGATGTTGAGGTAGGCGATCAGCAGCCCTGCCAGGATGTGCAGGCGATCCTCTACCTTGCCCAGGCGATGTTCCAGGCGACGGCGAACCGTGGCACGCCGGAAGCGTAACCATTCGCCCAGCATGTCGGGCAGAGGCATCACCCGGGGGCGTCCATCGAGTCCGATCACGTTCAGGTTGACACGAATATTCTTCTCGAGGTCGGTCGTCGCGAACAGATGCGCCATCAAGGACTCGACATCGACACGATTGGAACGGGGCTCGATCACCAGGCGGGTCGGCATCTCATGGGTCGACTCATCACGCAGATCCTCGACCATCGGGAGTTTTTTGGCCTGCATCTGCGCCGCAATCTGTTCAAGGACCTTGGCACCACTGACCTGATAAGGCAGCGCAGTGATCACGATCTTGCCATTCTCGCGCTCGTAGTGGGCACGTACCTTGACCGAACCACGGCCGCTTTCATACACCTTGCGCAGCTCCGCACGCGACGTGATGATTTCCGCCTGGGTGGGGAAATCCGGTCCGGGCACGTAGTCGGTCAGGTCTGCCGTCGTCGCTTCGGGGTGACGCAACAAATGACAGGTCGCCTCGACCACCTCATGCACATTGTGTGGCGGGATATCCGTCGCCATCCCCACGGCAATACCGGTACCGCCATTCAACAGCACATGAGGCAACCTCGACGGCAAGACCACCGGTTCATTCATGGTGCCGTCGAAATTGGGAGTCCAGTCGACGGTGCCCTGACCGAGCTCGGAAAGCAGGACTTCCGAGAACCTGGACAGCCGCGCTTCCGTGTAACGCATCGCGGCAAACGACTTGGGATCATCCGGGCTGCCCCAGTTACCCTGCCCATCCACCAGCGGATAGCGATAGCTGAAGGGTTGCGCCATCAGCACCATCGCTTCATAGCAAGCACTGTCGCCATGCGGGTGGAACTTGCCCAGCACATCGCCGACGGTACGCGCCGACTTCTTGTACTTGGCATTGGCTGTCAGCGACAGCTCCCGCATCGCATAGACGATGCGCCGCTGTACCGGTTTCATGCCATCACCGATATGCGGCAGTGCGCGATCCAGGATCACGTACATCGAGTAGTCGAGGTACGCCTTTTCGGTGTACTCCTTGAGAGACAGGCGCTCGACGTCGCCTTCCTCCACGAAAATGTCCATGACGATGAATCCTATCTTGACGGCGGAGCCAATCCCTTTCAGTCGCTGGCAATCCAGTACCTTCACTACGCACCGCCGTACGGTGCGTCGTCAGGTTGAACAAGGGTAGTAGCGGATACGAGATCCTAACACACACCAATCGCAGAGACTGCCGTCGACTCCTTCAACGTCAAACCGTTTGCTCCGATTCCAGCGACGGCAATGAGGTCTTCATCGTCGCGTTCTCGTCATGATCTTCGGCACGATGGAACGCCTCGATCAGTTCTCTCAACTGCTGTGCCTGTGAGGCCAACTCATTGGCGGCAGTCGAGGCCTGGTTCACCAGACCAGCGTTCTGCTGCGTGACGGTATCCATCTGCGAGATGGCTCGGTTGATCTCATCGATGCCGTTGGTCTGCTCATTGGACGCCTGGCTTATCTCTCCAATACGCCCGGCGATCTCCTCAATGGAGACCACGATCTCTTGCATGGCGGTTTCCGCTTCACGGGCGTAACCACTACCGGTCTCGATCTGTGCCGACGTGGTGCGAATCAATTCATTGATATTGCGTGCCGAGGTAGCACTGCGTGACGCCAACTCACGCACTTCACTCGCTACGACGGCGAAACCGCGCCCGTGTTCTCCGGCCCGCGCCGCCTCCACAGAGGCATTGAGCGCCAGGATATTGGTCTGGAAGGCAATATCCTCGATCACATCGACGATCGAAGAAACCTCACCCGAACTTGCGCTGATATCCTGCATCGATTGCGCCAGACGCGTGACCTGCTCACCGCCGCGCTTCACCATCTCTGACGATTCAGCAACGCGTTTGTCGGCCTCGCCGGCATTTTCCGCATTGCGCTTCACGGTAGAGGCCATCTCTTCCATGGTCGATGACGTTTCCTGCAACGAGGCAGCCTGCTGCTCCGTGCGACTGGAAAGCTCCGAATTACCGGAAGCAATGTCGTTGGCTTCACTGGCGATCGCTTCCGAGACGCCTCGCACGTCACCGAACAGTCGACGGAGCTTGTCAGAATAGCGGTTGACGGCTTCCCGGAGTTCACCGATTTCATCATCGCGATAGACAGTCAGGGTGCCACTGGCTTCCCCCTGCCCCAGCTGGTCGATCTGCTGTGTCGTATCGCGGACCTGTGCCAGCAACACGCGGCCGCCCCACCAGCCCAATGCCAGCAACAGCGCCAACAGAGGCAGGATGAAGATCAATAGATCCCGAGTCAGGGACTGTGCCAGCGACGTCACACGCTCCTGCGGTGTTACTAGCCCCAATGTCCAGCCGGTGTTAGACATATCGAACAAGCGAATAGAGGCCGGTTCATCAAGTACGCCCGCCGTCTCGACCGACACTTCATGCTGCGAAGAATCCAACCCTTCGACCACCGGTTGCAACCAGGCCATGTCGTCAGCCAGCGAATTCAGTGACTGCATCTCGGACGTGGAGAGATCGGCTCCCGGGAAATGGATCACATTGCCCGCCTTGTCGAGAACGAAGGCATAGCCGCCGGTTGCGTCCCCTTCCTGGGTCAAGAAGTCCGCGACGCCACCGAGCTGCATATCGATCGTGGCCACCCCGGCAAACTCGCCATCGAGCGAATAAGGCACGCTGCACGTCACCATCGCCACGCCGGTCGTCGGGTCGCGATACGCCGTGGACCAGACACAACTGCCGGGTTCGCTGCCACGCGCACTGGTATACCAGGCTTCCTCCTGATAAGGCGCGATATCCGATGCGTTATAGGCATCGGAAAACGCCAATTCGCCTTGATCGTCGCGAGCCCAGAAAAAACTGTGCTTATCCACGCCTGACTCGAATGCCCCCGGTTCAGGCCATATACCGCCGCCGGCAATGGCCGCATTGCCATTGTCATCGACGACGGGAGGCAAAGCGTCACGGTAGAGAGAATCACGCGGTGGCAACGATTCGGCCAACGCCGCCAGACTCGATGTATTGCCTTCCACCCGGGATAGACGGGAATCAAGCGCATTGACGATCGAGCTCCCCGTACGATCGATCAACGACTGGCTGGCATCAATCACCTGTGGCTGGCCCCGCCATGCCATGACGACATAGATAGCAACGGCCATCAGAATCATCAGGACAACCGCCGCCAACGTCAGCTGACGTGAAATCGTTTTAAACCAGGACATCATCCCCTCCCGCCAATAGTCTTGTTAGCGGGGCCCTGCATTTCCCAGGCCCCTTCGTGCACTATCGGCAGGACAAGGGTAAAATTAAGCGTCCGCGGTGACGGACAGTGCGCTGCTCGTTCACACTTCGATATCGGCCAGATTGCCGTAATCTTCCAGCCACCCCTTGCGATCGGACGCCCGCTTGCGGGCCAACAACATATCCATCATTTCCAGCGTGCCGTCGTTTTCCTCACGAGTGAGCTGTACCAGGCGACGGGTATCCGCCGCCATGGTCGTCTCGCGCAGTTGCAATGGACTCATCTCTCCCAGCCCTTTGAAGCGCTGCACATTCGGCGTTCCCCGCTTGTCTTCCAGACGCTTGAGAATGGCGCCTTTCTCGCTCTCGTCCAGGGCATAGAAGACGTCCTTTCCAAGGTCGATACGATAGAGGGGGGGCATGGCGACGAACACATGGCCAGCATCGACCAGCGCCGGGAAATGGCGCACGAAGAGCGCACACAGGAGCGTGGCGATATGCAATCCATCGGAGTCGGCATCGGCAAGAATGCAGATCTTGTGGTAGCGCAGTTTGGAGAGATCGTCACTGCCTGGATCCATACCGATGGCCACCGCAATATCGTGCACTTCCTGCGAACTGTAGATATCGTGATGCTCCACTTCCCAAGTATTGAGGATCTTGCCACGCAGCGGCAGAATCGCCTGCGTTTCACGATCGCGCGCCTGCTTGGCACTACCGCCGGCGCTATCGCCTTCGACCAGAAACAGCTCGCTTGCCACCGGGTCCTGCCCGGCACAGTCCGCGAGCTTGCCAGGCAGCGCCGGCCCGGACGTCACTTTCTTGCGCGCCACTTTCTTGGCGCTCTTCTGGCGACGCTGGGCGGCATTGATCACCAGTTCGGCCAGAGCCTCGGCCTGATCGACATGATGATTGAGCCACAGTGAAAACGCATCCTTGACCACACCGGAAACGAAGGCTGCCACGGTCCGGGAGGAAAGTCGCTCCTTGGTCTGGCCAGCGAACTGTGGGTCGAGCAGTTTCACCGATAACACATAGGAGACACGTTCCCACAGGTCGTCGGCAGTCAGCTTGACACCCCGCGGCAACAACCCGCGGTAATCACAGAACTCACGCAACGCGTCGAGCAGCCCCGACCGCAGTCCGTTGACATGCGTGCCCCCCAGCGGCGTCGGGATCAGGTTGACATAACTCTCCGTCAACAACTCGCCACCTTCAGGTAACCATTGAATGGCCCAGTCGACGCCCTGTTCGTCATCGGCGAAATGGCCGATGAACGGTGTCGGCGGCAAGACATCGTACCCATCGGTCGCCTCCGCCAGATAATCGCGCAGGCCATCCTCGTACTGCCACACACTCTTGTCGCCGCCAGGCTCGACCAGAGTGACCTTGAGGCCGGGACACAACACCGCCTTGGCACGCAACAGGTGCGTCAATCGCGGCAGAGAGAGCTTGGCACTGTCGAAGTAGCTCTCGTCGGGCCAGAAACGGACCATCGTTCCGGTCGTACGTTGCGGGCAGGTGCCTATCACCGACAGGTCAGCCACTTTTTCACCATGCTCGAAGGCCATGGCATGGCGGTGACCATCGCGGCAGACCTCGATCTCCAGACGATCGGATAACGCATTGACCACAGAGACGCCGACCCCATGCAACCCACCGGCAAACCGGTAACTGGACTGGGAAAACTTGCCGCCGGCATGCAGCTTGGTCATGATCAGCTCGATACCGGTCACTCCGTGCTCGGGGTGCATATCGATCGGCATACCGCGACCGTTATCGCTGACTTCGATCCCGCCATCCTCCAACAGACACACTGAAATCTCGTCTGCATATCCCACCACCGCTTCATCGACACTGTTGTCGATGACTTCCTGGACCAGGTGGTTGGGGCGAGAAGTGTCGGTGTACATCCCGGGGCGTTTGCGCACCGGCTCGAGTCCCGAAAGAACCTCGATGGAACTTGCGCTGTATTGCGTCATGCCTCATCCATACTGATGACTATTGTTGGAAGTACGAAGGCTCGAATTGCAAGCTTTCGGATGTCAGACGATGCCCACCATGGGCCAGTACCGCGGGCAGATATTCGACCAAGCGACTGAAGCCATGATCGCCCTTGGGAACGATCAGGGTACGACAACCACGATAGGCCTCAAACGCTGCCCGGCAATCGAGCGTTTCATCCGCCGTGCCAAGCAGCAGCAGATAACGTGCAGGGTCCACATACGCCGGTGTCAACGACTGCAAATCGTCACGATGGTGGGTATCGATCGTGAACTGCTCACCGGTATATTCGTTGACCAAACGTTCACCCAGCCAGGCTTCGACCAACCCGGCCGGACGAACCGCAGGATTGATCAGCACGGTCGGTAAATCATGCCGTTCAGCGAGACACGTCGCCAGAAACCCTCCCATGGAGCTGCCCACGATCAAGGGGCATTCCCCCAGTGCATCGAGGTGGCGTTCCGCTTCGCCATATGCCGTATAGGGTAGATGCGACAATTGCGGTGTCGAACACGGCAAGGGACCACCTGCCACATGCTGACAGGCCGCGCTCATCAGACGCGCTTTGGGCGAACCACTGCCACTATTGAAGCCGTGCAAGTAAAGCACGCCGCTGGTCACTGACTGGCGAGTGCTCCCGTCCAGACTCAGCATAACGCACACCCTGTATAAACAGCCAGCCTCACTTCCCATCCTCGGATGCCGGTCCTTCATCGGATCGCATCGAGGCTTCGGCAGCCCATAACGCGTCTATCAGTCCTCGACTGGAGGCATCCATGGCCTCGAGCCCATCTCCCGAGGTCAGCACTTGCTCGGTCTCTCCGGCAATCTGCTTACCCAATTCCACGCCCCACTGATCGAACGGATTGATATCCCAGATGGTTGCCTGAACGAACACCTTGTGCTCATACAGAGCGATGAGCGCCCCCAATGTGTCGGGAGTCAGACGATCGAGCAATACCGTCGTCGATGGCTGGTTACCTCGATAACGCTTGTGGCTGGGACGCACGCCAGGTGCCTTGATCGCATCATCACCCAGCATCAATACCCGCGACTGGGCAAAGCAATTGGCCAACGTCAGGCGGTGCTGCTCGATCAAGTGTTCCCGTGTCGCCGTATCGGCAACATCATCGTAACGCTTGAGCGGCGCAATGAAATCACACGCCACGGCCTGGGTTCCCTGATGCAACAGCTGATAGAACGCATGCTGCGCATTAGGGCCGAGCTGCCCCCACAGAACCGGACAGGTAGAGTAGCTCGTTACCTTGCCCTCATGCGTGACCGATTTGCCGTTGGACTCCATCTCGAGTTGCTCCAGATAGCTGGCAAAGTAAGCCAGCCGACCATCATAAGGCAGAATGGAGTGCGCCCGGATATCCAGAAAGTTGACGTTCCAGATCCCGGCCAGCGCCAGTAGGACGGGGAGGTTGTCCGTCAACGGCGCATCCTGGAAATGGCGGTCCATGGCATGGGCTCCGGCCAGCAGCGCACGAAAATTCGCCATACCGGTGATTAACGCAATCGGCAGGCCGATTGCGCCCCACAAGGAATACCGTCCGCCAACCCAATCCCAGAACTCGAGCTGGTTGGCGGGGGCGATTTCCCACTCGTTCATCTTGTCGGGACTCGCCGATACGCCGATGAAATGCTGACGCATCACCAGGTCGCGTTGCACACCATGCCCCGTGCCGACCAGCCGTGACAACAGCCAGTCTCTCGCCGTACGCGCATTGGACAAGGTATCGATCGTCGTGAACGATTTCGAGGACAGAATGAACAGCGTCGTCTCCGGTTGAAAACGGGAGAGGTAATCCGCCAGTTGCGAACCGTCCATGGTGGAGGCGAAATGTACTCGAATCCGCTGCGCCTCGGGCGGACGATAGTCGGCCAGGGCGTGCGTCACCATCAGGGGACCGAGATCCGAGCCCCCGACTCCCAGGTTGACCACATCCCGAATCGCATGGCCGGTCGCTCCCCGCCACTGGCCGGCATGCAGTTTGTCGACCATGGCTTCCATGCGCGACAGTTCACGATGGACGCCGGGCACCACGTCACCGCCATCGACGATCAACGACGCGTTTTGCGGCAAACGCAGCGCCGTATGAAGTGCCGGACGATCTTCGCTGCGATTGACCCGCTCTCCATTCAGCAAGCGTTCAATGGCCCCCGGCACGTCGGCCTCGCGCGCGAGATCCAGCAGCAGAGATACTGTTTCAGGTTGCCAACGCTGTTTGGAGAGATCGAGGGTCAAGCCTGCCGTATGTCGGCTGAAATCGGCGAAACGGTCTGTCGACGCCGCGAACAAGTCCCGCAAATGGGCCGAGCGCATCGACTCGGCATGGGCTTCGAGTGCTTGCCAGGCGGGTCGTTGGTCGGGCCGAAGATCACCGCTCATAGACTCTCCTTGACAGGCCGGATACGTTTTCCGGCGATCCGTGCAGCATGCCGGCCCAATAGGTAAAATACAGGGCTCAACCTGACAATTGCGGCCTCGCATGACACCATGAGTAATGCATCTTACCGTGACGCGGTCTTTTCGACACCCCTGGATCGCGTCGCCCGTTTTTCCTTCGATGAGCAGGTAGTGTCGTGTTTCCCCGACATGATCCGGCGCTCGGTGCCCGGTTATGGCCAGATTCTCGGCATGTTGGGAGAAATCGCGGCGCGCCATCTTCGCCATGGCGCCCATGTCTATGACCTCGGTTGTTCACTGGGCGCCGTCGGGTTGGCGTTGGCCGGCAGACTGCCGCCGGAAGCCTTCCACCTGAGTGCGGTCGACCTGTCACCCGCCATGGTAGAACGCGCCCGCAACACGCTTGCCGAGGAGTGTCCCAACCATGCCATGGAGGTTGTCGAAGGCGACATTCGTCACCTCGATTATCAGCCATCGGGGTTGATCGTCCTCAACTTCACTTTGCAGTTCCTTGCCCCCGAGGAGCGCGACGCGGTCATCAGCGCCCTCTACCACGCTCTGGAACCCGGCGGCATCCTCATCCTGTCGGAAAAGATCGTGGCAAACGACGAACAGGACAATGCCTGGCTCGTCGAACGTTACCATGATTTCAAGCGCGCCAACGGCTACAGCGAACTGGAAATCAGTCAGAAACGAACGGCGCTGGAAAATGTGCTGATACCCGATACGCTGGACGCGCATCATGCTCGTCTCTCCGGGGCCGGTTTCGACCGCAGCCTGACTTGGTTCCAATATCTGAACTTCGCTTCGATCATCGCCTTCAAGGACGCCTGAGTGTTATCCAACGACGCCCATCGCCCCCTTTATCACGCGTTCATCGATCAGGGATTGGATGATTGGTTAGCGCGACTTCCCGATCAGCTTGCCACCGGCCTGGACCGTAAGCGTTTCGGTGATCTCCCTGCCTGGGAGAAAGCTGTCGCAAAACTGCCCGAACTACCGACCAGCCGCCAGGTATTTCTGGATAACGACACGGTCACGGTCGACGTCGACCTGACCGAACCACAATGTCGGCAATGTCAGAACCTCTTGAAAAAGCTCATGCCCTGGCGCAAGGGGCCTTATCGGTTGGGCGGTGTCATGATCGACACCGAGTGGCGCTCGGACTGGAAGTGGCAACGGCTGGCGCCCCACCTGTCCCCGCTTCACGGTCGCCGGATTCTCGATGTCGGAGGTGGTAACGGCTATCACGGGTGGCGAATGGCAGGGTCCGGCGCGGACTTCGTTCTGGTGCTCGACCCGTCACCACGCTTCTACTATCAGTTTCAGGCAATACGGCATTTCATTGGCGATGCCGATGCGGGACGCACGCATTTCCTGCCGGCCGGCATCGAGGACGTACCGGAACGGCTGGAAGCTTTCGATACCGTATGCTCGATGGGCGTGCTGTATCACCGCCCCTCGCCGCTGGATCATCTCCGCCAGCTCCACGGGGCCCTCCGACCGGGTGGCGAACTGGTCCTGGAAACGCTGGTCGTCCAGGGTGACGAGCAGACGGTTTTCATGCCGGGCGAGCGTTATGCCGCCATGAGCAATGTCTATTTTCTGCCATCCTCCCTGGCACTGTCGCATTGGCTGACCCGCTGCGGATTCGAGCGAGTCCGTATTGTCGACGAAACCGACACGACAACTGACGAGCAGCGAGCCACCGACTGGATGCAATTCCAGTCACTGGCTGACTTTCTCGCCCCCGATGATCATTCTCTCACGCGTGAAGGTTATCCCGCCCCGAGACGCGCCATACTGATTGCCGAGAAGCCACGTTGATCGCGATGGGTTGCCCCCTACGTCGCCAACCACTAATGTACTAACAATAAACGCACAGCGTCATTGAATCCTGACAACCACTGTCACGCGATTGGCAACATGAACAACACGGTCACCCTTGCCCGGTGAGACTGGAAACGCCATGCCCGACAGACCTATTTTCCTGACCTACACCCGATATCGTCCTATCCAGCGGCTGTTGCACTGGCTAGTCGCCCTGCTGGTACTCGGCTCATTGAGTATGGGGCTGACCATTGGCTATCTGGGGTTCGAAGGCTTGGAGCAACGCTTCGGTCTCAACACCACCAATGCCCTATACCTGTTCCACAAATCTTTCGGTGTACTGATTCTGGGGCTGATGGTCGTTCGTCTTCTGGCACGGCTGATACTGGGCAAGCCTCATTACGCCGTACCTCTGCCACTGCCCATGCGCATCGCCAGTGAAATCGTTCATGGTTTGATGTATCTGTTATTACTGGCCATGCCGATCCTCGGTTGGCTGGCTACCGCCTCCGGCGACTTTCCGGTACAGTTTTTCGGTACCAACCTGCCCGGTATCATCGGGGTGGACAAGGCATTGTCAGACACCCTGTTCCAGTGGCATGCACGAGTTGCCTGGTCCCTTCTGGTGCTGATCTCCATTCACGTCATCGCCGCCCTGTACCATGCCCTGGTTCGACGCGACGGTGTCATCCAGCGCATGCGCCCCTGGTAAACGACAACGCCCCACCAAGTGCTCGCTCAGCGGGGCGTTCTATCAGGGCAACGCGACACGGCGCCGTCAGTCCTTGAAGATATCGCGCACGTCCTTGGCTTCCCAGTGCGGAAAATGCTTGCGGATGAGCGCATTCAACTCGACTTCGAAGGCCTGCCAGTCGACCGGCGTCTCTCGACCGCCCTCGCGCTCGGCGACCCCCCGAATCATGCCGGCCCCGACCGTGACGTTGGTCAGCCGATCGATGACGATCAGGCTTCCCGTTCCGGGGCTACGGCGGTAATCGTCGACGGGTATCCGGCTGGTCAATTCGACCCGGCAACGGCCGATGGCATTCAACTCCAACTGGTCGGCCCGCTTGTGATCCAGCGTATTGATATCGACCTGATAGTCGATCGACTGGATCGTCCCCGACAGGTCCCGGGTCGCCAGCTTCAGGTCGTAAAGCTTGCCGGTTTCCAGTGCCGTATCGTGCATCCAGACGATATCCGCCTCGAAGGCGTTCGACAGCGGCACCTCGTCATTGGCCGCCACCAGCCAGTCGCCGCGGGAGATGTCGATTTCGTCCTCGAGCGTGACGCTGATCGCCTGTCCCGGATACGCACACTCCAGGTCACCATCGAACGTCACGATACGCTCGACCGTGCTCGTCTTGCCGGATGGCAACGCTTTGACCGATTGCCCGGGACGCAGGATGCCGGCCGCCAGCGTGCCACTGTAGCCGCGGAAATCGAGATTCGGCCGGTTGACGTACTGCACCGGCAGGCGCAGGTCGGCCAGGTTCTGGTCGCGGGCAATCTCGACCGTCTCCAGCAACTCCAGCAGTGGCTGGCCGTCCTTGCCGGCGGTCTGATACCAAGGCATCCGTGCGCTGCGATTGACGACGTTGTCGCCTTCCAGCGCCGACATCGGCACGAAACGGATGTCGCGGGCATTGAGCTTCTCGGCGA
>NZ_VRYH01000005.1 GCF_008079445.1 Aidingimonas lacisalsi | reverse complement strand
CGAGTTCACAGGCCCGCTCGACGTCGGCCTTGCTGCCGCCGACGTAGGTCGGTTCCAGCGTCTCGCCGGTGGCGGGGTTGATGGCGTTGATGCTGGCTGCATTACCGGCCACGGATTGTTGGCCGATGAGCGAGGTTCCTTCGAGTGTCATCTTGACCTCCTGAAATAGCGCTTGTCGTTTCCCTGAATGTCAGGGACAGCGTCAGGCATTAAAGTGAATGTAGGGTGACAGTATCAGGGGCATCGTCAGTGTTAAGGGGATTACGTAGTGGTCGTCCGAACGTGTCCAACACGATCTCGAAGCGGTCACCCCCCTGTGTTTGGATTCCATCGGCAAAACTCAAGGTCGCTGTGCCGAAAAAATGCACGTGGACGTCACCTGGCCGGCGGAAATTCGCATACTTGAAATGGTGGTATTCCAGGTTGGCGAGGCTATGTGCCATGTTGGCTTCGCCGGTCAGGAACGGCTTCTCCCACAGGATTGCGTTACCGCGAACGATGCGGCTGGTGCCTTCCAGATGCTCGGGAAGCTCACCGATCAGTAGCTCCGGCCCGAAGCTGCAGGCTCGCAGTTTGGAATGGGCCAACCAAAGGTAATTATAGCGCTCGGTAACGTGATCTGAGAATTCATTACCGAGTGCATAGCCAACCCGCCAGGGCGTTCCGTCCTCACCGATCAGATAAAGACCCGCGAGTTCGGGTTCCTCACCGGCATCCTGAGCGAAGGAGGGCACAGGTATGTCGGCCTCCGGTGCAACGATGCAGTCACCGTCACCCTTGTAGAACCATTCGGGTTGGGCGCCAACCTTCCCCGGCTCTGGTTTGCCGCCTTCCACACCCAATTTGAACATACGCATGGAATCGGTCAACTCACTGTCGTCGGCTTGTGCCTTCGCATGCATCGAGGCCCGGGTATCGGCACTGCCCAGGTGGGTCAATCCGGTGCCGGTTACCAGGCAATGCGCTGGATCGGGGTGAGTCAGAGGAGGCAGCAAGCGTTTTTCATCGATGAGTGTCTGGTAGTCGAGCCGGGTATCGGTCAGGGCCGACTCGACCAGCGCGGCTAGTGGGCGGCCATTAGATATGGCTCGGGATGCCAGGTGGTAGGTATCAGTATCCAGCATCCGGACACGATCATTGTCTTCAACCAGCGCCGCGCGTGGTTGGTGTTGGTACAAGCATTGAATCAGTCGCATATGATCGTCTCTCTTGACTACGGGTAGCGGATTATAGGGGCCATATTGCCAGTGTCGGCCACAGTAGCAGGATAGTCAGTATCACGAGCTGGATAGCCATGAATGGTAGTACCGACAGGTAGATATCCTTGAGGGTAATACCGGGGGGCGCGACGCTCTTGAGATAGAAGGCGGCTGGCCCGAATGGCGGCGACAGGAACGAGACCTGCATGTTTACCGCGAACAGGATGCCGAACCAGATGGGATCATAACCGAGTTGTGTCACGATCGGCAGGAAGATCGGCAGTGCCAGCATGGCAATGCCGATCCAGTCCAGGAACAGGCCCAGCACCAACATGATTGCCATCATGACCAGAATGATGGTGATGGGGGCGACGTCCATGCCAAGGATGAACTCGGATACGAAACGGTCGCCGCCCATCAGATTGTAGACGCCGACCAGAGCGGCGGCACCAATACCGATCCAGATGATCATGCCACAGGTGTTGAGTGTCTGACCCAGGCTATGGTGCATCATGGCAAGCGAAAACTCCCGTCGCACCAGGATGGCCAGAATGACGCCGAAGACACCCATGGCTGCGGCTTCGGTGACGGAGGCGATGCCGCCATAAATCGTGCCGAGTACCATGAAGGCAATGAGCGCTGGTAACAGGATCGCTTTCACGGCGTCGAGTTTGCTGTCGAACGGGTTGTCCCGGGTCGACTCCGACAGAGGTGGCCCCTTGGATGGATCTTTCAAGCAGCGAACCAGCACGTAGGCTATGTAGGATCCCATCAGTAACACGGCTGGCGTGACTGCAGCGGTGAAGAGATCGGCGATGGAGACGCTGGCGATCAGGCCGTAGATGATGAGCACGATCGATGGTGGCATCATTGTGCCGAGCGCGCCGCCGGCACACACCACCCCGATCGAGAGGTGCTTGTCGTAGCCCAGACGCAGCATCTGCGGCAACGCGAGAATTCCCAGCAGCACGATCTCGCCACCGATGATTCCCGACAGGGCAGCCAGAAAGAACGCCACGACGATCGTCTGTACGGCTACGCCACCCGGCAACCGACCGGCGAAGACTCGCATGGCATTGAACAGGTCTTTGGCGATACCCGAGCGGTCCAGTAACGATGCCATGAGTACGAACATCGGTACGGCGACCAGAGAATATTCGGTAATGAAGCCGTAGACACGGCTGGTAACCAGCGGTAGCGCATCGACACCGAACCAGCCGAAGGTGAACGACATCGCTACCAGGCCGGTGATGAAGGCCAGGGGGAGACCGGTAACCAGGAGGGCAAAAATGGCGCCCACCATCAACAGCGTTGCGGTTGAGATATCCATCAGTGTGTTTCCTCGGGCCTGGCTCGCAGTGACTGGATGAAATGCAGCAGGGCTTGCACGGTCATCAACACCAAGGCAAAGAGAATGACCCCCTTGATCAGGCCGGGAATCGGCGGGTTCCAGGAGGTTCCCGAACGTTCCAGTTGCCAGTCGCCCATGGGGTTGTGCGAGGCACGCCAGAACATGTGAAAGGCGGCATAGCTCATGGTCAGACAGAAGGCCAGAATGACCAGGTCATTGAATCGGTCCATCCAGTGCCGTAGTCGAGGACCGACGTTGTCGTAGAGCACCTTGACCCGGATGTGGCTATTCCTGGCCAGCGCGGCCGGGCCCCCCAGTGCGAAACTGACGGCGACCAGAAAGACGACACTCTCATGGACCCAGGATGTCGGCGAGTTGAAGACGTAGCGAAGCAGAACTTCGATGACGCTGATGGCCATGGCCAGAAAGATGATCCAGGCAGCGACTCGCGCTCCTTTCGAGACGAGTCGATCGAGTCCATTGCGCTCGGGAGACATGTCTTCGACAGTCTCCAGAACGTCCGTGACGTCGCTTGTATGTTGTGAATGTTCAGCCATACGAAATCTCCGGCCCCACTCTGCTCGATGTCAGAGTGGGGCACGGTTTGATGATGGGTGGATCGAGGCTTCAGAGAAGTCCGCGAGATTCCAGGAAGGACGTAGCGGAATCGTAGATCTTCTGCGTCATTTCATTCTCTTTGGCCCACTCAGCCCACTCTTTCTTCGCTGCGGCACGGAACTTCTGGCGCTCTTCGGCAGAGAGGTCGATGGGCTCAACGTCCGGGTCTTCCTTGAGTTTCTGCAATGTTTCGAGATCCTGCTCCTTGAGACGCGCGATCAGGTCGTAGGCCATCGCATCGAAGCTGGTTTCCAGCGTCGTTTGTAACTCTGCCGGCAGGCTGTCCCAGGTTTCCTTGTTGATGGCGACATCGATCATCGGCATGGAGTGGAAGCCGGGATAGAGCGGGTATTGCGCGAAGTCATGCAGCCCCATGGCATCGTTATTCGACAGCACCGTGGAGTCAGCGGCGTCGATGGTGCCTTTCTCCATGGCGGTAAAGACTTCAGAGCCCGGCAGGTTGACAGGCGACGCGCCGATACGCTCGAAGATGTTGTAGACCATCCCCTGTGGTGCCCGAATCTTGACGCCTTCGAAGTCGTCGATCGTTTCGATCTTTTCGATCGTCGGGATGGACTCCAGCGGGAAGGTGGCGGCGGAGATATTGTGCAGACCGTAGGGTTCGATCAACTCGTTATAGAGTTCTTCGCCGCCACCGTGCTTCATGTATTCAAGGAAGTCATAGGGATCGCTCCAGGCGCCGACCAGGTTACCCAGCATACCGAAGGCAGGATCCTGGCCCGAAAAGTAACTGGGGTCGGTCATGTGACCATCGAGGATGCCGGCACTGACGGCATCCAGTGTTTCGGTCGGGCCGACCACGGAATTAATGGGCATGACTTCGATAGAGATGCGGCCATCCGTCATGGTTTCGATCTTGTCCGCCCACTCTTCCTTGATCTTGAAACTGGGTTCACCCGAGGTTTCCGAGGCCTGGAAAGTCCATTCGTAGTCCGCGGCCTGAGCGGCTGACATGCCAATCAACAGCACCGAACTGGTGGCGATGAGGCCGTGCTTGAGCTTGATCATTACTCTCTCCGTAGGCGTGTGTTGTTGTTGAAATAGGATGGATTGTTGTCGAGCCGCTCTTATGTTGAACATATGGTATTTATGTTCAACATATACTTTAGTCGTGGGGGTGGCCAAGTCACTTCGTCGCGCGTTCTTCCTCGATGCTCTCGCGAAGTAAGGTGCTCAAGGCGGCGGCACCGGGGGAAAGGCGTTGCTTGCGCAAGGTGACAAGCCCATAGGGCTGTACGTTGAGTGACTCTTCGGTGGGGAGGAGATGAAATCGCTGGGGGTCGCAGAGAAGCTCGGCGACTTCACGACTGACGACCGCCAGCGTCTCCGAGACGGCAACCTGAGCCAGCGATGCCATCATGTCCGGTGTGTTGACGATCCTGGCCGGGGGCGAAAGGTCGTGAGCCATGAACAAATGATCGACGCGCTGTCGCATCAATGCGCCGGGCGGTTGTAACGACCAAGGGTAGGTGGTCATCTCGGCCAGCGTCGGCGATGTCTCGTTGGCCAAGGGGTGATCCCGTCGGCAGACGATACGGATTGCTTCCTCCCCGATCTCTTCGAAGACGAAATGCCCAGGGTCGAAGCCGGCAGGGATGCGTGAGATCACCATGTCGAACTCCCCTTCGAGCAATCGCGGAATCAGTGCGGGGCTGACATCCACGTGGACATTGACCTTGAGCCCCGGTAGTCGTCGGTGAACGCGTTCCAGGGTTTGGGCAACCAGTGTGACGGCCGGTGCCATCACCGTACCCACGGATACCACTCCGGCATTGCCGTCGCTCAGGGCATTGAGTTCCTCGCCTGTCTGCTGTAGCGAGGAGAGGATATTGTGGGCGTGGCGTACAGCCACTTCGCCATACCAGTTGGGCGTGATTCCCCGCGAGTGACGTTCGAATAACTGGATTCCCAGGCGCTCTTCCAACTCACTGAGTAGTTTCGACGCAGCCGGTTGACTCATACCCAGACTGGTGGCGGCCCTGTGCAGATTGCGATGGTCATCCAACGCCAGGAACAACTGCAGATGGCGTAACTTTAGTCTTACCTTGAGAAACCAGTCGGGCGGCAGTTCGCCCATGGTGGAGCGTCGTGTCATACATTGATAACCAAAACGATATGAAGTGTAGCGCCATCTAGTATTAGCGGTTAAGTCACGGCCTGTCTAACGTGGTTCGCATCGGTTTCATTGGAGAACAACAAAGGAGATGACATGACCGAGACCAACGAGCTTACCAGAGCAACGATGGGTCACTTTGGTCTGTCCGCACTGCGTCGGTTAGGGTGGGCGACTCTGACTGCATTGCCGCTCATGGCCGGCGTCGCTGTCGCCGAGGATGAACAAACTGCGGACGGTTCCCGAATGAATCACCATCGAACTATCGAACAGAGCACCTTCGGTACCATGCAGGATGGCCGGGAGGTAGCCCTCTATACCCTGACCAATGCGAATGGAGCGAGCCTGTCGGTGACGCCATACGGCGGGATCATCGTCTCGCTCAGTGTGCCGGATGCGACGGGGGCGTTCGATGATGTCGTGCTGGGGTTCGACTCCCTCGACGCCTATCTGTCTGATACGTATCGCAAGGCCAATCCCTATTTCGGTGCCCTGATCGGACGTTATGGCAACCGTATTGCCAATGGCGAGTTCTCGATAGACGATGAGCGCTATACGCTGCCCACCAACGATGGCGACAATCATCTACACGGTGGCAATGAAGGGTTTGATCAGCGTTTGTGGGAGGCTGAACCGATAGAGGATGAGCGCGGTGTAGGCTTGATTCTGTCGCTCACCAGCCCCGATGGCGATCAAGGATACCCAGGCAAATTGCAGGCCCGGGTGCGCTATACCCTGACCGACGATAATGAACTGGTCGTTGACTATCATGCCACGTCCGATGCCATCACTCCGGTGAACCTGACCCAGCATAGCTACTTCAATCTCGATGGAGTGACCGGAGAACACACTCAGGACGACGATATTCTCGATCATCGTCTGATGATCAACGCTGAGGCATACACGCCCGTCGATGAGGGGTTGATTCCGACCGGGGAGATCCGCTCCGTGGCAGGCACCCCCTTCGATTTCCGTGATCCCACGCCTATCGGTGCCCGAATCGAAGACGACAACGACCAGTTGGCGAGAGGGGGCGGTTACGATCACAACTTCGTGCTCGATCGTGAAGGGGACAACGATGGCGAATTGGTAACCGCCGCCCGCCTGATCGCCCCTGACAGTGGCAGAGTCATGGAAGTTCGAACCAGTGAACCGGGACTCCAGTTCTACTCGGGAAATTTCCTGGACGGCTCCTTGACCGGAAAGTCGGGCACGGTCTATGGCCATCGATCCGGCCTGGCGCTGGAAACACAGCATTTTCCCGACTCGCCCAATCGATCCAGCTTTCCTTCGACCCTACTGTCGCCGGGAGAGACCTACCGTAGTCAGACACGTTACGTGTTCTCGACCCGCGATATGGCGGAGTAGTCGACGCCCAGACGTAGCGATGCACCTTTGCCCTACCCAGCGACGCCCCGGTCTTGCCGGGGCGTTACGCGCTCGTCGCCGTGAAGTCCACACTTTAGTCGCAGCATGCAGGCCAGAGACAGGACGGTGGAGACCGTATCTCGGTCGCTTGCGGATTTGATATATATAAAAGTATATCGATATCTGACAAATTGGCTATTGGATGGTTATATCTTGAGAGATGTATGTTGATACCGGGTCGCGATAACCGCTGCGGCGACAACAACAAATCCCTTTGCGTGGGAATAAAGGAGAGGAATATGTCACTCACAACCCGATTTACCCCGCTACTCTTGGGTAGCGCCATTGCCTTGAGCGCTGCCGGTCAGGTACAGGCCGAAGAGGAAGACGTCACGATCGGTTTCATCGTCAAGAAACCCGAACAAGCGTGGTTTATCAATGAGCAGGAGGCGGCCACCGAGGTAGGCGAGGAGCTCGGTTTCGATGTGGTCAGACTGGCAGGCGAAGATGGTCAGGAGGTACTCAGCGCCATCGATAACCTTTACTCCCAGGGCGCCCAGGGTTTCGTGATCTGTCCGCCGGATGTGCGGTTGGGGCCGGCGATCATGAACCGGGCCGAGCAGTACGACATGAAGGTGATCACGGTGGACGATCGCTTTGTCGGCTCCGATGGCGAGCCCATGAAGGACGTACCGCACTTGGGCATGTCCGGTTACAAGATCGGTCAGCAGGTCGGCGAGGCCATTCATGACGAGATGGAGGCGCGGGGCTGGGATCCCGAGAGCGTAGCCGCGTTGCGTATCACCAACGAAGAATTGCCTACGGCCGTGGACCGTACGACTGGCGCCAGCGATGTACTGCTCGAGAACGGTTTCCCCGAAGACAATATCCTGGATGCTCCGCAACAGAATACCGATACCAATAGCGCCTTTTCTGCCGCATCACCGGTGATTTCCGAGAGTGATGAGTACGATCACTGGGTGATCTATGCCTTGAACGAGGAGAGTGTGCTCGGCGGGGTACGGGCCACCGAGCAGTACGGAATCGACGAAGACGACGTCATCGGCGTCGGTATCAATGGGTCGGGTGCAGCATTCGCCGAATTCTCCCGTGAAGAGCCCACAGGATTCCACGGCACCATTGCCGTGAGCTCGACCATGCATGGCCGTGCAACGGCGGAAAATCTCTATCGCTGGATTACGGAAGGAGAGGAACCGCCGGCCAATACCGAAACGAGTGGCACGCTCATGACGCGCGACAACTGGGAAGAGGTTCGGGACGAGCTCGGACTGTAAGCCACCGCGACGTCAGCGCCTGCCAGGCGGTTTGCCTGGCGGGCATACGGAGTACGAACATGAGTGAACCTTATCTGCGTTTCGATGGCATCAGCGTTGAATTTCCCGGTGTGCGTGCGTTGGACGACATCAGTTTTGGTGTCCATGCCGGGCAGGTCCATGCCTTGATGGGCGAAAATGGGGCAGGCAAGTCGACGCTGCTCAAGGTGCTCAGTGGCGTCAACCGTGTCACTGAGGGAGCATTGTGGATCGATGGTGAACGCCATGTGTTTGCCAATGCACGCGAAGCGCTTCGACAGGGCATTGCCATCATCTATCAGGAACTGACCCTGTCACCGAACATGACGGTGGCCGAAAATCTGTTGCTAGGCCAGCTGCCTCAAAAACGCGGTTTTGTCCACCGTTCCCGTCTCCAGGAGTCGGCGCGGCGCATCCTGCGGGAATTGGGAGAAGAGGAAATACATCCGCTGACCAAGGTACGTGACCTGTCCATTGGCCAGCAGCAGATGATCGAGATCGGCCGGGCATTACTGCGTGATGCTCGAGTGATCGCGTTCGATGAGCCGACCAGCAGTCTGTCGGTACAGGAAACCCGTCAACTCAAGCAGATCATCAAACGTCTGCGTGACGAGGGACGCGTCGTTCTTTACGTCACACACCGGATGGAAGAAGTCTTTGAAATGTGCGATGCCGTGACGGTATTCCGTGACGGTCAGCACATCCGCACGCATGACAGTCTGACGACGCTCGATCATGACACCTTGGTGAGTGAAATGGTCGGACGTGACATCGATGACGTATATGGCTACCGCCCGCGTCAGCAAGGCAATGTCTTGATGGATGTCAATGCCATTGAAGGCAAGGGGCTCAGTGCGCCGGTGAGTTTCGACGTTCATCGTGGTGAAGTCCTTGGCCTGTTCGGGCTCGTGGGCGCTGGGCGTAGTGAGTTGATGCGGCTGATATGCGGGGTCGAAACGCCCGTAGCCGGCGAAGTCCGCTTCGGTGGTGAGATGCGAATGTTCAAAAGTACCTCGGATGCCATCCGTGCCGGTATTGCCATGTGCCCGGAAGATCGTAAATCACAAGGCATCTTTCCCATCGCGAGTGTGGCGGACAATCTCAACATCAGTTGCCGCCGTTTCTTCAAACGGGCTGGCATTCTGCGCAATCCCAAGCGTGAGATGGCCAATACCGAAGAATATATCCGCCGCTTGAGTATCAAGACGCCCGGGCCACGGACTCGGATCAGCAATCTGTCCGGCGGCAACCAGCAGAAGGTCATCCTGGCGCGTTGGCTGTCCGAAGACATCGATCTGTTCGTCATGGATGAGCCGACTCGCGGTATTGACGTAGGTGCTCGACGTGACATCTACACCCTGCTGTACGACTTGGCGGAACAAGGCAAGAGCGTAGTGGTGATATCCAGCGATCTGGCTGAAGTCAGCTCGATCTGCGACCGCATCGGGGTCATGCGTGACGGTGGTCTGATCGACATCGTGCCGCGCGAATCCGCGACGCCCGAACGCTTGCTCGGTCTCGCCCTACCTGCCTGACCCCGTAATGATACTGTTCAAGAGAGTGTGATCATGACGACACAAAAATTAGCACAAGATGATGAAATGGAGGCGCCAGCACGGCCCGACGGCCGGCAAGGACTGTCCAAGCCGTTGCGGACTCTGCTCGATACGTCGGGTCTGATTGGCATTTTCGTCATCCTGTTCGTTGCATTGTCAGTGTTCATCCCTGACTTCCTGACAGGACGCAATATGGTGGGGTTGCTGTTGTCGGTGACCCTGATCGGCACGATTTCGACCACCATGATGATGGTGCTGGCGCTGGGAGAAGTGGATCTCTCGGTGGCCTCGATCGTTGCCTTCACCGGCGTTGTGGCTGCTGTCGTCACCTCCGCGGTGGGCAGCGTCTTCATCGGTGTGCTCGCCGGGGTCGCCGCCGGGGGCGCCGTGGGGGCGTTCAATGGTTTCGTGGTGGCCAAGTTCGGCATCAATTCGCTGATTGCCACCCTGGCAGCCATGGAGTTCGTGCGCGGTCTGGCGTATATCACGTCCGGCGGCGACGCCGTCATGGTAACCGTGCCGGCGTTCTTCGAACTGGGCCGGGCCTCCTTCCTTGGCCTGACTCTGCCCGTATGGGCGATGATCGCCTGTTTCGTGATTTTCGGCATTCTGCTCAATCTCACCGCATTCGGCCGTAATGTACTGGCCACCGGGGGCAATAGCGAGGCCGCCGCGCTGGCGGGGGTCAACGTACGTCGACTCAAGGTCATCGTGTTTGGTCTACAGGGTGTCGTGGCGGGCGTGACAGGTGTCCTGCTCGCTTCCCGCATGGGGCTTGGTGACCCGAATACATCCATGGGACTCGAACTGGCCGTGATTTCGGCCTGTGTCTTGGGGGGCGTTGCCCTGTCGGGGGGTGTCGCAACCATTACCGGCGTGCTGGTCGGTGTCATGATCATGGGGTGCGTGCAGAATGCCATGGGCCTGCTCAACGTCCCTACTTTCTATCAGTACTTGGTGCGTGGCGCGATCCTACTGCTGGCGGTGATGTTCGACCGCTGGAAGCAGACTCGCCGCCAGCGTGCCTGATCGTTTGTTTCAGGAGAACGTTATATGACCGACCGCAAGCGTCCCTTGCGCAGTGCCGAGTGGTTCGGCACTGCCGACAAGAATGGATTCATGTATCGCAGTTGGATGAAGAATCAGGGGATTCCCGATCACGAGTTCCAGGGCAAGCCGATCATCGGCATCTGCAATACCTGGTCGGAGTTGACGCCCTGCAACGCCCACTTCCGTAAATTGGCGGAACACGTCAAGAAGGGGGTGCTCGAAGCAGGCGGGTATCCGGTGGAATTTCCGGTATTCTCCAACGGTGAATCCCTGCTGCGGCCGACGGCCATGTTCACTCGCAACCTGGCAAGCATGGATGTCGAGGAGTCGATCCGCGGCAACCCGGTCGATGCCGTGGTGCTACTGGTCGGGTGCGACAAGACCACGCCGGCATTATTGATGGGGGCGGCGAGTTGCGATCTGCCGACGATCGTCGTTACTGGCGGTCCGATGCTCAATGGCAAGCATCATGGCAAGGACATCGGATCCGGTACCGTCGTCTGGCAGCTGTCGGAAGACGTCAAGGCGGGCAAGATCTCGATGCACGACTTCATGGCCGCCGAAGCGGGCATGTCGCGTTCCGCCGGGACCTGCAATACCATGGGAACGGCATCGACCATGGCCTGCATGGCCGAATCCCTGGGGGTGTCGCTGCCCCATAATGCAGCGATACCAGCGGTGGATTCGCGACGCTATGTCATGGCGCACTTGTCGGGGAATCGTATCGTCGACATGGTCGACGAAGACCTTACTCTCTCCAAGGTGTTGACGCGCGAGTCGTTCGAAAATGCGATCCGTACCAATGCCGCGATCGGGGGCTCCACCAATGCCGTGGTGCATCTCAAGGCGATCGCGGGGCGTATCGGAGTCGATCTTGCTCTCGATGATTGGACCCGTATCGGCCGTGGTACGCCGACCATCGTCGATCTGCAGCCCTCGGGTCGTTTCCTGATGGAAGAGTTCTATTATGCCGGCGGTTTGCCTGCCGTATTGCGTCGCTTGGGCGAGGACGACCGGTTACCTCACAAGCAGGCCTTGACCGTCAACGGCCAGTCGCTGTGGGAGAACGTCAAAGAGGCACCCATCTACAATGACGAGGTGATTCGTCCGCTCGACAATCCGCTGCGCGAGGACGGTGGCATGTGCGTGCTGCATGGTAACCTCGCACCGCGTGGGGCTGTGCTCAAGCCATCGGCGGCGAGCCCTGAATTGATGAAACATCGCGGTCGGGCGGTCGTCTTCGACGATTTCGATCACTACAAGGCGCGCATCAACGACCCCGATCTGGATGTCGATGCCGACAGTATCCTGGTGATGCGAAACTGCGGTCCGCGCGGCTATCACGGCATGGCGGAAGTCGGCAACATGGGGCTACCCGCCAAGCTGCTGGAGCAGGGCGTGAACGACATGGTGCGCATATCCGATGCCCGCATGAGTGGCACGGCTTATGGCACCGTGGTACTGCATGTGGCACCGGAATCAGCGGCGGGCGGCCCGCTGGCCGCGGTACGCGACGGTGACTGGATCGAACTCGATTGTGAGTCTGGACGCTTGCACCTGGATATCGGCGATGACGAACTGTCGCGTCGCCTGGCGGAAGACGATCCCACCGCGACATCTCGGCGTATTGCCAGCGATGGTGGGTATCGCCAACTCTACATTGAGCATGTACTGCAGGCCGACGAGGGTTGCGACTTCGACTTCCTGATCGGCAAGCGAGGCGCTGAAGTCCCCAGACACTCGCATTGACCCCATACCAGCCACTGCTCGATGATCAGGCTCCGTTGACGTATCGGTTCGATGGTCTGAGTCTGGCCGTCGAACTGACGTTGATGCAGTGAGGGGCAGTGCTGGTGTCTTGTCGGGTTGGGCCGGCAATCATCCCGTCGTGTCGGCGTTATCTGGTATTCTCGCCTGGCTGGGAGGCGAAGGCCTCCTGCGTCGAGCCGGTCAGTCATGATGGGCGGTGCGACCCACACAAATATCCAGCGATCAAGAATAGGCACGTTATGAGTGATTCGAAGCCCTTGGTGACCCCTGATCAACTGCGCTCGCGCTGGTGGTTCGACAATCCCGAACACCCTGCGACGACGGCGTTATGTATCGAGCGTTACATGAACTACGGATTGACGCTGGAAGAACTGTCCAGCGGTAAGCCGATCATTGGTATCGCCCAATCCGGATCCGATCTGACACCGTGCAACCGTCATCACATCGAATTGGTCAAGCGGGTCAAGGACGGTATTCGCGCGGCGGGGGGCGTACCGTTCGAATTCCCCTTGCACCCCATTCATGAGAATGCGCGCCGACCCACGGCGGCACTGGACCGCAACCTGGCGTATCTGGGGCTGGTGGAGGTCCTGCACGGTTACCCGCTGGATGGCGTGGTATTGACCACGGGATGCGACAAGACGACACCGGCCTGTCTGATGGCGGCGGCGACGGTGAACATCCCGGCTATCGTGCTATCCGGAGGGCCGATGCTCAATGGCTGGCGCGGTAGCGAGCGCGTCGGGTCCGGCACTATTATTTGGGAGCTGCGCAAGCGCCTGGCGGCGGGAGATATCGACTACGATGAGTTCCTGTCGCGTGCCACGGATTCGGCGCCTTCGGTGGGACACTGCAACACGATGGGAACGGCTTCGACCATGAATTCCATGGCCGAGACGCTGGGGATGAGCTTGCCGGGCTCGGCGATGGTTCCCGGTCCGTACAAGGAGCGCAGCATGATCGCCTACCAGACGGGCGAACGCAGTGTTGCCATGGTCTGGGAGGATCTGCGTCCCTCCGACATCCTGACCCGGGCCGCTTTCGAGAACGCGATCGTGGTCTGCTCGGCACTGGGGGGATCCTCGAATGCGCCGATTCACGTCAATGCCATCGCCCGTCATGCCGGCGTCGAGCTGGACAACGATGACTGGCAGCGACTCGGTCACGAGATTCCATTGTTGGCCAATGTGATGCCGGCAGGCGCCTATCTCGGCGAAGAGTTTCACCGTGCCGGCGGCGTGCCGGCTGTGATTCATGAACTGCTGAGCGCCGGACGTCTGAACGGTGACGCCATGACCGTCAACGGACAGGCCTTGGCAGCTAACGTGCAAGGGAGCGAAACGACGGATGACGAAGTCATTCGTCGTTATGGCAATCCCCTGGTCGAACATGCCGGCTTTCTCAATCTCAAGGGCAACCTGTTCGACTCCGCGTTGATGAAAACCAGCGTCATCTCGCGCGAATTTCGTCAGCGCTTCCTGAACGATGCGGATGATCCGAATGCGTTCGAGGGCCGGGTAGCGGTCTTCGATGGATCGGAAGACTATCACGCCCGGATCGATGATCCATCGTTGTCCATCGATGAGAACACGATCCTGGTGATGCGAGGGGCCGGGCCGGTCGGCCATCCTGGTGGCGCCGAGGTGGTCAACATGCAACCGCCGGAAGCCTTGATCCGGCAGGGTATCGAGTCGTTGCCATGCCTGGGCGATGGCCGTCAGTCGGGCACATCCGGTTCGCCTTCGATTCTCAATGCCTCACCGGAAGCCGCGACTGGCGGCGGTCTGGCATTGCTCGAAACCGGGGATCGCTTGCGCATCGATCTGGAACGTGGCGAGGTTCGGGTATTGATCGACGAGGCTGAACTCGACGCACGCCGTCAACGTCTGGAGGCACAGGGAGGCTATCAGTATCCCGATCATCAGACCCCCTGGCAGGAGATTCAGCGCAGCATGGTCGAACCGCTCGATCGCGGCATGACGCTCGAACCGGCGACCAAGTACCAGGACGTGGCCCGCCGTAGTCTACCGCGCGATAATCACTGACATGGGAGCGTCGTTCACTGCGTTGTCCCATCGCCAGCAGGGACTCTTGCTGACAGGGGGCGGGGCGCTGGTCATGTCGCCGGATGCCCTGTTGATAAAGCTTGCCGGCTTACCCGATGCCGACATTCTGATGTGGCGGGGGCTGCTGTCGGCACTGGGCTTCTTCTTGATCGTCCTGGCCCGACATGGGAATGGAACGATCCAGGCGTATCGTCGTTGTGGCTGGGTCGGCATCGGCGTGGCGCTGTTGTTCAGCTTGACCACCTGCGGTTTCGTGCTCGGCAATCAGTATACCAAGGGCGGCAATGTGCTCATGATCCTGTCGGGGGCGCCGCTGATTGCCGCCGGCTTGTCATGGGTCATCCTGAAGGAGCGTCTCCCCCGGCGAACCTGGGTCGCTATCGTACTGTGCGTGATCGGTATCGTGTTGGTGGCCCTCGACGATAGTGGTGTCGGTTCGTGGCAGGGCAACGCCTTTGCGCTGTTGGCAGCGTCTACCCTGGCGATCAATTTCACGCTGTGTCGGACTCGTCCCGGCGTCGATATGAGTCCCATGTTGACCTTCGCAGGATTGATCGTGGCGGTTGGCGCGGGGTTCGTCCAACTGGCATCCGGCGGCGTGTCGTTACCGCCGATCGAGCGCTGGCTGGTCGTCGTGGGGCTGTGTCTGGTGATCGTGCCGTTGGGGGTGACCTTGATCCAGCGTGGTCCGCTCTATCTGCCGGCGGCGGAAGTCGGTCTCTTGCTGCTGCTGGAAGTGGTGGTGGGCACGCTCTGGGTCTGGGGGATCCTGGGGGAACGACCGGCCCCCCTGTCATTCGTGGGGGGCGCACTGGTCATCGGAACGCTGGCGGTCAAAGGGCTCTATGAACGTCGGCTGGAGCAGCGCCGGTATCCCGCTTTCGATCCCTCTTCCTCCGGTACGTCGTAACCGTTGCGCTGCCCGCCGGCCAAGGTCAGTGTGGGTCGAGATCTCGCCCCAATGTGCTGCCACCGGGCTCAATGCCCAGCGCGTCGGCGGTACCGTCGAGTACGGCCTGAGCGGCCAGGAAAGCATCTCTGGGGCGGCGGGTGCGTATGCACTCCATGACCTCACGGTGTCTTTCCAGGCTGTCTTCGGGGTCGGTTGCGCTGACGTTGGACATCGAGACCAACAGATAGATCGAAGGTTTCAGGATATGTGACAGCTGTGACCAGACGATATTGTGCGTCGCCTTGTAGATCGCAACGTGAAACGCTACATCGTAGTCGTTGTGCAGCCGACGCTCTTCGGCACAACTGGCGTCGTAGAAATTTCGTTCCATCCCTTCGAAGGCTTCCTCGATGGCGACCAGGTCGCGAGCCTTGGCGCGCCGGGCGGCAGTCATGGCGACATAGGGCTCGACGTCCAGGCGGAATGCCAGAATCTCACGGTGAATTCGCGGATTGGGTGCAGCATAGCGCGTCATCCAGTCGGTGACTGCCGGGTCGAGAATGTTCCAGGATTCGTAATCCCTGACCTTGGAGCCGTGGCCGGAAATGCGTTCGATGATTCCGGTATCCACCAACTGACGCAGATCACTCCGCACGGCAGAACGGTTGAGAGCGAACTGCTGGGCGAGATCGGTCTCCTTGGGTACGAAGTCGCCGGGTTGATAGCGTCCGGAAAAGATGGTCTCGGCCAGGTATTCGGCGATGCTGGGACGAGTCGATGGCTTGGACGCGGTTGCCTTCACAGTCTGTCTTCCAGGGAAAATGTTGCCTCAAAGTGCCATATGTTGAACATACGAGCAATATGTTGATAGCCCTACTCGCGGCTAGCTGTCAGCGTATCCCCCAGGTGTGCCATGAAACGCTCACCGGCCTCCAGTTGTTCGAGTTCGAGATATTCGTCAGGTTGATGTGCCTGTGCAATACTGCCCGGGCCACAAATGATCGTGGATAGTCCGGCTGCCTGAAATTGACCGGCTTCGGTGGCGTAGGCAACGGCTTCGTTGCGCCGCCGGCCCAGTAGCTGGTGACAGAGCGTCAATGCGTCCTGGTTGTCGCGATCAGCCAGCGCCGGTACGGTGCGGGTAAGGAATTCGGTATCGATCCTGATCGACGGGGCACGTTGCCGTAACCCGGCCTGGAGTTCATCGGCGAACGCCGTCAGCCGTTCGAGCAATGCCTCCACATTGTCTTGAGGCAGGTGGCGAATTTCCCAATCGAAATGGCATTCGCGCGCCATGATATTGATGGCCGTTCCTCCCTGGATCTTGCCGACATGCAGGCTGGAGTGAGCGACATTGAAGGCTTCATCGACATGTCCCTCGGCGCGCAAGTCGCCCATGATGTCTTCGATCTTGGTGACCAGGCGTGCGGCAATGTGAATCGCGGATACCCCTTGATAGACCTGGCTGGAATGCGCTTCCTGACCCGTGATGGTGGTGCGTAGGTTGGTGATGCCCTTTTGTGCGACGACGGGGGCCATTGACGTCGGTTCACCGACGATGACGGTGCTGGGCGCGGGCTGATCTTCCATCAGCCGATCGATCAGGCGTGGGGCACCAAGACAGCCGACTTCCTCGTCATAGGAGAGTGTCAGGAAGATGGGGCGATCGAGTTCCTGTCGGGCCCACACGGGTACCTGTGCCAGGGCACAGGCGATAAAGCCTTTCATGTCGCAGCTACCGCGACCGTAAAGGCGACCATCGCCCTTGTCGGTGAGCGTGAAAGGGTCACTGCTCCAGGGCTGGCCATCGACAGGTACGACATCGGTATGTCCCGAGAGCACTACGCCGCCTTCGTGCTTGGGACCGATACGTGCCAGTAGGTTGGACTTGCTGCCGTCATCGTTTTCAATGCGTTGATGCGGCACCCCGTGTTCGTCGAGAAATCGTTCGACGAATCGAATCAGCTCCAGGTTGGAGTCGCGCGATACCGTGGCAAAACCGATTAGCGACTCTAGCATGTGCTTGGCGGTTGTCATTTGCTCGCTCCAGACCCTCGTTGCGCTTACCGTACCACGGCAGACTTCGACGGGGATATTGATGCGATTAGCGATTCATCGCAATGCGCGCTAGGCTCTGTCTGAAAAGTGCCTGTGCTCGGTCATACTTCGTTAAAAATCAGCTCAAAATGCTCATTTACAACTCGTAAACTCCGCTTTCTCGCTGATTTTTGCCTTGTCTGACCTTCGCTCGTCGGCTTTTCAGACGAGCCCTAGCGTAGAGCATAGGCAGTCCAGAAGGAGTCGCGCGTGATGGTGAATCATGAATCCCGGGATGATATGCCACGACGATCAGGGGTCAAGGGACAGACCACCAAACTGAGTGATCGTGTCTACGGCGATATCATCGATCGCATTATCAAACGGGAGTTCGAGGAGGGGGACCGGCTGCCTTCGGAGGACGCGTTGGCGCGCTCTCACGGCGTGTCACGGCCGATCGTGCGAGAAGCATTGGCGCGATTGCGTAAAGATGGACTGGTGGACTCCCATCGGGGGGCGGGCAGTTTCGTACGTCGTCGTCCAACCCGGGCCATGCTGGATTTTGCGCCGCTGGAAAGCTTGGCGGATATTCAGCGCTGTTTTGAATTTCGTCTGGCGGTGGAAACTGAGTCGGCGCGTTTGGCGGCGGTCAATGCGACGGATGACGATCGCTTGGCGATCGACAAGGCGTTGGCTCTTCTCGAGCAACGTATCCGTGACAATGCCTTGGGCGTGGATGCCGATTTCGGGTTTCACCTGGCGATTGCTCGAGCCACTCATAATCGCTATTTCGCCGATACCCTGTTATCGCTGAAACAACCGATCACGTATGGCCAGAACCTGGCGCGCGGTCTGGGTTTGCGTCGCCCTCTGCACCACCTGCCGGAAGTACAGGAAGAGCACACGCATATTCACGAGAGCATCATGGAGGGCGATGGCGACGCGGCGGCGCGCTGCATGCAGCGACATCTCGGCAATTCCCGCCGGCGAGTTTTCCAGGGCTGAGTGCGACTTTAGTGCTGGTTTCAACCACTTTCATTGACAACTTTTACAACTCGGCTAGCTTCGTAGATAGGCCATCAGGCACGTGCTGCCATGTCACGCGAGTGACGTTCACGTGCCGGCCTGGCAGCAGTACCCGAACAAGACAAGATAATGCGGTGACTGCTTCACGAGATTCCACCGGATAACAACGATCTGGAGCATGCCAAATGAAATTTATCCGTAAGCCGCTAGTCGTGGCCGTTTCGGCTCTGGCCGTCGTCGGCATGAGCACTGCCGTGCAGGCCGACTATCCCGAGGAAGATATTACTTACATCATCCCCTTCAATCCGGGCGGTGAATCAGATGTGACAGCGCGCTTTCAGGAGCCGATTCTCGAAGAAGAGCTGGGTGTCAGCGTGAACGTGACGCACCAGCCGGGCGGTGGTGGCGCCGTTGCCTGGAGTCAGTTCCAGAACAATGCCGAGCCGGATGGTTACGAGATTATAGGGGTCAACATCCCGCATATCATCGGTCAGCCGATTCAGCGCAGCGATGCCGGTTTCGAAACTGACGACTGGCGCATCGTGACGTTTTTCCACTCCACGCCAAATGCGTTGATCGTACCCGATGACAGCCCCTATGAAACGCTCGACGATCTGGTCGAAGACGCCAAGGAGAATCCGGAAGCCATCACGCTGGGTGGAAGTGGTACCTACAGTGCCAACCATCTCGATATGCTGCGTTTCGAGGAGGAAGCAGGCATCGATCTGACGTACATTCCGTTTACCGGCACCGGGCCGCTGAAAGGGGCGATCGAAGGCAACCATCTCTCCGGCATCTTCAACTACACCATGCTGGGAACCGAGATGGAGGATAGTGCGCGTGTCCTGGCCGTGGCTTCCGAAGAGCGCGTCAAGGCATTGCCCGATGCGCCGACATTCAAGGAACAGGGCTACGATATCGTTGGCGGTGCCTATCGCGGGGTTGCCGTTCCCAAGGGTACGCCGGATGAAGTCGTCGAGACCCTGGAAGAGGCGTTCGCCAAGGCCAATGAGGAAATCGCGTCCAAGCAGGAACCGCTCGGCTTCGTGATGGAAGATATCACGGGTGAGGAAGTCGATGAGGTGGTCGCGATGTTGCGCGAGGCTTATGAGCCTATCCTCCAGAGTGCATCGGAAGAGGACTGATCATCTCTCCTCGCTGCCTGGTTCCGGGACACCGGAGCCGGGCAGTTTTTTGACACGCTGTCCTGACGATTCATGTCGCCTGCCGATCTCCGGCCCCTTTCGCTGCGGCAAGTGGCGCCATGACACTCGTCGACACCACTGTTGGAGAGACATAGATGGATATGCTGTTGCAGGCGTTGTCCTCGCTGCTGACCATTGAAAGCATATTGACCGTGCTGGTCGGGGTGTCGTTGGGACTGTTCATCGGGTCATTACCCGGATTGACAGCGACCATGGCCTTGGCCGTCCTGCTTCCGTTCACGTTCTCCATGGAAGCGCTTCAAGGCTTGATCGCCCTGGGGGCCGTCTACATGGGGTCGATCTATGGCGGCGCCTTTACTGCCATCCTGATCAATACACCAGGTACACCGTCGTCCATAGCGACTACCTTCGATGGTTATCCGATGGCGCGCCAGGGACGCGCTTACGAAGCGCTGGCAGGCGCGACCATGGCGTCGGTCGCAGGTGGCGTCGTCGGTGTCATCTTCCTGTTGATTCTGGCACCACCACTGGCCCGTCTGGCGGTCGCGTTCGGTCCCGCCGAAATGTTCTGGGTGGCGATGCTGGGACTGACCCTGGTTGCTAGCCTCTCCAGTGGCTCACTGCTCAAGGGGCTGCTGGCGGGTTGTATTGGCATGATGCTGAGCACCATCGGCGTGTCACCGATTGGTGGCGAAACCCGCTTCACCTTCGGATTCCCGCCCTTGCAAGGGGGCGTCGAGCTGATCGTGGCGTTGATCGGACTGTTCGTGATCCCTGAACTGTTGACGATGGCAGCGGAAGGCCGAGGCGCGCTCCCGAGCGGCGGAGAGATGCGCAAACGGGAACTGTCGATCGGCCGTATCGCCCGTCAAATCTTCGGCAAGCCGGTCAACTTGATTCGTTCCTGCCTGATTGGCCAACTCGTGGCCATCATTCCCGGGGCGGGTGGCAACGTCACCAGTTTGGTGGCCTACAACGAAGCGCGGCGGTTTTCCAAAGACCCCAGCAGCTTCGGCAAGGGTAATCTCGAAGGCGTCGTGGCCTCGGAGTCGAGCAATAACGTCATGGTGGCGGGCAGCATGGTACCGCTGTTGACGCTCGGCATTCCCGGTGCCCCGCCGGATGCCATCATTCTGGGGGTATTGCTGATGCACGGCTTGCGCCCGGGGATCGATTTGTTCACCGAAACCGGGGTGCTGACCAACGGATTCATTCTGTCCATGGGCCTTGCCGCCTTGATGTTGCTGCCTGTCGGTCTGATCGGGGGGCGGCTCATCCACCGTGTGGTGATTCGTACACCCTATTATTTTCTGGTCCCCAGCATCGCCATGGTGACGATCCTGGGGACATTCGCCTTGCGTAACAGCTTCCTCGACGTCGGGATCATGCTGGCTCTGGGCACGGCGGGTTACTTTCTCAGGCTGATTGGCATTCACGCGGCTCCGATCGTGCTGGGGTTGATACTGGGGGGCATCGCCGAACAAGGTTATGTGCAGACGATGCTCGCTGCGGTCGCCGATCCTGTTCCCTGGTTACGGCTGGTCGAGAACCCCTTGTCCAAGGTCCTGGCAGGTCTGGTGCTGGTGGGGGCTGCCTCTGCACTGATACCCATCTGGTTGGAGCGTAGCGGCCGCTTGGCCAAGGTCACCGATACGACGGAAGCGAACCGGAATCGGGAGGGCGAAGTATGATCGTTCGTCTCAATACCGATATCGTCGCCGGTCTGGTGGGACTGGCCTTTGCCGCTGCCCTATGGCTTCCGCGCGCCGACATGGGGCGGTTGAGCATCATTTTCCCCCGGGCGGTATTGGTCATCCTGGTCTTGCTCTCGTTGATACTGGTGCTCAAAGGATTCATTCGCCCCGGGGAGCGGCGTATCGAGATCACCGGCAGTCCACGCCGGCTGCTCGTCGTGATCATCGGCTTTTTTGCCTGGTGGATGGCGATCGACGCTATCGGTTTTCTGGTATCGACCGTGATCGCTTTCTATGCGCTGACCTGGTATCTCGCCCGCGTCGAAGGCGTGGTGCGTTGGCAGCGGTTGGCACGCTGGACGCCAGCCATCCTGCTGTTGATCGGTACGTTCTATCTGACATTCAAGGAAGTGCTCAACGTGCGCTTGCCGACGGGTCTCTTGATGTAAGGATCGATTCATGAAAATCACTGATATACGGGAGGCACGCGTGTCGATTGCCTCCGACATTGCCAATGCCTACATCTCGTTCGCCAAAATGGATGTATCGGTGCTGGCCATTCATACCGATGTCATGGTCGATGGCCGTCCCGTCGTCGGGTATGGCTTCAATTCCAATGGTCGCTATGCTCAGAGCGGTTTGCTGCGTGAGCGTTTCCTGCCGCGCCTGAGGGAGGCCGACCCCGCGTCATTGGTGGATGACACCGGCAACAATCTGGATCCCTTTCGCGTCTGGGACATCCTGATGGCTAACGAGAAACCGGGTGGCCACGGTGAGCGCTCGGTGGCAGTGGGCATCATCGACATGGCGATCTGGGACATCGTCGCCAAGGTAGAGCGTCAGTCGCTTGCCCAGCTACTGGCTGACCGTTTCGGTGATGGGGAGCCCGATCCCCAGGTGTCCGTCTATGCCGCCGGTGGGTATTACCACCCCGGCAAGGAGATTCGCGGTCTGCAAGATGAGATGCAGGATTACCTGACCATGGGCTATACCGCCACCAAGATGAAGATCGGTGGAGTGCCGCTTGAAGATGACCTCCGTCGTATCGAAGCGGCTCTGGATGTGGTCGGCGATCCTCGGTGCCTGGCGGTGGATGCCAATGGTCGCTTCGACCTCAAGACGACGCTGGCGTTTGCCGAAGGGATGGCCCCCTATGGTCTACGTTGGTTCGAAGAAGCGGGCGATCCGCTCGACTACGCGTTACAGTTACAACTGAGCGAACATTATGCGCCGCCCTCGGCAACCGGCGAGAACCTCTTCTCGCACCAGGATGTACGCAATCTTCTGCGCTATGCCGGTATGCGTTCCGACCGTGATGTCCTGCAAATGGATCCGGCGCTGTCCTATGGGTTGGTGGAGTACCTGCGCATGCTCGATGTCCTGAAAGCGCATGGCTGGTCGCCGCGTCAGTGCATTCCTCATGGTGGACACCAATTCGCGCTCGGTATCGCGGCAGGCTTGAAGTTGGGGGGGAACGAATCCTATCCGCGCGTCTTCGCGCCTTTCGGCGGGTTTGCGGATTCTACCCCGATCGAGCAAGGACGGGTCGCCATTCCACGCGTCCCGGGTATTGGTTTCGAGGACAAGCAGGAACTCATGGCACTGTTCAACGAATCGTTGTAACGGGGCGGCTTGGCAGTATACTCGAGACTTGCTATGGTTAATCCAGTATATGGAATTGTTTTCCATAATTCATTGCGATGGTTGGAAGCAAAGACCATAACGTATTACTGATAAAGTCCACTGATCGATAGCGAGGGTCGCTGCCATGATGACCAATCCCTTGACGCGCAAGCGCCCATCCAATCTCGGAGTGCACCACGGTCGATTGGCCGGTTGCTCGGCATCCTCCAATGGTGTCTGTAGCCAAGCCGACGATAACGCCCACTATGTGGCACCGATCGATCCGGGCAATCGCAGCCAGCACGAGTTGATGTCGCGTTTACGCATCGCGATCGAAGGATGTGAAGACGTCGAGATCGTCACCATGCAGGACGATTATCTGCATGCCGAATGCCACTCGCCGCTGCTGGGGTTCGTCGATGACCTGGAGTTCCTGTGGAGCGACGAGGAGAGGG
This sequence comes from Aidingimonas lacisalsi, assembly GCF_008079445.1. Classification (GTDB taxonomy): domain Bacteria; phylum Pseudomonadota; class Gammaproteobacteria; order Pseudomonadales; family Halomonadaceae; genus Aidingimonas; species Aidingimonas lacisalsi. The sequence continues at coordinate 355,045 of NZ_VRYH01000005.1, read as the reverse complement.
TCTGTCATGTGCGCAGCGCTTCACGTCTGGGCGTGACCGATCTGGGCAAGAACCGCGCCCGTGTCGAGAAGTTGCGTATGCTGCTCGATGGGTGGGGGTTCTGCGACTGACACGACGTGCCTATGCCATTGCATGACTGGGACGTCACGCCGGCACAGGCTGTGGCATTGCAACGGCGTCTGGCCGGTCGTGTCGAACGCCAGGATAGACTCACGCCTGTCGAGCGTATTGCCGGTGTCGACATCGGTTTCGAGGATGACGGTAACACGACGCGCGCGGCGGTTGTCGTGATGGCTTGGCCCGGCCTCGATGTCGTCGAGCGGGCCGTGCATCGGGAACCGACACGCATGCCTTATATACCCGGTCTGCTCTCGTTTCGAGAGGTGCCGGCAGCGTTGTGTGCCTTTTCCCGACTTGGGCAGATGCCCGACTTGGTCATGGTGGACGGCCAGGGTATCGCGCATCCGCGTCGACTGGGCGTCGCTTCCCACCTCGGTTTATGGTTGGACTTGCCCACGATCGGTATTGCCAAGAAACGTCTGTGTGGCCGGCATGGCGAGGTGCCGAGCGAACGTGGCGGCTGGACCCCGCTCTGGGAGCGTGACGTTCGCGGTAACACGGAGACGCTCGGGGCAGTGTTGCGGTCTCGTCGTGGCGTCAAGCCGGTTTATGTCTCGCCGGGTCATCGTCTATGCCTCGAGTCGTCGCTCACCTGGGTGGTGAGTTGCCTGGGCCGTACCAAATTGCCTGAGCCGACCCGGCTGGCAGATCGGCTCGCATCGCGACGCGGATGAAGGCTACACGATATCCAGGGAGGTCTTGGCGGTGGGGGCGGGATACCAGCTATCGAGCTGTGCTATGGCATCGCTATCCAGCTCGATACCAAGGGCACTGGCGTTATCGCTGACATGCTGGCTGCCAACGGCCTTGGGGATGGCCACGACGTCACGTTGCCCGTCGATGGGCCGTGTTGCCCAGGCGAGCAGGAGTTGTGCCGGTGTCAGATCCCGCTCCCGGGCGAGCGTCACGATGGCGGTATCATTCAGCAAGTCCTGGCCCAGACGTCCACCCTGTGCCAGCGGGCAGTAAGCCATCACGGGCATGCCGTGGTCACGTTGCCAGGGACGCAGCGAATGCTCGATGCCGCGAGAGCCGAGATGGTACAGCACTTGATTGATGGCGCAGTTGCCGCCGCCGGGCAAGGCCGCAAGTCGCTGCATGTCGTCGACATCGAAGTTGGACACGCCGAAACGCCCGATCTTGCCTTGTGTCTGCAGGCGCTCGAATGCCTCTAACGTTTCCTCTAGGGGAATGCTGCCGGGCCAGTGCAGCAGGTATAGATCCAGATAGTCGGTCCCCAGTCGCTCGAGGCTGCGCTCGCAAGCCGTCATGGTACTGTCCCGCCCGGCATTCCAGGGGAACACTTTGGAGACGAGAAAGGCGTCGTCGCGACGATTCTCCAGTGCTTTGCCCACGACCGTTTCCGCGCCACCATTGCCGTACATCTCGGCGGTATCGATCAGTGTCAGGCCGAGATCCAACCCTTGTTGCAGGGCCTGGATTTCATCACGTTCCGGGGCCAATCCCTCGCCCATGTACCAGGTGCCTTGGCCGACTACAGGCAGGTCGACGGCTGGCAGTTGGGAAGTGGCGGTTAAACGGACGGTCGGATGTGTCGAAACAGTCATACATTCCTCTCTATGTGGAAAGACTTTCCAATCAGTATTGGGGAATGTGTCGAGTGAAGGCAAGAGCAAGGAATAGCGAGTCAATGTGACTCGCGATGCTTGAATATCGGCGGTGCGTGCCGCATGAATAGGAAAGGGCGGGTGTTTCGTTCGATTCGTGCGAGGAGACGACCTACACTGAGGTGGCCGGCGCTGATGCACGATGCAAAACACTGGTAACCAACAGCGAGGACAATACGCTTGACCAAGGAAACTTACGTCAATCGGTGACAACCCGGAGGTAGTATGAGCATCAAGAAGACAGGATCCGCTGAGTGGCAAGGCAGTCTGAAGGAAGGCAAAGGGAAAGTATCCACTCAGAGCGGTGCGCTCAAGGATAATCCGTATGGCTTCAAGCATCGTTTCGAAGGCGAGCCGGGGACCAATCCGGAAGAGTTGGTCGGTGCGGCTCATGCCAGTTGTTATTCCATGGCATTGTCGATGATTCTGGGCGAAGCCGGGCTCGAAGCGGACAGCATCAAGACGGAAGCCACGGTGACGCTTGAACCGGATGATGATGGCTTTAGCGTGACTCATATCCACCTGGATACCGCGGCCCGCGTCCCCGGTGCCGATGAGAGCGCCTTTCAGGATGCTGCCAACAAGGCCAAGGCGGGATGTCCGATTTCCAAGTTGTTCAATGCGGAAATCACCCTTACCGCCAAGTTGGAGAGCTGAACACTGCTTTCATGCGTTGATGGCATGACGACGTCGGCCCTTCCCGGGGCGGCGTCGTATGGTGATACTCAACGCACTGCGGCGCGGATCAAGGCACGGATCAGACGCTGTTGTGGGCGGTTGAAAATCAGCCATTCGGGATGCCATTGGACGCCGATCAAGAAGTCGTATTCCCGCGATTCGATACCCTGCACCAATCCATCGCGATCACGTGCGACGATGTCGACGCCGTCTCCGGTGCGTTGGACGGCCTGATGGTGGAGGCTGTTGATACGACACCAACTGACACGCAGGAGGCGGTGAAGTCGGCTTCCTCGCACGATATCGACCGTCTTGCGCGGCAGTACCGTGCGCCGTCGTTTGAGGCTCTTATGGGTACTGTAGATATCGGTATCGAGCGTGCCGCCGAGGTAGACGTTGATCAATTGGGCGCCACGGCAAATGCCCAGGACGGGACAATTACTGGGGATGAACCGTTCAAGCAGTTCGAGTTCCAGGCGGTCGCGTTCGGGGTCGACGCGGACGTCGAGTTGCATTTCCCCACCATACAAATGGGCCTCGATATCATCGCCGCCACCGATGATCAAACCGTCAAGATGATCCGGGCGTGACCGCGAAGGCGAGAGCCGCAAGGGAATCCCCCCGTGTCGACGGACGGCCAGCCAATCGAACCACCAAGCGATGCGGCTCTTGCGATCCGAGGTGGTGATACCGATCAGGGGGCGCGTCATTCCTGCATCCAGCCTCGCAATTTGTCCAACCAGCGTGACATTGGCGACTGCGTATGATGGTCGAGATACTCGCGGGAATGAGCTTCGAGGCAAGGCAGGTCGGCGGCCAGTCGCTCGACTTCCAACCAGCGGTTCCATTCGATCACCGATCCCCAGTCCGGCGTGGAGAGTTGTGCGTTGGGCAGGCGATAATGGAACGTTGGCCGTGGCTTGACCAGGCCATCATGGAAGAGTCGATGCGGGTGGTTCGGTCGCAGATGCGCAAACAGCGGCAGCAGGTCGAGTTCCCGGTTGCGCGTATTGTTGTCTTCCAGATAGTCGTCGATCAATGTGTCGAGCGTCGGCGCATAGTCGGGATCGAGCACTTTGATGGCATAAGACTTGGGAAAAGGGTTGGCGTGGGGCAGCACTTCGCGGGTGATATCGATATCGATCTGGTCGCGTAACCACTCAGCCAGCAACAGATAGGAGCGCAAGTGGGCGAGCAGGCTGGCAACGTCCGTGGACGGGACTTCAGGATTGAGGTGCAGGCCGAAGCCGTAGAGCAGGCTGGCATCGGTACCCTTGGCGCCATGATGTCTCAAGCCATCGAACAGGGCGTCGAGCTCACCGAGTTCGTTCCATGGAACCGGCGGGCAGACGATCTCCGTAGGCACCAGGCCGGCGACGACGTCGCCAATCAGTTCACGTGTGCGGTTATGCAGGTCAACACGCATCTGATGTCGTTGATGGTTCCACTCGTCATCGCCCTTGGCAGGTTTATCGACCACCTTGCTGTCCGGATGGGCGTATTGGGCATCGAGTTCGATGGCGAATTCGCCCCAGCGGGTGTCAGTCACACGCAGGCGATGGGGGCTGATAAGGTCGATGTGACCACCGAACAGGTCATGTACCAGTTGCGCGGCATCCTGGGGCAGCATACCGGCAAATTCGATTTCCACACCCACGCGACGTGGCCGGTCATCGCGCGAGCTGGGGCATGGTGGCGTTTGTGGAACCATCATGACTCCTGAGGTCGTAATGCTGCGAGCTTATCATATTCGCTGCTTGGCACGTCAGCCATGTAAGGCCTGGAGTATCAATTGCACGCCAATGGTGGCCATCGAAACGATGATCAGCCGGAAAAATAGTCGTTCGCTGACGCGGTGTTGCAGCCAGAGTCCGCTGCGTACACCGACCCATGCGACCGGAATCAGCAGAAGTGAAGCCCCGGCGCTGGCGGTGTTGATCTCACCGAGCCAGAGATAAGGGCCCAATTTCAGTAAGTTGATGGCCGTGAAGGTGACGACGCAGGTGGCGATAAAGGTCGCTTTGTCGAGTCCACGAGGAATCAGGTAAAGATTCACTGGTGGAGCGCCTGCATGGGCCAGGAAGCTGGTGAAACCGCAGCCGATCCCGGCCGGCCAGGCCCATAAAGAATGAGGCTGCCGAGGGTTGGAAGGCTGAAAGAACATATAGGCGGCGAACAGGATCGAGAGAATACCGAGGATCAACCGAATGGCATCATCATTGAGCACGCCGCTCAACATCGTGCCGATGGCAATCCCCACGATGGCCCCGGGAAGCAGGTGGCGTACCTCGAAGCGCGAGTGCCTGCCCCACCAGGCACGAATACTGAAAACATCCATCGCGATCAGGAGGGGCAGAAGGAGTCCGGCAGCTTCCACGGGACCGATGGCAATCGCCATCAAAGGGACGGACAGCCCTCCAAACCCGCCCGCGAAACCGCCTTTGGAAATGCCGGTGATGTAAGTGGCGAAAACGATGAGTCCCCAAGCGAAAAGTGAATAATCAGGCAGCATGAAGTCGCGTATCCTTACCTTTAAGAGGATTTGACAGTGCTCCCTACTGTACCGTGGATTGTATGCCGTGCAGACTCTGTCCAGAGCATTCGTCATGGAGGGATCATGCTTCGTCCTGTATGTCCGTTTGTCGGGTTTGTTCAGTGGCTATCGTTTGGTCTGTTGATACTGCTGCTGTTGGCACCGATGGGCGTAAACGCCCAGTCTTTGACGCTGCCGGGACTTGCCGGTGGCGGGGGAGACAGTGAATCGCAGAACACAGAGCGCGACCCGCAGGAATTCCTACGATCGCTCGATGAAGTGATTGCAACGCTGGAAAACGATCAGCGTCGCGAGGAGCTTGTCGCGAATCTCAAGGAATTGCGCCAGGCTGCCGGTGAAGCCGAAGGGGGAGAGGGGGAGGCGTCCCCTGAAGGCTTGCTCGGAGCGTTGGCAGAGACGGTCAGCGATCTGGGACAGCGGGCGGAGTCAGGACGCTCCCCGCTCGATATCTGGCAGCAGCAGTTACGACAGGCCTGGCTCGAGGTCGAGACGATCGCCAGGGATACGGGACATGCCGAGACGTTCCGGCTGGCGGTCGAGGCGGCCGTCATGCTGGGGATCTGGGTAGCCTTGCTGCTGGCCTTGATCGCCGCCAGCCGCTTGTTGGCGAGACGACGAGAGTGGCCATTGATGTTACCCCGCGAGCCTCGTACCTGGTGGTTGGTGGTGCATTTCCTGCGTCGCCTGTCGCCCTGGTTATTGGCATTCGCTCTGATGCTGGCTCTGGCACAATTCATCCCTTCCAGCCCGGGACGTACCCTGGCACTGGTGGTGGCATACATCGCCTTGTGCGGGCGCTTGCTGTCACTGATTTGCGAGACCGTGTTTTCGGTATTCACGCGCGGTCACCGCTACACTGCCGTGACATTGCTGCGACGGCAAGCATTACGACGCTTGTTCGCCATCGGGGCGTTGGTGGCATTGGCGGATGCCCTGGATTCCAGTCGACTGACCGAACTGCTCGGCGATCATCTGGCCGGTCTGGTCGCTGTGTTCGCCAATGCACTGGCAGCGTTGCTGAGCGGAGGGTTCATCCTGCGTTACAAGCGCCACGTCAAACACCTGATCCGCAATCGTCCCTATTCACAACGCAAGCAGCGCAGCACCAGCTATGACGTCATTCGGGTATTGGGCGGTTTATGGCACATTCCGGCCATGTTGATGGTCGTCGCCTCTTTGGTGGCTATATTCGTTTCAGTGGGTAATGTCGGCGATGCGTTGACCCGGGCCATCATCTGCTCCGCCCTGTTGGTTCTGACCTTCGTCGTGACGGGGTTGATTCGCCGCCATGGTGAATTGATTACCCGGCGCAGGCGGATTTCCCAGTATCGTAAACGCTTGGAACGCTTCGGCTATACGCTGGCACATATCCTGTGCTGGGTCGTGTTCGCCGAACTGTCGCTGCGGGTGTGGGGGGCCTCGCTACTGGGCGTCGGCAGTGATGCCGCCAGTGCCCGTATCGGCCAGGCATTACTGGCGATCGGGTTTACCGTCCTGCTGGCATGGTTGGCCTGGATCTTTGCCGATACAGCGATCCAGCGAGCGTTGATGTCATCGACCAAGGCACGTGGTCGACGCGTGAACAGTGCGCGTGCGCAGACCATCACGCCACTGATTCGCAACGTGATTTTCGCCACCATCGTGGTGATTGCCGCCATCGTCGGGCTAGCCAATCTCGGCGTCAATGTCACGCCGCTGTTGGCTGGTGCCGGTGTGATCGGCCTGGCCATCGGTTTCGGTGCACAAACCCTGGTGCAAGACCTGATCACCGGCATGTTCATCCTGATCGAAGACTCCCTGGCGATCGATGACTTCGTCGATCTGGGGGGGCATATGGGCACGGTCGAAGGGTTGACGCTACGGACGGTGCGATTGCGCGATCTGGATGGCGTCGTGCATATCATCACCTTCAGCCAGATCACGTCGATCCACAATATGTCCCGTCAGTTCGGTATTGCGTTGATGAAGGTGCGCATTCCACATGCCATGAAGATCGACGATGCCGTTACCCTCATGCGCGAGGTGGCTGAGGATCTTCGCCAGGATCCGGTCATGCGCCACCATATCTGGTCTCCGCTGGAGATGCAGGGCGTCGAAAGTTTCGAGGATGGCGCGGCGATTCTGCGGATGCGCATGCGTACCGCTCCGGTCATGCAGTGGGACGTTGCTCGCGCGTTCAACCTGCGTGTCAAACAACGTCTGGAGGCGGATGGGCTGGAAATGGCCATGCCACGATTGAGCTTGCATATGGAATCCCAGGGAGGAGATCAGTCGGCAGCCGGTGATGAGGCTGCCGATGACGGGCATGATGCAAGCGGTCGGCGCCCGGGGGAAGCCGGAGTGGCGGACCCGCGTGGTGACACCAGCAGCCGTGGAGGATCTCCCGACCCTGCACCGTCGCAGTGAAGTAATGCCATGAGATGGCACTATTTTTGCTTTCTCTGATATGAGCGTGGCTGTGAAACGCAATGATTCGGCTAACCGCCGGCCTTAAGCGTTACTGGTTGGCCGAAGCGTTGCCATAACGACCTAAATGAGTGCAAGCCGCGCACTATCAGGGAGCAAGGGGATGCAAGCGATTCAGCTGGACACCCTTTGGGTACTGCTGTCGGCGGTGCTGGTGTTTTTGATGCAGGGTGGTTTCCTGTGCCTGGAAGCCGGTGTGACGCGCACCAAGAACGCCATCAACGTGGCGATGAAAAATCTCGTCGATTTTGCCGTGGCTGTCAGTGCATTCTGGGCATTGGGTTTCGGCTTGATGTTTGGCACCAGTTACCAGGGGTGGTTGGGTACCGATCACTTCGGCCTGCAACTGTCCTCGGCGGGTGGGTGGGAACTCAGTGTCTTCCTGTTTCAAGCCATGTTCTGTGCAACAGCGGCGACGATCGTGTCCGGTGCCGTGGCCGAACGCATGCCATTTCTCGTCTACCTGCTCATCGCCCTGTTGATCGGTGTGCTTATCTATCCGGTGTTCGGTCACTGGGCTTGGGGCGGTGTACTGGTCGGAGAAGCGGGATGGTTAGCGGGTGTCGGGTTCGTTGACTTTGCCGGTTCTACCGTGGTGCACAGCGTAGGCGGTTGGGTGGCCCTTGCCGCCATTCTGCGTATCGGACCGCGGCAGGGACGTTTCATTGAAGGAGAGCGTGCCCGAACCGTTCCGGCCGGTAACTTGCCTATGGCCATGCTGGGGACGCTGCTGCTGTTCCTGGGTTGGTTTGGCTTCAATGGCGGCAGCACCCTTGCTTTCGATGCCCGAGTTCCGGGCATTCTGGTCAACACGGTTCTGGCAGCGGTCGCCGGTGTGCTTTCCGGCATGTTGCTGGGATGGCGTCTCCGTCGCTATGCCGATGTCTTGTATGCCATGAACGGCGCCATCGCTGGGCTAGTGGCCGTGACTGCCGGTGCCCATGCCTTGTCACCGGGGGAATCGCTCATGGTTGGCGCCATCAGTGGTCTCTTGATGGTGATATCCAGTGAATGGTTGCTGGTGCATCGGATCGACGATGCCGTAGGGGCGGTACCGGCTCACCTGACAGCAGGTATCTGGGGAACGCTGGCGGTCGGTATTTGGGGCGATGCGACTGCTTTGGGAACAGGGTTACCTCGGGGCGAGCAGGTCCTGGTGCAACTGATGGGCATCGCAGTCTGTGCCGTTTGGAGTTTTGGGCTAGCGTGGCTGTTGATTCGTGGTATCGATAGATGGCTGCCGTTACGCGTTAGTCATGACGCCGAACGGCTGGGGCTCAACATGGCGGAACATGGAGCTCGTACCGAGCTGCATGAGCTACTCGAACGCATGCGTGAACATGAACATCGTGGCGATGTTCAGGGACGGGTCGAGGCGGATCCCTTCACCGAGGTAGGAGAGATCGCGGCCAGTTACAATCGAGTGTCGGCGGCGTTGGAGAAAGCCATGGCGCAGACGCAGGTCGTATTGCGCAACATGCGCGATGGCGTCGTGACCTGGCGAGCCGATGGAACCTTGACGAGCCTTAACCCGGGGGCGGAACAACTGTTCGACGTCGATTCCGCCTGCCTGATCGGGCAACCGTTGAGTGCATTGATGAATGAGACAATGCCGCCACCCGGGGAGCGTCGTGAGTTACGCTTGCGTCATGCCGATGATGACGTTCGCTATCTGGAAATTCAGGTCAGCGAAGGTGCCCATGGTTCGCAGGCGGAATATTCGGGCATGGTGCGGGATATCACTGAGCGCAAGCGGCTTGAAGAGCAAATCAACCAGCAGAGAGAACTGGCGCAGGTCACCCTGGCGTCGATCGGTGACGGCGTGATCACGACCGATGCATCCGGACATGTCGATTTCCTCAACCGTGAAGCCAGCCGTCTGACCGGATGGAGTCAGATGGAAGCCAAGGGACAGCCGATTTCGCGCATCTATCAACTCCTCGATGAGCATAGCGGGGTTCGTGTCGAAAACACCGCTCGTCGAGTGCTGTCGTCTGGACGATCGATTGCTGCCACATCACCGCATCTGCTGCTCGGACGTGACGGCGGTCATCATCCGGTACAGGATTCAGCGGCACCGATTCGCTCGCGCGAAGGCATGACCCTCGGAGCGGTCGTGGTATTTCAGGACATGGCATTGACGCGCGATCTGTCGCGCAAGCTCAACTATCAAGCCAGTCATGACGCCTTGACCGATCTGGCGAACCGACGTGCCTTCGAGACACATTTGCGTGAGCTTATCGACGACCCTCGCGGGGAACATGTGTTTTGCTATCTGGACCTCGATCAGTTCAAGGTCGTCAATGACACATGCGGCCATATGGCCGGCGATGAGCTGTTGCGTCAGATTGCGCGCCTGTTGGGGTCGCGGATACGCAGTGCGGATATGCTGGCTCGTCTTGGCGGGGATGAATTCGGTCTCCTGTTCATGAACTGTCCCCTCGACAAGGCCGAAGCGATTGCCAATGACATTCGTCAGGCCATCGAGGCGTTCCGATTTGCCTGGGAAGGGCGCATCTTTTCCATTGGCGTCAGCATCGGACTAATGCCGGTAACTCCCGGTACGCCCATGAGCGAGGTGCTCAGTGCTGCCGATGCTGCCTGCTATGCCGCCAAGGAAGCGGGACGCAATCGCGTGCGCTGCTATCAGCCCGATGACCGCGCGCTCAAGGCGCGTCATGGTGAACTGCAATGGGTACCGCGGTTGCAAGCCGCACTCGATAGCGACGCCTTGCGATTGTTCGTGCAACCCATCGTCGGGGTTCAGGTTCGAGACCATGAGCCGTGTCACGAAATTCTGGTGCGTCTGGAAGAACAGGGGCGGTTCGTGGAGCCAGGGGCCTTCATGCCTGCCGCTGAACGTTATAACCTCATGCCGCAAATCGATCGATGGGTAGTACGCAATACGTTGGCATGGTTATCCGACGCGTGTCGTAGCGGCGAACGGTGCGGCCTTTGGTCGGTCAACCTGTCTGGGGCGTCACTGTCCGATGAGCGTTTCTGTGAAGAGCTCCGTCAGCAAGTATCGAATGCAGCGTTACCGGCGGGCACCTTGTGTTTCGAGATCACCGAAAGCGTGGCAATCTCGCAATTATCCAGTGTCACGACGCTGATCGAGGCGCTGCGTGCCGAGGGCTGTCTGTTCGCATTGGATGATTTTGGCGCGGGCCTGTCGTCATTCGGGTATCTCAAACAGTTGCCGGTGGATTTTCTCAAGATCGATGGACACTTCATCCGCGATATCCATCATGATGCCATCGACCGCGCCATGGTGGAGGCCATCAATACTGTCGGTCACACGCTAGGGTTGTCGACTATCGCCGAGTATGTCGAACATGAGGCCATCCTGGACCAGCTCCAGCGATTGGGTGTGGATTATGCGCAAGGCTACCTGTTCGGTGCACCGCAGCCGTTGACGGAATGCGTCGGGACCAAGGTGAGAGTCATGCCTCGCTAGCGGCCATTCAGAGCAGCCAGTGGCACAAGGCAATGCCCAGGATAATGCCCAGGGCAAAGAGTCCGCCGACCAACCAGGGGGCACGATAGCGATGCCAGCGGTTATGCAAGGTCACGGCCTGCGCGACTCTCGATAGCAAGGCGTCATGGTGGGGAACACTGGTATCCGGTGGCAGCGAGAAATCATTGGCGACATTGTCCTGCCAGTAAGGGCCATGGGTGAGTCCCAGGCGGGCACGCAGACGGCCTATGTCGGTCAAGGTGGCGTGCAGGCGATCATACTCTTCGCGGCGGGATTTCACTTCCAGCACGGTACGGGCATCTGTCTTGAGTGCATTGTGCTTGCAGGCATCGATCGCCTGTCGGATGGTGTCGTCACTGGCCCGACTGTCGACGCCCAGGCGTTGATAGAGGTCACGCATGACTCAGCTTGCCTCCATCAGGTAATCATAGGCTTTCTTGATGCGTTGAAAGCGTTGTGAAGCGGAAGCGGTCATTGCTTCCCCCTTGGCGAAGACCCGGTCAGGATGGTGAAGCTGTGCGAGGCGCCGATAGGCTTTGCGGATTTCATTACGACTGGCACCGGGTTCCAGCCCAAGAACGGCCAATGCCCTGCGTGTCCTGTCATTGGGAGGCGGAGACTGGTGAGCCCGCGAATGCTGCTCGTGGCGCTGGTGGTGACGGTAATCATTGCGCTGCCAGCTGTACTCGTGCTTGCGCTTTTGCTGCTGTTCACGCTCCTCATGCCGTTCTTCTCTCGATCCGTACTGCTGGTGTTCATCCTGCTGAGCCTGCTCCGACCGTTCTTGAGACTGTTCCCGATGGCCCTGTTGCCGCTCCTTGGCTTGCCAGTAAGCCGTACGGCTGGGGTCTTCGGGGGCTTCGAAGGCCTTGCCTGTCGTCGCTTCGAACAGGGCCGCGAACTCGGCTGGAGCGACACCCAGCAAGTCGGCGAGAAAACACAGGATATGATAGTTGGCGGTGGTCAGTTTGCCATCATTCACCGCCAGCGCCGTCGCCTGACGCAGGAAGGGGTAGGCCCGCTCGCCACCGGAATCCTTGTGCAGTACCTCCGCTGCTAGCTGTATGGCGGCGAGATCCTGAGCAACGGCAATCTCGATCAAGGGCTCCAGATCGTGCCCATGGCGGAACTCATGGGCCAGATCGGCGAATCGCTGCCGATCAGGATCAGTGATGTGTCCCTTGCTGGCCAACACCCAGGCCATCAACAGCAAGCCGGCAGTGTCGGTCTGATGACGGCTTTTGAGCAGCAGCAGTTCAAAAGGGGAAAAACGAGCAAGGGCCATACCTTGTGACTCCCAAGGCGATGAGGTTCTTGTCATGAGCGAATGGGCGGTTGCTCCCCTGTATGGTCGCCTCGGCGCCCCATACTTGGCAAGTCCACCCCCATCGCTATCGGCGGATACGCCGAAATATTGATAGCCAGGGTGATGGACCGCATGCGTGCCGACAATCGCCGTGTATAAGCGTTATGCTGGATGAGAGTCACCCGCGTGGAGTCTGGAATGCATGGTTTAATCGGGACGAGCGAGACATACATGAGTTCACATGCCGAGAATGTCATCTACAAGCTACTGAGCCCGGTGATCTGGGTCGCCGAGAGGCTAGGAACCTCGCGACAGGTACAGCGCGAGCCCGAAGTGCAGGCAGACATTGAGCGAGCCTGTTGTCAGCTAGCTCTGTACCAGTTCAGGAGTTGCCCTTTCTGCATCAAGGTGCGCCGTGAAATGACCCGCTTGGATCTGCCGATCGAGGTGCGCGATGCGCAGCTGGACCCCGAGCATCGTGAAGCCCTCAAGATGGGCGGTGGACGCGTCAAAGTGCCCTGCCTGCGAATAATCCATGAAGACGGTCAGGTAGAATGGCTCTACGAGTCGGATGATATCATCGTCTATCTGCGCCGACGGTTTGCCGAGAGCGAGCAATGATATTGCGAGGCGATAGGGGTTCAACGAGTTAGGGTGTGGCGTTAATGGCAAAGAAGAAGGGCGAGATCCGCCGACGCAATGTCGAAAGAATCCTGTTGGCAGCCGAGCAGGTCTTCGCGGAAAAGGGGTACGCCGGTGCCGCCATGGGCGATATTGCCCAGCTGGTGGAGATTCCCAAATCCAATGTCCATTACTATTTCGTGACCAAGGAGGAGCTGTATCGTGAGGTACTGCTGGGGCTGTTGGAGGTATGGAAGCAGGATGCCTTGTGTTTCGAATTGTATGATGACCCGCGCATCGTCTTGTCGAGCTACATACGAGCCAAGATGAATCACTCCCGGACTCGACCACACGGCTCCAAGGTGTGGGCATCGGAAGTGATGCATGGAGCACCGGTTCTGCAGGAACACTTGCGTGACAACCTCTACGAGTGGGCCAAGCTCAAGGAAGCCAAGATACGCGAATGGATCGATGATGGTCGTATTCTTCCGGTGGAGCCATCACACCTGCTGTACATGATCTGGGCGTCGACACAGCATTACGCTGATTTCGATTATCAGATCTATCTGCTCAACGACGACCACCCTCTCGATGACCTGCAATTCGAGAAGGCGGTGCAGTCGGTGACCTCTGTGATACTGCGGGGGATCGGGCTGACGCCATAGGTGCACTCCCGTGGCCCCGGCATTGCATACGGATCAACTTTTGGCCTTGGTCGCCTCGGTCATTGACGCCGAGTCGGCGAGTTTCAGTAGTAGCGCATAGCTGAGTGCAGCAAGCAGCACACCGACCAAGGGGGGAAGCAGTGGAGAGAAATAGGCGGCTGCCGAGCCGATGACATATGCCATGAGCCCCCGATAGTTGTAGGCCGGCAGATTGGCCGTGGCTAGTGTCGGGTAATGCCCTTTGTGCTTCAGCCAGAAGTCGGCCATGATCACACCGCCGATCGGTGGAATGAACGTGCCCAATAGCACCAGAAACGGGATCAATAAATCGTACATGCCGCCGACGGCAAGTACGGTGCCAATGGCAGCGCCTCCAACGGTCACCAGGCGGCGTTTTTCGGTACGCAACAGATTGCAACCGGCCACAGCGAAGTTGTAGATGGTGTTGTCCTGTGTCGTCCAAAGGTTGAGAAACAGCATCAGTACGGCGATCGTCACGAATCCCTGAGCAATCAGCACATCGACGATATCGGCTTGCTGATAGATCATGGCCCCCAGCGCACCGGTCAGCACCATCAAGCCATTACCGACGAAGAAGGCCGCCAGGGTAGCGATGACGGCAATCCTGGGGGTACGTGCAAAGCGGCTCCAGTTCGTCGCTTGTGTACCACCACTGATGAAGGTGCCCATGATGACTGTGACCGCAGCGGCGAAGCTCATGGAGTCCGTGGGCGCCTGTGCATGGAGTCCGGACAATCCTCCCACGTCGACCAGCCCCGTATAAAGACTGAGGACGATGAACAGCATCATGGCGGGAACCGCAATGCGGGATAGCCAATCCAGGCCCTTGAAGCCGATCATGGCCGTAATGCAGAAAGCGAAACCGAACAGAACCATCAGAGGGGTTTCCATCCACTGAGGCAGCCCCGTTGTCTTGACGAGCACGATGGCGATAGTCGCGGTACCCCAGGCATACCAGCCGACCTGAGTGAAGCCGAGGATGAAATCGGAAAGTTTGCTGCCGGCTTCCCCGAAACAGAAGCGGCCCATCAGCACCGCGTTGAGGCCGCTTTTGCAGGCAATGTAGGCGAGTACGGCAGCATAGGCACCCAACAGTAGGTTGCCGATCAAGATGACGAACAGCAGTTCGCCAAATGAGAATGCGGTACCCAGGGAACCACCGGCCCACATGGTGGCGGTAAAGAAGGTGAAGCCCAACAAGACCACCGAAGTGGACAGCAGGCCCTTGCGTGACGTATCGGGGACTTCACTCAGGGGGTAGTCGGAATGTTCCATGGCAGACTCCAAGCGGATAGGGCGACGACACTGCAGTACGCCTGAATACAGGCAATTACCGTGCCATACCTCGATCCATACCGCACCCTCGATGGGCTGATGATCGAACGGTCGGTATGGATAGAGGATCATGAATGAACCGCAGGACCCGATGGTTTCCCAAGAGGCCTCGCCATTCAACTGGCCTTGCGGAAAGGGTTGCGCGGGTCGTTGTCCCAACTCATGTAGGGTCTGCCGGTTGCCTGCGGCACCATGGTGATACAGTCATCGACGGGGCAGGTGATCTGACAGAGGTTGCAGCCGACGCACTCTTCCTCGATCACCTCGTAGCGTCTGGCGCCGCTGGCATCGATCAGCTTGGCGATCGATTGGTGGGATGTGTCTTCACAGGCAATATAGCAACGCCCGCACTGGATACACCGATCCTGATCGATATGTGCGATGGTCTTGAAGTTCATATCGAGGTGTTTCCAGTCCGTGGTATTGGCGATGGCCTTGCCGGTGAACTCATCGATGGTTCGGTAGCCCTTCTCTGCCATCCAGCGTGATAGCCCGTCCTTCATCTCCTCGACAATGCGAAAACCGTTGAGCATGGCGGCGGTGCATACTTGTACACTGCCGGCGCCCAGTGCCACGTATTCTGCGGTATCCCGCCAGTTGGCAATGCCTCCGATACCGGAGATGGGGAGCTGCCGGGTCGGATCATCGCGTGCGATTTCGGCGACCATGTTGAGGGCAATGGGCTTCACGGCGCTGCCGCAGTAGCCACCATGGGTACTCTGGTTGCCCACCGTCGGCCTGGCGACCATGTTGTCGAGATCGAGCCCGGTGATCGAATTGATGGTATTGATCAGCGACACCGCGTCGGCGCCGCCACGCAAGGCCGCCTGGGCCGGTGCCCGAATGTCGGTGATATTGGGCGTCAGCTTTACGATCACGGATTTGGCATAGTACTGCTTGCACCAGCGGGTGACTTGCTCGATCAGGTCCGGATTCTGCCCGACTGCGGCCCCCATGCCGCGTTCCGGCATGCCATGGGGACATCCCAGGTTGAGTTCGATGCCATCGGCACCGGTCGCTTCCACCAAGGGCAGGATATATTTCCATGAGGCTTCCTCGCAGGGCACCATGATCGATACGATCAGTGCCCGGTCGGGCCATCTCTGCTTGACCTCGGTGATCTCACGCAGGTTCGTCTCCAGTGACCTGTCGGTGATCAGTTCGATGTTATTGAAGCCCAGTACCTCGCGGTTGTTGCCGAAGTGAGCCGAGTAGCGTGACGAGACATTGACCGCGGGCGGTTCTTCGCCCAGCGTTTTCCACACCACGCCACCCCAGCCGGCTTCATAGGCGCGCTCCACGTTGTAGGCCTTGTCGGTCGGTGGCGCCGAGGCGAGCCAGAAGGGGTTCGGGGACTGGATACCGGCGAATTCGATGCCGAGGTCGATGCCATTGACGATATCGTTCATGCGGCCTCCTGCTTGGCCAGAATATCCTGGTGAATGGTGTGTGCGGCGAGCTTGCCATGCTGCACGGCCTGGACGGTGAGGTCCTGGCCCGGGGCGATGCAGTCGCCACCGGCATAGACACGGGGCAATGACGTCCGAAAGGCGTCGTCGACATGAATGCGCTCGCCGTCGCGAGCCAGTTCGCTAGCCAGTGGGTCGTGGAGCGAGATGGCGTCGAAATGCTGGCCAATGGCTGTGAAAACGGCATCCGCTGCGAGAGTGAAAGTCTCTCCCGTGCCGACGAGCTGGCCGTCGTCATCGCGGGTTGTCTCGAACTGCATGCCCGTGACTCGGCCCTGGTCATCCAGGCGTATCTGCCGGGGGCGTGCCCAGGTCATGAGCTTCACCTGATTCGCCTTGGCGATGTCCTGCTCATGGTGTGTTGCGGGCATCGACTCCTCGCCGCGGCGATAAACGAGGGTGACCTCGTCGGCGCCAAGGCGTGCCATCTGAGTGGCCATGTCGATGGCCGTATTGCCGGCACCGATGACGATGCAGCGCCGAGCTAACGGCAGTTGACGAAGGTCGTCGGTCTGTCTCAGTGTCCTGATGTAGTCGACGGCCGGCATGAGCCCGGGAGCCTCTTCGCCGGTCATTTCGAGCTGTCGACTGGTGCCCAGTCCGAGCCCCAGGAACACGCTGTCATAATCGGCATGCAGCCGCGACAATGACAGGTTGTCGCCCAGCCGCTGGCCAGGGCGAATCTCGATGCCGCCGATCTCAAGCAGGAATTCCACTTCCTTGCGGGCGAAATCGTCGGTCATCTTGTAACGGGCGATTCCGTACTCGTTGAGTCCGCCGGGTTTGTCGTCGGCTTCGAAGATCGTCACTCGGTGGCCGAACATCGCCAGGCGATGAGCGCAGGCCAAACCTGCCGGTCCGGCACCGACCACGGCGATATGGTGTCCCGTCTCGGCACCTCGCTCGAAAGGGTGCTTCGGGAAGTGCATGTGATCGGTGGCATGGCGCTGCAGCAGGCCGATCAGCACCGGCTGGCATTCGGCATCGTGGTTGCGTACGCAGCTTTGCTCGCACAGCACTTCGGTGGGGCAAACACGCGCACAACTGCCGCCCAGGATGTTTTCTTCGAGGATGGTCTGAGCCGCGCCATTGATATTGTCTTCGCTGATCTGACGAATGAAACGCGGGATATCGATATCCGAAGGGCATGCCTCGATACAAGGCGCATCGTAGCAGTACAGGCAGCGCTGACTCTCGATCGTCGCCTGGCGATGCGTGAGAGGTGGGTGCAGGTCGTCGAAATTCCTGGCCAGTCCCTGGGCGTCGACATCAGGGTCGTCGCCCACCTTCGGCAGATGGTTGATAGACTTGATCACGGTAATTGCCTCTTGTTGTTCTGGTCGTCCAGCGCGTGCCGTTCAATGGCGCGGCACCGCCTTGGGGGCGTTCAGTTCGGCACGACGTTCAAGCAATTCGAAGACGCCGGGGTAGGCCGGCCGTTCGAGGTAGCGGCCGGCGCCCCGTTCGGCACGTAGCTCACCGTCACGCCATACCCACTTGCCCTGGCTGACGGTGTGTCGAGGAATGCCGCGTACCGTCTTGCCCTCGAAGATGTTGAAATCGATATTCTGATGGTGGGTCGCGGCCGAGATGGTGCGGGTCCCATTGGGATCCCAAACCACCAGGTCGGCATCGGATCCGACCTGGACCGCGCCCTTGCGGGGGTAGAGGTTGAATATCCGGGCCGTATTGGTCGATGTCAGAGCGACGAAGTCGTTGATCGATAACTTGCCGGTATTCACGCCTTCATCCCATAGCACCGCCATGCGATCCTCCACTCCGGCGGTGCCGTTGGGAATCTTGGTGAAGTCCTCCTTGCCCATGGCTTTCTGGTCGGCACAGAAGCAGCAGTGGTCGGTGGCGGTGGTCTGCAGGTTACCGGCTTGCAGGCCGTGCCAGAGTGCTTCCTGATGTCCTTCGGGACGGAAAGGAGGGCTCATGACATGTGCCGCAGCCTGCCCCCAGTCGGGGTTGCGATAGACACTGTCATCGAGTACCAGATGACCGGCCAGACATTCGCCGTAGACGGGTTGGCCTTGCTGACGGGCATAGGCGATCTCATCGACGGCATCTTTGGTGGAAACGTGTACCAGATAGATCGGGGCGCCGAGCGTGCCGGCGATCCGGATCGCCCGACTGGCCGCTTCACCTTCGACCTGCGGTGGACGCGACAGCGGATGGGCCTCCGGACCGGTCATGCCCTCGGCGAGCAGCTTCTGCTGCAAGTGGTAGACGAGCTCACCGTTTTCGGCATGTACAGTGGGAACGGCGCCCAGTTCCAGGCAGCGTGAGAAGCTCTCCACCAGAATGTCGTCGGTGGCCATGATGGCGCCCTTGTAGGCCATGAAGTGCTTGAAACTGTTGACGCCATGCTCGCGTACCAGCGTTTCCATGTCCCGCCTCACACTGTCATCCCACCAGGTGATGGCGACATGAAAGGCATAGTCGGTGGCGGCCTTCTCGGCCCATCCCTGCCAGGTTTCGAAGGCGTCCAGCAACGATTGGCCGGGGCTGGGTATCACGAAATCGATGATCGAGGTGGTTCCCCCGGCCAAGGCCGCTGCCGTACCGGTGTAGAAATCCTCGCTCGCCACGGTGCCCATGAAGGGCAGTTGCATGTGGGTATGGGGATCGATACCACCCGGCATGACATACTGGCCGGACGCATCGATGATCTCACAGCCTGCGGGGACATCCAGATCCTTGCCGATCGCCTGAACCGTGCCGTTGGCACAGAGTACGTCGGCGCGATAGGTATCGCTGTCGGTGACCACGGTGCCACCCTTGATCAATACGCTCATCATCACTCTCTCTTGTGCTTGTCATTGACGAGGGAAATTATTCGCCGTCGGTCAGGCGCGTATACGTTTCCGGTCGCCGGTCGCGGAAGAATTGCCAGTTGTTGCGCACCTCACGCACCATCTCGAGATCGATTTCATGCACCAGCAACTCATCCTCGGTCTCGCTGGCCTGGGCCTCGATCTGTCCCCGAGGATTGACGATGTAGCTGGAGCCGTAGAAGTTTCCGATATTCCAGGGGACTTCGGTGCCGACACGGTTGATGGCAGCAATGAAACAGCCATTGGCAGCGGCAGAAGCGGGTTGCTCCAGTTCCCATAGATACTGGGACAGCCCAGCCACTGTGGCGGAAGGGTTGAAGATGACTTCGGCACCATTGAGCGCCAGCGCTCGCCAACCTTCGGGGAAGTGACGGTCATAGCAGATGTAGACGCCGATCCTGCCGTAAGCGGTCTCGAATACCGGCCATTCCGATTTGCCTGGCTTGAAGAAAAACTTCTCCCAGAACCCGGCGACCTGGGGAATGTGAGTCTTGTGATACTTGCCGAGATAACTGCCATCGGCATCGAACACGGCTGCCGTGTTGTAGTACACGCCCGTATCGGTTTCTTCGAAAATCGGCACAATCATTACCATGCGGTACTTGGCGGCAAGGTCTTGCATCATCCTGCATGTCGGACCGTCGGGGACTCGTTCGGCAGCGGCATACCACTTTGGATCCTGGCTGGGGCAGAAGTAGGGCTGGTTAAAGACTTCCTGAAAGCACAGCACCTGGACCCCCGCGTCTGCAGCTTGCTGTATCCACGGTAGATGCGCCTCGTTCATGGCATCGCGTATGGCCGCGGGGTCCAGGTCGGTATTCGCCTTGAGACCCATCTGGATGAGGCCAATAGTCATCTTCTGCATGATGATCCACCTAGTCTGTGATTGTTGTCTTAGCTGTCTACATCGTGATTGATCCGTATCTTGTCCGATGGCTATATGCTTTTTTATAAACCTGACTTTGTAGACAGCTTTTTGAAAACTAGACCGTATATGTCGGGTTGTGCAAGCCATTTTTAGTGGAATTGTTGACGGGTTATAACTTGTTGTAATGAAAGACTTTGTTTGTGTTTCGAGAACTTTTTCACTGATCTGGGGAGTGGATGCACCATATTAGAATTATACTATATATTTATATTTTTTGTTTTATATCAATAATTTATTAATACAATTTCATTATTTTCGTCTTAGGAGAAGATTGGAATTGAACCATGATGAAAACTGACTAACCTGTCATGTGAAGATGGGTCGTTATGCAGCCTACCCTCTGCTTTTCTGTGATATACAAGCTGTCTTATGAGTCAGTTTTTATGAAAAAACATGAAGTTATTGCATGCCGTAGAGACATGCATAGGGAGGGGATGGCACGGATGCATCGATACGCCCGAGACATGGGCACACTTATTGCCTGGAGAATGACAGGCTCATCCTGCAAACAACAAATACATTCAACCGATGACGAGGAGAACAACAATGACCGTCGAATCTCGTATGGTGGATCGGCAAGGCCTGGTTGAATTGGAAGAGGGCGACGATATTCGTGACAGTCCTCGGTTCAATGCCGATATCGCCCCGACCAAGGCTCATGAGCGAACATGGTCCAAGTGGAACGTCGCCGCGCTATGGGTGGGGATGTCAATATGCGTGCCAACCTACACGCTCGGTGGCGTGTTGACTGCCTATTTCGGCCTCGACGTTGGCGAGGCACTACTGGCCATTCTGCTGGCCAATGCCATCATATTGATTCCGTTGACGTTGAACGCATTTCCCGGGACACGCTTCGGCATTCCCTTCCCGGTCGTATTGCGCTCTTCGTTCGGTATCCTCGGCTCCAACGTACCGTGCCTTATTCGGGCACTGGTGGGGTGCGGCTGGTTTGGTGTGCAAACCATGTTCGGTGGGTTAGCCATTCACCTGTTGTTGTCTGCCATTTTCCCGCCATGGCAGTCACTCGGTGGGCTTGGCGAAGTGTTCGGCTTCTTTCTCTTCGGGGGCATGAATCTGTATGTGGTCATTCGCGGGGCGGAATCGATAAAGTGGTTGGAAACCCTGGCTGCCCCTCTGCTGTTGGCCGTCAGTGTCGGTCTGATGTTCTGGGCGTGGCCACATATGTCGATGACCGAGCTGCTGGCACAACCGCCGTCGCGTCCCGAGGGCGATCCTGTTTTCGGTTATTTTCTGGCGGGCCTGACTGCCATGGTCGGGTTCTGGGCCACATTGTCGCTCAATATTCCCGACTTCAGTCGTTTTGCCCGGAGTCAGAAAGATCAGATCGTCGGCCAGGTCCTGGGGCTGCCGTTGACGATGTTTTTCTTCGCGGCATTAGGCGTCGTGATGACGGCGGCCTCTGAGTCCCTAGTCGGTCAAACGGTGGCGGATCCCGTCAATTTGATTGGTATGATCGACAATCCCTTCTGGGTCAGTGTGGCCATGGTATTGATCGTGATCGCGACCCTGTCCACCAACACAGCGGCCAATATCGTATCGCCGACCAACGATTTTCAGAATGTGGCACCCAAATTCGTCAATCGAACTGGCGGTGTTCTGATCACCGGGCTGGTGGGCCTGCTTCTGATGGGTTACGACCTGCTACAGAAAGCCGGTGTCATCACCTCCGGCGTGACACTGGAAAGCATGTATTCCAATTGGCTGCTGGGGTACTCAAGCCTGTTGGGGCCGATTGCCGGGATCATGGCCGTGGATTATTTTCTGATCAAACGGCAGCAACTGGATGTCCCCAGTCTTTATAGGGATGCAGGGCGCTATCCGGCAATCAACCCGGCGGGCTTCATCGCTTTTGGTGTACCGGTCGTACTGACGCTGATCGCCCTGACGAGCGGTACCATGTACTGGTTCTATGATTATGGCTGGTTCACGGGATCCATCATGGGGGCGATAGTCTATTATGTGGCCAGCATGGCGCTCGCGCCGAGCGGCCAGGCGGCTACGGCTGCGGCAATCGATATCGAACGCCTGCCTTGAGTGGCCTGGGGGAGTATCGGGACCTCGCCCTGTTTGCCAGGGCGGGGGCTCAGACCGGTGCGAGATTTTCCGGCCCGAATGAGTCCGGCAGCAGTTCGTCGATGCAGTAGTGTTTGAGCAGCCCGCCATCGGCAGCCAGGACATGGATAGTGGTTGCCGCTGTGGCGAATTCGCGTAGCCGTTGCCGGCAGTCGCCGCAAGGTGTGCACAGATGTTGACCGGGGCCGATGACATGGATCGAGCGGATCGTCTGTCGGCCCGCAGTGACCATGGCGGCAATGGCCGACGCTTCCGCGCAGAGACCCTTGTAGTGAGCCACCTCCACGTTACAGCCGAAATATTGACTGCCATCATCGGCTTCCAGCAATGCGCCAACGGGATGATGGGAGTAGGGGGCGTAGGCACGATCGCGAGTGGCGATCAATTGTCGTTGCTGATCCGCTGAGAGGGAGGACATCATCAGGCTCCTTGAGGGTTGTCGTCGCGCAGCACGCCTTCCAGAGCGATCTCCATCATGTCATTGAAGGAGGTCTGACGTGCGGAGGCACTCAGCGATTCGCCGCGCAGGATATGGTCCGATACCGTGCAGACGGTCAATGCCCGAGCACCGAATTCGGCAGCGACTCCATAAAATCCGGCAGCTTCCATCTCCACGCCAACGATGCCGTAGCGTCGCATCAATTGAGCCAGTGTTTCCTGGGGCGAGTAAAACAGATCGGCCGAGAAGATATTGCCGACCGTGACGGGGATCCCTTTGTGTTCGGCCGCTTCCACGGTCCGACGTACCAGCGCGAAGTCTGCGATGGCGGCGAAGTCGTGGTCCATGAAACGGGTGCGGTTGACCTTGGAGTCGGTGCAGGCGCCCATGCCAATGACGATATCGCGGAGTTGCGCATCGTCGCGCACGGCACCACAGGAGCCGACACGTACCAGACGCTTGACGCCGAAGTCGGTGATCAACTCCTTGGCGTAGATCGAGATCGACGGAATGCCCATGCCACTGCCCATGACCGAGATGGCGCGTCCGCGGTAGCGACCGGTATAGCCGAACATGTTGCGGACTTCATTGACGCGACGTACATCGGTCAGGAATGTGTCGGCAATGTACTGAGCCCGCAGCGGATCACCGGGCAGCAGTACGGTATCGGCGAAATCGCCGCGTTCGGCCTGAATGTGCGGGGTTGGCATCAAAGGTCTCCTTTCGCATCATGTTGATGGCGCCGTCTTGCTTGTCGGGTGGACAAGGAAGCTTTCACCGTCTGTCATGGGGGGCAGTCCGAAGTGACTGGCCAGGCTTTGACCGATATCGGCGAAGGTGGCGCGAGCGCCTAGCGAGCCGGGTACCAGGCCCGCACCCAGCGCCAGGATGGGCACTTGTTCACGGGTATGGTCGGTTCCCGTCCAGGTGGGGTCGCAGCCATGATCGGCGGTAAGGATCAGCAGGTCGTCGTCGCCGAGCCGACCGAGTAACTCCGGTAGTCGCGTGTCGAAGGCTTCCAGTGCGGCAGCGTAACCGGAGACATCGCGGCGGTGACCATAGACCATGTCGAAATCGACGAAATTGGTCATGATCAGGGTGTGGTCATGGGCCCGGTCGATTTCCGCGAGGGTGGCGTCGAACAGGGCGTTGTGCCCACTGGCCTTGACGGCGTGCGTGATGCCGCAATGCGCATAGATGTCGGCGATCTTGCCGATCGAGATGACATTGCCCCCTGCGTTGGCGAGTTTCTGGAGCACGGTCGGAGTGGGAGGTTCAACGGCATAATCGCGCCGATTGTCGGTACGAACGAAACTGCCGGCATCATCGCCGATGAAGGGGCGAGCGATGACGCGACCGATATTGTAGGGTTCCAGCAGTCGGCGGGCGACTTCACAGACCCGATAGAGACGCTCCAGACCGAACGTGTTCTCATGGGCGGCGATCTGGAATACCGAATCGGCCGAGGTATAGACGATCGGTTTGTCGCTGACCAGATGGTCGTCCCCAAGACGCGCGATGATCTCGGTGCCGGAGGCATGGCAATTGCCCAATACGCCGGGTAACTCCGCCTCTTGCACCAAAGCGTCGAGCAACTCGACGGGGAAACTCGCTTCCCGATCCGCGAAGTATCCCCACTCGAATCGCACCGGCACGCCAGCGATTTCCCAGTGGCCGGACGGTGTATCCTTACCGGAAGAAATTTCGCGGGCATGTCCATAAGCGCCGACCGGATTCGTCGGCGGGGTGATACCTTCCGCCCACTGGCCGGTACTGTCGCGGTGGGCATGGAACAACCCCAAGCGGGCCAGGTTGGGTAATGACAACGGTCCGTGCCGCCCATGCTCTGCCTTACCTCGAGCGCAGGCGCTGGCAATATGGCCCAGGGTATCGGCACCGTGGTCCCCAAAGTGGGCGGCATCCGGCCCGGCACCGATGCCGAAGGAATCCAGTACGAGAACGATGGCACGTGTCATAATGCCTCCGACAGGAAAACATCGTGAATCAGGGGCGATGGGGCGACGGGAGTCTCGCCCATGGTCATTGCGTCACGTATCCGCATGGCGGCTTGATCGGCCGAGGCGTCGTCTCTGGCATGAATGAAGGCCAGAGGACGTGCACCATCGATGTAATCCCCGATCGTCGCCAGCTCGGTCAGCCCGACGCGATGGTCGATTGCGTCGTCCGGCTGCCGGCGTCCGCCTCCCAGTTCGACGACCGCCATTCCCAGAGAGCGTGCATCGATGGAGCGCACATGGCCGGGATGATCGGCATGGACCGCGTGGATGACCGGTGCGGCAGGTAAATAGCGGTCCACATTGGTGAGCAGATCATGTGGGCCGCCAAGCCCGGCCACCATACGTTCGAAACGTTCGGCAGCCGCGCCTGTCGCCAGCGCCCGGTCGAGTGTCTCGCCCGCCTGGTCGCGGGTGTGACTGAGCCCGGCAAGCATCAGCATCTCGACGGCCAGGGCACGAGTCACCGTCAACAAACGGCTATCGGTCGTCTTGCCGGTCAGCACCGCGAGCGCTTCACGAACTTCCAGCGCGTTTCCCGCCGCCGTCGCCAGGGGCTGATTCATGTCAGTCAACAGCGCCGTGGTCGGCGTTCCCGCCTGGGTGGCTACATCGGCAATCATCCGAGCGAGGCGACGGGAGTCCGCTTCGCTCGGCATGAAGGCACCGCTACCCAGTTTGACGTCCATGACCAGACCGTCCAGCGAACAGGCAAGCTTCTTGCCCAGGATCGACGCCACGATCAGCGGCATCGATTCCACCGTGGCGGTGACGTCTCGGATGCCGTAGAGCCGCCTGTCGGCGGGTGCCAGATCGCCGGTCTGGCCGATGATGGCGACACCGACCTCCTTGACGAGCCGACGGAACGTGTCGCGATCGGGGCGGACATCATAGCCGGGGATGGCCTCGAGCTTGTCGAGGGTACCGCCGGTATGGCCCAGGCCGCGGCCCGAGATCATCGGGACGTGCGCTCCGCAGGCAGCGATCCATGGCCCCAGTACCAGTGACACGAGGTCACCGACACCGCCCGTTGAGTGTTTGTCAACGACCGGACCCGGCAAATCCAGCGCAGTCCAGTCGAGCACGTCGCCGCTGTCGCGGATTGCCTTGGTCAACGTCACGCTTTCGGCATCGTTCATGCCATTGAGGAACACCGCCATGGCGAACGCACCGATCTGGCCATCGCCGACCGACCCTGTGGCGATGCCGTTGACGAAGGCTCGAATGGCATCGTTATCCAGTGCTTTGCCGTCGCGCTTGTGGCGAATGATTTCCTGAGGAAGCATCAATAGCCCCCGCCCTCTTGCGATTGTGCCGCTGTGACTTCGAGTGTCTCGAGTAGCTTGCCCAGCAGGCTGGAGGCACCAAAGCGAAAGCGAGATGGCGATATCCAATCGTCACCCATCAACTCGGCTGCCAGGTCGAGATAGGCCTTGGCATCGTCCGTCGTTCGGACACCTCCGGCAGCCTTGAAGCCGACATCACGATCCGATCTGTCGCGGATGGTCGTGAGTAGAATATGGGCGGCGTCCAGAGTGGCATTGACGGGCACCTTTCCGGTGGACGTCTTCAAGAAGTCTGCACCGCCGGCGATGGCCAGCTCGGCGGCACGGCGGATCAGGGCAGGATCCCTGAGTTCACCGGTTTCGAGAATCACCTTGAGGCATCGCTCGCCGCAGGCTGCCTTGCAGGCTTCCACCAACGTTCTGCCGACGGCTTCGTTCCCTGCCATCAATGCCCGGTACGGGAATACGACATCGATTTCGTCCGCGCCGCGAATCACGGCATCGCGGGTCTCTCTAG
The DNA here is from genome assembly GCF_008079445.1 of Aidingimonas lacisalsi. Taxonomy (GTDB): domain Bacteria; phylum Pseudomonadota; class Gammaproteobacteria; order Pseudomonadales; family Halomonadaceae; genus Aidingimonas; species Aidingimonas lacisalsi. The sequence continues at coordinate 328,585 of NZ_VRYH01000005.1, read as the reverse complement.
CGGCGCGATGAATATCGTCACTGCCGGCGGGAAAATTGGTGACGGTAGCGACTTTGACGCGGCCGGCCAGCCCTTGCTCAGCCAGGGCATGGCGAGCCGTGGTGATGAAAGCGGGATAAACGCATACGGCGGCGGGATGGCCGGCCGGTGTCGACACGCGCGCACAGAGTTGGCGGATGCTACGGTCAGTGTCATCGTCGTTGAGACTGGTCAAGTCCATCAATGTCAGTGCCCGCTGAGCGGCTTGTGATAATGCTGTCATTGTGTCACCCAAGGTCGAGTGGCGTGCGCATCCACCGGAGGCATCAAGCCGCCGGGGATGCTGTTTCATGATGCGCCTATCCGCCGATGGCGGCTAGCGCGAGGAAAAAGCCGGCGATTGTCGCCGACATGAGGTTGGAGAGCGTACCGGCCAGAACCGCCTTGATGCCATAGCGAGCGATATCGTGGCGGCGGCTCGGGGCAATGCTGCCCAGTCCGCCCAACAGGATGGCGATCGATGAGAGGTTGGCAAACCCACACAAGGCGAACGACAGTATCGCCGTCGTGTGTCGGCTCATGACTTCGCCGGTACCGGCTACGACTTCTTCACCGTTGATGTAGGGAGCCAGATTGATATAGGCCACGAACTCATTGACGACCAGCTTCTGGCCGATGAACGAGCCCGCCAGCGTGGCCTCTCCCCAGGGTACACCGAGCAGGAAGGCGAGAGGCGCGAACAACCAGCCAAGGATCATCTCCAGACTCAGGGCGTCCATGCCGAACCAGCCGCCGACACCGGCGAGTATGCCGTTGATCATTGCAATCAACCCGATGAAGGCAAGCAGCATGGCACCGATGTTAGCGGCCAGCTTCAGGCCGGAAGTGGCTCCCGTTGCGGCGGCATCAAGTACGTTGGTGGGGTGGTCCTCCTCTTCGATACGTTCCTGAGCCGCGGATACACTGTCTTCCGGTGTTGCGGTCTCGGGCATCAAGAGTTTGGCAAACAGCAGGCCACCGGGGGCTGCCATGAACGATGCCGCGATCAGGTACTCCATGGGAATGCCCAGTGCGGCATAGCCGGCCAGTACCGACCCTGCCACTGACGCCAGCCCACCGGACATGACTGCGAATAGCTGAGACGGCGTCATATGGGCGATAAAGGGTTTGACCACGAGTGGCGCTTCGGTTTGACCGACGAAGATATTGGCGGTGGCGGACATCGACTCGGTGCGGGACGTACCCAGAATCCATTGCAGTGCACCACCGAGGATACGAATCACCCACGGCATGATGTTCAGATAATAAAGCACGGCAATCAACGATGAGAAAAAGATGATGACCGGCAATACATTGATCGCGAAGACGAAGCCGATGTTTTCCTCGTCGACCAGCCCGCCGAACAGGAATTCGATACCATCATTGGCATAAAGCACGACCTGGCTGACACCGTCGGATATCGTCTTGAGGACGACTTGACCGACGGGGGCGTAGAGCACGAACGCACCGATGGACGCCTGAATGGCAAAGGCACCGGCCACCGTGCGTAGTCGAATCGACTTGCGATCGTAAGAGAACAGGATTGCGATCAGGATGAGCGTCACCATCCCGACCAGGCTCATGATTAGTGTCATGGGAACCTCGAATTTGTCATTGTCATTCACCGGGGAGCCGGGCGTCATGCGCTAGGGTGAAAAATATAACATTGAGTGTTATTTTTCTAACATTTTTCGAGATAATCTGAGCCAGCCTGGTGTTTTGTTACTGCCTGGCGCAGCATGCAAGGCGTGAGCTTGTGGCAGATGACATGGATAGTGGATTGATTGGCAAGATGAATATTGCTATCAACCGATCATGACGGCATGCGAGTCCACGAACGCAGGGGGGGACCAGGTAACGATGAAAGGTCGCAGCGCACAGCGTCTGGCAAGGTTGCAGGATGTTCTGAATCGGGGCGGTACGATCCACTTGTCGGAGGCAGCCAGGCTATGTGGTGTCTCGGAAATGACCATTCGCCGTGACGTGGCGGCGAGTGACGGTGCCATGACGTTTCTGGGCGGTCGGCTGGTGATGGCCGATAATCCGCAATATGCACCGCTCTACGACCTGGATACCGAGCAAGGAAGCCATTCGCTGGCGAAACAACGACTCTGTCAGGGAGCGGCCGCTTTCATAGAGGATGGCGATACGCTGTTCATCGACTGTGGTACCACGCTGATGCCATTGGCATCGTTGCTGGGAACTGCCGACAAGCATGTGACGGTTGTCACCTATGCGCTCAATGTCGCCAATGCCGTGGGTCACCTCCCCAATGTACGTCTCGTGTTGCTGGGTGGGTTGTTCTATGCATCGTCACTGTCGTTCGGCAGCGAGGACATGCTGCAAGCCATTCGTCGACTGGGAATCAACAAGGCTTTCATCTCGGCGGCCGGCATGCATGTCGAGCGCGGGGTAAGCTGTTTCCATTTTCACGAGGTAGTGCCCAAGCAGGCGGCCATTGCGTCCGCCATGCAACGCATCCTGGTCTGCGACGACAGCAAACTCGGCGTTGTTCGCCCCGCCTATTTCGCTCGTCTGAACGAGTTCGATGTCATCGTCACTGATGGCAATGCCGACGCTGTACTGCGCGAGGGCCTGCCCGGCCATACCCCCCGCATCGTGGGGGTATGACCGACGGGGATGTGCGTGTTGTCACAATATCGAGAGCAGAATGCGCTCGCCGTATCCCCACAACAGCACGGTGGCCGCCAGCATCGCCTCGAGAACCAGCACGCCAATGGCCAGTGTCGAACTGGAGACGATGAACCCTTCCTCACTACTAATGCCGAGGAAGGCAGGTATCCCGATATAAAGTAGGTACGCCGTGTAACACAGCCCGATGATCCCGGCGAGCAAGCATAGCCAGATAATCGGATAGAGCGCGACGATACCGCTCAGGAACATGGGCGTGGCGATATAGCCGGCGAAGATGATACAGGCCCGGCGACTGGGATGGGCCGAGTAGCGTTGACCGAGCCAGTGGATGACGCTTCCCATCAGGTAGACTGCGGCCAGGATGGTCAGGTAGAAGACGCAGCCCGCGTAGAACGCGTCCAATGGGTTCAGCAGGATGGTACGGTCGCCGCCAAGGCCCCACCCGACCTGGGTGGTGCCAATGAAGGCACAGACAACGGGAACGGCGCTCAGGGCGAGAACGTGATGCGCATAGAGATGCGTCAACGTTTCACGTTCATGCTGGATCTGTTTCCACTCTCGGTGGGGATGGGCAAGGAGCCCCCAGACATGAGTCAGCATCCACAACCTCCTACCTGTCAGAATTGAAACCGGAACATCCCGGTTCGTGCCCCTGCGTTGGCAGATGGGCTTCACTGACATTATAGGCAGGAGTGCGACGGCTTTGCCTAGCCGTCGCGTCAACTCGCTACTATCGTCGAATCTTAATCAGCCGATCATCATGTTCAGGTGCAGATGATGCATGATCCACAACGTGCCACCGATGACCAGCAGCAGGATCGTGACGGTGAAGACGAACGACATGAAGTTCCAGCCTTCATCCGACTTGGTATTCATGTGCATGAACATCACCAATTGAACCAGAACCTGCGCTACAGCGGTTGCCACGATGATCAGTACCGTGGGCGTCATGGCCAGGGCACCGGTCATGACGACGGCGAAAGGGATAATGGTCAGCACGAGGGACAGTATCAAACCGATGACATAGGATTTGACACTGCCATGACTGTGCTCGCCGTGTGCAGAATGCGACTCGCTCATCTCACAGGACTCCCATCAGATAGACGAAAGAGAAGACACAGATCCAGACGATGTCCAGGAAGTGCCAGAACAGGCTCAGGCACATGATGCGTGGACGGGTCATGTCGTTGAGACCTTTGGTCTGCAACTGCACCAGCATCACCAGGATCCAGACCAGGCCGAAAAAGACGTGCAGACCGTGAGTGCCGACCAACGTGAAGAACGACGACAGGAAGGCACTGCGATCCGGCCCGTAGCCCTCGTGGATCAGGTGCTGGAACTCATAGATTTCCAGCCCGATGAAACCGGCCCCCAGCAGGAACGTGATCGCCAGCCAGGCTTTCACCTGCGCCACGCGGTCGGCATTCATGGCCAATACGGCCATGCCATAGGTGAAACTACTGAACAGCAGCAGGAATGTACTGATCAGGATCAGCGGCAGTTCGAAGATATCGGCGCCGCTCGGGCCGCCGGCCGTGCCCTTCATTAGCACGGCATAGGTGGCGAACAGTGATCCGAAGATCACCAGGTCGCTCATCAGATAGACCCAGAAGCCGAAGATCTTCATGCCACCGGCATCGTGGTGCTCATGCCCTTCGGCATGGGCGTCGTGATTGCTCATGGTTTCCGTTGTCATAGTTACGCCTGCATCTCCAGCCGTTCTTTGTGCTCGCGCTCGATACGTTCGACCTCGGAAGCGGGCACGTAGTAATCGATATCGTCATTGAAAACGCGCGCGAGGAAGCTGACGAAGGTGCCGATCGCGCCAACGGCTGCCAGCCACCAGATATGCCATACCAGGGCGAAGCCGAAGATCAGGGCAAACAGACTGATGATGGGGCCCGCCACCGTGTTCCTGGGCATGTGAATGTCCTGATACGGGCCTTCGCTCACGGACTTGAGACCTTCCTGCTTCTGCGCCCAGAAACTGTCGATGCCACCGACATCCGGCAGATGGGCGAAGTTGTAGAACGGCGCCGGTGACGACGTGGACCACTCCAGCGTACGGGCGTCCCAGGGATCGCCGGTGACATCCTGGTTCTGCTTGCGATCGCGGATGCTGACATAGAACTGGATCACGGTGCAGAGGATACCGAACAGGATGATGACGGCACCGACCCAGGCGAGCAACATCCACGGCTGCCACTCGGCGGTCTCATAGGACTGCATGCGACGAACGGCGCCGAAGAAACTCAGCACGTAGAGTGGCATGAAGGCCAGGTAGAAGCCGATCAGCCAGCACCAGAAACTACGCTTGCCCCACTTTTCGTTCAGCGTGAAGCCGAAGGCCTTGGGGAACCAGTAGGTCAGACCGGCCAGCATGCCGAACAGTACGCCACCAATGATCACGTTGTGGAAGTGCGCGATCACGAACAGGCTGTTATGCAGCACGAAGTTGGCGCCCGGTATCGCCAGCATCACACCGGTCATGCCGCCCAGCGTGAAGGTGATGATGAAGCCCAGCGTCCACAGTACCGGCGAGGTGAACTCGAGGCGCCCCCGGAACATGGTGAACAGCCAGTTGAACACTTTCACCCCGGTGGGTATGGCGATGATCATCGTCATGATGCCGAAGAACGCATTGACGTTGGCGCCCGCCCCCATGGTGAAGAAGTGGTGCAGCCAGACGATGAATGACAGCAACGTGATGGCCACGGTTGCCCAGACCATCGTGTTGTAGCCGAACAGCCGCTTGCGAGCGAAAGTGGCGATGACTTCAGAGAAGACGCCGAATGCCGGCAGGATGAGGATGTACACCTCGGGATGGCCCCAGGCCCAGATGAGGTTGACGTACATCATCATGTTGCCGCCGAAATCGTTGGTAAAGAAGTGCATCCCCAGGTAACGATCCAGCGTCAGCAGGGCGATGGTCGCCGTCAGAATCGGGAACGAGGCGATGATCAGCACATTGGCGCACAGTGACGTCCAGGTGAAGATCGGCATGCGGAACATGGTCATGCCCTTGGTGCGCATCTTCAGGATCGTCACGAAGAAGTTGATACCGGTGAGTGTCGTCCCTATCCCCGATATCTGTAACGCCCATATCCAGTAATCGACGCCGACCCCGGGACTGTATTCGATCCCCGATAATGGGGCGTAGGCGAGCCAGCCGGTCTTGGCGAATTCACCCACCACCAGCGAGATATTGACGAGAATCGCGCCGGCAGCGAACAGCCAGAAACTGAGGTTGTTCAGGAACGGGTATGCCACATCGCGTGCGCCGATCTGCAGCGGCACGACCAGGTTCATCAGCCCGATCACCATGGGCATGGCGACGAAGAAGATCATGATCACGCCGTGGGCGGTGAATATCTGGTCATAATGCTCGGGCGGTAGGTAGCCCTCCGCACCCGCCGAGGCCATGGCCAGTTGCGTCCGCATCATGATGGCGTCGGAGAAGCCGCGTATCAGCATCACCAGCGCGACGATGAAGTACATGATGCCGAGTTTCTTGTGGTCGACGGAGGTGAACCATTCCGTCCACAGCCATTTCCACTTGCGAAAATAGGTAATGGCACCGAGCAGCGCGATGCCCCCGAGCGCCATCGCGACCGCGACCACCATGATGATGGGGTCGTGGAAAGGGATCGCGTCTATGCTGAGTTTTCCGAACATAGTGTTACTCCGCTGCCTCCGCACTCATGGGCATATCGTCGTGGTCGTCTTCTGTCCCACCGTGACCGGCGTGCATCTCGCCATCGTCGCGGCCGGTGTGGAAGCTCTTGATGATGTCCTCGTACATACCGGACGAGACTTCCGAGTAGTATTCCACCGGATGGTCTTCACTCGGTTGTGCCAGTTCGTTGTAGCCCTCGGGGAAGTCGAGTGTCTGGTCGGACTGCCGGACTTCCTCGACCCAGGACTCGAAACCCGCCTGGGATGTCGCGATCGCGTCGAACGTCATGCCCGAGAAACCGGCCCCACTGTAGTTGGTGGAGCGACCGTCGTAGACGCCTTCCTGGTCGGCGATCAGGTGAACATCGTTGTCCATGCCGGCCATGGCGTAGATCTGGCTGCCGAGGGTCGGGATGAAGAAGGCGTTCATCACTGAGCCCGAGCTCACCCGGAAACGCACCGGTACATCGGTGGGAAAGGCCACTTCGTTGACCGTTGCGATGCCCTGCTCCGGGTAGATGAATAGCCACTTCCAGTCCAGCGAGACCGCTTGAATCTCCATCTGCTCCGAGGGGTCATCCGCGATCGATTTGTGCGGATCCAGAGAGTGAGAGGTGTACCAGGTCAGCCCGGCAAGGAAGATGATGATGATGCAGGGGATGAACCATACGATCCCCTCGATCCAGTTGTTGTGAGCCCACTCGGGATGGTAGGCCGCATCCTTGTTGCTGCCGCGGTAACGCCAGGCGAACAGCAGCGTCATCACGATCACGGGAACGACGACGATCTGCATCAATGCAAACGACGTCAGGATCAGGGTTCGCTGTTCCGAACCAATCTGACCCTTGGGATCCAGCAGCTCCGAGCTACAGCCGGTCAGCAGCAGGGTAAGCGTCAGCAACAGCAGGATGCCGAGCATGCGCAAATGGTGGGGTCTTCTCATGTTACGACCTCGTCAGGGCTTGGAGGCGGGACATAATCCATATCACCTGGTTAGCAGGCTGAAACAGCAATTCGCAGACTCTCCCTGCTGTGGCGTTCGCTGCGAGGCGTCCTGAGACGCTGCGGAGCGGAGACCGTGAGGGGAGTATAGTGTCAGGCTCGGAGCAGAACATGCATGCCGTCGATCGAGCCACTTTCCACGGGGATGGCATTATCGTTATCAGCGGCAGTGAAGGGAAGGGACGATTTGTCGCAGGGTGTCACAGTCAGGCCCGGCGTGGCCCGGCTGGTGACGGCAAAGCTCGCGCCGTCACCAGCCGGAAACACGGCGCTTCGAGCGTTCAGCGGGGCAATTGCGAGAGCGCGGTTTCCAGATGCGCGACGGTTCGCTCGATATTCTGCAACTTGTCGAGACCGAACAGGCCGATACGAAAGACCTGGAAGTCTTCCCCTTCATCACACATGAGGGGAACGCCGGCGGCGACCTGTAGCCCCGCGTGCATGAATTTCGCCGCAATCTTGGGATCGTTGCTGTAGCTGACGACGACGCCGGGTGCCTGGAAGCCTCCGGCGGCGACACTGGGGAAGCCGTGTCGTTCCAGTACGGCGCGGACGCGTCTCCCCAATTGCCACTGGTCATCGCACGCCTTGTCGACACCATAGGCTATGTTTTCCTGCATGATGTCGCGCAGGCGGCGTAGTCCGTCAGTGGGCATGGTGGCGTGGTAAGCGTGTCCGCCATTCTCATAGGCCTGCATGATCTGGTGCCATTTGCGCAGGTCGGCTGAGAAACTGGTACTGGTCGTCGTCTCCAGCCGTTCCAGTGCCCGTGACGACAGCATCACCATGCCGCAGCAGGGGGAGCCGCTCCAGCCTTTTTGTGGCGCGCTGATCAGCACGTCCACGCCGGTCGCCTGCATGTCGACCCAGGCCGTACCGGAGGCGATGCAGTCAAGCACGAACAGGCCGCCGACCCGATGAACTGCCTCGGCGACCTGACGGAGGTAATCGTCGGGCAGAATCATGCCGGCGGCGGTCTCCACGTGAGGCGCGAAAACCAGATCCGGCTTGTCCGCTTCGATGGCGTCCACCACCTCATCGATGGGAGCGGGGATAAAGGGCGCCTGGGCATCGTCGCTGGTTTTCCGGGCTTTCATCACGCGTGACGATGCCGGGATAGCGCCCATCTCGAAGATCTGAGTCCAGCGATAACTGAACCAGCCGTTGCGGATCACCAGGGTCGCTGCATCGGTGGCGAACTGGCGCGCCACGGCTTCCATGCCAAAGGTTCCGCTGCCGGGCACGATCACCGCCGCCTCGGCATGGTAGACTGCCTTGAGCGTACGGGAAATGTCGCGCATCACCTGCTGGAACGATTGCGACATGTGATTGAGCGACCGATCGGTATAGACCACCGAGTACTCGAGCAATCCGTCAGGATCGACATCGGATAACAGGCCGGGCATGGCATTCACTCCTTATTTCGTTATACAACCCGTTAGACTATGGCGTCGGGCCGGCCAAAGGCCAGGAAAAAACGACGGTTTTTAGTCAATCATGCAAAAAATCCCGCTAACCGGTGGAGGGGTATGCGCGCTTTCGTTCCCTACGTGTTGCTACTGCTGACTGCTATCATCTTTTCGGGCAACATCCTGGTCGGCAAGGCGCTCAGCGAGTTGCCACCGTTTACCATCTCCTTCGGTCGCGTGTTCATCGCCCTGTTACTCATGATACCGCTGGGCTGGCGGCAGGCGGTACGCGCGCGCCATGCGTTTCGCCAGCACTGGCGCGTGCTGTTGGGGCTGGCATTGAGCGGGGTCACGCTATTCAATGCCCTGATCTACACCGCATTGCAGTATACGTCGGCCACTAATGTCGCGATCCTGGAAAGCACGATTCCCGTGGTAACGATCCTGTTCAGCTTTCTACTGCTGGGCGAACGCTACCGGGCCATCCAGTGGCTGGGGGTGGGGATGTCGCTGGCGGGTGCCGTGGCGGTGATTGCCATGGCGGATTCGGCGGGCGCTGGCCTGGCATCGGTCAACATCGGCGATGGCATCATGGCTCTGGCGGTATTGATGTGGGTGGGCTATTCGCTGCTGGTCAAGGATCATCTGTCGAAGTTTCCCCGCTTCGGCGGACTGCTGATCATGCTGGTCATCGCCAATCTCACGCTCGCGCCGATTGCCTTGTGGGAGAATCTGGCCCTCGGGACGATGCCGGCTCTGGATACCAGCCACTGGCTGGGATTGCTCTATCTGGGGATCTTTCCGTCGGTGGTGGCGCTGCTGTGCTATACCCGTGCCATCGGCGACGTGGGTCCCACCCAGGCAGCGGTGTTCCTCAATCTGTTACCGATCTTCACCATGCTCGGCGCCTGGTGGTTGCTGGGCGATCGCATCCTGCCGGCGCAGATCGTGGGCAGTATTGTCGTGATCGCCGGTGTCGTCCTGACCACTCGCGAGCGAAGGTCCGCCCCCGTTGAATCGGAGTCAGTTTCATGACGTCACAACGCTCGTCATCCATATCGTCCACAGCCCCGGACACGCCGGCGGTTTTCTCTCGCCAACTGGCCATCGCCATCCTGATGAGCGTGGCCTGTCTGTTTGCCTCGAATCATGTGGCCGCCCGCATCGCTTTCGATGCCGACACCGGCTTGCTATTGGCCGTGCTGGCGCGTTCGGGCGTGGCGATCGTCGTGCTGTCGGCGATCGTGGTCTGGCGGCGCGAAACCCTGGCGGTTCCGTGGGGACAACGACGCTGGCAGCTGTTGGTCGGTTTTCTGATTACCCTGCAGAGCTTGTGTCTCTATTCAGCCGTTGCGCGGGTGCCGGTGGCCGTGGCGTTGCTGTTGATGAATACCTTTCCTATCCAGTTGGCCTTGTTGACCTGGGTGCTGGGCGGTGCACGGCCATCACTACGGGCAAGCCTGATCATGGGCGGTATCCTGATCGGCCTGGTGCTGGTGCTCGATATCCCCACCTGGTTGTCCCGGCCGGAAGCGATGGGGCCGCAATGGCTGCCGGGAATCCTTTTCGGTGTGGGGGCGGCCTCGGCATTTTCCTGTGCACTATGGGTCACCGATCGCAAGCTGAAAGGCCTCGACGGTGCCGTGCGTACCCTGCTGACGATGATTACCGTCTTCATTTGCATGGTGCTCGCTGGTATGTCGGGAATACTGCCGGGTGGTCTGGCAACTCCGAGCCGTATCGAGGGCTGGTATGGCCTGGTCCTGCTGGCGGTGCTCTACGGTGTCGGCTTTTCGGTCCTCTTCACCTGCGTGCCACGCCTAGACATGCCGCGCAATGCGCCGGTCATGAATATCGAACCGGTGGCCGCCCTGTTGTTGGGCTACCTGGTGCTCGGCCAGGTTCTGACCCCCATCCAGCTACTGGGCGGTGCGGTCGTCCTGGCCGGTATCGTGGTGCTGAGCGTGTCGAAGGGGCGTTGATGGTTCACCGATAACTATCCCGGAACTGCTGGCGAAGCTGGTTCTTCTGTACCTTGCCCATGGTGTTGCGCGGTAGGCTGTCGACGAAGAAAACCCGCTTGGGTTGCTTGTAGCGCGCCAGTCGGCCGTCGAGAAAGGACAGCACCTTGTCCTCGTCGATATCGGCATCGGCGTCGGGGACCACGACGGCGGTCACCCCCTCGCCGAAATCCGGATGGGGCACCCCGATCACCGCGGATTCCACGACCCCTTCGAGTTCGTCGATCACCTGTTCGACTTCCTTGGGGTAGACGTTGTAGCCCCCGGAGATGACCAGGTCCTTGTCGCGGCCGACGATATGGACGTAATCGCGTTCATCGACCATGGCCAGGTCGCCGGTGATGAAGAAGCCATCGTCGAGCAGTTCTTCGCGGGTTTTCTCGGGCATGCGCCAGTACCCGATGAAGACGTTGGGTCCGCGTACCTGAAGCATGCCGATGTCCCCCTTGGGAACCTCGTCGCCGGATTCACGATCGGCGATGCGGATCTCCACGCCGGGCAGGGGAAACCCCACCGTGCCGGCACGACGTTCCCCATCGTACGGATTGGAGGTGTTCATGTTGGTTTCAGTCATGCCGTAACGTTCGAGGATGGCGTGGCCGGTCCGCTGCTCGAATTCCCGGTGAGTCTCGGCGGTCAACGGCGCCGAGCCGGAGACGAACAGGCGCATGTTGGCGGTGCGCTCGGGCGTCAGGCGCTCGTCCTGAAGCAACCGGGTATAGAAGGTCGGGACGCCCATCATCACCGTGCCCTGTGGCAGCTCATCCAGGATCGCCTCGGCATCGAATCGTGGCAGGAAGCGCATGCTTGACCCCACCATCAGCGAGACGTTGCACGCTACGAACAGTCCGTGGGTGTGGAAAATCGGCAGTGCGTGGATCAGTCGGTCATCGGCGCTGAAGCGCCAGTACTTGGCCAGTGCCTCGGCATTGGAACTCAGGTTGCGATGGGTGAGCATGGCACCCTTGGAGCGACCGGTGGTGCCCGATGTATAGAGGATGGCCGCCAGGTCGTTCTCGTCTCGTGTGACGATATCGGTACGCGGTGCGGCCCGTTCGGCAATATCCACCAGGCTGCCGTCGTTGCCGGTGCCGAGGGTGGCCACTTGTGGGCAACCGGCTGCCGTGGCTACGCGCTCGGCCTCCGTGCGATCGGCAGGCCGGCAGACGAAGAGTGCCGGTTCGGCATCGCTCAGGAAGTAGTGAACCTCGTCGCTCGTATAACCGGTGTTCAAGGGCAGGTAAACGCCACCGATCCGTAGTGTGGCGAGATAGAGCAGGATCGTCTCCGGGCTCTTGTCGACCTGCACCGCGACCCGATCACCGGGAGTGACTCCGAGTTTGGTGAGGGCCCCGGCCAGACGTTCGGTGGTATCGAGTGCCTGCTGATAGGCGTAGCGACGGCCATCGCGGGTGGTGATGAAGGTGGCGTTCCCGCGTGCGCGCATGCGTCGTTCGAAGGTAGCGAAGAGGCTGTGGTTCATTTGGCGGTCTCCCCCTTGGCCAGCTTCCTGGCTTTGCGGGCCAGGTCACGGACCTCGCTGGAACGGGCCACGCTGGCGTTGGCAATGTAGTTCTCGTGATTGCGCTCGATGTTGTCGAGCACATAGAGGTAATTGACCATCAAACCGACGGCTTGCTTCAACCCCTTGGGGGCAAAATCGCCGAGCCAGCCAGGCTGTCGAGCCCGGTTCACGACACGACGCGGGTATTGCGCCCGCGTCGTGTCGTACCTGGCCGGACTTACACCTCCTTGTAGAGTTCGGCGCCTTCACGCCGGAACTTTTCGGCCTGCTCCTCCATGCCTTTTCTGATCGCTTCCTCGTCGCCGGTCAGCCCCTTCTCCCGAGCATAGTCGCGGACCTCATGGCTGATCTTCATCGAGCAGAACTTGGGGCCGCACATGGAGCAGAAGTGCGCCACCTTGGCTGAGTCCTTGGGCAGGGTCTCGTCGTGGTACTGCCTGGCAGTGTCCGGGTCGAGCCCCAGGTTGAACTGGTCCTCCCAACGAAATTCGAAGCGCGCCTTGGACAGGGCGTTGTCGCGGCGCTGAGCGGCGGGATGGCCCTTGGCCAGGTCGGCGGCGTGCGCGGCGATCTTGTAGGTGATGATGCCGGTCTTGACGTCGTCCTTGTTGGGCAGGCCGAGATGCTCCTTGGGAGTCACGTAGCACAGCATGGCACAGCCGTACCAGCCGATCATCGCCGCGCCGATCCCCGAGGTGATGTGGTCGTAACCCGGGGCGATATCGGTAACCAGCGGCCCCAGAGTATAGAAGGGCGCCTCGTCGCAGTACTCGAGCTGCTTGTCCATGTTCTCTTTCACCAGATGCATGGGAACGTGGCCGGGGCCCTCGATCATCACTTGCACGTCGTGCTTCCAGGCAACCTTGGTGAGTTCGCCCAGAGTGCGGAGCTCGGCCATCTGTGCCTCGTCATTGGCATCGGCCACCGAACCCGGGCGCAGACCGTCGCCCAGCGAGAAGGCCACGTCGTAGGCCTGCATGATCTCGCAGATGTCTTCGAAGTGAGTGTAAAGAAAGCTCTCCTCATGGTGGAACAGGCACCACTTGGCCATGATCGAACCGCCGCGAGACACGATGCCGGTCACCCGGTCGGCGGAAAGGGGCACGAACGGTAACCGCACGCCGGCATGAATGGTGAAATAGTCCACACCCTGCTCGGCCTGTTCGATCAGGGTGTCGCGGAAGATCTCCCAGGTCAGGTCCTCGGCGACGCCGTTGACCTTCTCCAGCGCCTGGTAAATGGGTACGGTGCCGATCGGTACCGGTGAGTTGCGAATGATCCACTCGCGGGTTTCGTGGATGTTCGTCCCGGTGGAAAGATCCATGATGGTATCGGCACCCCAGCGGATGCCCCAGGTCATCTTGTCGACTTCTTCCTCGATCGAGGATGTAACCGCCGAATTGCCCAGATTGCCGTTGATCTTCACCAGGAAGTTGCGCCCGATGATCATCGGCTCGGTTTCCGGGTGATTGATGTTATTGGGGATGATGGCGCGCCCTTCGGCGACCTCGCGGCGGACGAACTCCGCCGTGATCTCCTCGGGCAGCCTGGCGCCGAAGCCTTGGCCGGAGTGTTGATGGCCGAGGATGCGCTCGACCTCCTCGGTTCCCAGTGCCTGACGACGCTGGTTCTCGCGGATGGCGATGAACTCCATTTCCGGCGTGATGATACCTTGACGGGCATAGTGAAGCTGGGTGACGTTCCTTCCGGATTTCGCTCGTCGCGGCGTACGGGTCAGGTCGAAACGCAGCGGTGCGAGCATCGGGTCGTTGGCGCGTCGCCGCCCGTACTCACTGGTCGGCCCGTCGAGCCATTCGGTATCGTCACGCTCGTCGATCCAGCGCCGTCTCAGTTCCGGTAGTCCCTTGCGCAGATCGATGTTGGCACCGGGGTCGGTATAGGGACCGGATGTGTCGTAGACCAGCAGCGGCGGGTTCTCCTCATCGGTTCCGGACGTTTTAGTCGGCGACAGCGATATTTCCCGAAAGGGCACGCGGATGTCCGACCGTGAGCCTTGGGCGTAAATCTTGCGTGAGCCGGGCAGGGCCTGAACGGCCGCGTCGTCGACGTGTGCGGTTTCGGCGAGAAAATGATGGGTAGTGGCCATCGGTGTTGCTCTCCCATTGTCATGGGGAGGTCGCGAAGGAGGACAGTGGCAGGTATCGATTGTCGTCCTGCATGTCGCTTGATCCCTACGCTGGTACCCTCCCGAAGGAATTAACCAGTTCAGGTTCAACGGGCCCCATGCTCGGCGTACGTGACGCAGCATGATCTCAGCCGGTTCCACCGGCACCCCGTCAAGCGATGGCATCGCCGGAGGCGATGCGGTTGTGGCCGAATGCCTTGTCGGCACGCGGCGATTGGGAAAGGGCCAGTCAGTCGGACTGATCCAGCCCCATTTGCCAGAAGTCGATTTCCAGTCGCGTGGCATGGCGGAATACGTTGACCAACTCGGAAAAGCGAGCCGGTGTCACCTCTGCCAGCCGCGCATCGAGCCAATCATGCTCCCGGCCCATGGCTTGCTGGAAGTCGTCTCCTGCATACATGGCAATCCAGGCAGCGAAGGGATTGTCCTGGCCCCTTACCGTAAACGGTTGTCGATTCAACCAGTTGGCGATTTCCCCGTAGCCGATGAGGCAGGGCGAGATGGCAACGTGCAGGTCCAGCAGGTCACCCCGATTGCCGGTATCCAATACGTAGCGGGTATAAGCTAATGTTGCGCGCGCTTCGGGCAACGCTGCCAGCGTCTCTTCGCTGATTCCCCACTCTCGGCAATAACCGATATGTAGATCCAGCTCCATGTCGAGAATGGCTTTCAACTCGCCGTATGCTTGACGCAACTCGTCGAGCGTCCGGCTTTTGTACATGGCCAGTGCAAAGGCGCGGGCGAAATGGATCAGGAACAGGTAGTCCTGCTGCAGGTAGTGGCGAAAGGCGTCTGCCGGCAGGGTGCCTGCCCCGAGCTGGCGGACGAAGTCATGCTCGATATAGCGTGCCCAATCGTCCTTGCAGGCGGTTTTCAGATCGTCGAAACGGTACCCCATATCAACTCCGTCAAGGCGTCGATCCGGGCAGCAGGAGCAGGGGTGGTACGGAAGGATAAAAAAACAGACCGAGCCACGCCTGATTCCCTACGCCGGTTCAGCGGTGCATTGCACCCTTTACCCGGATCAGGTTCAACGGGATCGGCGCTCGGGACATCAGCCTGCGCCATCTCAGCCGGTTCCACCGGCACCCCGTCAAGCGAGTGTGCCTCAGTCTAGCAGTTTGATCTTGGCTTGCCAGCCATTCCAGTGACAATTCGGTTCAAACGCGATCAGCATGAGACTGCCGGTATAGCCATATCGCATCGGTGAGAAACGACACAGCCAACGATAGCAATGAGACTGCCGCCAGTCCCGTTGCGGCGGTCGCCGAGATGGATGGCAGCAGAATCGCCAACAGGGTAACGACCTGCCAGACACAAATGACCTTGCGGCGTCGGCTTACGGGGAGTCCGACGCTCAGCCAGGGCCAGAGGCTGCCGGCAGCCACGAAGACGTAACGCAGTGCGCCGATCGCCAGAACCCAGGGGGCAACCTTGTCGAGCAGTATCGCCGCAACACACAGCATCAGGATGAAGAACGCGTCCAGTTCCATGTCGAAACGGGCACCGAAAGCCGTCGTGGTTGCCGTGCGTCTGGCCACCCAGCCATCCAGCCCATCGAGCAGCAGGGCGACCAGCGTCACGCCCAGTACGAGGTCGGCATGACGGGCCAGAAGTGCCGGCACCCATAGTAATCCGGTGAAGATCGCAATCAGCACGCCGCGGAAGAGGGTGATGCGGTTGGCCCAGCCGAAATTCGAGTGTGTCGTTGGCCACCACCAAAGCAGCAGTCCCGCCATGCCCAGGTAGATACTGCCGACCCCCAGGTGAAACGTGACAGGCGCTGCCGTAATCAGACGCACGGTTTCGGTCAACAGGGCGGCAACCAGCAGGCCGACACCCAATTCCCATACCATTGCGAGGGGAAGGCGTGAGCGTGTCCCGCCTTGGGTATTGACGTGTCTGGTCATGGCAGCGTCTCCCGAGGGCGGCGGCCGCCGCCCTTTCCCTCATTCTATGCTGACAACGTAGCTCATAATGTCAGTATATAGGGTAAGTGATGCAAATCTATTGATAAAGTACATGTTATGTACAATTATTGAGTGACAACCCGGATCAAGGCAGATTATGACCTCAAATCAGGCAACAGCATTCTGGGCGGTCGCACCGGGCCAGGGCGAACTGCGCCATGAAACGCTTGCCGTCACCGATGATGAGTCGGTGCGCGTGGAAACGCGCTACTCGGCGGTCAGTCGTGGCACGGAATCGCTGGTATTCAAGGGCGAGGTTCCTCGCAGTGAATACCAGCGGATGCGGGCCCCTTTTCAACTGGGAGAGTTTCCCTTTCCCGTCAAGTATGGTTACGCCAGCGTGGGTCGGGTCGTGCAAGGGCCGCGTGAGTTGCAGGGGCGTGATGTCTTCTGTCTCCATCCACATCAGGATCGTTACGTCGTACCGGCGAGCGCTGTGGTCTCTCTTCCCGAAGGCGTACCTCCGGAACGTGCGGTGCTGGCCGCCAACATGGAAACGGCGGTCAATGCACTATGGGATGCAGCGCCGGTGGTGGGGGATCGCATCTGCGTTGTCGGGGGCGGTGTCGTCGGTGCACTAGTGGCTTATCTATGTGCCAACTTGCCTGGCAGCGACACCTGTCTGGTGGATGTTGCTCCAGAACGCAGCTCGTTGGCCGAAGCCTTGGGAGTCGCCTTTGCGCTGCCCGATACCGCGCCGGTCGATAACGACTTGGTCGTACACGTCAGTGGGTCGCCCGATGGGTTGTCTCATTCGTTGGCATTGGCCGGCTACGAGACCATGCTGTTGGAAATGAGTTGGTATGGAGACCGTGAAGTGTCGTTGCCATTGGGGCAGGCGTTTCATTCTCAACGGCTCACGTTGCGTTCCAGTCAAGTGGGTGGCATCGCGCCGACGCGCCGGGCTCGGTGGACACATCACCGCCGCTTGAGTCTGGCATTATCTATGCTCACGGATGATCGGCTGGATGTCCTGATCAGCGGCGAGAGCCGGTTCCGCGAACTTCCCGAGATCATGCCGACCCTGTCGGAACCCGATGGCAAGACGCTATGTCATCGTCTTCGCTACGACGCCTGACGGTGAAACGATCCCGACACGACCCAGTCAGACGGACAGGATAATCAGGCAAGGAGATGGAGCATGTACAGTCTGACCGTACGAGATCACTTCATGATCGCCCACAGCTTCAACGGCGAGACATTCGGGCCTGCCCAGCGCATGCATGGGGCAACTTACGTGACCGATGTGACCTTCCGGCGCCCCGAACTGGATGACGACGATCTCATCGTCGACATTGCTCTTGCCGGACAGGTTCTCAACGACGTCCTGAGCGAATTCCATTTGCAGAACCTCGACGATATCGAGGCATTCCGCGGCCACAACACGACGACCGAGTTCATGGCCCATGCCATCTTCGAGCGTCTGGCACTGGCTATCCGTAATGGGCATCTTGGCGAAGGGGCCAAGGGACTGACGGCTATGGTCGTGACACTGCATGAGTCCCACGTGGCTTGGGCAAGCTACGAGGGGGCGTTGTGAGCGTCGACCTGACGTTGATCGTGGCTGGCGATCCCGGCCAATTGACGGGTGGCTATGTCTATGATGCACGGATCGTCGAAGCCTTACGCGCCGATGGGTGGCAAATCGAGGTCATCGGACTGGAAGGGCGTTTCCCGGCAGTCGATGCGAGGGCCCGCGATGCCATGACAGCGGCGCTAGCCGCTATCCCGGATGGCGCCCGGGTCGTGATCGATGGCCTGGCGATGGGGGGCTTGCCGGAACTCGTGGCGATCGCATCGCAACGCCTGGACGTTTCCGCATTGGTACACCATCCACTCGCCGACGAAACCGGCCTGGATGAGTCAAGCCGCATGGCATTGCTGGCTAGTGAAATGCGGGCATTGGCGTCAGTGCATCGGGTGATCGTCACCAGCGACTTCACGGCACAGCGTTTGGCGGAATTCCATGTTCCCGCAGAGCGGATCGCCGTGGTCGAACCCGGCGTCACACCGTCGCCGCTGGCCACCAGCGTGGTCGGAAAAGAGGATACCAAGCGGCCACAGCGCTTGCTGAGCGTGGCTACCGTCACTCCCCGTAAGGGACATGATGTGCTTGTCGATGCGCTGTCCGGTCTGGTGGACAGGCAGTGGCACTGCGACTGTATTGGCGGTCGGGATCGTGATCCGGTTCATGACCGCCGTGTGTCGGATCTGATACGTCACCATGGTTTGGAACAACGTGTGCTGTTGCTTGGCGAGCGGTCTCCCGATGATCTGGCGGCCCATTATGCCGCTGCAGACCTGTTCATACTGCCCTCCTACTATGAAGGCTACGGCATGGTGGTCACCGAAGCCTTGGCCAGAGGGCTGCCGGTCCTGACGACGACAGGGGGGGCGCTGGCCCATACCTTGCCGACAGAGGCGGGGCTCGCGGTACCGCCCGGCAATATCGAAGCGCTGGAAACGGCGTTGCAACGCTGGCTGGATGAGCCTGACTTGCGCCGACGGTTACGGCACGGTGCCAGCAAGGCGCGCGATGCGTTGCCCAGTTGGGAGCAGGCGGCTCGCGCCTTTGCTGCTGCGGTGACACGGCCAGCTTCAGGACCGTCGGGAGGCAGTTCATGACACTGATCACTGACGATCTGGCATTCGCTGAAGACTGGTTGATGCATCGTGAAGACGCGGATGCCTTGGCGCGCAGCGGGTTCCTGACCGAGCAGGGGGCTACCTGGCTACAGCGGCGCCTATCGACGCAATCGCCGGTAACGGTTCTCGATCTGGCATGTGGTGCTGGTGCCAATATCAATTACCTGGCACCGCAATTCCCCGGGCCTCAGCAATGGCGGCTAGTCGATAACGATGCCGGACTGCTGCATGTCGCGGAGTGTCGTGGTCACTCGCTGTGCGATGCCGGGAGGCGATCCCTGGGGGTGCAGGCCGTGACGCGCGACCTGCGCGTACTGCTGAAGGACTCGCAAGGGCTCGATGACCTGCTGTCGGAGGCCGATCTGGTCACGGCGTCGGCGTTGTTCGATCTCGTCTCCAAAGCATGGGTCGAACGCCTGGTGACTGCCTGCGCGAGGCATGGGACGGCAGCGCTATTTGCTCTCAGTATCGATGGCGATTGGTCCTTTACGGCAGATGGCTCCGTGAGTGCCGATACGCTGGACGACGCCTGGGTACGTGACATACTGGCCGCCCACCAACGTCACGACAAAGGTTTCGGACCGGCGCTGGGTGGTGACGCCCCCTCCGTGCTGACTCACGCGTTCCAGGCAGTGGGATATCATGTACTGAATCGTCCCAGCCCCTGGACCTTGACGCCTGATCGTGACGGAGCCCGGTTGCTGGCTCTCGAGCTGATCAAGGGCTGGGCAGAGGCAGTGTTGGAACAGTCCCCGCAGGACCGAGGCCGTGTTAGCGCCTGGTATCGACGTCGCTTCGACGACCTGGAGTCAGGACGCATCGGTCTGCTGGTGGGCCATCAGGACCTGTTTGCGATGCCGCAGGAGCATAGCTGAGCCATGAACCGCCACGCCGCATTACGGATCACGCTCAGCTTGCTGGTGTTGGGTGGCCTGATCTGGTGGGTGGATCTGGCCTCGGTGGCATCGGAAGTCCGGCGTCTGGATGCGTTCTGGGTCGTACTGGCAGTGTCGTTATCCGTGCCGCAGATGCTGCTGTCCGCCTGGCGTTGGCGAATGACCGCGCGTTCACTCGATCTGCGGCTCCCCTGGCGCCATGCGTTGGGAGACTACTACCTGGCAACGTTCCTCAATCAGGTTCTGCCCGGTGCCGTCTTGGGCGATGCAGCGCGTGCCTGGCGGCATGCCCGAGCGAGTGGCGTAACGGGGGGCGCCTGGCGAGCGGTCATCATTGAACGCCTGTCGGGACAAGTCGTCATGATTCTGGCGACAGGCTTGGCGCTTGGGTTGTCTCCACAGTGGCACCAGGCGCTCAAGACGATCAGTCCCGTGGCGCCGTTGTCTGCCTGGTGGTGGGGGTCGGCCACTGCGATCGCAGTGGGGGGAGCGATGCTCATTTATGGGATCAAGCGACCTCCCGCCAGCGTCAGGCGCTTGGGCAGGGATTCTCGTCGGGCCTTGCTGAGTGGCCGCGTAGGGTGCCTGCAGTTGCTGGCTTCGGTATTGATCGTGACCAGTTATGCCTTGATGTTCGTCTGCGCTGCACGTGCCATTGGCAACGGACTGCCGGTGACGACATTGCTGGCACTGGTCCCGCCGGTACTGCTAGCGATGCTGATTCCTCTTTCCGTGGCTGGCTGGGGGTGGCGTGAAGGTGCGGCGGCCCTGGTCTGGGCCAGTGTCGGCTTGCCGGCTGCGCAGGGCGTGGCCGTGTCGTTGAGTTATGGCGTGCTGGTATGGCTAGCGAGCTTGCCTGGTGCGTTATGCCTTCTGTGGCGACATCGCGCCTCGTCAGCCGTGGAACCTGTCGCGCATGACAACGTCGAAAAGCGTGTCGTCACCACAGTCGAAACGTCGCGTCACGGGGCGTCGGGCCAGGTCGAGGGTATCGATGGAGGTCAGGCGTATGCCGGGTTCTCCCGAACCGATCAACAAGGGGGCAACCAGCAGATGCAGCCGATCGAGTACGTCGGCATCGAGGAATCGCGAGACCGTAGCGGCACCGCCCTCGATCAGAACCCGCCGGTAGCCATGCCGGGCGAGCTGCGACAACAGCCTGACTGGAGAGATGTCGCCGGGCGTGTCGGCGATGATGACACGGGTGACGTGCGCACCGAGCGAGTCATCGACCGGTGCCCAGGCACCCACCAAATGCAAGGTGGCCGCGGTTCCGTCCTGGAACACCTGCCTGTCGGCCGGAATGCGGCCATTGGGATCGAGTATGACACGTGTGGGGTGTCGTCCTTCGACGTGACGTACCGTCAGGCGCGGGTCGTCGGCGACGACCGTACCGGCGCCCACCAACACGGCATCGACCAGCGCGCGCAACCGATGCAGGTGAACACGCCCAGCGGCACCGTTGATGTAGTGCGAATGCCCGGTGACGGTGGCGATACGTCCATCGAGGCTCTGCCCGAGCTGGGCGATGGCCAGATCGCCGCGATGGACGACCAGCGGCAGCAGGCAGTCGAGCAGTTGGCGTGCCGAGGTATCGACCCGGCCGGCATAGTGCCAGCCGGAAACGGAGTCTCCTGTATCGATGTGCAGGGAATGGCCTGTGGTCTCCCGGCACAAGGTGGCGGCACCGACGGTGTCACCGTCGTGGATGCGCCGAATGCAGGCCCAGGCCAGGCGGTCATCGAGCGGGGGCAGTGCCATGCATCCTCCGTGTCGTCATCAGCGTCTTATCATGCGCAGTCGCACGAGTCGGCACAAGGTATCGGCGCACGATTTCATGGGACACCCCATCGTCACCGTCGATGGGCTGACAGCGAGGAGTGAGTCATGCACCAGGTCGAGCGAGCCATTTTCGACATACGGCGAGGGCTGCCTATCGTTCTTCAGAGCGGTGAGACGGGCCAGGATGAGAGCGACTACGTGCTGGTCCAGCCACTCGAGGGGGCCAGCGATCGACAGTTGCGGACATTGCCATCCGCGGCGGGAGATGTTCCCGGGCTGGTACTGAGCTGCCATCGTTTGGCCTCGTTGGGGCAGTCGATCGACGCCGAAGTCGCTCGCTTGCCGCTGACGAATGTCAGTTGTGTGGATCGTCGCCACCTCAATGCCATGGCATTCGGTGCCGGGATGGGGCAGGGGGACGACGGCAGTCGTCCGCGGATTCCGAAAGCCCACCCCGCTGACAAGGCCGACCGCGCCGCTCTGGCCCTGATGCGTCGTGCACTGTTGATTCCCGCCGCTCTCACCGTCCGTGTCTCGGCGAGCCAGCATGACACCGTTGCCGAGCTGATTGCCGACGGTACATTGTTAGTGGTGTCGGCGGACGACGCAGAGCGTCACGCCGACTCTGCGGCCAGTCGTCTCATGCGCGTCAGTGAGGCCCTGGTTCCTCTCACCGACGCTCCGCAGAGCCATTTCATCCTGTTCCGCGAGGCAGACGGGCTGCGTGAGCATATTGCCGTGTTGATCGGATCGCCCGAGACCTGGCTCGACGCGGTACCATTGCGCCTTCACTCGGCCTGCCTGACCGGTGATATCTTCGGCAGTCTGCGTTGCGACTGCGGCGAGCAGTTGCGCAACGCCGTGGCCGATATTCACGCCATGGGGGGTGGGGTGCTGCTGTATCTGGCCCAGGAAGGTCGGGGAATCGGCCTGGCCAATAAATTGCGCGCCTATGCGTTGCAGGATACCGGACTCGACACCGTGGATGCCGATCAGCTCCTGGGCTTTGGAGAAGACGAGCGCTGCTACCGGGTGGCGGTCGATATCCTCGAGGAACTGTCGATTCGGCGAGTCCAGTTATTGACCAACAATCCATTGAAAGTCGATGCGTTACGTGGCGCGGGCATCGAAGTGACCGAACGGCAGGCCGTCTATGGGCGATTGACCGACCAGAATCATCGCTATCTGAGTACCAAGGCCGATCGGGGCGGGCATTGGCTGGATGATGTCTTCAATGGGTGAGGCCCGGCCAGGCTACCACGCCATGTCGTGGGTATCGGTCAGGATGCGGCACAGCCGCTGGGCGTAATGATGCGTCAGCCGCTTGCCGAGCTCGGCCGAAGCCAGGCAGGCATGGCCAGCGATGCCCTCGGGATGGAGGTCCTCGGCGAGCCAGGCGAATGATGCCTCGCCCTCCGGCCACACCAGACGCCCTTGGGTCTCGAGGGTTTCACCGTAGGAATGCGGGCTGCTCAACTCGGTCGTACGGACCTTGTCGGGTGCCAGATGCAGCATCAACGACGTTTCCAGCATACCACCATGCAAACCGTGATGGTTCTCCAGGGCCGGCAGCCAGTCTTGAGGCGTCCAGTGCATGTAATGTGCCTTGACTACCAGCATGCCGTGTCGGCGGCGTAATGCCAGTGCCGCGATATCCATGATGGCTTCGTTGCCGCCGTGCGCGTTGAAGAGCACCAAGCGCTGGATACCGGCCCGGGCGACGGCATCGCCGTAAGCTTCCAGCGTAGCGGTGGCGGCATGCACGGGCAGGCTCAGTGTACCGGGGAACGCCAGGTGCTCGTCGCTGGCTGCCACGGCCATAGGGGGTAGCCGGAGTAGTGGCATGGTTTCCGGCAGATAGCCGGCCGTGGCGTCGAGCAATCCAGCGGCGATATCGCTGTCGGTGGACAAGGGCAAATGCTTGCCGTGCTGCTCGGTCGCACCTAGTGCCAGGATGGCGACACTCTGCTCGGGGAGCACGGCAAAATCGGCACTGGTCATTGCCTGCCAAGCGCGGAAACGAAACTCACTCATGGACACTCCAGGAACGTTAATTGTAACGTCGTCGGGCATAGAGATCGCCTGATGTCAGGGCATCGGCACCCTCGGACAGCCAATTCAGAACCGTGTCCGGCGACTGCCACTGTGACCACCTGAAGAGGCGTCGTTCGCCGGCAATGGTGTTGTACTCATAGTCGCCCAGGGTCTTAAGACGTGCCACACAGGCTTGTGCCACATCCAGGGCGCCTGCCACGAATTCCACCGACAGTGCCGGTAGCGGCTGGCTCAACCCAGCCAGCACTTGATCCTCGAATCCTTCCACATCGATCTTGCAGAATGCCGGTAGGCCATACTCTGCGATCAGGGCATCCAGCGTCGTCATTTCGATGGTCAGCGCAGTGTCCCAGCGGACATGCTGGAAGCCGTCGTTGTCGTGAGCAAGCCGTTGGCTCCAGCGTGAGGTCAGGGTCGATACCGTCGGTGTGGCCAGGCTGAGAGAGAGCGTCGCATGCCCCGTCGTTGGGCCGGCGGCCACGGCTCGGGAGATCACGTCCCGATGGCGACCGACGATCCGGTTCAGCCAGCGGAAGAGATGCGGTTGAGGTTCCAGCGCGATGACACGTGCACCGAGCCCGACGAAAGCGGCACTGCGGTCACCGAGGTGGGCGCCGATATCGAAGGCCAGATCCCCCGGTGCGAGGAATTCCGCATACAGCCGTCGCAGGCTGCGTTGACGGCCGGGGCGCCAATAAATGGCCAGCGAGCGTACCAGCCCGGCGCCGCAGCGCAGTCGCGCCATCCAAGGCAAGCGTTCAATGCCGGAGATGGGCGGGGTCATGGCGACTCATCGATGCAGGAACGTCGTTGGCCGTCCTGCGGTTCCGGTGGGGGCTGCCGTCACGTCCCCATACCTGGGTCGGCATGTCACGCGGCTGCTCGGGCGGAGGCGGTGTCAGCATGGCGGTGTCGGTGGCGTCCAGCGGCTCGGTGAGTCGCTGCAGGACGGGGGCCGGCTGAGTCTCGGTCGGTACGCGTAACAGACCCCATCGTTCCAGACTGGCACCGACCCCGACATGACCGCTTAAATACGTCAGTGGTGTGGCGAGAACCAAGCCGATCCATACCGGGGCCAACCACCAGAAGAATGCCGGTGTCCACCATTGCGTGGCCATGGCCCAAGCGCCGCCGAGCAGCGTCGCCGTCCAGGTATGGCGGAGCGCTTCATGCCAGGCAACATGGCCACTATCCCTGACCTGACTGCCCCAGTCGACATGGCGCCCGGCGAGTATGCAAGCAACGAAGCGGCTATGCCAGATCATCATGATCGGGGCGATCAGAGCGGCAAATCCCATTTCCAGCAAGGCACTGATCAGCAGTCTTGCGCGTCCGCCGAAAGCCGCAGGACGTTGCCACAACGCCAACGTGACGCCAAGCAGTTTGGGGAGCAGCAATAACGATAACGTAATGGCGAGAAGCGGCACGACGACCCAGGGTGTCGACTCCGGCCAGTTAGGGAACAACTGTGCGCCGCTATGGAAAAAGTCATGTTCGTTGACTGACTGCAACAATGCCTCGCCGCTACTGACGGCTAACATCAGCATCCATAGTAGCGACGACACATACGCCAGTGCCCCGAACAGGAAGTGCAAGCGGTTCATGATGTGCCAGCCGGTATGAGGCAGCAATCGCAGATGCTGCAGGTTGCCCTGGGTCCAGCGGCGGTCGCGTTTGGCAAAATCGATCAGGTTGGCCGGTACCTCTTCGTAGCTGGCATCCAGGCGGGTATCGAGCAGGACATGCCAGCCGGCACGGCGTAACAGCGCCGCTTCCACGAAATCGTGACTGAGAATATCGCCACCCAACGGGGGGCGTCCAGGCAGGCGGGGCAGACCACAATGCGCCATGAACGCCTCGGTGCGAAGAATCGCATTATGCCCCCAGTAATTGGCGGCATCGCCCTGCCAGAAGCTTTGTCCGGTGGCTAGCATGGGGCTGTAGAGAGCGGCGGCGAATTGGGTGAAACGGCCAAAGGCGGTGCGCTGACGCGCCGGAATCGGCACCGTCTGAATCAGCCCGGCATCCGGGTTGGCTTGTAGCGAATGGGCCAGCGAGATCAGTGTATTGCCGCCCATGATGCTATCGGCGTCGAGCACGATCAGTGCGTCGTAGCGATAGCCCCAGCGTTGGCAGAATTCGGCCAGGTTGCCGGCCTTGCGACCATGATTGTCATGACGCTGTCGGTAGTGGACCTGCAATTGGCCGGCAAGACGTTGCTGCAATCCCGCAATGGCCTGCTGTTCAGTGTGGAGCGTGTCTGGATCCTGACTGTCGCTGAGCACGAATACCTCGAACCAGCGCGCTTCTTCCCCTTGCGCCAGCAGGTCTTGGCAGGTGGCTTCCAGACCCGCCACGACGCGCTCCGGAGCTTCGTGATAGATAGGCATGACCAAGGCGGTACGCAGTGTCAACGGTGCCATGTCGGTGATCGGTGCATCCAGTCGTCGGAGCGTCAATGGCTCGCGCCGGGTGCATTGCAGGATGAATCCGATCACGGCATTCCAGAAGGCTGTGACGATCCAACCGAACGTGATCACGAATAGTCCCAGGATTCCCCACTGTAGCGGCGTGAAGCCATTGGCATGCAGCACGTGAAACATCGTCCAGCCGCCCAGGACGGTGCTGGCGATCACCAGCGTGACGAACAGCCCCCGGCGTGCCGCTTGCCAGGGAATTCGGGCGCGTGGGTGTGTGGCGCTGTCAGTCCGATTCATCGGGATACCAGACATGATTCCAGGTCTCCGTCATCGTTTCGCCATGCAATGCCAGCGACAGCCGCATGTCGGCTGCTTGTTGCCCCTCCGGATAGAGGTGGAAGCTGGCACGCCATGTTTCGCCATCGGGAAGGCGTTGCACCTGAAGGTTATGAATTTCACCACTGGTGGTGTCGAGCTGGGCCTCTACCGGGTGGCTGGCATCCAGGCTAGAGAGTTCACCACCGCGGAAATCGACGATGAAGTGGCGTACCGAGCGTGGCGGTGGGTCATCCTGCCCCGGGATAGCGCCCCATCCATGACGGGTTCGCACCGTCTGTGCCAGCGTCTGCTCAGGCAGTCGGGCACCGAATGTCGAGAGCCGGTAATGAAAGCGGCGAGTCTGCCCGGCTTCCAATGGCTGTTCCGGCACCCAATAAGTCACGATGTTGTCGTTGACCTCACTGTCGCTGGGGATCTCGACCAGCTCGATGACACCTTGGCCCCAGTCACCGTCGATCGGTTCGATCCAGAGGCTGGGGCGGCGTTCGTAGTGTGCTTCATGATCGAGATAGTCCTCGAAGTCGCGTTGCCGCTGGACGAGCCCGAATCCGGCGGGCGCATCGTCTTGAAAGGCGCTGATACGCAGTTCTCTGGGATTGATGAGGGGTCGCCAGATCCATTCGTTACTGCTCGTATGGATGAGCAAGCCATTCGAATCGTGAACCCGAGGTCGAAAGTCATCGGCGTTGCGTGACGAGGTATCGCCATGGGCATACATGCTCGTCAACGGTGCAAGGCCAAGCTTATCCACATCCTGGCGGGCAAACAGCCGTGCCTCGATATCCAGTACGGTGCGTTCTCCCGGAATGACGTCGAAACGGTAGGCACCGGTCAGCGAGGGACTGTCGAGGAGTGCTACGATCGTCATCCGATGATCATCTTCTTCGGGGGCGATCAGCCAGAATTCACGAAAGGCGGGAAACTCTTCGCCATCGTCGGAGGCAGTATCGATTGCCAAACCTCGTGCCGACAAACCGTAGCCCTGATCGCGACCGATCAGACGGAAGTAGCTGGCGCCGAGGAAGACCAGAAATTCATCCTGATAATCGGCGCGGTTCAACGGATAGTGCAGGCGAAAGCCAGCGAACCCGGCGCCCTCTAGGTCGCTGTCCGCAAGCGAAGCCGCGTCGCCGTCGTAGTCGAAGAACGAGGGGGAAAACTCCAGCGTCTGGGTAGTTCCATTCTCGACCTGGTGGATTGTCACGGGGTAATCGAAGATGAATCCGGGATGAAACAATTGGACCGAGAAATTCCCATCGTCTTTCCAGAGCGCCTGGTCGGATCGGAAGCGGATATTGCGATAGGCGTCGTACCCCAGTTCTCGCAAAGCCGCCGGGAGCTCGTCACGGCGATCGTCATAGGGGGATTCAGCGAGTGTTCTGGCCCGCTCGATTGCCTGATCGTAGGGAGTCGAGTCGGTCTTCTGACTCCCTTCCTCGCCCTGGGCCGATGCGAATGGACCGAGCAGACAACAAGCCAGTGTCACTGAGCGCACAACATCCATTGTCTAGTTCTCCATGGACATGCCTACATTGATGTATAAACATTGCATCAGCTTTGTCTTCGACAGCTGAGGACTCTTTGAAGTTTCATTCTTTTTGTATCGCTTTTGTACAGTTATTAAGCATTGTGGGTATTATGTCGAAAGGGAAATGGCATTGCCGATTTTCCACGGCCCCCTACCATCGAAGGCGATGCCATGACGTGGTGAGTCGATCGCAAGGAACGTTTTGCTGATGAGTCGGTTTCTATTGGGGGCGGCAGGACTCAACGCCCTGCTGCTCCTGCCGCTATGGATACGTCACGACGCATGGAGTCCCTGGCTGGCCGCCGATGGCTGGTGCCTGATGGCGCTCGCGGCGTTACTGCCGGGAACGCTCATCGGCCGAATAGGGCGCTGGATGCTGGCCGCTATGATCGCGGTCACATGGTTGACCATGCTGGCGGACACCGCGTTGAGGCTATCGCTGGGGCGTTCGCTGAACCTTTTGCTGGACTGGCCGCTGCTCGATGCACTCTATCGATTGCTGGCCGGTAATCTGGGGAAGTTCGCGGCGCTGGCGATCCTGGCGTTGTCCGTCATCTCGATAGGGCTGCTGGTCCTTGGCCTTCGCTATCTGCTAGGACACTATCGTGTCTCGCGCCCTTGGTTACTGGGAATGGCCGGTGTGGCGCTGCTAGCCATGGTGGCGGGGTGGCTGGAACGACCGTTGCCCCGAGTGACATCGCCGATGGCGAATACGCTGGTCGTGCAAGTGCAGCGTATGGCAGAAACATGGCAGGCCCGGAGTGAGTTCCAGGCCACGCTCGATGCCGAGGCCTCCACGGCTCGGGTATTGACACGGTTGGCCGATAAGAACGTCATCCTGGTGTTCATCGAGTCGTATGGCATGGCGACACTGGAGGACGAACGTTTCGCTGCGGTTGTCGTGCCAGGGTTGCGTGAGTCGGGCGAACGTCTCGACGCAGCGGGGTTATCCGTCGTGTCGGGTCGGCTGACATCGCCGATTCAGGGCGGTCAGTCGTGGTTGGCACATGCGACGGCCTTGAGCGGCCGATGGATCGATAACCAACTGGTGTATCAACTGCTACTGGATAGCGATCACGCGACATTGGTCGACGATTTTCGCGCTACCGGCCATGAGACGCTGGCGGTGATGCCGGCCATTACTCTGGCCTGGCCGGAAGGGCGTGCCTACGGCTTCGACCGCATCTATGCGGCCGACGATCTCGACTACGCCGGGCCGGCGCTCAATTGGGTGACGATGCCGGACCAGTTCACGCTCGACCGCTTCCAGCGTGATATCCGGGGCTCCCTCGACGGGCCAATGTTTGCCAAACTGGCGTTGATCAGCAGTCATGCACCTTGGACTCCGGTGTTACCGGTCATCGATTGGGATGACGTGGGTGACGGTGAAATCTTCGCGCGTTGGGCCGATAGCGGCGAGTCGCCGGAGGAGCTCTGGCAGACGATGGAGCGTGTACGCGAACAGTACGCCAGGGCGATCGACTATGCGGTGAGCGCTACGCTGCACTGGGCGGCAGTCAATGTCGATGAGGATACCCTGGTGATCGTCATGGGCGATCACCAATCCTCTCCCATGATCGTTGGTGATGAGGCCGATACCGAGGTGCCGGTGCACGTGATATCAGGCGACGAGTCGCTGACCCGGCCCTTCCGCGAACGCGGCTTCGTCACCGGCATGCTGCCTGATACGGACGGCTCGGCTGCCCGTATGGCGCATTTACGCACCTGGTTGCACGACGCCTTTTCCCGCGATTCCACGCCAGAGGAGACATCGCCTTGATCACGCCAGTGATTCTTGCCGGCGGCAGCGGCACGCGGTTGTGGCCGCTGTCCCGACAACAGTACCCCAAGCAGTTTCTGACGCTGGAAGGCGACCGGAGCCTGCTGCAACAGACGCTGGCACGCCTCGATGGACTGACGTCGTCGGCCCCGATCGTCGTCGGTCATGAAGATCATCGCTTTCTGGTGGCCGAGCAACTGCGTCAGGAAGGTGTCGAGGCAGCGTCGTTGCTGCTAGAGCCCGAAGGCCGTAACACGGCTCCCGCGGTCGCACTGGCAGCGCTGGCAGCCTGTCGAGACGGACACGATCCACTGTTGTTGGTGTTGCCCGCCGATCACCGTATCGAGGATGCCGATGCCTTCCATCAGGCCGTCCAGCATGGCAGTGAGCTGGCGGCCCAGGGATATCTGGTCACTTTCGGGGTCGTGCCGACGCACGCCGAAACCGGTTATGGCTATATCCAGCGTGGGTCGCCATTGGGGGCACAGGGTTTCGCCGTGGCGCGATTCGTCGAGAAGCCGGCGGAGGCCACGGCCCGAGATTACGTCGACTGTGGCGAGTATGACTGGAACAGCGGCATGTTCCTGTTTCGCGCCTCGCGCTATCTGGCGGAACTCGAGTGGCTGCAACCGGCGATGGCGCATGCCTGTCAGGCGGCGTTGCTGGGCGCCGAGCCCGATCTCGACTTCCTGCGCCCCAATGCCGAGGCGTTTTTGGCCTGTGACAGCCTCTCCATTGACATCGCTGTCATGGAACGGACCGCCCACGCTGCCGTCGTGCCGCTGGCGGCCGGTTGGAGCGATATCGGTAGCTGGCTGGCCGTCTGGGAGAGCGGTGCGTCCGATCAGCATGGCAATCGGCTACGAGGCGATGTACTGGCCGAGTCGTGTCGTGACTTGCTGGTGCATGCCGAGCACCGGCTGGTGGCGGCGTTGGGAGTGAGTGATCTGACCATCGTCGAGACCAGTGATGCCGTGCTGGTGGCCGATCGTCAACGTAGCCAGGAGGTCAAGTCGCTGGTGGCGCGCCTGGAGGCGACGGGGCGCGATGAGGTGGCGCTGCATCCGCGCGTGCATCGGCCCTGGGGTAGTTACGAGATCGTGGCCCGTGGTCCCGGCTATCAGGTCAAACGTATTCGGGTCGCTCCCGGCGCGGGCGTCTCGTTGCAGCGTCATCGTCATCGGGCCGAGCACTGGGTGGTGGTGAGCGGCAGGGCGCGGGTGACGCTGGACGACCATCAGTTCATGCTGGACGCGAACCAGTCCACGGATATTCCCGTCGGCGCGGCGCATCGGCTGGAAAACCCCGGCAATGTGGCGTTGGAACTGATCGAGGTACAGTCCGGTGACTATCTCGGCGAGGACGATATCGAACGTCTGGAGGACCGCTACGGAAGAACGTGACGGCAGGGGCGGCGTCAGTAGAGGCGGTAACGGCGAAAATCCGGATGACCGGCCTGTTCCTCGGGCACCTTGCGATAGCGTTTGTATTCCCACTGGTATTGCGGTGGGTCTAGGGCGATTGCCGCTTCGACGCAGGCGTTGACGCCCGTTGCCGAGGTGGTTTCGTCACTGTCGTAAACGCGCTCGTCGGCGTCCAGGAAGTGGATCGCGAAGCCACGGCCGGGTAGACGCCGAGCGACGCCGGTCACGACGCGAGCCTGGGTGCGCGATACCAGCTTGGGCAACAGCGTGGCGGTATAGGCCTGGCGCCCGAAGAAGGGCGCGAAGACACCACTGCCCCAACTGGGCGTCTGGTCGGGCAGGATGCCGACGGCTTCGCTGCGTTTCAGCGCCTTCATCAGTGCCGCGATGCCGCGTGCATTGGTGGGAACCAGGTTGGCGCCCATGCGTTCGCGACCCCGGCGGATTGTCGGGTCGAGCGGCGCGAGCTTGGGCGGTTCATACATGGCAGTGAAGGGAAAGTGACTCGACAGCCAGAAATTCAGCACTTCCCAGTTGCCGAAATGCGGCGCCAGCACGACCACGCCCCGGCCTTCGGCACGGGCTTCATCGAGCAAGTCGCGGCCGTGGACTTCGGCGATTGCGGCTTCCACTCGGGGTGCCGGTGCCATCCAGGCGAAGCCCAGTTCGAACATGGTGGCGCTGGAGTGGACCAGACTTTCACGGGAGAGTCGCCGTCGTGCTTTGGCATCGAGGTCGGGGTAGACTTCACCGAGGTTGATGTCGGTCACCTGCCGTTCGCGCTTGCTGAAGCGCTGAATCAACGGACCGACGCAACGGGATAGCCGCCAGATCGTGCTCAGTCGCCGATTGGCGAGGGTTCGCCATAGGCGGGCGATGGCTCCGGCCTGCAGTCGGGTGGTGAGGGAAGCGTCGGCGTCACTCATGAAATCCGTGGTCGTGTCGTTGGGTCGCGTACATGATACCGGCATCCCATGCGGATGCCATCAACGCTTGGGACGACAGATCTCGATCAGATTGCCGTCCGGGTCGCGCAGGTAAAGCGATTCGATCGGACCGGTGGCGCCGCGGCGTTCGACGGGCCCGAGCTCGATGGGCACGTTCAGCGTATCGAGGTGATCCTTGATCTCACCGAGCGGCAGCAGGCTCTTGAAACACAGGTCCAGGCTGCCGGGAGTCGGCACACTTGCTTGGGGAGTGGTGGTAGTGTCGGCCTGGTGCAACCGGAAGGCCACGTCGTCGAGCATTAGATCGACGCGACCGGCATCACTGTAACGGGCCTCGAGTCCCAACACCCGCGTATAGAAATCCACTGCCCGGGAAATATCGTGGACGGTAACGACCAGATGGTCGATGGCTGATAGCATGACGCGTTCCTTTCCGTTTTCCTGCAAGCATACGACGATGAATGACCGCTTGTCCTGCCCTCTCTGTCATCGCGACGACACAGCACACTATCACCGTGACAAGTGGCGCGATTACTGGCAATGCCGGTACTGCGAACTGGTCTTCGTACCGCCTTCACAGCAGCTCTCCCCGACGGAAGAGAAAGCCATCTATGACCGGCATGAAAATGCTATCGACGATGCCGGGTATCGCCGCTTTCTTTCCCGCCTGGCCGACCCGTTGCTGGCGCGATTGCCGCCCGGCGCCTCGGGGCTTGATTTCGGTTGTGGCCCCGGCCCGGCACTGGCGGCGATGCTCATCGAGCGGGGCGTCGACATGCGCCTTTACGACCCTTTCTACGCTCCGGACCGTCGCGTGTTCGAGCACTGCTACGATGTCATCACGGCCAGTGAAGTGGTCGAGCATCTGAGCGCCCCCGGCAGCGAACTGGAACGGCTGGCCGCACGACTGCGCCCGGGGGGCTGGATGGGTATCATGACCAAGCGGGTGGCGTCACGCAAGGCCTTCGCCGGTTGGCACTACACCCGCGATCTGACTCATGTGGCTTTCTTCAGTGAGACGACCTTCCATTGGCTTGCCGGCCACCTGGAAATGCAGGTCGAATTTCCGGCCGCCGATGTGGCGTTACTGCAGAAACCGACCCCGACGTAGCATTGCTCGACAACGCAACGAAATCGCTTGGCGGGCGATGAAAATGGCCCTATAGTCGCATCGCTTTTTTGCCCCTTTACCCTTGACCGTCGAGGATGTCGTAGCGATGTCGCGTCAATTGTTGGCCATGGCATTGGCCCCGCTGCTGGGGCTGTTCATTCTGGGGATCGGTAATGGCTTCCTGGCGACCCTGATTACCCTGCGACTCGATGCAGCGGGGGTATCGGCGATGGTTATCGGCTGGGTCTCCTCGGCCTATTTCATCGGCCTGGCGCTCGGCGCGCTGTTCAACGATCGTTTGCTGCTGCGTATCGGGCATATCCGGGCCTATGGCTGTTTCGCCTCGCTGGTGGCGGCGACTGTCCTGTTGCAGGGACTATGGTTTGACCCCATCGCCTGGTTCGTCCTGCGCTTGATCGGCGGATGGGCGACAGTCGGTGTCTACCTGGTGATCGAGAGCTGGCTGCTGACCTCGGCCGAGACTCGCGTGCGTGGCCGTTTGCTGGCGCTTTACATGATTTCGCTGTATGCCGCCGGGGTGGTCGGTCAATTGCTGCTGGGCGTGGCCGATTCGCTGGGAGCAACGGCGCCGTTCATGGTCGTGGGTATGCTGGCCTCGCTGTCGGTGCTGCCGATGGCCGTGATTCCCCGGGTGTCACCGCTGATCGAGCATGCCGAGCCACTGCCGCCGCTGCGTCTGATCGTGATCACGCCGACCGGCGTCATGGGCTGTTTCGGTTCCGGCCTGGCGGTGGCGGCGATCCACACACTGCTGCCGCTCTATCTGCAGCGTACCGGCCTGACGGTCGCCGAGATCGGGCAGATGATGGCGGTAGTGGTGCTGGGCGGCATGCTGCTTCAGTATCCGATCGGGCGCTGGTCGGATCGACATGACCGCCAACTGGTATTGATCCTGATTGGCGCCGTCACCGCGGTAATCTCGATGACCTTGCTGTTTCTGTCGCCCTTGCCATGGCTACTGGCGGCGCTGCTGTTCCTGCTGGGAGGCGGAGTGTTTGCGCTGTATCCGGTGGCGGTCAGTCATGCCGCCGACCGGGCACCGGCTGGCGCACTGGTACGCATGAGCCAGGGGCTGCTGCTGATCAATGCCGTCGGCTCCACTCTCAGTCCGTCGCTGATTACCCCGGTGATGACGGCGGTCGGCGACAGTGGGCTGTTCTGGTCGCTCGGTGCGCTGGGTATCGGTCTGGTCGGTTTCTTTGCCTGGCGTCGTAGCGTTCGGCCGGCACCGCAACCGGTGGCGCCGTTTGCGGCTACGCCGCCACAGACGGTAGTGGGTGCCGAGCTGAACGTTACCGATGAACTGGTTCAGGGGGCCATCGAGCATGAGCATCAGGAGGACCTCTCCGCTGTCGTTCCCGAGGTGGCGGTCGCTGAGCCGGATGGGGCAGACCGTGAGCCCGCACGGACATCGGACGACGTTTCCGCCTGACGCGGTGATGCCGTTCGCGTTAGGCTATGGCTCGATCGGCTCGCGTGGGCGAGCGCCTCATCCAAGGAGACACAATCGATGACGACTTCCCGGATTGGCGTCGTGGGCGCAGGCACCATGGGACAGGGCATCGCCCAGGTGCTGGTGACCACGTTACACGACGTCACCCTCTACGATATCGCTGATGAGCAACTCGAACGGGCCCGTGCCGCGATCGGCAACGGACTCGACAAGCTGGTACAGAAGGAGCGGCTGAGCGAATCTCAGCGCGATGAGGCGCTGGGACGTCTGCACACCGCCAGCCGGATCGATGCGCTGGATGACCGCGAGGTGATCATCGAGGCGGCCCCCGAGAAGGCCGAACTCAAGGAGTCGCTTTTTCGCGATTTGTCGGCGCGTTCACGCGATACCATCCTGGCCTCCAATACCTCGTCGCTGTCGCTTACCCGGCTGGCTGCGGTCAGCGAACATCCCGAACGGGTGGTCGGCATGCACTTCTTCAATCCGGTACCGGTACTCAAGCTGGTCGAGGTGATCCGCGCCGAACAGACCTCGGATGCCACCGTTGCCAAGGTAGATGCGTTGGCGCAGGCCATGGGCAAGACCGCCGTGCCGATTGCCGATTCCCCGGGATTCGCCGTCAACCGGCTGTTGATTCCGATGATCAACGAGGCGGCGTTTCTGGTGCAGGAGAGCACGGCCACGCCGGAAGCCATCGATGAGGCCATGAAACTCGGCGCCGCTCATCCGCTCGGGCCGCTGGCGCTGGCCGACCTGGTCGGTCTGGATGTCTGTCTGGACATCATGGAGGTACTCCAGGACGGATTCGGCGATCCCAAGTATCGTCCTTGTCCGCTCCTCAAACGCATGGTGGCCGCCGGCCATCTGGGCCGGAAGAGCGGCCGCGGTTTCCACCACTACGAATGAGCCAGTCGGCAAGGAGATGACGATGTCCCTGATCGAACAGACCGAGAATGCCGGTGTGGTGCAATTGACCCTGAACCGGCCCGAGGCCCTCAACGCACTCAATTCCGAACTGATCGTGGCACTCGGCAGCGCTCTGGAATCCCTGGAAGCGCGTGACGACTTGCGCGGGGTGTTGCTTACCGGTGCCGGCGAGAAAGCGTTCGTGGCGGGCGCCGACATTGCCGAGATGCGCGACAAGACCCCCGAACAGGCCCGCTATTTCGCCAACCAGGCGCTGGTGGCCCTGAAGCGCCTCGAGACGCTGCCGGTGCCGACCGTGGCATTGGTCAATGGTTATGCGCTGGGCGGCGGTTGCGAGCTGAGTTTGGCCTGTGACTGGGCGATCGCCACCGATAATGCCTTCTTTGCTCAACCGGAAGTGGGACTGGGCATCATCCCTGGCTTCGGCGGCACCCAGCGGTTGCCGCGGCGGGTCGGACCCGCCATGGCGCTGGATCTGATCACTACCGGGCGGCGCATCGACGCTAATGAAGCCCTGCGCGTCGGTCTGGTCAACCGCGTCGTTTCTCTCGATGAACGCGACGCCACCATCGATGAGCTCACCAAACAGCTCTCACGCAATGGCCCCAATGCCATGCGCGATGCCAAACGCGCCATTCATGACGGCCAGGACCTGGCTCTCGACAGCGCCCTGGCACTGGAGACGACGCTGTTCGCACTCGGCTTCACCGGGGAAGAGCAGCGCGAGGGCATGAGCGCTTTCCTGGAGAAGCGCAAGGCATCGTTTTGACGGATGAGCAAAAAGCACTTAGGCTGCAAAATATTTTTGCTGCATCGCAATATAAATGAGGCTATCCTGAAGGTGTGACCCTTCAGGAGCCTCATCATGTCAAGCGACAATTCCATGACGGCATCCTACGATGCCGAAGTGTTGCAATTCTGGGCGCAACAGGCATTACTGCAGCGAGCGGCCTTTGATGCCCTGGCCGACTACCTTAGTTGAGTCTGTGTAGCCCGCGTCGAATGCTTCATGAATCGACCGAAATCCCTGCAGTGACGCGAACATTCTTTCGCTGCGGCCAGCCGATAACCCCGGAGATGTCCCTCATCGACGA
This sequence comes from Aidingimonas lacisalsi, assembly GCF_008079445.1. Lineage (GTDB taxonomy): Bacteria > Pseudomonadota > Gammaproteobacteria > Pseudomonadales > Halomonadaceae > Aidingimonas > Aidingimonas lacisalsi. The sequence continues at coordinate 291,741 of NZ_VRYH01000005.1, read as the reverse complement.
GAGTCTGGTTGCGACGTTTGGCTAGGTTTCCCGTGTGGCGGGAGAGCCGCTATGCTGAAAGTCAAACACTCGTTTTAAGGTGGCATCATGACATCCTACGCCGCGCCGGTGCGCGATATGCGCTTCGTTCTCGAGGAACTTCTGGGGCATGCGTCCTTATCGCTGCCAGCCTTTGCGGAGACCAGCCCCGATCTGGTCGAGGCCGTTCTTGAAGAGGCATCCCGGCTGGCCGGCGAAGTCTGGGCCCCGATCAATCGCTCCGGCGACATTCAGGGATGCCGTCTGGAGGAGGGTGCCGTCGCTACGCCCGATGGGTTCGCCGATGCCTACCGCGCCTTCGCCGAAGGTGGCTGGAACGGTATCGGTGTGCCTGAGTCGCTGGGCGGACAAGGGTTACCGGAAGTGGTCGCCAGCGCGGTTCAGGAAATGTGGCACGGCGCCAACATGGCGTTGGGGCTATGTCCCACGCTCACGGCCTGTGCGATCGAAGCGCTTGCCCTGCACGGTAACGAATCGCAGCAGACGCTGTTCCTGCCCCGACTGATCGACGGGACCTGGACCGGTACCATGAACCTGACGGAGCCCCAGGCGGGTTCCGATCTGTCACGGGTTCGTACCCTGGCGATCCCCGAAGAGTCGCATTATCGGCTCAAGGGACAGAAGATCTTCATCACCTGGGGCGAACATGACGTCGCCGAGAATATCGTTCATCTGGTGCTGGCACGCATGCCGGGGGCCGAGGCGGGCAATCGTGGTATCTCACTGTTCCTGGTACCCAAATACCTGGTCAATGACGATGGCACGCTGGGCGTGCGCAACGATATCGTCTGTGCGTCGCTGGAACACAAGATGGGTATCCATGGGTCGCCGACCTGTACGCTGAACTTCGGCGAGAACGAAGGCGCCATCGGCTATCTCGTCGGAGAGGCGGGGCGCGGCCTCCATCACATGTTCACCATGATGAACTCGGCGCGCCACAAGGTCGGGATCCAGGGGATCGGCGTGGCCGAGCGAGCCACCCAGCAAGCGTTCACTTACGCTGCCGACCGCCAGCAGGGGCACGCACCGAAAACGCGGGGCGGCGAGTCCTGTGCGATCAGCGATCACCTGGATGTGCGCCGCATGCTGCTCTCCATGCGCGGCCGTACGGATGCCATGCGTGCACTGGCGCTCTATTGCGCGGCGCAGATGGATATGGCGCACCATGGTGATGACAATGCCACTCGCCAGGCGGCCCAGGCGACGGTCGATGTGCTGATTCCCGTGGTCAAGGGGTTCTCGACCGATCAGGCCGTGGAGATTGCGTCATTGGGGATTCAGGTCCACGGCGGCATGGGTTATATCGAAGAGTCCGGTGCCGCCCAACTGTTGCGTGACGCTCGTATCGCCCCGATCTATGAAGGCACCAACGGTATCCAGGCACTCGATCTGGCCGGTCGTAAACTTCAGCGTGACGGCGGAAAGGCGATGACCATGCTGATCGATGCGGTCGAGGCTACTGCCGCCGAGTTGCAAGCCGATGACGCGCTACATGCCCAGGGCAAGACACTGGCCGCCGCCGCCGCCGATCTCCGGCAAGCGACGGCGGTATTGGTGGAGCAGGGTGCCGATGCGGACAAGGGGGCGGATGCCGTTCAGGCCTACGCCACTCCCTTCCTGTCGCTGGCCGGCCACGTGCTATGCGCCTGGCAGATGGGGCGTGCCGCCCTCAAGGCGCAGGCTGCCGTGCAAGCAGGGCATACCGATACCTTCTATCATGACAAGTTAGCGAGTGCCGACTTCGCGCTTCGCCAATGGCTTCCGGTCGGCCGGGCTCAACGAGCGGTCATCGATGCCGGGATGGAGACACTGCTGGAATATCAGGCGAATCGAGCCTTTTCTTGATCCAACGCAAAATAGCGTGACGGTGTTTATGCTTTGATGGTGCCATCCCCATCTCCCAGGGAGGAGACACCATGACGACCATGATGAAAGCGGCAATATTCGTCGAGCCCGGTCGAATCGAGATCGATGACAAACCGGTTCCCGACATCGGCCCCAATGATGCCCTGATCCGCGTCACTACCACGACGATCTGTGGTACCGATGTCCATATCCTCAAAGGGGAGTACCCGGTCGAGAAGGGGCTGACGATCGGACACGAGCCGGTCGGTATCATCGAAAAACTCGGTGCCAACGTGCAGGGCTACCAGGAAGGACAGCGGGTGATCGCCGGTGCGATCTGTCCCGGTTTCACCTCCTACGCCTGCCAGGACGGATGCAGCTCCCAGGATGGCGGTCACCATGCCCACGGCTATAAGCCGATGGGCGGCTGGCGTTTCGGCAATACCATCGACGGTGCTCAGGCGGAGTATCTTCAGGTGCCCGACGCCCAGGCCAACCTGTCGCCGGTCCCCGATGGGCTGACCGACGAGCAGGTGTTGATGTGTCCGGACATCATGTCCACCGGCTTTGCCGGGGCAGAATCCGCCGGTATCAAGATCGGTGATAGCGTTGCGGTCTTTGCCCAGGGGCCGATCGGGCTTTGCGCCACGGCAGGTGCACGCTTGCGGGGTGCGGGGCTGATCATCGCCGTGGACGGTGTCGACGAACGCTTGGCCATGGCCAAGCAGATGGGTGCCGATATCACCATCGATTACCGTAAGGTCGATGTCGTCTCGGAAATCCTCAAGCTGACCGGTGGTCGCGGCGTCGATTCATCGATCGAGGCGCTGGGCAAGCAGGCAACCTTCGAAGCCGCGCTGCGCGTCATCAAACCGGGCGGCACGCTCTCCAGCCTGGGCGTGTACTCCGAAAACCTGACGCTCCCGCTCGATGCCTTCAGTGCCGGGCTGGGCGATCACAAGATCATTACCTCGCTTTGTCCCGGCGGCAAGGAACGTATGCGCCGCTTGATGCAAGTGATCGACTCCGGGCGCCTCGATCTCGGCCCCTTGGTCACTCACCACTACCCGCTGGACGACATTGCCAACGCTTATGATCTCTTCTCACATCAACGCGACGGGGTGCTGAAGGTGGCGATCAAGGCAAGTTGAGCGCACTCACGCAAGGCACGGCAAACGGGCGGTTCACCGCCCGTTCCAATCCCCACGTGAGAGCCGGTGCGCACTTGCGCTATCATGGTTAGGACGCAAATGATTTCACGTGGAGCGAGGTTGCATGAATCCCGTCATAGAATTGCTTAAATCCCACCGTTCGATCCGCAAGTTCACTGATCGCAAGATCTCTCATGAGTTGCTGCTGGAGCTCATTCAGGCCGGACAGAGCGCCGCGACGTCCAGTCATGTTCAGGCTTACAGCGTCATTCATGTCACGACGCCGGCGAAGCGTGAGAAGATCGCCGAGCTGGCCGGCGGTCAGGACTATATCGCCACTTGCTCGGATTTCCTGGTGTTCTGCGCCGATATGAAACGCCCCACGGAAGCTTCCGAGCGCACCGGTGCCAACGTGGTGCGGGGCATGACCGAGCAACTGCTGGTGGCCAACGTGGATACCGCGCTCATGGCACAGAACGTCGCGATTGCGGCCGAATCCGAAGGACTGGGAATCTGCTACATCGGTGGCATTCGCAACAATCCGCAGGCGATCAGCGACCTGCTTCAGTTGCCCGAGCATGTCTACCCGGTATTCGGCATGTGCCTGGGATATCCGGCCCACGAGCCGGACGTCAAGCCCCGTCTGCCGGTCGAAGCGATCCTCAAGGAGGACCATTACAGCGACGACCGCGAGCAGGTGGATGCCTTCGATGACGCCATGCACACCTATTACCAGCAAAGAAGTGGCGGCCACAAGGACGCCAACTGGTCACGCAATCTCGCACCGCTTTTCGATACCAAACTGCGTCCCCATATGCGCGACTTCCTGACCGACCGCGGTTTCGAGATGAAGTGACTTCATGCAGGGCGCCTGCGGGCGCTCTGCTTCATCCTGCCTCGGCATTTCCATGATCCACCGTCGATCCCTCGTATGAGACAATGTAGACGTCAGTGTTAGGGTGATGATCAGATAACGTTGAACCAGCGTTGCTTATACAACGGATCGTCCGAAAACCAGTAAGTGCCGTCAGACGGCTCCAATCAGTGACAGAACGTGCTTTGTGAAGGGGCTGGGGGCGTCTGGATTGCATCATGAGGTTGTCGTAATGGACCCAATTCTGAAGGATCTTGTCGAGGCCGTTTCCGAAAGCGAAGACCTCGAGACGTTCGTTCGTCCGCTGTTGAAGATCCTCGAGTCGGTCACAGGTCTGGAGTCGACCTATCTCACCTCGATCGACCTTGATCAGAACACGCAAACGGTTCTCTTTGCCCGTAATAGTCGCAACATGGAGATTCCCGAAGGGATAACGGTGCCGTGGGGGGACAGTCTATGCAAGCGGGCGATACATGATGACTGCTTCTACTCCGACGACGTCAGCGGCCGTTGGGGCGATTCGCAGGCCGCCCGGAAGCTCGGTATCGAGACCTTTCTCAGCCATCCCGTGCGTCTCGGCAGTGGCGAGTTGCATGGCACCTTATGCGGGGTATCCAGCGGACAGGTCAGGATCAGCCAGGATGCCCATCAACTACTGATCATGTTTTCCGACCTGATTGCGCACCAGCTCGACCGGGAACGCCTGCTTGCCAGGCTGCGGCAGGAAAACATCACCTACCAGCAGAGTGCATTGACGGATCCGCTCACCGGTATTCCCAATCGTCGCGCGGCGCTGGCTGAACTGTCGCGTACCCTGCAGGTCGCCCAGCGCTCTCAAGGTGTCGTGCATGCGGCGTTCATCGACCTCGACGGTTTTAAAACCATCAACGATACCTACGGTCATGACGCCGGCGACCGGTTTCTCATAGAGATGGCAAACAGCCTGACTGCCGGCCTTCGTCAGGCAGATTTCGTCAGCCGGTATGGCGGCGATGAGTTCCTGGCGTTCGGGATGGATTGCTCGGCTGATCCAGACACGGGGCGTGACGTCTTTCGTCATCGAATGGAGGCGCTCATGAGCGGCCGGTTCTCGATCGGAGATACATCGCTGGACTATCCCGGCGCCAGTGTAGGCGTGGTGACCTCGGAACCGGGTAACGACAATACCGTGGCCCTCATCGCCAGAGCGGATGAAGCGATGTACGCCATCAAACGCAAACGGCGTGCAATCTTTATCAAACCCGCCGAGTCTCATCCAGGAATATCCTGAAAAGGTAGTCTCACGCGGTCTGGCACCAAACGCTCAATAACGGCTGAGTTGGAACTCAGAATATCCATTTTGGAAGCCTCATCCAGAACGTGCCGAGCTGTCGATTGCGCGGTGTCTCGTTCGACTACTGGTGCGAGAAGGTAAACCAGGAGGATGAGCTCATGCGGAAAGTGATTGTCGGTGCCATGGTTTCACTGGACGGCGTCATGCAGGCGCCCGGTGGGCCTCGGGAAGATCCGACCGGCGGCTTCAGCTACGGCGGCTGGGTTGCGCCGTTGGCGGACGAGATATTCGGCGAGGCGATCGGCAAGATGTTCAGTCAGCGGTTCGACCTGCTGCTCGGACGTAAGACCTACGAGATCTTCGCCGCACACTGGCCGTATGCCGAGGACGGGCCTGATGATTCCATCGCCAGAACCTTCAATTCGATCACGAAGTACGTTGCGACCCGACAGGGCCTGGATCTGACCTGGAAGGGCTCGGTGGCGCTGCGTGACGCGGCGCCCGATGTCGCCAAGCTGAAGCAGGAAGACGGGCCAGCGCTGGTCACACAAGGCAGCACCGACTTGATCCGAACGCTGCTGGCGAGTGACCTCGTCGACGAGATCAACATGTTCACATTCCCGGTAGTGCTCGGGGGCGGCAAGAAGCTGTTTGACGATGGCGCCAGGGCAGCGGCGTTCAAACTCGCCGCCAGTCGAGTGTCGCCTAACGGTCTTGTGATTGCGCAATATGTGCGCGACGGTGCGGTGAAAACCGGTGACTTTGCCATGGACCCTCCCACGCCGGCGGAAGTCTCACGGCGTGAGAAGATGCAGCGAGAGGGTTAGCTATCCACGGTGAAACGCTCGCGCTGCACCGGTTATGAACGGCGTCATATGTTGCAAGAGACGGCTGGTGATGCTAGTTCGCTTCGTAATTACCTCCGCAAAAGGCCTCCAAATGAACCTCACGGTTCGCAACGCAACGCCCGGCGACGCTGACCGGATCGTAACAGTCATCGAGTCGGCGTTTCAGGCAGTCCCTCATTCGGATCATACCGAGCAATTCATTGTGAATGCGCTGCAGGAGGCTGGTGCGTTGTCGGTATCGCTGGCTGCCGCGGTGGATAGGGTGATCATCGGGCATGTGGCGCTGTCGCCAGTCCATATCTCGGATGGTACTACCGAATGGTATGGGGTGGGGCCGGTGTCGGTGTTGCCTGATTATCAGGGTAAGGGGGCGGGTTCAAGGCTGATGAAGCGGGCGCTGAACGATATCAAGACACAAGGGGCGTCGGGCTGTGTCGTTCTGGGCGATCCTGACTATTATGGGCGGTTCGGTTTCCAGGCTGTCGAGGGGCTGGTGTTTCCAGGCGTCCCTGCTGAATATTTCCAGGCGTTATCGTTCGGTAATGGCTTCCCCCAGGGCGAAGTGACCTACCATCGAGCGTTCTATGCTCATGGCTAACCATCGATGGCATCGCGCGTGGCGATGCGCGACTCGACGCCGGTGCGTCATGTACCTGTCAGGCCTCACTATGCGTGGCCGGCTCGGTGGTCATTGATTCCCAGCCTGCCATTGCTGCCTGGGCGATGGCCCGTAATTGCTCGCGGGTCGCGCCATCCCTCGCTTGAATCGATAGCCCCTGCAACACCGTGGTGTAGAAATCCGCGATGACGTTGCAGTCGGTTTCCTCGGCGAGTTCGCCTTCCGCCACCCCCCGTTCCAGACGCTGACGAAGCACGTTGCGGGTTTCCGCGCGCTGGGCCGCAAGATAGTCACGAGTGCCGGCATTCTCCGGTGAGCCGATCATCGCCGCCAGCACGATCATGCAACCGCTCGGTTTGTCCGGGTCGGTATAGGATGCCAGATTGAGCTGCAGGAATTTGGCGATGGCGTCTCGCACTCTGGGCTCGGCATGCAACGCCAGTTCGATCCCCCTGCCTTCCGCCTTGTCGTAAAGAGAGACGGCTTGGCGGAATAACGCCTCCTTGGAGCCGAACGCGGCGTAGAGACTGGGCTTGTTGATGCCCATGACGGCGGCGAGGTCGGTGAGCGTGGCTCCCTCGTATCCCCGCTCCCAGAACAGGTTCATGGCACTTCTGAGTGCAAGGTCGGGATCGAATGCTCTGGGTCTGCCACGTAACGACATAGGGTTCTCCATTTTTGTACCGATTGGGAAATAAAGTAATTGAGAAAGCCCCTGATGGCAAACATAATTTATGTACCTTTCGGTATAAATAAGGAGTCCTTCCATGCAAGTACTGCAAGATAAAGCCGCCTTCGTGACCGGTGGTAGTCGTGGCATCGGGGCCGCCATCGTCAAGCGTCTGGCCCAGGACGGTGCGGCCGTAGCCTTTACCTACCGGGAAAACTCGATACGGGCACAAGCCCTGGTCGATGGTGTGGAGCGTGACGGTGGTCGGGCGATAGCGATCCAGTGCGACAGTGCCGATTCGAATGCCCTCATCGGCGCCATCAATGAAACGGCCAGCACCTTCGGCCGACTCGATATCGTGGTCAACAACGCCGGCATCTTCCCCTATGGCGAGCCGCAAGACTTCACGATCGATGATATCGATCGAACGCTGGCGGTGCACACGCGGGCTGCCTTCGTATCGGCACAGGCTGCCATGCGGCACATGGGTGCAGGCGGGCGCATCATCAGCATCGGCAGTTGCTTTGTCGAGCGAGTGCCTGTCCCCGGCATCAGCCTCTACGCCATGAGCAAATCGGCATTGACCGGCTTGACCAAAGGGCTGGCTCGCGATCTGGGGCCGCGCGGGATCACCGTGAATCTCGTACATCCCGGCCCCACCGATACCGACATGAACCCGGCCGGTGCCCCCGGCGCCGAGGAAGAGAAGGCCTGGACCGCACTCGGGCAATACGGGCAGGGCGAGGATATCGCCGCTGCCGTGGCCTACCTGGCCGGTGAAAGTGGGCGCTACACGACAGGCACGGCGATCACCGTAGATGGTGGCTACGCTGCCTGATTGCGACTGGCAGCATGATCCATCACCCCAGCCCCGGCATGTCCATGTGTCGGGGTCAATATGATAGGAGTACGGCCCCCATGCCATGGATACTGTTGATGGCGGCAAGCCTGCTGGAGATCGTATGGGCAATGTCGCTCAACGCCAGTCAGGGCTTCACTAGAATGTGGCCGAGCCTGATTGCCGTCATCGCCGCTGGCGTCAGCTTCTTCATGCTGTCTCTCGCCCTTAAAAGCCTGCCCATCGGCACCGCCTATGGGGTATGGGTCGGTATCGGCACCTTCGGTGTCGCACTGCTCGGCATCGTGGCCCTCGGGGAGAGCCAGAGCCCGGCGCGATTGCTGTGTCTTGCCTTGATCGTCATCGGCGTCGCGGGGTTGAAATTCGTCGACGGGTGAAGGCGATACCGAAAAATGAGTCGAACTGGTAGCAGCGCTGCTTCGTCCGGATATGCCTGACGGTGATAGGCCGTGGGCCTTTGTGATTCTGCCCAAGAGTGCGTGCGCCAATGGCTGTGTTCAGGCATCCTGAGTCAGCGGCCATTGTGCGGAAGCCATGTTTCACGACTCGGACAATGACTCGCTGTACTCCTGATGGCCGGTACGTCGGGTCGTCAAACGCCAGAGGAACTCATGTATAGCCACGTGACATTCGGCAGTTCCGACTTGGATCGCGCCGCTGCATTCTACGATGCCGTTCTTGCAGAGTTGGGTATGGAACGGCGGTCGGTATCTCCGGATGGGGGCCCCGCTTCTGCATGCTGGGTGTTACCCGGACAGTCGCTTCCTCGCTTTTACGTGTATGAACCATTCGACGGTAAGCCAGCCAGCGCGGGCAATGGCAACATGGTCGCGTTCGCGGCGTCGTCTCCCGCTGTAGTCCGCGTCGCGTATCAGGCCGCTATGGCGGCTGGCGCTAGAGGCGAGGGAGCGCCAGGTGAACGCCAGCACTACGGTATCGGTTACTACGGCGCCTATTTCCGTGATCTGGATGGAAATAAGGTCCATGTCGTATATCGCGGTGATATCGAGTGAGTGGCCTGGGGCGACCGGGTTACCCCAACAGCAGCCCCGATAGACGCAGAAACCTTGTGCTTTGAGCGATGGCCTTAACCTCCCACGACAACCTCCGCCTCACATACCACCGGGAAATTCACCGAGTTGGCGATAAAGCAGAGTTCATGAGCACGTTCATTCAGGCGTTCGGCGAGGTCCGCGTCGCTGCTTTCGGTGATCGTGACGCGTGGCCTGAGCGTGACCTGGGTGAAGTGGCCGCCGCCGTCGCGGGTCAGGGTCATATGGCCGGTGGCGTCATCGGTGTAGGCGGTGACGACGATGCCGGCATCGGCGCATAAGTGCAGATACCACAGCATGTGACAGGCCGAGAGCGAACTGACGAGCATGTCTTCCGGGTTGTGCAGAGCAGGGTCACCGAGGAAGGCCGGGTCGGCGGAGGTGTGCAGGGCCGGCTTGCCGGGGATATCGATGATCATGTCCCGGTCATAGTCGCGGTAGGCGCTGGTGCCGCTGCCGCGATTGCCGGTCCAGGTAAGGTGAAGCTGGTAGCGGTGGTCGCGCTGGTTCATCAGAGGGCCCTCCCGGTCGGTCGTGGCTGAGTGCGAGTCGCGTCGCGCGGCGTATGTCGTCTATTGTATTCGATATCGCTCAGGTTCATGCAGAGTCTGTTCATCAATACACATCCAGAGGACGGTTCGCAATGCTTACCATAGGGTTGCTTGGCGGCATGAGTTGGGAATCCACCGAGAGCTACTATCGGGCGCTGAATGAGGGCGTGAAGCAGGCGCTGGGCGGATTGCATTCCGCGAAGGTGGCGATGGTGAGTGTCGATTTCGCCGAGATCGAGACCATGCAGCATGAGGGGCGATGGGACGATGCCGGTGAGGTGCTGGCGAATGCCGCTCGCCAGGTGGAGCGGGCCGGGGCGGATTTTCTGCTGATCGCTACGAACACCATGCACAAGGTGGCGCCGCAGGTGGAAGCGGCCATTGATATCCCGTTACTGCATATTGCCGATGCCACCGCCGAACGCCTGGTCGCCGACGGCATCACGCGGGTCGGGTTGCTCGGTACGCGCTTCACCATGGAACAGGATTTCTATAAATCCCGCCTGACCGAGCATTACGGGATTGAGGTGAGGGTGCCGGATGAGGCCCGGCGAGACTATGTGCATCGGGTGATCTTCGATGAACTCTGTCTCGGGAGTATCGAACCCGCCTCGAAAGACGGGTTCCTGGATGTGATCGGCTCGTTGCACGCCGATGGTGCCCAAGCGGTGATTCTCGGCTGTACCGAGATCGCCATGCTGGTCAAGGCAACCGATACTGACGTGCCGCTCTACGACACGACGGCACTGCATGCCGCGGCCGCCGTGGGACGAGCGCTGTATGAGTCAGAATGACTCGCCATCGATCACGCCGAGGCCGGTGAGTATACGGTAAGCGGCCTCGACGCGTGCGTCGTTGGGGTAATTCTTGTTGGCCAGCATCACCAGTCCCGTCTGCTCACCGGGGAGCATCACGATATAGCCGCCGAAGCCGTTGGTGCAGAATTGATGCAGGCGCGTCGGGGTGAACCGTTACTGGAGTCGCTGGGAGATCTCGTGCCACAGCGCCTGATAGTTGCGGGCTGCCGTGGTACGCGGCGCGAAGGTATGCACCGGAGCGCGCTCCAGCCCCATGCGCTCGACGGCACTGGCCGCGGGAATCACCGTCGACAGCATCAGGGGCCAGTGGGTCTGCATCTCCTCGATCATGGATACATGCAGCTTGCGTCGCCGATCCGCTAGCGTGATGAAGGGCCAGAAGGTGCTGGGCAGCTCCTGATCATCCAGAAAGTCGCGTAGCTGCTCGAGGGTGCGCATGGACAGCGTGGTGGGTACCATCGGCACCAGAAGGGCATCAACGCTCGAGAAGATGTTCTCGGAGAGATGCGAGAGGCTTGGCGGGCAGTCGAGAATCACCAGATCGTAGTCCTTGCGGACCGGCTTGAGAATCTGGCGCAGGTGGCTGTTGCCCCGCTTGGCTAGCAGGTTGTCCATATCCCGTGATGCCAAGGCAGCGGGCAGCACATCGAGGCTCTCGATCTGGGTGCTGCGAATGACCTTGTCCAGGTCGGCCTTGCCCTTGACGAGCTTTTCCACACCGCCACGTACCTTGGGCTTGGTGCGCAGGTAAAAACTGGTGGCGGCCTGGGGATCCAGGTCCCAGAGCAGTACACGGTTGCCAGCACGCGCGGCCTGAGCGGCGAGGTTGACCGCTGAGGCGGTCTTGCCGACTCCGCCCTTGATGCTATAAAGCGCCAGCATGCGCATGGTGAGTGGCTCCCTGAGATGTCATGAATATGTTGGCTAAGTGACATCGCATCATAACAACAATGACATAAAAAATTGTTACGGCCAGATGATGCATGCCTCACTGGGTATCAGGAAAGCAGCTTGCCGAGGCCGCCGTAGAACGCGCGCTGGAAGCGTCAGCATAACTAGCGTGCTTCATCACCATCGATCGCGTCGAGGCCGGTGAGAATACGATAGGCGGCCTCGACGCGTGCGTCGTTGGGGTAATTCTTGTTGGCCAGCATCACCAGCCCCGTCTGCTCTCCGGGAAGCATCACGATATAGCCGCCGAATCCGTTGGTGGAGCCGGTCTTGTTGACCCAGACATCATCACGTGGAGGCAGCGTCGGCTCGATCGCCTCGGCCGCGTTGGGATCGAGAATCATGTCATACCCGTTACCCGCGAGCAGCGTATCGAGTGCAACGGGTAACGGATACTGCTCCCAGATCAGGTCCTGCGTCATGTCGCCGACCCGGTAATAGCCCCGGCGTGTCGCGTCGACAGCTTGTTGCAGATCGCCTTCGATGTCTTCCTGATGCAGGTGGGTCTGCACCAGCCTGGCCAGGTCGGTGGCCGTGGTCTTGATGCCGTAAGCCTCGTCATCCAGCACGCCGGGCGAGACACGAATCGGCTCGCCGTCCTTGTCCTCGCCCATGGCGTAGTCCGCCATCCGTGCGTCGGGGACGTCGTACCACGTACTCGCCATACCCAAGGGGCCCAGTACCTTGGCGTGCATCGCCGTCACGAAGTCGCTATCGAGGCTGGCCGCGGTTTCCAGCCCCAGCAACCCGATGCCCAGATTCGAGTAGGTACGACTCTCGCCGACCGGCTCGCGTGGCTGCCACTGGCGATACCACGCCATCAATGACTCGCGATCCGTGACCGCCTCTGGAACGAAGAGCGGCAAACCGCCGCCCGTGTGAGTGCCGAGGTGGCGTCCAGTGATCTCGTCGAAAGCGCTGCCCTCGAGTTCGGGAAGATAGCGACTCACCGGGGCGTCGAGATCGAGTTGGCCCTCGACGACCGCCAGCGACGCCAGGGTGGCGGTCAAGGTCTTGCTGAGCGAGCCGATCTCGAACACGGTGTCGTCATCGACCGGCGTCTCGGCTTCGCGATCGGCGACGCCGTAATTGGCAATCAACGTACCTTGCGGTCTGACAACGGCGATCGCCATGCCGGGGATATGTTGCGCGTCCATCAGTGATGAGACGATGGGGTCGAGCACTTCGCGGGTTCGTGTTTCCGCATCGTCATTCTGCGCCAGTGCCACGTTGCCCCCACCCAGCAGCGTCAGTGATATACCCAGCATCCATCCTTTCATCGCAATGTCCTTATCAAGCGGTAAATGACTCCATCATTCAGCGTCGGCATCATGCACGAAAACCCCCATCACCGGAAGTTCCCGGAGCATGACCGGCATCGGACTCCCGTGTTCTCTTGAAGAGCGATACGTCGGCACCGCCTGTCGTCTCCAGCGTGGAACGAGCGCTGGATGAATCGCTGTGAATGCAGGGTATCCTCTGCTATCCAGAAGTCCAGGCGTGCATGACGACACAACAACAAGCGAGGCGAGCGATGTCCGTATTGCAGGATCCCGACAATTACGAATCGATGAAGCCGAAGCTGAATTCAGCGGCGATCGTGGGACATACCACGTCATCCTCCGTGCGGCTCTGGGTTCGCACATACAAGGCAGGGACGTGGTGGTTACTGCTCAGTGAGCGGAAACTGGAAGAGGATAATTACGACCTGTCGGGCAAGACGCCTGAAGCGATCAAGGATGAACACGACTACGTCGTCGCTCTTGATCATCATCAGTTCCGCCAGGACGAGGGCCTGACTTACTGCTTCACCGTTGAGGGCCTGACCCCCGAGACGCGCTATTACTACTACCTGATCGGATCGTCGGATATCGACAGGCGCATCGAGCTGGGCGGCGATCACCAGCACTGGTTTCGCACGCTGCCGCAGAAACCGATCGGGCTGCGCTTCGGATTCTACTCCTGTCACGACCCCTATAGCGTCAAACCGAGTAACGAAGGTGCCTGGGAGAACTTCCACGAGGTGCTCGACGACCGCCGGGCCCACTTCGTGATCGGCGGTGGCGATCAGATCTACTGCGATACCAACAAGGCGTCGCGTATCCAGGATGTCTGGGACTGGCTGAAAGAGAACAAGCAGGCATTACTCGAACGATACAGCGACGATGCCGGCGCCCTCGATGAGGCAGGCTTGGTCGACTATTTCGTCAAGCTGTATCGAACGTATTACCGCGTCTACTGGCATTTCGAAAACGTCAGGGCGGTCTACCGGCGCTTTCCGCAATACATGATCTGGGATGACCATGAAATCATGGATGGCTGGGGCTCGCTGACGCGCAAGGAGCGGGAAGAGAAACTGGCGCGCCTGTTCCGGGATGACGACCCGGAGAAGGACTATCAGCTCGTCATGCTGATGTTTCGGGCCGCCTCCAAGGTGTATTGGGAATACCAGCACTCCCACAACCCATCGACCACGCTGAACCTGGAAAATCTGGACGACACTCAGTGGGACTATGGCTTCGAGCATGGCGAATTCGCCTTCTACGCCCTGGATTTGCGCGGTCACCATGACTGCGAGCGGGACTCGTACCGTTTGCTCGGGGAAACACAGTTTGATCGCTTCAAGCGCTGGATGACATCGCGCAGGATGGCGCGCAAGAAAGCGGTCTTCATCATTTCCCCCGTGCCTGTCGTACACTGGAACGAGATGGTGGCGAATACCCTTGATGTGGGAAGCGTGAAAGACGATTTCATGGATGAATGGGGGCACGAAACGAACCATGACGAGCGCAGGAAACTGCTGGATCTGTTACTGAAAACCTCCGACAGGCACCAACTGCCCATCATCATCCTGAGCGGCGATGTTCACTGCGCCAGTGCGTTCCGCATTACCCACTCGACCCGGTACGCAAAGGCCAACCTGTTCAATGTCACCTCCAGCGCGATATCGCGCTCGCCGGCACCATCCCTCGCCACCATTGCCATGCAGCGCTCGGCCAGGATCAACGGCTATGACGGTGAATTCGAGCAACTCTATACCGTGGCAGGCAAGAATAACTTCGCCTTGATCAACGCCAATTACTGGGACGGCGAACTCACCATCGGCGCCCATCTATACCGATGCGGCCCCGAAGGCGACGACCTGCACCAGAAATACATTGCCTTGGTATAGCGGCAATAATGCCAGTGAGGGAACCAAGGTCTCGAACCCGACTAATGCTTCCGCTGGCGCTTCAGGATCAGCGAGTTGAGCTTTGCGTTATGCCCTGCGCAGCTGCACCAGCTCACCATGATAACGTTTGACGTTAATAACGCAATACGTCATCATTAAGCTCATGATCATCTCATTCAAGTGTAGGGATACCGAGAAGTTGGCCGGTGGGCGCCGTGTCAGGCGCTTTGTGAATCTTGAGCGTGTTGCATTGAGGAAGCTCCGCCAACTTCAATTAGCAAACCGGCTGGAGGATCTTAAGGTACCGCCCGGTAATAGGTTGGAAGCATTGAATGGTGATCGTCGAGGCCAGTACAGCATCCGGATCAACCAACAATTCCGGCTGTGTTTCCGTTGGACGAGAGCTGGCGCGGAAGATGTCGAAATCGTTGATTACCATTAGGGGGTGACTTATGCGCGACATTGATCCTGTAACGCCTGGCGAGTTGCTGAAGGAGGAGTTTCTTGAGCCTATGAGGATCTCTCAGTATCGCCTCGCCAAGGAGGTTGGAGTTCCGGCTCAGCGTATCGGGCAGATCATTGCCGGGAAGCGCGCTATAACGGCCGATACCGATCTGCGACTCTGTCGTTTCTTTGGCCTTTCCAATGGTTACTGGCTGCGGGCGCAAGCAGCTTACGACACTGAAGTGGCCGAAGATGCTCTGGCCGATCAGTTGAATAGAATTCGACCCTGGAACTCAGGTTCTCAAATGGATCACCGGGCATAACCAGTCGCGTTACGTGACAGATTGCGCTTTGATTCATGACCAGATCCTTCGCTGAAAAACGAACTCAGGCGCTTTATGCCAAGGGGGAGTCAAAGAATGAATCGCTTCGGGTATTCGAGACACCCCTCAGGCTCTGGCAATAACGCCGTTCGTACGTGCTCTGGATGCCTTGGCCGGTGATATTCGGGAGCCAGCGAGTTGTTCGCTCGCGACCGCCTGCGCGGCTTGAGACCCTCCACGGGCTCTTCCCTGAGGTCGTGAATCACACGAAGTGCTGCCAGTCGGGCGGCACTTGCCTGGCTTGCGCGTCCGACATCATGGTGAAATCCTCGAAGTCGAAACCCGGGGCGACCGTGCAGCCGCACAGCGTATAGTCGCCGGTGCTTTCCGCGCCTTGCCATTGGCCGCCGTGGACGACGGCGAAGTAATCGTCGCAACCCGCGCCGATGGTGGTCGCGTCGAAGCGTTGGCCGTCGCCGCGAATCAGTCGCAGCGGGGCGCCTTCATAGACATGCCAGAGTTCATCGTGCAGCACCTGGTGAAACCGGCTGCGTTCCCCGTTCTGAAGCAGGAAGTAGATGTGGGTGGCGCTGGTTCGAATGGCGCCGTTCACTGGCGAATTCAATGTCATGCGGCTCTGGAAGACCTGCACGAAGTGCCCGCCTTCCGGGTGCGGCTGGAGGCGGTAATGATCGATCAACTGCTGAATGCGTGACATGCGATTGTCTCCTGATGGCGTGATCGGCGACACGGTGGCCATCCTCAACGTTGAAGTCGAGTGAACGACGGTTGATGACGCAATGAGACGCTGGGTGCCAAACGGCTATAATGGTCGTGAACATCATTATTCCCGATCTGCGAGAGACCATGGAAGACAACTCCAACAAGCCTGATGCCAACCGACACGAACAGCGGTTCGAACGCTATCTCTGGAATTCACGTCTGCTGGTCATGCTGGCGGTAGTACCCAGCCTGCTCGGGGCGTTGGTGTTGTTCATCATCGGCACCGTCGATATCTTTCACGTGCTGCTGGTTGCCGTGGATTACTACTTCTTCGGTGCCACGGAGGACATCCACGATGTTGTGGTACCCAACATCATCATGGCCGTGGATATCTACCTGATCGCCATCGTGTTGCTGATCTTCGGATTGGGGGTCTACCGTTTATTCGTCTCGCCCATTGAGCAGGCCGAAACGCACTCATCCTATCATCCTTTCAACGTGCAGTCGTTCGATCAACTCAAGGACAAGATCGCTCGGGTCGTGATCCTGGCGGTGATTATCGAGTTCTTCCGGGCTGTGGTCGATATCCGTTTCCAGTCGCCATTGGACGCCATCTATCTGGCGCTGTCGGTGCTGGCGCTGGCGGCAGCACTCTATCTCATGAGCCTGGCGCATAAGAAAGAGTGAGCCGCGCCGTCGCCATTCACTTCCATTTGATATTGCAGCCCATCGACGGCTTTTGCTGGGTCGGTGGTGCGTCTCCGGCGAGCACGGCATCGGCGGCAGTGCGCAAGTCTTCGCCTGTGACGGGGATGTCCTTGCTGGGGCGGCTGTCGTCGAACTGGCCGCGATACACCAGCAGATGGTTGCGGTCGAAAAGGTAGAAGTCAGGCGTACAGGCGGCCTGAAAGGCACGGGCGATGTCCTGGCTTTCATCGACCAGGTAGGGGAACTCATAACCGCGTGAGCGGGCTTCCTCGATCATGCGTTCCGGGCTGTCTTCGGGATGGCTGTGGAAGTCGTTGCTGTTGATGGCGACCACTGCCAGGCCCTTGGATTGATACTCGCGGGCGAAGTCGGCGAAGGCATCGGCAATGTGTTTCACGAACGGGCAGTGATTGCAGATGAAGGCGACCAGCAGCGGTTGGCCTTCGAACCGGCTGCTGTCGACATCTCCACCATGCGCATCGGGCAGGGTGAAGGCCGGCATGGGACTGCCGAGGTCGATCATCGTGGATGGCGTCAGTGACATGGTCAGAGCCTCCCGTTGGGGTGTGTGTGGAATCGTTGCGCGCTGCTGGCAAGGCGCATCTTGCGTGATTCGGTACGTCCCGTGGTGGATATGTTGTCTTGCAGGATAACAAAACCGGACGCTGCGTTGTTATCCGGACGCTCCACGATGTCGTTTCAAGCGGGCGACCAGCCCGTGCATGTGCTCGACATGACTGCCTTCCCAGTAGATCTGCCGGCAGCCGTCGCACTGCAGGAAGTGGTCGAAGTAGCGCCGGGTCTTGGGTGCGAGTCGGTCGATGATCCGGGCCTTGTCGACTGGCTGGAGCGTGCCGTTGCAGTGTGCGCAGCGCGTAAATGGAGCGAAGGTGTCATGCAGGCTGAATTGTGCGCAGATTTCCTCGAGTTGCCGCCAGGGATCGTCGTTGCGCACGAAATGGGCGAGGGCGATACGTTTGCGTTTCAGCAGGCCGCGGTCACGCGTCAGCAGGATGCGCGCTTCTTCGTCGGCACAGGCGGCAAGTTCGGGGTCGCTGTAATCGTTGCGATATCGAGTATCGAAACCGAGCAGACGCAAGTAGCGGGCCAGCCGTCCCAGGTGGGTATCCAGCACGAAACGCGGGTGCGCCGGTGGTCGGGGTCGCAGGTGTTGCGGGTTGGGCACGGGCGGTTCGGTCGACCATGGATAGACGGCGACGCGATCGCCATCGTGCAGGATGGCGCCGAACTCGACGCTCTGGCCATTGATCAGGATGATGTCCACTTCGGTATGTGGCACGTCCAGTGCTTCGATCACGTCCTTGATGGCGGCACGCCGGTCGAATGTGTAGGTGAACGGCCGGGCCTGCCGTTCCCGCGGCTGGAAATCGTTCAGTTCGCCATGGAAGTGGACCTCGGCGGTGGCCATTGGTGCACCTCGCTGTCGGTGATCATGCCGCGGGGTCGATGATCCCGCCTAGTGACGCATTGCGCCGGAACCAGCCATGCGCTACCAGGCTATCGCTCAGCCGGTATAGCGCCGCCGGCGACAGCGTCATGGAGGTGCCGTTCATGTCGTCCTCAGTTTGCGGGGCGGCCGATAGCGCAGGCGGCCGCCTTCGGGAAAGCGGCTGAGACTGATATCGCAACCGAAGCCTTCCGCCAATAGTTCGACCAGCATCATCGCCGACAGGCCCCAGATGATATGCCCCTCGGCGTGGTAACTGGGGACGTAGAGATGATGACCGTCGACAGTGATCACGTCGGTATGGCTGCGGCAGTCTTCGAGGAAGACGGAAAGCGGTACCTCGAAGATGGTGTCGAGCTCCTCGAGGTCCGGTTGCAGTGGCAGATCCGGCGGAATCAGTCCGACATAAGGCGTCACGCGCATGCCGTGCAGCGAAATGACATCGCTCAACCGGCCGATCACCTCGACACGGCTGTGGGGTAGGGCGATCTCCTCGTGAGCCTCGCGCAACGCGGTCGCCAGCAGATCGGCATCGTCGGGCTCGCGCTTGCCGCCGGGAAAGGCGACCTGACCGCTGTGCTGCTTGAGGTGATTGGCACGGCGCGTGAACAGCAGCGTCGGGGCCGGACGCGCGACGATTGCCATCAATACGGCAGCCTGGGGCATGTCGAGGGCGATGCGTCGGGGATGGTGCGCCTGCAGGCGCTCGCGAACGATATCTAGCATGGCGGTTCCGTCGGGTTTCATTCGTTTGTACCCAGCCCGCGCGAAGGCGTCAAGACGGAACGTCGTGGTACGGCCTCAGGCTGACATCAACTATCATCGAGTTCGGTACGCGAATCGGGCCACGGTGGAGAGCGGCGCTTGCAGGGGCTTGCGAACTTTCTCTAACATGGACGTTTGTCGGGTGCCATTCATTACGAGGCCGCGCATGAACTTCTGTAGTCACTGCGGACACCGTGTCCACTTCGCGATACCCGATGGCGATGATCGTCCGCGTTATCTGTGCGAGGCTTGTGGCACCATTCATTACCAGAACCCGCGTATCGTAGCCGGTACCCTGCCGGTGACGGGAAGCCGCATATTGTTGTGCCGCCGGGCGATCCCGCCGCGCAAGGGGTACTGGACGCTGCCGGCGGGCTTCATGGAAAACGCCGAGACCACGGTGGAGGCAGCCACCCGGGAGACGCTCGAGGAAGCATGTGCCGACGTGTCGATCCATGGTCTCTATACCTTGATCAACCTGCCGCATATCAATCAGGTCTACATGATCTTCCGGGCCGACCTTGATGGCAGTTTCGATGCTGGTCCTGAAAGCCTTGAAGTGGCGCTGTTCGAGGAACATGAAATTCCCTGGGAGGAACTGGCCTTTCCGACCATTGAGCGCACCCTGCGGCATTTTTACCAGGATCGCCTGATCGATGCGTACCCGCTGCACATCAGCGACATTACGCCGGAAGACCGGGAGCGCTATTTCGGCAGCGCTTAGGGACTACACGCGAGTCGGCAGAGGGTGGCGGTCAACAATCGGGCGCCTGCGGTGGCATCGTGCGCGTTGATGCACTCCGATGGGTGGTGACTGATGCCTCCTTGGCAAGGAATGAAAATCATGCCGGTGGGGCAGTGGCCGGCCAGGTGGATGGCATCATGAAATGCTCCCGATACCAGCCGTGGGGCACATTGTCCTAACTCGCCGGCCGCCTCGGCGATGGCATGGGTGGCACCAGTGGGAAAGGTGACCGGGTCGATACGCGATAGCGGCGTCAACGTGGCTGTGCAACCGGCCCATTCCTGTACAGCCAGCGCCTGAAAACGGGCTTCGAACTCCCCGAGCGTACTGGCATCGGGGTGGCGCAGGTCGATGGTAAAGAGCACGCGCTCGGGAATGGTATTGACCGAGCCGGGAAAAACCTGGAAACGGCCGATGGTGAAGCGCAGGCGATCCGCGTCATCGCAGGCTACGTTGCGCAGTGCAGTGGCCAGGGCACATGCGCCTTCCAAGGCATCCTGACGTGCGGCGCGAGGCGTTGTGCCGGCGTGGTTGGCGGTCCCCCGCACCTCGCATTCGAACCAGCTAACGCCCTGAATGCCGGTCACGATCCCCGTAGACGCACCCCGGCGTTCCAGGATCGGCCCCTGCTCGATATGCATCTCGATGAAGGCCTGCATAGGCGTACCGAGAGGACGCCGTTCGACGCCTGCGTCGTCGAGCCGGGCCAAGCAGGTATCGAGCGCTTCACCGAAGGTGATGCCCTCGGCATCGGTTAGGGCACGTGTCTCGGCTTCACTTCGTACACCGGCAAAGCAGGCCGATCCAGATGTGCCCGGTGCGAATCGCACGCCTTCCTCGTTGGTCCAGGAGACGACCTCGAGGGAATGGCGTGGCTGGATACCCGTCTCGCGGATGGCGCGCAAGGCTGCCATACCGGCAAGGACGCCGTAAGCGCCATCGTATTTGCCGCCGGTCGGCTGACTGTCGAGATGGCTGCCGGTGGTGATGGGGGGCAGATCGGGGGCGCTGCCCGGTAAATGCACGAAGACGTTACCGAGCGGGTCCACTTGCATATCGCCGCCCAGTTCTCTGGCCTGCTCGGCCAGCCAGAGACGCGCCTGGATGTCGTTGTCATCCAGCGTCAGCCGGGCGACGCCGCCATCGTCGCGGGCGCCGAATTGTGCGAGTTCATGCAGATCGGCCCATAAACGCTCGCCGTCGAGGGCCGCGATCGCCTGCGCGGTTATCGGAGTCATGCACGTACCTCGAAATGCAGCTCGACCGGCTCGCACTGCTCGCCGTTGATGGGAATGATGTCCTGCGGGCAGGACGACATGGCCACGACGCAGTCCATTTCGGCACGCAATTCAACATAATCGCCGGGGCGCGAGATCGGTGGGCACCAATCGATCTTCATATGCGCGTCGACCGGGATGTTCATCCATAGGTTCAGTGGCTGCGGGACTTCCGGTACGGCCAGTTGGATCGCCTGCATCGCCAGGCGCAGATTGTCGGCGCAGTTGTCATGGTAGTCGGTCACACCCAGTGTCATGTAACGATAGAGATCGCAGGCCGCCATCAGCGTGTCGTGAATGCCCGGTGATGTGTCGGCGGTCAGGGTCATGATCGGGCGACGGCGATTGCTGAGCAATGGATCGTCGACCTTGGGGATCAGTCCATCGATCCAGGCACGGCCATGTTCCCAGGACATGAACTCATTGAGGTTGTGGGAACTGAATGCCCAAGTGTCGCAGACTTGAGTGCCATGGGTGTTGATGATGCGGATCGTCTCGCCGGCATTGAGGCGCACGGCGCGTCCCTGACGGGCGGGAACTTCATAGCGTTTGCTCAGCACCGGGATGCCATCGGGGGAGATGGGGTTGTCGATGGTGGCGTTACTACCGCAAGGGTAACCGTTCTGACGTGGCATGTTGGCGATACGAGCGTGATCGAATGTCATGGGAGGTCTCCTTCAGGTTAGAGTGCGTTCCCGCCAAGTGTTCAGGAATTGCGCCAGGCGTTCGCTTCTGGGGTGACGGAACAGCGTGCCGGGCTTGCCACTTTCGACGATCCGGCCCTGATCCATGAATATGACCCGGTCAGCGACATGGGCGGCGAAGCCCATCTCGTGAGTGACGATGACCATGGTCATTCCATCGCTGGCGAGTTGCTTCATGACCTCGAGGACTTCACCGACCAGTTCCGGATCGAGCGCCGAGGTGGGTTCGTCGAAAAGCATGACTTCCGGTTTCATGGCCAGGGCGCGTGCAATGGCGACACGCTGCTTCTGGCCACCCGACAGGTTCTCGGGATAATGGTGCGCGCGGTCTGAGAGTCCGACGCGCTCCAGCATGGCGAGCCCTTGCTGGTCGGCATGCTTGCGCGACAGGCCCTGTACCAGACGTAAGGCTTCGGTGACGTTCTGCAATGCCGTACGGTGTGGCCACAGGTGGAAGTGTTGGAAGACCATGCCGATCGGTGAGCGTACCCGGTCGATGGTTTTCTCGCTGGCCCGGACGCGCATACCGCCACGCTGCTCGTAACCCAGCAACTTGCCATGAATGTAGACGCTGCCGTCGTCATAGGGCTCCAGAAAGGCCAGGCAGCGGAGTAGGGTCGATTTGCCCGATCCCGAGGGGCCGATGACGCAAACGACTTCCGAAGGGGATAGGTCGAAATCGATATCTTCCAGCACCTGCAAGTCGCTGAATCGCTTGCCAAGACCGTGAGCGGTGATCAACGATTCGGCCTGGGCACGTCGTGCGTTAGAAAAGGCGGCTTCGGTCGTTGCCTCAAGATGTGACATGGGCGTCTCTCGATGTGTCCTTGGGGGAGGGCGTCGGTAGCGAGTCGCGCCGTGCGAGCCGTTTTTCCAGGGTGTAACCGCCGCGGGCGATCGTTTCTATGATCAGCCAGTAGAGCAACGCGACGGTCAGGTACGGCTCGATCACGGCAAAGGTCTGGTTGACCATGGCAGTGGCGTTCTTGGTCAGGTCGTCGACCGAGATCACTGATAGCAGTGCCGACTCCTTCACGAGAATGATCAGTTGATTCGTGCCGGGAGGTACGATCAGTTGCAGCATCTGAGGGATTTGGATGCGCCTGAGCGTGTTCAGGCGGGAAATCCCGAGCATCCGGGCAGCTTCGAGTTGCCCCTTGGGGATCGACAGGAAGCCGGCACGGTAAATCTCGGCGAAATAGCCGGCACCGTACAGGCCGATGCCGACCAGACCGGCGATTTCGGCGCTGAGTCGCAAGCCGATGCTGGGGCCGCCATAGTAAAGTAGAAACAGGATCACGAGCAGCGGAACGCCCCGACATAGTTCGATGTAGACGGCCACGGGCGGGCCGAAAATGCGTGGGCTGGTGAGTCGCAGCGAGGCAAGCACCAGGCCGAAAGTGACCGCGACCAGGCAGCCCAGGAAGCAGATCCAGACGGTATTCCAGAGTCCTTGCAGGATCAGGCCGCGCATCTCGATCAACAACTGGAAGTCGAACATGAAGTTTCTCCTTACTCGGCGGCCAGGCCACCTTTCATGTGACGTTCGAGGTGGGCGCTGAGCCGGGCGAGGAACAGATTGACTGCCAGGTACAGCAGCGCGGCGACCAGATAGGTGTCCAGCGGCTGGAAAGTGCGTGAGGCGATCTGTTCGCTGGTGCGCATCAGTTCCGTCACGGAGATGACCGAAATCAACGACGAATTCTTGAGAATGGTGATGACCTCATTGGTCAACGGCGGCAGCGTTAACCGGAAGACTTGTGGGACCACGATGCGGCGCCGAATGTCCCAGGTCTTCATGCCGACCATGCGAGCGGCTTCCACCTGACCCGGCGGGATATGCATGATGCCGCTGCGAAAGATTTCCGATTGGAATGCTGCTGTGTTGAGTGTCAGCGTCAGGATGGCAGCCGGTAGTGGAGGAATGTTCAAGCCGAATTCCGGCAACAGGTAATAGACCAGCAACAGTTGCAGCAGGATGGGGGTGCCACGCCAGAAACTGCGGTAGATACCGGCAAGCCGGCGAACCAGTGTGAAGCGGCTGGTTAGCCCGAATGCCAACAGCATGCCCATGAGCATTCCCAACAGAATCGCCGACAGCGAGACGATCAGGGTGAAGGCCAGACCGCGGGCGAGCACGGAGTAATTGTCAATCAGGATGTCGAGCATGAGTGTACCGAAGTGCTTGGCCGAGGATGCGCTGCATCGGGCGATGAACCGGGGGTGTTCCCCCGGTTTATATCGTTCAATGGGGCGGAAGGGGCCTATCTCACTCGTTGCTTGCTGGTGCAGGCAGTTCCATTGGCAGCTCCATGGTGTCGCCAAACCACTTTTCCTGTAGCTCTGCCAGGGTGCCGTTTTCATTGAGACGCTGGATCTGTTCGTCCATGAATGTGTTGAGGCTTGCGCTGGCTTCGTTGTCGCGGCCGGCCCAGCTGAAGTAGACCGGATCGCCGAAGGTGCCTACGACCTTGAAGGTGTCCGGGCGCGTGCGTGCGGCTTCCATCAGGTTGGGGAGGCTGTTGATGACGACATCGACGCGCCCATTACCGAGATCCGCATAGGCCTCGTCGACCGAGGTGTAGGTCTCGATAGCCGCTACGCTTTCATCGAGACTCTCGGAGTAGGCTTCCAGGGCGTCCAGTTGCGCCGATCCGGCTTGGGCACCGGCGACCTTGCCGGCAATGTCTTCGGGCGATTCCACCGAGTCATCACCGGCCCGTGTCATGACGGCCATGGTGGCGTCAGCAATCGGGGCACTCAGATGGAAGCGTTCCATGCGTTCGGGAGTTGCGGTCACGGAAGTGACGACATAGTCGAATTGCTCGCGTTCCAGGCCGGGGAGAATGCCCTGCCAGGGAAGGTCCTTGCGGTCGAGTTCGACACCATCCAGCTCGGGCATGATTTCCGCCATGATGTCGGCGGAGTAACCCACGATCTCGCCATCTTCGACGAACTCGAAGGGGGCGAAACGTGCCTCGGTGCCGACGGTGAAAACCCCTTCATCCTTGATATCTTCGAGAAGGTCGGCATGCGCCGTTGTCATGCCGAGGGTGGCTGTCAGCAGGATACCGGAGGCTGTGAAGGCCAAGCGGGGAATAATGGATGCCGTGAATGGACGAGTCATGTGTGATCCTCCTGATTCTTGTAACGATTCACGTTCGAGGACGAGAGCTGTTTTGTCGTTGTCGGCTCTAGTAAAGCAGGGGATTTACAACAAAAAAATTGCTATTTTTTGCAGTTAACACCTAAAATATTGATGTAAGTTGCACCGCAATGACGCACACTCCATGAAACTTGCTGCTGCTGACCTGAAAAGTCTGGCCGTTTTCCTCGCCGTTGCTGAACATCGCGGCTTTGCGGGGGCGCAAACGGCACTCCACATGAGTCAATCCGCCATCAGTTTCCATGTCCGGTCGATCGAGGAACGTGTCGGGTTTACCGTTTGTCGGCGAGGACGACAGGGGTTCGAACTGACCGAGCGTGGTGCCATCGTCTATGAAAGAGCCAAGGCGCTGCTGGCCGATGTCGATGACTTCGACAGTGAGATGAGTGAGCTACGCAGTACCGTCTATGGCACGCTACGGCTCGGTGTAGTAGACAACACCATCATGAATGGTGAGCTGCGGTTGCAAGCCGTGATCGGCGAATTCCTGCGCAAGAATCATAAGGTGAGAATCAACATCACGGTGGGGAGCCCCGATCACCTGATCGGGGAGATCGCCAATGGCGATATTCAGGTCGGTATCCTGCCGGAAACGACCCAGATGGAAGGGTTGCAGCATCGCCAGATCTATACGGAGATGCATAGTGTGTATTGTGCTTCCCACCACCCGTTATTCGATCGACCGGACGATGCCTTGAGCATCGAGGAAATCGGCCAACATCCCTTCGTGGTCAGGCCCTATGCCAACCTTCAGGAGTTGCAGGAATTTCCAGGAGCCCAGGTAGGGGCACATGCGTCCAATATGGAAGCGCAGGCGCTGCTGATACTGAGTGGGCATTTCATCGGCAACCTGCCCGCACATTATGCCTCGCATTGGGTGGAGCGGGGAGAACTGCGCGCTCTGATGCCCGGCAGCATCCATATCCCCTCGCCATTCTGTATCGTGACACGCGCCGGTCGGCGTCCATCCTTGATGGTGCGCAATTTCATACAGGAGCTGGTTGCCCAGTTGTGGCAGCACGCTCACGATGGAAACGGTGCCGATGAAGCGGAAGACGGCAGTCGCGGTCAGGTTGCTGAAACCGTGAAACGCTAGATATCCTCAAGCTGCCACACATCATAGGCTGGCTCTTCATAAGGATGGGCCAGTTTCAGCGCCGCCACAGCGGCATGGACCACGTCATCACTGCACACCAGTTCCACCTTGAGTTCCTCGACTCGTTCCAGATCGCCTACGGCGCCGATATGCGGATCTGCCCCCTCCAACGGGCGGAATTGCCCCGTTCCTGGAGTCTGGAAGCAGCACGCTTCATAATCGCCGATCTGCCCGGCGCCTGTTTCGAATACGGCTTCCTTGACGGTTTCGGCATCTTCTTCAGGGACGAAAAACGCAAGCTTGTACATGATCGAACTCCTGATGATGGCGACATTGCTACTCTGTCATAGATTGAGACGCCATGGCCTGGCATGCAAGGGGCGCTGATGCGCCAGTCGTGGTTGAACTCGGCGAGATCGAGCTACCGGGCGAGGGTGAACTCCCATCCTGTCGAATCGGCCATGGAACCTTCCTTGTCGTCATGCACGGACGATACGCTACGACAAGTGACCGGCCAGGAGGACCGGGATGACAGCACGACACTAAAATGGCTAACAGGCGTTGTCGGCGATTTCTGACAAAAGTGTCGGAAGAATGACGATAGGGAGACGTGATGAACGACGTACTGATGTCCCTGCTGGAGACCCATGATATTGTCCCGTTGGGTGAACTTAACCCATTGAGCGGGGGAGATATTGCCTCGGTCAGCCGCTTGGATACTGACCATGGGCCAGTCGTGGTCAAACATGACGATGCGGAACGACTGGAAGGCGAAGCCGATGGGTTGCAAGCCCTGCGCGACGCCGGCAGTTCCTTGCGGGTGCCGGTGGTGCTGGCCGTGGCCGATGGGTGGTTGATAATGGAGGCGCTGGAGTCTTCAGGGCCACGGCGCCGGGACGACGCCGCCCTGGGGGAGGGCTTACGCAAGCTACATTCCGTGGTAGGCGATACCCATGGCTGGCCGCGTAACAATGCTTGCGGATTGACACCTCAACCTAACGAGCCCATGGCGGATGGCCGAGCTTTCCAACGCGAACGGCGCCTGTTGCCGATGGCTATGGCCTGCCATGAGCGTGGTTTGATGGCCGCATCGCTGCGAGAGCGGATCGAGCGAGTCGCCGACGATCTAGAGCGTTGGCTGGAGGATGTTCCGGCCAGCCTCATACATGGGGATCTGTGGTCGGGTAATGTGTTGTTCACCCCGGAAGGGCCGGCCGTGATCGATCCAGCAGTATATTGCCACTATCCCGATGTCGATCTGGCGATGCTGACGCTGTTCGGCTCTCCGGGCGACACGTTCTTTGAAGCGTACTGGAATGGCCGGCGTCCCGATGACTGGTCGGTGCGCGAGGCATTATTCCAGCTGTATCCGTTACTCAATCATCTGCTGCTGTTTGGTGGCGCTTATCGCGGTGCCGTCGAACGCGCTGTAGCATGCGTCGAAACGGGGTAGAGGTCATGCAGCGGCATGTCGACCTTTCATGTCGCTCGTCCCTGAGCTAGGTTCTTATGTGTACGCTATCCGCGATTGATTCGCAGGCAAACATGCGGCATTGTATGTAAACTGTTGTCTACGCCTAGCAAAGGAATTCCTGATGTCGCCCTTGATTGATGATGCTTTCTCCGGCCGGGGACTTGCCGTCCTTGGTCGTCGCACCTTGTTGCCGTTGATGATTGCGACTGCCATGGCGAGCCCCGTACAGGCGGCCGATCTCTTGACGATCACCCGCGATGCCTTGGCCAATAATGCGACTCTGGCGTCGGCACGATCGAGTTATTCCGGTGTCGAGTCGGGTCGCGATGTCGAGCGCGGCGATTTACTGCCGCAGCTCAATGCCTCGGCTGAAGCGGCGAACAACCGAACTTATAACGGACAGACCGGTTCCTCTCAGGGTACCGGTACCGGAAGTAGCGCAGGTGTCGAAGATGATTACAACAGCGTGAGTGCATCACTGGAAGCGACCCAGGCATTGTTCGACGCCACGGCGTGGCATGAACTGGAACGCGCGGAAGAGGAAATAGAGCAGCAAGCGCATTCACTGGAGGCGACGCGACAGCAACTGCTCTACGATGTGGCAGCCGCCTATTTCGACATCCTGCGGGCGCATGACATTCTTGAAGCACGCGAAGCTCAGGAAACGGCCATTGAGCGTCAACTCGAACAAGCGCGTGAGCAATTCGATGTTGGCTTGATTGCGATCACCGATGTCGATGAGGCCGAAGCGAGCTACGATCAGGCACGCGCCGACCGGATCGCGGCGGAAAATGATCTACAGGTCAGCTTCGAAGCTCTGGAACGTTTGACAGGGCAGCGCTATAACACGATCGACGGTCTCGGTGATGAGTTGCCGATCGAGTCTCCTCAGCCAGGCAACCGAGACGACTGGGTCGAATTGGCGATGGAGCACAATCCGAGCCTGCTGATGGCAGAAGCCGGTGTCGATGTGGCACGTAGCGTTGTCGATGTATCGCAAGCCGGGCGGTTACCGACACTCGAGGCGTTTGCCAGCTATCAATATTCCGATACTGACAGCGAGTTTCAGCAAGAGTACAACTCGAGCGGTCAGTTCGGCGTGAGAGCCAGTATGCCGCTGTATACGGGGGGCACTACCAGCGCCGGTATCGAGCAGAGTACCTATGAGCTCGAGTCCACGCAGTACGATGCCGAGGCACAGCGTCGCGATACCATACAGCAGGTTCGTTCGCTGTTCACTCAAGTGAGCAACGATGTCGAGAGTGTCGAAGCACGCCGCCAGGCCATCGAGTCCAACGAAAGCGCCCTGGAAGCCACCCGGTCAGGCTATGAGGTCGGTACCCGTAACATCGTCGATGTCCTCAATGCCGAGCAGAACCTGTACGACGCCATCGCCAATCATGCGGAAGCGCGTTACGACTACGTAATCGATTTGCTCGAACTGCGTCAGCAGAGCGGTATCCTGGATACCAATGCCGTTCGGTCAGTCAACGAGTGGTTGCGTAACGAGGATCAGGTATCTCTGGCGCTGCCCAATGAGTCGGCCAATGGTAGTAGCCGTTACGATGATGCCATGGATATTGGGGCACCGCCTGAACAGCCCGCCAACTGAGTGTCGTTGCATCTCGGCCGTGGTTGCCTCGCTACGAGCGTGGCCATAGTGATTTGAGCCAGTGCACGAGACGTTGCCAGAATGGTCCTTCGACGAAGGTGGCCCGGTTCGAGCAGCGCTCGGCGGGGCGATCCAGGAAGCTGGCAATCGGTGCGGTTTGAGCCGGTTTGTCGAGCATGGGGGCATGACCGCAGCCGGCTACCTCCAAATACGTTAATCCGGGGTGTCGTTGCTGCATCCGCTCGACTGTCGCGGCAGAGAGTATCGATGATTCGGCACCACGTATGACCATCAGAGGACACTGGATTGCAGCCCAGTCTGCCCAGGTGTCTCGCGGCGTATCGTTGACGAACTGCTCGGCAATGCGGGGATCGTAGTGGAAGGTCCAACTGCCGTCGGGTAGGCGACGCGCGCTGTTCAGCGCCATGGTCTGCCAGGTAGCATCATCGTCGATGCCGAATGATGCATAGTGTTCGCGGAGTTCTGTCAGCAACTCACCGAAGGTGTAGAAACGGTGGGGAATGGCGAAATAGCCGGCGAGTCCAGTGAGGCCGTCCGGATCGATTTCCGGACCGACGTCATTGAGGATGAGGCGCTCGATGCGGTCGCTGTGATTGTCGTTCGAGGCGATCAACATACCAAGCAGTCCGCCCATGGAGGTACCTACCCAAGGCACACATTCGAGCTGATAGTGATCCAGCAGAGCAAGGGCAATCTGCATGTAATGGCTGTAGAGATAGTCGTGGGCGGGGAATAGCGACCAACTCGATAGCCCTCGTCCCGGCGTGTCGGGAGCAATGACTCGCCACTCGGGGCCCAAAGAGCGGGCCAGGCCCTCGAAATCTCCGCCATGGCGGGCCAGACCATGCCAGGCGATGAGTGTTCGCGGCGCTTCCGGGTGCCAGACACGCACGGCTATTTCCAGTTGTCGTACACGTATCAACTCGAGCTTGTCCATCGTCCAACCTTCGTTTTTGGGACTCGACAGACTTAGAGTGTAGACGCTATGTTGCTATGCAATATTAGCGCGATGCACTCAGGCAAGCTAGATTGACGGACGAACTGTCAGTTCGCGGGACGTTGCATGAGTTCGAACAGGGTGTCGATGACGTGGCCACCCTCGGTGATGATGGAGAAGCCGTCGGGTCTACGCAGCCAGTCATGAAAGAGACCGCCGAGGGTCGACTGGAGCAGGCGGGTGGCAGTTTCAGGCGTCAGAGTGGGAACGAGCAAGGCTTGATCATGGGCACGCTGAAACTGTTCACACAGTTCACCGAAGCATTCGTTGGCGAGCTCATCCTGCATTTCCAGCGGATTGATGTCGCTGAAGAATTCGCAACGGTGAACGAGTATGGAAAGGATACGGCGATAGCGCGGTTGCTCGAGGCGTTCAAAGCTGACATGGCAAGCGAGGCGAATGGTTTCCAGTGGTGAGACTTCGGATGTATGTTCGACCTCGTCGACCAGGTCGGCGAATGGCATGCGCACACGTTCCAATAGCGCGCGAAACAGATCCGCCTTGTTTCTGAAATGCCAGTAGACGGCACCACGCGTCATACCGGCGTGGCGAGCGATCTGCTCCAGTGAGGTGCGTGCGACACCCTTGTCAAAGAAGACATCTTCGGCGGCATCGAGCAAGGCTTCGCGAGTCGCGGCGGCTTCGGCTTTGGTGCGTCTGGGCATGGTGTTCAATCAATTTCACATAGGTTTCATAATTCAGTTTACCGCAGATGAAGGCGGACGTCGCGATTTACATGCATGTGTGTATGGATGTAAGGTTGCACCCCTCCTAGCATACATACATGCATGTAACTATAATGCATGGTTCCCGATGGGTTCCAGGAGGGAGCCATCGACAAACGTCTCATTCGCGGAGTCTAATTCATGCCACAAGCGTCTCGGGAGAGAGCTTCTCCTCGCCATCCTGGTCATTGCCGAGTGAACCGGACATGCGAATCGAGTGTGGCGCGGTATATCTATCTTGATGCCTGAACATGGGCAAGGGCCATTCGAAGCGATTGCCCGTCTTGGCGGTTTGCGTTCCGACTGACTGTTCAGTCGTCTCACGAAAAGATCAATGGAAACGACGTTATGAAAAAGAAGAGTCTCTCGCTTCGTGGAAGCCTGGCAATGCTTGTTGCCGTGATGGTGCTGACAGGCTGTGGTCAGGGAGAGGAACCCGAGGGGCAGGCCGAGGGAGGACAGGAGCCTCCTCCTCGTCCGGTCGAAGTGATGGAAATGGCCCGGCAGGATATCCCGTTGGAAAAGTCATATCCTTCGTTGCTGCGTAGCGATGACGAGGTGACGCTGGTGGCACGCGTTTCTGGCTTCCTGGAAGCGCGTCACTATGAGCGCGGACAACTCGTCGAGAAAGGCGATCCGCTTTTCACGATCGAGCCAGACCTGTACCAGGCCACTGTCCATGAACGTGAAGCGGACCTGCAGAGTGCCCAGGCAGAATTGGCCAGGGCCAATCGCGATGCGCAACGTTACGAACAACTCTTGAGTCAGAACTCGGTCAGCCGCCAGCAGTATGATCAGGCGTTAGCCGACCAGCGTGTTGCGCAGGCCAGCGTGGCGCAGGCAGAGGCGGCGTTGGCGAGCGCGCATCTGGATCTGGATTACTCTGAAGTGACCGCACCGGTATCCGGAATGATCGGTTTACATCAGGTGAATACGGGCAATCTCGTCACGGATGGTACGGAGTTGGCGACGATCACGCCCTTGGACCCGTTGGAAGTGCGTTTTCAGTTACCTCAGCGTGATGCGTTCGAGCTGCGTCAGCAGCTATCCGACGATACGGAGGTGTCGGACATCGGTGCCAGTTTGCGAATTCCTGCGCTGGATGACAGAGAGGATGCCCGGCTGCAGGGACGTCTGGACTTCCTGGGCTCGCGGGTCGATTCGGATACCAGCACCGTTCAGGCGGCAGCGGTTTTCGACAACCCGCAGGCCGCCGTTCTGCCGGGCCAGTTCGTCCGCGTGCGGCTGGATGGCCTGAAGCGTTATGACGTGCTGGCCGTTCCCGAGATCGCCGTGACACAAGGATTGATGGGCCCTCAGGTGTTCGTCCTCGATGAAGACAACAAGGCGCGTTCGCGCACCGTCAGACTTGGCGAAGTCGCGGGGCCCTGGCAGATCATCCGTGAAGGGCTGGAAAGTGGCGATCGTGTCGTGGTCGGTGACCCCGCCGGTATCGAGCCGGGCATCGCGCTCGATCCGCAGGCATTCGATGGTGACGCTGAGGAGATCGTCGAGGAAGCTCAGCAAGAGGCTGACGAGCAGCAGGCCGAACAGCAGGCTGGGCCTGGCGAGGCGTCGGAAGGTGACCAGGGCGGTGACGAGATGTCCGCCGACGGCGATGATGAGGGAGCCGAGGACGCATGAATTTCTCCAACTTCTTCATCAAACGCCCGATTTTCGCCACGGTGCTGGCGATTATCCTGACGGTGATCGGAGCGATGAGCATGCGGGTACTGCCGATCGAGCAGTATCCCAGCGTCGTGCCGCCGACAGTCTCCGTGCAGGCGCAATTCCCCGGTGCCGATGCCGAAACGGCGGCGCAGACGGTGGCAGCGCCTCTGGCCGAGGCCATCAATGGGGTCGAGGACATGATATACATGACCTCGACCAGTGCCGACAATGGCACGGTCAACCTCAGTGTGGCCTTCGATATCGGCACGGATGGCGATATCAATACCATCAACGTGAACAACCGGGTTCAAGGCGCGCTGTCGCAGCTTCCGCAGTCGGTACAGGATCAAGGCGTTACCGTCGAGCTCAGTTCCGACGAGATTCTGTTGCTGGTCGCACTGATCTCACCTGAAGGCGACTACAACAACGTCTTCATGCAGAACTACGCCACCCTGAACGTTCTCGATGAGTTGCGTCAGGTGTCCGGGGTCGGTAACGCCGAGGTGCTGGGTGGCGGTGAGTTTGCCATGCGGATCTGGATGGACCCGGACAAGATGGCTCAGTACGATCTGACGCCTGCCGAGGTGTCCAGCGCCATACAGTCTCACAATACCGAAGTGCCGGCAGGCAGTCTCGCCGCGACGCCTCAGGAAGATCCGCGAGCCTATACCTATACCATCACGGCGGATGGCCGGCTCAACGATGCGGATGATTTCCGCGAGATCCCCTTGCGTACCAACCCCGATGGCTCATCGTTGCGGTTGGACGATGTGGCCAGTATCGAACTGGGTGCGTCCTTTTACGGCATCGATGCGCGTCTCAACGGCAATACCATGACGCCGATCCTCATCAACCAGCAGCCAGGGGCGAATGCGCTGGAGACGGCGGATGGCGTCAAGGAAGCCATGGTCGAGCTGGAAGAGCGCTTCCCGGCGGGGATGGAGTATGTGATTCCGTACGACACGACGCTCTTCATCGATGCCTCTGTGGAAACCGTGCTCCATGTCTTCGTGGAGGCGTTTCTGATCGTCGGTGTCATTCTGTTCATCTTCCTGCAGAACTGGCGCTTCACGATCATTGCCATGTCGGTGGTGCCGGTCTCGGTCATTGCGACTTTTGCCGGTTTTTACGCCTTCGGATTCTCGATCAACCTGCTGACGCTGTTCGCCTTGGTACTCTCGATAGGGATCGTGGTCGACGATGCCATACTGGTGGTGGAAAACGTCGAGCGTGTGCTCAGTGAGGAAGAGGATACCTCGGTTCGTGACGCGACGATCCGCGCCATGAAGGAGGTCGGTGGTCCGGTCATTGCGACGTCGTTGATCATGGCAGCGGTGTTCATTCCGGTCGCGTTCCTGGGGGGCTTCACCGGGCAGATATATCAGCAGTTCGCCTTGACCATCGCCATTTCAGTGGCCTTCTCAGCGTTGATGGCACTGACGTTCACACCCGCTCTGTCGGCGATCTTCATCAAGCATAAGCCCCAGCTCCAGCAGTCGAAGTTGATGCGGGCGGTCAATACGCCGTTGCGCTTGTTCGATCGCTTGTTTGCCGGTATCACGGCCGTTTACATGTGGGTAGTGAAGTTCCTGGTGCGATTCTGGGGGGTGGCGCTATTGCTCACTGCGTTGGTTGGTTTCGGCTCATGGTGGATGTACCAGAACACGCCGTCGACCTTGGTTCCACAGACCGACCAAGGCTTCGTACTGGCGAGTGTCTCCTTGCCGGATGCTGCGTCACTGGCTCGTACCAATGGCTACATGGATCAGTTGAGTAGCCAGATCGAGGAGATACCAGGGGTTCAGTATTCCACGGCTGTGGCGGGTTACGATATCTTGTCCGGCGCGGTCAATTCGGCACGTGGAATCGTTTTCGTCAACATGGTGCCCTGGCCGGAACGTGATCTCACCGCCGATGAATTGGTCGGCAAGATCATGCAGTTGGGAGCCCAGATCGATGGCGGTTCGGCGATGGCCTTCAATGCGCCACCCATTCAGGGGCTGTCAACGACCGGCGGCTTCACGGGATATCTGCAATCGTATGAAGGGGCGTCACCGGAAGAGCTTTACCAGGCGTCTCTGCAGGTCATGCAAGCGGCGAACGAGCATCCCGTGCTGCAGGAGGTGTTCACGACCTTCAATACCAATGTGCCGGGTTACCGCGCAGAAATCGATCAGCAGAAGGCGTTGAGTTACGGCGTGTCGATAGACGCTCTCAACTCGACATTGTCGACTACGTTCGGTGCAGGGTTCGTCAACTACTTCAGCTATCAGAACCGTAACTTCCAAGTCTACTTGCAGAACGAGGATGAGTTCCGCAAGACGCCGGAAGATATCAACAACGTCTACGTACGTGGTGGTAACGGCGATCGTATCCCCCTGTCGGAATTCGTGGAGCTTGAGCGGGATGCCAAGCCGGCGGTGGTATCGCGCTTCGGCGTTTACCTCGGCGCTCAGTTCCAGGGGGGGCCGGCACCCGGCTACAGTTCGGGACAGGCCATCGAGGCGATGGAGTCGGTCGTCCAGGACACCCTTGGCAGTAACTGGGGGATGGGCTGGACCGGGACGGCCTACCAGGAGTCTGAAATGGGCAATACGGCCACGTTGGCCATTATCTTCGGCATGATCATGGTCTTCCTGATTCTGGCGGCTCAGTATGAAAGCTGGTCGCTGCCACTGGCGGTGCTAACCTCCACGCCATTCGCTTTCCTGGGGGCGATCGGCGGTATCGTCATGCGTGGTCTGGATACCAGTATCTATGTGCAGATAGGCATGCTGGTGGTTATCGGGCTGGCGGCGAAGAACGCGATCCTGATCGTGGAGTTTGCCGAGTTGCAGCGCCGTGAGCAGGGCAAGTCGATTTCCGATGCCGCCATCACGGCCGCTGAACTGCGCTTCCGTCCGATCGTGATGACATCGTTGGCGTTCATCTTCGGCACCTTGCCATTGGCGTTGGCCACGGGTGCCAGTGCGACCAGTAGTCACCATATCGGAACCACGGTTGCGGTAGGGATGGCTACGGTCGCGATACTGGCCAGCTTCTTCGTGCCATCTTTCTACGCCATGATCGCTCGTATCTCCGACTGGATGCAGCGAAAGAGGGGGAAACGACACGACGAGGCGCAGGGCGGCCAACCGGCCCTGGAGGACGATCAGCGTTGATCGTGTCTGGCTAGCCAGTTTCTGGCGATAGCTCGCGGGCATTCCACTTTCGGGTGGAATGCCCGTTTTTGTATGCAGCCTTGATATCGATCAACTCAATGTTGGGCATGTTTCTGGATGAGTGGTCTATGATGAAGGTATAAACCCATTCGCTGGCTAAGTACCAGCGTAAGGAGCACGCCATGGAGACCGTACTCGGAATTGCTCTGAGCTTTCCGCTGGTTCTGTTCACCTTGTTACTGCCGCTGGTCGTTCTCTACTGGTTGCTGGTGGCGGTTCGCCTGCTCCCCGTTGAACTGTTCGAGCGCGACAGCCTCAAGGGGGATCATCTGGCCAGTACCATGGTGTCGCTCGGCTTTGCCGGAGTACCTGCCACCGTCGCGATCACGGCGCTGCTGGTAATGGCGGGAAGTTTTACGCTGGTGATCGAACTCGTTGCATTACGCTGGATGTCGCTTGGGCTATTCCGGGTGCCTGTGGGTGTCCTGGTACTCTGGATGACCTTCGTGGCGGCATCTCCGGTTGCCGAGGCGTTTTGCCGACGTCTACACGGCTGGTTTCACCGCCATCCTGCAGCAGCGCACCGATGCCAGTTGGGCGAGACCGTTCGCGTGACTGAGAATCCGGATAGCGGGGAATACGCAACGGCGATCTTCGTCGATGACCCAGCCAGTGAGGTCCGTCTTCATGGTAAGCCTGGCGCGCGACCACAGGTGGGGGAACGCCGGGTTCTGGTGAAGTACCTCGCCGATGAGGAGGCGTACCGCAGCGTTCTGGAGTCGGATTATCTGGATGCGCGTGCGTATCTTAGCCACCTGCGTTTGATGCAGAAGAACAAGGGGCAGGACGATACGGCACATAATGGGGGGTCAGCCACATAATACGTGGGTCGGGCTCGTTTCTGATACGCTGATCCCGTATAAAGGAGCCCTGTTTCAGACAGTCAATAAGGACGGACGATGGCCCGACCCGCTTTCGAACTCGCCGGCACCCGGGTGGAGCCGGGTGGCCGTGCTCAGATCGATGTGCCCGTTGCGAAACTCTACACTCATGCACCTCTGCATATTCCGGTCGAAGTCGTGCACGGGCGCCAGAAAGGCCCTGTCATTCTGGTTTGCGGTGCCATTCATGGTGATGAAATCAATAGCGTCGAGATCGTACGACGCTTGCTGCGAAGCCGCGCGATTGCCCGGCTACGTGGCACGCTGATTGCGGTGCCTATCGTCAATGTGTTCGGCTTCGTGCAGCACAGCCGTTACTTGCCGGACCGCCGTGACCTGAACCGTTGCTTTCCGGGTAGCGGTGAAGGTTCGCTCGGCTCGCGAGTGGCTTCGTTGTTTCGCGAGCAGATCGTCGATCAGGCCACCCATATCATCGACTTGCATACCGGGGCGATTCATCGCACCAATCTGCCACAGATTCGTGCACAACTAACGTCACATCCGGAAACCGCGAGTATGGCAGATGCTTTTGGGGCACCGGTCATCCTCAATGCTGAACTGCGCGAAGGCAGCTTGCGTCATTATGCCCAGAATCGCGGCGTACCGGTGCTGACGTACGAGGCAGGTGAGGCATTGCGGTTCGATGAATGGGCGATTGCGCCGGGGGTGCGTGGTGTTTTACGCGTCATGCGACGGCTCGGGATGCTGGCAGGGGAGCATCGTCGACGTCGCCCACCGCCGGCCGAAGTGGCCAATGGTTCGAGCTGGGCGCGTGCCCCGATCGATGGCATTTTACGTCCGCGGGTAAGACTGGGCGCTCGCGTCTCCAGGGGCCAGGTGCTGGGGTTGGTTGCGGACCCGTTTGGCAATGCCGAGGGAGAAGTCAAAGCCACGGCTGACGGAATCGTGATCGGTATGGGCAATCTGCCGTTGGCTAACGAAGGCGAAGCACTGTTCCACGTGGCGCGTTTCGAAGCCATCGAAGAAGCAGAGAACGCAGTGGAATCCTTTCAATCGGACTATGAACCCAGCAATGGCTTGAGCTGATCGGACCATTTGACGCCGTAAGGGTGTCACACGGCTGCCAGGCCATTGGCTTGATGGTGCGGTATGGGGTCTTCCGGAACCCAGGCCAGCGCATCATCGAAGACGTCGAGACCTGCACCGCTACGGTGGGCGTTTTCCGACAAGTGGCGTCGAAACCGGCGACCGCCGGGGCAGCCCTGGAACAGACCCAGCAGATGACGCGTAATATGATTGAGCTTCGCGCCTTCTTCGAGGCGTCGTGCGATATAGGGCCGGATCGCCTGCGCCGCCGAATGCCGGCTCTCGGCGGGACCGGCAGTTCCGTATAGGGTCTGATCGATCTCTGCCAGCAGCCAGGGGTTCTGGTAAGCTGCGCGACCGACCATGACGCTGTCGACATGCTGGAGTTGGGCTCGGCACTCGTCGAGCGTCTTGAGGCCTCCGTTGATGCCGATGTGCAACGCTGGGTGGTTCGTTTTCAGACGATACACGCGTGCGCGGTTGAGTGGTGGTACATCGCGATTCTCCTTGGGGGACAATCCTTCCAGCCATGCCTTGCGGGAGTGCAGGATGAAAACATCGCAACCGGCATCGGCAACAGTGGCTACGAAGCGCTCGAGATCCGCATCCTCGTCCTGATCATCGATACCAATACGGCACTTCACGGTCACAGGGATCGAGACGGCCTCACGCATGGCGCGCACCGCCTTGGCGACTGTATCAGGATACGCCATCAGGCAAGCGCCAATCAGGTTGTTCTTCACTCGGTCGCTGGGGCACCCGACGTTGAGGTTGACCTCGTCATATCCCCAGGCTTCGGCGATCGCCGCACACTCTGCCAACTCTCCGGCGTCACTACCGCCCAGTTGTAACGCCAAGGGATGCTCGACATCACTGTATCCTAAAAAGCGCTCACGGGGGCTGCCATAGAGGATCGCCCCAGTCGTCACCATCTCGGTATACAATAGGGCGCGGTGCGTCAGCGTTCGCGCGAAAGCGCGGAAGTCGCGAGTCGTCCAATCCATCATGGGGGCGACGGAGAATGTCCTATCAAGCTCAGGCCGCGTGATGTCAGTATTCATCCTGGTTGTGGCGGTTGCGTTATCGATCATAACGGTTCATGACTACAGTGATTTCGCCCCGTTCTTTGCCATGCCTTGGTACTGGTTTGGCACATGGGGTGCCGGCAATTTGGTACATCGGGAGGTGTTCGTGGCAACGACAGGCATCAAGGATGCGCCGTCGAAAGGACGGCAGTTTCTCATACTTGGCGCAAATTCGCATTGCCGATGTGGCGCGATCGAGCCCGTCACCCCGATGCGCGATATGAACGGATGCCACGCAACATATCGAGATCAAGGAGATATCGATTATGCTGGCAGGTAGGATGGCACAACATGCTGTTGTTTTGTTCAGTATCGGGTAACTGAGGTGGTAAAGGTGTCGATTATGGCGACAAGGCGTGTCGATAGACACTTTGCGCAGAGGGGCGTCGTTTCCCAGACGTTGGTGCCGCTGTTGCTGCTGTTCATGCTGACTGGCTGTGGAGGCGACGGTGAGGATGGTGAAAGCAGCCAGCCAGCGGAGACGACTCAACCGGCTGCAGTCGACGAGGATACCGCCACTGCTGAATCACAGTCGCAGTCGGTCGAGACGTTGTCAGCGCCTGTCGATGTCTCGTTGTCGGCGGAGCGACAAGCGAATCGTCGTCTGCTGATTTCCGGAGACACGAACCTGCCCGATGACACCGAAGTCGTGATTATCGTTGAGCGGAGTAGTAGCCGCTTGAGTTGGCGGTCTAGAGTCGCTGTGCAGGATGGCCGGTTCGAGGCAGGACCGTTGGGACCGGAAAGTGGTGTGCCCGATGGTGACTACACGATTACCTTCAGGATGTCTCCCCCCGGTGTGCAGCCGCCGTCGGTTCAACGAGTCATAGGTGGCCAAGGCGAGCACCTGAGTGGGCCGTTGGTATCACAAGCGGAGTATGAAGGTGCGGTGGCTACGTACTCCACGGCTTACAAGGCCGGCAATTGACTGCCTGTTAATGGACGTTCCGATGGTCGGGCAATCATTTTTCGAGCTTCTTGACCAGAGGTATTTGACGGGGAGCGATTAACTGTCAGGTGGGACGATAATGAATAAAGACGTTCGATTCAGCGACAGGGAGGCCGCTCCGATGGATCAACCCTGCTAGGGAAGGAGGGATTGATCCATCGTTTGTCACGGCCGCCTGCCCTTGGGGATACCGGGACCTATCTGCTGCTCCAACCGCACCGATTCCTGTCAGTCCGACACAAGCGACCAGCGGGCGATGAGCCTGCCATGAATATGCGGCGTGGATCGCGACGGCAAGTGTAAGTTGTCGTTCTCCATTCGTTGTATCGATAGTCGCCCCTGGTATTCGACGATATAGAGCCCGTTACCCTGATGGCTTTCGGTCGGTGTAATGGCCGCCAGGTCTCCCCGAGGAAGGTGATCGAAGGTCGCTTCCGGTGATGGCGTCACGATATAACAGGGAATGGGGGCCTCGCGCGTGTTTGGCCATGAGATCGGTAGGGCCGTTACCTGACTGGCATGCTTTTGCCAAGGGAGTGGCAGCGTCGGCGTCAGTTGCAGAAAAGGAAAGGGTGTTTCTGGCGACTCCGTCAGTAGCTCATCTAGCCCGCAGCCGAGCGCTTCAGCCAGTGCGACCAGACGGGTGTGCCCGATTTGCTTGATTTCACCGCTTTCCCAATAGCCGATGGTGACATCCGATACACCGACCTGACGGGCGAGCGCTGCTTTGTTGAGCTTAGCGTGTTCACGTAACCGTTTGATCCTTGCGCCTAGTTCTTCCATTGAATGTATCTCGTTTCAGGGGATAAGGCATGCTCTGGCATTCGCCAGCGACTGTGCAATAACGCGCATCAACGTTGAGATAACTGTTGGTCCTGAGAAGTTCCTTCACCAACGGCGTCACTGCAGGAAAGGAAGAATAGCGAAACCGGCGTGGAATTCGGAAGATGGAGCTTGAAAAGAAAAAGCGTGCCGGCTGTTATCTAGCATCGGCACGCATAAGGCAAGTATGCACTGAAGGCGCCATCCAGATCTGACGATTGTCACGATCTGATGGCGTTGCGGTTGGTTGCGATGACTCGTGCCATCGATCAAACGCACGGGCAGTATAATCAGTCGGCTTTTTCGGAATAAGTGGGTACAATCGAAAACTTGTGTTTCCATATTGGAAACAAAGGGGATATGTAAATAGCGGCGACAGGAGGTATGGGGTGGCCACACTGGATGCGCTCAAGGTCTTTGTCGACGTGGTGCGTAGTGGCAGTTTCACCGGCGCAGCTCGACGTCTGGGGATTTCCAAGTCGCTAGCCTCCAAGCGTGTAGCGTCGCTGGAAGATGAACTCGGGGTCAGCCTGCTCAATCGGTCGACGCGTTCGCTGCATCTTACCGAGGCCGGGCAGATCTATTACGAACATGGGTTGCGCATATGCGAGGAGTTGTCGGCGGCAGAAGCCCAGGTCCAGTCGGTAACCGCCAGGCCGCGCGGTCAGTTGAAAGTCAGTGCTCAAGTGAGCTTCGGTTTCATGTATCTGGCGGCACCGACGACCGAATTCATGCGCCGCTATCCGGATGTGGCGGTGGAGATCCTGCTCGAGGATCAACGTTTCGAGCCGATCGATGAAGCCGTGGATCTCGCCATTCGGATGGGGCCGTTGCCGCCATCCAGCATGGTCTCACGACCACTTTGCAAGGTCGTCTATGGTGTATATGCGGCACCGGATTATCTGGCACGAGTCAACTACCCCCTGCATCCTCAGGACATCGCTACCTACGACACGATCTTCTATGGTAACTATGACTTGGGAGCGCACTGGCGCTTCTCGCTCGATGGCCAGCCACTGGATGTCGAGCCGCATTCGCGGCTGGTCATCAATAACCTGCTTGGCGTCGTCGAAGCCGCCAAGGCAGGTTTCGGGTTGGCCTATCTACCGACCTTCGCCGCCCGTTCCGCCGTGGCTTCCGGCGAGCTCGTCCCTCTCTTGCAACCCTACTGGAATGAGCATGGCAGCATGCTGGTCCTGTTCCGATCCAGGAAGTACTTGCCGGACAAGACTCGTACTTACCTGGATTTCATCACAGAATGGTTCCGGGAAAATCTGGTGCTTTGAACGTCTCGGCTATGGACCATTGGCTCGCACGGTTTGATGTTCGCCATGCGAAGCTGGCACGAAGTGCCGTAGTAAAGCTGATGATCGGCTACCGAGTGCGTATAATGTCGCCAGTTTGCCTCCAAGAGATTGAATCACCATGACTGTACGCACTCGCATCGCTCCGTCCCCCACGGGTGACCCGCATGTAGGCACGGCTTATATCGCGTTGTTCAATCTGTGCTTCGCTCGTCAGCACAACGGTCAATTCATCTTGCGTATCGAGGATACCGATCGTGTCCGCTCGACTGCGGAATCCGAGCAGATGATTCTGGATTCCTTGCGTTGGCTGGGGCTCGATTGGGATGAGGGGCCGGATGTCGGTGGCCAGTTCGGTCCTTACCGTCAGAGCGAGCGTGGTGATATCTATGCCGAGCATGCGCAGCGGTTGCTCGATGCCGGGCACGCTTTCAAGTGTTACCGAACCAGTGATGAACTCGACGAGTTGCGCGAAACGCGCAAGGCCGAGGGACTGCATCTGGCATTGAAGCCGCATGACCTTGCCTTGTCCGAGGACGAAGCGGCACGTCGTGAGCGTGAAGCGTGGCCTTATGTGGTTCGGATGCAGGTACCGGAGGAGGGCACCTGTGTCGTCAGTGACATGCTGCGTGGCAGCATCGAGGTGGATTGGGCCCAGGTCGATGCCCAGATTCTTCTCAAGTCCGATGGCATGCCCACCTATCACCTTGCCAATGTGGTCGACGATCACTTGATGGGGATCACTCATGTGCTGCGTGGTGAGGAGTGGATCAATTCCGCACCCAAGCATCAGTTGTTATACGACTATTTTGGCTGGGACATGCCAGAGCTATGCCACATGCCCTTGCTACGCAATCCGGACAAGTCGAAGCTCTCCAAACGAAAGAACCCCACGTCGATCAATTATTATCGACGCATGGGGTATCTGCCCCAGGCAGTGACCAACTATTTGGGTCGTATGGGGTGGTCGATGCCTGATGACCGCGAGAAATTTTCGCTTGACGAGATGATGTCGCACTTC
This sequence comes from Aidingimonas lacisalsi, assembly GCF_008079445.1. Classification (GTDB taxonomy): domain Bacteria; phylum Pseudomonadota; class Gammaproteobacteria; order Pseudomonadales; family Halomonadaceae; genus Aidingimonas; species Aidingimonas lacisalsi. The sequence goes on along the minus strand of NZ_VRYH01000005.1, from coordinate 248,770 downwards.
GACGTTCAGCGGATCTCTCTGGGTGGGCCGGTGTTCGATCTTGAGAAACTGACTTGGCTTAATGGGGTTTACATCCGCGAAGATCTCGATGACGAGGCTCTCCTACATGCCCTGCGCGAGTGGGCATTCAATGAGGACTACGTCAAGCAGATCCTGCCACAGGTCAGGCCCAGGGTGGATACTCTGTCCGAGGTGGCTCCGCTGGCCGGTCATTTCTTTTCCGGTTTGCCTGCTATCGATGAGTCGAGCTTCCAGGGCGTCAAGCTGGAGCGCGAGACGCTTCTCAAGATGCTGCAATTCCTGGTCTGGCGCCTGGAAGGCGTCACAGCCTGGCATAAGGAGGCGCTGCTGGATGAGGTCAAGGCCTTGGCCGACTATTTCGAGCTCAAGATGAAAGCCTTCCTCGCCCCGGTCTTCATTGCTGTCACTGGCTCTCCAACATCCACGTCGGTGCTCGATGCAATGGCCATCCTCGGTTCGGACATGACCCGTGCTCGCTTGCGTCATGCTGTCGATGTACTGGGGGGCGTTTCCAAGAAACAGGCGAAACGCTTCGAGAAGGAATATCGAGAACTATAAGCCATCGGTTGTACGCTTGAAGCGCAAAAGGTATTGACGAACCCGGGGCGTATCAGTAACATGCGCTCCGTCTTCACGAGGCAATCGATGCATGTGGGGCCTTAGCTCAGCTGGGAGAGCGCAACACTGGCAGTGTTGAGGTCAGCGGTTCGAGCCCGCTAGGCTCCACCATCCTCGAGTCGACTATGCGTCCCATTCGTCTAGTGGTCCAGGACACCGCCCTTTCACGGCGGTAACAGGGGTTCGAACCCCCTATGGGACGCCACTTCTTTCACGTTACTCCTTCCTCATACCTAGATCAGCGGCATCTGTTCTCCTCGTCCAAGTGGCGGTTGAGATCGCTGACGTCGTGTGCATGTCTTGGTGAGATTTTGTCGCCGAGATGTCATATCGTCGATGTGAAACTGTCATGGATAGGGCATCGGTGGGGCTGATTTTGACCTGTCACCCTTGACACGCTGCAAAAGTTGTCCACGTATGCCGCGTCGTCCGACGTCTTTGTGCATAACACTCATATAAGCTGATCTCGAGGATGAGTTTTCTAATAAATTCAAGTAAATCAGTCGATTATGATTGTTTAAAAATTGACCGATTTGAGGGTAACCCGCTTGTCATGCAGTTTCCTGGAACTTTTCTCAAGGTTATGAACATGGTTATCCACAGAAAGTGTGGAAAACGATCCGGGTGTCGCCGATGGGGCGGATGGCGGCTGGCTTCATTGCGTTGCAACATGGATGTCGCGTGACCGTCACAATGTTGTCGTCGGCGCATGGATAGTTCTACAACACTTGTAAATATAGAACGTATCGGTCGTGTGCCGCGATCACAGGCGAAGCTGCCTGGTAACCAGCCTCGTGTGTCTGGGTAGGGGCATGGAGGCCGTGCTTAGGCCTCTCATGTACTGGTGTGCTCATTCGGCGGGGTAGTCGCGCTGTTCGTATCCCACGTAGAGCTGACGAGGGCGACCGATTTTGTAATCGCCACTGATCATCTCGTTCCAATGCGAGATCCAGCCGATGGTCCGTGAGACCGCGAAGATCACCGTGAACATGTTGGTCGGAATACCTATGGCCTTGAGAATGATGCCGGAATAGAAATCCACATTGGGATAGAGCTTGCGCTCGATGAAGTAGTCGTCTTCCAGCGCGATCTCTTCCAGGCGTTTGGCGATCTTGAGCTGAGGATCATCTGCCATGCCAAGTTCGCTCAACACTTCGTCACAGGTCTCTTTCATGACCTTGGCGCGCGGATCGAAGTTGCGGTAGACACGGTGACCGAAGCCCATCAGGCGGAAGGGGTCGTCCTTGTCCTTGGCACGGTCGATATAGCGTTGGATGTTCTCTTCCGACTCGTCACCGATTTCGTCCAGCATGTTGAGGACGGCTTCGTTGGCACCACCATGTGCCGGTCCCCAGAGCGCGGCAATCCCGGCACTAATGCAGGCGAACGGGTTGGCGCCCGTGGAACCCGCCAAGCGAACCGTGGACGTCGAGGCATTCTGCTCGTGATCGGCGTGGAGCATGAAGATGCGATCGATCGCTTTCGCGAAGACCGGATTGATCGTGTATTCCTCGCATGGGTTGCTGAACATCATGTAGAGGAAGTTTTCTGCGTAACTGAGGTCGTTACGTGGATAATTGAATGGCTGGCCGATATTGTACTTGTAGCTCATGGCGGCCAGGGTGGGCATCTTGGCGATCAGGCGGATGGCGCTGATGCGACGATCTTCGTCACGGGTAATGTTCATGTGGTCGTGATAGAAGGCCGCCAGTCCGCCGACAACACCGCACAGGATCGACATCGGATGGGCGTCGCGCCGAAAGCCCTTGTAGAAGTTGGCCAATTGTTCATGAACCATGGTGTGGTTGCGGATGGTGGCCTCGAAATGCTGGTACTCACTATTGGAGGGCAACTCCCCGTTCAGCAGCAGGTAGCTCAGCTCGACGAAGTTGGAGTGTTCAGCCAACTGGCCGATCGGGTATCCGCGATGAAGCAGTACGCCATTGGCGCCATCGATGAACGTGATCGCGGATTGGCATGACGAGGTCGCCATGAATCCTGGGTCATAGGTGAAGAGGCCCTCGGCGACTAGGCTCCGAACGTCGATGACATCAGGGCCAGCGCTACCGGAATAGACAGGAAACTCGATTACCTTGTCGAGCCCTTCGATCGTTAACTGCGCTTTCCTGTCAGCCATGGTGGCCTCCTAGTTATCCAGTTTTTAGACGATAAGTCGTTGTCTCGCATGCCATGTCGGGCAAAAAATGTTAGCCCACTATAGAAGCGTTCGGAGGATTGTCAATTAGCCCATAGGCAGCGACTTATGCAGCATCATGAATTATATACATGTGTTGTATAATAAATGGTGCTCTGCATCATTTTGCGCTATTTTGCTCTCATGGATATGAGGGTCAAGTATCGGGATGGTCTAGTGTGCAGTCGGTCGATGATCAATGGTAGCGCTCGCCGATTTGTCATACTTGACCCGTACCCCTATAATCGCACCCCGCACGATCGCTTGGAACTGGCGTCGTGTCGACTTGGCAAACGGCCGAGCCCTTCCTCAAAACCACCGCCCGCTCGGGCCATGCCCGGCGAAGCAATGAGCGGGCCAAGAGAGTGTGTATAGAGCCGTGAATAGCAAACGACCCGTAAACCTCGACCTCTCCACAATAACGTTTCCCCTCCCGGCGTTAACGTCGATCGCCCACCGCATTACCGGCGTCATCCTGTTCATCGGTCTGGTCTTCGCCTTCTGGGCACTCGACACTTCGCTGTCGTCGCCGCAAGGGTTCGAAGCCGTCCGTGATGCCCTGGCTCACAATGTGCTGGCCAAGCTCGTCGCCTGGGGACTGTTGTCGGCACTGGCTTTCCACTTCGTTGCTGGCATCAAACACCTGCTGATGGACATTGATATCGGCGTGACATTGGAAGGTGGCGTGCGCAAGGCACAGATCACTGTCGTGGTCAGTGCAGTATTGGTGATTCTGGCAGGAGTCTGGGTATGGTAACCAACATAACGAATTTCGGTCGCAGTGGCCTCTCGGACTGGCTGATCCAGCGTGTTTCCGCCATTATCCTGGCAGTCTACACGCTCTTCATGGTCGGCTTTCTGTTGTTTAATCCGGGACTGGATTACGCCACCTGGAGCGGTTTGTTCGACCAGACGTGGATGCGCATCTTTTCCTTGCTGGCGTTCGTTTCCATCGCCGCCCACGCCTGGATCGGTCTATGGACCGTGACGACTGATTATCTCAAACCGACCGGCATTCGTGTCGCCGCTCAGACCATCATCATCCTGGCCATCTTCGTCTTTCTGGTGTGGGGCGTACAAGTCCTGTGGGGAGCCTGATTCATGTCTAGCATGCGTAGCCTGACATTCGACGCAATCATTATCGGTGGTGGTGGCTCCGGCCTGCGCGCCGCCTTGGAGCTGGCCAAGTCCGGCAAGAAGACCGCTGTCCTGTCCAAAGTCTTTCCAACTCGCTCACATACCGTTTCGGCCCAAGGCGGTATTACATGTGCCATTGCTTCTGCCGATCCCAACGACGATTGGCGCTGGCACATGTATGACACCGTCAAGGGTGGCGACTATATCACTGACCAGGAAGCGGCCGAGTACATGTGTTCGGAGGGTCCCAAAGCGGTGTTCGAACTTGAACACATGGGGCTACCGTTTTCTCGCTTTGACAATGGACGCATCTATCAGCGCCCGTTCGGTGGGCAGTCGAAGGATTTCGGTAAGGGTGGCCAGGCGGCGCGAACCTGTGCTGCTGCCGACCGGACCGGCCACGCACTATTGCATACGCTGTATCAGAACAATCTGAAGAACAACACCACTTTCCTGAACGAGTGGTATGCCGTCGATCTGGTCAAGAATGCCAATGGCGACGTGGTCGGTTGTATTGCAATGGACATCGAGACCGGCGAGGTGGTCCATGTCAAGGCCAAGGCCACGGTGCTGGCCACCGGTGGCGCGGGCCGCATCTATGCATCGACGACCAATGCCTTGATCAATACCGGCGATGGTATCGGCATGACACTGCGCGCGGGTTTCCCGATGCAGGACATGGAAATGTGGCAGTTTCATCCGACCGGCATCTACGGTGCCGGCGTCCTGGTCACCGAAGGCTGTCGCGGCGAAGGCGGTTATCTCGTGAACAAGGACGGCGAACGCTTCATGGAGCGTTATGCCCCGAATGCCAAGGATCTGGCCGGTCGCGATGTAGTGGCGCGGTCCATGGTGCTCGAGATACTCGAAGGTCGTGGCTGCGGCGAGAATGGCGATCATGTCTACCTCAAGCTCGATCACCTCGGTGAAGACGTGCTGGGTAAGCGGTTGCCGGGAATCGTCGAACTGTCCAAAACGTTTGCGCAAGTCGATCCGGCCAAGGAACCGATTCCCGTCGTGCCGACCTGTCACTACATGATGGGAGGCATACCCACCAATGTGCATGGTCAGGCGATTTCCCAGGACGCCGATGGCAATGACCAGTTGGTCAATGGCCTGTTCGCCTGTGGCGAAGCCGCTTGTGTTTCGGTTCACGGAGCCAACCGCTTGGGTGGCAATTCGTTGCTTGACCTGGTGGTGTTCGGCCGAGCGGCGGGCATGTATATCGAGAGCGCCCTTAATGAGGGAGTCGAGTATCTCGAAGCGACCGACTCCGATGTCGAATTCGCCATGTCCCGTATCAACCGCTGGGATGAATCCAGTGGTGGTGAATCGGTGCCAGCGCTCAAGGCCGAATTACAGGACATCATGCAGAATGCCTTCGGTGTGTTCCGTCAGGAAGATAATATGCAAGAGGGGGTCAAGAAACTCTCGGAGCTGCGTGAACGGATCAGCAATGCGCATCTCGGTGACAAGTCCAGGGCCTTCAACACGGCCAGGGTCGAAGCCCTCGAACTCGATAACCTGATGGAAGTGGCTGAAGCCACCGCGATCTCCGCGCTGGAGCGCAAGGAAAGCCGTGGTGCTCATTCCCGTTATGACTATCCGGACCGCGACGACGTCAATTGGCTGAAGCACTCGCTGTACTTCCCGGTCGAGAAAAAACTCGGCAAGCGCGATGTCAACTTCACGCCGAAAACGGTCGATACCTTTGAGCCGAAAGTCCGCACTTATTGAGGGAGTCCACGATGTCCATGCTTCAGGTATCCGTCTATCGCTACAATCCTGAAACCGACTCCGCACCTTATATGCAGGAGTTTCAGGTGGACACTCAGGGCCGAGACCTGATGGTCCTGAATGTCTTGTCGATGATCAAGGAACAGGATAGTTCCATGGCTTATCGCCGTAGTTGCCGCGAGGGAGTCTGCGGCTCCGATGGCATGAACATGAATGGCAAGAACGGGCTGGCTTGCATTACCCCGTTGTCCGAGGTGATCAAGAAGGGCAAGCTGGTGCTGCGGCCCTTGCCGGGGTTACCGGTCATTCGTGACCTGGTCGTCGATATGGGCGTGTTCTATGAACAGTTCGAACGTATTCAGCCGTATCTGCAGAACGACGAGCCGGAGCCGGCGATCGAGCGTCTGCAGTCACCGGAGGATCGCGACAAACTCGATGGCCTGTACGAATGCATACTATGCGCTTGCTGTTCGACAGCTTGCCCGTCGTTCTGGTGGAACCCGGACAAGTTCGTGGGACCGGCTGGCCTGCTTCAGGCCTATCGCTTCCTGGCCGATTCACGTGATACCGCAACGCGCGAACGCCTTGCCGATCTTGAGGATCCGTTCTCGGTATTTCGTTGCCGCGGTATCATGAATTGTGTGGCGGTATGTCCCAAGGGGCTCAATCCGACACGGGCGATTGGCAAGATTCGCGAAATGTTACTGGCCAATGCCACTTAAATCGAAGCGTTTGGCTTGCTATCATGGGCACCGGATTTTCGAGCTGCGACCATGGGTCGCGATCGACGATGATCGTGGGCTGATCCATGCCGCAGTGTGAGCGGCGCCCGTGTCTCGGAGCCGGTGCCCTGCGTACCGGCTCTTGACGATACGAAGCCAGGCTCTCGGCGCGAAACATGTAAGCCGGGAGTGCCGGAGAGACAACTGCCCGCACCGGCAGGGCAATCACCAGAGCTGGGACGGCCCGGCCGTATCCAGCCCCGATAACACCCCATCAGTGCAGGGTGACCGAGAGATGCAACAAGGCATAATGGAGTTGATGTGGCGCACATCACACATGAGCGGTGGAAACGCTCATTATGTGGAAGCGCTCTATGAAGAGTACCTCGTCGATCCCAATGCTGTCCCCGACGAATGGCGCAACTACTTTGATCGACTACCGCGTCCCGAAGGCAGCTCTTCCTACGATGTTCCTCTAGGCCCAATCCGCGACCAGTTCTATCAGCTTGGCAAAAACCAACGAACCGCAAAAGTCGCTACCACTTCCGACAACGGCGAAAGCCGGAAGCAGGTCAAGGTTCTACAGCTGATCAATGCCTACCGCTTCCGGGGGCACCAAAAAGCCGATATCGACCCACTCAACCTGCGCAGTCAGGCTCCGATCCCCGATCTCGATCTGTCCTTTCACCAGCTATCGGCTGCCGACATGGATACCGAATTCCAGACCGGCTCCTTTTTTCTGGGCAAGGACAAGGCGCCTCTCAAGGAGATCGTGGAAGCGCTTGAACAGACGTATTGCCGCTCGATTGGCTGCGAGTTCATGCATATCGTGGACACCGACGAAAAGCGCTGGCTGCAACAGCGTTTCGAGACGGTTCGTTCCAAACCCAAGTTCAGCGATGACGTACGCAAGCACTTGCTTGAGCGGCTGACCGCAGCGGAAGGCCTGGAAAGCTATCTGGCCTCGAAGTATCCGGGGACCAAGCGGTTCGGCCTGGAAGGTGGCGAGACATTCATTCCGATGATGGATGAATTGATTCAGCGGTCTGGCGGCTATGGTACCAAGGAAGTCGTCATCGGCATGGCCCACCGGGGGCGCCTCAATCTGCTGATCAATATTCTTGGCAAGAGCCCTTCGGAGTTGATCGAGGAGTTCGATGGCAAGAAGGTCATTGAACACGGCTCAGGGGATGTGAAGTATCACCAGGGCTTCAGCTCGAATGTCATGACGCCGGGAGGCGAAGTGCATCTGGCACTGGCCTTCAATCCGTCTCATCTGGAGATCGTGTCTCCGGTGGTCGAAGGGTCGGTGAGAGCTCGCCAGGATCGACGTGACGATACCGACGGCACCAAGGTGTTGCCGATCAACGTGCATGGCGATGCGGCCTTTGCCGGCCAGGGTGTGGTCATGGAGACATTTCAGATGTCTCAAACCCGTGCCTACCAGACGGGGGGGACCGTCCACATCATCCTCAACAATCAGGTCGGGTTCACGACATCGCATCCAAAAGATACCCGCTCCACTGAATACTGCACCGATATCGCCAAGATGGTGCAGGCGCCGATTTTCCATGTGAATGGCGATGATCCGGATGCCATCCTGCATGCCACTCAGGTGGCCCTCGATTATCGTCAGCAGTTCAAGAAAGACGTGGTCATCGATCTCGTCTGCTATCGTCGGCGCGGCCACAACGAGGCTGACGAACCGTCCGGAACGCAGCCGATGATGTACCAGAAGATCAAGGATCATCCGTCATCGCGTGCCCTTTATGTCAAGCGGCTGGCTGAGGATGGCGTGATGTCCGAAGAGGACTCGAAGGCGCTGATCGAGCAGTATCGCGATGATCTGATGGCGGGGAATCACGTGGCCAATGCGCTCGTCAAGGAGCCCAATAAATCATTGTTCGTCGATTGGGAGCCATACCTTGGCCATGAGTGGACCGGTGATGCCGATACCACCATCGAGATGAAGCGCATGCAGCAGTTGGCAACGCGCATGTGCGAGATTCCCGACGGCGTCCAGACGCAGCGTCAGGTGGCCAAGATCTACGAGGATCGGCGCAAGATGCTGGCGGGAGGCATGGCTGTCAACTGGGGGTTCGCCGAGACTCTGGCTTATGCCACGTTGCTGGATGAAGGGCATCCGATCAGGCTGACCGGGCAGGACAGTGGTCGCGGTACCTTTTCCCACCGACATGCCGTGGTCCACAACCAGAAAGACGGCAGTACCTATGTACCGCTCGAGTACATCAAGGAAGGGCAGCCGCGTTTCACGATCCATGACTCCTTCTTGTCGGAAGAAGCGGTGCTGGCCTTTGAATACGGTTATGCCACGACCAGTCCCAATGCATTGATCATCTGGGAGGCTCAGTTCGGCGACTTCTTCAACGGTGCTCAAGTCGTGGTCGATCAGTTCATCTCCTCGGGTGAATCCAAGTGGGGGCGCTTATGCGGCTTGACGCTATTGCTGCCGCATGGTTATGAAGGCCAGGGGCCAGAGCATTCATCGGCGCGTCTGGAGCGCTTCCTGCAACTATGTGCCGAGCACAATATGCAAGTCTGTGTGCCGACGACCCCATCACAGATATTTCACCTGCTGCGGCGTCAGGTGATTCGCCCATTGCGCAAGCCGCTCGTGGTGATGTCACCCAAGAGCTTGTTGCGCCACAAGGAAGCGACCTCGGAGCTGGAGGAACTGTCCAAGGGACGCTTCCATATGGTGCTGCCAGATCAGGGTAAGCTCGATGCCGACAAGGTCAAGCGAGTGGTGCTCTGTGCAGGTAAGGTCTACTACGACTTGACGACCTATCGTACCGAGAACGAGCGGGACGATACGGCAATTGTCCGTATCGAGCAGCTCTATCCATTTCCCAAGGAAGTGCTGTTCGACGTCCTCAAGGCCTACACCAACATCGAGCAAGTGGTCTGGTGCCAGGAAGAGCCGCTCAACCAGGGGGCCTGGTACCAAAGTCAGCATCATATGCGCATGGTCGCCGATATGTTGCATGAGGGCTTGGGGCAAGAGCTCAAGTTTGCCGGGCGTCCGGCGTCAGCGGCACCCGCTGCGGGCTACATGTCCGTTCACGTTGAACAGCAGCGCCAACTGGTGGACGACGCCTTCAACGCGTGAAGCGTCCGTCATCAGGAAGAGAGAACTCACAAGGGAAACGACATGGCTACCGAGATCAAAGCGCCAACCTTTCCGGAATCCGTTGCCGAAGGCAGCGTGGCCGCCTGGCATAAGCAGCCAGGGGATAGCGTCGAACGAGACGAACTGATCGTCGAGATTGAAACCGACAAGGTGGTGCTGGAGGTCGTAGCACCGGATGCAGGAACGCTGACCGAAATCCAAGCGAATGAAGGCGATATCGTGCAGTCAGAGCAGGTGCTTGGGCTGTTGGGCGCCGCTGAAGAAAAGGCCGGTAGTAAGGCATCCGCCAACGAAAAGGCGGATGCCCCGAAAGGTGGCGAGGCATCCGATAGCGCTCAGCCAGAAGCGCCTGCGTCATCCGGCAAGACACATGAGGTCAAGGCGCCGACCTTCCCCGAATCCATCCAGGAAGGGACGGTGTCTACCTGGCACAAACAGGTTGGAGAAGCGGCCCAACGTGATGAAGTTCTGGCCGATATCGAGACCGACAAGGTCGTCCTTGAGGTTGTGGCCCCCGCCGATGGTGCATTGAGTGAAATCAAGGTGGAAGAGGGCGCGCAGGTTGAGTCCGAAGCCGTACTAGGCATCTTTGCCGAAGGTGCCGGTGGTGATGGCAGTGCCAGCGTATCAGCGTCCGAGCCGGCTTCAGACGCCTCGTCCAGTGCCGATAGTGGTGGTGAGTCGGAACAGGTCGGTGACAAGATCCTGGCACCGGCGGCACGTAAGCTGGCAGCCGAACACGACCTTGATGTCAGCAAGATCGAGGGCACCGGCAAGGGCGGGCGTGTCCTCAAGGAAGATGTTCAGAAAGCGGTCAAAGAGGGGACTGCCAAGAAAGCGTCGCAATCCGCACCTGCATCTACACCGGCTCAAGCGGCCGCCGCTGCCCCCGTCGTCGAAGGGGAGCGTCCCGAAAAACGGGTGCCGATGAGTCGTTTGCGGCAGACGATCGCCAAGCGCCTCGTACAGGCTCAGCAGACGGCGGCGATGCTGACCACCTACAACGAAGTAGACATGACCGAGGTCATGTCGCTGCGTTCACAGTACAAGGATACTTTCCTCAAGGCGCACGACACCAAGCTCGGGTTCATGGGCTTCTTCGTCAAGGCGGCGAGTGAAGCGCTCAAGCGGTTCCCCGATGTCAACGCCTCGATCGACGGCACGGATATCGTCTACCACGGTTATCAGGACATTGGCGTGGCGGTTTCCACCGAGCGTGGCCTGGTCGTGCCGGTGCTGAGGGATACCGATAGCATGAAAATTGCCGATGTCGAGAAACAGATAGTCGATTTCGGCAAGCGCGCACGCGATGGCAAGCTGGGCATCGACGAGATGCAGGGCGGTACCTTTACGATCACCAACGGCGGTATTTTCGGCTCCTTGCTGTCGACGCCGATCCTCAATCCGCCTCAGACTGCCATCCTGGGGATGCACAAGATTCAGGAGCGTCCCATGGCGGTGAATGGCAAGGTCGAGATTCGTCCCATGATGTATCTGGCACTGTCATACGATCACCGCATGATCGATGGTAAAGACGCCGTGCAGTTCCTGGTCACTATCAAGGAATTGCTGGAGGATCCGGCGCGTTTGCTGCTGGACGTCTAAGTCCCACAACGTATTCCTAGCGAACCGACGAAACAGGAAACACTTTCATGGCCGATAAATTTGATGTCATCGTCATTGGCGCGGGTCCCGGCGGGTATGTGGCCGCTATTCGAGCTGCCCAGCTGGGATTGAAGACTGCCTGTGTCGAGAAGTGGGTCAACAAGGAAGGCAAGACCGTTCATGGCGGAACCTGCCTGAACGTAGGCTGCATTCCTTCGAAAGCGCTGTTGGAGACCTCGCATAAGTTCGTCGAGGCTCGCGACCACTACCAGGAAATCGGCATCGACGTGGGAGAGCCCACGGCCAACGTGGCCAAGATGCATGAATTCAAGGAGCAGGTCATCGCCAAGAACGTCGGCGGTATCAGCGCGCTGTTCAAGGCCAATGGTGTCACTGCCCTGGAAGGTACCGGCAAGGTATTGTCCAGCAAGCAGGTTGAAGTCACTGGCCACGATGGCGAAAAAGCGACCTACGATGCCGATAACATCGTCATTGCTGCCGGTTCGGTACCAGTGGAAATCCCCCCGACACCGTTGACCGAAGGGTTGATCGTCAACTCGACCGGGGCGCTGGAATTCGATGAAGTTCCCAAGCGTCTTGGAGTTATTGGAGCTGGTGTCATCGGTTTGGAACTGGGCAGCGTATGGAGCCGGCTCGGTAGTGAAGTGACCATGCTCGAAGCCATGGACAGTTTCTTGCCCATGGTCGACAAGGACATCGCCAAGGAAACCCAGAAGCTGCTCAAGAAGCAGGGGCTGGATATCCGGCTTGGAACGCGTGTTACCGGTTCCGAGATCAAGGACAAGGAAGTGGTCGTCAAGTATGCCGATGCCGACGGTGAAAAGGAGATTACGTTCGACAAGCTGATCGTCTGTGTCGGTCGTCGTCCCTATACCGAGGGGCTGTTAGGTGAAGATGCCGGCGTCAATCTGGACGAGCGTGGTTTTATCTTCGTCGATGACCAGTGTCGTACCAGTGTTCCTGGTGTCTACGCCATCGGCGACTGTGTACGTGGTCAAATGCTGGCCCACAAGGCTTCTGAAGAAGGCATGATGGTTGCCGATATCATCGCCGAACATAAGGCCGAGATAAATTACGACGCCATTCCTTGCGTCATTTACACGTCGCCGGAAGTCGCCTGGGTCGGCATGACGGAACAGGATGCCAAGGCAGCCGGTATCGAAGTCAGGACCGGCTCCTTCCCGTTCTCCGCCAACGGACGGGCATTGGCCAATAACGCATCGGAAGGCTCGGCCAAGATCATCGCCGATGCTGAAACCGATCGTATACTTGGCATGCATATTGTCAGTCAGCACGCTGGCGAGCTGATCGCTCAGGGCGTGATTGCCATGGAGTTCGGCTCCAGTGCCGAAGATCTGGCGTTGACGTGCTACGCACACCCCAGCACGTCAGAGGCAATTCACGAAGCAGCCCTGGCGGTTGATGGCCATGCAATTCACATGGCCAACCGCAAGAAGCGCAAGTAACAATGCGACAACAAGCGCCACCCGAGGGTGGCGCGTCGCTTCCGGCAATGTATCGGAAGCTGACGGGGGTGATCCGGGAAACGCCCCACTCCGGTGGTGTGCCGGATTACCGTTCGAATCACATGCAACCAATGGCATGAATCGATGAACCTTCACGAGTATCAGAGCAAACAACTGTTTGCCGATTATGGTCTGCCGGTGTCCAAGGGCTTCGCCGTGGACACCCCTGAGGAAGCGCTCGAGGCTTGCAAGAAAATCGGTGGTGAGATGTGGGTCGTCAAGGCCCAGGTGCACGCCGGTGGTCGTGGCAAGGCCGGGGGCGTCAAATTAGTCAAGGATCCCGCCGATGCCAAGGCGTTCGCCGAACAGTGGCTGGGCAAGAATCTGGTGACCTTTCAGACCGATGAAAACGGTCAACCGGTCTCCAAGATTCTGGTCGAAACCTGCACGGATATCGCCAATGAGTTGTATCTGGGGGCTGTCGTCGATCGTGGCACGCGTCGCGTAGTCTTCATGGCATCTACCGAAGGTGGCGTCGAGATCGAGAAAGTCGCTGAGGAAACGCCGGAAAAGATTCTCAAGGCCGAGATCGATCCGCTGGTGGGCGCTCAGCCTTATCAGGCCCGTGAGTTGGCGTTCCAGTTAGGCCTTTCGGGTGATCAGATCAAGCAGTTCACCAAGATCTTCCTGGGGCTTTCCAAGATGTTCCATGACAAGGATCTGGCACTGCTTGAGATCAACCCGCTGGTCATCACCGAGCAGAACAACCTCCATTGCCTTGATGCCAAGGTCAACCTGGATGGCAATGCGCTGTACCGTCATCCTGACCTGCAAGCCATGCGTGATCCCTCGCAAGAGGATCAGCGTGAGGCAGAAGCCCAGGAGTGGGATCTGAACTACGTGGCGTTGGACGGCAACATCGGCTGTATGGTCAATGGGGCCGGCCTGGCCATGGGCACCATGGACATCATCAAGCTCAATGGTGGTCAGCCAGCCAACTTCCTGGATGTGGGCGGTGGCGCAACCAAGGAGCGTGTGGCGGAAGCCTTCAAGATCATTCTTTCCGACACCTCCGTGAAGGCCGTACTGGTCAATATCTTCGGTGGTATCGTGCGTTGCGACATGATCGCCGAGGGCATTATCGGTGCCGTTGAGCAGGTCGGCGTCAACGTGCCGGTCGTGGTGCGTCTCGAAGGAAACAACGCCGAGCTGGGTGCCGAAAAACTGGCTTCCAGCGGTTTGAATATCATCGCTGCAACCAGCTTGACCGATGCGGCACAGCAGGTCGTCAAGGCAGCGGAGGGCAAGTAATGAGCATCTTGATCGATAAGAACACCAAGGTCATCTGCCAAGGGTTTACCGGTGGCCAGGGGACCTTCCATTCCGAACAGGCGATTGCCTACGGAACTAAGATGGTCGGCGGCGTGACTCCGGGCAAGGGTGGCCAGGAGCACTTGGGCCTGCCGGTGTTCAATACCGTTAAGGAAGCCGTACAGGAAACCGGTGCCGAAGCGAGCGTCATCTATGTGCCGGCGCCTTTCTGCAAGGATTCCATCCTTGAAGCCGCGAATGCCGGCATCAAGCTGATCGTGTGCATCACCGAAGGCATTCCGACACTCGACATGCTGGACGTGAAGGTGAAGTGTGACGAACTGGGGGCACGCCTGATCGGCCCTAACTGCCCCGGCGTCATCACTCCCGATGAGAGCAAGATCGGCATCATGCCCGGCCATATCCATAAGGCAGGCAAGGTCGGCATCGTTTCGCGTTCCGGTACCCTGACCTACGAGGCTGTCAAGCAGACGACCGATCACGGCTTCGGCCAGTCCACTTGCGTGGGTATCGGTGGTGACCCGATTCCTGGCTCAACGTTCATCGATATTCTTGAGCGGTTCGAGAAGGACGACAAGACCGAAGCGATCGTCATGATCGGTGAAATCGGTGGCACCGCTGAAGAAGAGGCGGCTGCCTATATCAAGGCGAACGTGTCCAAGCCGGTCGTTGCCTATATCGCTGGTGTGACAGCACCTCCGGGCAAGCGCATGGGCCATGCCGGGGCGATCATCGCTGGTGGCAAGGGCACTGCCGACGAGAAATTCGGCGCGTTGGAAGCCGCAGGCGTCAAGACTGTACGGTCGCTGGCGGAAATCGGCGATGCACTGAAGGCAGCGACCGGCTGGTAAGTCGTTCGTCCTTCATGCACAGGCGCTACTAAAAGGGCACCTTCGGGTGCCCTTTTACGTTTCTAACCATCGACGCAAACGTTGATGCGACTGGGTATGTCTTCCGTTACGCTGAGCCAATCAATCCGGACAACGAGACAATGCGATGGCGAAAGTGCCTGCCGCCTACCAGGCGAACCGGGGATCGATACTGGATGTCGACCGGGATTTCTATAGCCGCTTGACCGCCGCCGCCGGCCGGACACGAATCGAGGCGTTGACCGTTCCGATCCGTGAGGGGCTGGCCTGGCAAGTACCAGCGGGGCATGTGCTGCGTTTGTCGACGCAAGAGGGGCCTCAGGTCGGTGATTTCAACCTGTGGCATCGTCACAATCCGCGCGAACGCTTCTGGGCGTCGCGTACGCGTCAGTTGCAACGCGCTCATGTGTCGACTTTCGATCGGCTGTGGTCGACGCTTCCCTATTTGCGGCCCATGGCGACGGTCATCGACGATACGTTGACGGGCTACGGTGTGGATGAAGATGGAGGTCGCGTTCATGACCTGCTTGGTACTCGGTGCGACCCGTATGTCAATAAACTACTGACCGGCGAAGATTTCGATCACCATTGCCACTCCAATCTGGTACGGGCAGTGGCGCCGTTCGGCTTGACCGAGTTCGACGTACACGATGTGCTCAATGTCTTTCAGTGCACTGGCCTCAATGAGGACGATCAATACTTCATGAAGGCATGCCCGGCACGCAAGGGTGACTATATCGAGTTCTTCGCCGAAATCGACTTGCTCTGTGCCTTGTCGTGCTGTCCGGGCGGCGATCTATCCGTGGACTTGTGGGGGCCTGAGGCCGGGGATCCGCTGGCAACCTGCCATCCCATCGGTGTCGAGGTCTTTACTCTGGATGAGGCTCTCCTCGATGGCTGGCAGCCGCCGCAATACGCCCCTTATACAGGCGCTCATGGACTACGCCGTCCAATCATGGACTGGACGACCGAGAAGCAGCGCCGACATGGCTGAGTGGTCGGATAGAAGAGCAGCGCTGCGTAACGTCAGCGCTGCTTGGTAGGTCTGGAATGGCAGGTCGTTCAGGTTGCTGGGCGAGCCACCAGGGATCGCGTGTCTTCGCGGGCCTCGGTCAATATCACACGAATGACGTCACCCAGCTTGAAACGCTCTTCGCCTTCGACCTGTACACGTCCTTCCTTGTCATCGATGACGACCTTGTCGCGGTCGTTATGAATCAAGGGAGCAGGCACGAACGCCGTGGCACCGTTAGCGGTCAGGCGTACGCGTAAACCACCCCGATTGATGGCGATGACTTCGCTGTCAAATTCCTGCTGTTCCTTGGCCGCATTGCCAAGATAGCGTACATATAGCCAATCCTTGACGTCTCGCTCGGCCATACGGTTGAGTCGACGGCGCTCTGTCAATTGCTCGGTGAGCGATTGGCTGGCTTCGGCCGGTGCACTCTCTCCCTTGAGGACTCGCTTGATCAGACGGTGGTTGACCATATCGCCGTACTTGCGAATCGGTGAGGTCCAGGTGGCATAGGCCGATAGCCCCAGACCGAAATGCGGCCCGGGTTGCGCGGACATACTGGTAAACCCCTGGAAACGTCGCAGCCGGGCGTCCAGCCACGGATCTTCTCGCTCTTCCAGTTCACGCTTGAGTTCACGGTAACGTGGCAGTTCGAGCAAGGCTGCCCGCTCGACCTCGATATTCTGACCGGCAAGGAATTCATGGGCCGCCTCGGCTTTCTCGGGATCGAAGGCACGATGCACATTGAAAATGCCGTGTCCTATCTTGTCCGCAAGAAGGTCGGCGCAGCAAGCATTGGCCGCGATCATCGCCTCTTCGATCATGCGGTTGGCGATACGGCGTTCCTCGGTACGGATATCCAATACATTACCGGCTTCGTCGAGATCGAAGACGTAGTCCGGGCGGTCCTTGTAGACCAGCGCGTGCTTGGCACGCCAGGCCGTACGAGCTTCTGTCAGATCGCGCAATGCCTCGAGCTGTTCGCCGATGGTGGAATCCGGCGCCCAGTCGCCCTGCCCCTCGAGCCAGTCGGATACGGCATCGTACGCCAGCTTGGCATGCGAACGGGCAGTGGCAGCGAAGAACCGATAGTCGCCAAGGCTGCCATCGGCCTCGATATTCAGTGCGCAAGCGAGTACCGGCCGATCACAGTCTACCCAAAGCGAACAGAGGTCGTCAGCGAGTACTTCCGGCAGCATGGTAACGTTCTGACCGGGAAGGTACACGGTGAATGCCCGGGTACGCGCCTCCAGGTCGGCAGCGTGGTTCTCTTCGACATAGGCTGTTGGGTCGGCGATGGCTGTGGTCAGTCGCCAGCCGCCTTCTTGGCGAGGTTCGACGCGCAAGGCGTCATCCATGTCGCGAGTCTTTTCGCTATCGATGGTGAAGAAGGGTTCCGACGTCAGATCTTCGCGTTTGAGGCCTTCATCCCGCATGGGCCAATCGTCGCCGGCTGTCGGCGAGGCTTGTTCCAGCGCATGTCGCGCCAGGGTGACACGCCAGGGAACGGCGGGATCGTCGCTCTTGGCCACGAGCTCATCGACTTGGGTGAAGAAGGCGCGGTCATCGGGGTTGAGTGGGTGGCGTACCAGCCGGGAGACCACCCAGTCACCGTCACCGATACTCTCTTCGTCGAGACCGCGTTTGATTCTGGTCTTGAGCGCTTGTTTGAACACGGGATGATCGGGAACGACACCCAGGCGTCCGTCGCGTTTCTGGACGCGAGCGATGAAGCGATCCAGACCCGCCTCGACCAAGGTGTCCGGTTCGACGGAGGTCTTGTCACCTTCCTCCTTGAGAACGGCCTTGACCCGGTCGCCGTGCAGGACTTGTTTCATGGCGGGTGGCGGCACGAAATAGGATTCGCCGTCGTCGGTTTCGAGGAAGCCGAACCCTTTTTCAGTGGCTTTGATCACACCCTCGACGCGAGGCGTGTTTTCGCGGATATCTTGCTTGAGCTGAGCAAGCAGCGCGTTGTTCTGCAGCATCGGACACATTCGATTGGCGGGGATAGAGGGATTACTATACGGATTCATGACGCCATCGCCAATCATGACATGGCGTCAATGCGTGAATCGCATGGCTCGGAACCTAGACAAGCGCCATGGCGATGCTGGAGTCGCCGTCGAGCAGATCGAATTCCCGGTTCTTGAGCGTTCTGGCCTGAACCAGATAGGCAAGCGAGTGGGCCACGTTCCCGCGAGATACGGTGTTGTCAGGTGCGTGGGCGAGCGAGGTGCTGACCTGGCGAGTCGGCGCCTCATCGGTCAGGCGACCCGGCTTGAGTATGACATGGGGAACCTTCGCCGAACGCAAGTAGGCGTCGGCGGCGAACTTGGCCGCCATGTAAGGGCGCAGCTTGTCGGGGGCAGCAAGCGGGTCGCTGGCGCGTAACGCACTGACCATGATGAAGCGTTCAAGACTGGCGTTGACGGCCAGATCGATGCAACGGATCGCGCCATACAGATCGATGAGCAGCGTTTTGTCCGGGCCGGTGTGCGGCCCTGATCCTGCAGTGAACACCGCTTGATCGCAGCCGTTGAAGGCCTGGCGCAAGTCACCTTCCAGGTCGGCGATCACCGTCTCGATGCCGCGTTCGTGAAACCAGGGCTGCTGATTGGGATGACGGATCATCGCTCTGATGGGCGTGCCGCCGTGATGTGCCAGCTCACAGAATTGACGACCGATTTGCCCATTGGCTCCAATGACCAGCGTTTTCATGCCTGTTTTTCTCCTTCAAGCCAAGTCATCGCAACGTACGTGACTCGTTGTTTGAACATTCCAGCGTATCCACTACGGACAAGATACGATCATATCCGTTAGTCTAGGCGTCAATGAGTGACAAGGACCTGGCATGACACCGCATCTTATCGTTTCCGACCTCGACGGCACCTTATTGGGGGCCGATCATGACCTGCACCCTCGTACCGTCGAGGCATTACGAACTCTGGGGCAACAGGGGCATTATCTTGCCTTCGCCTCGGGACGCCATTTCCGTGACATGCTGGCTTTTCGGGATCGGCTTGGCGTCCCGGTACACTTGATCAGCACCAATGGTGCTTACTTGCACGACCCTGAGGGGCGCTTGTTGAATGCCCGTTATGTGGAAAGAGAGTTGGCGCGCGAACTGATCGGGCTCGAGCGTGAGCCTGGCGTGCGTCTCAATCTTTATCGTGATGATGATTGGCTGATCGATGCGGAAGCACCGCAACTATTGGCACTACATGCCCATACCGGCTTCGGTTATCGGGTCGCAGCACCTGATGAGCTCGATGGTGAGGGGGTCGGCAAGGTACTCTATATTGGCGATCCGGGATCATTGCAGGCGCTTGAGACAACGATCCGCTCCCGCTATAGCGAACGGCTGCACATCACCTACTCCCAGGTGAATTCGCTGGAGGTGATGGCTGGCGGTGTCAACAAGGGCAAGGCGCTGACGGGATTGTTGACCCAGCTCGGACTACCGGCCGAGCGTTGCCTCGCCTTCGGTGATAACCTCAATGATACGGAAATGCTGTCCCTGGCCGGAGAAGCGCATGTGATGGCCAATGCACATCCCGACCTCGCCCGACATGTGCCTCATGCCGAGCATATCGGTCATCATGACGACGTGTCGGTCGCCCGGGTTCTGGAGCGACGATTCACGTTTCCCTGATCTCAGCGTACGGTGATGACGCTGCACTTGGCTGCATGTGTGACCTTGTGTGAGACACTGCCGAAGACGAAACCGCTCAGATCGCTCAGACCACGGCTGCCAAGTACGATCGCATCGACACCGTGTTTCTCGGCCTGACGCAGAATGGTACGCGCGGGTTCACCCTGCTCGACCAGCGTATCGATTTGTGTGACGCCCATTTCTCGGGCGGTATCGGCGGCCTTGGTGACGACCTCCTGACCGATTTTGTCGTGTTCTTCCGGTGTGCTTTGCAGGTCGACGGCACCGATCCCCCACACCATGGTGGCGCCATGCGTCAGCGTCTCGGGCACATGAAGGATGGTGAGGGAGGCCTCGCCCTGCGCAAGTTGTGCGGCAACCTCCAAGGCCTTGCGTGAATTGTCCGAACCGTCAACGGCAACCAGAACCGACTGATACATAATGGATACCTCATTCCTCGTGAACTCTCCTGTAGCCTAGTCGATCACAGCCGTTATGCCTTGATTGAGATCAAGTCGAACGGGAATCGTGTCGGTAGTCGGTATGTTCCATTTGGCGTAACTGGCGCCATAATTCCCGGCGCAAATCACTGATGCGGGGGCACTCGCCGTCGTCGAAAGGGAGTGGGCGTGAGAGGGCCAGGCATTTTATGCCCAGACGCGCGCTTAGCAGCCCCACCCCCAGACCTTGGCCTGCTCGTGCGGACAACCGGCCGGCCACGTTCATCGAGAGTAGTTCCATGCTGGCCTCACTCGCCATTTCACTGGCCCCGGCGAAGGCCATGTTGTGAAGCACGGCTCGAAAGAGCCGTAGCCGACTAGCATAGCCGAGCTCCAGACCATACAGGCGAGCCAGGCGATCGATCAGTGCCAGGTTTCGCCATGCTACCAGTGCCATATCCACGAGGGTCAGCGGGCTGACGGCCACCATGATGGCGGTATCACCGGACATGCGGGAAATGAGCCGGCGTGCTTCGCGGTCACGTGGGGCGAGCAGGTGATGGGCCAGCAACCGCCGGGTTTCATCGCCACTGTGGTGGGGGCGATGCGACTGCGAAAAGGCTTGCCAGTGAGGATGGTCGTCATCCAGTCCTAGCTGTCTGCGCAGCATGTCGGCAAGCTGGCTGGCATCCTGGGGCGAACATGTGTCGAGGGCCGCCAATCGCTGACGCAACTGAGCATGTCGTCGCAGGCGTCTGAGTTTCCCGATTTCTCTCAGCATGGCCGTGCCACCCAAGCCCAACGCCAGCATGCCCAGCAGGCTCCAGGCACCGCCGTTCCAATCGCTGACGAGTACGGCACTATACAGCCGTTGCACGAACTCGATCCCCCCCAGAAGCAGGCTGCCACCCAATAGTGTCGCCAGGCCCCAGCGTTTTCGACGTGGTCGAGCCAGGCTGTCGGCGATGGCCGCTTCGCTTTCCGATTCGGGGTCGTCGTCGGCGAGGGGGCGAGTCGTCAATCCGGTGTCGAAGGCTTCGGCGGGACGTGGGTCCGACGCATCATCAGGGTCGATATCGTTGTCGACGGTAAATTGTCGCCCCGGGCGAGGGGAGTCGTGTCGCGTGTCATTCATTGCAACTTGTCTCCGATCAGCCAATCGAGTGCGCTATCCACCCGGATGTGTGGAAGCAAATCATGACTTCGAGGGGAAGGACGGAAGGCACGAAAATCGAAGCCTTGGCGATGCCAGAAGTCGGCGTCCGGCAAACGTGAGGGGACGTCACCCGGGAATATAAGCACGTCTTCGCCCGCGAGCGTTGTGCCCCGCAATGCAGGACGTTGTCGCCCTTGATGTTCGACGGTTTGCGGTTGAGTAGCCTGGATCGACGCCAGGGACATGGCTTTGACAGGAATGTCGGCGAAACTCAGGTCTCTGAGCGGTTCCGCGAGAAGTGATTCGAGTAGCGCTACCAGGTTGCCATGCTGTTCCGGCGTTACATGGTCGGCCTTGGTCGCGGCAATGGCGAGGCGATCAATGCGGGGAGCAAACAAGCGCGATACCAGGCTGCGTTGACCGTAAGCAAAACTCTGCAACAGTGTGCTCAGTGCTCGGGCTAGATCCTCGAAACGTTCAGGGCCGGCATTCAAGGCGCCCAGGATGTCGACCAGCACGATCTGTCGATCGAAGCGGCGGAAATGGTCACGGTAGAAAGGACGAACGATGCGCTGTAGATAGTGTGCGTAACGGCGCACCAGCGTCTGATAGACGCTCGTATCCGGTAGTGCTGACAACGCCGGTCGGGAACTTTCATCGAGTTCCGGCAAAGGAAAGAACTGGAGAACGGGAGCGCCTTCCAGGTCGCCGGGAAGCAGGAAGCGGCCCGGCTGCAGATTGGCAAAACCGGCCTCTCTGGCGTGACGAAGCCCCTTGGCATACAGGTCGGCGATGCTTGCCAGCTGCGCTTCGTCGGCGTCGGCTGCAGGATCGAGCTTGTCAACGGCGGCCAGGAAGTCGGCAAAGAGCAGCCGACGCTCGGGGTTGCGTTCCTGTGCGAGCGCTGAGGTCTGGTCCTCGCTCCAGCTCAAGTAGTCATGCTGAAGCAGCGGCAGGTCGAGAAGCCATTCGCCGGGATAATCGAACAAGTCGAGAGTCAAGGTGGCGGTCTCGCGCTTGAAGAGCGAGCGGCCTGCCGGGCGATAGCCAATCGCTAGACGTAACTCGCTAATGCCCTGGGTCGGTTCGGGCCAGCGTGGTGGTGTGGCGTCAAGTGCGGCGAAGGCCTGATCGTAGGGAAAGCGTGGTACGTCGAGATCCTTCTGCGCCACACGCTTGGCACCCAACAGGCGTCCTTCCCGTGCTGCTGGCATCAAGTCGAGCCGTGCTTCCAGTCCGGCATGACGCAGTTGATGGACCAATGAGGTCAGGAAGGCGGTCTTGCCGGATCGTGACAGGCCGGTCACCGCCAAGCGTAGTTGGCGGTCGCGGCCCCGTTCGAGTAGATCACTGAGTTCATCGGCCAATGACTGGCGCATCGGTGTGATTCCGTTCGCTGCGATAATCAGCCACTAATGTGCGGGTGTTGTCCGCGTCTGGCAAGCCGTTGCCAGACGAGTAGCGCAATGGGGAACAGCGACATGGGAATCAGCAGAGCATTGAGCAATGACCACCCCAGCCGATCCACGAGCGGGCCGGCCAGCAAAGCGGTCAGTGCGACCGTGGTAAAGACCAGGAATTCGTTGGCAGCTTGGGTACGCGCTTTTTCAACCGGGCGATAGGCTTCGGTGAGGAGGCCGGTGGCGGGTAGGAAGGTAAAGTTCCAGCCGAGACCCAACAGAATCAACGCGATGTGAAACCCCATAACGCCTGATGCGAATTGCGAGGCGATGGCAGACCCCATGAGTAGCAGGCAGCCCGTGCCGATCATGCACGTCGTGCCGAAACGGGCCGTGAGATGGCCAGTAATGAATGAAGGCAGAAACATCGCCAGTACGTGCCACTGAATGGTCGTTGCAACATGGTCGAAGTGAAAGCCGGCGTTGGCCATGGCCAGCGGCGTTGCCGTCATGGCAAGATTCATGACGCCATAGCCGATCAGTCCCGAAAGGGCAGCAACGATAAAAACGGGTTGGCGAAGGATCTCACTGATGGGTCGGGACCGCCCTTCGCCATGTGTCGCTGCCGCCGGTGGCAAGCGAGTCAGTGACAGGATGATCAGTGCTATCAGATAAAGCGCCCCCAGACCAAGAAAGCTGCCGAGAAAGGGGGTAGCGGCGATCTCGCGGCTGACACGCGCTAGCCAGGGGCCGAAAAACGCCGCCAGCACACCGCCTCCCATGACCAGGCCGATGGCACGGTCACGTAGCGCGAAGGGGGCCGCCTCGACAGCCGCGAAACGGTAGAGTTGGCCAAAGCCAATCCCGATGCCTATCATCCAGGTACCTGACATGAAAAGGAAAAAGCGCTCGCCGATCAAGGCTTGACTGGCAATGACGACGCCGATCAGCCCCATCAGGTTGCCGAGCATGAAACCGCGCTTGCGTCCAAGCCGAGCCATGATCAACGAAGCGGGAATGGTGGCACACATCAGCCCGAGCCACTGGGTAGCGACCGGTGCCGTGGACCACGCGGGCGTGGGCGCCAGTTCGGCGCCAATCAAAGGAGACACCGCAATCAGCAGAATGTTGCCGCTAACCAGTAAAGCTTGGCAGAGCGACAACAGCATGACGGTAATCGGCATGGGCTCTCTCCTAGTCTTCCTTGAGATATGAAATCGAACTGTCGTGACTGACGCGACGACCGAAACGCTGCCGATAGGTCATTGGTGAAACGCCATAGTGTCGCTGGAACAGTCGGCGCATCTGTTCGGCACCCCCGAGCCGCCAGTGCTGAGCCAAGCGTTCCAATGAGGGAGCTTGAGAGCTATCGATCAAAGCGAGCCGGGCATGTTCCAGGCGCAGTCGAGTCAAATAGGCACCTGGCGAGGTTCCCAACTGGTCACGAAAAAGGCGTGATAGATGACGTGGCGACACGGCGATGATACTGGCCATGTCCTCCAGTCGGTGGACTCGGCTCGGATCGGCATGAAGTCGGTCCAACACTTGCCGCAACGGCCCGGTGGACTGTTGCTGCCGGGTGAGGAGGTCGCTGAACTGCGACTGCCCTCCAGGACGATGTAGGAACATGACCAGTTCGCGGGCGACTCGGCCAGCCAATTCGCTGCCATGATCGGCTTCCAGCAAGGAGAGCGCCAGATCGATGCCCGCCGTCACGCCAGCGCTGGTAAAACGACCGCCGGATTCGAGATACAGGGCGTCGCTGTCTACCGCGATACGTGGATACTCTCTGGCCAATTGCTGGCTGTGCCGCCAATGCGTGGTGGCTCGATGACCGTCGAGCAGCCCGGCGGCAGCCAGCAGAAACGCACCGGTACAGACGGAGCCGAGCCGGCGGACCGTGTTTGCCTGATGTTGCAGTATCTGTTGCAGTGCCTGCGATTGACATTGTGCCGTGACCCCGCTGCCTCCGGCGATCAGCAGCGTATCGAGTGGTGCCAGGGACTGGAGTTCCTGCCAACTGAGGTCGGCATGGAGGGAGAGGCCGCCGTTGGTGCTAACAGGGCCGGAGCGTTCGGCGACCAGCGACAACCGGTAGAGTGTCCTGCTGCTCAGTCGGTTGGCGGTGGCGAAGACTTGCCAGGGGCCTGTGACATCCAGCAGTTGGCAATGATGATAGGCCAGCAGGGCGATGGTACGGGACATGATGTTGACACCTCGTCAGTGATTCGAGAAGTGTCGGCTCTGCACGGCATGTCTGCAATGACCCATCTCCCACCAATCAGGACATGCGGGTAAAAAAACGCCCTGCCTGAGAGGCAGGGCGCTGAAGCGTTGGTGATGAGATTAGCGTGCTATCCGGCAAAGGCTGCGTAGATAGCGATCACCAGGACGACCAGGATGATGCCTGCAGGAATGGCACCCTTCCATGGCGTCAGGTCGACGGCGCCACTGTCTTCATGAACCCACTCGACCTCACGTGGCCGTAGCTTGCCGATCAACAGCATGACGAGGACCATCAGAACGAAGATGCTGGCGACGAAGTGGAATTCGCTCATGACTGCAGGCAGCAGTGTGAAGGGCGGGATGAAATAGCCGGCGAAGATCAGCAAGCAGCCGCCTATCAGACCGATCTTGGCCCCCATGGCGGGAACACGCTTGGTCAGCAGACCCACCAGCACCACGGCCAGGATCGGGATGAAATAGATGGCATTCATCTTCTGCAGGTAGCCGAAAAGGCTCTCCTGGCCAGCCAGCAACGGCGCGATGGTCATCGAGGAAACCGCCATGACCCAGCCGAAGATCTTGCTTGCTTTGACGACCTGGGTTTCGGTCGCATTCTTGTTGAGCACGCCCTTGTACAGCCCCATGCTGAACAGCGTCGTGGTACTGTTGAGCGCCGAGTTGAACGACGACAGAATGGCGCCGACCATCACGGCGGCAAAGAAGCCGGTTAGATAGGGCGGCAGCACGTTGAATACCAAGTGGCCATAAGCTTCATCGGCGCGGATACCCTGATCGGCATACAAGTGATAGGCGATGATGCCGGGTAATACCAGGTACAACGGCCCCAACAGTTTGAAGAAACCGGTCAACAAGACGCCTTTCTGACCTTCGGCCAGGTTCTTGGCTGCAAAGGTCCGCTGGATGATCTGCTGGTTGGTGGTCCAGTAGAACAGGTTGATCAGGAAGACCCCGGTGAACAGCGTCGAGAAGGGAACCTGCTGATCGCTGCCACCAATGGAGTTGAGCTTCTCCGGATTGGATTCCTTGAGCGTTTCCCAACCGGCCATGATGCCGGCGTTATCGCTGACAGCCTGGAGGCCGAAGTAAACGATGACGAAGCCGCCGACCAGGAGACCGATACCGTTGAGAGTATCCGAGACGGCAACGGTGCGAAGACCGCCGAACAGGGCGTAGACCGAACCGATCAGGCCGACCAGCCATACCGTGCCCCAGAGGAGGACGGAATCGGATTGAATGCCGGTCAATCCCTGCAGATCGAGCATGCCCTGCAGGCCGACAGCACCTGAATAAAGAATGATCGGCAACAGGATCACGGCGTAGGCGATCAGGAAAATGATATTGCAGATCAATTGCGTGCCGCTGTCGAAACGAATCTGCAGGAGTTGCGGTATTGTCGTGATTCCACTGCGTAAAAAGCGTGGCAGGAAGAACAGTGCCAATGCCACCAAGGCGAGTACGGCAACGACTTCCCAGGCCATGACACTCAAGCCATCGGTAAATGCCGAGCCATTGAGCCCCACCATTTGTTCGGTGGAGAGGTTGGTCATCAACAGTGAACCGGCAATCAAGGGGAATGTCAGGCTACGACCGGCAAGGAAGAGGCCGCTGGTGCTCTTATGATCGTCCCGTCGCGTGACACGCCAGGTAATGAAGGCGACCAGCCCGGTAAAGAACAGGAACGACGCCAGAGTCAAGGCATGCATGGTATCGTAATCCTTCAAGTCATGGATGGATGTTCGCGGCGTTGCCGAGTAAAAGTTGCGTAAACTTACGACTAACGAGGGGATTTTAGTGGGCTGAATCGATTCCTCCATTCATCTTTGGTCTAATGTCTGACATTTGGCAGTCAGTGTCCGTCATGCGCCGGTGACTCGTTGACTCTGCATACGCACCTGCCGTGGCGTTTGGCAGGCAGTGCGTATTCGACATGTGCGGTGAGGCGGGCCATGATTACACCATCGTTAACTCGTAGCTTCATTGAGGCGTTGCCAGAGACTCACTATGAACGACATGACGGCCCAGACTGTGTTGGCGTTCTGGTTCGAGGAACTGTCACCGAAACAGTGGTTCATCAAGGACGAGACGTTGGATCGTACGATCACGGAACGCTTCAGCACATTACTCGAAGCGGCCATTCGTGGTGAATGCTGGCGGTGGCGGCAGTCGGCACAAGGGCGTTTGGCGGAAGTCCTGGTGCTGGATCAATTTTCACGCAATATCTATCGTGATACACCGGGCGCCTTTGCTCAGGATCCCCAGGCGCTGGTGCTGGCCCAGGAAGCGGTGGTACGCAAGGTGGATCGGCATCTCGAGCCATCGGAGCGGGCTTTTCTCTATATGCCATTCATGCATAGTGAATCATTGCTGATGCATGATGAGGCCCTGCGGCTGTTCGATCAGCCCGGCCTGGAGGACAACCTGCGTTTCGAGCATCGGCATCGAGAGATCATCGAACGGTTTGGACGGTACCCGCATCGCAATGCCATTCTGGGGCGTGAATCCACTGAGGAAGAGCGGTGCTTTCTACAGGAACCGGGCTCATCATTCTAATCGGAACAGCGGGATGATGGGCATTATTGGAAGATGTCAGCAACAGGAGCGTGAACTATGGGATTGATTGCGTGGTTGATCATCGGTGGGTTGGCAGGCTGGATCGCCGGCAACATCATGCGCGGTGGGGGCTTCGGGATTCTCGGTAATATCGGAGTCGGTATCGTGGGGGCTGTGGTCGGCGGTTTTCTGTTCAGCCTGTTGGGCCTGTCTTCCGGCGGATTCATCGGGTCGCTGGTAACGGCCATCGTGGGTGCCGTGGTGCTATTGTGGGTGGTTGCCAAGATCAAAAAGGCCTAGCGTGCTATTTTGACTTGCCAACGAACCGCTGGATTTGAAGCCGAGCAGTGTCGCGAATTTGGGGCTTGAGTCGGGCGCGGCGCGACATGCCTGGTGTCCCTATATATAAAAGCCGCCCGAAGGCATCCCTTCGGGCGGTGGACGTAGCGCCAGCCGGGCTTGCCGGCACAAACGTGGTTCAGGCTGTCGCTTGAGCCTTGTTGCCGACCAGTTCGGTCAAGCTGGCCTCGATGATATCGAGCCCTTCCTCCAATAGCTTGTCCTCAATGGTGATCGGCATCAGGAAGCGAATGGTGTTACCGTACATCCCGCAAGAGAGCAGAATCAGCCCCTTCTCACGCGCCTTCTTGCACAGTGCACCGGCCAAGTCCGCATCAGGCGTGTGGTCGGCTTTGCTGGAGACTAGCTCGAATGCTGCCATGGCGCCCAGGTTGCGTGGGTTATCGACGCAATCGAAGTCCTGCTGCCATTGGGCAAAGCGTGTGGCCAACTTGTCACCCAGCGCCTGGCTTTTCTCCAGAATATTGTCTTCTTCGAATACCTCGAGAACGGCGAGCGTGGCTGCACAGGAGACCGGGCTGCCGGTATAGGTGCCGCCCAGCGAGTTACCGCCAGAGGCGTCCATGTGCTTGTCGGTACCGACGACCGCTGAAATCGGCATACCATCGGCCATGCTCTTGGCCATGGTCATGATGTCCGGTTCCACACCGCTGTGCTCAATGGCAAACAGCTTGCCGGTTCGGCCGAAGCCGCTCTGGACTTCGTCGATGATCATCAGGATACCGTGCTCGTCGCAGATGTCCCGAATCGCCTGCAGGAAGCTGGGGGACGCAGGGTAGAAACCACCTTCACCCAATACCGGCTCAAGGATGATGGCAGCCGTATCCTTGGGGTTGGCATCGGTCTTCAATGCCATCTTCAGGCCACGCAGCGCCTCATCTTCACTGACACCGTGATAGGGTACGGGGTAGGGGGCGCGGAAAACCGTTCCCGGCATCGGGCCGAAGTCGGTCTGGTAGGGGTTGACCTTGCCGTTCATGGCCATGGTCATGAAGGTGCGGCCATGGTAACCACCATCGAAGCAGATCACATTGGTCTTGCCGGTGGCGGCGCGGGCTACCTTGACGGCATTTTCCAGCGCTTCGGCACCGGAGTTGGCGAGCATGACCTTGGCATGACCACGTACCGGAGTGAGTTGGCTGAGCTTTTCCGCCACTTTCACATAGCTTTCATAAGGCATTACCGTCTGGCAAGTATGCATGACCTTGTCGAGCTGTGCCTTGACTGCTTCGACCACCTTGGGATGGCGATGGCCGATGTTGAGAACGCCGATGCCACCGGCGAAATCGATGAAGCGATTGCCGTCTGCGTCCCAGAGTTCGGCATTTTCTGCACGATCGGCGAACTGAGTGGCGGGGCTGGCGGCACCGCTGGCGACATAACGCTGCTTGAGCTCGTTGAGTTGGGCGTTGTTCATGATCGATCTCCTGTCCAGGAAAGAGTAGGGCGCTCAAAGGCCGCCGATACAGACGTATTTTAGCTCAGTGTATTCATCCAGGCCGTGATGCGATCCTTCACGACCGAGTCCGGATTCCTTGACCCCTCCGAAGGGCGCCAGCTCGGTAGAAAGGAGCCCCTCGTTAACGGCTACCATGCCATATTCAAGGCCTTCCATGACATGCCAGATGCGGCGGTAGTCGTTGGCATAGAAATAGGCGGCCAATCCGAATTCGGTAGCATTGGCCATCGCAATGGCCTCATCATCATGGTCGAATCGGAAAACAGGGGCCAGCGGGCCAAAGGTTTCCTCGGTGGCAACACGCATGTCGTCGGTGACATCGGCGATGACCGTGGGTTGGAAGAAGGTACCGCCGAGCGGATGCGGCTCGCCGCCGCAGATCAGTCGGCCGCCTTGGCTCAAGGCATCCCGAATATGAGACTGTACCTTGTCGACGGCGGCGTCATTGATCAGGGGGCCTTGCACCACGCCTTCTTCAAGTCCGTTACCGACCTTGAGCTCCGTGACGCGCTTGGCCAGTTTTTCCACGAAGGCATCATGCACTCCCGATTGAACGAGGAACCGGTTAGTGCAGACGCAAGTCTGGCCGGAGTTGCGGAATTTGGAAGCAATGGCGCCTTCCACGGCAGCATCGAGATCTGCGTCGTCGAAAACGATGAACGGCGCATTACCGCCCAGTTCCATCGACGCCTTCTTGACGGTCCCGGCGCATTGAGCCAGCAATGTCTTCCCAACCGGCGTTGAACCGGTGAAGGATACCTTGCGGACACGTGGGTCGGTGGTCAGAACCTCACCGATGGCGGCAGGGTCCTTGGCCGTCACGACATTCAATACGCCTGCCGGGAAGCCGACTTGTTCGGCCAGCTTGGCCAATGCCAGTGCGGTCAACGGCGTCGCTTCGGCGGGCTTGATCACTACCGGACAGCCAGCAGCCAGTGCCGGTGCGCACTTGCGTGTGATCATGGCCAAGGGGAAATTCCAGGGGGTAATGGCTGCCACGACACCGATGGGTTCGCGAAATACCAGCAAGCGCTTGTCAGCCCCCTGACTGGGGGGCGTTTCCCCCGCCATTCGTTTGGCTTCTTCGGCATAGAATTCCACAAAGGAGGCACCGTAGGCGACTTCTCCACGCGACTCACCGAGTGGTTTCCCCTGTTCGAGAGTCATCAGCCGTGCCAGGTCGTCTTGATGTGCCATGATCGCGTCGAACCAGGCACGCAATAGGGTAGCGCGTTGCTTGGCCGGTGTTTTTCGCCAGGCTGACCAGGCGGCGTCGGCGGCGGCGACGGCATCTCGTGTATCGGCGGCGGTCAGATCAGGGACGTCGGCCAGGTGGTCTCCTGTGGCGGGGTTGGTCACTGGGAACTGCTGTCTGCCTTCCCGCCAACGACCATTTATGTAAGCTTGGGGGATCAGTAGATCGGGTAACTGGGGCATGTTGACTCCTTGAATGGCACCGATCGGGTTGTAGGCATCATTATCGTGAATGTCATCATATTTGACGGAGTGTGCATTATTTAAAACACGTCGCCAACTCTTTTCTGGTCCACGCGATGGCAGCCGACACGTCATAATATCGAGCCATCGGCGATCGCTTCGCTTTCGGCTACACTAGGCGCCGTTTGGCGAATCGTATTCCGTTGTGCAATAGCCCATGTCGAGGTGAACATTGGTCGATCCCCTTAAAGTTTGGTGGGCCCAGCAGTTGGTGCTTTGCGGTTGGCCATTCGAGCCCGACCCGACCGCCATGGATCCTGAACTCGCTGAAGAGCGCCTTAGGCTCATGGATGTGCAGGATCGCGGTGAGCTGGGTTGGCGTCTGCTCGATGCCTGTACGCCGGAAACGTCGACCCCGGCCGCTCAACTGTCAGCATTGGAGTGGCTGGCACTGGCAACAGCCTCGCGTTGGATGGATGAAGCCCGAGCGCTTGCCTGGGTGCATCACCTGGCAGATGACATAACGAGACGTCACCAAGGTCTGGATGAGTGGTTGCGTGCCGTGCGACGAGCCCGTGGTGCTGAAGGGTGGGTGCTCGGGGACGATGAGTTTCCCCAAGCTTGCGAGGCGTTGGCGACACTGGAACGTGAAGGCGAGGGCATTACCTGGGACCGGCTTGTCGGAGCATTGCAGGCATCGGAGCCGACGTCTTCCCTGTGGGCCGATCCACCGGTATGGCGATTGCGTGCGATGTTCGCCCCCACGCTAATGACGCCAGCCAGAGCTGCATGGGATGCACCCAACGCGGCTGAGTGGTTGCGTCGGGAGTGGGGGGTTACCGGTCGTGATGACCTGGTGCGCACCCTGTTGTGGTTGGCTGGCCAAGGTGACCGCTATCAATGGGACATGGATGCCACTCGGCTGCTCGATATGGAGACATCCGCTCGCTACCGCTGGCTTGCCTCGCTTCAGGATGGCGTACCGTACGGGCGTACCCTGGTCGATTTTGTCTCCCGAGGAGAGCCACTCGAGTGGGCTGCATGGGACTGGTTACGGCTGGTGGAACTCGCTTTTATCGGTGATGGCCTGGCGTGGCTCGATGCCGACGAGGCCCGCGCCTTCGCCGCGCATGCTGCTGATCTGATGTCGCATCGTTACAACGACTGGATCGCTTTGACGAATGCCTATCAGCGAGGCCGGAGCCTGTTCGAGGGACGAGACCTCATGGCGGATATCAAACGCGACTGTGCATCACTTTGGTATTCGCCGGTCAGTCCCTGGCAGCTACCGCTGGCGGAATTGCTCGACGAGCAGACTCGTGACATGGCGCGGGCGACACTACGGGAGTGGCGCAACGGCGCCATGCACTGGGTCCTGACGCTGGCCTCGGTGCGTGAGCCGGGCTTGCTGAGTCGTCAGGCAAGGGTGATGACATCGCCGTCTGACGATCAACGGGAACAGGCAAGGCAACATCTGCGAGAGACGCTGGGGGTATATCCCGGTGACGGTGCGGCGTCACTATCGCGCTTCTGGCTACCTGCCCAAGCGCATCATCTCAATCAATTGGCAGCGGATGCCAGCCATGGGGCCTTGCCACCTACTGAAACCCGGTTAGGAAAACCTGACCCGGGGGCCGTGCAGCAGCGTACCCGGTTGCAGGGCTGTAGCCGCCATGCGGCGACCATTCACATGGCGGAGAAGTTCGCCTTCTATCTGCAATTGGCCATGGACAGCGGTGATTTCGACCCGCGGGAGCTGGAAGCGATGGCCGATGCCTTGCGTAGTGTTCTGTGTCGTTTTTATGGCGATCCCCGCCGTCTGCTTGATGCCTGGGCGGCGTGGGAAACGGCGCTGCCGGAAGATAGTGCCATGTCTCTGGTTCAGGATATCCACTGGCATCGCGATGATCCAGGCAGTCCATTCCATTGGCTCGACTGGCAGATCTCGGCCTGGGATGAGCCGGGGCAGAGGCCTAGTCTCCGACGCTTTACCGCGCTGTCACTGGTGGGGCCGTTGAATCCCAACGTCTGGGGGGAACCGATGGAAGAAAGCGCGCGAGAATGCCAGGCGATTCGCGAGTGGCTAGATGGCCATTATGCTCTGCACGATGGAGACGCCTTACGAGAGTTCCTGGATTTCTTGTTGCATGCCGGTGATCGGCAGGAATATCAGATCAACTATGCGCCTTATACGCTGAACCAGGCGCGTTTAGCCTCGGAAATTGCGATGCTGGAGTCCAGTGAGTGCGATGAAGATGACCGCAATCACCTGCTCAGACTCCAGCGTGTTCGTGATAACGACGCACGTTGCAATGAGGTGGACATGGCTGCCTGGGATGCCGCCCAAGCCGTCGATCTGGCGATGGCCGGCCGACAGCTCGGTTGGCTGAGTGCCGACGACTTCAATGCCTATCTGGATGCGTCGGCGGCACTGGCTGAAGCGCATTATGGAGAGTGGTCGGCCTATGCGGCCGGGTTGTATGCCGGCTTCGCGTTTTTCATGGCGGAGACCGACGAACGAGACACGTTTCTACTGCGCTTCCGGGAAGCCCTGGTCGCCTGGTTGACGGGGGCACCTCCCTTGGCTGGCCCTTGGGCCAGCCTGGACTTCCCTGGTGCCAGACCTCACCATTGGGCGCCCATGCATATCGATACCTTGTTGGGCGATGCCCATACGCTGCATTGATCGATTGGGTATGGCAGGGACGGTGTGTGCCGAGGTGTTGATAGCCAGACTCGCCAAACACGCGAAAGTTGATTATATTCATTAACTTTGTGAGTGACTTGTCGCTTTGCGTTAGGGGCGTGACGCTTTGAGACAGGTCGAATCCAAGAATCATAAACGGGATCGCTAGGATGCTGCGACTTGCAGGATGCTGTCTATTGCTGGCCGGTCTGGCCGGCTGTGCTAGTACAACGACCCAGGATACCGAGGAAGGCGACTATTTCAGTGACAGTTCGGCTCAGGTGCTACCCAATTCGCCATTGGATGGCCCGTTATTGCAGAGTTTCCTGCAGCCGTCGCCCAAGGTGATTCGACAGGCCTTGCTGGAAGAGCATCGACGTTGGGTCGGGACGCCGTATCGCCTGGGTGGAGAGAGTGAATATGGCATCGATTGTTCGGCGCTGGTGCAGGCGGTGTTCGACGAGAGCTTTGATACTCACCTACCTCGCACGACTCAATCACAAGCACTTCAAGGCCATCAAATCCGGCGCGAGCAGTTGGAAGCCGGTGACCTTGTCTTCTTCCGTCCGCCTGGCGTCTATCGGCATGTCGGTATCTATGTCGGGGAAGGCCGCTTCCTGCATGCCTCGAGCTCCCAGGGCGTGATCCTCTCCGATATGGACAATATCTACTGGAGGCGTCACTTCTGGCAGGCCCGTCGTCCCATGGAGCCGACGCGGTTGGCGCAGCGTGCCATGTTGACGCGCTATTCCGGTTCATGACCTCTATCGTCGGCGAGCGCTTGCTGATGATCGATCACATAATCGACGAAGGCCTGTTCGGCACGTGACAGGCCCGTACGAGCCGACCAGGCCAACGACAGGTCGAGCTTGGCCGGCGGATCGAAGGAGACGGCAGTGAGCTCGGGATCATCGATGACGCGTCTCAGGAAGGTCGTAATACCGAAGCCTTGGCGAACGATCGCCTTCGTGAGTGGTATCAGGTTCGATTGAAAGGCGACATCGGCTTCGTGGCCGGTCTTTCGGGCGAGTGCGTCGACGAATTCGCGATGGAAATAGCCATCCTGAAACAGTACCAGCGGCTCGCTGAAGAAGGCATCGGCCGCGACTGCCTCGAGGCCCGCAAAGGGATGGTCGACGGGAACGCAGATGACCATCTCTTCACGCAGAAAATGCCGTCTTGCCAGGGCCTGGCTCGTGGCATCATCCACCACCACGCCCAGATCCAGTTCAGCGTCGTGGATCATCTGTTGCAAGCGTCTCGTCCCCGCCTCGATGACGGTCAGACGAATCCCCGGGTGACTTGCCTTGAAGCCCATCAGTAGTGGCGGGAAATAATAGGAGCCCAGCATCGAAGGGATACCGATACGGACTTCGCCCTTGACCAGGTCGTGGAGCTCCCGCATTGCCAGATGCGCGGCATCGGCGCTAGTCAATAACTCCCTGGCATGATGGCAGAGCGTCTCGCCTTCCGGGGTCAGGGTGATGCGTCGTTCGTGACGATGCAGCAGCTGTACATCCAGGCGTTGCTCCAGGTTGGCGATGGTTTGGCTGATGGCCGATTGGGCGACATGCAATTCCCTGGCGGCCGCACTGAAACCTCCGGCGTCGGCAACATTCACAAGCACACGCAGGGCGCGTAGATCGAAGGGCAAGTTCATAAGTTAATCCGATAGCTCGTATCTTGATGTTCTATTTGGATGATGCCTTGAGACGCGCGATCATGGCCACTCCTGACGGGAGGCATTCATGATCGAAGCATATAGCCGGGAATGGTGGCGGGCGACGCTGGCGCTGTGTCTAGGCTCGTTCACGGTGTTCATCAATCTGTATGCGCCGCAGCCTTTGCTACCGGAGTTGCGACACACGTTCGGGATTTCGACGCTGATCGTCGGATTGGCAATGTCGGCTTCGACACTGACACTGGCTGTGGCGTTGTTGTGCTTCGGCTCGCTTTCCGACGCGATCGGGCGTCGGGCGATCATGCGTGTCACCCTGTTGTTGACGGGCGCATGTTCCCTGGGACTGACGCTGGTGCCAAGTTTCGAGCTGTTGTTGGCCGTGCGTGCGTTGCAAGGATTCGTGCTGGGAGGTCTGCCGGCGGTGGCGATTGCCTGGATGGGTGACGAATTCGACAAACGGGCCTTGATGCTGGCGGTAGGGCTGTATATCAGTGCCAACACGTTGGGCGGTATCGGTGGACGCATCATTGGTGGAACGGCAGCCCAGTTTGGAGGCTGGCAATCCAGCTTTCTGGCTGTCGGGGCGCTTAGCGTGGTGTGTGTGGCGCTCTTCTGGAAACTATTGCCACCGGCACGTCACTTCCAGGCGACCGCCTTTGAGTGGCGATCTGCCCTGGTGTCGATTCGTGGTCATCTTGGGAACCCCGTCCTGCTGGCCGCTTACCTGATCGGTGGACTGAATTTCCTGATTTTCATCAATCAGTACAGCTATATCACGTTTCGGCTGAGTGAGAGTCCGTATGCGTTGAGTACCCAGTGGCTCGGCATGATCTTCCTGACCTATCTGGGAGGCACCTTGGGGTCCGCACTGTCCGGGCGCGTAGCTCAGCGCCTCGCGCAGCCAACCTGCATGATGCTGGGTATCGCGATCCTGATGATTGGGACGCTGATCACGTTGGCCTCATCGCTGACGGTGATCCTCGTCGGGTTGACCATCAATGCCTTCGGTTTCTTCTTTTGCCATTCCATGGCGTCGAGTTGGGTAGGGCGGCAGGCGCTACACGCCCGTGGGAGCGCGTCGGCGCTCTATCTGGTGTTCTATTATGTCGGTGCGAGTCTGGGAGGGTTCTATCTCGAACCGTTCTGGTTACTGGCTGGCTGGCCGGGCGTCGCTACAGCATCGTGGCTGGTGCTGGCATTGACGCTGCTCACTGCAGGGTGGTTGAGACGACGTGAGCGTTCACTCCGAGCGTGCCACTCGGCCATCGGCTAGCCCGCCGGCTTCGTCTTCCCAGACCTCTTCCAGACGCTCCTGACGGCCGCAACCGGATTTGTAGAAGCGGTATCGAACTGGATTTTTCTGATAGTAGTTCTGGTGATATTCCTCGGCGGGATAAAAGGCGTCGAAATCCTCGATCTGAGTCGCGATCGTTCGGTCGAATCGTTCGCTGAGTTCGTCACGGGATTGTTCAGCGAGTTCGCGCTGCATCTCGTTCATCGGGAAGATCGCACTGCGGTAGGAAGCGCCAACATCACAGAACTGCCGGCCTTTGGCAAAGGGGTCGATGTTACGCCAAAAGACGTATAGCAAGTCCGCGTAATCGACCTGGTCGGGATCGTATTCTACCTCGACGACTTCGGCGTGACCGGTACCTCCATCGACGACATCTTCATAGCTGGGCGACTCGACGTCACCGCCGCTGAATCCGGAGGTCGTGGCCAACACGCCTTCGACAGGGTCGAAGGCTTCCTCGACGCACCAGAAACAGCCACCTGCAAAGACGGCTCGTGCCGTATCTCCATTCTCCTCGGCGTGTGTTGCCGATATGATGGCGAGGGACAGGGTGGTGGCACCCAGGTAGCGCAGAAGCGTCGCTGATGACATAGTGCTTTCCTGGTTATTGGATGATGTCTTCTGTTGGATGGCGTCAGCGGCTTACAGTTCACTCATGACAGGGTGAATGGTAAGGAATGCGCGTTATCTTCCACCAAAGGTACAGGCTATTGGCATCAATCTGAAGTCATCTTCGACAGGGAGCGCCTAGCTTGACATCACGCCGACTGATTCTCGTTGCCGCTATCGTTACGATCGTGCTCGCCTTCTTTATCAGCGGGGCTCACGAGGCCCTGACCCTGGAAACGCTCAAATCCCAGCAGAATCAGTTCCAGGACTGGCTTGCCGCTGATCCGCTTGTGGTCGGTGGGGGCTTTTTCGTGATCTATGTCGTCATGGCGGCTTTGTCGCTACCCGGAGCAACGCTGTTGACGGTCCTGGGTGGCGCCTTGTTCGGACTGGGCTGGGGGCTGGCAATCATCTCGTTTGCCAGCACCATCGGGGCGACACTGGCATTCCTGATCGCTCGCACGCTGGCACGTGGAGCGATCGAACGTCGGTTCTCTCGCCAGCTCGAGAGCATCAATCGAGGTATTGCTCGTGAAGGCGCCTTCTACCTGTTCACGCTACGCCTGATTCCGCTCTTTCCGTTCTTCGTCATTAACCTGGTGATGGGCCTGACACGTATGCGCGTCAGGACGTTCTATTGGGTAAGTCAGCTCGGGATGCTACCGGGCACGGCCGTTTTCGTGAACGCCGGGCGTGAATTGGGTGAGCTGGAGTCATTGAGTGGGGTACTGTCGCCGGGCTTGATCCTCTCGTTTGCACTGATCGGCTTTTTCCCTCTGTTGGCAAGGCGTGTGGTGGACATCGTCAAGCGCCGACGCATGGCGCGTCGTTATGGCAAGCCGCAAAGCGCCGATTACGATGTGGTGGTCATCGGTGCGGGGTCCGCCGGACTGGTCGCAAGTTATATAGCGGCGGCCGTCAAGGCCAAGGTCGCTCTGGTCGAAAATGAGCGGATGGGAGGCGATTGTCTCAATACGGGATGCGTCCCCTCCAAAGCGTTGATTGCTTCGGCTCGACGAGCTCAGGCGGTGCGTGAGGCCCCTCGTTATGGGGTCGAGGCCGGTGAACCGAACATCGATTTTACGGCTGTCATGGCTCATGTACACCGCGCCGTTCATGACGTGGCACCACACGACAGTGCAGAGCGTTATCAGGGATTGGGCGTCGAGGTCATCGAGGGACAGGCTCGCTTGCAGACCCCCTGGGAAGTCAGGGTGGGGGAGCGGGTGTTGACTACACGTCATGTGATTGTCGCAACGGGAGCCCGCCCCAGGGTGCCGGCATTACCGGGACTCGATCGTATTGAGGTTCTGACTTCCGACAATCTCTGGCAGCTACAGACACTGCCGCAGCGCCTGGCAATCATCGGGGGTGGCCCGATTGGTTGCGAGATGGGACAGAGTTTTGCGCGACTGGGGAGTCACGTCACGTTGATCCAGCGCGAACGGCAATTGTTGCCGCGAGAAGATGTCGATGTGGCAGCGACTCTCGCCGATCGTCTGGTGAACGAGGGGGTGGATCTGCGACTTGGCTGGCGTGCAGTGCGTGTCGAGAGAGGGCCGGCATATGGCGATGGCGATCATGTGCTGGTGATCGAGCGTGAGGGTGAAACGGGCAATGAGGTGACGCGAATCGTCTTCGATCGCTTGCTGGTGGCGACTGGGCGTCAGGCGAATGTTGCAGGGTTGGGTCTCGATACTCTGGGGATTCAGACCCGGGATGATGGCACGCTGGATGTCGACGATACGCTGCGGAGTCTGCATCCGAATATCTGGGCCTGTGGCGATGTGGCCGGTCCCTATCAACTGACGCATGCCAGTGCTCATCAAGCTTGGCATGCCGCCGTCAATGCATTGTTCGGCGACGTCAAGCGTTTCAGTGTCGATTATCGCTGTCTACCGGTCGTAACCTACTGTGAGCCGGAGGTGGCTCGGGTCGGGCTGAACGAGCGTCAGGCCCAGAAACAGGGCGTTGCCTTCGAACTGACACGTTATGCGTTCAATGAACTGGATCGTGCCATCGCCGAGAACCGCACCGATGGTTTCGTGAAAGTCCTGACTGTGCCGGGAAAGGATCGTATTCTAGGGGTCAGTATCGTGGGGCAGGGGGCGGGAGAACTGCTGGCAGAGTTCACTCTCGCCATGACGCATGGCATCGGCCTCAACAAACTGCTGGGAACCATACACGCCTATCCGACCTGGTCCGAGGCGGTGAAGTCGAGCGCCGGTGTATGGAAAAACGCTCATAAACCCGAACGCCTGCTGGCGCTGCTCGCACGCTATTTCCAATGGCGCCGGCGTTGATCGTTCAGGCTAGCGTGACTGATGGTTGCATGACGAGGAGGCACCATGCTGGATCGTTGGACGATGCCATTGACTCACACTCCGCTGGATGCTCTGGCACGTATACTGGTTCGTTGTCGAGTGACGCCGACTCAAGTGACGGTGGCAGGATTCGCTATTGGCATGTTGGTTGTACCGTTACTGGCCTGGGAATTCTATGGCTGGGCACTGGTGGTCATCATCGTCAATCGATTGGCGGATGGTATCGATGGCGCTTTGGCGAGACGCACCCACTCAGCCAGTGATGCGGGAGGGTTCCTCGATATTGGCCTGGATTTCCTCTTTTACGCTGCTGTCGTTCTCGGGTTCGCCCTGGCCGATCCTATCGCCAATGGCGTAGCAGCAGCCCTGTTGTTGTTCGCTTTCGTGGGCACGGGCAGCTCGTTCCTGGCCTTCGCGATCATGGCCGCCAAGCACCGGCTGGAACGTCCCCAGTTCGAACAGAAAGCCTTTTACTATCTGCATGGCCTGACGGAGGGGACCGAAACGGTCGTGGCGTTCATCGTCTTTTGTCTATGGCCGTTGCATTTCCCCTGGTTGGCGACCGTATTTGCCGCTGCCTGTCTAGTAACGACAGCAACGCGCCTGTGCGGGGGGTATGCAACATTGAAGCGTCAGGGAAGGGACGGCAACAGCGAGTGAAATGAGATCGGTCAGCATAAAAAAGAGCAGCGCGAAGCTGCTCTTTTCCTGAATGACTTGCATCGTTCCGGGCGTGCCCCGACGACGCAATTCTCTATCAGTGTTCTTCGTCGCCTTCGCCTTCGCCATGGACGTGGCCATGCTCCAGTTCTTCCTGGCTGGCTTCACGTACCTCAGCGATTTCAACATCGAAGTTCAGTGTCTGGCCAGCCAGCGGATGGTTGCCATCGACCGTAACGGTGTCGCCTTCGACCTCGGTCACAGTGACCATCAAGGGGCCGCCTTGAGTCTGTGCCTGGAACTGCATGCCCGGCTCAACCTGATCGACACCCTGGAAGGCATCGCGCGGGACTTCCTGCACCAGCGACGGCTGAGTGTCGCCATAGCCTTCGGCGGGTTCAACAGTTACCTGCAGCTTTTCACCGCTCTCGCGGCCTTCCAGCTCTTTCTCCAAGCCCGGAATGATGTTTCCGGCGCCATGCAGGTAGGTCAGGGGGTCGCGGCCTTCCGAGCTGTCCAGCACATCCCCTGATTCGTTGGTCAGGGTATAGTGGAACGCGACAACGGAGTTCTGCGCAATCTGCATTGAGGGACCTTTCGGTGAGTACATGTCATTATCATGGTAACGTGACATCCTTGGACCTGTCAGGGGCATCTGGAATTTTTTCACTTTTCGTCGGTGCGCCTTGACGTTGATGCAAGCAGTGAAAGCACGGTTGCGCTGCATTTCTCGCTAAGGATAGGCTGGCGATATAGGATTATCCGAGCGGCACTTCGAATGCCGCCACTCTTGCTGATGTACGATAGTACGTACCCGGAGGTAGCCCATGACCGTGACGTTGATCTGGTTGGTCGCTTTTGGCGTGATTTTGTATCTGTGCCTACGTAGCTGGGCTGGTACGTTAGAGCCGTTTCTTGATGGCAAGCTGCCTCGGCAGTTGCAGAGTGACCGGGACGATCGCTGGATCTGGTCGCCGGCGATTGCCGTGCTCGGGGCGACATTCATCGTGCGCCCTATCGAGATGCTGATGACATTGATCGTGCTGGCGCTGGTGTTGTGGCTGGGCAAATGGCTAGTGTGTCTGGGAATGAGTCGGGTCAAACTGCACTGAGTGGCAATGCTTGTCACCTGCACATCGATCAGGG
Organism: Aidingimonas lacisalsi; assembly: GCF_008079445.1. Classification (GTDB taxonomy): domain Bacteria; phylum Pseudomonadota; class Gammaproteobacteria; order Pseudomonadales; family Halomonadaceae; genus Aidingimonas; species Aidingimonas lacisalsi. Next base: position 207,778 of record NZ_VRYH01000005.1, on the reverse strand, counting down.
CCCGCAAGTTTGTTTGCGGGCCCTGTCGTGGTGATGACTCCGGTGGCTGACTCAGTAAGGCGCAACGCTCATGTTGGCGCCACTGCCGATCAAGCGTACACGTTGACCGACGTCCAGGCTGCCAGCTCTGTCCTGACGTTGCACGACGACGACATTTTGGCCATTGTCTTGCTGAACTTCGATTTCCAGGGCATTGGTACGGTTGGCTGCATCTTCGATCTTGCGACCCGCAACGCTACCGCCCAAGGCGCCGGCTGCCGTCGCTATCGTACGTCCTGAACCGCCTCCGACCTGATTGCCCAGCAAGCCGCCGATGACGGCACCGCCGAGTCCACCAATGACACCACTGTTCTGATCTTCGGCCTGGATCTGGACGGGGCGAATGGCGGTGATGGTGCCGTAGCTGACGCGTTGCGCCGTCTCTGCCTGACTGCCGCGATAGACATCGCCCGAGTAGGGACTGGTGTTGGCACATCCGGCCAATGTCAGCACGCTGATACCCAATACGAGAAGAAGACGCTTCATGGTAGGACCTCCTGATACACCCATAGGAACCTCATTTCCTTGTCGAGGATTGTAGAACAGTGTTTTGTAACTCGTCCACTCTTTAGGCCGGTTAGGGGCCAGCGGATTATTGTCCCCCAGTGTAGCGCGTGAGACGCATAAATAATGTGTAAAAATGCGAAAAAACGGGAAGGCATGAGCCTTCCCGAAGGATCGGGAGTCTATCGCGATGCATTGTCGTACGTGCTAGCCGAACTGATTCATGGTGTTGTCCTTGCCACTCGCCTTGAGAGCGCCATCGCCGGCAAAGTACTCTTTGTGATCGTCTCCCAGATTGGAGCCGGCCATGTCCTGATGCTTGACGCAGGCAAGACCTTCGCGAATTTCCCGCCGTTGCACGCCCATTACATAAGCCAGCATGCCATCCTCACCGAAATATCCCTTGGCCAGTTCGTCGGTGGACAGGGCCGCCGTGTGATAAGTGGGCAGCGTGATCAGGTGATGGAAAACACCCGCTTGTTGTGACGCGTCACGCTGGAAGTTACGGGTCCACTCATCGGCTACGGCGGCCAGTTCACTATCGTCATACTTGGCATCCATCAGCTGATCGCGGTCATATTCGGACACGTTTCTTCCTTCCTGCTGCCAGGCATCGAAGACTTGCTGGCGGAAATTGAGTGTCCAGTTGAAGGAGGGAGAATTATTGTAGACCAGCTTGGCGTCGGGCACGACACTGCGTACGCGATCGACCATCTTGGCAATTTGCCCGACATGGGGTTTTTCCGTCTCGATCCACAACAGGTCAGCTCCGTGCTGCAGGCTGGTGATACAGTCCAGAACCACGCGGTCCTCGCCGGTTCCGGAGCGGAAGCGGTAGAGGCCATTGGCCAGACGTAGTGGCTTGCGCAGTTCGCCATCCTGTTTGATGACGGTGTCGCCCTCGTTGATGTCATCGCTGGTATCGATCGGTACGGTGTAAAGGTAACTGTTGTACTGATCGGCCAGGTCGCCAGGTTCCTTGCTGACCGGTAATTTCTGGGTCAGGCCGGCCCCTAGCGAGTCGGTACGCGCAACGATGACGCCATCGTCGACTCCCAGTTCCAGGAAGGCGTAACGAATGGCATTGATCTTGGCCAGGAAATCCTCATGGGGCACGGTGACCTTGCCATCCTGGTGGCCACACTGCTTGGCATCGGAGACCTGGTTCTCGATCTGCAAGCAGCAGGCGCCGGCTTCGATCATCTTCTTGGCCAGCAAGTACGTCGCCTCCTCATTGCCGAAACCGGCGTCGATATCGGCAATGATCGGAACGACATGGGTTTCGAAATTGTCGATCCGTGTCTGTACAGCCCGAGTGGCAACGTCGTCACCATGTTGGCGAGCGTCATCGAGTTCATGGAACAAATGCCCCAGTTCTCGCGCATCGGCCTGGTGAAGGAAGCTGTAGAGTTCCTCGATCAATGCCGGCACGCTGGTTTTTTCGTGCATGGACTGGTCGGGGAGTGGGCCGAATTCGCTACGCATGGCGGCGATCATCCACCCGGAAAGGTACAGGTAGCGCTTATCCGTCGTGCCATGATGACGCTTGACTGCCAGCATTTTTTGTTGACCGATGAAGCCGTGCCAGCATCCCAGCGACTGGGTATAGCGTGAAGGATCGACATCGTACTCTGCCATGTCCCGGCGCATGATACCCGCCGTATACCTGGCGATATCCAATCCGGTCTGGAAGCGGTTCTGCACCTTGAGTCGGGCGACATATTCCGGATTGATCGTGCTCCATCGCTCATCATGGGTCTCGCAGAGTCGTGTGCTGGCTCTGAGTGCATCTTGGTATGTCGACATAGCGCTATCCTCTCTCGTTTGTCAGTGTTATCGAGTGACTTTTTTCAGCACTGTTTCCCGTCGTTGACAGATTCTTGTCTATGCTGCGATGGCGAAGAGATGTCGAAGGAAGCGTAGCGTTTTCCCTTGCCATGGCTGAAACTATTGTCGATAAATAGCGCCATCCACAATTATTATTTGGGGGTAATTAGCGTTGTAACCTGACTACATTCAGGGCTTTGGTAGGCCCGTCATGTAGTGAAATTTCGTGGCGTTATCACAAGGCGGGAAAATCAATCGGATAGCGGTAGTCGCATATGGAAGTGAGGGATGCCGGCATCAACGAATTCGCTGCCAAAAGGCTCAAAACCCAGCCGCTGGTAAAATGCCAGGGCGTGGGTCTGGGCGGCCAGCTCGACGCGAGGGTGGCCGGCTTTGCCGGCGGCATCGATAGCGGCATGCATGAGTGCCTGGCCAATGCCTAGACCCCGGCCGTGGGGAAGTACCGCCACGCGGCCTATGTGGCCATCAGGTAGCAGGCGCGCGGTACCCATGGCTTCCTGATCATGCCAGGCGAGGAAATGTAGGCTGTCATCGTCGCGCCCATCCCACTCTTCGTGCTTGGGTACATTCTGCTCCTCGATGAATACCAGACGGCGTATCTCGCTGGCCAGTTGACCCAGAGCGGCCCAATTTCCCTGGTCGACCGTCAGCCTGCTCACTCCATGTCCTCGACGATCTGGTCGTCATCGAGCGGCCAAGCCAGGCTGCCCCGGTCGACGAGCGAGGCCAGCAGAGCAGCGGCATCTGCATAGGTCAGGAGGGCGTCGGTGATCGGTGCATCGGACGCGAGATGACGAGCCAGCGGTAGTGCGCAGTCGATACCGTCACCATCGACGAACAACGTGGCGCTGGCATCGTCAAGGCGGCGCCAGGCAAAGCGGGATCCTGGAGTACGTTCCAACGACTGTCCCGCCTGTAATTCGACAACAAGCGCCTGGGTATCGGTCGGGGACTCCGTCGGGACCAACTGGTCGACATATTTGGGTTGAGTCATGACACGACCGAACCATTGGGCCAATTGGGTCGGATCGTCGAGGGTCTCGAGGATCAATGAACGCATACGCGAGAGTGCTTCGTCATTGACTTCACCAGGATCGGCTGGCGGTGTCATGGCGGCATCGGAATACCGATGCGACGCGGGTTGATGCTCGCCGACATAGTCCGCAAACGAGGTAATGGCCTCGTCGGCGGAGGGGGCGCGAAAGCCGATCGAATAGGTCAGGCAGTCGTCGGTTCGGCTGACGCCATGATGAGCGATACCGGGTGGCAGGTAGAGCATGTCGCCAGGTTCGAGCACCCAGTCCTGGCTGGCATCGACTTCGAAATGCCGGAGTATCTTGAGGTCGATGCCTTCAATGATCGGGGCGTCTTCGGACACATGGCCACCGAGTTGCCAATGGCGTTGGCCACTGCCTTGCAGCAGGAAGACATCGTACTGATCGACATGAGGACCGACATTACCGCCGGGCGGTGCATAGCTGATCATGATGTCGTCTAGGCGCCACCGTGGTACGAAAGTGAAGTGCTCAAGCAGTTCGGCGACTTCGGGCACGTAATGATCCACGGCCTGGACGAGTAGCGTCCAGTCGCGTTCGGGGAGGGTGCTGAACGTTTCGTCATTGAACGGCCCCTCGTGAATCTGCCAGGACCCATTGGCACCATGCATGTCGACAAGCCGCGCCTCGACCCCTTCTTCACAGGCGAGTCCGGCCAGATCGTTCGGGTCGAGTGGGCTCTCGAAATCCGGAAATGCGCCACGAATCAGCAACGGCTTGCGTTGCCAATAATCACGCAGGAATTCGGTGGCTGTCAGCCCACCGAGTTGTCGTAAAGGCGTATCGGGAGACATGCGCACCACCTCCGTTCATAGGGCCATATGCTTGCTCGTGGCTTAAAGTCTGCGTGCCTGAGCTGCGGCATTACCGATGTAGGTAGCCGGTGTCAGGGATTTGAGTTCGGCCTTGACCGTAGCCGGCAATTCCAGCGAATCGATGAAGGCGGCGAAGCCGACCTGGTCGATACGTTTCCCCCGAGTCAGTTCCTTGAGTTTCTCGTAAGGTTGTTCGATGCCGTAACGACGCATGACGGTTTGAATCGGTTCGGCCAGGACTTCCCAACTGGCATCCAGGTCTTCCGCCAGACGCTCGGGGTTGGCTTCGAGTTTGTCTATCCCTTTCAAGGTCGCTTGGTAGGCGATCAGTCCATGGGCCAGCCCGACCCCAAGGTTGCGAAGTACCGTCGAGTCGGTGAGGTCGCGCTGCCAACGGGAGATCGGGAGCTTCTCGGCCAGATGAGCGAGAATGGCATTGGCCATACCCAGGTTGCCCTCGGCATTCTCGAAGTCGATCGGGTTGACCTTGTGCGGCATCGTCGAAGAGCCGATCTCGCCGGCAACGGTTCGTTGCTTGAAATACCCCAGCGAGATATATCCCCACACATCGCGATCGAAGTCGATCAGTATCGTATGGAAACGTGCCATCGCATCGAACAGTTCGGCAATGTAGTCGTGGGGTTCGATCTGGGTCGTGTAGGGGTTGAAGCTCAGTCCCAGAGTTTCGACGAAGATACGGGCATTGTCTTCCCAGTCTACCTCCGGGTACGTCGTCAAATGGGCGTTGTAGTTGCCGACCGCGCCGTTGATCTTGCCCATCAGTTCGATACGTTCGATCTGTCGCAGTTGGCGTTGCAAGCGATGGGCGACATTGGCCATCTCCTTGCCCAGCGTCGTGGGGGTAGCCGTCTGACCATGGGTTCGTGACAGCATGGGCTGCTCGGCATGGTCATGTGCCAGCCCCACGATGGCATCGGTGACCTCCTGCATGGCGGGGAGCAGAACGTTGAGACCGCCCTTGAGCATCAAGGCGTGCGACAGGTTGTTGATGTCCTCGCTGGTGCAGGCGAAGTGCACGAATTCACTGATGGCATGCAGCTCGGGTTGCTCGGCGATCCGCTCCTTGATGAAGTATTCGACCGCCTTGACGTCATGGTTGGTGATACTCTCGATCTGCTTGATGCGTGCGGCATCGGCTTCGGCAAAGTCTTGCACCAGGGTGTTCAGGAATGCCGTCGCTGCGGCGGACAGCGGAGGGACCTCAACGATACCCGGGTGAGAAGCCAGGCGTTCCAGCCAGCGGACCTCGACGACGACGCGAGCACGAATCAGCCCGAATTCGCTGACGTGTTCGCGCAGGGCTGCTGTCTTGTTGCCGTAGCGGCCATCGATGGGGGATAAGGCTGTCAGGGATGAAAGTTGCATGGTCGTCGTCCAGAACGAAAAGAAGCGTCAATTAAGTTCGTCGAGGGCTCGCTTGAGTGCACCGCGCTGGAATACCAGCTTCCAGCGACGGCCGCCTTGCTGATGCCATAGCAAGGCGAAACGGACCCCGGTCAATAGGGCGGCGCGGACACGCTCGGGCATCATCGGGCTTTGCAGCAGCGAGGGGTCTCCCTGTACGACGATGCGGTACTTGAAGGTCGATAGCGTATCCTGATACAGCTCGCCCAGGCTGGCGATCACATTTTCGTGGATAGCACCGAAATGATCGGCCTGCCCGTGAATGCGGGACAGTCGTTGTCCCAGTTCGGCCATCATGTCGTCGTTCTTGCGCAGCTTGTTCATGAGCAGCAGCAGCGAGAAACCGTAACGCAGTACGACGGGATTGGCTTGTTTGCGACCGACCACGGCTTCGAGGATTTCCAACCCTTGGCGCAGATTGTTGGGATGGCCGCCATAAATGCTTTCAAAACTGTCCGGGTTCGTATCGGTCGTAGCACGGATCAGAGTTTCCCAGGCTCGCTCATCGACCTGGCCGGAACGTGCCAGTTCGTCGACCTGACTGGCTGCCTGGAAAACGCCGGCGAGTGCCAGCGCCTGTCGTCCGACGGGACTCTCGGGAGCGGGATGGATAGGAATGGTATTCATGTACCGAGCTCCTGAGAGGCGGGTACCGTCGTCGTCCAGGTATCGCGGATCACGCCGCCTCCCAAGCAGATATCGTCATCATAGAGAACCAGCGACTGCCCGGGGGTGACGGCGCGCTGCGGGTTGTCGAAAATGATATCGACGCCTCCATCGTTGCGGACTTGCATGTGACAGGCTACGTCAGCCTGGCGATAGCGTGTCTTGGCCTGGAAACGGCCTTGCGTTACCGGGGGCTGCCCCGCAACCCAGTCCATCGCTTCAGTCGCCAGGCTATCGCTGTAGAGCCAGGCGTGGTGCTTGCCCTGAACGGCTACCAGGACGTTCCGATTCAGGTCCTTGTGGGCGACGTACCAGGGATCTTCCGAGTAACTGGAGAGGCCGCCGATGCCCAATCCTTGCCGTTGTCCCAGGGTATAGTACATCAGGCCCATATGTTCGCCGATCACGTCGCCCTCCGGCGTCTCTATGCGTCCGGGCTGAGCCGGCAGGTACTGCTGAAGGAAATCGCGGAACCGTCGTTCACCAATGAAACAGATACCGGTGGAATCCTTCTTGCGTGCCGTGTCGAGACCATGACGTTCGGCAATGGCTCGCACTTCGGGTTTCTCCAGCTCGCCGAGCGGGAACAGGGTCCGGGCAATGGCCGACTCCGGCACCGCATGCAGGAAGTAGCTTTGGTCCTTGTTGGGGTCGCGTCCCTTGAGCAGGCGGGGGCGGTTACCGTCGGGCCCCTCTCGCTGACCCCGGCGAACATAGTGCCCCGTAGCAATGAGGTCGGCACCCAGCATTTCGGCGTATTCGAGGAAGACCTTGAACTTGATCTCGCGATTGCAGAGCACATCAGGATTAGGCGTGCGGCCGGCCTGGTACTCCGCAAGGAAGTGTTCGAAAACATTATCCCAGTATTCGGCGGCGAAATTGGCCGTATGCAGTTTGATGCCGAGCTTGTCGCACACGGCCTGAGCATCCGCCAGATCCTCCTTGGCAGTGCAGTATTCCGTACCGTCGTCTTCGTCCCAGTTCTTCATGAACAGGCCTTCGACCTGATAGCCCTGCTCGATCAGCAGAAGCGCGGATACGGAAGAGTCGACACCGCCGGACATGCCGACGATGACCTTGCCCGTGGCTGACATAGGCATTCTCGGATCGGGTGACAGTAAATGGGCCGGTATTATACACGATACTGCCCACGCGCTTCGAGCTTTGGTCCACGAGTGACACGGCGGCAGGCTAGCGTTCCTGAATCACCTCAAGCGGAAATACCCGGCCCAATCGAGTGTCGAGCAGACGTCGCATGACCAGCGGGCTCCTCAATCGACCGGCACGGTCCAGGTCCTCGATCTCGTCGAATGTCAGCCAGTGCACGGCATGGATATCGGTGTCCAGTTCGTTACCCAGATGCGCCAGTGCCATACCGACATACCCGTGGCTATGAAACGTAACGCCTTCCTGGGTGCGATAGACATACAGGCCTAGGTAGTCGGTGATACCGACACGCCAAGCGGTTTCTTCACGCACTTCCCGTTCGGCGGCCGCGAGTAGCGTTTCATCGGGCTCCAGGTGGCCGGCCGGCTGGTTGAACAGTGTGAAAGGGCCGCCGCGATCCTCCTCGACCATCAGGTAACGTCCGGCGCGCTCGACGACGGTGGCGACAGCGACTCGTGGTGTCCAGCGTGTCATCGTTGGAACCTCCTCGCTCGGCGGTCAGGGGCGGTGCGGGTCTTGGCTGGCGCATGCAGCGTGTCGTGGCGCCACTCGCCGGGTTGCAGGCCGTCGAGTCGCCAGGGGCCGATGGCGACTCGAATCAAACGTAGTGTCGGGAGACCGACATGAGCCGTCATGCGTCTCACCTGACGGTTGCGCCCTTCCTGCAGCGTGATTTCCAGCCAATGGGTAGGGATGCACTGCCGCTGTCGTACCGGGGGATACCGCTCGGCAGCGTCCGGTATGTCTAGCCGCCTGACCTTGGCCGGGCGGGTTCGGCCATCGTTGAGTACGACACCGTCGCGCAATGCCTTCAATGCACTCTCATTCGGTTCGCCTTCTATCTGCACCCAGTAGGTCTTGGGCTGTTTATGGCGTGGGTGGCTGATGCGGTGGATGAGTTCACCATCATCGCTGAGCAATAATAATCCCTCTGACTCGTAGTCCAGGCGGCCAGCGGGATAGATGTTCGGGATGTCGATGAGGTCTGCCAACGTCGAGCGACCTTCGCGGTCCCGGAATTGTGAAAGTACGCGATACGGTTTGTGCAGTAAGTAGAGCGAACTCATATAGGTGTCATCTAGCCTGTTGTCATTCATGGCCGGGCTTGCACTCTCGATGCAGGCCGATTGTCGACATTGTTCATGCGCAGGCGGGACTGAACTGGTATACTCCCGCGTGATCGTTGGGGCGCCGTCGTCGCAACCGGACCGTCAGAGTCCTGTCCCTGCATGGTGGCCCGAGCGTCATGGCCCATGTGAACCGGGTCGCGCCACGTCTTCATCGAGGGCCGTGGGAATGCGCCCATACAGTTGTGCTTCGCAGTCGAGCCATGACATACCGCTCAATTTCATGCAACTGCTGTGACCAAGAGAGTTTAACGCTGATATGTCTAAAACGCCGAAGATTATCTATACGCTGACCGACGAGGCTCCCGCACTAGCGACTCATTCTCTTCTACCGATCATCGACGCCTTTACCGATCCCGCCGGCATTGAAGTGGAGACACGGGATATTTCCTTGGCTGGCCGAATCATCGCGCTGTTCCCCGATTACTTGAGCGAAGCACAGCGACTCGGTGATCACTTGGCGGAACTCGGTGACCTGGCCAAGACGCCGGAAGCCAACATTATCAAGCTTCCCAATATCAGTGCTTCCATTCCTCAGCTCAAGGCGGCGATCAAGGAATTGCAGCAGCAGGGCTACAAGCTGCCCAATTATCCGGAAGAGCCGCAGAACGCTGAAGAGCAGGAAATCAAGTCACGCTACGACAAGGTCAAAGGCAGTGCGGTGAATCCGGTGCTGCGCGAGGGGAACTCCGATCGTCGTGCGCCGCAGTCGGTCAAGAGCTATGTACGCAAGTACCCGCATCGTCTGGGGGAGTGGAGTGCCGACTCTCGGTCTCACGTGGCGCACATGCAGGAAGGCGATTTCTACAGCAGTGAGAAGTCGGCGATGATCGCGACCGCAGGAAATCTGAAGATCGAGCTGGTCGCTGACGATGGCTCGACTCAGACTCTCAAGGAGACAACGCCGGTACTCGCCGGTGAGGTCGTCGATGCCGCCGTGATGAGCAACCGGAAACTGCGTCGTTTCGTCGCTGCCGAGATCGAGGATGCCAAGTCCAGAAACGTGCTGTTTTCCCTGCATCTCAAGGCGACGATGATGAAGGTTTCCGATCCGATCATCTTCGGTGCCGTGGTATCGGAGTTCTATCGCGAAGTGCTGGATAAGCATGCTGGCGAGCTGGATAAGGTCGGCTTCGACCCCAATAATGGCATCGGCGATCTCTATAGCACCATCAAGGCGTTGCCCGAAGCCAAACAGAACGAGATCACGTCCGATATCGAGTCGCTCTACGCTCAGCGGCCTCCGCTCGCCATGGTCAATTCGCACAAGGGTATCACCAATCTGCATGTCCCCAGCGATGTGATCATCGATGCGTCCATGCCGGCCATGCTGCGCGATTCCGGACAGATGTGGGGGGCTGACGATGCCCTGCATGATACCAAGGCGGTGATCCCCGATCGCTGCTATGCCGGCATCTATCAGACGGTGATCGAGGATTGCAGGCAGAATGGTGCCTTCGATCCGACCACCATGGGTAGTGTGCCCAACGTCGGCCTGATGGCGCAGAAGGCCGAAGAGTATGGGTCTCACGACAAGACCTTCCAGATTCCGGCCGATGGCAGCGTGCGCGTTACCGACGGCCAGGGTAACGTGATCTTCGAACACGGCGTCGAAACGGGTGACATCTGGCGCATGTGCCAGACCAAGGATGCGCCGATCCAGGACTGGGTCAAACTGGCCGTGACACGTGCGCGAGCCAGCAACACGCCGGCCGTGTTCTGGCTCGATGCCAACCGTGCCCATGATGCGCAGCTGATCCAGAAGGTCGAGCGGTACCTGAAGGATCACGATACCGCTGGCCTGGATATCCGGATCATGGCGCCGGAAGACGCCATGCGTTTCTCACTGGAGCGCATTCGCCAGGGGCAAGACACCATTTCGGTGACCGGTAACGTACTGCGCGATTACCTGACCGATCTGTTCCCCATCATGGAACTCGGTACCAGTGCCAAGATGCTGTCCATCGTGCCGTTGATGAATGGTGGCGGTCTGTTCGAAACCGGTGCCGGCGGTTCCGCTCCTAAACATGTCCAGCAACTTCTCGAGGAGAACCACTTGCGTTGGGATTCCTTGGGCGAGTTTCTGGCACTGGCGGCTTCTCTCGAGCATCTCGGCGAGAGTTTCGGCAACCAGCGCGCCAAGCTGCTGGCCGATGCACTGGACCAGGCCAATGGCAAATTCCTCGATAGTGACAAGTCGCCCAAACGCAAGGTCGGTGAACTCGACAATCGGGGCAGCCATTTCTACCTGGCGTTGTACTGGGCTCAAGCGCTGGCCGAACAGGATGGCGACTCGGACCTCAAGGCACTTTTCGCACGTCTGGCCGAGACACTGGAAGCCAACGAAGCGACGATCGTCAACGAACTGGCCAAGGTGCAGGGGCAGCCAGTCGATATCCGCGGTTACTACCATCCCGACTTCGACCTGACCCGCCAAGCGATGCGTCCGAGCCGGACGTTCAACGATGCACTGGCGATGGTTGCAAAGGGCTGAGTTTCGCTGTCCCCGGGACAGTGACCCCGACAAGTCACGTCTTACCCCCTCGCCCGCCACATGGGCGAGGGGTTTTTTGCGTCCGGCCCCCTTGCAAGAGCGCCTTCATGGACGCATCTTTGTAGTGAACCCCGGTGAACATATCGCGTCGAACGAGTGTCGACATCGAAATGGTAAGCCGGCTCGAACGATGGAATAGTGTTGCTATGCAAGATGTCGATGCACCTGACAGGTTATGCCAAGCGTCGCCATGGTTGGGTATGACGCGCCCATCTGAGCCGCAGGAGGATGAAGATGCCGATCTGGCGGTGCAGTCATCCGATCCCGAGTTGGCTGAGCCTCCTTTGTACAAGGTGGTATTGCATAATGATGACTTCACTCCGATGGAGTTCGTCGTCGAAGTACTGCAGAGCTTTTTCAATATGGACAGTGAAAAAGCGGTTCAGGTGATGTTGGCGGTACACACTGAGGGCAAAGCGACCTGCGGTATCTTTACGCGGGATATTGCGGAAACCAAGAGTCATCAAGTCAACCAGTACGCCAGGGAGTGTCAGCATCCGCTGTTGTGTGACATCGATGCAGCGGATTGACGATGGCCGACCTCGTCGGCACGACAAGCCGGTGAGGCTCATGAAATGCTGGGTATCGACGCCTGATGAGGAATTGGACGATAGACTGAGAGTTGAAACTTGCACTTGCGAAACGCGTCAAACTGCCCGATGGTGAAAATGCCGGTTATAGAATCTGCTGACTGATAACCGAGGCGGCGAGAAGGGGACTGCCATGCTGAGCAAAGAACTTGAACTGACCCTTAACACGGCCTTTACCGTGGCGCGTTCCAAACGCCACGAATTTATGACCGTGGAGCACTTGCTACTGGCATTGCTTGACAATGCCTCGGCGGCAGATGTGCTACGTGCCTGCGGTGCGAATCTCGATAAGCTGCGCTCGGATCTGCAGGATTTCATCAATTCCACGACGCCCTTGATCCCCGAAGACCAGAGTGATCGTGAAACTCAACCGACATTGGGTTTCCAACGTGTACTGCAGCGAGCGGTCTTCCACGTTCAGTCATCGGGAAAGAGCGAAGTCACCGGTGCGAATGTGCTGGTAGCGATCTTTTCGGAACAGGAAAGCCAAGCGGTCTATTTCCTCAAGCAACAGAACGTGGCGCGGGTCGATGCCGTCAATTACATCGCACATGGGATCTCCAAGGTTTCCGGGCATGGGCAGAATGCGTCGTCTCCTTCTCCCGATACCGAGGAGGCCGAGGAGGGGATCAGTGAGGGCAATGCCCACCCCTTGACTGGCTACGCAACCAACCTCAATGAACAGGCCCGTATGGGGCGTATTGATCCTTTGATCGGCCGTGATCACGAACTGGAGCGTGTCGTTCAGATCTTGGCACGCCGTCGCAAGAACAACCCGTTGCTCGTTGGCGAGGCCGGTGTGGGCAAGACGGCCATTGCCGAAGGGCTGGCCAAGCGCGTCGTCGAAGAAGACGTGCCGGAAGTCATCAACGATGCTGTCGTCTATTCGTTGGACATGGGGGCGTTGCTGGCAGGCACCAAGTATCGCGGCGATTTCGAGAAGCGTCTGAAGAGCTTGCTGGCTGAGCTCAAGAAACAACCCAATGCGGTCCTGTTCATCGATGAGATACACACGGTGATTGGGGCTGGTGCTGCCTCCGGCGGCGTCATGGATGCCTCTAATCTGCTCAAGCCTATGCTCTCTTCCGGCGAGCTACGCTGCATTGGCTCGACCACTTTCGAAGAGTACCGCGGTATCTTCGAGAAGGACCGGGCTCTGGCGCGTCGTTTCCAGAAAGTCGATGTGCAGGCGCCGTCGGTCGAAGATACGATCGGTATCCTGAAAGGGTTGCGCGGCCGTTTCGAAGAGCATCACAAGCTCAAGTACTCCGACGGTGCCCTGGAGAGTGCCGCGCGCCTGTCCGACCGCTATATCAACGACCGGTATCTGCCGGACAAGGCGATCGATGTCATCGACGAGGCCGGTGCTCACCAGCGGTTGCTGCCACCGGAAGTACGCGTCGACACGATTGATGTCGATCAGGTCGAGGCAGTAGTGGCATCCATTGCCAGGATTCCACCGAAGAGCGTGTCCAGCTCCGACCGCAAGCTGCTCGAAAATCTCGAGCGCGACCTCAAGATGCTGGTATTCGGTCAGGAGGAGGCGATCACCAGTCTGTCAGCAGCGATCAAACTATCACGGGCGGGTTTGAAATCGCCTGACAAGCCAGTGGGCAGTTTTCTGTTCTCCGGCCCGACCGGCGTGGGTAAAACCGAGGTGGCACGTCAGTTGTCGGCCTTGATGGGAATCGAGCTGGTACGCTTCGACATGTCCGAGTACATGGAGCGCCATACGGTGTCGCGCCTGATCGGCGCACCTCCCGGCTATGTCGGTTATGACCAGGGTGGCCTGTTGACCGAGGCCGTCACCAAACAGCCGCATTGTGTGCTGCTGCTCGACGAGGTCGAAAAAGCGCATCCAGAAGTGTTCAACCTGTTGTTGCAGGTCATGGATCATGGCCGGTTGACGGATAACAATGGTCGTGAAGCCGATTTCCGTCATGTCATCCTGGTCATGACGTCGAACGCGGGTGCCGAGCAGATAGCCCGGCGTTCCATCGGTTTTCAGACACAGGATCACACCTCCGATGGCTTGGAGGCCATTCGGCGAACGTTTACACCGGAATTCCGCAACCGCCTCGACGGCATCATCCAGTTCCACGGCCTGGCGCCCGAAGTCGTGCGCAGCGTGGTCGACAAGTTCCTCGTCGAGCTTCAGGCACAACTCGATGAGAAGCGGGTTCAACTGGATGTCGACGAAGCGGCTCGAGCCTGGCTGGCCGAGAAAGGGTACGATCCGGAAATGGGCGCCCGACCCATGGCGCGCTTGATACAGGAGAAAATCAAGAAGCCATTGGCTGAGTTGATCCTGTTTGGTGAACTGGCCGATCACGGTGGCGTGGTGCACGTTACCCTGGAAGAGGGCAGCGATGAGCTGCGTCTCGCCACGGAAGCCGAGATGGCTTGATCCCATGATGCAACGGAGGGTCAATGGTCGCCATGACCCTCATGCAACTCCACCGGCGCCCTGTCAGATCGACGGGGCGTCGTTTTTTACATAGGCCGGAGTGGGGCGGGCCGGGACGGGACGGCGGCTTCAGCGAGAGCGGTAGACGATGCGACCCTTGGAAAGGTCGTAAGGAGTCAGTTCGACCTTGACCTTGTCACCGGTAAGAATCCGGATATAGTTCTTGCGCATCTTGCCCGAGATATGGGCCGTCACCACGTGGCCGTTCTCCAGCTCGACGCGGAACATGGTATTGGGAAGGGTGTCTACGACCACGCCTTCCATTTCGATATGGTCTTCACGTGCCATATAGGCGGTTCCTCACTGATTGTACGAAACAAGACGAGCGCCGGTAAGTCAGTCACCGGCCAATCGGCTGCCAATCCTGCATAGCCGATCAGGATAGCGCGATATTGTGCCGCATGCCGGTCGTCAAGGCAAAAATGCCGTGCATTATGGGATCGCGCGCCGCCAATGACGGCCGTCGAGATATTCCAGGGGCTGGAAGGCTTGCTTGTAATTCATCTTGCGACAGTTGCGAATCCAGTATCCTAGATAGAGATGGGTTAGCCCCCATTCCCTGGCGAGATCGATCAGGCGCAGAATGACATAGGTGCCCAGTGAGCGCCGATCAAGATCGGGATGCGGGTCGAAATAGGTATAGATCGCCGAAATGCCATGTCCCAACAAGTCGATGGCAGCCACGGCCAGCAGCGTCCCGTCGAGACGAAATTCCATCAGTCGGGCATACGGGTGATCGGATGTCAGGAAAGTGCGATATTGCTCCCGGCTGGGAGGAAACATGTCACCATCGGCATGGCGCTCATGGATGTAGCGTGAATACAGTGTGTAGTGTTCACTGTCGAACCTGGCTGGTCGCTCGTGGAGTGTCAGGTCCGCATTGCGATTGATCAGTTTTCGCTGGGTGCGGGTCGGGATGAAGTCGGCGACTGGCACGCGCACGGAAATGCAAGCACGGCAGTTTTCGCAATGTGGCCGATACAGGTGTCTACCGCTACGGCGAAAGCCGAGTAGAGTCAGCGCCTCATAGACACTCTGTCCGGGAGTTTCCTGAGGGTCGAGGAATAGCGTCGTGGCTTCACGATCCTCCAGATAGCTGCAAGAATGAGGGACGGTCAGGAAAAAGCGCAGATCCCGCACGGGGTGTTGCGGAGCGTTACTGCTCACTGTAACGACCTCCTTCCGCCTGTATGCTGAACCGAGAATGGTTTGTCTGGCGGCGTTGGACCGACATGTCATGGTGAACGGCCATCATGTGCGGAACCTTTCATTCCGGGGCAGGCGCTGCGTCCTCCATGACTTTGCCGGAAAACATGTCAGTGGATGCATCAATATACTGCTCAAGATAGTCGATGAATGCTGTACGAGCGATGTCTCGAGCACCTAGCCGAGCCAAGTGTTCGGTATGCATCTGGCAGTCGATCATGCCGTTACCCTGGTTCTGGAAATGACGGCACAGGTGCACTAACGCCACCTTGGAGGCGTCTCGTTCCAGAGAAAACATTGATTCTCCGAAAAAGACGCAGCCGAGAGCGACACCATACAACCCCCCAACCAGTCGATCACTGTGCCACACTTCCACGGAGTGAGCATGGCCGAGCCGATGTAACCGTCGATAGGCCTCGGCCATTTCGGTGGTGATCCAGGTGCCCTCACGATGCTCACGACTGGCGGCACACTGATGAATGACCGTGTCGAAAGCATGATCGATGCTGACATGGAAACCACCGTTTCGCAGGCGTTTCGCCAGACTTCGATGAATGCGGAGTTCGTCGGGGAAGAGCACCATGCGCGCTGAAGGGGTCCACCATAAAATCGGCTGTCCATCGCTGAACCATGGAAAGATGCCGCGTCGATAGGCGGCCAGTAGCCATTCGGGGGTCAGATCTCCGCCTGCAGCCAGTAGCCCATCCGGGTCATCGAGGGCCTGGTTACTATCGGGAAACTGGACAAGAGTCGCTGGAAGCCAGGGCAGCATGGTATGAGATCGTTGCCTGTTGTGGGTAACGTTACCTAGTGTGACGGCCTTTATCGTGGGGCTCAAGCGACTGGAGCCCTGTGCCAAGCGGAAAAGGCCCGGTATGATATTGCGTGGAGTTGAGAAACTTCCCGCAATGGAACCACGTTGGACGCCATGAAAGGGCAAGGGGGAAGGCCACTTGAGTGTCAATAAGAAAGCTGCGAGCCGCTCGCGATCCACGTCTCAGTCCAAAGGGGCTGCGTCGCAAGCCAAGGAAAGGGCACGACGTTTCGGGTTACGCTTGCAAGGTGCGACACGAGAAGGCGTTGTCATACTGCTGCTGGCCGGCTGTGTTTTTCTACTGTTGGCCTTTTTCAGTTATCAGCCCAGTGATCCTGCCTGGTCGCGCAGTGGCCCCGAGACCAATGTGGCCAACTGGATGGGACCGGTGGGCGCTTGGCTGTCCGATATCCTGTACTCGCTACTGGGTGCCAGTGCGTTATGGTGGCCCGGTATGCTTGGGTTCGCAGCGTGGCGGTTGATCCGTTCGCGACAAGTCCGCTTCGAATGGGATACCACGGCGCTGGCTGTCAGGACCGGTGGGTTGGTGTTGCTGCTGTTGGGCACCACGACCCTCGGTGCCTTGCACTTCTACCATCCGGATAGCCGCTTGCCCTACGCAGCCGGGGGTATTATAGGGGAGGGGCTCGTCGATGCCCTGGTTCCGCTCGTCAACCCTCATGGCACGACACTGTTGGCCTTGGTTGCCTTGCTATGTGGCTTTCCGCTGTTTTCAGGCTTGTCCTGGCTAACGGTCATGGATGAAGTGGGACATGGCCTGGTGCGTATGCTCAAAAGGGGGGGGAGACGCCTATCCGGTACTCGTGAGCGGCTCGCCGAGCGACGGGCTGCATCACGTGCCGAAGCGTCGGTGGCGTCTTCCTCAACGGCTGCTGAAACGGTCGATGACGCCGCTACCGGTCATCGCCCTTCGTGGTGGCAACGTCTGCGTCGTCGGTCCGCCCGGTCCGTGCCGGCGCTGGAGCATGGAGAACCCAAGGGGACGGACATTCCATGGGAGGTCCCGGAGAAAACGCCTTCTGCCAAACGTCCTGAGGCCGCCTATGTCAATCAGGTCTCCAGCGAAGTCAAATCAAGCCCAGGTGGATTACGTCCCGAGGTCGAGGAACCGGCTTGGGCCGGCATGTCGTTGCGTGCTGAGCGTGACGAAGCGGCTGGGACTCGCCCATCGGTGTCGGCAGCGACACCGGGGCACACGGACGACGAGACAGGCATGACGACGCGTCAGAGGCATGCCGCGGAGGCAAGTGAGTCTCGGGCTAGCGTGGCATGGGCCTCGTCCGGATCCTCACCGCATTCACCGGTGCGTAGTGAAAAGCAAGAGCCGCAGTTGAGCCATTGGCGCGACCTGGATTGGCAGGAGGACGAGGATGGCGACGAACCACGTCTCATCTGGCCGGAGCCCGAAGACGGCGGTGATGCAGCCTCCGAGGCTTATGACGTTACTGCGCTGTCTGACGGCAGCAACGATGTCGCCAACCGGAACCAGCCTGGCGAGGCAGATGGTGGCGACGAGGTGGCGAGTGACGACACTCCCTCGATCGCCAGTGCCGAACAAGGGCAGGCGGCGGCCGCCGATCCTCGGAGCCCGGCGCTCTGGACGGTCGAGCATCTGCAGAGTCAGCGTCCCCAACTCGATGCATTCCCGGAGCCTGATGGCCAGTTGCCGTCCTTGCGGCTGCTGACGCCGCCGGAAGCCCGCCAGCCCAATTATACGACGGACCAGTTGGCCGATATGGCGGAACTGCTGGCAACTCGTCTGCACGAGTATGGTGTCAAGGCCGAGGTCGTGGAAACCTGGCCCGGTCCAGTCATCACGCGTTTCGAGATCAAACCGGCAGCCGGCGTCAAAGTCTCCAAGATCAGTAACCTGGCGAAGGACCTGGCGAGGTCGCTGATGGTCAAAAGCGTCCGTGTCGTCGAAGTGATACCCGGGCGTCCCACGGTCGGTATTGAAATTCCCAACCCGAAACGGGCGATGATCCGGCTACGCGAAGTGATCGACTCCGACCGTTACCAGCAACCCGATTCGGCGTTGACGCTGGCGCTGGGGCAGGATATCGGTGGGGCATCGGTGGTGGCCAACCTGGGCAAGATGCCGCACTTGCTGGTGGCTGGCACCACGGGGTCGGGCAAGTCGGTGGGGGTCAACGCCATGTTGATTTCCATGCTGCTCAAGGCATCGCCGGACGAATTGCGACTGATCATGGTCGATCCCAAGATGCTGGAATTGTCGGTCTATGATGGCATCCCGCATTTGCTGGCACCGGTTGTGACCGACATGAAAGAGGCCGCCAATGCCTTGCGCTGGTGCGTTGCGGAAATGGAGCGTCGTTACAAGCTGATGGCAGCCATGGGAGTACGCAATATCGCTGGCTTCAATGAAAAACTCGATGAAGCCGAACGCGCGGGCGCCCAGGTCGCTGATCCTCTGTGGGAACCTCAACCCTGGCAGATGCATGAACAGCCGCCGGTCCTGGAAAAGCTGTCGTACATCGTGGTCGTCATCGATGAATTCGCTGACATGTTCATGATCGTTGGCAAGAAAGTCGAGGAGCTGATCGCACGACTCGCCCAGAAGGCGCGTGCTGCAGGGATTCACTTGATTCTGGCGACACAACGCCCCTCTGTGGATGTCGTTACGGGGTTGATCAAGGCCAATATCCCCTCGCGGATGGCGTTTCAGGTGTCCTCGAGAGTGGATTCCCGCACGATCCTCGACCAAGGGGGGGCCGAGAATCTGCTTGGCCATGGCGACATGTTGTATCTGCCGCCCGGTGCCGGCCAGCCGATGCGTATTCACGGGGCATTCGTCGATGATGACGAAGTGCATCGTGTCGTGGAAGACTGGAAGCGGCGCGGTGAGCCGGAATACGTCGAGGAGATACTGTCAGGCGGCGTCTCTGCCGATGCCTTGACCGGCCTGGCAGCTGACGGGGGTGGTGAAAATGAAGACCCCGAACGAGACGCCTTGTATGACGAAGCCGTGATGTTCGTGACCGAGTCGCGCCGAGCGTCTATTTCGGCAGTACAGCGGCGTTTCAAGATCGGCTACAACCGGGCTGCACGGCTGGTCGAGGCCATGGAGAGTGCAGGTGTCGTGTCGTCGATGGGAACCAATGGTTCACGTGAAGTCCTGGCACCGCCACCCGTAGGGGATGGATGATCGTGGTGTCGATACGTAGTGAGGAAATATGCAGCAAACGAGGAAGCCGGGTGATGAGGGCAACTCCTGATGTATCGGATTGTCCATGAGCCAGGTGCCACACTTGGCAAGATGCTGAGTCCAAGGAGCAAACATGAAGTTTAAGACGTCGTTACTGCTACTGCCCCTCTCCGCCGCGATGTTGCCGCTATCCGTCAGTGCCGATGAGGGAGCTGATCGGTTGACCGCATTGCTGGAGCCGCTGGAAACTTACCGGGCTGATTTCGAACAGCATATTCTCGATGGCAGTGGCGAACGTTTGCAGGAGGCGAACGGCCGCATGTGGCTGTCGCGACCTGGCCAGTTCCGGTGGGAGGTAAATGCCCCCTACCGGCAGGAAGTCGTTTCGGATGGCGAGGACGTCTATCTTTACGACCCCGATCTGGAGCAGGTGACGGTTCGAGGCCTGGATCAGCGTATTACTCACACACCGGCGTTGCTGCTTTCCGGTGACGCGTCGGATCTGACTGATAGTTATGACGTGGACTATCAGCAACAGGAGGGACACGATGTCTTCACGCTGACACCGCAGACCGCCGATACGTTGTTCGAGGAGTTGTCCATGGCTTTCGATGGCGACGAGCGTCTGACCATGCTGGAAATGACCGACAGCACAGGTCAGCGTACGGCGATCGAGTTTTCTTCGATCCAGGTCAATGCCAATATCGATGACTCGCACTTTGAATTCGACATCCCCGACGGAGTGGACGTGATTCGCGAGAGTGAATGATCACGTGACCGGCACCGGGTTGGGGCTTGCGGTACCGCTCGTCGCACCGACCCGGTGTCTCACTCATCCGCTTGACTATCCAGTGTTGCCCGCCACTCCATGATCTGTTTGAAGCGCGCTTCTTGCCCATGGTCACTGGGGGTATAGAAGGCGGCTTTCGGGGTCCCGTCAGGCCAGCAGTCATGTCCGCTACCTGCGGGGTAGCCGTTTGGTTCGTTGTGAGCGTAACGGTAGCCTTCACCATGGCCCAGTTCGGCCATCAGTTTGGTCGGTGCATTGCGCAGGTAGGTGGGAACCTCGAGGTCAGGATGCTCGGTGACAAACGCTTTCGCCGCGTTCCAGGCCTGATCGATGGCATTGCTCTTGGGAGCAACCGCCAAGTGGATGGCGGCGTGGGCGATAGCACGCTGTCCTTCATAGTCGCCTAAACGCAGGAACGCATCCCAGGCGGCTATCACCAACGGCAGGGCGCGGGGGTCGGCGTTACCAACATCCTCCGAGGCAATGGCCGACAAGCGCCTGATGACATCCAGCGGGTCGCCGCCACCCTGAATGAACTGGGCCATGTAAAGCAGGGCGGCATCGGGGCGCGATGAACGGACCGACTTGTGGATGGCCGATAGCAGGTCGTAGTAGTGATCTCCCTGTTTGTCGAATGCACTGGCGCGATGACCGATGACATCCGCGATGGCGTCGTCCGATAGTCGTTCACCGTGTTCCTCGGTGGTCGTAAAGTCGCATGCCGTTTCCAGTAAGCCCAGCGCGCGGCGTGCATCGCCGTCGGCGGCGCGTGCAAGTTTGGCCAGCACCTCATCGTCAACATGAATCCGTCGTTTGCCGAGACCGCGTTCGTCGTCTTTCAGAGCCTGGTGCATGACCTCGAGCAACTCCGATTCATCGAGTGCCTTGAGTACATAAACGCGTGCGCGAGACAGTAGGGCCGAATTGACCTCGAACGACGGATTTTCAGTCGTGGCGCCGATCAGGGTCAGTAGCCCCGATTCCACGTGGGGTAACAGAGCGTCCTGTTGGCTCTTGTTGAGACGGTGGATTTCGTCGAGGAAGAGCAGTGTGCTACGCCCTTGGGATTGTGCGAAACGCGCCCGCTCCACTGCGGCACGAATCTCTTTGACACCCGCCATCACCGCGGACAGATGCTCCAGTTCGGCCTCCGATTCGTTGGCCAGGATTTCCGCCAGTGTCGTCTTGCCGACTCCCGGAGGTCCCCACAGGATCATGGAACGTACGGCTGCCGTTTCCGCCATTCGACGGAGAGGTTTGTCCGGCCCGACCAGCGCCTGTTGGCCGATATAGTCCGTCAATCGCCGGGGCCGCATACGGTAGGCCAGCGGCGCGCTGTCTTGTGACTGATGGTGGCTGAAAAGATCCATAATACCTTGAAATCATTTGATAAAATTGAATAACGCGACGGCGGCGCCGTTAGGGTCTATCCTTACGATTCAACCCATCCTGACTGACTCATGGCCATTGAACCGAGGCCCCGGTGGCGAATCCAATGACATACTGACATTCGCCTTCGACTGCAGAGGAGGCTCTGTGATGCCGATGTTGACCCAACTGCGTCTGGATCATGCCAACATGGCGCGTCTGTTGCATGTGCTTCAACTCAAGCACAAGACGCTTGCCGCCGGTGAGCGTCCCGACTTTCAATTGGTTCGCGAGGTCGTTGATTACATTCTCGATTACATGGATGACTTTACTGTACCTCTGGAGCGTATCTGCAGTGAGCAACTATCTGCCAAAGCGCCGCAATCCGTTGAATTGAGTCGCCGCCTGGCGGATGACTACAAGGCGCTTCATGAGCGGTTGATGCGTTTGTCCCAGGATATCGACATGATCCTGATGGATGCAGTGATACCCATGGATCGATTTGCCGACGATCTCAAGGCATACCTTGATGCGCATCGTGCTTATCTTCGTGAAGAACGGCAATCGCTGTTTCCTCTGATTCATGAGCATTTCGACGAGGCAGATCTGCAACGTCTGGCCAATGCCTTGCCGGAGGGTGCCTCCGTCAAACTGGAGCAACTACAAGAGGCCTACCCGCAACTTTATGCTGAACTGAATGCCGCTCCAGAACCGGTCACGACCTGACACCACGCTGCATGGCCGTCAACGACCGCTGACCTTGGGCAGCTCCTCCCAACGCGTCGTATAGCGTGGGGAGCGTTGACGGCTCTGCATTCGCCAACTGGCATTGGTTGCTTGGACTCCCAGTGTCAGGGCTTCGTGCCCGAATCGTTGCCGGACATTGTCCCAGACCGACATCAGCCGCTCTTGCTGAGGCGAATCGTGACTCTCGAAGAGATTGGCCTGCTGGTAGCGTCGCGATGTCAACTCGGCGAGCATGATACCCAGCTTATGGTAGGCATGGCTTTCACGCCACAGACTGCCGAGCAATTGCTGGGCATAGTGGTTGAGATGGCGAGTATCGGCACTGGGGCAGGGTAAGCATGCCCATAGACTGCTGCGTTGCTGTGGCTGGTCCTGAAAAGGATTGGTGCGCAGGAAGACACCGACGGCACCTGCTTGCATACTGTCGCGGCGTAGCTTCTCGCCCGCCTGCTGGCAGTGATGGCGGAGTGCTTCAGCCAACTCGCGAGGATCGTTCAGTGAACGGCCGAACGAGCGCGAGCACAGAATATGGCGCCGCGGTACATCGAGTTCCTGAGGCGTCAGACAAGGGGTACCGCCAAGCTCTCGGGCGGTACGTGCCACCACGACGTTGAAGCGGCGTTTCAGCCATGCCTGGGGGGCATCCCGCAGGGCGGCTGCCGTCATGATGCCCTGGCCGGTCAAGGCGGACTGCAAACGTTCTCCTACCCCCCAGACGGCATTCAAGGGCAGTTCCCGCAACCAGGCGGACAGGCACGGATCGTCATGATGTGTCCAGACGCATACCTGGGACGCGTGCGGTTGACGTTTGGCTCGCTGGTTGGCCAGTTTGGCCAGTGTGCGTGTCGGTGCGATACCTACCGATACGGGGATCCCGACGTCTTTATCCACGCTGTGTACCAGCGAGTGAGCCAGTGCTTCGAGCTCGTCGGTCGCGAGCCCATGCAGGTCGAGAAAGCACTCATCGATGGAGTAGGGGTCCAGCGCCGGAACGCGTGTGCTGATGACCT
Organism: Aidingimonas lacisalsi; assembly: GCF_008079445.1. Lineage (GTDB taxonomy): Bacteria > Pseudomonadota > Gammaproteobacteria > Pseudomonadales > Halomonadaceae > Aidingimonas > Aidingimonas lacisalsi. The sequence goes on along the minus strand of NZ_VRYH01000005.1, from coordinate 184,399 downwards.
GCTGGACGCGTGCTGACAGGTCACCATACAGCGCGTAGTTCGAAGAGCACAGATGGAGATGACGCCGTTGGGCAGGCTCGATTTTGTGCGTCGGGATGCCCATTGGTATGCCTAGCGTCTTGCACTCCTGTGAGCGGGCAATGACACAGCCGTCGTTGTTGGAAAGTACGGCGACCGGCCGGCCAGCGAGTTCGGGCCGAAAGAGCCGTTCACAGGCGACATAGAAATTGTTGCAGTCGACGAGAGCGAACATGGAAAGCCTGTCTGGATGTCAATTGGCGCAGAACTGACGACGACACGAATGAATGACGTGGCTGACGACACCCCAGAGGCGGATGTCGTGCTCGTCGTCGAGCGGAATACGGGCATGGTCCGGGTGTGCGGGACACAACCATGACCTATGGCGGTTGCCATCCAGTTGTTGGAGGCAGAGTTCACCGTCCAGCACGGCGATGATCCAGTCACCGCGTTGGGCCGTCAGGGAACGGTCGACGATCAACAGGTCGCCTCGCTGAAAACCGCCACGAGCTTGAGTGTCATCGGCAATCCGCATGAAGAAGGTGGCTGCAGGATGTGGCACCAGATAGCGGTGCAAGTCCAGGGGAGCCTCACGGTAGTCGTCGGCCGGTGAGGGGAAGCCGCTGGCACTCCGAGCGAACGGGTCGGGAATGGTCTTGTCCGTCGCAGGTCGCGAGTGAGGGTCGACATGCATGTGCGATCATCCTGAGCGTTGATTGATACTGTAAAAATAACCAGTATTCTGGTTGTGTGCAAGATCAGCAAGGGTCACCGTGTCACGGCGTCGCACGACAGCGGGGGCTAGGGTAGAATGCGCGCATTGCAACGTCGAAGGCCTTGAACATGGACCGCTTGCAGGCAATGCAGATTTTTCGTGCCGTCGTGGAGGCGGGTAGCTTTGCCGGTGGCGCGCGTCAGCTCGGCCTCTCGAATGCCATGGTCAGCAAGCAGGTGGCGCGTCTGGAGCACTGGCTGGGTGTACGGTTGCTGGTACGTACGACGCGCCGTTTGCAGTTGACCGCTGAAGGCGAACGTTATTTGCGTGAAGCCGGCCGGCTGGTGGATGAACTCGTCGAACTGGAGGCCGGGTTGGGCGAACAGCGTGGCGATATCCGCGGCCGGTTGCGTTTATCGGCCCCGTTGGATTTCGGGGTGCGCGAGTTGATGCCGGCCCTGCGAGCTTTCGAACAGACACACCCTGCTGTCGAACTCGACGTGGTGTTGGAAGACCGGCGTGTCGATCCGCTGGCGGAGGATTTCGATCTAGTGATCCGAATTGGGGAACTGGAGGATTCCAGCCTGATCGCACGTCGGTTGATGGATATGCCGCTGCACCTGTATGCCGCGCCCGCCTATCTGGCCAAGCATGGCGAGCCGTCGCATCCTCGCGAACTGAGTGCCCACAGTTGCCTGCATTACAGCCTGCAGAGTGGCGGTCCCGGTTGGACGCTCTGGGATGGCGGCTATCCGGAGCGGATTCGGTTTCGTCCGGTGCTGACCTGCAATAATGGGCGTGCCTTGGTGGAAGCCGCGGTATTGGGAATGGGCATCGTGCTGAAACCGGCATTTCTGGGGGAACCGGAAGTGTCGCGTGGACGCTTGGTCAGGGTGTTGGAGAAATACCGGCCACCATCGATGGGTGTCTATCTGCTGTATGCCGAGCGAGAGTTGATGCCGACGAGGCTGAGAGTGTTGATCGATTCACTGCTGGAGCACTTCAAGGAGACCACGACGTGAGTGGGCCGGTACTGATCTTTGATTCCGGTGTCGGTGGGCTATCGGTCGTCACATCGTTGCGGCAACGGTTGCCTGGAGCGGCGCTGGTCTATGCCTGTGACAATGCCATGCTACCTTATGGCACCAAGTCCGATGCATGGCTGATCGAACGTATCGTCGCGGTCTGCAAGGCAGCCGTCGCTGCCAGCCAAGCGAGTGTTCTTGTCGTGGCCTGTAATACCGCCAGCACACTGGCCTTGGACGTACTGCGGTCCAGGTTGACGGTGCCCGTCATCGGTACGGTGCCGGCCATCAAACCGGCTGCCCATTTGTCCCGGAGTGGACACATCGCGCTTTTGGCCACGTCGGCTACGGTCAACCGCCCCTATACACGGGACTTGATCGACACCTTCGCTGCCGATTGCCGAGTTCAGCGTATCGCTGCCGATTCGTTGGTGACACAAGCCGAGTACTACCTTGCCGGCCAGGCTGTGGATATGGCAGTGATAGCCGCCAGCCTGGCACCGTTATGGCGTGATGAACGTTTGGATACCGTCGTGTTGGGGTGTACGCATTTTCCGCTGTTGCGTGACGTGTTGGTCTCGCTGGCTCCATGGCCGGTCGCCTGGATCGATTCGGGAGATGCCATCGCGCGGCGTACGGCACAAGTGGTGAAATCGCCGAGCCCTGGCAGGGGGCAGGGCGATGCCTGGGTGACCGCGGACACGGAGGAGGTGACGGCAGCCCTGTCCCGTCATGGGTTTGCCACTCCGATACGGCTTCTCATTCCAGACGGCATGTCAGCGCGATTATCGCCCCTTTATCCTCAATGAGCCGTGGAGAGTAATCTTTCGTGTCTGTTCCCGTCGTTGACCCCGACCGTTATGACGAACAACTCGGTGCCAAGCGCGACCGAGTGATCAAGCAGTTCGCGCGCTTCGACCCGCCTCCGCTTGAAACATATGCATCGCCGGCAAGCCATTATCGGCAACGGTGTGAGTTCCGGTTATGGCATGAAGGTGACGATCTGTTTTACGCAATGTTCGAGGTCGATAGGGAAAACCCCAGTCAGAAGCGTGTGATCCGTCTTGATGAGTATCCAGTGGCCAGTCACCGGATCAATGGCATGATGCCTCGGCTGCTGGACGCTCTGCGCGGTAACTCCGTGCTACGTCGGAAGCTGTTTCAGGTGGAGTTTCTGACGACACTCTCCGGTGAGATGCTGATTACTCTCATTTATCACCGCCAGTTGGACGATGAGTGGGAAGCTGAAGCTCGAGATCTGCAACACCAACTGGATGCAATGATCATCGGTCGGGCGCGTAAGCAGCGACGCGTACTGGCGCGAGACCATGTCTGGGAACGATTGACGGTCGATGGGCACGACTTCGTTTATCAACAGGTCGAGAACAGTTTTACCCAGCCCAATGCTGCTATCTGTCAGTCAATGCTGTCATGGGCTCGTGATGTCACTCGGGGGAGTGATGATCGAGATCTGGTTGAGCTGTATTGCGGTAACGGTAACTTCACGGTCGCCCTGGCCGAGAATTTTCGCCGGGTGCTGGCCACTGAAATTTCCCGTACGTCGGTAGCATCGGCAAGGACCAACCTGGCAGCCAACGGGGTCGCCAATGTCCATGTCGCCCGCATGTCCGCCGAGGAATTCGCGGCCGCACTCAAGGGGCAAAAAGGAGGGCGTCGAGTGGCTGAAATGGCGCTTGACGACTACGATTTCTCTACCGTATTGGTGGATCCGCCGCGTGCCGGGCTGGATGACGCGAGTTGTGACCAACTGAGCGGTTATGATCGGATCGTTTACATTTCATGCAACCCCGATACATTGGCTGACAACCTGGACCGCCTGGGACGTTCACATGAGGTGAGCCGATTTGCGCTGTTCGATCAGTTTCCCTGGACCCATCATTGCGAGTGTGGTGTGGTGCTGGAAAAGCGTTAGCGTCGCTTGGGTCAGGACAGGCGCAGCGTCAAGGGGTAATGCATAACTGACATGCTCCATGAGAGAGAAGTAATGGAGTAGGGCCCGGCGTAAGACTGACGTAAGCTAATGTCAAACGTGACCGACGCAGGGTCGCGCCTGAATGTTGAATGTCATTCGAGGACCGCACAGGGGCGGTCCGATCAAGCCGAGGTGATTGATGCAACACGGTGCCATCGAAGGGAAGCAGGAATTTCTGGCTCAGTTTCGGGAACAACTGTCCAAGCGGCTCACGGATGACAAGGTTGAGCCGATCATGGCGTTTGCCGACATCCTCTATTCGCGGGCGTCCATCGAGGACCTGTCCGAACGGCGGATGGAAGACATCTACGGGGCGACGCTTGCGACCTGGCATTTCATTCAGGCTCACGATCCCGACGCCCCCAAGATCCGCGTCTATAACCCGGATTTCGAAGAGCACGGATGGCAGTCCACTCACTCCGTGGTTGAAGTGTTGCACCCGGATATGTCGTTCCTGGTGGATTCCGTTCGCATTGAACTCAATCGTCGTGGCATCACGGTCTACTCCATTCACAATGCCGTTCTGGCAACCGAGCGCGATGACGCGAACCGCTTGCAGCGCCTTGCCCGTCCTGGTGACAAGAACGCACCCACTCGGCGTGAGTCGTTGATAGTCATCGAGATAGACCGCCATTCCGATCTGGAGTTACTCGAGGAGATCGAAACCAGCTTATATGATGTGCTTCGCGACGTCCGCACCGCCGTGAACGATTTCGAGCCCATGTGCGAGAAGGTGCGTGAGGCACTCCAGGAACTCAAGGCGAAGCGTCCCAAGCAGGTCAAGAGTGCCGACCACAAGGAGGCGATTGCTTTCCTCGAGTGGCTGCTCGAAGACAATTTCACCTTCCTGGGTTGTGATGAATACGAAGTCGTGGCCGGGGACGAGCACGATGAATTACGTAAGGTGCCGGGCAGTGAGCTGGGAGTCTTCAAGCTGGACCAACCGCACTACCGCGAGCGTATCCGTAACGACCTGGGCGTCGACGGCGACCATTATATCCTGGTTCCGGAGCTACTCTCGTTCGCCAAGAGTGCCTATCATGCCCGCGTCCACCGTCCCACCTATCCGGATTATATCTCCATCGATCGTTATGATGACGAAGGACGGGTGATCGGCGAGCGTCGTTTCCTGGGGCTTTATGCGGCAACCGTCTACAACGATTCACCACGACATATTCCGGTCCTGCGTCGCAAGATCGATGCGGTCATGGAAGCGGCCGATGTCAATCCTGCCGGCCACGACGGCAACCAGTTGCGCCAGATCCTCAATGTCTACCCGCGGGATGACCTGTTCCAGACCTCGGTCGGTGAACTGTGCCAGACGGCCGTTGGCATCCTCAATATTCGCGAGCGGCGGCAGGTCAGGCTATTCATTCGCGAAGATCGTTTCGGCAAGTTCTATTCCTGCCTGGTCTTCGTGCCACGCGATGTCTTTTCGACCGATTTGCGTGTGCGTATCCAGACCCTGTTGTGTGAAGAACTCGATGCCACCTTCGGCGATTTCAATACGTATTTGTCCGAATCGGTGCTGGCACGCATCCAATTGATACTGCGTTTCAATGGTGATGCTCCCGTTGATTATCATCTCAAGCGCCTTGAGCAGAAAGTCATCAACCTGGCACGCAACTGGAGGGACGATCTGCATGCCGCCATGGTAGAAGGGTTCGGTGAAGAGCAGGCCAACCGGTTGATGGATATCTACCGCGACGCCTTCCCGATCGGCTACCGCGAGGATTTCTCGGCACGTACTGCCGTCTATGACATCGATCACATCAATGAACTCGACAGCGGTGCGCCCCTGTCGATGTCGTTGTATCGTTTGGTCGAGGAAGAAGGAGACGGCGTCAATCTGAAGCTGTTCCACAAGGACAACCCGATTCCTCTCTCGGATGTCCTGCCAATGATGGAAAATCTGGGGTTGCGGGTCATTGGTGAATACCCTTACGAGATTGAGCGCAGTGATGGCAGCTACTGGATTCATGATTTCTATCTCGAGCATCACGGTAGTGAAGTCGTCAACCTGCAGGAAATGCGCGACTCATTTACCGAAGCGTTCAAGCGGATCTGGGTCGGAGACGCAGAGAACGACCCCTTCAACCGTCTGGTGATCGGCGCCAATCTGGCCTGGCGGGAAGTCGCCATGCTGCGAGCCTATGCGCGTTATCTCAAGCAGATTCGCTTTGGACTGTCGCAGCTCTATATCTCCACGACGCTTACCAATCATCCGGACATCACCCGTGAACTGGTGCATCTGTTCGCCTTGCGTCTGGACCCGAGTGGCGACCAGAGTGCCGACGCCATACAGGAAAGCGTGACGCGTCTGCACCGGCTGCTCGATGACGTGGCCAGCCTTAACGATGACCTGTTGATTCGCCGTTACATGGAGCTGATTCAAGCGACACTGCGCACGAATTACTATCAGCCCGATGCCAATGGTGAGCTCAAAGGATATATCGCCTTCAAGCTCGAGCCGTCACGCGTCACGGGGATGCCCAAGCCACGCCCTGCCTACGAAATCTTCGTCTATTCACCGCGCGTGGAGGGTGTGCACCTGCGCAGCGGCAAAGTGGCACGAGGTGGGTTGCGCTGGTCCGATCGTCATGAAGACTTCCGCACCGAGATATTGGGGCTGGCCAAGGCGCAACAGGTCAAGAATGCCGTTATCGTGCCGGTTGGCGCCAAGGGAGGCTTCGTCTGCAAACGCCTGCCCGACGGCAGTGACCGAGATGCACTCCAGCAGGAAGGCATAGCCTGCTACAAGATCTTCATTCGTGCGCTGCTCGATGTCACCGATAACCTGGACGGCAATACGGTGGTTCCTCCCCGAGCGGTCGTCCGCCATGACGATGACGACCCCTATCTGGTCGTCGCCGCTGACAAGGGGACGGCGACCTTTTCCGATATTGCCAATGAGATTTCGCTGGAATATGGCCACTGGTTGCGTGACGCCTTCGCCTCGGGCGGTGCCAATGGCTATGATCACAAGAAGATGGGGGTCACCGCGAAAGGCGCCTGGGAGTCGGTCAAACGGCATTTCCGTGAAATGGGCATCAATACCCAGGCGGATCCGTTTTCGGTGGTAGGTATCGGCGACATGGCCGGTGACGTATTCGGCAATGGCATGCTGCTGTCCGACAAGATTCGTCTGGTTGGTGCCTTCAATCACCTGCATATTTTCGTCGATCCCGATCCGGACGTCGCCAAATCGTTCGCTGAACGTCGGCGGCTTTTCGAACTGCCGCGGTCAAGTTGGGAGGATTACGATACCAAGCTGATCTCGAAAGGCGGCGGCATCTTCAGCCGCAGCGCCAAGTCGATTCCGATCTCCAAGGAGATGAAATCCGTTTTCGGCATCACGGCAGACAAGCTGGCTCCCAACGATCTGCTGAATGCCATGCTCAAGGCCGAAGTGGATCTGATCTGGAATGGCGGGATCGGCACCTACGTCAAGGCTGAAGACGAAAACGACTCGGAGGTTGGCGACAAGGCCAACGATGCGCTGCGCGTCAATGGCAATGAACTCAGGTGTCGCGTCGTTGGTGAGGGCGGCAATCTCGGCCTGACGCAACGAGGTCGCATGGAAGCGGCATTCAACGGTGTGCGCGTGAATACCGATTTCATCGATAATGCCGGCGGGGTCAATTGCTCGGACCATGAGGTCAATATCAAGATTCTGCTCGATGATATCGTCAAGCGTGGTGATATGACCGACAAGCAGCGCAATCAGTTGCTGGCGCAGATGACGGATGATGTCGCAACGCTGGTCCTGCGTGGCAATTATCGTCAGACCCAGGCACTGTCATTATCCGAGATTCTGTCACGCGAAGGGATGGGCCCTTACCGGCGCTTCATCAACGAGCTCGAGGCCAGCGGCCATCTCGATCGCGAGCTGGAATTCCTGCCCAGCGACGAGGCATTGCTGGAACGTTCCCAGGCGGGCGGAGGGCTGACTCTGCCGGAACTATCGGTATTGATCTCTTACGCCAAGAGCGTTCTCAAGGATGACCTGATTGCCTCTGATGTGCCCGATGATCCCTATATCCGGCAGCACCTGGAGCGTATCTTCCCCCAGGTACTGGTGGAGCGTTTCAAGACGGAGATCTACGATCACAAGCTCAAGCGAGAGATCGTGGCGACCCAGATCGCCAATGATCTGGTCGATCACATGGGGATCGTGTTCGTGCGCCGCTTGATGGATACGACCGGCAATGATCGGTCGGATATCGCCAGAGCGTATATCATCGCCCGTGACAGTTTCCATCTGAATGAGATATGGGAACAGATCGAGGCACTCGACAATCAGGTAGAGAGCCAGGTTCAGTACCGTATGATGCTCGACTTGATGCGCTTGTTGAGACGGGGGACACGCTGGTTCCTGCGGCAGCGTAGCGGTCTGACGACCAAGGATAGCATCGAGCATTTCGCGCCACGGTTGGCGCAACTGCAAGAGAGCCTCGACGAGCGACTGCGAGGTGGTGAACGCGAGGTCTGGGAGGCGCGCCGGGCCGAACTGGTCGAGACAGGCGTTCCCGAGTCGCTGGCCAGAAGCGTGACATCGAGCACGAACCTGTATTCTGGCTTGGGAGTGATCGAGGCCGCCAAGCAGTCGGGTGAAAAGATTCAGCGTGTCGCTGAAGTCTTCTATGAAATCGGCCACCGCCTGTCATTGCCGCAGGTCATTGAACAGATCAACTCATTGAGTGTGCAGGATAGCTGGCAGGCCCAAGCGCGGGAAACCTTCCGCGATGATCTCGATCGGCAACAGTTGGCGCTGACGGTGAGTGTCCTGACGATGGAGGGCGCACCCAGAGATGTCGAACCTCGCGTCGAACAATGGCTGACACGGCATCACTCCCTGTATCAACGTTGGTGCAACCTGTATGAAGAGATTCGTTCAGGCAGCCAGGGGGGCTATCCGCTATTTGCGGTGGCGATTCGCGAGTTGGTGGATCTGGCGGAAAGCAATGGCGAGGGCTAGTCGATCCACCGGACTGGTAACGAAGGTTTCATGATGGATTCGCGGCCGGCGGAGAGACTGCGCTATACTCGCCGGCCGTTTTATCGTCATTCCATCGACAGGGAGCGTCATGTACCGATTCGTGCGACCGTTACTGTTTCGGTTGGATCCGGAAACCGCTCACGGTATTACGCTTTCAGCGCTGGATATGGCCCATCGCCTGGGTATGGCGGGCGTTTTGGGCGGTGGTCGGGTCGACGACCCGGTAGAGTTGATGGGGCTGCATTTTCCCAATCGGGTCGGACTGGCTGCCGGGCTCGACAAGAACGGGGATCACCTGGATGCCCTGGGAGCGCTGGGGTTCGGGTTCGTGGAAGTCGGTACCGTGACCCCTCGGCCCCAGGAGGGGAACGCTCGCCCGCGTCTATTCCGGCTACCTGAAGCTGGTGCCATCATCAATCGCATGGGGTTCAATAACCGCGGCGTTGATCATCTGGTGGCTCGGGTACGGTCGAGTCGCTATACCGGCGTGATCGGCATCAATATCGGCAAGAACCTGACGACACCGGTAGAGCGTGCGGTGGACGACTATCTGACGTGTCTTGCCAAGGTGCATGCGCATGCACACTACATCAGTGTGAACCTGTCGTCGCCGAATACACCGGGCTTGCGCAATTTGCAATTTGGAGAGCATCTGGATGCCTTGCTGAGTGCGTTGCGGGAGGAGTCTCTGCGTCTGGACCAAGCCAATGGCCGCCGCGTACCGTTGGCCGTCAAGATTGCGCCGGACATGAGCAGTGATGAGGTGGCTCTGGTGGCCCGTTCGCTGACGACGCATGCCATTGATGCCGTCATTGCCACCAATACGACGATTGCCCGCGACGCAGTGACGGGATTGCGTCACGGCAAGGAAAACGGCGGGTTGTCGGGGCGACCGGTGCATGAAGCGTCGACTATCGTGGTTCGTGAGTTGCGTCGACAATTGCCAGGTATGCCTATCATCGGGGTCGGGGGCATCGATAGTGGAAGCGCCGCTCTCGCCAAGCGTGAGGCTGGTGCCGATCTCGTGCAACTGTATTCGGGGTTGATCTATCGAGGGCCGGCGCTGGTGGGAGAATGCGCGCAGGCATTGGCGACGACCGGACAGTGACGAAATGACACTGTACTGCTCACGTGTGGAGTGCCGCATCGGCTGAATGGGGTACATCAAAAAGGCCCGCGTTTTGGGCACGGGCCTTCGTAGGGCAACGATGGAGTGTTACGTCACCATGGGGTTCTTGTGTATGCCGGAGACCCCGGTCATTCCGGCCCACTGATCCCCTCGACCTTCACGCCAACCGCTCATCCAGTATTCGCGAAGATTGACATCCTGGCTAGGACAGTCATCACGGGAACGGCCTGTAATGCCTGCTTTATAGCCGTGAACATAAGCACGCTGGAAGCGATCACGTTTCTGTCGTTTCATCGGATGGCCTCTTGAAGGAAGCGTTGATTGATGACTAACAAACGTATAGTCCTCGTTCATGATCAGGTTGCGTATCAGGCACTCCCTTGTCAGAAACTGCGTTGTTGATTTGGCAACCTGCTGTCGCGGCGCCTGAAGGATACGTTCAGGGCATGCCTGACGTCAGGCCTACGCCGCAAGGGTGTCCGCGAACAGGAAACGCATGCGTTTTTCAGTAGCTACCCTTTTACATCTAGCTCATCATCCGGTGTTCTGTCGACAAGCGATTTGTCATAAGTGCATCATCAAGTCGACATTACAGGAATATGAACCATGACAGGGCTCGAGCCGCCGTCAATGACTATGTCACAAGCCTCTGATTATATGAATATTTTTGCCACCTGCCCCAAAGGGATTGAAGACCTGTTGGCGGACGAGTTGGCGACGCTCGGCGCCCGGATCGGCAAGACCACGGTCGCAGGCGTTCACCTCCAGGCGTCGTTGCAGGAGGCCTATCGCTTCTGTCTCTGGTCGCGCCTGGCTAACCGAATCGTGCTTTGCCTTGCTCAGGTGCAGGAGATCGAACATCCCGAACAATTGCAGGCGGCCAGCCGGGCGCTCGACTGGACGATGCATTGGCGTTCAGGAACGACGTTGGCGGTGGATTTCCACGGGCAGTCGCCGCATATTCGTCATACTCGCTTCGGTGCTCAGACGGTCAAGGATGGGGTGGTCGACGCCCTGCAAGCCGCCGGCAATCCACGGCCACATATCGATACGCGGTCGCCGGATCTCCGGCTTTATGCCCACCTGCATCGTGGGCGACTGATACTGGGTATCGACTTATCCGGTGAGAGCTTGCACAAGCGTGGGTATCGCCGTGATCAGGCCCATGCGCCGCTCAAGGAAAACCTCGCCAGTGCATTACTGATACGTGCTGGTTGGCCCGAGCGAGCGAAGGCGGGAGAGTCCTTGGTCGATCCACTATGCGGTTCCGGCACGTTGCTGATCGAGGCAGCCTTCATGGCTGCCGATATGGCTCCCAACCTGCGACGCGAACGCTTCGGTTTTCATGGTTGGGCGGGACATGATCCCGCTGTTTGGCATGAACTCAAGCGTGAAGCTGAAGCACGGGCGAGCATCGGACGGAAACGCTGCCGGGCCAGGCTGTTCGGATTCGATCAGAGCCCCCAGGCGCTCGCTGCAGCCAAGGCCAATGCGATGCGTGCCGGCATCCCGGCGTTGATAGAACTTGAGGGCGGATCGCTGTCGACGCTACAGCGTCCCGAGGAGTTGCGATCGGAGGCCTCGGGGTTGCTGATGACCAACCCACCTTATGGCGAACGGTTAGGCGAGTTACCCGAGCTGGTCTCGCTGTATACCGAACTTGGCAGTCTCGCTCGGCGCAGCTTTCCTGGATGGCGCCTGGGACTCTTTACCGGCAACCCGGATCTCGGCCACCGAACCGGCATGCGCGCCGACAAACAATACGCCTTCAAGAACGGGCCGTTGGACTGCAAGCTGTTACTGATCGATGTGCCGGGGAACGACGGTGAGGACCAGGTCGCACAGGGAACGCCTGAGGATGGGGCGCCTCATGGCGAAGGGGCCCGTATGTTCGCCAATCGCTTGGAAAAGAACCGCAAGCGATTGAAAAAGTGGCTCAAGCGTAGCGGGGAAACCTGCTATCGGCTCTATGATGCCGATATGCCGGAATACGCCCTCGCCATCGACATTTACGGCGAGCATGTGCACGTGCAGGAATACGCCCCTCCCAAGACAGTCAATGCTGCTCAAGCTCAGCGTCGTTTGATGGACGCGCTGACGGTCATACCCGACGTGTTGGATGTACGAGCCGACCATGTTCATGTCAAACAGCGTCGCCGTCAGGCGGGCACTTCGCAGTATCAGAAACAGGCGGCGAGTGGTGAGCGTTTCCAGGTACAGGAAGGGTCGGCACGCTTCTGGGTCAATCTACGTGACTATCTGGATACGGGACTATTTCTCGATCACCGGCCTGTTCGCCGGATGCTGGCGGAAATGGCGGCCGGCAAGCGATTCTTGAACCTGTTCTGCTATACGGCAGCGGCCACGGTGCATGTGGCGTTGGGAACGGCGGAGTCCGGTGGTGCCAGCGACAGTGTCAGTGTCGATCTTTCCAATACCTATCTCGACTGGGCGCGTGACAATATCGCCTTGAACCGGCTTGATCCCAGCCGCCATCGAGTAGTGAGAGACGACTGCATCCATTGGCTGGAGACGGCCGGCAGCGAGTTCGATTTGATCTTCATGGACCCGCCGACGTTTTCCAACTCCAAGAAGATGGATGACACCCTGGACATTCAGCGTGACCATCCTCGATTGGTCGACCTGGCGATGGCACGTCTGGCGTCGGCGGGGACCCTGGTTTTCTCCAACAACCAGCGGCGCTTTCGCATCGATAGCGATCTGACCGAGCGCTATGCGGTCGAGGATATCTCGTCGCGGACCTTCGATCCGGACTTCTCGCGCAACCCGGCCATGCACCATGTCTTTCTGATTCGACATAGAGAGGATGCATGATCCGACTGACGCTCTACACGACACTGGGGTGCCACCTCTGTGAGCAGCTCGAAGCGCAAGTCGTCAGGCTCGGTAGCGATGAGGTCGGTCTTGCACGTGTCGAGATCGCCGACGATGAGACGCTACTGGCCCGTTATGGTGAGCGTATCCCGGTGTTAGTGGATGCGGCGGGGTATGAATTCGATGGCGCTCGCTCTCCTGAGCACCTGGCTGACTGGCTTGCCGAGCGGGGCTGCTTGCGCGACGCCGCCGCGATAACGGATGCGTCCCATGCATCGTCGATGGGATATTGGCGCGATGGACGACGCTATCTGGGCTGACTCGATCCGGACTGCATACGGAGCGATCAGCGCCGAACCGTACGCAAGATCGTTGCCGCTAGTGACATAGTAGGTAGCTTACGGCTTATGATTCAAGCAACGATAGCTGGCGGACGGCATCCTGCCCTTCAGGTGTTTCATCCTGGGTTTCCAACACCTTCTTAAAACCGCGTGAGGCTTGGATGGTGGCTTCGTCATCCAGCCACATCAGCGCCTGGGTATGATCGTCCGCCAGACGATGCTGAAGGCCACCGAATTGGGTGCCTATCTGCCCCCAGGCGCGGCTGAATATCCAGTCACCGAACATGTCCTGATGGATATGCACGAGAACATAGTCATGGTCACTTTCCCAGCGAACGATCACGGCGACTCCTGCTGCGCGGGTGGGGAACGGCTCATCATGTGTCGAGTCATGTTATTGTAACGGCACGCTGTTTTGGCTCAAACCGCCTGATCCTTCTCCATGACGCAAGGAGGCCGACAATGCGCATCGTCGCCGATCGAGATATCCCCGGGGTGGAGGCGTGCTTTGGCCAGCTCGGCGAACTGACGCGCCTGCCTGGACGCGAGATCGATGCCGCCGCCGTGCGCGATGCCGAGGTCTTGCTGACACGCTCGATTACCCGTATCGACGATCGCCTGGTCGCTGGGTCGCGCCTGCGTTTTATCGGTACCTGTACCATTGGCACCGATCATGTCGATCGGGAAGCGTTGATGTCCCATGATATCGACTTTGCCAGTGCGCCCGGATGCAATGCCGAAGCGGTGGTCGACCAGGTGTTATCCTGTTTGTTGACCGAGGCCCAGCGTCAGGGCACGGAGTTGGATCGCCGCTGTGTGGGAATCGTTGGCGTTGGTCACGTGGGGGGGCGGTTGTTTCGTCGGTTGTCGGCACTCGGCATCGAGTGTCTTCCATGCGACCCACCCCGAGCGGCAGCCGAACCCAGCGAAACGTTCGTCGATCTGGATACCATCATCGCTCGCTGCGATGTCATCTGCCTGCATACGCCGTTGGTCGGCCACGGAGACGACGCAACCCGGCATTTGCTGGATGCCCGACGGATCGCGGCTCTGAAGCCGGGGACCTGGTTACTCAACGCGGGGCGAGGGGAGTGCCTGGATGGTATCGCGCTGCGTGATCGGCTACAGCGGCAAGGTGATGTCACGGCGATCCTCGATGTCTGGGAAAACGAACCCGCCATCGATGAAGCGTTATGGCGACATGTGGCCATTGCGACCCCTCATGTGGCCGGTTACAGCCTGGATGGCAAGCTGCGTGCGACTCATCAGATATATACCGCACTCACGACTCGTTTCGGGCTGCCAAGGCGTCAGAGCTTCGATACGTTGACACCCCCACCGGCATTATCGTCATTGACCCTGAGTGCCGGGCTAGCGCCCTGGGATGCGCTACGATTATGCGTGCGCGCCGTGCACGACGTGCGGCAGGAGCACGACCGCTTGACGCTTGCTCGATGCGAGAAAGGGATGCCGGCAGGCTTCGATGCCTGCCGGACAGGCGAGGTCAGACGACGGGAATTTTCGACACTGACCGTAGCGCTCGAGGCGGAAGCCGCCGAGTTGGCTCCATGGCTGTCGGCGGCGGGGTTCGGCGTTCGTTCATGAGCTCATCATTGCCGGTAGGAGGACTCCTTGAGCGCGCGGATGCGATCGTCCAGCGGTGGGTGGCTGGCAAAGAGCCGTTCCATCACCTTGCGCGTCTGGCCTGTGGTGATGGCGAAGGCGGTTAGCGTATCCGGCATCTGGTCGGGCATTTCGGTTTCCGCTTTCAGACGGCCCAGCGCGCCGATCATGGCCGCACTGCCTGCCCATTTGGCTCCGGCGGCGTCGGCTCGATATTCACGGAAACGCGAGAACCAGGCGACGATGACCGAAGCGATGAGCCCGAATACGATCTCTGCGACGATGACGACCGCAAAGTAGCCTATGAAGCCAAGGCCTCCACCATTGTCGCGGCTGCGCAGGAAGTTATCGACCAGATGGGCCACGATGCGCGCGAAGAACATCACGAACGTGTTCAGTACACCCTGGATCAGTGCCAAGGTAACCATATCGCCATTGGCGACGTGTCCAATCTCGTGGGCGAGTACTGCGCGCACTTCTTCCGGTTTCATTCGGTTGAGCAAACCGGCGGAGACAGCGACCAGCGCATCATCCTTCTTCCAGCCCGTCGCAAAGGCATTGGACTGCTGGGCCGGAAAGATGCCGACTTCCGGCGTCTTTATGCCGGCGTCACGGGCGAGTTCCTCAACGGTATCGAGCAGCCATTTCTCGGTGGCATTGCTAGGTTGCTCAATGATTTGGGCGCCGGTACTGCGCTTGGCCATCCACTTGGAAATGAACAGGGATATCAGTGAGCCGGCCATGCCGAAAATGAAGCAGAAAATCAGCAACGCATTCATGTTCAGCCCGTTGGCATTGAGGTAGGGCTCAACGCCGAGCAGACGCAACGTAATACTGGCTATCAGTATGACTGCCAGGTTGGTCGCCAGGAAAAGAATGATTCTCATCATGTTGCCAGAACTCCCGCTGTGGTCTGTATCCGAGTCGCCGACAGGGCGATCACTGATAGCTTAGATACGGCCTAGGCCGTTGTGTTTCAAGCACCTGGCCGTTTTTATCAATGGTTCGTCATGTGCCGTTGGCTGGTATCGATCGGCACCGGTCTTATTGCCGGTATCGCTCCAGGAAACGACCGAAACGCTCCAGGGCATCTCCCAGTTGCTCCGCCCACGGCAGTGTGACGATTCGCACGTGATCGGGATCCGGCCAATTGAAGGCGGTACCCTGTACCAGCAGAATCTTCTCCTGTAGCAGGAGATCGAGCACCAGTTTTTCATCGTCGTGGATATTGAATACTTTCGGATCGAGCCGTGGGAAGGCGTAAAGT
Organism: Aidingimonas lacisalsi; assembly: GCF_008079445.1. Lineage (GTDB taxonomy): Bacteria > Pseudomonadota > Gammaproteobacteria > Pseudomonadales > Halomonadaceae > Aidingimonas > Aidingimonas lacisalsi. Next base: position 168,454 of record NZ_VRYH01000005.1, on the reverse strand, counting down.
GCGCCCTTGGGCACGGTACAAGATACGCCGGGAATGGCGTTGAGTTTCTCGACGGTGATATCGCGTTGTGCTCGTAGACGCCCACCGGGCAAGACCAGGTCATTGATCGATTGGTAACCGCCCAATGCGGTCTGAATGGCATGTTGTGCCGGCACGTTGGCGCACAGTCGCATCGATGCCAGCATATCGAGCCCCTGGACGAAGTCCTTGGCGTGATGCTTGGCGACGCCGCCGGAGAGGATCATCCAGCCACTGCGGAAGCCGGCACAACGGTAGCTCTTCGACAGCCCGTTCATGGTCACCACGAGTTGGTCGTCATCGGCTAGCGAGCCGGTGGATACGTGCTCGGCTTCGTCATAGAGGATCTTGTCGTAGATCTCATCGGAGAACACGACTAGCCGATGTTCACGTGCGATCGCCAGCAACTCGCGGATGACCTCAGGGGGGTATACCGCCCCGGTCGGGTTGTTGGGGTTGATCAACACGATGGCGCGGGTATGACTGGTGACCTTGCTGCGAATATCCGCCAGATCAGGCGCCCAATCGGCCTGCTCGTCGCACAGGTAATGAACCGGGCGCCCGCCGGACAGATTGGCGGCAGCCGTCCAGAGGGGGTAGTCCGGTGCAGGAATCAATACTTCGTCGCCGTCGTTCAGCAGTGCCTGCATGGCCATCACGATCAGCTCGGAGACACCGTTTCCGATGAAGATATCCTCAATACCAACGCCGGGAATCTCCTTGCGCTGGCACTCCTGCATGACCGCCTTGCGGGCCGAATATAATCCCTTGGAGTCGCAATACCCCTGGGCGGTGGGCAGGTTGCGCATGACATCCTGCAGAATCTCCTCGGGCGCTTCGAAGCCGAAGGGGGCAGGGTTGCCGATATTGAGCTTGAGTATTCGTTGTCCCTCGTCTTCCAGACGTTTGGCATGGTTGAGTACCGGGCCGCGTATGTCATAGCAGACGTTGTCGAGCTTGTGGGATTTGTGCAGTGAAGTATCCATAGGGGCGTCGAGATGAGTGTCCATTGCTGTCAGAGCGGCCTCGGCGATTATGTTTGAACGGTGTCTTTAGCGATACCGCCATTCACGGATTCCGGCGTCGGGATGTCCGCGGGCGTTTCCAGGGTCAAGCGCCCCAGTTTGCCATCACGCAGTTCATGTAGCAGCACTTCGGCGCCGCGGTGCAGGTCGACTTCGCCACCGGCGCGTAATCCCCCCCGTTTGGCGGCAATATCGCCGAGGATGGCGACTCCGTCGAATCCGGCCTGTGCGAGGAAGTCGATCTGCTGAGGCCCATCGCTGTCCACGCTTTCCGACTGCGGGTCCGGGGTATAGGGAGGCAGTGTCTTCAATTTGTAGCGTGTCGTCAGGGCGTCGGGATAACGCTTGGCTAGCTCGGCGGCGGTGATCGTGGCGACATCGACATAATCGATAGCGGTATCGCGGATCGCGCCACTAGCTGCCAGTCGGTAGGCGCAGGCCTGGTCTTCGATCTTCGGCCATAACACGCCGGGCGTGTCGGTGAGGGCAACTTGACCATCAATCCTGACCTTCTGCTGGCGCTTGGTCACTGCCGGCTCATTGCCGGTCTTGGCGATCTTTCGTTTGGCCAACCCGTTGATGAGCGTCGATTTACCCACGTTGGGAATCCCCATCACCATGACGCGCACGTCACGATCGGCCCGTACATGCCCGGCCAAGTCGCGGCACAGCTTGGGAATCTGCTTCAATTCCCTGGCGTTGGTGGTGGTGACGGCCAGCGCCCGCGTATGAGACTGGGCATCGAAGTGCTCGACCCATTCATTCGTGCGGGCCGGATCCGCCAGGTCGGCACGCGAGAGGATCTTCAACACGGGTTTGTGCTCGGTAAGTTCGGCCAGCATGGGGTTGGCACTGGAATAGGGGAGCCGAGCGTCAAGGACTTCAAGAACGACATCGATTTCGGGCAGTGTCTCCTGAATCTGACGTCGAGCCTTGTTCATGTGTCCCGGGTACCAGCCGAGCATGCTAACACTCCTCACGAGTCGCTATCGTCTCAATGCAATGGCCGCCCATCATAGCAGATGCGCGGCCGTTGGTATGGATTCCTAGTGGTGGTCATTCGTCGGGATGGAATGCAATGGCCACGGAGTTGATGCAATAGCGCAGCCCGGTCGTATCGGGTGGGCCATCAGGAAAGACATGCCCTAGATGGGCGTCGCAGTGGGCGCAAACGACTTCCGTGCGTTGCATGCCCATGGAGTCGTCAGAATGCTCTTCGATTGATCCACGCCCCAAGGGACGATCGAAACTGGGCCAGCCGCAGCCGGCATCGAATTTGTGTTCGTTCTCGAATAATGGCGCATGACAGCAGATACAGTGATAGATTCCCTGTTTCTTGCTGACTTGGAAGTCGCCACTGAAAGGCGGTTCGGTGCCTTGCTCGCGCGTGACCCGATATTGTTCCGGCGTGAGTTGATGGCGCCACTCGGCCTCGCTCTTTTCAATCTTCTTGCGCATGACGGCCCCTCTGGCTACGGACGAACGAAATAACTGACGCATAGGCGGTTGGCTGCGCCATTACTGCCCATAAAACAACGAGTGACGGTCCGATTTCCACCCCTCGTTGCATTAATCAGCGTAGCTCGTTATCACGTAATATCTCACTGTTGTAGTTGCTTGACAGCCCACAGGGGGCTCAGTAATATACGCGCCATCTCGAACGCGAGGTGTTGCGTCCCATTCGTCTAGTGGTCCAGGACACCGCCCTTTCACGGCGGTAACAGGGGTTCGAACCCCCTATGGGACGCCAATCGAGTCCGAGGTGCAGTAAGTGGTTCATGCGGGAATAGCTCAGTGGTAGAGCATCGCCTTGCCAAGGCGAGGGTCGCGAGTTCGAATCTCGTTTCCCGCTCCAGCTATGCTTTGCGAAGGCCGAGTTGGACAAGTGAGGGTCGCGAGCTGGTGCGCCAGCCCGGTCGTATCACGTTCCCGCTCCAGCTATGCTTTGCGAAGGTTGAGTTGGACGAGTGAGGGTCGCGAGCTGGTGCGCCAGCCCGGTCGTATCACGTTCCCGCTCCAGCTATGCTTTGCGAAGGTTGAGTTGGACAAGTGAGGGTCGCGAGCTGGTGCGCCAGCCCGGTCGTATCACGTTCCTGCTCCAGCTATGCTTTGCGAAGGTTGAGTTGGAAAGGTGAAGGTTGCGAACTGGTACGCCAGTCCGGTGAATCGACACCCAATCGAATCATGTTACCGCGCCAGATATCGGAACTTGGCTGCGTCCCATTCGTCTAGTGGTCCAGGACACCGCCCTTTCACGGCGGTAACAGGGGTTCGAACCCCCTATGGGACGCCATCCGTTACATCTCTTGCATGGTCAGATCGCGGGAATAGCTCAGTGGTAGAGCATCGCCTTGCCAAGGCGAGGGTCGCGAGTTCGAATCTCGTTTCCCGCTCCAATTTTCACTCAACGTTAGTCAAGGTGAGGGTCGCGATCTGGTGCGCCAGCCCGGTCGTATCTCGTTTCCCGCTCCAGCTATGCTTTGCGAAGGTTGAGTTGGACAAGTGAGGGTCGCGAGCTGGTGCGCCAGCCCGGTCGTATCACGTTCCTACTCCAGCTATGCTTTGCGAAGGTCGAGTTGGACAGGTGAGGGTCGCGAGCTGGAACGCCAGCCCGGTCGAATCACATTTCCCGCTCCAATTTTCACTCAACGTTAGTCAAGGTGAGGGTCGCGATCCGGTGCGTCAGCTCGGTGGTTCGCCTCCCGATCGACTCACGTTCCCGATGTTATTTCCTATCTTGCTTGCCGTCTTTTTCGTTGCCAGGTGATACGCTGTCGTGCGTTCAGGTGTGACGCTTTCGATGACGGAACCAGAAGGGCATTGATTTCTGGAATTCTGCCCGCATCCTTAGTGACCTAATTGTTTTATTCGCGGAATGATAGAGGTTCTTGATGGCCGAACCGGCGCTATCCATTCGTGGGCTGACCAAAGTCTACGGCAATGGTTTTCATGCCTTGAAAGGCATCGACCTCAATGTCGCTGAAGGCGATTTCTTTGCGTTGCTGGGCCCCAATGGCGCCGGCAAGTCGACCACTCTGGGCGTGGTATGTTCGCTAGTGCAGAAGACGGCAGGCGAGGTATCGGTCTTCGGTATCGATATCGATGAGGATTTTGCACGTGCCAAGTACCATATCGGTGTGGTTCCCCAGGAATTCAATTTCAATCAGTTCGAAAAGGTTGAGGACATCATCCATTCCCAGGCAGGTTACTACGGCATGTCGCTACGCGAAGCCAAGCCTCGTGCTGAACGGCTGCTCAAGGACCTGGGACTGTGGGACAAACGCAAGGGAAGTGCGCGTATGCTTTCCGGGGGCATGAAGCGTCGCTTGATGATTGCGCGTGCGCTGATGCATCGTCCCAAACTGCTGATTCTGGACGAACCAACGGCCGGTGTGGATATCGAGTTGCGTCGCAGCATGTGGGACTACATGCGGCGTATCAATCGTGAGGAAGGCACGACGATCATCCTGACGACACACTATCTCGAGGAAGCCGAAAGCCTGTGCCGTAACATCGCTATCATCAACCATGGGGAAATCGTTCAGAACACCAGCGTGCGTGAGTTGTTGGCTCAGTTGCATGCGGAAACCTTCCTGCTCGATCTGGCGCATCCCGTTGACACGGTGCCGACCATCGCCGGTTTCGACGTCACGCTGTCGGAGCCATCGCAGTTGTCGGTCTCGGTCAAGCGGGGGCAGCGACTCAATGACGTTTTCACGGCACTCAGCGAGCAGGGGGTGAATGTGGTGTCGATGCGTAATCGTGCCAACCGGTTGGAAGAAATGTTCGTCTCGATGGTCGAGGATGATAACGACCAGCATAGCGAATCGAGGCCTCGTATCGATGACGAGGAATCCGAGCCGGTTGAAGGTACGGAGGTGCGTCAATGAACCCCATGCAGATTGTTATCGCGCTGTGGACCTTGGTCGGCAAGGAAGTGCGTCGGTTTACTCGTATCTGGCCTCAGACGCTGCTTCCGCCATCGATCACGATGACGATGTATTTCATCATTTTCGGTAGCTTGATCGGCTCGCGCATCGGCGAAATGAGTGGCTTTGATTACATGGATTACATCGTGCCGGGTCTGATCATGATGTCGGTGATCACCAACAGCTACTCGAACGTTGCCTCATCGTTCTTCTCCAACAAGTTCCAGCGCAGTGTCGAAGAGATGATGGTGTCGCCGATGCCCAACTGGGTCATTTTGACCGGTTTCGTCGCCGGTGGGATGGCTCGCGGTCTGGGAGTCGGTTTGATTGTCACTGTGGTATCGTTGTTTTTCACCCGATTGCCGGTGGAGCATGCCTTGCTGACGCTACTGGTCGTGGTGATGACCGCCACGCTGTTCTCCATCGGGGGGTTCATCAATGCACTGGTGGCCAACAAGTTCGATGATATCTCGATTGTGCCAATCTTCGTGCTCACGCCACTGACCTACCTGGGCGGGGTGTTTTACTCGATCGATCTGCTGCCGGGATTCTGGCAGGGCGTGTCGATGCTCAATCCCATTCTCTATATGGTCAACGTATTCCGCTACGGCTTCCTGGGTGTTTCGGATATCCCGGTAGGTGCCGCATTGACTGCGATCGCGGCCTTTATCGTGGTGTTTTTCGCCGTTGGACTGTGGATGCTGGATAAAGGGAAAGGCATCAGGAACTGAGCTTGTCATGTTGCCCATCGCACATGTGCATTGAACGGAAACCATGACTATGAACCGACCATCCTCTCTGTCGGATGCTCCACTGGGGCGAGATTCCGCGTACCCCGAGCGTTACGATCCCGGGCTGTTATATCCGATTGTGCGCGATGACAATCGTGCCTTGTTGGGCATCGACGCTACGTCGTTGCCTTTCATCGGTGAGGATGAGTGGACCGCGTTCGAACTTTCCTGGCTGGATCGACGTGGGAAGCCCAGAGTCGCCATTGTCCGCTTCACGCTACCGGCGACGTCCAGCCATCTCATCGAGTCGAAATCCTGGAAGCTCTATCTCAATAGCTTCAATCAGACCGCCTTCGATGATTCCCGGGCAGTACGCGATACGCTGGCGCGCGACTTGACGACTGCCGTCGGAGCCTCCGTGTCGGTCGAGTTGTTTCGTGTCGACGATGAGGCGTTACAGACTCAGCGTTTGCCTGGCGATTGTCTCGACGATCTGGACATCACGATCGACCAGTACACCCCGACTCCCGCACTCTTGGCGTCGAGTGCCGAAATCGTCGAGGAGAGCCTCCATTCGCACTTGCTCAAATCCAATTGCCCGGTGACGGGTCAACCCGACTGGGGCAGCCTCTTGATTCACTACCGAGGCCCACGGCTGGATCGCGAAGGACTCCTCAAATACGTGGTGTCGTATCGCCGGCATCAGGATTTCCATGAAAATTGTGTGGAGCGTATCTTCTGCGACCTGATGGCTCATGCACAACCGGAACACTTGCTGGTGTTAGCGCGATATGTGCGACGGGGCGGTCTGGACATCAACCCGTGGCGAGCGACACCTGGAATGCAGCCACCCAGCGCATTGCGTCTGGCTCGACAGTAGGGCGCTAAGATAAGCTGGGCATCATTCGTATGAGGAGACGCCGATGGATGCCATGACATTGCTGGAAGAACGTCGTTCGATGGGCAAGTTGACCGGGCCGGCGCCAACCCGGGAACAACTCGATACCATGTATCGTGCGGCGTTGCGTGCTCCGGATCACAAGGAACTGACCCCGTGGCGTTTCATTGAAATCACCGGTGATGGATTGAGCCGCCTGGGGGATCTATTTGCGGAAGCCGAGTCGCGCAAGTCCCCAGGTATTGAGGCACAAACGCTCGATACCGCTCGCAAGAAGCCGCTGCGGGCGCCACTGATGATCGCCGTGATCGCCAAGGTCGCACCTGATGTCGAGAACGTTCCCAAGCAGGAGCAGGTTCTGTCCGCCGGATGTGCCGCCTATGCCATCTTGCTTGCCGCTTATGCCCAGGGATTGGGCGCCATGTGGCGCACCGGGCACTATGCTTTCGATCCCACGGTAAAGGAGGGCCTGGGTGTATCTGAACAGGATGAAATCGTCGGGTTTCTCTATATTGGCCAGCTTGGCGGACGTCATAAACTGCTGACCGAGCGTGACCCGGAAGAATACGTCGAGCGGTGGACGTGATACCGCACCCTTTGCCGTTGGCTGTCGAAAATCGACTTGCAATCCGAGAGTTAGCTCGCTACCATGTGCGCCGTTCTGACGCCGGGCGCGCCCTGGTCACCGGAACGCAAAAAAGACGGAGAGGTGTCCGAGTGGTCGAAGGAGCGCGCCTGGAAAGCGTGTAAGTCGAAAGGCTTCGAGGGTTCGAATCCCTCCCTCTCCGCCACAGAATTGAAAAAAGCCGCTGATTTCAGCGGCTTTTTTATTGGTAATCTATTTTTGATCCACACCTTGACCCACACCTTGCTCCTAGCTTCCACTAGCTCTTACAGGACGCTATTAGACTGACGTGATCAGACCTGAAACCTCTCCCTCCGCTAGCAATGGTGTCAGTGGGTAGCTCTGGGGCTGAATTAGGGCGGCGCTCCCGCCGCGAGAACCTACCAACTCGGGAAGAGTCTATTCTTCGCAGTTTATGTTTGTGTCCTGTTTACGCAATCGTGTCATGAAAATAGTGTCTACCGAGTCTATGGTTCTTGTAATCGGTTTCTCTATAACAGGTGGCTTACAACCGTTCTGTTGTGGTGAACCGCGTTGAGGCGATTCATCACGTGTTATGCCGATTAACGCTGAACCGAGAGATCCGGCACACTCACCGGTGTGCTGGTTGCCGGGTGGTATCCACGCGATGCAAAGGAGAATGACGATGTCCTTTACCTACAACCGCCTCGACAAGAATGATGTCGCTCTGTTGATGGTCGATCATCAAGCAGGCTTACTGTCATTGGTACGCGACTTCAGTCCGGACGACTTCAAGAACAATGTCCTGGCGCTAGCCGACATTGCCAAGTTTTTCGATATTCCCACGATCCTTACTACAAGCTTCGAGGACGGACCCAATGGACCGATGGTGCCGGAGCTCAAGGAAACCTTCCCGGATGCGCCATACATCGCTCGTCCGGGACAGATTAATGCCTGGGATAATCAGGACTTCGTCGACGCCATCAAGGCGACAGGCAAGAAGCAACTGCTGATCGCCGGCGTGGTGACTGAGGTCTGTGTGGCTTTCCCGGTCCTTTCCGCTCTGGAGGAAGGCTATGAGGTCTTCGTTGTCACCGATGCTTCCGGTACTTTCAACCAGACCACGCGGGATGCGGCATGGGATCGCATGTCCCAGGCCGGTGCCCAACTGATGACCTGGTTTGCGATAGGTGGAGAACTGCACCGCGATTGGCGGAATGATATCGAAGGCTTTGGTGGTTTGCTGGCTAGCCACCTGCCTGCCTATGCCAACTTGATGCAGAGTTACTCACAGCAGGCGAAGGTCTGATCGGCACCTGGGAGGCTATGTCAGATGAGCAACCTCGTGAATGATGGCGATCTGGGATCGTCACTTGACTGTCCGGTAGTCGACGGCACACGACAGATCCAGCATGTGTCGCCGCGCTCTGCTGAAGTCGGTGGAATTCCTATCAATCGAGTCTTGCCCTCCCGACAGCGTCGGCTGGTCGGGGCTTGGTGTTTTCTGGATCATGCCGGACCTGCAGTGTTCAAAGGTGATTCCCGCGGCATGAGCGTCGGCCCCCATCCCCATATCGGTCTACAGACCTTCACTTGGATGATTCAAGGCCGGGTTCTCCACCGCGACAGTCTCGGCCATGAACAGGTCATTCGACCGGGGCAGGTCAACCTGATGACGGCCGGTCGAGGAATCAGTCACACGGAGGAGTCCGTGCCGGGCGAAACGGATCTGCATGCCGCACAACTCTGGATCGCTCTCCCGGCGGCCTATCGTCATACCGAGCCCCGCTTTGATCATTACCCGACGCTTCCGCACTGGCAAGACACAGGGGTCGATATCACCTTGCTGACGGGAGAATTCATCGGCCGCCAGGCTCCCACGCTGACCTTTTCGCCCTTGGTGGGACTGGATCTGGCTTGCCGGGAAACCAGTTCGTTGCAACTGCCGTTAAGAGGCGATTTCGAATACGCAGTTTTGCCGTTGGAAAATACGCTGGATATCGAGGGCAGTGTCTTCGCGCCCAACGAACTGGCGTATCTAGGGCGGGGACGACAGGGCGTTACGCTCAGTCTTTCCGCGGGAAGTCGGGTCATTCTGGTCGGAGGGGAGCCGCTCGACGAGGAGATCCTGATCTGGTGGAACTTCGTCGGCCATAGCAAGGCCGAGATTGCCGAGGCGCAGCGTGATTGGGAGGCCGGCAGCGAGCGCTTTGGGAGTATCCCACACTATGTGGGTGATCCGTTGATGCCGCCCCCCTTGCCGTGGAAAACCTAACGTCAGTCCTCGGTGACACGAGGCCACTGTAACATCAAAGGTGAGCCAGCACGGTTTCGGCGCTGCTTGCTTCCACGCCCTTGGCATCAATGCCCAGATACTCGATGACACCGTCATTGGCGATCAGGGCGAAGCGCTTGCTGCGGGTTCCCATGCCACCGCCTGAAGCATCCATGTCAGTGCCCAGCGCTCGTGCGAACTCGGCATTGCCGTCGGCCAGCATGGTGAAGGCCCGGGCATTCTGATCTTTCTGCCAGGCATCCATGACAAAGGCGTCGTTGACGGCCATACAGGCGATCGTGTCCACGCCCTTGCCGAAGATCTTGTCGGCATTGATCACGAAGCCCGGCATATGGGTGTTCGAACAGCCGGGAGTGAAGGCGCCGGGGACGGCAAATAGCACCACACGCTTGCCGGCGAACAAGTCACCCGTGGAAATATCCTGAGGGCCTTCGGCTCCGTTGGTCTTGATCGTGACGTCGGGAATCCTATCACCTTTGGCGATTGTCATTGCAGCATCCTTATGCGGGATATGGGAGGCGAGCGAACCGGCCTTTGGTCGGTTGCTGCTTGCCCAGTGTGACGTTTTAGGACGATTTCGCCAACACTTGCGGCGGTGGCCCATGGTCCATCAACAGCCATGTGCACTCAGCAACATACGTCCCTGGGGGCACGAGCAGCCAGTGTCGGACGGCATGGGCACGGTATGGAGAGGCAGAGATAGTTTTTCGTTATGGACCTCGAATGTAACGATAGCTCTACTCAAGGTTCCAGCATCACGGCCGTTAATGCGTATAGAGCTAATGTGGGGATGCATGAGGCATGGCATGCATGATCCAAGGGATCAGCAATAGACAGTACGACGAGGAGCTAGGGATGCCAGAGGCACAAGTGGTTTGCCAACGCAACAATGTGCGGGTCGTCGGCCGTGGATCTCACGTGATGATGCTGGCGCACGGTTTTGGCTGCGATCAAAGCATGTTCCGATTCCTGCAGCCTGAACTCGAGCGGCATTTTACACTGGTCCTTTTCGACTACGTCGGCGCGGGCGGCTCCGACCTGGCTGCCTTTGATGCCGAACGCTACTCCTCACTAACAGGATATGCTCAGGATATCATCGACATTCTGGAATCCCTTGAATTGCACGACGTGACGTTCGTCGGACACTCAGTCAGTAGCATGATCGGCCTATTGGCAGCTCAGCGCGTCCCCACGCGTTTTGCTCGCTTCGTGATGCTGTCGCCTTCGCCGTGTTATCTCAACAAGCCGCCGGATTACCCGGGCGGCTTCGAATACGATGACCTTCATGACTTGATCGATCTGATGGACAAGAACTATCTGGGTTGGGCCAGTCACCTGGCACCGCTGGTCATGGGGCCGGAAGCGTCAGGAGAGCACGTCCGGGAACTGGCCAACAGTTTCTGCACGACGGATCCGTTAGCGGCAAAAGTGTTTGCGCAAGCCACGTTCTTCTCGGATTATCGCTATCTGTTACCTGAGACGCGTCACCCGGCGTTGATCTTGCAAAGCCGGCAAGACACGCTGGCGCCCCCGGCTATCGGGCGATACATGCACGAGAGAATGCCGCTCAGTGAACTCGAGATCATCGAGGGCGAGGGCCACTGTTTGCATGTCACGCATCCCGAGCGGGTATGGGCTGCGATGAATGATTATTTCAGCAACCATGAAGCGGGGAGAGAGAACAACGCATGAATGCCTTGCCTTTGAATCTGGATGCGTTTCCCTGTGGCTGCTTGATAACGTCCGGCACCAAGACATCGCAACAGCGTGAGGTGGCATACGCCAATACCTATGTCCATGAGGTCTTCGGCTTTCCTGACGAGGCCCTCATCGGTAAGTCGCTTGCGTCATTGCTCACTCCCGCATCCGTGATCTTGTTCGACAGCTATATGTTGCCGATGTTGATGAACGATGGGTACTGTGACGAAATCCTGCTCGAGATTCGTGCTTATCATGGCGAGAAAGTCCCCATCGTAGTCAACACCAGATTATATGATCCGCAGGGAGGTCGCATTCATTGGGCTCTTTTCAACGCTACCCAACGTAATCGACTGTATCAGGAATTGCTTGAACGTCGCCGGCAGCTCGAAGAAAAGGCAGCTCAACTAGAGACCCTATCGAGTCAGGATGAATTGACGGGGTTGTTGAATCGTCGTGAACTTCTCAAGCGTGCCGACATGATCCTGGCACAGGCCATTCGTGCGTATCAGACTGCCGGCGTGTTGCTCGTGGATATTGATTATTTCAAGGAGATCAACGACTACCTTGGCCATGCCGAAGGGGATCGGGTGCTGGCGGCGTTAGGCCGTCGGTTTCGCGAGCTGGGTCGTCAAGCGGATGTGATCGCTCGCTACGGTGGCGAAGAGTTTATCTTCGTATTGGGAAACACGCACCAAGATGGTATATGCGCCCTGGCCGAGCGTCTGCACGCCATCGCTCGTGACATCCCCATCGGGCATAGTACCCTGACCATCAGCATCGGCATCAGTCTGAGCGAGGGAGCCGAGGCTCCAACCTTTGATGAGTTGTTTCGCAAGGCCGATAGGGCCTTGTATCTGGCCAAGTCAGAGGGAAGAAATACGACCCGGCTGTATCGCGAATCGGCGTTCGGTTATGTTGACAAGACGCATGTCTGATTCAGAAGGGACGCTTCGCCTGGCACCACGCACTCGAACCAGGAATCAATACCGGCGCCATGGAAAAAGTCATCCGTATAGCACGTATCGGCGACGATTCAACTCACGTCGCTACCTTGGCCGAATGGGCTCATACCGAGTGGGGGTGTCTGCACCCTGAGCGATCTCTCGACACCGCCATCGCGGTATTTCGTACTCAGTGCGGTTCAGGGGGAGTTCCTTCAGTGTTTGCCGCCCTGCACGATGATACGCCGGTCGGTATGGCCAGCCTTGTCGCCGACGACATGAGCGATCGCCGCGACCTGAGCCCTTGGTTGGCCTCGGTCTATGTGCTACCTGCATGGCGTGGTCGGGGCGTCGCTTCGCAACTAGTACAACGCGTCGAGGAAGAGGCTTACGTGTATGGTCATGGGGGCTTCTATCTCTACACCCCGGACCAGCAGGCGCTTTATCGACGCTTGGGCTGGCGTGACCTGGAGAATCGCGACTACTGTGGCGAGAGGGTAACCATAATGCGCCGTACCCCATGACACCCTAGATAGTGCAGCCCAGCTATGCTCCCGGAGCTGCTTGCTCCAGAATCGCCTTGGCATGATTCCGTATTTCATCGCGCCAACCAGCGGGCTCGTTTACCTGGATGTTGACGCCCATCCCCATCAGCCACCAGAGGGGCTGCTGATCGTCGGGGACCTTGGCTTCCAGCCATTGCCAGTCGCTATCGGGGAGGGGTGTCAGTGTTTGCTCTTCGGTAAGAGGAGTTTTTCAATAGGGGGCGAAGGTGTCCGGAAACGGTCGTCAGGTCAATCCGGACACCGAACGTCATGTGTTGATGATGACTTCAGTCAGTCTCACGTAACTTTTTATATTCCTGCTGCATCCATACCCGGGGGTCAATGTTCCATAGGCTTTTGAAGCCTTTCAGGAACAGCCCAAGGAATATCAAAGGCAATACCAGAGTCTTGATGAAAAATATCGCCATCAAGTTGATTAACGATGAAATAGAGCTTTCAAGTTTGCTTTTTATTCTTCCTAGATCAGCGGCCTCTCTTATGCTATCGATTCGCCCTTTGAAGCCAGAGAGAAAATTGCCATCTCGTCCAGACAGGGCGCTTTCCTTGTGAGTTATCTCGTTTTCGATGGCTTCGAGCTGTTTCGTGGCACTATCGAGTCGGCTGGTACGTTGAGCGAGCTCATCTTCCCGCTGGGATTGTGTTTCCAGTAGTGACTCGTGTTTCTCCGTACGGTTGAAGACATTGACTTTGTCGATGACATTGAGGTCTTCCTCAAGCTCATAAACTGCATCTCGCGCTTCCGTGAGTTCCTTTCGCGATTTATCAACGCGCTCTTGGATTGCATTGATCTCTGATCGAACCTCCTGTTTATCAACAGAGAGTGATTCGATATCGGAACGTATCGCTTGTTTCTCCTCGCCGCTCAGGTCGGAGTCCATTTGTAACTGATTAAGGTCCTCTGACGCTGCCGCCGATTTTTGATCGACACTGTCAATTTCATTTTGTGCTAGATCATCGACAAATGCTTGGCTGACGATGCCATTGCATAGTACAACCAATACGATCAGAATACGTATGAGTGCAATGAATGAAAAAAATCGCATGAATAAAGAGGCATGCTTACCATTGCGGATATAAAGGCTAGCAATGAAAAGAGCACCAAAAATTGTTGTTGCGATTTTAAAGAAATTGGCTGATACGATTTCGATAAGAAGCTTTTGTCCAAAAAGAGAGCCGATTGCCAACTTCATGGCGCTTGAATATTGCTCTACCAAATCGTTGATCGGTTCAAGGGTTTGCCCGACCTGAATGGCAAAACCTCCTACAAAAGAGAATTCTACCTGAATCGATTGAAGTGTCGATATGATGGCATTCAGGCCTCTTGCCGTGGCAAAAGCGGCTAATGCCATGACAGTGGATGAGTCGATATATTCCTGAGCTAGTCGGTCCAGTATGCCGATCCAGGAAATCGCAATGATGAACAGCGCGACACCGGAAAGAAACCAGCATTTCTGATTATCATCGATTCTGGTATTCATGAAGACTCCCTTTCTAATGAACTGAATGCGGATATGAGGCGCTATCGGCGGAAGGGGGGATAACTGTAACTAGACCACGGTCATTGATGCTATATGCCCTGATCACCGCGATCGTCATGGTCGCGTTATCGTGACTCTGATGGCGTGGATCCGCCACCTCATCGACAAGGCGGTTTGATTGCCACTCCAGAATGAAATCCACATAGGGTGGCGGTGGCGCTTCTCCCGGCAGTAGCGAGTCGGGAGCGGGATCACCCAGCGGTTCGAGCGAGCGTATGTAGTGATACAAGGCCTGTGAGTCGTCCGCTGTCATGTGGTTCAGGCTGAACCAGGGCATGGGCGGTCGCGTGCGATGTATGCTCTGGTCGATGAGCCGGTCCGGATCGCACTCTTTCTCCGTACGTGCTTCCCCGGCTACACTGACTCGGCATATGTGACGACAGGAGGCGTTATGACGGGCAAGAGGATCGGCCCGATAGCCGTGGCCCTGGGCTTGGCCATGCTGTTGTTAGGAATTGTTGCTGCGCGTTTATTTCTTTTTGTAGGCGTTGCGGTCATCGTATTGGGATGTGTGCTCTGGCTGACACGACCCAACCGTACCAAGCACGAGGAATAGGTGGTGTCAGCCCGTTTGGGCTACCCTGAAAGCGTATAACTAGATAACCAACAATGCTGGAGGGGAGTCTCTCATGCGTCGTATCTCATGGATCGCGTCCGTAGTGACGGTCGCCGCCGTATGCCCGGTATGGGCCGAACCGGATGTGGAACCGGCCAACCTCGAACCGGGTCAGTGGGAATTCGCCAGCCACACCACGGTGGAAGGTGACATGCAGATTCCTGATCAGAACGATACGCAGCAGCAATGTCTGACTCAGGAAGAGATCGACGAGGCAAGCATCGTCATGGTAGACGATCGGGACGAATGCGAGCTGGTCGAGATGGATTCCCATGCTGATGGTATGACCTATCGCATGGAGTGTCAGGGCGAAGGGGCGGATGCCACGATCAGTGGAGAGATGCACTTTTCCGGTGACCGTGCCGAAGGCACCATGCTGGTCGAAAGCATGACGCCGGCGGGTGAACTCGTCATGAATACCCGCATTGAGGGGCGTCGAGTGGGTGACTGCTAGTTGTCACCCCGCGGTGGCCGTTGTCCCTACATCGGCACTATCCGGTGCTTCCGGCAAGTGTCTGACCCATTCAAGCGCGGGTTCCCGTTCGGCATTGGAGAAGGTCCGCACTTCCAGCGGTTTGAACAGCCGATTTTCCAGACGTGCAAGGGGACGAACCCAGTGTCGATCGGTAACGACTGCCGCACGATAGAAACGCCGCAGGTCGCCTAGCTGGGTGAGTCCATAACCCAGATCACGCAATACAGCGGTGAGCGTCATCCAACGCATCGCATCGATCTCGGCATAGAGGCTGATACGCGCTTGTGACTCCTTGAGTCCTTCAATGGCATCGATCACATGCTGAAGATCGCCTGCGGTGACACGACCGCTGGCGCGCAGCGCCACCACATGGGCGGCGCCGGGGGGAAGCAACTCGATCATGGGGCATCTCCTCCTGCAAACGATAGCTACCCTTAGCATAGCAGTCACTAGACGCCGCTGTGGTCGAGCTCGGAGTCGCTGTCCGGGGTGTCAGCCATCTCCTTTGCCAGGCGTCGTCTAACGGTGCCGGGCGAGCTGGTTCGCCGGGCCAGCAGGTCGTATGCGACCGGCACGACGAACAGCGTGAAGAGGGTGGCGGCTGCAACACCACAGAAGATGACGATACCGATCACCAGACGTGTCTCGGCGCCGGCACCGGTGGAGACGATCAACGGGATGGAACCGGCCATGGTGGTTACGGCGGTCATCAGGATAGGCCGAAGGCGGGTCACCGAGGCTTCCATCAAGGCGTCGCGGAAGTCGTTGCCTCGATCACGCAACTGATTGGCGAATTCGACGATCAGGATACCATTCTTGGCGGCCAGGCCGACCAGCATCACGAGCCCCACCTGGCTATAGATGTTCAGGGACTGACCGCTCAGGAAGAGGCCAAGCAAGGCGCCGAACATCGCCAGAGGGACCGTCAGCATGATGACGAAGGGATTGATGAAGCTTTCGAACTGGGCGGCGAGCACCAGAAATACCACCAGAGCACCAAGGACCAGCAGGAATCCGGTCGCCCCGCTGGCTTCCTGATAGTCACGAGACGCCCCCTTGACGTCGGTTTGTGCTTCACCGGGAAGTTCTTCGTCGGCGATCCGCTCAAGGTAGGTCAGGGCCTCACCCAGTGGGTACCCATCGACCAGTTCGGCCTCCAGAGTAATGGCCCGAACTCGGTTGAAGCGGTTCAGGGTGCTGGGGCCGGCGAAATTTTCCAGGCTGACCAGGCTGGCCAGTGGGATCAACTCCCCACTGCGATCCGAACGCACCCGGATATTGTCGAGTGCATCCGGGCTACGCTGATTGTCGCGCTCTCCCTCGAGAATGACTTCATATTCCTGGCCATCGTCGACATAGCGGGTGACGTTGCGGCCTCCGAGCAGCGTTTCCAGCGTTCGTCCGATCTCGCTGACCGTGACACCGAGGTCGGCCGCTCGCTGGTAGTCGATGTCGACACGTAACTGCGGTTGGGTCTCCTGGTAGTCGCTATCGAGAGCGGCCAGGCGTGGATTGTCCTCGCGGATTCGCGCGAACATGATATCTCGCCATTCGGCCAGTTCCTCGTAAGTGCCGCCGCCGAGCACGAACTGTACCGGCTTTTGTATGCGTTGGCCGAAGCCTTGAGGCATGATCGGTGAGGCTGTGACACCAGGCAGACCATCCAGCTTCCGACGAACGTCCGACATGATTTCCCAGGCCGAGCGTCTATCGCTCCAGTCGGCGAGGTTGACGATGGCGAAACCGTCATTGAAGTTTTCGATGTTGCCATAGCCACGGGGGGCACGGACGACGACACGCTCGATCTCGCCATCGTCGACCATGGACATCAGACGAGCTTCGATCTCGTCCATGTAGTCGACCATGTAATCGTAGCTGGCGCCTTCCGGGCCGTTGACCATGATGAAGAAGTTGCCACGGTCCTCCTGTGGGGTGTATTCGTTGGGCAATTCGTTCGCCAGCCACGCGGTTCCGGCAATCAATGCCACGAAGGCGGCCAACATCAACAGGCGTGCTCGGAGTACCCAACCGAGCAGGCGTCGGTAGAGGCGCTGGCTGAAATCCAGCAAGCCATGTACCGCCTTGGCCAGCTTGCCCTCGTGCATGTTCGGGCTGAGTATCTTGGAGGCCATCATCGGTGTCAGCGTCAAGGCCAACAGGCTGGAGATGGCGACAGCGGCGGCCAGTGTCAACGCGAATTCCGAAAAGAGACGGCCGATATCTCCCTGCAGAAAGCTCAATGGCACGAACACGGCAATCAGAACCAGCGTGGTGGCAATGACCGCAAACGAGATCTGACGCGTGCCCCGAAATGCCGCCACGAGGGCCGTTTCACCGTATTCATGCATTCGGCGGTTGATGTTCTCGAGCACGACGATGGCATCGTCGACGATGAGACCGATGGCGAGAACCAGCGCCAATAAGGTCAGCAGATTGATGGAAAATCCCAGCACGGCCAGGGCAATGAAGGCACCGATCAAGGCGATTGGAACGGTCACTGCGGGTACCAGGGTCGTACGGAAGTTGCCCAGGAACATGAAAATGACCAGTACGACCAGTCCCATGGCGATGAACAGTGTCATGACGACCTGATTGATGGCTCCGGACACGAATACCGAAGAATCGAAGTTCATGCGTAATTCCATGCCTTCGGGCAAGGTGCCCTTGAGCCGCTCCATTTCCGCCTGGACGCCTTCCGACAGTTCCATGACATTGGCGGTGGACTGCTTCATCATGCCGAGCCCCACCATGGGCACGCCATTGCCGCGGAATAACGAACGGTTCTCTACCGAGCCGATCTCGACGCGGGCGATATCCTCCATGCGTACGAGGTGACCCTCGTCGCCTTCATCGACCACTAACTGTCGAAACGCTTCCGGCGTCGCGAAGCTGCGTGGCAAGCGTACGATGAACTGCCGCTCCTCGGACTCGATGGAGCCTGCCGGCAGCTCGACGTTTTCATTCTGCAAGGCATCTTCGACGTCACCAGCGGTCAGGTTGCGAGCCGCCAAGGCGTTGCGGTCCAGCCAGATGCGCATGGCATATTCACGTCCACCGCCGACGCGTACCTGGGCGACGCCTGGTTGCACCGAGAATCGGTCGACCAGGAAACGGTCGGCATAGTCAGTCAATTCCGGGATCGTGTACGCCTCCCCCGAGAGGCTGAGCCAGACCACGACCTCACTGCTGCTATCCGCCTTCTGCACTTCCGGAGGATCGGCTTCATCGGGCAGATTGTCGCGCGCGCCTGAAATGCGATCGCGGATATCATTGGCGGCGGCATCGATATCCATATCGAGCCCGAACTCGATCGAGATGTCGGAACGACCGTCTTCACTGGATGACGTGATGATCCGGATGCCTTCCACACCGGCAATCCGGTCTTCCAGCACCTGGGTAATGCGAGTTTCCACGACACTGGCCGAGGCGCCGGGATAGCGGGTGTCGATGCTTACGACCGGTGGGTCGATGGAGGGGTATTCCTGCAGCGCCAGACGTTCGAGTGCCAGCAGGCCAAAGGCCACGATCAGTGCAGCAATGACGGTCGCGAGGACCGGTCGCTGGACGGAAAGATCGGACAGGCGCATCAGGTGTCATCCTCATCAGCGCGATGGCGTTGGAGAATCTCGCGGATACTGGTCTCATCGTCGGCAATGCCCAGCAGCTCGACCTGATCACCTTCACGAACGCGTTGTACACCGTGACTGACCAGTAGTTCGTCCTCGGTAACGCCCCCGGTGATCTCCACCTGACCTACGCGTCGCTCACCGATGCTGACTTCACGCTGTTCGATACGGTTGTCGTCGGCGCTATCGATCACCAGTACGTACTGCCGCTCCCCGCGCGGAATCAATACTGACTCGGGGACGACCAGCGCATCGCGAACCTGGCGTTCGAGCGTGGTGATCATCAGCATGCCGGGGCGCAACAGACGATCCGGATTGTCGATCTCGGCACGAATCATGACGCTACGCGTCGTGGGATCGATGCGGGTGCCAATGCTTGTCACTTCACCGCTGAAGGTCTGCTCATCATAAGCCGCCGTGGTGGCAACGATCTGCTGGCCCCGCTCCAGAGTGGAGAGAAAACTCTCGGGCACGCTGAAGTCGAGCTTGACCACATCCAGCTTGTCCAGCGTGGTCAGTTCATCGCCGGGGGTAACCAGAGTGCCGGGGCTGATGTTGCGAAAACCGATCACGCCACTGAAGGGCGCGCGTATTTTATGATCCATGAGTCGCGCGTCGATTTCATCGATTTGCGCCTCGATCTGGCGTAATTGAGCTTGATTGTCCTCGACATCGGCGCGTGACCCAAGATTGCGGGACTGCATCTGAGTCGCGCGCGACAGTGCGTTCTGGCGTTCATCCCGTTGGGCCTGGGCAGAACGCAACTGTGCCTGCTCCTCACCATCGGCAAGTTGAATCAGCAGGTCGCCGGCTGCCACCTCATCGCCACTACGGAAGTTCACCGTTTCAACCATTTCGGTCACGGTGGCGGAAATCGTGACGCTCTCGTCGGCACGCAGCGTGCCCAGCGCTTCCAGTGGGTCCGACCACTGGCTCATCTCGACCTGGGTCCCGATGACGGGAGTGCGGTTCCGTTCCTGCGCGTCGACGGATGCGGCGAAGAGTGTTGCCACGCACAGGACACTGGCCAGGCAAACGATACGGTGTGAAACGGTCGAAATCGGGGCGTACATAGAGTTCGTCGTCATGACTGTTATTTAGTGGGTTGCAGCATACTCTCTGCGCGGTGCAAACAATGTGATAAAAATGCACAGGTTTTGCGGCCAGTTATCTGTATAGCTATTGTACAGGTCGTGTCAGGCGGCGCGACTGTCTTGTATGAGGCATGCTCGACGAGGTTTCGGACAACGCTTAGACTGGCGGCTTCATGCCCCGGTCCGAGTGACGGGGAGCCGTTCGACAGGGGGGACTCGCCCTGCCAAGCATGCCGAGGGTACATGACGAATCCTGATGTCGTAGTGATCGGCGCCGGCGCCGCTGGGCTGATGTGTGCCTTGACAGCCGGCTATGCAGGGCGGTCTGTCATGTTGCTGGACCATGCCAACAAGCCAGGCAAGAAGATATTGATGTCCGGGGGCGGTCGTTGCAATTTCACCCATATGGCCACGTCGCCGGCCAACTTCTTCTCCACCAACCCGCATTTTTGTATCTCGGCACTGAAACGGTATCGGCCGGAACATTTTCTAGAATTGGTCGAGCGCCATGGCATCGACTATACGGAAAAGACACCTGGCCAACTGTTCTGTCGCGATTCGGCCAGGCAGATCGTCGAATTGCTGCTGACAGAATGCGAATGGGCGGGTGTCGACCTTCGGCTGAAAACGACGGTGGCATCCGTCGAACGCCTGGGTGAGGGCATGGTCCTGCAGACATCGCTGGGTCGAATCGAGGCAGGAGCGGTGGTGGTCGCCACGGGCGGCCTGTCGATTCCCACCATGGGGGCGACAGGGTTCGGCTACGATCTTGCGCGTCAGTTCGGGCTGGCTGTCACCGATACCCGCGCCGCATTGGTGCCCTTTACCCTGACGTCAGGCTGGAAAGCGCGGGCTGCGGACTTATCGGGTGTCAGTACGCCGGTAGTCGCTCGTTGTCGTGATGGCGAGTACCATGAACCGATGCTGTTTACCCATCGAGGCTTGTCCGGGCCGGCCATGTTACAGATTTCCAGTTATTGGCAACCGGGCGATGAGCTCGAGGTTGATTTGTTACCCGCGACGGATGCCGCTGAGGAACTGGCCGCTGCCCGGCAAACGACACCCAAACGACGACTGACGACCTGGCTGGGCGACCATGTGCCACGACGCCTGGCCTTGGCATTGGCAGAGTGGTATGGCAAAGACCCGCTGCTGGCCGAGTTGTCCAACGCGCAACTCGAGGCGTGGCGTGAATGTCTTCAGCAGTGGCGTATCAAGCCTGCCGGTACGGAAGGCTGGCGGACGGCTGAAGTGACCATGGGAGGCGTTGAAACGGCGTCGATCTCTTCGCAGACATTTGAAGTCAAGCATCTGCCGCAAATGCGTTTCATAGGGGAAGTGCTGGATGTTACCGGGGAACTCGGAGGATACAATTTCCAATGGGCATGGGCGTCGGGCGTGGCATGCGGTCAGGCGTTGTAATGGCCTACACGGGCACCACGACTAACCCAACAATTTTCGCATCCGCTTCATCAGCATCCAGACAGTGAAGCCTCGTCGGCCATAGCGCAATAGCGTGTTACGGTTTTTCACGCCCCGCCAGAGTACCAACCCGCTGATGGCATAGATGGGCGCCTTCCAGCGCATGGCCTCGTGCCAGACATCATCGATACTCCGGCTGGCGTCATGCCAGCGATGCGCATCGACCAGCATATCGATGCGCTGCTGCTCGATCCGCGTTTCCAGAGCCGCCTTGCGTTGTCGACGATGCTGAGCCGGCGATGAATTACGACTCACGGTCTGCCTCCATGAGGTCGCGGTCGGTAGCCAACTGCTTGAGCGTGCTTTTCAGCAGCGTGGGGCGGCGTGCCTGGCGACGTACCCATAGCGCCAGTCCGAGACCGCTGACAAGGAACACGGCGGCACAGCCGCCAATGGCTTCCAGACGGTAGCTTTCCCAGAAAATCACCACGATGAACAGGGTCAACACGGCCAGCCCGAGCAACAGGAGCAACAGGCTGATACCGGCCAGCAGTAACAGCGTAATGAGTCTGGCGCGTTCTTCCTCGAGCTCGACAACGGCGAGACGCAAGCGCGTCTCGCCGGAGCTCAGCAGGCTGCCGATCAACCGTTTGGTGGCGTCGAACAGACGCTCTGCCGGTCCTTGGCGATCCGTCATCAGCGCCGCCCGATCAGCATGCCGATGATGACTCCTGCGGCGGCCCCGACACCGACACTGGTCCAGGGGTTATCGTGAACATACTTGTCACAGGCGTCGACTTGCTCACGCATGCTGTCGCGGGCTTCTCCATAGACCTGTCCACCGCGTGCTTCGAGCCGAGAACGAGTGTCTTGCAGACGTTTTTCGGCGCGTTCGCGCAGCTCCTTGATGTTGTTGCGTGAGTCATCGGCGGTGGCGTTCACCAGCTCTTCGACGGTCTGGCTGAGATGGCGCAGATCGGCTTTGAGTTGTTCGGTACTGGCTTCGGTATTGGGCTTACGGCTTGCCATAAGAGTCTTCCTCTGACGGTGAATAACGTTCACAGCATAGCAGTTATGGCACTAACGTGAATGGGCGCCTGACGACGCTGGCGACGTCATCGAGCAATACTGCTGCCGCTGAACAGAGGGTTAAGGCTGAAGCCCAGACTGAGGCGATGGTTGCGATTGTCGTAATCGATCAAACTCTCGCCATAACCGTTGTAATACTGGATATGGCCGCGCACGTTGCCGAAGAGCGGCCATGAGTAATCCAGTTGTGCTCCCATATTCCCCGCACCGGGATTGCCCCGAACCATCAAACTGGCTTCATGATCATCATTGAGTCGTCGCGCCACGGTAACATCGCCATAGCCCATGTACTTCTCGATGTCCGGGTTGTCGTCGTTGCTACGCGACTCCGGTACGCGCCAGTGGGGCGCAACGCTGACTGACCACTTACCGCGCTGGAAAACGCTATCCAGGTAGACGCGGTTCCAACTGCGTGATTCGTCGCCCGATTGCCCGTTGGATTGGTGATTGATAGCGATGCGGTTCTGAGTGTTCGTCCAGCCCAGCCATTGCCAGTCGTTCTCGAAACTGATGAAGAACTCCGGTTCGAAGTTGGTTTCGCGAAATGGCGATGACGCCTCTGAATTGTAAGCTTGCCACCAGCTACGCTGGGTGTAGGCGAAGTAAAGGTCGCCATTCTCGCCAAAGATGTCGTCGGCCATCGAGAATTTTGCGCTGAACTGGAACATGACCTCAGCGTGATCGGCATCGACACCATCATTGGCAGCGCGAAATTGGGTGTCATTCGGATTGGTATTGTAACTCCACAGCATCAGGTAATTGCGCCGATAAGTGGTGATTGAGAACGGGTTGCGTTCCGACTGCTCTTCAAGAAATCGGCGTTGATTCGCTTCCTGTACCGCCTCATCCACTTCATCACTCTGCTGCGCCAAGGCAGGAAAGCAGGCAGTGAGCGAGATGATCAGCCCCAGAGAAAAAGTGAAAAGTGGCTTTACAGTGGCCATGTGAACATCCTGTCGTTAGGCAAAAAGCGTTGATGCCCTGTGTTTCTACCATGCCGTTACGTCAAGTCAATCATTGCCGTCGGGCATGCAGCAAGAATTCTCGATTGCCGTCGCCACCCTGGATAGGGCTCTCGATCCAGGCTAGCACATCAAGCCCGAGGTCACGGCAGCATTGATGAAGCTGTGACTCGACCGTGGCATAGGCAGCGCTATCCGTGACGATTCCGCGTTCATTGACCTGACCGGGTCCCAGTTCGAACTGGGGCTTGACCAACGACAAGAGTTGGCCATCCGGTCTCAGTAAGTTGGCGAGCTGTGGCAGGATTAATGTCTGCGAAATGAAGGAGACGTCCATGACCGCCAACTCGCAACCCCGAGGAGCATAGTCGGCCAGCAAGGCGTACACGCGTGGGTCGTCGCTCATACGGCGTGCGTTGAGCCCCTCCAGTACGGTGACACGCGCATCGGCAAGCAACGCGGGAACGAGCTGGTCGTGGCCGACTTCGATACCGATCACATGAGCGGCACCATAGTGAAGCAGACAGTCCGTGAAGCCGCCTGTCGATTGCCCGACATCCAGTGCCACCATTCCCGTCGGGTCGATGGACTGCCGCTCTATCAGGGCTTCCAGTTTCAGCCCGGCACGAGACACGTAACGGTCTTCCGGATCGTCGGCGATGTTCAGCCGGCAATTCTCATCCAGAGACTCACTGGCTTTGGCAAGGACACGGCCAGTGTCCGCCAGGCTGACTCGGCCATGGCGGATGAGGCGTTGGGCGCGTGCTCGTGAGCGTGCCAGACCTTGGCTCACCAGTAGTTGGTCGAGTCGCTGCATGCATCTCTCGTGAGTCGGCCAAAACACCATTATACCGATAACGTCCCGCTTGGCAGCCTTTTCATGCGATCATGAGGACCGTTAGGCAAGTAACAAAAGGAGAAGACGGGTGGCAAGTGCCTCAGTGGGAGCGTTGCTCAAGGCATTGGCCGTCGGGGGCGTTGGCGGTGTGATTTTCGATCAGACGGGATTGCCGTTGGCGTGGATGCTGGGGCCTCTGGTAGCCAATTTGATCGTCTCGGCGCGTGGCGTTGATGTCCGGGTTCCCGAACGATTACGGGAAGTCTTCCTCGGCGTACTGGGCATGGTGTTGGGAAGCCGGGTGACGCCTCAGTTGGCCGAGCGCGTACTGGATTGGCCGTTGTCCGCGGCCTTGCTGTTGGTCGGTGTCGCGATCTCGACGGGGGTAGCGTCGGCCTGGTATCGCTATCGTGGTTTCGATGCGGTCAGTGCCTGGTTCGCGTCATCGCCTGGCGCCATGACGGCGATGATCATGATGGGCGATCGCAGTGGCGGTGATCCGCAGCGGATCGCCGTCGCACAATCCCTGCGCGTGGTGTTGGTCGTGCTGATTCTACCGCCGCTGTTCTGGGCATTCGAGGGCGGCGAGGCCGCAGATAACGCAGTCGCCATGGCAACCCGCGATCTCTGGTTGTTGCTGATCCTGCCGATACTGATTCCCCTGGGGCGTAAGCTGAAAGTGCCGACCCCGGCCTTGTTGGCGCCATTGGCGTTCACGGCAATGCTCAGTGGCTTCGGCGTGGCTAGCCTTCAGTTACCGGACTGGGGCATGAATCTGATGCTCTGGGTATTGGGTAGCGCCATTGGGTCGCGGTTTCACGGCCTGTCGGGGGCCCGCTTCGGACGTTACCTGTTCGAGGCATTCATCGCGACGTTGCTGGCCCTGGCGGTGCTGGGCGTATTCGCGGAGTTGATTCATCGGAGCGTGGGGGTTCCGAGGGATGTGGCGTTGCTGGCGCTGGCCCCGGGCGGGATCGGTGAAATGGCAATCCTTGCCGTGGCGCTCGATCTCGACCCGGTGTTCGTGGCGTTTCACCATCTTCTCCGCATGGTCGCCCTGATGATGGTGGCGCCATTCTGGGCACGCTGGTTACAACGCCGTTTTCCACCATGAGGGTCGAATACGCGATGCCTCGTTACGCAGTCAGGGTCGATGGGAATTGTCGACGGCGGTTTGCAGTGACGCGGCCGGGACTCTATCGGCGCCCCAACTGCGGTGGACATAGCCGGTAACCCGGTCGAGTTCCTCTTGCGTAATGCTCGCCGGTTCGCCACTTTCCAGCGGGTCGTGGTGGAAGATGTAAAGTCGCGATGCAAATTGCTCGAAAGGCAGCGAGGCCTCTCCGAAGCGTTCACCATTGCCGGCGGTACTGACCTTGACACCATCGCCCCAATCCTGGCCGCTGTCGTTGTTGGGGTTGTAGAAGTAGGCACGCATCACATCGCTGGGATCCAGTGCCACACGCAGCAGGCTGATGGCGTGCCAGCCAATGAAACGCGCCGAGTTGTCGGTCACGGCAATACCGGCGGGCTGGGGGTGGATCAAGGGCTGATTGCCGTTGTAGTAGGGGTGGTAACTGGCATAGAAGTGGCGCAGAAAATCCTCGAGATCCGTGATCTGACCGGTTGCCACATCGACGTTGATGCGAAACCCGCGACCGGACCACCATCCATGAAATTCGGGATTCACCCAGCGGTGCGGATCGCCCTCTCGGCCGATACAGCGACGTCCCATCTCGGCATAGATGCGATCGAGGTGCGGAACGACCAATAGCGAGACCGGATCCAGGTCGATGGGCAATTCCTTGGCCACACCTGACAGACTGGCCATCGACGAAATCGGCTGCCCCTCGAAATGCATGATGATCTCGTCGTCGCGAGCCGCCCAGGCCACCATCTGCAGCAGGTAATCAGGATCGTTGTAGGCCCACATCGATAGTGCGCGTGCCGACTGGCAGGTCGGATTGTTGCCCTGGCCGATACCCAGCGGCATACCAAGCATGCATAGAACGCCTTCCAATAACCTGGCTCGGGGGGAGACGACATCGCCATAAGCGAGTGTCAGGCGTTCCTGAGACCAGGCAGACAACGGCAGGGCGACCTGGCGCCATAACGCTGGTGCCACGGGGGGTTGATAGAGAATGCCGCGTTCCAGCATCAGGGCCAGGCCATATATCCCCTGTGCCGTGGCTGGATGGACCGACTCCTCGATGATCGCTTGAATGAGCTGTCGGTAGCACAGCAGGCAATCACGCCCCGTCGACGAGAGGCCGAGGGCTTCCGACAGCAGATGGTCGCCCTGGTCGAGCAGGTGCCGGATCAGGATCGCATGGTAGGGCGATACCAGGCCAGTATCGTGCATGGCGCGTGCAAAGCCCGTGGCTTCATACTGCAAGGCACCATTGTCCATGCTGGCAAGGCGCTGTGCATAGACGTCGACGCCGGGATCTTCACGGCAGGCTTGCGTGGCCCCGAACAGGCTGCTGATCAATCGGTCGGCACCCTGTCCGCTGGTCCCCAGGTCGATATCCGGGTCGAGACGACAAGCGGCGATCTGGGTGATCATGCGCTTGACCGGTTCGACCTGGATGGGGCGTTGCTGGAGGATGCGCCATATCTCATCGATCAGCTTGTCCATGACATGTTCATAGCCAATACGCTCGGCCAGATGGGCGAACAGCGATCGGGTGATCGTGGCCAGGCGGCCTTGTGTCTCGCGTTCCGCTTCACTCGGGGCGGAAAACAGCAGCTCCAGGTTGATGGCGAGTACCTGGGTCAGGTAGTGGTGTGCCTGCTCGCTGGAGACTTGAGGGTGCGCGTATTCCCCCATCGCCACCTTGAGCAGGCGTAGTTCGCTCAAGGCTTCGAGTATGACGGTATCGGTGTCGGGACTCTTCAGCGAGAGTGTCGTCAATGAGGGAATCAATGTCTGCGGATGGGCCCAATCGGTTCCCGTGAAGAGACCGGCGTCTTCCAGAGTCTGGGCGCGTGCCTCGAGCGCCGTCCCCCCCCCTTCAAGCAGCATGATGCGCCGCGCGGTATCGAAAATCCGGCGTAACTTGCCGGGTTTGGCGAAGTCCGGGGCGTCCGCCAGGATGGCGATGGCGTCGTCGAGCTTGTCCAGCAACGGCTTGAGTCTGGCGTCATCGCTGGATGCGTCATGGTCATGCGTCGTCACGCCCACTCCTCGTATTAACAGGCTTGTTCTCTAGGATTATACATAGAAATCCAGAGACTCCTGATGTTTCAGCAGATCCCGCATCGTATGGGGATCTTCACCGAAGAAGTAGACTAGCCCCCAGTGGGTCCCGAAGGCCGTGCGTTTGGTTACGGTCTCCTCTTGCGGTGCCGTCAGTTCATGCGATTCGAAATAGAGGTGATCTTCGGTCTCTTCCGGGATTTCCAGGCGACTGACCACACGTCGGCGTGGGTAGACGCCGAAGCAGCCGGCATGCCCCTTGGCGTCGACCACCTCGCGGGGAAAGAAGGCCGTGATCTCCTCCTCGGTCGTCTTGGGATCGAACGCGAGGATCAAACCCTGGTAGGCATTGAAGCCGTAAGCCCGCTCCAGAAGTTCGAACACCTTGAAGCCGGGGGGCCGATAGGCCACTTCCCCGAAGTACATTTCGCCATCGCTGGTAACGAAGTACTCCGGATGGATGAAGCCGAAATCGATATCGAACGTCTTGATCAATTTTTCGATCTGGGCGGTGATCTGCGCACGATACTTCTCCAGCTCGGGCGTTGCCGGCACGAATACCGAGTATCCCAGCGTCACATACTCGGAAATGTTCAGGAAGCGAATCTTGCCATCGTGGATCCATGCCTCGACCGCGAACTCCCAACCGTCGAGGTGAGATTCCATCAGTACCGGAAACTCTTCCTCGGGGATGGTATCGACTTCATCAGGCGTGCGGATGACGCGGTGCCCGAGGCAGCCGGCCTTGTCGAATGCCTTCAGATGAATGGGATCGTTGGGGTCGCCGTCGAGCTTGAGTAGCGTCTGATTGACGCGCTTGAGGAAGCGGATGACATCGTCATGATCATGAGCTTCCTCGAAAATGCCGACACGAATGCCACCCAATTGCGCACGGCGTTTCATCAACGCCTTGTCGCGTAGCAGCAATGATTGGCCATAAAGACGGGGGTTGTCGAGCAGGACGGAATTGATGGCGCCGGCCCATTCGACGGTTTCCTCGAATAGTGGGATGGCGACGTCCACTCCCATATCCTGCAGCGTCTGGGCGATTTCCATGGAGCGGTCGTTGAGTCGCTCGAAATCCCACGGAACGTAGGGGATGTCGTGTTCCTGGCAGTACGCTTCCGCCCATGGCGGAGCGACGACGACATAGCGCCTGTCGAAGTTTTCGGCGGCTTCCACGGCATTGAGGCTCCAACCGAGAAACGCGACATAACCCTTGTTCGGATCCTTCTTCATGCTGTATGTCTCCCGATGGATAGCATTCAACAATCAAGCTACACCTCTTGGCGATGTATCGCCATGACGGTATCCCTTCAGGACGTGAGAGTAGCGTGGTCGGCAGCGACTTGGCGTCCGGCGGCGTTTGGGCTATTGCTCGTGCGGGAACCGACTGTTATAGTGCGCTTCCCTCGGATAAGCCGTTGATGTCGCGGCTATCCCCGAGAGCATTAGCCATCGGCTAATGGTGTTATGGTGGCCCTCGTCGGTCCTCCCGCAACGCTAAACCGCAAACCCCGCCAGGCCCGGAAGGGAGCAACGGTAGTGGTGGCTGCGTGTGCCGGGATGCGGCTGTCGGGGGCCGCCTCCTTTCAAGGCCGTTATCGCCTCTGGCTATTGGCTTGTTTACCTCCCTTTGCAAACGCATGATGCAGGCTTGTTGCCATGCATGGCGCAGTGGCTAGCGATCGACCGGCGCCAGTAGGTAAGTGAGTATTTCCTGATCAATCATGTCGGATTGGCAGGCGTGCGTCACGGCCAGATCACGCCAGTCACGAGCCACTGTCGGGTCGGGCGTGTGCGGCTGGAAGTCCGGATCGATGATGGCGATACGCGAGCCGGCGAGCCGTAGGTCTGGCCGGTGGATGTCCAGCGGCTGGTCACGACTCGGGCAGGGGTGGTGTGCCAGCCATTCGTATACGCTCACGATATCCTTGCCGGCTTGGGCAGGATACAGGATTGCCTGGGCCGGGATGTCGATACGTTCCAGTAACGCGAGATAGTTGACGGTATGTTCGCAGGCTAGCGTCCAGCGGTGCTTGTCCGGTTTGCTGGTGGGCAGAAAATGTCCTCCCACACAATGATAGGCGGCATGGGCCAGCAGGAACCGTCGCATCTTCGCCGAAAGACGGGCAATGAAGTGGACGTTGGCGAACAGGTGATGGCCATCGGTCATCAGGGTGGGTAGGCGGCTGTCGATCACGGGAACCGGGTCCAGCGACCGAGTCAGCGCCCCCGTGAAGGGATGCGCCGCGAGCAGGCTGTCGCAGTCGGCTTGCCACGCCGTTCGTTGTCTCTGTTTCACCATCCGTTCAGTGGCGGAAGGCGCACGAGGCGTCTCCATGCCGCCTTGGCGGTCCTTCAGTATGGTCGGTGCATTCTCGGGCATGATGATCTCCTGGTGACTGCAAGCATTCACATCTCGTTCCAGGCTCGTGTCATCGGCATGCGTATTCGCAGTTATCGGCGGGCGACTTCATGCCGATGGGCTGCTATTCTTTACGCTCATGTTGCCGCAGTACGTTGTCGTTATAGCGAGACGGCCAGATGGTGGCTGGGTCGACGCCGATCGCATTGGCGATGAGACGTTCGCCCTTGGGCCAGGGGCGATCCAGGGCCACGGATAACGTGGTCGCTTGTCGATAACCGTGGTGAGCGGCCAGCTTGCGCAGCGTCCAGCCGGCCTTGTGAAGGGCCGCTACGATATCGGCACGATGCCAGTCCCCAGAGGCCGGTTTTTTTACTCGCTGTTTTTCGTTCATGACGGAAACGGTGCAATAGTATGAAGCTCTATGCAATCACAAATAGATGTTTATTGCTATCCATATGCGTAATTCATTGATTGTATTTTTATTGATCATGATATATCAATGGCTTGGAGTCCGACGTGGCGCATCAATCCGTTAAGTCCCGCAGTCATGGCCTTCAAGCTTGGGATGTCGAGGGGTTCTGCCTACGCCTTCGTCAGGCGATGGGGGAGCGGTCGGCATACGCTCTCGAGCGAGACACCGGTATTGCACAAAGTTTGATAAGAAAATATTTGAGCGGATCGTCATTGCCAGGGGCTGACAAATTGGTGGTTCTGGCCAGTGCCCTGGGGGTCTCGGTGGGGTGGCTGGCGGCCGGTGAAGGCTCGCTGCCCGGCGAGGAGGCGGCGAACCGCTCGCTTCACGTACCGGAGGGCACACCGTCGGGTGTCTGTCAGCAAGGCCGGGAGTATCGTCCGGGCAATGATGCCGGGCAGGTGCCGACCGTCGTTTATGCGCGCATCATGGAGCCCTTGCTCGCATTGACCGACGACGAGGCCCAACGCGAGTGGGTATTGCAGCGCGCCATCAATGTCATCCGCGCTCTGACCCAGGATCGTCCCGCCTTGATGGAAGCATTGAACCGTAATGACCTGGAGAAAGCGGTATCGCTGGCGGTAACGGTGCATGCGGCATCAGATTCATGAAGCGAGCGTCGTTGCATCGAGAAGAGGAGCTTTCCGCCTTTGTTTCCAGTCGCTAGAATGACGGGTTATCGTTCGGCACGTCACGTTATCATCGACATTCGCCGTTTCACTGGGGCCGTATAGCGGCCGCATCGCTGAAGGATCCCGCGCCGCATGAGTTATCAGGTACTGGCACGTAAATGGCGTCCACGCACGTTTCATGAACTGGTCGGGCAGGAGCATGTCCGTCGCGCACTCGTCAATGCGCTCGACCAGGGGCGTCTGCATCATGCCTACCTGTTCACGGGGACCCGTGGCGTCGGCAAGACCACGTTAGCGAGAATCCTGGCCAAGTGTCTGAATTGTACGGCCAATGGACGCGGCGATGAAGGCGTTACGTCGATGCCGTGCGGCGAATGCGAAAATTGCCGCACGATCGACGAAGGGCGGTTCGTCGACCTGATCGAAGTCGATGCTGCCTCTCGCACCAAGGTCGAGGACACCCGCGAACTCCTGGATAATGTCCAGTACGCGCCGACCCAAGGGCGCTACAAGGTGTACCTCGTCGATGAGGTGCACATGCTGTCGTCGCACAGTTTCAATGCGCTGCTCAAGACGCTCGAAGAGCCGCCGCCCCACGTCAAGTTCCTGCTTGCCACGACCGATCCGCAGAAATTGCCGGTTACGGTACTGTCGCGTTGTCTGCAGTTCAGCCTCAAGAACATGCCGCCCGAACCGATCGTCGAGTATTTGCGTCAAGTGCTTGATGCCGAGTCGGTGCCCTGCGAAGAAAGTGCGCTCTGGTTGCTGGGCAAGGCGGCGAATGGCTCCATGCGTGATGCCATGAGCTTGACCGATCAGGCAATCGCCTTCGGTCAAGGGGAAGTACGGCATGCCGATGTGTCGGCAATGCTGGGGACTCTGGATCATCGCCACTTGCTGGCCTTGATCGAGGCGCTGGCCGATGTCGATGCGCAACGCGTGCTGTCTGAAGTCGCTGCATTGGCCGAACAGGGACCGGATTTTGCCGGTGTACTCGACGATCTGGTCGGCATACTGCATCGCCTGGCCGTAGCGCAGATGGTGCCTGAGGCTTTGGACAATAGTCATGGCGATCGTGATACCTTGCTGGCGATGGCGGCACGGTTCACTGCCGAGGATGTACAGCTCTACTACCAGATTGGTCTGCAAGGGCGCGGTGACATGGAACATGCCCCCGATCTGCGTTCGGCGCTGGAAATGACGTTGCTGCGAATGCTGGCGTTTCGGCCTCAAGGCGTTCCCAAGCCGGCCAAGACGCCACTACCGTTGAATGCGTCACCCAGTTCGACGCCAGCACCGGACAAACCGGCTCCCTCTGCGGAAGCCGATCCGGTGACGGAAGCGCATGAGGCGAACACGGAGGCATCGGATGCGCTGTCGGCGCCTGCCGACGAACCATTGCCGACATCGACTGTCAGCGAGTCGGAAGCCTTCTCTGCCGAACCGGAAACAGACGTATCGGTGGCGGAGAGCACAGGTGCCGAGGAGGCGGTGTCGGAGGGGCTCATGTCCGAAGTGGCGGCGCGCGAGCCACTGGCATCGGATGCCCCGGTGGCGGAACCGTCCGTGGCCGAGCCACTGTCCGACCCGGCAATGAGCGAACCGTCTGATGCCCAAGCTACCGACCCCACGATGACCGAGTCGGCGCTGGCAACGGTAGCGGAGCCCGAAACGGTCTCAGCGGAACCCGCGTCGGCGTCGGGCGAGTTTGGTCACGACGACTGGCTGACACTGTTCCAACGGCTCGAACTCGGTGGACTGACCCGCAACCTGGCTGCGCATTGTGTGGTCGAAAGTGATGATGGCGATACATTGGTCATGCGACTGGATCCGTCTCAGGCAGCGATGAACGCCGACATTCATGTCGAGCGCATTCGCAAGGCACTGGCCGATGCTGGCGTCGAGCGGCAGTTATCGATCGTTGCCGGCGAGTTATCCGGCACGGTTGAAACACCGCGTGCCTTGGCACAGCGGCATGACGCCGAACAGAAAGCGCGTGCGGTTGAAGCATTGCATCGTGACCCGCATATCCAGAAGATGCAGGAGGCGTTCGGTGCACGGTTGATGGAAACCACGGTGCAAACGCAACCTCAAGCGGATGAAACGCATACCAACGGGGCATGATACAACGGCCCGCTGATCCACTCTCGAGAGGTGCTAGCCATGATGAAGGGCGAAGGAATGGGCAACCTGATGAAACAAGCCCAGGAAATGCAGGAAAAGATGCAGCGTGTCCAGGAAGAGGTCGCGGAGGCTGAAGTCATTGGCGAAGCGGGGGCCGGCATGATCAAGGTCACCATGAACGGACGCCATGATGTCAGCAAGGTGGATATCGACCCCAGCGTCATGCAAGAAGACAAGGAACTGCTGGAAGATCTGTTGGGGGCCGCCGTCAATGATGCCGTTCGCAAGGTCGAGGCCAATTCCCGCGAAAAGATGGAGGAGGCTACGGCCGGTCTTAATTTGCCACCCGGTTTCAAGATGCCTTTTTGATGAGTTTCTCGCCTCTGGTCGAGCAATTGATGGAGTCGCTCCGGGTGCTTCCCGGTGTGGGGCCAAAAAGTGCCCAGCGTATGGCGATGCACTTGCTCGAGCGTGATCGCGACGGTGGCAGGCGCATGTCCTCGATACTTGCCGAGGCGCTGGACAAGGTAGGCTATTGCGCCCGTTGCCGTACCCTGACCGAAGAGGAGATATGCGGTCTGTGTCGTCACCCGCGGCGAGACGAAAGTGTCCTGTGCATCGTCGAATCGCCTGCCGATATGCTGGCTTTCGAGGAAGCCGGCGGTTATCGGGGGCTGTACTTCGTCCTCCATGGCCACTTATCGCCACTGGACGGTATCGGTCCCGAAGACATCGGTCTGGACCAACTGGAGGCGCGTCTTGACGAAGGCGGCGTCGAGGAGATCGTACTGGCGACCAACCCCACTGCCGAGGGCGAAGCCACTGCGCACTATATTGCGGCTCAGCTGGCCGGTCGAGATTTACGCGTATCGCGGCTGGCTTATGGCATGCCGATGGGGGGAGAACTCGAATACGTCGATGGCGGCACACTGAGTCGCGCTTTCACCGGTCGTCAACCTTTTCAAAGCGACTGACAGCCGTTTTGCCACCCGGAATGAATATGCCCTTGATCCCCGACATCCATTGGATTGACACCGCTGACGCGCTGGATGCGGTTTGCCGTGAGCTTGCGCAGGCCGATACGCTGGCGCTGGATACCGAGTTCTTTCGTGAATCGACATTTCATCCTGTGCCTGCCCTGGTGCAAGTCACCGCCGGTGGGCCTGTCTACTTGATCGACCCGCAAGCTGTCGCGGCGACCGATGCCTGCCGGGACATGCTTGCTCAGGGTCCCATCAAATTGCTGCATGCCTCCAGTGAGGACCTCGAAGTGCTGGGCGCCTGGGCCGGGGTGACAGTATCGCCATTGATCGATACGCAGCTTGCCCAGGGGTTGCTTGGTGAAGATCCGGCCATGGGGTACCAACGTTTGGTGGCGCACTGGATCGGGGAGTCGCTACCCAAGGATGAGACTCGCTCCAATTGGTTGGAACGCCCGCTTTCCGATGCCCAGTGCCAGTATGCCGCTCTTGACGTGGTTTATCTGCTGGAGATATGGCAGGCACAGCGAGAATCGCTGCTCGCACTGGATCGCCTGTCATGGCTGCAGGACGATTGCGATGCCCTGGTGTCGCAGGCGGGCCGTGACGACCGTGATGATGCTCTATGGTACCTACGTCATCGCCAGTTATGGCGGTTGTCACCGCGTCAGATCGAGGCCTATCGGCGTATGACGGCGTGGCGTGAAGGAGAGGTACGCCGTCGTGATGTGCCGAGAGGGTGGTTGGTCAGCGACAAGCTGTTATTCGCTATCGCTGAAGGTATGCCGAAAAACCGCTATGAGTTGGCGGCAGTGGAGGATGTCAAACCGTCTCTGGTCAAGCGGGAGGGTGATAGCCTGCTGGCGTTACTGAATGAAGCGCGTCAGGTGCCCGACGCGTCGTTGCCCAAGGCGCTGCCTTCGCCGTTGAGTGGCGATTTCAAGAAACGCATCAAAGCACTGAAATCGGTAGTCAATCAACAAGCCAGTGAGCTGGGCGTGGCACCGGAATTACTGATGCGTCGCCGGGATATGGAAGCGTTGGTGGCTGCCAGCTTGCATGACGATCCGTTACCTTTACCACAAGGATGGCGGGGTGAACGTTTGTCTCCGGCGCTGCAGACAGCACTGGCTGATGGAGTTCCTGCATGACGACCGACCGTTTGATATGCGAAATCTTCAAAAGCCCGCGCAAGGAGGCAATGTATCTCTTCGTTGACAAGCGTGAGGGGCTGGAGCGAGTTCCGGGTGCGTTGCTCGAGCGTTTCGGTTCACCAGTTGCCGTGACGACATTGTTGTTGACCCCCGACAAGCGGCTGGCTCGAGTCGATGCGAGCGAGGTGATGGAGGCCGTTGAGGAGCAAGGTTTCTATCTGCAGATGCCGCCTGACACAGAGGCGGTTCGGCTGGATCCGTATCGCGTTCCGAGTGGGGGGCAGGACTGATGCGTGAACGCTTCTGGCAACGGTTTGCCTTGAGCGAGCTCACCCACGAAGAGTGGGAGGCCCTTTGTGACGGTTGCGGCCGGTGCTGTCTGCTCAAACTGGAAGATGACGATACCGGGGATATCGCGACCCTGGACGTGGCCTGCCAGTTACTGGATCTCGGCACTTGCCGGTGTAGCGACTATGAACATCGTTTCGAACGTGTGCCGGGCTGCACACAGTTGACGCCGGAACGAGTCGGCGACTTTCGTTGGCTGCCCCCTTCCTGTGCGTATCGCCGTGTCCATGAAGGCCGTGGTCTGGCCGCTTGGCACCCGTTGATCTCCGGCGACCCTCGCAGCGTGCAGCGTGCTGGTATCGGGGTCTCTCACTTTGCCGTTTCCGAACCCGATGTGCCGGACGAAGAACTGGACGACCACATAATCGCGGTGCTCCCCATCTCCCAGTAATGGGAAATTCCTCTCCCTGGATATGATGTCGATCATGTTTTCATGACCACATCGGTATGGACTTCTACTGCCTCATAATCAGTCGCTTTTCCGATGGTGAACTCGCGCCACTACCGCGATGCTATCAAGGTGTGTAACGGTATGTTGTCCAGTGTGTCTGGACAGCACAATGCGCGGGTATCGATGGGCAAGGTGATCATGAGAGGTGGGTCATGGAACGCTGGACAACATTAACGTTATCAGCATTGCTGATATTGGGAACACCTACCGTTTGGGGACAGTCTTCGTCCTGGGATGCCGGCGATGTTTCCGACGACGAGCTTTCCGAGATCATGGATGATCGCCTGCCGGCGCCTGCAGCCGGAGGGGGAGCAGGTGGTGGGGGAGGAGGCAGTGGCGCGGGCGGTGGTGGCTGTGGTACCGGAGGGCTGGACGGTGGAGGAGGCTGCGGTGGCGGCTCTTTCATGGTTAGCGTATCGACGGTGCCCGGGAGTCCTGTGCCCGGTGATACCGGCAACGACAATGGCAACTCGTCAGGCGGCGGGCCTGGACCGGGTACCGGAAATGGCGGGTCTGGTGGCGGCGGCAATGGGGGTAGCGGAGGAGGCAGTGGTGGTGCCGGTGGCGGCAATAGTGGCGGTTCAGGTGGGGGTGGCAATGGCGGTGGCGGTGGCAACAGTGGTGGCGGGGGTAGTGGCGGCGGTGCCAATGGCGGCGGCGGCGGTAGCGCCAGTGGTGGCGGCTCAGGTGGTGGTGCCAACGGTGGCAGTGGCGGTAGCGCCAGTGGCGGCGGCGCAGGCGGTGGTGCCAACGGTGGCGGTGGAGGAGGTTGAGCTGCGCAGCGTCGTAAGCCACCTCCTGCCGCCATGCCCATCCGGGCTATGTCAGGAAGTCGAGATGTCGGCTAGCCCCAGGGCCCAGAGTATGAAGGCATCTTGGCGGGCATTGTCCCGCCAGGCCTGAAAACGGCCCGAGGCTCCGCCATGGCCGGCTTCCATCTCGGTATGTAGAAGGATAGGGTGCGGCGTGGCCGATTGCCGGGCGAGTTGCAAGTCATTCAAGCGAGCATACAGTTTGGCAGCTTCCCAGTAGGGTACGCGGGAATCATGCCAACTGGCCTGCAGGAACAGGCTCGGATAAGGGCGATCGACGAGGT
Source organism: Aidingimonas lacisalsi (assembly GCF_008079445.1). GTDB lineage: Bacteria > Pseudomonadota > Gammaproteobacteria > Pseudomonadales > Halomonadaceae > Aidingimonas > Aidingimonas lacisalsi. The sequence continues at coordinate 131,276 of NZ_VRYH01000005.1, read as the reverse complement.
TGTCCAATGGCGAGTAGGCGGCGATGCGCTGTCTCACGACTGGATCGCTGGGATTGCCCCACTCCGTATACTCGGCAGTCGTCAACGGTAGATCCGGATTGTCCATCGTCCGCAGGACGTCCACGAAAGGCACGTCGAGCACGGCGGCACAGAACGCGTCGGGAGCGAGGTTGAGGCTGGCCCCGACCAGCAGGCCGCCGGCACTGGCACCATAGGCGACGATGCGTTCACTGTCGGCCAGCTCGCTGTCTATCAAGGCCTCGCGCGCGGCTAGAAAGTCGCTGAAACTGTTCTCCTTGTGCGCGAGTTTGCCGTTCAGATACCAGGGCTCTCCGCGCTCGCCACCCCCCCGCACATGAGCCACGGCGAAGGCAACGCCGCGATCGAGCAACTCCAGGCGAGCTATTGAAAACCAGGGGTCCAGTGCTTCGCCATACGCCCCGTAGCCATACAGTAGGGTCGGCAACGGTCCCTGGCCTAGATGATCGCGTCGAGCCACGATGGACACCGGAATGCGTTCACCATCGGGAGAGGTCGCCCAGAGCCGTCGAGCCGTCAATTGGTCAGGCTGCAGGTTCCCGTGGACGGCTTGCCGTTTCAGCAACCGGCGTTCGCCGGTATCGAGACCGTATTCCAGCCACTGTAGCGGTTGAGTGAACGACTCCTCTTGCAGTCGCAGGTATCTTGTCTGAAAGTGCGGCGTCTCTCCAAGGTGTTGACTGCAAGGGGTGTCAGGCAAGGGCAGGAGGGTATCTCGGGTGACGCTGTGGTCGGAGGCGAACTCGATGGTGCGAAGCCGAACCTGTGCCTCATCATGATCGCGTTCGGTGAGAACGAGTCCCCAATCAAAGGCGTCCACGCCTTCCAGTGTATGGGTACTCCGGTGCTCGATCAGCGGTAGCCAGGTATCGGGATGCGCTTCCTCGGCCCTGTCCAGTCGGAAGTGTGGGGCCGCTCGATTGTTGAGAACATAGAAGTGTCCCGGTCGATGTTCCAGGGCATATTCGACGCCAGGTTCACGTTGCCGGAAACAGAATGCCGGTGTTGCCGGCAAGGCCGCGGGAATCAGATGGCATTCGGTGGTGTCCTTGGAAGCACTTTCCACTACCAGCCACTGGCGAGAACGTGTCTTGCCCAGGCCGATCCAGAACTCGGGATCGGGCTCCTCGAGAATGCAATGCGACGCGGCATCGTCTATCGTCAAGCGCCAGACGCTGTCGGGCCGTTGAGTGGTGTCGTAACGGGTGAAGAGCAACGTTCTGTTGTCCTCGGCCCAGATCAGCTCCGGGCCGATATGATCGAGCAACGCTCGCGGTTGTCCATCGGGTAGCCGTTTGATTAGCAGCGTGAAATACTCGTCACCTAGTGTGTCTTCGGTCCAGGCGAGCCATTGCTCATCCGGTGAAATCGCCATGTCGCCGATTTCCAGAAACGACCGATGGCTGGCACGAGCGTCTAGGTCGAGAAAACAGCATGTCTGCCGATAATCCTCATTGGGATGCCGCCACCAACTGGGATAGTCGCTGTCAGCGGTGGTTTCGCTCCAATAGGTATAGTGGTCAAGTGGCGTGGTCAGGCTGGTAACGGCCAGGTCCCGGCGTGCCAGATGCCCTTGGTACAGTGATTCGGCCAGTGGCTCGAGCGGTGTGAACCAAGTGTCACTCTGGACGTTGGCCGCATCGAGAAACGCTCTGACCATCGGGTCATCGCGTGCTTCCAGCCAAAGCCAATGGGGATCTTCCACACGGCGGAAAGAGGCGACGGGATGGTTCGGGGATGACATGTCATTGTCATGAGACGGCTGTGCTTTCATAAGGTGCGGTGTACCATGGGAAATAGCGCCTACTAAGGAGAGACAGAGTATGTTGATTTCCGATTCTATGCCCTTGTTGTGGGTTGCCTATATCTTACTGTCGGTCATCGTATTGGTCACCGGCTATCTGGGGATACGTTTTGTGCCGCAACTGCCTCGCTTGATAGTGGCTGGCGTCGTGGCTGGTTGCTTGTGGATGCCATGGGTGTTTTCGCTGCCACTATTGGAGAGCGAAAGTGCGACCTATGACGGCGTGGCACCGGCCATTGTCGTGGCGACAGTCGATTTTCTGCAAGGAACCTCGATGGCGGTGCCTTTGACAATGGTGGGGTTGGGCGCCTTGCTGGGCGCATTGGCGGGCGTGGCGCTATGGTGGTCATGGCGTCGTCGCAGTAGCGAACCGGCGGAACAACGTGGTGCATCACCCAAATCGGATGGAAGTGCCGAGCACCAGGAACGCCGTGAGCCGGTCATTGGATGAAGGGGGTAGGATGCGCGTGCTGCTAGTGGCCATCGTGTGGTGTCTGGCCTGGATGTCGATACCGCTGATGGCCCAGAGTGAGTCGGGATCCGCGGCGTCCATCCTGACGCGGGACGCAGGAAGCTTGACTGTGGATGACGACCGGCCGGTACCGGATGTCAGGGTCATTTTCGATGTCTCGGGGAGCATGCGCGATAACGATCCGGAGCAGTTGAGCGTCAGTGCATTGGAACTGTTGGTCGCGCTGCTGCCTTCCGGGATTCACGGCGGTATCTGGCGATTTGGAGAGCGGGTCGACAAGGCCCAGGCGGTGGCTCCCATCGATCGTGACTGGCGTGCCCAGGCACAGGCACTGGCTCCCTCTCTGGTCGATTACCAGCAGTTCACCGATATCGAAGCGGCGGTGAGGGCCGCCGCAGAGGAAGATGGCGGTCAGGGGCAGCGACACCTGATTCTCTTGACCGATGGCATGATCGATCTCCCCGCTGACGATCAGCGCAGCGATGATGCGTCGCGCCGGGTGCTACTCGACGAACTTGCCCCTCGTCTGGCCGAACAGGGAACGGTCATTCACGCGATTGCCTTTTCCCCCGAGGCCGATCTGGCGATGGTCCAGCGGCTTGCGCAGTCCTCCGATGGCTTGGCGACCCTGGCTGAGACCCCCGATGTACTATTGAGTTCGTTCCTGAATATCCTCGAGCGCATCTTCCCCTCTGACCAAGTACCGCTGGAAGACGATCGTTTCGTCATCGATTCCGACGTGGAGTCGTTCTCGGCGCTGTTGTTTCATGAACCCGACGAGTCATCGCCAACGCTGGTCGGACCTGATGGACAGCGTTACCGCAGAGGCGATGATCTGCCAGACGATATTCGCTGGCAGAGCGAGTCGCGTTTCGATCTGATTACGATTCCCTCGCCTGAGGAGGGCGAGTGGCATGTGGAAGGTGATGTCGGAAGCGACAGTCGTATCAGCGTCGCGTCATCGCTGGTTCTGCGTACCTCGCCGTTACCGCCCACGTTGTATCTCGGGTTCGATCTACCGGTCTCGGCCTGGCTCGAAGAGGACGGTGAACGAGCGTCGGATCTTCCCGAAGGGCTCGAGATAAAGGCGGAACTGTTCGACATGGAAGACGAAATCCAGTCCGTCAGCCGGTTGGAGCATGATGAAGACGGACGACGCTTCGTCGGAATGTTGCCTGCGCCGGAACGTACCGGCAATGCGCGCCTGGTCATCACCGCCGACGCTGAAGGCTTTCAGCGGCAACGCGTGCAGGCAGTCAATGTGCTGCCACCGATCAGTGCCAGGATCGATGAACAAGGCAAACGAGTGGAGTTGATTGCCGAGCATCCCGGCATCGCACGCGACAACACGGAGTTACGTGCTCAACTGCAGGGGGAATCCCTGGACATAGAGGCGGTCGATGAACGCCGCTGGGTCATGGAGCTTCCGGAACTGGATGCCGATGTCAGTGTGCCGCTACTGTTCAATGGTACCGTCCAACTCGAAGGCGAATCCCGCGAGTTGACGTTACCTGATCTGGTGCTCAATCCCGATGGCCGTATCGGGCTTGGCGGTGCACGTATCGGCAACGATATCATCGAAGGACAAGCGCTGGCCGGTGAGGAGAGTGGGGAGTCGACAGCCACCACGAGTAACGACGACACGGCTCGTCACTGGCTCGATGAGTTGACGACGGATCTCAACGATGGCGTCGAGTCGATGTGGCTGTCGACGGTGCCACGTATCGAGCGCCTGGGGCGCCAGATAGGGCTCGAACCTCGCCTGGCTCGATGGTGGCCCTGGTTGTTGCTGGGCGTGTTGGCGTTGCTGGTAATGGGGGGCTTGGCCTGGCGGCGTGTCAGCGTCCGTCGTCGGGCTGCAACGCGGGAGGAACCCCATGTGTGAGTTGCTGGGCATGAGCGCCAACGTGCCCACGGATATCTGTTTCAGCTTCACCGGTTTCCTGCATCGCGGGGGTGGTACGGGGCCTCACCGCGACGGATGGGGTATCGCTTTCTATGAAGAGGGTGGGTATCGCGATTTCCGCGATCCCCACCCCTCCGTCGACTCGCCGATCGCTCGTTTGATCCGTGATTACCCCATCAAGTCGAATGTCGTGATCAGCCATATTCGCCAGGCCAATGTCGGGACGATTCGACTGGCCAATACTCACCCATTCACCCGTGAAATGTGGGGGCGGCCGTGGGGGTATGCTCACAATGGTCAGCTCGCAGCGTGGCAATCGTTGCCGCTCTCCTACTATCGCCCGGTCGGGGACACCGACAGTGAATATGCGTTCTGTTTCCTGATGGGCGAGTTACGACAACGGTTTCCCGATCCTCCAGACGACCCCGATGCCATGTGGCAAGTGCTGCATGAACTGTGTGAACGCCTTCGACATCTGGGGGTTTTCAACTTACTGCTATCCGACGGGCGTTATCTCTACGCGTATTGTGCGACCAAACTGGTCCATATCACCCGGCGTGCACCGTTCGGCAAGGCCAGTCTGTCGGATGCCGAATTGAGCGTTGATTTCGTTGAGCATACGACGCCTGACGATGTGGTATCGGTACTGGCGACCGAACCGCTCACCGACAATGAGCAATGGACACAAATGGCGCCCGGGGAATTGCTGGTCTGGCAGGATGGTGAGATTCAGCGGCGCTTGACGTCATTGAACTAAATGGCAAACGAAAGTTTCAATCGATCGTTTTACACTGTTGCCAGCCGTGCGATACGTTAGGCGAACAGCCATATCGAACGTATTGATACTCGGTGAATAATAAAACGATCAGCGATCGGTGCAGGAGATGGATCGCTGACATGTCATGGAGATAGCCCATGAGTAAGCATGCCAACGCCCCCATCCTGTCGGGCCCGCCGATTGAAGGTCTCGATGACTATACGTCGATCCTGGACGTGTTCAAATCCTCGGTCGAACGTTTCGCGGACAGGCCGGCATTCAGCTGCATGGGACAAACCCTGACCTATGCGGAGCTCGATCGTCTGTCAGGCGACTTCGCTGCTTGGTTGCAGAACGAGACAGACCTTGAGCCAGGCGATCGCATCGCCATTCAATTACCCAATGTCCTGCAATTCCCCGTGGCCGTCTTCGGTGCGCTGCGTGCCGGCCTGGTCGTGGTCAATACCAATCCGCTCTACACCGAACGAGAAATGGCCTACCAGTTCAGCGATTCAGGGGCGAGGGCCATTCTGATTCTGGCCAATATGGCCGACAAGCTGGCACATGTACTCGACAGAACGATGATCGAACATGTCGTTGTCACCGAGTTGGCCGATCTGCACGGACTGCCCAGACGGTGGCTGATCAACTCCGTCGTCAAGTACGTGAAGAAGATGGTGCCGCGCTATTCGTTGCCTTCGGCGTTTTCGTTTCGCCATACCCTCGCCCGTGGGCGGAGGTCGTCGCATCGCGATGTCGAGTGCGAGACCACGGATATTGCAGCTCTGCAGTACACCGGCGGTACCACGGGCAGGGCGAAAGGCGCGATGCTGACCCATCGGAATCTGATCGCCAACATGCTGCAGGCGCGTGCGGCGATTGGGCCGGCGCTGGGCGAGGGATGCGAGACCATCATTGCACCGTTGCCGGTCTATCATATCTATACGTTCACGGTGAACTGCCTGTTCATGGTCGAGACCGGCAACCATTCGGTATTGATCACCAACCCGCGCGATCTCGATACGTTCGTCAAGACGTTGCGGTCACAGCCTTTCAGCGGTTTCATCGGTCTCAATACCTTGTTCAATGCACTCTGCAACCGTGATGACTTCAGGCGTCTCGACTTTTCGTCCCTCAAACTGACCATCTCTGGTGGCATGGCGTTGACTCAGCCGGTCGCTCGCCGCTGGGAAGAGGTGACAGGCTGTCCAGTCGCTGAAGGCTATGGATTGACCGAGACGTCGCCTGTGGTCAGCTTCAATCCGGTGAATGCCATTCAACTGGGTACCATCGGCAAGCCGGTCGTCGGGACGTCGGTCAGGTCCGTGGCACCGGACGGGAGCGATCTGCCATTCGGTGAAGCGGGGGAGCTGTGCGTTAGAGGGCCGCAAGTGATGAAAGGCTATTGGCAGTGCGATGATGATACCGCCCAGGCCATCGATGCTGATGGCTGGTTTCACACCGGCGACATCGCTGTGCTGCAGGAAGATGGCTATATTCGCATCGTCGACCGCAAGAAAGATATGATCAATGTGTCCGGCTTCAACGTGTACCCGAACGAGATCGAGGATATCGTGGCCGGTCATCCGGATGTTGTCGAGGTAGCCGCAGTCGGGGTGTCCGATGATAACGCCGGCGAAGCGATCAAGCTGTTCGTAGTGTCGCGTAATGCCGAACTGGATGCGGAGTCATTGCGCGCCTGGTGCAAGGAACAATTGACCGCTTACAAGGTGCCGAAGTACGTGGCCTTTCGCGATGAGTTACCCAAGACCAACGTGGGCAAAGTATTGCGTCGCGAGCTCCGCGATACCGCCGATTGACGACGCGTCGGTCAGGGGAAGATTAGGCGCGTCGCCTCGTGGAGCGTTACAATGACGTCTTTGCACTCCTGGTGAGTGTGGTTCGTTGTCGTTTCGATCGAAAGAGGTTCGCTTGAGCACCACGACTACGCGTCCTGCCGATTCCCATGCACAACCCCGTATCGATGCACTATCCGCACGGCTCGACGAGGCGATGCTGCGCGATGCCCATGAGTTTCGCCGTCGCTTGTCGGGGCTGCGGCGTCGGGCGCGCGACGGCAAGCCCGTAGACCGGGGGTTGAATGATATCGAGCACCGCTTGGAGCGCTCGCTGGCGGCGGTAGAGCGTCGCTCTCAAGCGACCGTACGGCTCGATTATCCTGAAGAACTTCCGGTTGTCGAGCGGCGCAAGGATATCCTCGAGGCGCTGAACGATCATCAGGTCGTGGTGGTCGCGGGAGAAACCGGGTCGGGCAAGACGACGCAGTTGCCCAAGCTGTGTCTGGAACTTGGTTTGGGGCGTCGCGGGCTGATCGGTCATACGCAGCCCAGGCGTCTGGCCGCGCGTTCGGTGGCTACCCGGTTGGCCGAAGAGTTGCAGGTTCCCTTGGGTGAGCAGGTCGGATACCAGGTGCGCTTCACGGACCAGACTGGCGACGATACGCTCATCAAGCTGATGACCGACGGTATTCTGCTGGCCGAGACTCAGCACGACCCCGATTTGTCGCGTTACGAAGCGATCATCATCGATGAAGCGCATGAACGCAGCCTCAATATCGATTTCCTGTTGGGTTACCTCAAACGGCTGACTCAACGGAGGCCGGACCTCAAGATCATCATCACCTCGGCGACCATCGATGTCGAGCGTTTCGCCGCCCATTTTGGCGAGCGGGAACCAGCACCCGTCGTGGAGGTCAGTGGTCGTACCTACCCGGTGGAAACCCGCTATCGCCCGCTGGTTCGTGATGCCGACGATGAAGAGGATCGCACTCTGCAGGAAGGGATCCTGCATGCCGTGGAAGAGATTCAGTCCATCGAACGGGAAAAGGGCTGGCTGCACGGTCCGCGCGACGTCCTGGTCTTTCTGCCTGGCGAGCGCGAGATTCGTGAGACTGCCGATACGCTGCGTCGGGCCCAGTTACGCGATACCGAGATCCTGCCGCTTTACGCCCGACTCTCCAATAGCGAACAGAACCGTGTCTTCGCCTCGCATAGCGGCCGGCGTATCGTGTTGGCCACCAACGTGGCCGAAACGTCGCTGACGGTTCCCGGTATCCGCTATGTGATCGACCCCGGACTGGTGCGAATCAGCCGCTACAGCTATCGCGCCAAGATCCAGCGGCTACCGGTGGAGCCTGTCAGTCAGGCTAGCGCCGAGCAGCGCAAAGGTCGTTGTGGCCGCATTGCCGAGGGCGTGTGTATCCGGCTTTACGATGAAGACGATTTTCTGGCACGTCCCGCATTCACCGAACCCGAGATTCAGCGTACCAATCTGGCGTCGGTGATCCTGTCGATGCTGTCGCTGAAGCTAGGCGACATCGAAGCGTTTCCGTTCGTCGATCCCCCCGATCGACGCTTCATCAAGGACGGCTTTCGGGTGCTGTTCGAGCTTGGAGCCGTGGACGCGCGTCAACGTTTGACAGCGACCGGCCGTCGCCTGGCTCGTCTCCCCATCGATCCGCGTCTGGCTCGCATGCTGATTGCCGGGGCCGAGAACGATAGCCTGCGTGAGGTGTTGATCGTGGTCAGTGCGCTGGCGATCCAGGACCCGCGCGACCGCCCGGCGGAGAAACGCCAGGCTGCCGATCAGGCTCACCGGCGCTGGGACGATCCCGACTCCGACTTTGTCGTTTGGTTGAACCTATGGGATGGCTTCGAGACGGCACGAAACGAGCTATCCGGCAATCAATTGCGCCGCTGGTGTCGTGACAATTACCTCAACTATGTGCGTTTGCGTGAGTGGCACGACACCTTCCGTCAATTGCGTCAGTTACTCCGCGACATGGATATCGAGGTGCCGCCGGCACAACCTGCCGCGACCACGTCGACGGACGGTACGGCCAATGTGGGCGAACAGCAGCATCGAAACACCGTCAGGTTGCATCAGTCGCTATTGACAGGGTTGCTGTCGAATATCGGCCAGTGGTTGGAGAATCGTGACTACTTGGGGGCACGGAATCGCAAGTTTCTCATTCATCCCGGCTCGGGGTTGGCCAAGAAGCGTCCCAGGTGGCTGATGGCATTCGAGCTGGTGGAAACGTCGCAACTGTTTGCCCGCCAGGTGGCACGTATCGATCCCGCCTGGGTCGAGCCATTGGCCGGTCATCTGGTCAAGCGAAGCTACAGTGAGCCGCACTGGGAAATGAAGCGTGCCCAGGTCGTGGCTTTCGAGCAGGTGACACTGTTTGGTTTACCGATCGTCGCTCGGCGTAAAGTGCATTACGGTCCCATTGCCCCGGCCGAGGCGCGTGAACTCTTTATTCGGCGTGCCCTGGTCGAAGGGGAGTACCGCACGCAGGCGGAGTTCTTTACCCATAATCGCGCCCTGATCGGGGAAGTCGAAGACCTGGAAGATCGTGCACGTCGCCGGGATATCCTGGTGGACGAGGAGACGTTATTCGCCTTTTACGATGAACGTATTCCGACGGATATCGTCAATGGCAAGGGCTTCGAGCGCTGGCGTCGGGAAGCGGAGACGGAGACACCCGATATTCTCAAGCTCGACAAGGCCGCTCTGATGGCCCGTGAGGCTGAGGATGTCACTGTCGAGCAGTATCCTGACGAGCTGAACCTCGGCAGTGTTCGTTATCCACTGAGTTATCATTTTCGGCCCGGCGCCTCGGATGATGGTGTGACACTGACGGTACCGGCCGCGATGCTGTCGCAATTGCCGCGGGACCGCCTCGAGTGGCTGGTGCCGGGGCTGTTGCGGGAGAAATGCATCGCGCTGCTCAAGGCGCTGCCGAAATCCGTGCGTCGCCAGGTCGTGCCGATTCCAGATTGGGTGGATGCCGCCCTGGAAGCCATGCAGCCCGATGATGTGCCGCTGACGACAGCACTGGGTGAGTTTCTGCGTGTCAAGACCGGTCTGCGTCTATCGCCGGATGACTGGCGGGTCGATCAACTCGATCCTCACCTGGTGATGAATCTGCGTGTGGTCGATCAGCACGGCAAGGTGTTGGGCGAGGGGCGGGACCTCGATGCATTGATTCAGCGCTTTGAGCATGCGGCCAGCGAAGGTGCCAAGTCGTTGGCCAGCCAGGCCCAGGTGGATCATCAGCTCGATGACTTACCCTCGACACCGCTACCCGAATCGCGGGTGACGACGCAGGCAGGGATTCGTGTGGAAGCCTATCCGGCACTGGTCGATGGAGAGCATGGCCTCGGCGTCGAACTGTTCGATCACGCCGAGAAGGCGCGTGAAGCGCATCGACAAGGTATCAAGCGTCTTGCCATGCAGCGCTTGCCGGATCAAGTGCGCATGCTCAAGCGACTTGACGGACTCGAGCGTTGTGCGTTGCTGTTCGCCAAGGTCGGCAGCAAGCAGCAGTTGATCGATGACGTGGTATCGGCCACGTTCCTGCAAGTGGTCGCAACCGATCCTCTGCCACGCTCTCGGGAGGCGTTGTATGAGCGGCTCGACGCGACCCGGGCGGGGCTGGTACCGCATGGAGAGCATCTGGTTTCCGTCCTGGAAAAGGTGTTGACCGGTCATCTGGCAGTCACCAAGGCGTTGAAAGGGAATCTGAGCCTGGCGTTGGCACTGGTATACAGTGATATCAAGGCACAGATGCAGCGTTTGATTCACCCAGGGTTCGTGGTCGAAGCGGGTGGTTGGCTGGAACACTACCCACGCTACATGGAGGCGGCTTCCATTCGTCTGGAAAAAGCGCCGCGTGAGCGTCAGCGCGATCAGATGTTGATGCAGCGAATACAGGATTTCGAAACGCGTCTGGACGAGCGACGTAAAGCTGGCCGGCGACGTGGTGTCGAGGATGCGCGGCTCGATGAGTTCGGCTGGTGGATCGAGGAGTTGCGCGTCTCGTTTTTCGCCCAGCAGTTGGGAACCTTGATGCCGGTTTCCGAGAAGCGGTTGGAGCGTCGATGGTCGGAAATCACGGGATCATAATAATTCGCTGACTATGCAGTTCTGCGCTAGGGTAGCAAGCAAAGCAAGACGCGAGGAAGATGGTCACTAGGATGCGATAATCGCGATGTACGAGATAGGACAACATAAGGTGAGTCGATGACACGCAAGGGAACGCCTGGGAACGTGAATATCCGTCAACTAGGTCTATCATTGCTGGGAGCGGTGCTGCTGACGGGGTGTGCCAGTCAGCCAGCCGAGGAAGATCGTCATCCCGAGGATCCATGGGAAGGCTTCAATCGCGGCGTGTTCGCTTTCAATGAGGTGATCGACCGCTATGCGCTCAAGCCTGTGGCGCAGGGTTATGATGCCGTGGCGCCTGAGCCGATACAGATTGGCGTCGGTAATTTCTTTTCCAACCTGGGAGAAATCCGTACCGCGCTGAATAGCGTCCTGCAAGGCAAACCAGGCAATGCCGGTGTCTCAACGGGGCGGTTCCTGGTGAATAGCATCGTTGGCGTGGGTGGGCTGCTCGATTACGCTACCCCCATGGGGCTGACAGTCCATGACGAAGACTTTGGACAGACACTCGGCGTATGGGGGATGGAGTCGGGGCCCTACCTGGTCCTACCGTTGCTGGGCCCCAGTACGGTGCGTGATACGGCCGGCTTGCCTGCTGACATGTACACATATCCGCTGACCTATATCGACGATGACCCGACACGCTATGGTCTGACGTTTCTGCGTGTCGTCGATGCCCGTGCCGGATTCCTGGAGCAGGAAGAGTTGATCCGTGGCGACCGCTATAGCTTCATTCGTGATAGCTACCTGCAGCGGCGACGTTTCGAGATTAGTGATGGCGAGGCGGGTGACGATCCCTTCGCCAGCGATGAGTTCGACTTCGATGATGACGATTTCGACGATGCCTTTGCCGACTAGTGCGGGGATTCCATGGCAAACCAGCGACGTTTGATCGGTATTATCGATCGGCCGGGGCTTGATCGCGATGCGTTGGCTGAAACCATTGCCAGGGGGGAGTTCGCCGTCGTCGCGGCGGAGCGTATCGAAGATCTGCCCATCGAGACCGAGTTGATCGTGGCGCATTCGCGGGCCGTTCCCGCACATGAGTGGCCGGCCCTGACGGCCCGATTGCCGACGATGGTCGTCAGCGAATCGCGGCTTGACAGTGATCTGCTCAAGGCGGTGGATGCCGGCATGGTGGATTATATTATCGACCCGCTGCGGCATGGTGACATCCTGCGCCGCATGATCGGCAAGGTGATCGACAACCGCCGCCTGGCCGAGGAACACGAGCAGGATCGGGTGAATCTCGCCGAACTCAATGAAACGCTGGAAACGCATTTGGCCATGCTGCGTCTCGACCAGCAGGCAGGTGGACATATACAGCGCAAGTTACTGCCGGTGCGTCCCCAGACGATTGCGGGAGTGACCTATGACTATTGGCTTGCGCCGTCGCTTTATCTGTCCGGCGACTTCCTCGATTTTCATCGCTATGACGAACGATTCAGCGTATTCTATTTTGCCGATGTGTCGGGTCATGGCGCGTCGTCGGCTTTCGTGACCGTGCTGCTCAAATACCTCTGTAACCACTGGTTAGGGGAGTGGGACGGTCAGGATCCGGAACGCTTGCCGCCGACTTGGCTTGACAAGCTCAATCAGGAATTGATGGATACCGGTATCGGTAAGCATGCGACCCTGTTCGTTGGCGTTATCGACCATGCGCGTCGCTATCTCCATTATTCCATGGGGGCCCAGATGCCTATGCCGCTGCTGGTCGCCGATGGCGAGGTAAGCACGTTACCGGGGGAAGGCATGCCGGTGGGCTTGTTTCCCGGTGTTGAATATCCCAGTCTGGGTATAGCACTGCCGCAGGATTTTCGGCTGTGGCTGTGTTCGGATGGCATACTGGAGTGTCTGTCGGGCGATACGCTTGACCTACGGCTCAAGGAACTCGAGCGTCTGGTGCTGACTAGTACGGATCTGGTGGCACTACGGGGAAGCTTGGCGCTCGGTGACGTGCCGGATAATGACGAAGACGCCGTTATTCAACGTGCACCGGGGCATGAAGAGCTTCCGGATGACTTGACGATCATGACGTTGAATGGGTTTGGCGATGATAATGCATGAAGGGCGACTGAAGGCAGCATTCGATTCGGGTGTCTTCGTGCTTAAATTATGTGGCGATGTACGGCTGACCCTGTGTGCCACTCTGGATCAGCAGGCCGCTCGGCTGGCCGAGACGCCGGGACTCAAGGCGGTCATGGTTGATTTGCGTGAGGCAACCAATGTGGACTCGACCGCATTGGGATTTCTGGCCAAGGTCGCGATGGCGGTGAAAGGGCGCCTCGAGCAACCACCGACGATCGTCGCCGACAACCCCGATGTCCAGCGCATGCTGGATGTCATGGGCTTCTCGCACTTTTTTACCCTGGTCGAAACACCGCTGACCGAGCCGTCGGAGCTGGACGAGCTTCCACAGATCGAAGCGGATGAATCGGATCTTCAACAGCGCATTCTCGAGGCCCACCGTATCCTGATGCGCATGAACGAACATAATCGCGAAGAGTTCCAGCCACTGGTGGATCTGCTCGAAGCACAGAAAGCCCATGACCACGTAGAGTGAATCGTGCACGCCTCTCCCGGCCCTGGGCGTCTGGTGAATTGTCTTTTCCGCTAGTCGGCGAAATCGGCTATCATTAGCGCCCTATCTTTTGTTTTCTGCAGGCCAAGGAGTGTGCCCCTTGTCACTCAGCGCGCGTCGTGTCGCCTTGTTGGTGGCTGCCAATACGGCATTGGCCCCATTTGCCATTGATGCCTACCTTCCCGCTATGCCGGCCTTGGCCGAAGCCGTGGGAGCCAGTATCCATCGCACCGAGCTGTCGGTCAGCGTGTTTCTGTTCGGCTTTGCGCTGGGGCAGTTGACCTGTGGGCCGTTGTCGGATCGCGTGGGGCGTAAGCCAGTATTGTTGGGGGGCCTGACGGTCTTCATGATTGCCAGTCTGGCGATCACTCAGGTCGAGTCGCTCTATACGCTCTGGGCATGGCGTTTCGTCCAGGCGCTGGGAGGCGGCGCCTGTGTGGTCAATTCCGCGGCTATCGTGCGCGATTGTTTCAGTGGCCGTGAGGCAGCCAAGGTCATGTCGACCATGGCGATGATCATGATGCTGGCGCCATTGGCGGCACCCGCGGTAGGCAGTGGTTTGTTGTATCTAGCGGATTGGTGGTTGGTGTTCGTCTTTCTTGCCGTCTATGCCGCCTTTCTGATGTGGCTGCTGAAAACGCAACTGCCCGAAACGCGAGATCCGAACCTGCCGGCAGCCTCGCCGCAGCAAGTATTGCGCAACTACCTCAGCGTGCTACGGCACCGCGAGGCGATGGGCTACATCTGTGCCGTGGCGATGGCCTTTGCCGGCATGTTCGCTTTCGTGACCGCCTCGCCGTTTATCTATATGGAATATTATGGGTTATCTCCGGCCGTCTACCCGTTGGTATTCGGGGCGAACGTGGTCGTGATGGCATCTTCCAACCGTCTCAATATCCGTCTGTTGCGCCGTCGTAGCCCGCAGCAGAACCTCGCCCTCGGCCTGGCCATCCAGTGGGTCGTTGCGATGCTGCTGGTTGCGTTGGTGGCTGCGGGACTGGATTCGCTATGGACGGTGGTGCCGTTGATCATGCTGTTCATGGGGGTGATGGGACTGATCGCCCCCAATGCCATCTCGTCACTGCTGGATCACTTTTCCCACATGAGTGCGACGGCAACGGCATTGCTGGGCAGCATCCAGTTCACGAGTGGTGCCCTGTCCGGTGTCCTGGTAGGCGCGTTCGAGATCGAGAGTGCCTGGCCGATGGTATTGACGATGCTGGGGGTTGCGTCGATCGGGAATATCGGATTGCGAACCTTGGCAGGGCGTGCCGGACGTGACTGATCTCGGTGTCAGTCCATTCATGTCCGTGCTGGACATGGGCCTGGTGACCTGGCTGGGATGCAGTGCCATTCTATTGCTGGGATCGTTCGTACAGCGAGCCACAGGATTCGGACTGGCGGTGGTGGGAGCACCTCTCATGCTGCCGCTGGAGCCGCGGCTGGTCCCCGTGGTACTGGTGATGTTCGGATTGATGGTGTCGTTGATGATGCTGCGGCAGTACCGTCATGAGATTCGTCTCGATGCTATCGGCATGGCTCTGGTTGGCCGGATCCCGGGCACGGTTCTTGGTACCTGGTTGCTATTGATTGCGCCATTGGCAGTTCTGGAGACGACCATCGCCGGTATCGTACTGTTTGCCGTGGCCGTGAGCCTGGCGCGTTTCAGTCTACCGGTCACTCGAGGCACCCTGTTCCTGGCCGGGGTCCTGTCGGGGATTTTCGGTACGGTATCGGCGATCGGAGGCCCTCCGATCGCCTTGCTGATGCAGCGCTTGCCGCCGGATAGCATTCGCGGCAATCTCGCCGCCTTCTTCACGGTCAGCGCCACCATGACTCTGTGTGCACTGGGGCTGGTCGGTCATATCTCCCTGTGGCACATCGGCTTGGCGGTCACATTCGTTCCGGCGATTCTGTTAGGTAACGGCCTGGCCAAAGTGCTGTCACCGCGCATGGATCCTCGTATCATCCGATTGGGTTCGTTAGCCCTCTGTACGACCGCCGCCATCGGGTTGCTCATCTAAAACATCGATTCATGTCGCGTTTGTCATGAAGCTGTCATTTTCTGTCGGCAATGTGTGCCTTGCGAAGGTTGAACACTTCATTGACAGGAGTTACTCGCATGAACCGCATCCTCAAGACTACTGCTATCGCTGCGGCTGCCATGAGCGTGGCCAGTGTTGCTCAGGCCCGTGATCAGGTCCGTATCGTCGGTTCCAGCACGGTCTATCCATTCGCTAGCTATGTGACCGAAGAATTCGGTGCCGTGACCGAATATCCGACGCCGGTCATTGAATCCACCGGTTCCGGTGGCGGCATCCGCCTGTTCTGTGAAGGTGTTGGTGAAGGCACGCCGGACATTACCAACGCGTCTCGCCGGATGAAGCCTTCCGAACTCGAGCGCTGTATGGACAATGGCGTCAATGACGTGACGGAAGCCATGATCGGGTATGACGGTATCGCTTTCGCTCAGTCCAGTGAAAACGACGCCGTCGAGTTGACTCGTGAGCAGATCTTCCTGGCGGTGGCCGCTCAGGTGCCTCAGGATGGCGAGTTGGTCGATAATCCTCACCAGACCTGGAGCGATATCGACTCGTCGCTGCCGGATCGCGAGATCTCGATCTATGGTCCGCCGACGACTTCCGGTACGCGTGATGCGTTCGAAGAATTGGTCATGGAAGCCGCGTCCGAAGGCATGGATGCTTATGGAGGCGAAGGCTACACCGATATCCGTGATGACGGCGCCTACACCGATGCCGGCGAGAACGACAACTTGATCGTTCAGCGCCTTATCGAAGACACCGAGGCCTTCGGCATTTTCGGTTACTCGTTCCTGGAAGAGAACAGCAATTCGCTGATCGGTTCCAGCATCGATGGCGTCGAGCCGACACCTGAAGCAATCAGCAGCGGTGACTACCCGGTCTCTCGCTCGCTGTTCTTCTACGTCAAGAATCAGCATGCTGACGACGTGCCGCCGATGTACGAATATGTCGACATGTTCATGAGCGAGCAGATGATCGGCGATGGCGGTTACCTGATGGATCTCGGTTTGATTCCGTTGCCGGAAGACATGCGTGAGCAACAACGTCAGGATGTATCGGATCGCGATACCCTCGAGGTCGCTGACCTGGAAGAGTGAGTGTGGCGACTGCGTGCTGACGAGGCCGGCAGCCTTCGCTGCCGGCCCGTTGTCGTTAGGTGCCTGATATCAGGTTGATTCATCCGAGAGAGACCCAATGCAGACCAACCAGATTTTCCTGCTATTCTGCGGCATTCTGCTGCTACTGGGATTGGTAGCGTTTTTCCTGGGACGCGCCAAGGCGGCTCGCGTGCGTGGGGCAGGAATCTCAATGTACGCACAACCTGACCAGTACGCTTGGTTCACGGTGTTGGCCACCGCTGGGCCGGCGTTGGTAGTCAGTGGCGTTGGCGCGTTTCTCATGCTGCTGCTGGGTGCGCAGATTCCAACCACCTACTTGTTGGTTGGCAGCCTGGCCATAGCGGCAGGGGGACTAGCCATCGGTGTGCTCCAGATCCGTCCCGACTTCCATGCCCGTCAGGCCATCGAACGAGTGATTCGACTGCTACTGGCCGGTGCGGCGCTGATTTCGATTTTCACGACGTTCGGTATTCTTTTCTCGATCATTTTCGAGGCTATCCGTTTTTTCCAGAAGGAGAGCCTCTGGGAGTTCATCACCGGCACCACCTGGTCGCCGGGAGCCAGCTTCCTGGAAGCCGCCGGGCGCGCCGAAGAGGGTGGTAGCGGTGGCCAGTTCGGTTCGATACCGTTGTTTGCCGGCACCCTGATGATCACGTGCATTGCCATGCTGGTGGCCATCCCCATCGGTTTGATGTCGTCGATCTACATGTCGGAATTCGCGCCGCATAGCGTACGCAATATTGCCAAGCCGATGCTGGAAATCCTGGCAGGGATTCCGACCGTCGTATATGGCTTCTTCGCTGCCATTACCGTGGCGCCGGTCATCGTTGATGTCGCCGGGATGCTGGGCCTGGATGCGGCTTACAACAATGCGGTCGCTCCGGGCATCGTGATGGGGATCATGATCATTCCGTTCATCTCTTCGCTGTCCGATGACGTCATCAACTCGGTACCGGACAGCATGCGTCAGGGGGCACTGGCGCTGGGGATGACCAATGGCGAAACCATCAAGTACGTGGTATTGCCTGCCGCATTGCCGGGCATCATCTCGGCGTCATTGCTTGCCGTATCGCGGGCTCTCGGCGAAACCATGATCGTGGTCATGGCAGCAGGCATGCGTCCCAATCTGACAGCCAATCCGTTAGAAGACATGACGACGGTTACCGTCAGTATCGTGGCAGCCCTGACCGGCGATCAGGAGTTCGAAAGTTCGGCGACACTCTCGGCGTTTGCCCTGGGGCTGGCGCTATTCGTGGTGACGTTGACGCTGAATATCGTGTCGGTAGTGATGATTCGCCGCTTCCGCGAAAAATACCGCATCAATGACTTGTGATCGACGAGGTCTAGTGAAGCAATGAGCCAATCCTTCGATGAAATCACTACGCAACTCAAGCGCCGTCATCGCAAGTCAGCCCGTCTCAAGTGGTTGTCGATGGCATCGCTTGGGGTAGCCCTTCTGTTCCTGATCGTGTTCTTCGCCGATATGCTCAACAAGGGGTTGCCGGCTTTCCAGCAGGCCATGGTGCAAGTCGAGGTCAACTATAACGAGGATGCCGAGACCATGGGCAGGGCGGCCCTTGAACCGGATATCGCGCCGCTGGTCAGTCGCAGTTTCGAGCGGCTGATCCCCGGCATGATCCGTGATAATCCCGACTTGCTTGGTACGACGGAAACACGTTGGGTTTTGACCAACAGCGATGTCGATCAGTACTTGAAGGGCCATCGCAACGAGTTGAGTGAGGACGAACGCGCCGCCATCGACGAACGGGTCGAGAACGAGCAGGTGGAGATGAAGTTCAATACGACCTTCTTCACGCATGGCGACTCCAAGATGGCCGAGCGTGCCGGTATTATGGCAGCGGCCGTCGGCACCATCATGACCATGCTGGTAACGCTGGCAGTCGCGTTTCCGATCGGCGTCATGACGGCTATTTATCTGGAAGAATTTGCCCCGGACAACCGCTTCACCCAGGCCATCGAAATCAATATCAACAATCTGGCAGCGATCCCCTCGATTCTGTTCGGTCTGTTGGGCCTGGCGGTATTCATCAACTTCTTCGGTGTGCCGAGGTCGTCTCCCATGGTCGGTGGCCTGACCCTGGCGCTGATGACGCTGCCAGTCATCATCATCTCGACACGGGCGGCCTTGCGCAGTGTGCCGGACAGTATTCGTCAGGGCGCGTTCGCTGTCGGATGCTCGCGTTGGCAAGTGGTGCGCGATCACGTTCTACCGTTGGCATTGCCAGGCATCATGACCGGTTCGATCATCGGCCTGGCCCAGGCAATGGGCGAAACCGCTCCGCTCATTATCGTTGGGATGGTGGCCTTCATTCCCGATGTCTCGGCATCGTTCACCCAGGCGGCCACTGTGTTGCCGGCGCAAGTCTTTACCTGGGCGGGCGAACCTGAGCGGGCCTTCGTCGAAAAAACCGCCGGCGGCATTCTGGTACTGCTTGCCGTGCTGATTTTCATGAATGCGACAGCCGTGCTGTTGCGCAAGAAATTCGAGCGCCGTTGGTAATGACGGCGCGTTGGACTAGGAAATACGATCATGAATAGTCAAGTGGCCGAGCGAGAGATGACCCCCATGACCAGTCAGCGAGCCGGGCAGCCGGTGACACGCAATGAGCAGGTGAACCATGATCTGAGCGTACGGGTGCGCGACTTGAATCTGTGGTATGGTGAAAATCAGGCGCTGCACGACGTCAATATCGATGTGTTTCAGAAGACGGTTACGGCGCTGATCGGTCCTTCCGGGTGTGGCAAATCGACGTTTCTACGCTGTCTGAACCGCATGAATGACCTGATTCGTGACGTACGCATCGACGGTTTGGTGGAAATGGACGGCCGTGATGTCAACGAACCCAAGATGGATGAAGTTGCGTTGCGTCGCCGTGTGGGTATGGTATTCCAGAAACCGAACCCGTTTCCCAAGTCGATCTTCGAGAATGTGGCTTATGCGCCACGTATGCACGATCTCGTCAGCCGCAGGGCCGATCAGGATGAGCTGGTGGAGCGTTCGCTGCGTGATGCCGGCTTGTGGGAAGAGGTCAAGGACAAGCTCCATCAACCCGGGACGTCATTGTCGGGGGGGCAGCAGCAGCGTCTCTGCATCGCTCGTGCCATCGCCGTGCAGCCCGACGTGATCCTTATGGACGAACCGACGTCGGCGCTGGACCCGATTTCTACAGCCACCATCGAAGACCTGATGGACAAGCTCAAGCAACAGTTCACCATCGTCACGGTTACTCATAACATGCAACAGGCAGCCCGTGTCGCTGATTACACCGCCTTTTTCCATCTTGGTGAACTGATCGAGTACAACGATACCAAGACCATGTTCTCCAACCCCTATACCAAGAAAGCCGAGGATTACATTACCGGTCGTTACGGTTAACGCCTGTTCAGGCGAAGCGGGTTCCGCTTCGCCATGTTGCGTGACGTATCAGGATCGTGACTGTCATCGTTATGTCACGGCGGCGCTGTATATATGCTAATGTGTATATATGGTTTGAGAGATATCTCCATGACGAAGCAACGCGTACTGTTCCTGTGCAATCAGAATTCCGCCCGTTCGCTGATGGGAGAAGCCCTCTTGCGGCACCTGGGCGGCGATAGGTTCGAGGCGGTCAGCGCGGGTGTCGATCCCGACCGTCCGCATGAATTGGCCCTGGCGGCACTGGACGAGCTCGGCATCGATACGCAAGGCTTAGCGTCCAAGCCACTCGATGATTATATCCATCAGCATTTCGATGCCGTCATCGTCCTGTGTGACAAGGCGCAACAGCACTGTCGTCAATGGCCGGGCGAGGTCGAGGAGCGGCTCTTCTGGGATATCAAGGATCCGCGCTTGAACTCCACCAAGGATGCCTATGCCAAGACGCTGCAGGAAATTCGTGCGCGGCTGCGTCTATGGCTCAGCATAAAGGCTCGCGATGACAACCACACTGCATGACAGCCCGGCGTCATTGACACCCGGGCGCCTGTTCAAGTGCCTGAGCGATGACACTCGCCAAGCGATCATGTTGCTGGTCCACACCGAGGGAGAGCTCTGCGTGTGTGAGTTGACCCATGCGCTTGAGCTTTCCCAGCCCAAAGTATCGCGCCACCTGGCCCAGTTGCGTCGTTGTGGCCTGCTGCAGGATCGGCGTGAAGGACAGTGGGTGTATTACCGCTTGATGCCGGGAATGCCCGAGTGGGCATTGGATATCTTAGCGTCTACCGCTCGTGGCGCCGATTCGGTTATCAGCTCATTGCAACGGCGCTTGGCGATGATGGGACAACGCCCGGAACGACGCCAAATATGCTGCTGAATGATCGACGTTTGCCAAGTCTCTGTTGTCGATATAGGAGTTTCTCATCGTGACGTTACGCGTCGGTATCAACGGTTTCGGGCGCATTGGCCGTTTGGCATTGCGCGTGCTCTGGGCGCATCGCTCTCGGGAAGCCATCGACATCGCCCGTATCAACGACCCGGGCGGCGATGCGGCGACCTTTGCCCATCTGCTGGAATTCGATTCGGTTCACGGTCACTGGTCACCGGGCGAGGGTGTCGCCGCCGACGACGAGGCGATCATTGTCGATGGTATCCGCTTGCCATTCACTGCTGATGACGAGATTGGCAGCGGCGACTGGTCGGGTTGCGATGTCGTGATCGAGGCCTCCGGTGTGATCAAGAAGAGTGCGCAACTGACGCCCTATTTCGATCAACAGGTAGCGCGGGTCGTCGTCACCGCACCGCTCAAGGACGAGGGAGTGCTCAATGTCGTCATGGGGGTCAACGACGATGCCTACGATGCTGGTATCCATCGTGTCGTAACGGCGGCAAGCTGTACCACCAACTGCCTGGCGCCGGTGGTCCAGGTGATTCACGAGACGTTCGGTATCCGTCATGGTTCGATGACGACGGTACACGACATTACCAATACCCAGTCGATCCTCGATACCCCGCACAAGGATCTGCGTCGGGCACGGGCCTGCGGCATGAGCCTGATTCCCACGACCACTGGATCCGCCAAGGCGATCACGGCCATTTTTCCCGAGCTGGAAGGCAAGCTCAACGGTCATGCCGTGCGGGTACCGCTGACCAATGCGTCGCTCACCGACATGGTATTCGAACTGGAGCGCGAGACCACGGTCGAGGAGGTGAATGCGGCCCTGCAAACCGCGGCGAACGGTTCGCTGGCTGGCATCCTGGGATACGAGGAGCGGCCACTGGTGTCGGTGGACTATCGCACCGATCCGCGCAGCTCGATCATCGATGCGCTCTCGACCATGGTGATCAATGGTACCCATGTGAAGCTCTATGCCTGGTATGACAATGAGTGGGGCTATGCCAACCGCACCGTGGAACTGGCTCTGAAAGTGGGGCGGAGTCATTAACATGCTGGCGGCACGACTCAGGACACTGCCGTTCGAGGTCCGTCAGTATCTGCTGATCACCGGTAACTATTGGGCCTTCACCCTGACCGACGGCGCGTTGCGGATGCTGGTGGTATTGCACTTCCACCAGCTCGGCTATTCACCGCTGGAAGTGGCCATGCTGTTCCTCTTCTATGAGGCGTTTGGGGTGGTGACGAATCTGGTTGGCGGTTGGCTCGGAGCCAGGCTGGGGCTCAATCGCACCATGAACGTGGGGCTGGCGTTGCAGATCGTCGCGCTTGGCATGTTGATGGTGCCGTCCGCGGCGTTGACCGTTCCCTGGGTGATGGCGGCTCAGGCCTTGTCCGGAATCGCCAAGGATCTCAACAAGATGAGTGCCAAGAGTGCGGTCAAGGTGCTGGTACCCAAGGAGAGCGCCAACGCCCAGAGTTCGCTGTTTCGTTGGGTGGCACTGTTGACCGGTTCCAAGAATGCACTCAAGGGGGTCGGATTCTTCGTCGGTGGCCTGCTGTTGACCCTGATCGGCTTTCGCGGTGCCGTCATCGCCATGGCGGTCATGTTGCTCGTCGTGCTGGGGTTGTCCTTGTGGCGGTTGCGTGCCGACCTGGGACGCCAGCAGCAGAAACCCAGGTTCCGGGAAGTGTTTTCCAAGTCGCGGGCCATCAATGTGCTGTCGGCAGCTCGGATGTGTCTGTTCGCTTCGCGGGATGTCTGGTTCGTCGTGGCATTGCCGGTCTTCCTGTACGACCAGCATGGCTGGAGTTACTGGACGGTCGGCGGACTGCTCGCCCTGTGGGTGATCGGCTATGGGGGCGTACAGACCCAGGCTCCGCGCCTGACTCGTTTGATCAAGGGAGATGCGCGCGCCATGACTGTCGGTTGGGCACTGGCGCTGGCCGGCTTGCCTGCTTTGCTGGCCCTGTTGCCTCTGCAGGCGGTGGCTTGGCTGGTGGCCGGATTGCTGGCGTTCGGCGTGCTGTTTGCGATCAATTCCAGTTGGCACAGCTACCTGATCGTCCACTATGCGCGTGCCGATGGTGTATCGATGGACGTCGGGTTCTATTACATGGCCAATGCCATGGGACGCCTGTTGGGTACGATGCTGTCGGGATGGCTCTACCAGGTGCAGGGACTCAGCGCCTGTCTGTGGGTGGCGGCGGCGCTGGTGGCGCTCAGCGCAGCGCTGGCCGTGGCGCTGCCGCAAGAGTCTGTCCGGCACGAGGCTGGACAGGACGCCGTCAGCGAGTAGGCTGGCACACTCACGATGCCGCCTGGAGACCTGCATGCCGACCTTGTTGATCTACATGGCCGCCGCCATAGCCGAAATCGCCGGTTGCTTCGCCTTCTGGAACTGGTGGCGGCTGGATAAATCGATCATGTGGCTGCTTCCCGGCATGGCAAGTCTGGCTCTGTTTGCCTGGCTGCTCAGCCTGTCGAGTGCCGACTATGCCGGGCGCGCCTATGCTGCCTATGGCGGAATCTACATTCTGGCCTCGCTGCTGTGGCTATGGATCGTCGAGCAACGTACGCCCGATCATTGGGATCTGCTGGGCGCCATGATTTGTCTGTTGGGGGCCGGGGTGATACTGCTCGCCCCACGTGCCGCCTAGCTTTCCAGGCAACGTATCACCCCGGAAATGCCTGGCGGGTACGGTTGGCAATGCGTACCAGGGCCAGCATCAGCGGCACTTCCACCAACACGCCGACGACCGTGGTCAGCGCCGCGCCGGACTGCAGGCCGAATAGTGCGATCGCGGCGGCTACCGCCAGCTCGAAGAAGTTACTGGCACCGATCATTGCGCCGGGAGCCGCGACGCAGTGGGGGACCTGCCAGACTTTTGCCCATCCATAGCCGAGTAAAAAGATCAGCAGAGTCTGCACGATCAAGGGGATCGCGATCAGTACGATATGCAGTGGATGGGACAGGATCACCTCGCCCTGGAAGGCGAACAACAGTACCAGGGTCAGGATCAGACCGATGGGGGTGACCGGACCAATCCGTTTCATGAACACGTCATCGAACCAGGCCTGTCCGTGACGGGCGATCAGGGTACGTCGGGTGAGATAGCCGGCCGTCAGCGGAATCACGATGTAGAGAATGACGGAGAGCGCCACCGTGTTCCACGGCACGTTGATGTCCGAGAGGCCGAGCAGCAACACCACGATCGGTGCAAAGGCGAATAGCATGATCAGGTCGTTGAGGGCGACCTGCACCAGGGTATAGGCGGCGTCGCCGCGCGTCAGGAAGCTCCAGACAAAAACCATGGCGGTGCAGGGGGCCGCTCCCAACAGGATGGCACCGGCCAGATACTGGCTCGCCTGTTCAGCGGGGATCAGCGGCTCGAACAGCACCATCAGGAAGAACCAGGCGATGGCGAACATGCTGAACGGTTTGATGAGCCAGTTGACCGTGGTAGTGATGATCAACCCTTTGGGCTGTCGTCGTACGCCCAGTATCGAGGTGAAATCGATCTGCACCATCATCGGAAAGATCATGGCCCAGATCAGGATGGCCACCGGGATCGACACCTGGGCGTATTCGAAACGTGACAGCGTCTCGGGCACCGCCGGAGCGAACTGGCCGAGCAGCACCCCGGCGACGATCGCCAGAGCCACCCACAGTGACAGCAAGCGCTCGAACAGTCCCATACCGTCGCCGGTGGTTGGAAGGTCGGTGTTCTGTTGTATCGCGTGTCGATCAAGTGACATGAATCGCTCCTGTACGGGACGCCAACTACATCGCGCGTTGATTGACTCGCTGCGAGACGTCTTCGGCGCTTTCCCTGCGTTCGGAATAACGGTCGGTTAGATAGTCGCTGCGATCGCGGACCAGCAGCGTGAATTTCATCAACTCTTCCATGACATCGACGATGCGGTCATAGAAGGGCGAGGCCTTCATGCGATCGTTATCATCGAACTCCAGGAACGCCTTGGGTACCGATGACTGGTTGGGAATGGTCAACATGCGCATCCAGCGGCCCAGCACGCGCAACTGATTGACCGTATTGAACGACTGCGAACCGCCACAGACCTGCATGACCGCGAGTGTCTTGCCCTGGGTCGGGCGGACGCCTCCCAGCGTGAGCGGAATCCAGTCGATCTGGGCTTTCATGATACCGGTCATCGAACCATGGCGTTCCGGAGAGCACCAGACCATGCCTTCGGCCCAGGTGGCCAGTTCGCGGAGTTCCTGAACCTTCGGATGCAACGCGTCCTCGCTGTCGGGCAGTGGCAACCCCTTGGGGTCGAATATCCGAGTGTCGGCACCCATGGCGGTCAGTAACCGCGCAGCTTCTTCCACTGCCAGACGGCTGAAGGCACGTTGCCGCAGCGATCCGTAGAGCAACAGGATGCGAGGCGGGTGTTGTGACGGCCGGGCCCCGAACAACGTATTGGCATCCGGGATGCGAAACAGGTGGTCGTCCAGATTCGGGATATCGTTCATGAGCGCTTCCTGGCAGGAATATATGGCTAAAAGCATATATGCATGGACGTATATAAACAAGGCGACTCGTACCCAGCCAATGGTGAACGACTTGAAGGTAGTCAGGGTGAATGATAAAACGTCGAGCGGGAGATGGCATGCCTCCCGGCCCAAGCGCCGAACCATCACGTTCGTGATTGATGATGCCTGCGCAGCGCGCTCCGGGTGCGTGTGCAGGCACCAGTGTGCGTCCGCTGCGTGTTTCCCATCCATCGACACGAGGACGACACGATCATGGGACTTTCGATACTGGCCATCAGCACCGGCGCCGTGTTGGGCGCCAACCTGCGTTGGGGGCTCAGTCTATGGCTCAATGCCTTGTTTCCCGCTATCCCGCCCGGAACGCTGATTGCCAATTGGTTGGGGGCCTGGCTGATCGGCCTGGCGTTGACCGCGGTTGCCTATCTGCCTCAGTTATCGCCGGAGTGGCGGCTGTTTCTGGTGACCGGTTTCCTGGGGGCACTGACGACGTTTTCCACCTTTTCCGCCGAAATGTTCGCCAACCTGCAGGCGGGGCGATGGGGAGCGGCATTGCTGGGAATCGGCCTGCACGTCGGAGGATCGTTGCTGATGACCGGGCTTGGTGTCGCGACCTTTGCCGGCGTGAGAGCACTGGTCGGGACGATCAAATGAGTCATCATCGTTACCTGGAAAGGTGACATGACAGGGAGGTCGCATGTCATCAAGCGGTAGTTTGACGCTGGAACGGATCGGTAGCGGCGAACTGGCGGGTATCGATCTGACAGTGCCTGGCTAGTCCTCAAGCTCCACGGCGATAGCCGTTGCCTCGCCACCACCGATGCAAAGCCCGGCAATACCGCGTTTTCCGCCGGTGACCCGCAAGGCGTTGATCAGGGTGGCGATGATGCGCGAGCCCGTCGAACCGACCGGGTGGCCCTGGGCGCAGGCACCACCGAAGATATTGACCTTGTCGTGGGGGAGGTTCAGGCCGTCCATTGCCAGTAGGGTGACCACGGCGAATGCCTCGTTGATTTCGAACAGGTCGACGTCATCCACTTGCCAGCCGAGGTTGTCCATCAACCGGCCGATGGCGCCGACCGGGGCAATGGTGAACTCGCTGGGATGCCGCGAACGCGTGGCATGACCCAGCAGTCGTGCGATCGGTCGAATGCCGTGGGCGTCGGCGGCTGTCTGACTGGCGACGAGCAGGGCCGAGGCACCATCGGAAATCGAACTGGCGTTGGCAGCCGTGATGGTGCCGTCTCCGGCGAAGACCGGCTTGAGCTGGCGGACCTTGTCGAGTCTGGCCTGGAAGGGCTGTTCATCATGATCGACGCTGTGTTCTCCCTGTCGGGTGGTCACGGTGACCGCTGCCATTTCGCCACTCAGATGGCCGGCATTGTGTGCTGCCATGGCACGTTCCAGTGAGGCAATGGCGAAGTCGTCCATACGCTCGCGCGAGTAGCCGCGTTCGTCGGCAACCTGCTGGGCGAACTGGCCCATCAACTGACCGGTATCGGCATCCTCGAGGCCATCGTGGAACATGTGGTCCTTCAACTCGCCATGCCCCAATCGGTAACCCGTACGTGCCCTGAGGAGCAGGTGAGGGGCATTCGACATCGACTCCATGCCCCCGGCCAGCATGATGTCGCCACTACCGGCACGGATCAGGTCGTGGGCCAGCATCGCGGTTTTCATGCCCGAGCCGCAGAGCTTGTTGATGGTCGTGGCGCCGCTGGCATCCGGGATGCCGGCCTGGCGCATCGCTTGACGCGCCGGTCCCTGCTTGACACCGGCGGGTAGCACACACCCCAGAAAGCCTTCGTCGATCGCATCGGCAGGGAGGTTGGCTCGCGTAAGCGCGGCGCGAATCGCCACAGCAGCCAGGGCAGGGGCCGTCAGGCTCGACAGGCTGCCTTGCAGACTGCCCATCGGGGTGCGGGCTGCGGCAAGAATCACTACGTCATCACGTGACATCTCGAATCTCCGGAGAGTCTATACTCTCGTTGACCCCGCATGGGGGCGATGGTTTTTTCAAGCATAATCATGCAAACGCTTGTGTAAATAGGATCAATGTCGTGACGGGTGAGGGCAACGACGATGCATATCCGGAACAATACCTTTCTGATCACCGGGGCTGCCTCGGGCCTGGGTGCCGCTACCGCTGAACGCCTGGTGGCCGGCGGTGCGCAGGTGGTGCTGTGCGATCTCGATGAGCGCATAGACGATCATGCCCGACGACTGGGGGATGCGGCTCTGGCGGTGCAGGGGGATGTCACCCGCGAAGAGGATATGCAGGCGGCCGTGGACAAGGCCGTGATGGCCGGTGAAGCGAACGAACTGCATGGCGTGATCCACTGTGCCGGTATCGTCAGCGTGGCCAAACTGGTCGATCGCGAAGGGCAGCCCGCCGATCTCGCTGCCTATGCTCGGACGATCCATGTCAATCTGATCGGCACCTTCAATGTACTCCGCCTGGCAGCCGCCGCCATGACCGATAATACCCCGAACGACGAGGGCGAACGTGGCGTGATCGTCACCACGGCGTCGATCGCGGCATTCGATGGTCAGGTCGGGCAGGCCGCCTACAGTGCGTCCAAGGCCGGGGTCGCCGGTATGACGCTGCCGCTGGCGCGGGAATTGGCCCGCCATGGGATCCGTGTCATGTGCATCGCTCCCGGGATTTTCGAGACCCCGATGATGAGTGACCTGCCCGACGAGGCTGTCGCCGCGCTTTCCTCCGCCGTTCCCTTCCCCAAACGTCTTGGAAAACCGTCCGAATACGCACAACTGGCCGAACAGATCATCACCAACCCGATGCTCAATGGCGAGGTGATCCGCCTTGATGGCGGCATCAGGATGCAGTAAGGAGAGACGCTTTCGCCCTCCACGATGACATCTTGTGCCGCTTCCTGCCCTGTTGGGCGTTATTCCCGGGTGCGGGGCCACCCCTCACCCCTGTCAGACGGTGCGCCTCGCGTCGTGCCACCTAGCTGCTTGGCATGATCATAGGGCAGCCACGAGTCCACGGAAGGGCCAGCCTTCGCTGATGAGGGACTCCCGACAGATCAGTCACTTGCCTCCCTGAAGCTCACCAGGCGGTGCTTCTCTTCGTCCCACAGGACCAGCCGCACCGATGCGAGGCTCTGCCATAGGGTGAGGCGGCCGATACCACGCAGTTCGGGATAATCGCGCAGCACATCGGGCAGGCGGTAAAAGGGAATACGGCTGCATAGGTGATGGACATGGTGCACCCCGATGTTCGCGGTAAACCAACGCAAGATGCCGGGCAGGTCATAGTGTGAGCTACCGTGCAGCGCCGCCTCCTGGAAGGTCCAGTCAGGGTCGTGCTCCCAGAAGGTGTCCTCGAACTGGTGCTGGACATAGAAGAGCCAGACACCGATCGTTCCGGCGAGCAGTGTGATCGGCAGTTGCACGAGCAGGAAGGGGCCGATACCCACCAGCCACATCATGGCGGCGACGAGGACCAGGATGGCCACATTGGTCGTCATTGTGCTCAGCCAAGGCATCCAGCCTGCGCGCATGAAGCCTACCGGCAATCGATTGTCTAGCAGGAATAGGTACGCAGGGCCGAGAGCGAAGAGGACGAGGGGATGACGATAGAGGCGGTAACGCAGCCTCTCGTTGCGAGGCAGGGCGCTAAACTCCTCGACCGTCAGGGTGTCGATGCCACCGATACGCGGGCGGTCGAGATTGCCGGAATGGGCATGATGGTGCCTGTGGGTATGGCGCCAGAAGTCGAAGGGGGTCAGGGTCAGCACGCCGATCGCCCGTCCGACCCAGTCATTGGCGCGCTTTGAGGGGAAGAAGGCGCCATGGCTGCAGTCATGCTGGATCATGAACAGGCGCACGAGAAAGCCGGCGGCGGGCAGGGTGAGCACCAGGCCGAGCCAGTGGCCGGCGCCCAGTGCCGCCCAGCAGAGGGTCCAGAGGAAGGCGAAAGGAATCAGCGTGACCAGCAGTTCGACGACGCTGCGGGCGATGCGTGGCGTGCGGTAGTCTCCCAAGGCACGCATGAGGGCGCGTGGTTCGCTGGTGAGGTCATGTTTCTGCCCTGAGGTTTCCATCTGCGGGCTCCTGTCGGATCCAGTACGCCATGCCGTGGTCTGCGGCCTCGGTGGGACGTGCCTGGACGTTCGCGGGTGGTTCATGATGCACCGAGGGAGAGTGAGGTGTATGTGCGATTGCGTACACTGATAATGCATGGTGCCGGGAAAGGTTCCACCCTGCCGGATGCGTTGATGCCTTCGATCCTGCCCGAAGCGGGATATAGGCTAGGGGTTGTCGAAGACCCGACAGCCTCCGAGATGATCGATTTCGTCTTCTTTCTCAAACGAACGCTTGACTACTTAAGGGTGAGGCCCTAATTTCAAACATGTGTTTGAGTGTGGTTTGGCCCCACTGCCTCGCCGATGATTCCAGGAGTGTTCGAAATGCCCGACTATCAGGCCCCCCTTCGCGATTTGCGTTTTGTCATGGACGAAATGTTCGCTTTTCCCTGTCATTACGCCCGATTGCCGGGTGGCGATGAGGCGACGCCGGATATCGTCAATGCGATCCTGGAGGAAGGTGCACGTTTTACCCGTGAGGTGCTGTTACCGCTCAACCAGAGTGGTGACAGGGAGGGGTGTCTGCTGGAAGGTGGCGAGGTCAAGACCCCCAGGGGCTTCAAGGCGGCGTATCGACAGTACGTTGATGGCGGATGGCCGGGGCTCTCCGCCGAGCCGGAATTCGGTGGGCAGGGGTTGCCACACTCGCTGGGTATGGCACTTTCCGAGATGATCTGCGCCACCAATCTGGCATGGGGAATGTATCCCGGCCTCTCACAAGGTGCCGCCGACGCCTTGCGTCATCATGGTAGCGATGCACAGAAGGCGACCTACCTGAGCAGGCTGGTCGAGGGTGAGTGGACCGGCACCATGTGCTTGACCGAACCGCACTGCGGGACCGATCTGGGCCTGATCAAGACGCGTGCCGTCCCCACCGACGACGGTGCCTATGCGATCAGCGGCACCAAGATTTTCATCTCTGCCGGCGAGCACGATCTGGCCGAGAACATCGTCCATCTGGTGCTGGCCAAACTACCTGATGCGCCGGAGGGCTCCAAGGGCATTTCCCTGTTCGTGGTGCCGAAATTCCTGCCGGACGCGGCGGGCAGTCCCGGCGAACGCAACGGGGTCCTCTGCGGTTCCCTGGAACACAAGATGGGAATTCATGGCAATTCGACCTGTGTCATGAATTTCGATGATGCCGAAGGGTTCCTCGTGGGCGAACCACACAAGGGCCTGGCATGCATGTTCACCATGATGAATGTGGCACGTATCGGGGTCGGCATTCAGGGGTTGGGGCTCATGGAAGCGAGTTTTCAGGATGCGCTTGCCTATGCGCGGGATCGCTTGCAGATGCGGGCATTGTCGGGTGCCAAGACGCCCGACAAGCCGGCTGACCCGATTATCGCGCACCCGGATGTTCGTCGCATGCTGTTGACTCAGAAGGCCTTCGCCGAAGGGGGGCGCATGCTGGTGATGTATACCGCCCGCATGGTCGATGTGGTCGAACACGGCCAGGATGCCGACGAGCGTGAACGGGCCGAAAGTCTGTTGGGCTTGCTGACACCGATCGTCAAGGCGTTTCTGACCGAAGTGGGCTTCGAAGCGACCAATGAAGGCGTCCAGGTGTTCGGCGGCCATGGCTACATTCAGGAATGGGGCATGGAGCAACGAGTGCGGGATGCCCGCATCACTCGCCTCTATGAGGGCACGACCGGCATTCAGGCACTCGACCTGCTGGGCCGTAAAGTGTTGATGAACCAGGGCGAGACGCTCAGGATCTTCACCAAGGAGATTCACAAGTTCTGCCAGGCAGAAGCGGACAATACGGCTCTCGAGGAGTTCATCGAGCCACTATCCAGGCTCAATGCCGAGTGGGGCGAGCTGACCATGGGCATCGGCATGAAGGCGATGAACGATCGTGAAGACGTGGGGGCGGCGAGTGTCGACTACCTGATGTATTCGGGCTACGTGGCTCTGGCATACCTGTGGGCACGTGCCGCCAGACAGGCACATGAAGCGCTCGGCGGGGACGAGGATGCCTTCTACCGCGCCAAGCTCGATACCGCACGTTTCTATTATCAGCGGCTGTTGCCCCGCACACGCGCTCATGCTCAGGCGATGCAGGCGGGGGCCGAGTCGCTGATGGCCATGGACGCCGATGCCCTTGGCCTGGGATTCGCTATCTGACTGATCCCGGTCTTGCTGTCTTGGGTCAGGCGCTATGACATTTGTGCTCCCGGCGGCCGGTTGGCCGCCGTTTTTTTGTTCCCGCCTCGGGGCTAGCCGAAATCCATTTGGTTAGTCTGAAAATCATTACAGCGTTAATATCGCTATTCTCTTATGCCTTTACTAGAATAGTCATGAGAGCTACGACTAAAGGCTTAGCTTGCGGTACATCCATTTCGCCTGGATCCTCGTGCCTGGCGCGATGTCAGCCAATGGCGGAAATGACGTGCCGGGTGATCCGTTCTGTCCTACAAGGAAGGAGACAACTACGCCATGCCACGATCTCGTTCGCCAAGATTGGGCGCCATCGTCCTTCTGGTGGCCTCGCTCGTCGGGGCTGCCATCGCGCTCTATGCGTATTTCACCCCGCTTACCGGGGTGACAGGTACACTCGGCGCGCTTGTCGCCATTCTGGCCACCATTGCTTTGGCCATCATGGCGCTCATCTTGCCTGCCCTGAAAGGGAACGCCGCGCGCAACGCCTGGCGCGTGCTGATCTTGCTGGGTCTCGCCGGTACCTTCTTCGCAGGATTCCTCCTGCACCAGTGGTGGATCTGCGTGGCCATGGTCGTCGGCCTGATCGGTCTGATTCTCGACATGGCCCTTGCGACTCGTACTGCCCGTCCTGCCCATTCATAAGGAGCTGATTCATGCCGACACATCGATCCACCGCACGGCGCTTCGGTTCGAGCGCGGCGCTGGCGCTGTTATTGACGCCCACGGCGCTGCTGGCGCAGGATCAGTCCTCCGCGCAAGACGCTTCGAATGGACAGGAAAGTGGAGCGGCGGAAGATCAGGCCCGGGATGAAGCGGTCCCGCTGGTTCCCGGCACACCAACCTGGGACAGTTTCCACGGCCAGCTCAACGCACAGAAATACAGCCCCCTCGACCAGATCGACGCAGACAACGTCGGCGATCTGGAAAAGGCCTGGGAGATTCATACCGGCGACGTTTCCGATGGTTCGGGCGATCTGCCGCCCACCGTCTGGTCGGCGACACCGGTATTTGCCAACGATACGCTGTATATCGGCACGCCGTTCTACCGTATTCTTGCGCTCGATCCCGCTACCGGCGAGGAAAAATGGAGCTTCGACACCGAGTCCACGCTCGAGGCGATGACCCAGCCTGCGCTGAAAAGCCGCGGCGTCGCCTACTGGGAGGCCGATGATCCGGTCGAGGGTGAGTCCTGCCAGAAGATCGTTTATCTCGGCACGATGGACGCACAGCTATTCGCCGTCGATGCCGATACCGGCGAGAAATGCGAAAGCTTCGCTGATAACGGCGTGCTCGACGTCAATCAATGGAACGACACCAACAACAAGTGGCCACTGTCGCTGTTGCAGCCGCCGACCGTGGTGGGTGATCACCTTGTTCTCGGCTGGGCCGGCAAGGATTGGGCGTTCGAGCAAGCGCCTCCCGGCACCGTGTTCTCCATCGATGCCCGCACCGGCGAGCGCGAGTGGACCTTCGACGCGCTGCCCGAGGCGATGCGCGAGAAAAGCGGTACCGCCAACGTGTGGACGCACATGTCCGCCGACGAGGAAAACGGTCTCGTCTACCTGCCGGTCTCCTCACCCTCACCCAACTACTGGGGTGGCAACCGCACCGAGGAAGCGCCCCTGGCGACCTCGACCACTGCGCTGGATGTCGACACCGGCGAGGTCGTCTGGTCGCGTCAGTGGGTGCACCACGACGTCTGGGACTACGATATCAACGCCGCGCCGACGCTGATGGATATCACTGTCGATGGCGAGGAAATCCCCGCGCTGGTTCAGGCCACCAAGATGGGCTTCCTGTTCGTGGTCAACCGCCTGACCGGCGAGGACGTCTGGCCGATCGAGGAACGTTCGGTGCCGCAGGGCGACGGTTCCGTCGACGGCGAAGTATACGCAGAGACACAGCCGTTCCCGACCAAGCCCGCGCCGCTGCTCGACCAGTCCGAGAAGCCCGAGATATGGGGGCTAGCCGACGCGGCCAGTTTCGGTCAGTGCTCGGCGCTGTGGGACGACCTGTCGTACGAAGGCATGTATACCCCACCCACCACCCAGGGCGAGGGCACACTGGCCTATCCCGACAGCGCTGGTGGCGTGCAATGGGGCGGTGTGGCGTTCGACCCCGTCAGCCAGACGGCCATCGTCAACACCTCGCATATCGTGCAATACGTGAAGCTCTACGACCGCGATGCATATGAGAAAGCCGACAGCGGTTCGGGCAATGAAAGCGGCTTCGCCCCGCAGGAAGGTGCGCCTTACGGCATGCGCCTCGAAGTGGCACTGAACTGGCTTGGTATGCCGTGCTGGGAACCGCCCTTCGGTGAGCTCGTGGCGCTCGACATGACCACGGGTGACGTCAAGTGGCGCCGCCCGGTGGGGGCTTCGCAGCAGTACGGCTTCTTCATGCCCGAAAGCTGGGGGTCGCCCACCATCGGCGGGCCGGCGGTGACAGCGGGCAACCTGGTCTTCATCGGCGCCTCGATGGATGCCAAGCTGCGCGCTTATTCGCTCGAGAGCGGCGAAGAGCTGTGGGAAGATCAGGCCGAAGCGCCTGCCGTCTCGAACCCTGCCGTCTACGAGTATGAAGGCCGCGAATACGTTGCCTTCATCGCGGGTGGCAACTCGATCCTGAAAGACCAGGTCGGCGATCAGGTCGTCGTCTACGCGCTGCCGGAAGACGAATAAACCCGATAACCAACCGTCGAAGCTGGGGTGGGTCCACGGACCCACCCCAGTTTTTTTGTGGGCAATGGGGGAGGTGCGACTTGTCGGTGCCCCGAGAGTCTCGCCATACTGCGGCCTTTACTCGTGCCTCAATGGTGATGCGCAAGGAGTGCCGATGACTGCTCAGCAACGCCTCGTACTGACTCGCGCCGATGCCCGACGCCTGCTGGTTCGCTACCACTTCCGGCCGGCATCGCTGGCAGCGATCATTCAGCGGTTGGGCACCATCCAGTTCGATCCTCTGGCGCCGGTCGGCACCAATCCCGACCTGGTTCTGCAGTCCCGGGTAGCGGGATATCGGTGGGGTGAGTGGCAGCGTGCTGCCTATCAGCAACGGATGCTGGTCGATGGCTGGGACAAACAGGCCAGTCTGATCCAGCCCGAAGCGTGGTGGGCCCAGGCGCCATTCCACCGGCACTTTGCTCAGCGCTGGCGCCATCGCGGTGTCGATATCGAGTCTGCGGAGGCCCGTGCGTTGATCGATGAGGTCGAACACCGCGGTCCCGCCACCAGTCTCGAATTGGGCGATCAACAGTCCGATCCCGCACTGCGAGGGAGCTGGTATGGGCCCAAGCGTTCACGCCACCTGCTCAAGGCGCTGTGGGATTCGGGGCGGCTGATGACTCACCATCGCGTGAACGGGCGTCATGCCTACGATTTACCTGACCGCGTATTGCCGGAAGGTGCCATGCAGGGAGATGCCTCGGAGGACGATGCCCTGCAACGCTTGGTCGTCCGTCGCGTGCAGGCCGCCGGATTGTTGCGGCCTACTGCCGATGCTGCCGTCTGGTTCCTGCCCTGCAAGCGCGACGAACGCAATCGTATCGTCGCAAAGGCGCTGGCCGAAGGGGAACTGATCGAACTCGATGTGGCGGGTGAACGCTACTGGGCTTCGCCTGATGCGCTTGCGACACTCGAAAATGGCGCCGAGTCGTCCGATCCGGCACGTGATGAGGTACGTTTTCTCGCCCCGCTGGATCCGCTGATGTGGGACCGCGGTGCCGTGGCCAGGCTGTTCGGTTTCGATTACGTGTGGGAAGTCTACAAGCCGCAAGATCAGCGTCGCTGGGGCTACTATGTGTTACCCGTGCTCTGGGGCGATCGTTTCATCGCCCGTTTCGATGCCCGCTGCCAGCAAGGCACGCTGACCATTCTCGCCTGGCACTGGGAGCCTGATATCGACCGGTCCCGGCTCCCCGAGGGGCTGATCGAGGCGTTGCAGCGTGCCGCGCGCGATTTCCTCGACTACCTCGGTGCCGAGCGTGTCGTATTGCCGCGCGGTCTGGGCCGAGAGGGGAGGCGGGCCTGGCAGCGGGCAGGCAGGTGATGCATACAGGATTGGCTGTCGTGAATCCTGAACCATAAGGAGCCTCCGCAATGAATGCTCAATACCCAAAGCAGAACTTTCCGGTCAGCGACGTTCGGCGTTATCTGGAACCGGGGCCGGTCGTGCTGGTGTCCTCGGCATGGCAAGGGGAGACCAACATCATGACGCTGGGTTGGCATACGGTGATGGCGTTCGTTCCGGCGTTGATGGGATGCATGATCTCGGCGGGCAATCATAGTCACCGCATGATCGAACGGAGCCGGGAGTGCGTGATCAATCTACCGACGACGACATTGACCGATACGGTCGTGGGTATCGGCAACCGTTCCGGCGATGCGATCGACAAGTTTGCCGAGTTCGGACTGACGAAAGGCGAGGCCAGTGTGGTGTCCGCGCCTTTGATCGAGGAGTGCCATGCCAATTTCGAGTGCCGACTGTACGATGACGCGTTGATCGACGAGTATGGCTTTTTCATCGTCGAAGTGGTCAAGGCGCATGTGGCCCCGACGCCAAAGCATCCTGACACGCTACACTACAAGGGCGATGGCATCTTCATGGTGGCTGGCGAAACGCTCGACCGTCACGAAGGATTCACCAAGGTAAGTTGACCGGCCATTGCCCGGCCGGTCGTTGAGGGCTGTTTGCTGTCAGGCGGCGCTTTCGGCGACCTGGTGCTCCAGCTCTCGGGCCATTTGGCTGTCGAGCCCCAGGGCGGAGGACAACTGGTCCAGCCAGGCCCGTTCCATGGAGTTGTCGTCATCGATCATGGCGACACTGGCCAGGTACATCTCCCGAGCCGCTTGCGGTGAGTCGGCCTGTTTCATCAACTGATCGAGAATACCCTTGGCGTTCATACCGCTCTCCGTGAAGACGAAAAAGTAACGCGAGCTTGTCCGCACATCGTACCGCTTCCTGCTTGGAACCTTTGGGCGGCATCGAGTTCGATCAACCCCGGTCAATAATCGATGCCACGACGCGCCTGAATGCCGCTGTTGAAGGCGTGCCTGGTTTCCTGCATCTCGGTGACGGTATCCGCCCGATCCGTCAGGTCACGGTGGGCATTGCGCCCGGTGATGATCACCGTCTGTTCGATGGGGCGATGCTGCAAGGCGGTCATGACCCGTTCGATATCCAGGTAGCCGAATTTGAGCATATAGGTGATTTCATCGAGTACCACCAGGTAAACCGACGGATCGGCGAGCATCCGCTCTGCTTCATGCCAGACTTCCAGGCAAGCCTGGATATCGCTTGCGCGATTCTGGGTCTCCCAGGTAAAGCCGGTCGCCATCACCTGGACTTCGAGGTTATCGTCCTCGCTCAGACGCTCGCGTTCGCCGCACTCCCACGCGCCTTTGATGAACTGCACCACGCCGACCTTATAGCCATATCCCAACGCCCGTGTCACCGTACCCCACGCTGCCGTGGTCTTGCCCTTGCCGTTACCGGTAAACACCATCAGCAAGCCGCGCTGCTCCGTCGCACTGGCCACTCTGTCATCGACATGCGATTTCAGTTTCTGCATCGAACGCTTGTGGCGCGTTTCACGATCGCTCATCGAGCCTCCCGAATAGAAAACGGTATCGATGACAACAGATTACGCCAGTGAGCCGCACTGGGTCATCCTTGTCAGCGGGGTGGGGTAAATTTTCCTTTGTGTACGGTCCGCTTGGTGACATGATGCGCGCATCTGGTCGGTGCCAGTCTGGCGGTTCTCGGCGTGGGGAGTGGGGCATGGCGTTGGTTCTGTTCGTGGTAGGGTTGGTTTTCCTGATCATTGGTGCGGAGGCGCTCGTCAGGGGGGCCTCGCGGATGGCGGGAGCGATGGGGATCTCGCCGTTGGTGATCGGGTTGACGGTGGTCGCGTTCGGAACCAGTTCGCCCGAACTGGCCGTTAGCACCAAATCGGCCTTGGTTGGTCAGGCTGACATTGCCGTGGGCAATGTCGTCGGCAGCAATATCTTCAATGTGCTCTTCATCCTGGGAGTGTCGGCGTTGATCGTGCCACTGGTAGTGGCGCAGAAACTCCTGCGGCTGGATGTCCCCTTGATGATCGGCCTGTCGGTCTTGACGCTGGTGTTCGCGTACGACGGACAGTTCAGCCGGCTCGATGGCGTGATTCTGCTACTGGGCCTGGTGGTCTATGTTGCCTTTCTCATCTACGCGAGCCGTCAGGAGAGTGCCGCGGAACGACAGGAAGATGCCAATGCGCTCGTTGACAGCGCTGCCGGCGGTTTCGGTTGGTTAAAGAACATGGCACTGGTCGTGGTGGGCCTGGTGTTGCTGGTGCTGGGGTCGCGCTGGTTCGTGGACAGCGCTGTGGCCTTTGCTCAGTACATGGGGATCAGCGAAATGGTCATCGGCTTGACGATCGTCGCCGCCGGCACCTCGCTCCCCGAGGTCGTGACATCGATCATTGCCGCGCTTCGTGGAGAACGGGATATCGCCGTGGGCAATGTCGTGGGTAGCAATATCTTCAATATCATGGGCGTGTTGGGTCTGGCGAGCCTGATGGCACCCGCGTGTATCGAGATCTCGGCAGCAGTGATGCACTTCGATATACCGGTGATGATTGTGGTGGCATTCGCCTGCTTGCCAATCTTTTTCACTGGCGGTGCCATCAGTCGTGGCGAAGGGGCAGTGCTGCTGGCTTATTATGTGGCATACACCGCCTACCTTGTGTTGTCCGCGTCTCGTCATGACGCTTTACCGATAGTCAGCACGGCATTGATGTACTTCGCCATTCCGCTGACCGCCCTGACCCTTGCCATCATTGTCTGGCGTGAGTGGCGAGGGAGAGGCTGACCAGTCAACGTTGATGCAAGGCAGTCGGCGAGGCCAGCATGGGTAGGCGGATCCGTACCTGCAGGCCTCCGAGCTTGGCACGATCCAATCGGAGCTCGCCACCGTAGAGCGCGACGAGATCGGCGACGATCGCCAGCCCCAGTCCCGACCCGGAACGCCGTTCGTCGAGTCGAGTGCCGCGTGTAATAGCGGTATCGCGCTGGGCCTGATTCATTCCCGGACCGTCATCGCTGATGGTGAAGACGATACGGTCGTCGTCGCGTCGGTCGGTAAGCTCGATCGCGTGTCGCGCCCAACGCAGGGCGTTGTCGAGCAGGTTGCCGATGATCTCCTGCAGGTCCTGGCTGTCCATGTGCAGGCTCAGCTCGGTCGGCAAGCGGCAGTCGAGAGACAGTTCGCGTCGTTCGGCCAGGGGAGACAGACCCTCCAGTAACGGGGTAAGGATGTCGTTGACATCGATGGCACCGAACCAGGCCCCGTCGCCGGCTGCCGAAGCGCGGGCGAGGTGATGGCGTACGGCATCGTCGATGCGTGTCAGTTCGGTTTGCAACGACTGGCGTTGCGGTTCGGGCAGTTGGGGCAGGTTCAATCGGATCACGCTCAAGGGGGTCTTGAGGGCATGAGCCAGATTGCCGGCGGTATGGCGGCTGCGTTCGATCAAACGACGGTCGTGCGTCAGCACTGCGTTCATCGCCGTGGCTGCCACCAGGGCACGTAGACGAAACAGCACTTCGGCGGTTTCGAATGGCTTGGTCACGTAATCGTCGGCCCCCACGGAAAAGCCCGCTGGGCGTCCTGTCATCTTGGCTATCTCAATGGGATGCCCCTGCGGCGTCGCCACAGTGCCAGTCCGGTGGCCACGATCAGCCAGGCATAGAGATTGGCGCTGAGATCGTCGAGGACGATGCCGACACCGCCCGCCACGTTTTCCAGTCGTGCGGCGGGTGGCGGCTTGAGGCCGTCGAGGACACGACTCAGAGCAAAGGCACCGACCATCACGACAGGCTGTCGCGCTGCACTTTGACCTGCCAGGACGACCGGGAATGCCATGAACTCGTCGGCGACGATACGGCTATCGTCCTTGCCGCCCAGCGTCTCGGAAGCGGTGTGGCAGATGGGTATCGCGACTATCAGCAGCGCCGTGGCGGTCAGCCACTGTACTCGACGCGAATAACGCAGCATCCACCAGGCAATCAATAATCCGGGAAGTGCTCCGAGTGTTCCAGGAAGCAGCGAGGTATTGCCTAACCCAAAGCCGGTGGCCAGCCAAGTGATGATATCGGTCATGGGATGCCTGATGATTGCAACATGAACGTGACATGATTCGTGCATGGTAATCGAAGTGAGTCAGTTTGGCGCATTCTACCAACGACACCAGGATAGCAGCAGGACCGATCAGGGGGCGCCCATGTTGCGTGAACAGGCCAGCTATCGAGTGACGGAAGTGTTCAAGGCATTTCTGGTACTGGGGCTGACTTCCTTCGGTGGGCCGATCGCCCATCTGGGGTATTTTCGTGCCGAATTCGTGACTCGGCGTCAGTGGTTGGATGAAAGCGCGTATGCCGATCTGGTGGCGTTATGTCAGTTCCTGCCTGGCCCGGCGAGCAGTCAGGTAGGTTTTGCTCTGGGGTGGTTGCGAGGCGGCCCCTTGGGTGCTGCGGCGGCATGGCTGGCATTCACTCTGCCATCGGCCATCGTGCTGGTGCTGTTCGCCATGGGAGCGTCACTGATGGAGGGGGCGATAGGTCGAGGTATCGTCCATGGTTTGAAGGTGGTAGCAGTGGCGATCGTTGCCCAGGCGGTCTGGGGGATGACGAGGAATCTATGCCCCGATCGTCGGCGTGCGACCATGGCACTGGCGGCTG
Source organism: Aidingimonas lacisalsi (assembly GCF_008079445.1). Lineage (GTDB taxonomy): Bacteria > Pseudomonadota > Gammaproteobacteria > Pseudomonadales > Halomonadaceae > Aidingimonas > Aidingimonas lacisalsi. The sequence goes on along the minus strand of NZ_VRYH01000005.1, from coordinate 90,753 downwards.
TGTTGATCGTGATAACGGTGAGTGGACCCGGCGGTCAGATAACGGCGATTCTGATGGGTGCCCTGGTCGGATGGTGGCTTTGCCGTGATGATAATGTCGCCGGTGGCGAGACGCTGCATTTTCCGGTGACCAAACGTGCAGGCGGCATGGCCCTGGCGGTATTCGGCGGTCTACTGGCGGGGTTGCCATTGTTGGCGCTCTTTTCGTCCAGCCAAGGACTCTCTCTGCTGGATGCCTTCTATCGTGCCGGTGCCCTGGTCTTCGGTGGCGGACATGTCGTTCTGCCACTACTTCAGGCGGAAGTGGTGCAGTCCGGCTGGGTCTCTTCGGATGTTTTCCTCAGCGGTTATGGGGCAGCGCAGGCAATACCGGGGCCGCTGTTCACCTTCTCCGCCTATCTTGGCGCGATGATGCAGACACCGCCTGCTGGTGTCCCGGGAGCCGCGATCGCATTAGTGGCAATCTTTCTACCGGGCATGTTGTTGTTGATTGGCGTGATGCCGTTCTGGAATGCCTTTCGTCGTCTGGCGGGTGCGCAGGCGGTGATGCGCGGTACCAACGCTGCTGTCGTCGGTATCCTGGGAGCGGCACTGTATGAGCCTGTCTGGACGACGGCGATTGTGAGCGCCTCTGAATTCGCGTTGGCGCTGGTCGCCTTCGTGCTTCTGGCGGTATGGAAAGTGTCACCTTGGGTCGTTGTCGTGATCTCTGCCTTGGGCGGAATCGCCATAGGGGCCGGCTAAGACAATATGCTCATCCCAAAGGTAGACCGAAGTGCGGGCCGGGACGCAACGCATTGGAGACCAGGTGTCTGGTGTCGCATGGCGCAGGTTGGAACGAGGGAAACGATGTACGTGTGTTTCGAGATAAGGCCTGGGTGATGACCGCGGCAGTCGCCGGGGGTGCAAAGATGAATCCCTGGCCTTGATGACAATCCAGTTTCAGCATGGCCTGGCTTTGCTCTTCCGTTTCAATGCCCTCGGCAAGAATCGTGAATCCCAGACTGGCTCCTACGCCGGTGATGGCGCGGATGATGGCCTGATCACGGTCATCATCAAACACGCCCTGGATGAAGGTACGATCGATTTTCAGTGTATCGATCGGTAATTCCTTGAGATAACTGAGCGACGAATAACCGGTACCGAAATCGTCGATGGCCAGTGACACCCCCATGTTCCGAATGTCTCTCAGTCGCTCGATGGTGTCGTGGTCGAAATGCATGAGAGACGTTTCGGTAATTTCCAGTTCGAGGTAGTCGGGAGGGAGCCCGCTTGCGTTGAGGATCGTGTGTAACCGCGACGTGAAACCTTGTTGGATGAGTTGTGGCGCGGCGATATTGACAGCGATACGACCGAACTCCAACCCGGCATCCAGCCAAACGCGCCCCTGATGGCAGGCTTCCCGTAGTGCCCATTCGCCAAGGGCGGCGATCATGCCGGTACGTTCGGCCAGCGGAACGAAGACACCTGGCGATATCATGCCTTCCCGGGGGTGCTGCCAGCGTGCTAGTGCCTCGAGACCGAGCCACTTGCCGGTGCGCAGGTCAACCAGCGGCTGATAGCAGAGGTGAAGTTGTTCCCGACGTAGGGCGTCGCGCAAATCATTGCCCAGGCGAACTTGGAGCATGGCCTGGTCGGTCAGTGATTTTTCGAAGAAGTGATAACCAAGATCTTCTTTCTTGGCCCGATACATAGCCGCATCGGCGTGTTGGATAAGCTCATCGGCGCGCACGCTGTCATCGGGATACATGCTGATACCGATACTGGGGTCGGCGTGGAGTTTCCAATTGTCGAACTCAATGGGAGGCTGCATGATGCGTAACAACCTTTCTGCCGCTCTGGCTGCCTCGTCGGGATGCTCCAGATCCTGTATGAGCACGATGAATTCGTCGCCTGCAAAGCGCGCTGCCGTATCTTCCTTGCGGATGAATTGGGTGAGCCGGAGCGCAAATTCCTGAAGCACTCGATCGCCTGCCGTGTGTCCGAGGCTATCGTTGATGGTCTTGAAATCGTTCAGGTCCATGAACAATACGGCCAATCGCTTATGCTGGCGTTGGCTGCGCGATAGCGCGGTACTCAAGCGTTGTCGGAATAGCGTGCGGTTGGGTAGACCGGTCAAGGCATCGGTATTGGCGATGTGTTCAAGCATACGCTGGATCGCTTTCTGACGGTCGATCCAGGCGACAAGCAGACTGAGACCAAGAATGAGACCCGCGAAGCCACCGATGGTGGCTGCCATGGCACCGTTGGAAAGTATCGGGGCCTGAGTCATGGTCATGGCGGTATCATAGAAGCGTGACGCTCCCATGGCGGTGTAGTGCATACCGGCCACTGCGAAGCCCATGAAAATACCTGCAACGAGTCGCAGACCATTCTCTGAGAACTCTGCCAGGGTGCGTACACGGAAATGCAGATACAGCGCGGCGAATGCCAGCAGGAACGCGACGATTATGGAAAGGATGAAGAACGCAACATCGTAGCGCAGGCCGGGCATGTGCATGGCTTCCATGCCGATGTAGTGCATACTGCCGATGCCTGCCGCCATCAGCAGTGCGCCCAGCACAAGACGTAACATTTGTGGCGATGGGTGCGCCATTAAATGCAGAGCCACGCCACTTCCGAGGATCGCTGGAAACAGCGATACCACTGTCAATCCTAACGTATACTCCATGTTCTCGTGCCCTTGCACGGAAAAGGCGAGCATCGCCGTAAAATGCATGGCCCAGATACCACAGCCCATGGTCACTGCACCGCCGATATGCCACCACAATCGGATCGCAAAGGAGCGCGATGCGACCATGCGGTCGGCAAGCATCAAGCTGGTTAGGCCTGCAAAACAGGCAATGGCAATGGAAAGTGCGACAAGTAATGGGTCATAGCCGCCTTCCAGGAGAGGGCCCAATTCAGGGTCAACCTCATCAAAGCGCCAAAACTCCATTTCGACTCCTGAGTTCCCCGCGTCGGTAGTTACTTCGCTATTTATCGTTGTTTATTTGCTATTTATCGTTGTCTAACAGGAGTTGTGATGATGGTCACTGTGTGCTGTGTCGTATGCGCGTCAGGGAAATACGATATGACTGCCTGGCTGTTCCAGATAGCCCTTGATGTCTCTGGTTCCGGTCTACGTTGCACTTGAACAGGCTCGTCGGGTGGCCTAGTGCTTCCTAAGTCAACGTAGCCAAATATGTCACAGATGGCGAACTGGCAGTAGATAAAACTTTGCAGAAATGATCATCGCTGGAGTGACGACTCAGGGATAACCCAGTGCCTGCCGGATCGTCTCGATGTGAAATGTAATCCAGCGGGGGTTGATGGCCCCCCAGTCACGGATGACATAACGTCCGATATTGTGCGGTGCGCCCGGCTGAGGCTCGAATTCACAGACGATGTCCAACTCCGCCAGGGCATTGATGGTGTCCTGAGCTGTGCGTCGAGGCATACCGGTGACCTCGGTGATGGCTGGCACACTATCGACACCGCTATCGATCAAGTGGGCGACATAGAGGCGGCGATAGAAGCTCGACTTGGTCTTGCTAATTGGCATCGGCACGTCCTTGGTGGCAACGATGAGCCTCTATAGCCTAGTTGAATAAGTCCCCTTGAGCACGAGGTGGGCGAAATGCACGGGTATCTAACCCCATGTCGGCGCGTTCGTGCATACCAAGCCGCCGACTGGCCTTGGTGAAGCGCTGTGCCAGCAGATCGGCAAACGCTCCCTGGCCGCGCATCCGATGGACGAACCGCGAGTCGTAGGTGTCTCCGCCACGACACTGGCGCATCAGACTCATTACCTTGGCGGCACGTTGCGGATAGTGCTGTGTCAGCCAGTCTTCGAACAGGGGAGCGACTTCCCGCGGCAATCTCAGCAGCATCCAGGCTGCGCTGCGTGCACCGGCACGGCTGGCTGCTTCCAACAGGGCTTCGAGTTCGTCATCGGTAAGTCCGGGTATGACAGGGGAAATCAGCGTTCCCACGGGAACACCGGCAGTATTCAGCTCTTGCATGACCTTGAGGCGTGCTTGGGGCGAGGCCGTACGGGGCTCCAGCGTTCGCTTGAGTTCGGTATCGAGGCTGGTGAGACTGATGAATACCCGCACCAGATTGTGTTCCGCCATCGTTGCGAGCAGCTCCAGATCACGCAGGATCAACGCGCTTTTGGTGACGAGGGTAACCGGGTGCCGACATTCCAGGAGCAGTTCGAGTAATGCGCGTGTCGTGCGATGTTCGGCTTCTATCGGCTGATAGCAGTCGGTGTTGCCGGACAGGTTGATCGGACGGCACGTATACCCCGGTCGACACAGCTCTTCACGCAGTTGATCGACCAGGCCGGTACGGGCAATCAGACGGGTTTCGAAATCGAGCCCAGGTGACATGTCCCAGTACGCGTGGCTTGGGCGTGCATAACAATAGATACAGCCATGCTCGCAACCTCGGTAGGGGTTCAGAGAACGGTCGAAAGGCAGGTCGGGAGAACGATTCCAGGCCAGGGCGCTCTTGGCCTTTTCCTCGCGAACTTCGGTAGCGAGGCGTGTTGGGGCCGCTTCTTGCCACCAGCCATCGTCTATCGCTTCGCTATGGGTCGGCGAGAAGCGGTTGTGGGGATCGTATGTCGCTCCGCGTCCCTTGCGGGCTTGACTCGGCTTCAGTGTGTTCGGCGACATGGCAGCCTCTTCTTTATTGCTGTATATAAATACAGTATATGCAGCAATAAAGCATCATGCCAATGCCGACCGGTGATTTCCGTATTGGATGACGGGAGCGTGCAATGCAAACGCAGGGCGGTCGAATCGTTGTGGTGCGACCAACTGTTGCTATTGTACCCGGATGGCGAGGCCTGCTGGGGACCGGCGACCCGCATGCTGGTGCCCGATGCGCTGGAGCGACTCTATGATCAGCCACTGGTGTCGGCAGAGATCGACGGCAGTCGGGTATTCGTTCCGGCAAGCTGATCTGGTCTCCAGTCGACGCGGCATCTGTTATCCAGTACTCGGCAAATAGTGGGTGAAAAGGCCCGGGTCGTCACTGATGACGGCATCCGCCCCCCATTGCCAACAGGGAGTGAAGGCGATTGGGTCGTTGGCGGTATAACAGAGCAGCCGATAGCCTGCCTGTTTGATTTCCTGCACCCGTTTCTCCTTCAAACGTCGCCAGTCGAGATGAAGACTGTAGGCATTGAGACGTTCGGCGATAGCTCGCCACTCTTTCGGTGGCTGGTCGTAGAGTAAGCCGAGTCTCAGGCGGCGACCATCGGACTCCAAGCGACGCGCGCTCTCGAGTGCCTGGCGGTTGAAGGATGAGACGATCAAGCGACTGGCGGGTAGCGCTTCCAGGGCCATGGGCAGTGCTGTGTCGGTCAGTATCTTGGGATCCCGGCCACGGTTGACCTTGAGTTCCAGGTTGACACTCATGCCTAACTCATTCAGCAGGCCGAGCATCTCCGCCAGGGTGGCGATTCGCTCACCGGCAAAGCGGGGATGAAACCAGGCGCCGACATCGAGGGTCTTGGCGGTTTCGCGGTCGAACTTGAATAACTTGCCGCGGCGATTGGAGCAGCGTCGCACGCCGGCGTCGTGCCAGATGACCGGCGTGCCGTCTCCCAGCAGTTGTACGTCGAGTTCCACCCATTGGCAGCCGCTGCGATGAGCGGCACGAACTGCTGCGAGGGTGTTTTCCGGGGCGTGAGCGGACAAGCCGCGATGCGCTACGGTGTAAGGTAATGTGGAGTCGCGCAGCATCATGATGTCGTGGAAGTCTCCGTCGTGGTCAAGCGATGGCCATGGTCGGGATCAAACACATGCAGTCGTTCTCGATCGGGGGCAAGCCACAGTCGATCGCCCTCATTGAGACGTCGTACACCATCGAACCGCACGACCAATGGTTCCGTCTGACCTGCCAGTGTCGCGTAGGCCAGCGTATCGGCGCCCAGTGGTTCGACGAGTTCGACCTGAACCGTCAACGCCTGGGGAGATTCCTCGACGGGTACCAGATGCTCCGGTCGGATACCCAGCGTGATGTCACCATGTACGTCGACCGGGGAGGTCAATTGACTGCCGCAAGGCAGTGTCAGCGTATCACCGTCAGCGTTGGCATTCAGGAAATTCATGGCGGGCGAACCAATGAAACCGGCCACGAACGTGGACGCCGGTTGCTCGTACAGTGTCATGGGAGTCCCGAGTTGTTCGATTCGGCCTTCGTTCATCACGATCAAACGATCGGCGAGTGTCATGGCTTCGACCTGGTCGTGAGTGACGTAGACGGCTGTCACTCCCAGACGTTTTTGCAGCCGACGTATTTCCAGACGCATTTGTACCCGCAACTTGGCGTCGAGGTTGGACAGCGGTTCATCGAAGAGGAAAACCTGGGGCTCTCGAACGATGGCTCGTCCCATGGCGACCCGTTGTCGCTGGCCGCCGGACAGCTGACGCGGGCGCCGGTCGAGCAGGTCCTGAAGGCCGATCAACCGCGCCGTTTCCTCGACCTTGCGGCGTCGCTCCTCCTTGGGGATACCTCGATTCTTGAGTGCATATTCCATGTTGCCGGCTACGCTCATGTGTGGATAGAGCGCGTAATTCTGGAAGACCATTGCAATATCGCGCTCGACGGGTTCCAGTTCATTGACCCGCTTCTCGCCGATATAGAGGCTGCCCTCGGTAATGTCTTCCAGTCCGGCAAGCATACGCAGTAGCGTGGATTTGCCACAGCCGGATGGTCCGACGACGACCAGCAACTCGCCATCGTCGATGGTCAGGTCCAGGCCGTGCAGGGCGACGAAGCCGTTGGGGTAGGTCTTTTTCAATCCATCGAGTCGTAGTGTTGCCATGGAGTCTCGCTTATTTCTCGGTGTCGACCAATCCCTTCACGAAATAGCGCTGCATCAGCACGATAACGATGATGGGAGGGAGCATGGCCAGTAGCGTAGTGGCGGTGACGGTATGCCACGGCACAAGGTTGTCTGCCGAGGTCAGCATTCGCTTGAGACTGATGACGACCGTCATGTAGTCGGATTCCGTGGTGATCAACAAGGGCCATAGGTATTGGTTCCAGCCGTAGAGGAACATGATCACGAACAACGCGGCGATATTGGTCTTCGACAATGGCAACAGGATGTCGCGCAGGAAACGCCAGGGACCGGCGCCGTCGACGCGAGCGGCTTCGAGCAGTTCCGGCGGTACGGTGAGATAGAATTGCCGAAACAGGAACGTCGCCGTGGCGCTGGCGATCAGGGGCAGTATCAAGCCCGAGTAGGAGTTCAGCATGCCGAGGTCGGCGACCACCTTGTAGGTGGGCATGATGCGAACTTCCACCGGCAACATCAGGGTGATGAAAATGGCCCAGAAACACAGCATGCGCATTGGAAAACGAAAGAATACGATGGCATAGGCAGCCAGAATGGCAATCGTGATCTTGCCTACGGCGATACCCAACGCCATGATCGTGGAATTGAGCAGCAACCGGGTGGCATCCGTGCCGAGTCGACTGACCGGGTCACTGAGTACGGCCAGGAAATTGCCCAGCCCTTCGCTGCCGAACCATAGCGGAGCGGTCCCCGTATACAGCGATGATTGAGTATGGGTGGCAGCGACGATGGCCATCCACACGGGCAGGAAAAACACGATCACACAGAGTATCAGGAGCGTGTGACTGGTAATGTCGAGTCCTGGGCGGCGGTAGCGCATTGAGACGACCTTTTCAGTATTGAACCTTACGTTCGATGTAGCGGAATTGCAGCAGAGTCAATAGACCGACCAACACCAGGAGAATGACCGACTGGGCGGCGCTCAACCCTAGATCATAGCCCTCGAAGCCATCTTCATAGACTTTGTAGACGAGGGTGCGCGTCGCGCCACCGGGACCGCCGCCAGTGGTGGCATCGATAGTGCCGAAGGTTTCGAAGAAGACATAGACGCTGTTCATCACTAACAAGAAGAAGGTCGTGGGGGAGAGCAGGGGAAACGTAATGGTCCAGAAACGCCGCCAGGGGCCGGCGCCATCAATCGCAGCCGCTTCCAGCAGGCTTTTGGGTATCGACTGCAAGCCGGCCAGGAAAAAGACGAAGTTGTAGCTCATCTGCTTCCAGATCGATGCCAGAATCACCAACAGCATGGCTTGTCCGCCGTTGACACGGTGGTTCCAGCCGATTCCCAGGCTTTCCAGTCCGGCACTGAGCAGGCCGAGGTTGGGATCGAACATGAACATCCACAGTACCCCGGCAACTGCAGGGGCGACGGCATATGGCCATATCAGCAGTGTCTTGTAGCCACTGGCGCCATGAATGACGCGGTCGGCTTGTACGGCAAGCAACAGTGCCAATCCCATGGCACCCAGTGCGACGGTGGCGCTGAACAAGGCGGTGACGCCCATGGCGCGAAGATACTCGCCGGAGGTCAGCACTCGGCTGAAGTTCTCGAACCCGACGAATTCACGGCCGAGACCGAAAGGATCTTCAATATAGAATGCCTGGACGATGGCTTGGGCAGCCGGCCAGAAAAAGAAAATGGCAATGATGGCAAGCTGAGGTGCCAGTAGAATCCAGGGGGTGAAACGATGGCGTTGGAATGTAGCCATGGATACCTAACGACGCAAAGGGATGAATAACGGAATCATGACGTTGTCATGGTGTTGACGCCGGGCCAACGGCCCGGCCCTGCACCGCTGATATCAGGAATTGGAGCGCTGAAAGCGTTCAAGCAGGTCGTTGCTACGCTCGACGGCGTTATCCATGCCTTCCTGGACATCCACATTGCCGTTGAAGATGGTTTCGAGTTCTTCTTCGACCACGTCGCGGATCTGTATCATGTTGCCCAGACGAATGCCCTTGGAGTTCTCGGTCGGTTCGACGCTGGTCATCTGCTTGATGCTGACGTCGGTGCCGGGATTGTCTTCATAGAAGTTCTGTTCCTGGCTCAATTCATAGGCGGCTTCGGTGATCGGTAGATAACCGCTGAACTGATGCCAGTCTGCCTGCACTTCCGGTGATGACAGGTAGCTGAAGAATTCGGCGACGCCTTCGTAGACCTCGTCACTCTTGCCTTGTGTGACCCATAGCGAGGCACCGCCGATGATGGAGTTTTGTGGTTCGTCGATCACCTCGGACGAATAGGGTAGGCGTTCCACGGAAAACTCGAAGTCCTCGGCGTTGGCGCGAACGCCGGCAAGCGTTGCGGACGAGGCCATCAAGAGTGCACAACGCCCGGTATAGAAAGCGGGAGCGGCTTCATCGAAACGGCCGTCGTAACGAAAGCGGTCATCTTCCTGCCAGTCATTCAGGCGCTGGATGTGGTCGACGGCAGCGGTTTCGTTGATCTGTAAGCGGGCATTCATGCCGCCGAACCCGTTCTGGTGGCTGGCGAAGGGAATGTCGTGTCGTGCTGAAAAGTTCTCGAGCTGAATCCATGAAGGCCAAGTGGTTGTCATGCCGCATTCTGCCGCACCGGAATCGACGACCTGACTCAATGCTTCACCCAACGCTTCCCAGGTGTCGGGAACGTCTTCGACTCCCGCTGCGTCCAGAATGTCGCGATTGGCATAGACGACAGGGGTGGATGAATTGAAAGGCAAGGACAACATATCGCCATCGTTGCTGGTGTAATATCCCGTGACTGCCGGTAGATAGGCATCCGGATCAAAGTCTGCGCCGTGATCGGCCATCAATTCATGGACCGGGTAGGTGGCGCCTTCCGCCGCCATCATCGTGGCCGTGCCGACCTCGAATATCTGTACGATGGCCGGCGCTTCACCGGCGCGGAAAGCGGCAATCGCACTGGTCATGGTTTCGCTATAGTCACCACGGAAAGAAGGCTGGATCTCATAGTCTGACTGGCTGGCATTGAACGCCTCTGCGATCTCATCGACCTTGTTGCCCAGTTCCCCGCCCATGGCGTGCCACCATTCGATTTCGGTGGCAGCATGCGATGAGAGCGAGAGTGAGGCACAGGCGACGCCCAAGGCCAATGCCGAGGTGGGGAAGCGAATCATGGCGTACTCCTTGTTGCTCGTTGCCAGCGTCCCGACGCCGGGACAACTGGTCACGAAGTTGCCGGGGGTGTTGTCGCATTGCCTGAGCAATGGCTTATCTAAATTAGGGCAACAACATGACAGCTAGATGAACCCTGGCCCGGGGAGCCTGTTACGCCATCCGGTTCGCGCGCCGATGCCGGTGCATCGTTCGCGGGGTTCAACGCGCCAGCCATCCGCCATCCACAGCCAACGCATGGCCATGTACATAATTGGCGGCATTCGAGCACAGAAAGATGACGGCGCCAGCGAGATCATCCGGGGTTCCCCAGCGTCCGGCCGGAATGCGCCCGAGGATGTCAGCGCTGCGGTCGGGATCGTCACGTAGGGCCTGGGTATTATCAGTCGCCATATAGCCCGGGGCGATGGCGTTGACGTTGATACCGTACGGCGCCCACTCATTGGCCAGCAGCCGCGTCAGGCCAAGAATGCCGCTCTTGCTGGACGTGTAGGAAGGCACACGAATCCCTCCCTGGAAGGAGAGTACCGAGGCGATATTGACGATCTTGCCACCACGTTGGCGTTCGACGAGGTGGCGTGCCACTTGCTGAGACAGGAAGAAGGCGGCCTTGAGGTTGACGTCGATGACGGCATCCCAGTCGTCTTCCGTGAATTCCAACGCCGGTGCACGCCGAATCGTCCCGGCATTGTTGATGAGGATATCCAGTTGCCCCGCCTGATTGACGGCCTGTGCCACGATATCGCTCGGGGCGTCGTTTCCCAGTTCGGCATGTATGCCATGAAAACGCTGCCCCTGCGCCTCGATGGCCTGGCGAGTCTCATCCGCTTCGCTGCGGCTGACACCGACGACATCGGCCCCGGCATTGGCCAATGCGATTGCCATGGCCTGACCGAGCCCCTTGTTGCAGCCCGTGACCATGGCAACGTTTCCAGATAACGAAAACGGATTCATGAAACACTCCTTCCGATAGTGGTATTCGCGGTTATCGATCCCGCTGAGGCACGTCGATCTCGAGGTGTTGGGGGTTCGTTCACTGACGCCGTGTGGCGGCGATCAGCACGCTGGCCCCTATCAAACTGCCGGCGTCGGCACGATGAATCAAACGGCGCAGTTTGCTACCCAGAAGCTGTCCGCCGGCTGTCGCCAGCAGTGTAGGCTAGGTCACTGAGCACAATTCGTGTTCCTTCGTTCATGCACTGATGCAAACATATCAGTTATAGCTCATGTCCATCAGCCAGCTACGATGGCATCATTGGCTATTGCCATACTGCGTCGGGTGGCCATCCATTGGCGCCAATAGATCATGAACGCAATGGAGCCAGTGTAGACCAGACATTCCTGCTCCGGTGAGACGAGGACGAAACATGGCTGGAACGATACGGCCGCCGGCCGATGACGATGTGCCGGTACTGGTCGCGTTAGCGGAGGCATTGGGCTATCCCTGCCAGGTGTCCGAAATGCGCGAGCGGCTGGCTTTTCTTGATGGCCGGTCGGGGCATGTGGTGAGGGTCGTCAGCGATGATGCCGATTGTCCACTGGGCTGGATTCATGCGTTCGAAAGTGCCCAGTTGACGGGGGGACCGTTTGTCGAGATCGCGGGGCTCGTCATCGATGACCGGGCACGTGGCATCGGACTGGGAAAATGCCTGGTTGACGCCGTTGCAGCCTGGGCGAAAGCGCGTGGCATCTACCGTTTGCGTGTCCATTCACGTGTCAGTCGCACCGGTGCACATCGGTTCTATCGCCGGCTCGGATTTGAGCAAACCAAAACGCAGCATGTCTTCCAGCATGATTTAAAGGGGGCCCCCGTGGCTACCGAGGTACGTTAAGGCCTGTCTGGAAAATCGACTTGACCTTCCGGCCTGGTAGCGCTTGCATGAGAGACCTATCTGGAAGCCACATGAGGAATGTTCGCCATGGCAAAACGCATTCAGTTTGCTCGCACCGGAGGGTCCGAGGTGCTCGACTATGTCGATGTCGAGCCGAAGGCCCCTGACGCGGGTGAAGTTCGCATCAAGAATGAGGCGATAGGGCTGAATTTCATCGATATCTATTTTCGGACCGGCTTGTATCCGGCGCCGTCGCTACCTTCAGGCTTGGGCACTGAAGGTGCGGGAGTCGTCGATGCCGTCGGCGATGGAGTGGCTCATCTCAAGATTGGTGATCGAGTCGCCTATGCGCAGGGGCCGCTCGGGGCGTATGCGGACTTTCACACTCTGCCGGCCGACAAGGTCGTGGCGTTGCCCGATGATGTCGATGTGGAAACGGCTGCCGGCAGCATGCTCAAGGGCCTGACCGTGCAATACCTGTTGCGTCAGACCTACCCGCTGGAAGGTGGCGAGACGATCCTGTTTCATGCCGCTGCAGGGGGCGTAGGATCGATCGCATGCCAATGGGCGCGTGAGCTGGGTGTCAAGCTGATTGGTACCGTGAGCTCGCAGGACAAGGCGGAACTGGCCAAGTCCAATGGTGCCTGGGCAACCATCGATTATACGCGGGAAAATGTGGCCGAGCGTGTCCGTGAGCTTACCCAGGGCGAGATGTGTGACGTCGTTTATGATTCGGTCGGTAAGGATACCTGGGAAACGTCGCTCGACTGCCTCAAGAAACGCGGTTTGATGGTTAGTTTCGGCAATGCCTCCGGGCCGGTCGAAGGGGTCAATATCGGTATCCTCAACCAGAAGGGCGCGCTGTTTGTGACTCGTCCCAGCCTCAATGGCTATGCCGATACCCGCGAGCGGTTGGAGATGATGGCCAATGACCTGTTCGACATGCTCGAAAGTGGCAAGGTCAAGATCGATATCGCTCAGCGCTTCGCACTCTCGGATGCCGGCAAGGCCCAGGACGCGCTGGCCGCTCGCAAGACCACCGGCTCCACGATTCTGATCCCGTGATGTGAGTCACGAGTCATGGGTAGCGAGTGACACGGGCGACTCGCTACTCGATGTCTACATACGCCCCGAGCTCGCGCATTCGCGATTCGAACCGAGTGACATTATCGACCAGTTGGTCCGGTCCGTAGGCTACGCACTCGGCGAGTATGGCCTCGATCAGCGTGATGGCGGCAAGAATCGAGGGGAAAAAGTGCGGTGTCGAGGTGGCGATATTGAAGGTGATCCTGGCTCCCGGCACCAATGGCGACCGCAAGGTGTCCGTGATGATGATCGTCTCGACACCGTTTGCGCGTGCGATCTCCAGGGCACGTACCGTCTCTGCGCAATACGGGTCGAAGCCGAAGGCCACCAAGAGATCTCCCTCGCCGAAGGGCGCGAGCTCAGTCAATAACCCGCCTTCCTGTCCGCGAATCAACTGGATGTTCGGCATCGCGATACGACCCACGTAGGCGAAGTGGTAGGCGCAGGCGAAGGTATCGCGAAATCCGACGACGGCCACTCTCCCTGCAGCCAGCAGCCGTTCCGCCGTGTTACGGACTTTGGCCTGAACGTCGGGGGTGAACAGGCGGCCGATGTTATCGAAAGCCGAATCGCCGACATCCAGAAATACCTGGTTATCGGTGTTGGCCTGTGCTTTCAGGCTCGAGGCTCGGCCGGAGAGCTCGATGGGGCCTGCCTGCATTGCCGCCTGGAAGACCGCCCGAAACTGCTCGTAGCTGTCGAATTCCAGTCGTTTGGCCAGACGCATCAACGTCGATGGTGTCACTCCGGCGGCCGTGGCCGACTTGCGAATCGACTGGAAAGCGATGTCTACCGGGTGATCCAGTACATAGCGGGTTGCCAGTTTGAGTTGCTGACTCAGCTCGGGATAGCAGGCGGCCAGTGCTTGATTGATGGCATCCAGGTCGCTCGTCGTGTTGCCACTGTCTGACTGCATATTGACCTTCCTGAGTGTCGAGACCGGGCATTCTGCCCATGGCGCGCAAAAAACGCATTGTATCTGAAGTGAACCGCCATTAGCGAAACAATTGAATCGTTTTTATATAAACACCGGAACGTTCGTGTTGACAGCGAGGTATGTCCCTCGTAGCATCACGATTGACACATTCGTATCAATATTGAATTTTTATTGATCCTTTTGTTGCTTTCGTGACGTTTTCCGGCCTCGCTCGCCAAGGAGACCCAATGCCCCACCTGGCCTATGAAACGCTGATCGTCGAGCGGCATGGACCGGTCGCCGAGATCCGTTTCAACCGTCCGCAGCGCCTGAACGCCGTGATCGAGACACTGTATCGAGAGCTGCTGGAGGCCCTCGACCAGGCAGAATCGGATCCCGAGATACGGGTCGTGACTCTGACCGGCGAAGGCCGTGCCTTCTGTGTCGGGGCTGACATGAAAGCCCATGGCGCGGCGCAACGCTCGCTGTATGAGCGGCGGCAATACCTGCAACTCGGCAATGACGTCTGTGAACGCATTCAGCGCTTGACGCTTCCTGTCATTGCTGCCGTCAACGGCTATGCCCTGGGAGCCGGTGCGGAAATGGCCGTCGCTTGCGATTTCATCGTCATGGCCGAGGAGGCGCAGATCGGTTTCCCCGAAACCGGCATAGGCACCTGTGTCGGGGGTGGCGTCTCCAAACTGTTACCGCAACTCGTGGGGCTGACCAAAGCGCGTGAGTTGCTGTTTACGGGGCGCCGAATCAACGGTGAAGAGGCGCAACGTATCGGCCTGGCAATAACCAGCGTGCCAAGCGATGCCCTGTCGGATGCGCACCACCGATTGGCGGACACGCTCTCTTGTCAGGCACCGGTGTCGGTGGCCATGCTCAAGCGTCTGGTCAATCAGGGCAGTCATTCCGAGCTGTCTTCACAGCTGCAGCAGGAACTGGATGCGGTCTTTACCTGTTCCACCACGGCCGATTGGCAGGAAGGCGTGGATGCCTTTGCCGAAAAGCGCTCACCATCATTTCGGGGGTGTTGAGTCATGAATCCGATGGAACACCCGCCAGTGACCGATCGTAGTCCGTTGCACGATTTCCTGGCGCCGAATGCCATAGCCGTGGTTGGCGCCTCGCAGGATCCGACCAAGCGTGGCTACAAGGCCATGCTCGGATTGGTCACAGACGGCTTTGCCGGCGCCATCTATCCGATCAATCCCAAGCTGGAGCATGTGCTGGGTGTGCGTGCCTACCCGGACCTGGCCAGTCTTCCTGGACAGATCGATCTGGCGTTGATCTGCACGCCGGCGCACACCGTTCCCGTGCTGCTGCGGGGTTGTGGCAAGGCCGGCGCCAAGGGTGCAGTGATCCTGGCCAGCGGTTTTGCGGAAACCGGGCCGGCAGGCGCCGAACTGGAGCGTGAGGTACTGGCTGTTGCACGTGACGCCGGTGTGAGAGTCATCGGTCCCAATACCTCCGGAATCTTCAATCTCCATCATCGGGTCAATCTGCTGGCACTGGAGAATGTCCGTCCAGGCGATATCGGTATCGTTTCGCAATCCGGCAACATGCTGTTGTCACTGGCACTGGAGGCCCAGCAAAACGGCCAGGTTGGCTTCAGTACCTATGTGGGGCCCGGCAATCAGACCGACATCGGCTTCGACGATTATCTGCGTTATCTGGGAGAAGACGACAAGACCCGGGTGGCGACCCTGTATGTCGAAGGATTCCGTGATGGTCGACGCTTCTTGGATGTTGCCAGGCAGGTGTCGGCCGTCAAACCGGTCGTGGTGTACAAGTCGGGCAGTACCGAACTCGGTCGGCAAGCGGCCAGTTCACACACGGGGGCCCTGGCGGGAAGTTACGCCATGACGGTCGATCTGCTTCGCCAGTCCGGTGTGAGCGTAGTGCAATATTCCGATGAGATCCTGCCCGTGGCGGAAGGTCTGGGATTGCTGCAGCAGGCGAGGGGCAAGCGCGTGGCCATTCTCGCCGATGGTGGCGGGCAGGCGACCATTGCTTCCGATCGTCTCGCCGAAGCGGGTCTACAATTGGCAACCTTGAGTGATGTGACGCGCCAGCGCCTGGCCGAGGTGTTGCTGCCCCAGGCGTCATTGGCCAACCCGGTGGATGTCGCCGGCTCGAGTGATGCCACCCCCTCGGTCCTGGCGGACTGTATGGCGATTCTGGCCGATGACGATGCTGTCGACAGCGTGTTCCTGGTCGGCATGTTCGGCGGCTATCACTTGCGGTTCGCCGAAGAACTGCTGGGGGACGAGATGCGAGGCGCCGAGACCATGATCGAACTCGACCGCCGGACCGACAAGCCACTGGTGATCTACAGCCTCTATGCGCCGGTTAAACCGCCGGCGTTGCGACGTTTGCACGAAGCCGGGCTGCCGGTCTATCACTCCATCGAGCATGCGGTTCGGGTGCTGGCCGCTCTGGGAGAGCGGGGGGAATACCTGCAAACCACGACATCATCCGAGTGGGCGACGACGGTGATACCACATCCTGAGCAACAGACGGTTCTTGCACGAGCACACCAGGAAAAACGCGATTTGCTCGAGCCGGAGGCCAAGGCGCTTCTGGGCGCGCACGGCATACAGGTCCCGAACGAGACAGTGGCGCGTCATATCGATGAACTCGGCACGATCGCCAGGGAGTTCGGCGATCGTGCGCTGGCGATGAAAGTGGTCTCGAAGGACATCCTGCATAAATCCGATGCTGGCGGCGTCCAGCTTGACCTCAATGGCGAGCCGGCATTGCGCGAGGCGTATACCCGGATGCTCGCATCCTGTCGGGCCCAGGTCCCGGAGGCCGATATCGAAGGCGTACTGATCACTCCGATGGCGCGCAAGGGCACCGAGGTGATCGTTGGGATGATTCGCGACCCGATCTTCGGTCCCGTGTTGATGTTCGGGTTGGGCGGCATATTCGTCGAGGTGCTGGAAGACGTGGCATTCCGGGCCATTCCGTTGTCGCGGCAGGATGCCCGTTCAATGGTATCGCAGATCAAGGCCAAGAAGGTGTTCGAGGGAGTGCGTGGCGCGGCGGCGATCGATCAGGAGGCGCTTGTCGATCTATTGATGAAGGTATCGTCGGTGGTTACGGCGTATCCCGAGATCGAGTCGCTGGACCTCAATCCGGTCATGGCCTATCCGTCGGGGTATGCCGTGGTGGATGCACGCATCATCGTCGACAGGACGGTGTCTGTTCAGTCGGAGGGAGAAACCGCATGAGGCAACCCACGTTACAGGATGCCCGATTGTCGCTCGACTCACGCGTCGCCACCTTGACGCTGGATCGCCATGACGTGCGCAATGCGCTGACCGGCACGCATCTGATCGATGACATCGTGGCAACGGCTGCCTGGGCCAACGACAGTGAAGAGGTATCGGTGCTGGTCATCACCGGCGCCGGTTCGAGCTTTTCGGCCGGCGGCAACGTCAAGGACATGGCGGAACGGCGGGGCGATTTTGCCGGCAACCCTGCCGAGGTGGCCGAGCGTTATCGTCGTGGCATCCAGCGAATCCCCCTGGCCATGCAGGCTCTGGAGGTACCGGTGATCGCGGCGGCCAATGGCCCGGCGATCGGTGCCGGTTTCGATCTCGCCAACATGGCCGATATCCGCATCGCGTCGAGCCGTGCCAAGTTCGGTGAGACGTTTCTCAATCTGGGCATCATCCCGGGAGATGGCGGCGCCTGGTATCTGCAACGTTTGATCGGTTACCAGCGTGCCTTCGAACTGACCCTGAGTGGCCGGGTGATCGATGCCGAAGAAGCCCGGGAACTGGGAATCGTGCTGGAGGTCGTTGCACCTGACGCGTTGACGGAACGTATCGATGAACTGGCCGGACGGATCGCTGAGCAACCGCCCAAGGCGACACGATTGACCAAACGTCTGATGACGATGGGACAGCGCATGGAGCTCAAGGAGTTTCTCGATCTATGCGCGACCTTCCAGGGCATGTGCCACAACGAACCGGAACATCTCGAGGCGGTGAACCGGATGCTGGACGCCATGAAGAAGTCGACGTAGTGGTTTGACCCGAGTTGCCGGGGCAGCGATGATGCGCTCTGCATCTGCAGAGTGAACCGGTGAGTTTGGTCTATGTCATGGGAAGGCTGGCTGAATGCGCTGTTGCCGTATGAGTGGTCGCTGTTGGCTATCGTTTTCTACGTTGGTCTGGCGGTACTGTACTGGCGTGGCGCCGCGGTGTATCGCCGCCAGGGGGAAGCGCCTGCGCGGTGGCGCTCATGCGTCTTCTGGACAGGACTGGTGCTGGGCTATGTCGTCATGCATACCCAGTTCGACTATTACGCCCAGTTCATGTTCTTCATGCACCGTATTCAGCATTTGGTATTGCATCACGTTGCTGCCTTTCTGATCGTCTTGGCGAATCCGTGGCAGATTCTGGCGGCCGGCTTTCCACCGGGTCGCGTCAAGCAGCAATTGGCGAGGTGGTTGGCATCATCGCCGATACAATATCTGTACCGTGGACTGCAATATCCCCCCGTGGCCGGGTTTTTATTCGTCGGGCTGGTCTACCTGTGGCTGATTCCCGATGTCCATTTCCGTGCCATGCTGAGTCATCCGCTGTATCTGGTGATGAACTGGAGCATGCTGCTTGATGGTCTGCTGTTCTGGTGGTTGATCCTGGATCCCCGGCCACAAGCATTGCGTCTTGCCTGGCGCTTGGTGTTGCTGTGGTTCGTGACCGTGTTGCAACTCGTGGTGGGCGCTTACATTGCATTGAGTCGTTCCGAGCTCTATGACATTTACGCGCTTTGTGGCCGGGCCTGGCCGATCGATCCACAACAGGATCAGGTATTGGGTGGCATCCTGACCTGGGTTCCTCCGGGGATGATGTCGGCACTGGCCGTTCTACTACTCATCAGGCGGGTCATGCGCAATCAGGTGTCGTCTGTCGCCGGCTGACTGGGCCCCGTGGCCGTGGTCAACCGCTCCGGATGTCAATGTCAGCAACTGTCATGGTTGAAAGAGCAATCAGGAGAAGGGAATGGTCAGAGCCTTGTGTGTCGCCTCGGTGCTTTTCTTGTTGGCCGGCTGTGGTGGGACGTCGCCCGACTGGAACGGCCGGGACGTGACAGGCGTATTGCCGGATCTGCGTTTCGAGCTGACCGAAGAGAGTGAGCGTGATGTGACGGCGAGTCGTTATGAGGGCAAGCCGGCCCTGGTATTCTTTGGCTGGACCAACTGCCCGGACGTGTGCCCGGGAACCTTGCGAAGTATCGACAAGGCCATTCAAAGCCTGCCAGACGGTCAGCAGGATGAGGTGAACGTACTCTTCATCAGTGTCGATCCCGAGCGTGATACGCCACGGCAACTGCGTTCTTACACCGATGGCTTTGGCCCTCAGTTCATCGGTTTGACCGGCTCGCAGTCGCAATTGTCGTCACTGACCAAGCGTCTGAGGGCGACGTATGGCTACGGTGACAGCGATGAAGAGGGCAATTACGAGGTGTCTCACAGCATGGCCATTTACGGTTTCGATGCCGATGGCCAGGCGCGGGTCATGCTCGAAAGCAACCGACCGACCGAAGACATCGCCGAGGATATCGAGCGGTTGCTTTCGCTGTCATGAGCGGATCAGGCGATATCGTGCTCGACCACTTTGTCGCGATGCAGGGCAAAGGCGTCGAAGGCGAAATCGTCAACGGTCAGCATATCCAGTACCCGGGCCTCGAAGTCCCGCATGAAGTCGGCATCCTCCTCACTGATGAGACCGGTTGCGTAGGCGGCTTCCAGCCGCTGTTCCGGATGTAGCGCGTCGGCGTCGATCTCTCCCTTGCTATACGCCTTGTCGATGCGCCGGTAAAGCGGCTCCGCACGTGGGTAGTCTTCCAGCAGCGCGTTGTAGCGTGCCAGCGGATTGTCGCGTTGATCGCTACCTTGATAGTCCCAGGTATTGTCGAGCAGCTTTTCACGCAACATGGTGGGGCGCGATACCGCCTGAGCAATCTCCCGAGTGAGGTCGTCCGTGGGTTGGTGCCAGTGGCGGCCCAACGGCATGACGATGCGTGCCAGGACGCGTGCCATTCCTCGGTTGGGGAAGTTGTCGAACAGCTCGACGAAAGCCTGTTCCGCGCGGTAGAGCAGGAAACGGCAACTGTAGTGGAGCAGTGTGGCTTCGCCTTCCACATTGTCACTTTCATGCCACTGTTTCAGCACCATGGACGTGAGATAGAGGTTGGATAGTACATCCCCCAGTCTGGCCGACAGCATCTCACGGGACTTTAGCCTGGAGCCGAGGCTGGCCATGGCTGCATCGGCACAAAGCCCGAAGCCTGCGGAAAGGCGCGCGACGTCTTGCGCGTAGGGGGCGGCCACTTCATCGAACGGCGTCGTCGTCTTCCCGATACCCAGCCCCTGGGTCAGGGCCCGGGCGGCATTACCGAAAATCAGGCCGGCATGGGCAAAGATCGCCTTGTCGAAGGCCTGAACGTCGTTGGCGTCCTTGGCGGCCAGTTCATCGAGGACATAAGGATGGCAACGGATGGCCCCTTGCCCGAAGATCATCAGGTTGCGGGTCATGATGTTGGCACCTTCCACGGTGATGGCCACCGGATTGGCACTGTAGCCGATGCCGAGATAGTTGCGGGGACCCAGCGTGACGGCTTTGCCTCCATGAACATCCATGGCATCCGCCAGCACCCGCCGCTGGAATTCAGTCAGTTGGCTCTTGAGGATGGCCGAGGGAACGGCCGGTCGTTCCCCATGATCGATCATGTTGGCTGTCTGCAGGACGGTGCTCTGAGCGATATACGTCAATGCCGCCATGCGCGCCAGCGGTTCCTGAATCCCTTCCATTTCGGCGATCGGAAGATTGAACTGGCGTCGCAAGCGGGCGAAGCCTCCGGTCCATCCCAGTGCATATCGTGCCGTTCCGGTTGCCCCCGACGGCAGCGTGATGCAGCGTCCGACCGACAGACACTCGACCAGCATCCGCCAGCCCTGTCCGGCCATCTCCGGTCCACCGATGATCGTATCGATCGGAACGAAGACATCCTTGCCCTTGATCGGCCCGTTCATGAAAGGACTGCCGATGGGGTGGTGACGTCGGCCGATGTCAATGCCGGGTGTTTGTCGCGGAATCAGCGCACAGGTGATTCCCAGATCCTGGGTATCACCCAGCAGACCGTCCGGATCGAACATGCGAAAGGCCAGACCGATAACGGTGGCGATGGGCGCCAGAGTGATCCAGCGTTTCTCGAAATTCAGCCGCAGGCCGAGAACCTCCTGGCCGTCGATGACCTGCTTGCAGACGATGCCGGTATCGGGCAGGGCCGTGGCATCGCTACCGGCCCGGGGGCCGGTGAGGCCGAAACAGGGGAGTTCACGCCCATCGGCGAGGCGCGGTAGATAATGGTCTTTCTGCTGTTGGGTGCCGTATTTGAGCAGCAACTCACCCGGCCCCAGCGAGTTGGGCACGCCGACCGTGACCATCAGGGTTTCGTTGACCGCCAGTTTCTGGAGAACCAGGGATTGAGCCTTGGCGGAGAAGCCCAGGCCGCCGTACTCCTTGGGAATGATCATGCCGAAGAAGCCTTCGCGCTTGAGATAGTCCCAGAGTTCGGCCGGCAGGTCGGTACGCTCTCGTGCGATTTCCCAGGCATTGCACATGCCGGCGGCGACATGGCATTGATGATCGATGAAGGCCTGCTCTTCTTCGTTAACGCCATCGAAGCGCTGGTTCATCAACTGGTTCCAGTTCGGACGCCCGGTGAAGAGTTCGCCATCCCAGCCGACACTACCGGCATCCAGTGCGGCGCGCTCGGTATCGGAAACGTTGGGAGCCACTGTCTTGAAAAGCGAGAAGAGTCGAGGAGTCAACCATCGACGACGTAGGGCCGGTAGGCCGCAGGCGGCGATGATGGCGGTAACGATCAGCAGGATAACGCCTGTCAGGGGGGCACCGATGAGTATGCCGATGAGGCCGGCGATCCCCGTCATGCCGGTGGCGGCTATCGATCCGGCTTCACGACGCATGATTACGAGCAAGCCAATGATCGTCAGAATGATGAGCAGAAGTGGGAGCATGCGAGACCTCCGTGCTTGGCAGGAGCACCATCAGCGGGTGAACCGTCCGTTGGGTCTAACGGTCGTTTGAATTAGCTAGGCTAGTGTATTTCTGGCGTGCTGACTAGGGGGCGTTAAAAAGCCCCGACGTCGCGGGGCCTGACAAGGGGAAACAAACGCATGATGATGGCCTCAGCGTTGCGGGGAATGCTGAGCTGGTGTGTCATTGGCCACATAGTATGGTGCCGTGGAGCGAGGAAGCGGTTCATGGCCCCGGATCTTGTCGGCCATCTTCTCCGCGAGCATGATCGTCGGCGCGTTGAGGTTACCGGTGGGTATCACCGGGAACAGCGACGCATCCACGACTCGCAGACTTTCAAGCCCATGGACGCGTCCCGCGCCATCGACGACCGACTCTGCGTCATTGCCCATACGGCAAGTGCCACAGGGATGATAGGCGGTCTCTGCATGGGCGCGCACGAAAGCGTCCAGCTCGGTATCGGATTGCACTTCGGGCCCTGGCGAAATCTCGCGACCGCGATAGGGATCCATGGCCGGTTGAGCAATGATCTCGCGCGTTTTTCGGATGGCATCACGGAATTCCTGCCAATCCTTGTCGGTAGACATGTAGTTGAACAGGATGCTGGGAGCGGCTTTGGGATCGCGCGAGGTCAGGCGAACCCGGCCCCGGCTTTCCGAGCGCATCGAACCGACGTGCGCCTGGAATCCATGCGCCTGCACGGCACTCTTGCCATTGTAGCTGATAGCGATCGGCAAGAAGTGGTATTGCAGGTTGGGCCACTCTTCGGTGTCATCGGTGCGAATGAAGCCGGCTGCTTCGAACTGGTTGCTGGCGCCGACACCAGTCCCCATGAATAGCCATTCGGCCCCGATTTTTGGCTGGTTGTACCATTTCAAGGCCGGATACAACGAAATCGGCTGTGTACATTCGTACTGGATGTACATCTCCAAGTGATCCTGCAGATTCTGGCCTACGCCATTGATGCCGTGAACCACGGGGATGTCGAACTCCGTGAGGTGGTCGGGATCGCCGACGCCGGAACGCATCAGAATCTGGGGCGAAGCGATTGCGCCGGCGCTGAGCAGGACTTCTCGGCGAACGTAGGCGTCGGTCGTTTCGCCCTTGTGTTGAAAACGCACGCCCACGGCGCGTCTGCCTTCGAAAAGGATGCGGTCGGTCGTCGCCCGGGTCAGGATGGTCAGGTTGGAGCGCTGCTTTGCCTGGTCGAGATAGCCACGCGCAGTCGAGGCGCGACGGCCGTTAGGCGTGACGAAACGGTCCATTGGACCGAAGCCTTCCTGTTGATAGCCGTTGACGTCATCGGTACGCGGGTATCCCGCTTCGACACCTGCCTCGATAAAGGCGTGATAGAGCGGGTTATTGCCCGGTTTGGGAGTGGCAACGCTGACTGGCCCGTCACCGCCATGATAGTCATTGGGACCGATGTCGCGGGTTTCGGCCTTCTTGAAATAAGGCAAGCAGTCGGCGTAAGCCCAATCGTCGAGGCCGGGATGCTTGGCCCAGTTGTCGTAGTCGAGGGCGTTGCCGCGAATGTAGCACATGCCATTGATCAGTGATGAACCGCCCAGGCCCTTGCCACGACCGCATTCCATCTGGCGGTTGTCCATATGTGGCTCGGGGTCGGTTTCGAAGGCCCAGTTGTAACGCTTGCCTTGCAGAGGGTAGGCGAGAGCGGCGGGCATCTGGGTCCGGAAATCGAAACGGTAATCCGGGCCACCGGCCTCAAGAAGCAGTACCTTTACGTCCTTGTCCTCCGTCAGGCGCGTGGCCAACACGTTACCGGCTGAGCCGGCGCCGATAATGATGTAGTCGAATTCGCGAGCCTGCGACATCGACAAGCCCTCCTGTCAGTCGGAAAAAATGGGGTGGCCGACGTGAGAAAGCCCCACGTCGGATTCATGTCATAGCGTATCGGGTGTACTGGAGCGCGGCGCTAGAACACGGACTCGAAAGGCCCCATCTCCAGTTGCACGGATTTGATCTGGGTATAGTGATCGAGTGTCGACATGCCGTTCTCGCGGCCCACGCCGGATTGCTTATAACCACCGACCGGCATTTCGGCGGGGGAGTCGCCCCAGGTGTTGACCCAGCAAATCCCTGCTTCAAGGCGGTGAATGGTGCGGTGTGCACGATCCAGGCGCTCCGTGAACACGCCGGCGGCCAGCCCGTAGTGGGTATCGTTGGAGCGACGTATGACGTCATCTTCATCATCGAAGGCCAGTATCGACATCACAGGCCCAAAAATTTCTTCCCGTACGATACGCATGTCGTCGGTACAGTCGGTGAATACCGTCGGCGCAGCCCAAGCGCCCTTGGCGAAGTCACCTTGGTCCCAACGGTCGCCGCCGATCAGCACCCTGGCACCTTCCTGTTTGCCGAGATCGATATAGGAGAGCACTTTTTCCTGATGTTCGAAGCTGACCAGCGGACCGAAGTTGATGCCCGGATCACGCGGATCGCCAGCCTTGATGCGTGCAACGCGCTCCTGGATCTTGTCTTCGAAGGCGCTCTTGATCGAGCGATGGACGAAGACCCGTGTACCGTTCGTGCAGACCTGACCGCTGGAGTAGAAGTTGGCCATCATGGCGGCGTCGGCGGCCCGGTCGAGGTCGGCATCGTCGAAGACGATCAGGGGGGATTTGCCGCCCAGTTCCATGGTGACGTCCTTGAGGCTGGAGCCTGCCGCTGCAGACATCACCTGCTTGCCGGTACCGACTTCGCCGGTGAAAGAAATTTTGTCGATGCCATCATGGTTGGTCAGCATCTGGCCGACACGGCCATCCCCCTGAACCACGTTGAAAACACCGTCCGGGAGTCCCGCTTCCGTGAATATTTCCGCTAGTTTCATGGTCGTCAGCGGGGTGATTTCACTGGGTTTGAACACGACGGCATTGCCTGCCGCCAACGCTGGGGCGGATTTCCAGCAAGCGATCTGGATGGGATAGTTCCAGGCGCCGATGGAGCCGACGACTCCCAAGGGTTCACGCCGGGTGTACACGAAAGATGTCTCACGCAGGGGAATCTGCGTGCCTTCGATGGCCGGAGCGAGGCCTGCAAAATATTCCAACGCATCGGCACCGGTCACGATATCTACGGCAGTGGTTTCACTGATCGGTTTGCCAGTGTTGAGCGTTTCGAGTTCGGCGATGTCATCGTTGTGTTCGCGTAATAGCGCCACGGCACGGTGCAGGATGCGCGCGCGTTCCATGCCGCTCATGGCCGCCCAGAGCCGTTGCCCTTCTCGTGACGAGGCGACAGCCCTGTCGACATCGGCCTGCGATGCCTGCTGAATGTCGGCAAGTACCTCGCCATTGAAGGGGTTGGTGACAGTAAAGGTCTCACCGGAGGTGGCATCAACCCGCCGACCGCCGATATAGAGTTGCTGGGTTGCGAATGTCGTCATGGCATCCTCCTGAATAGTGGGCCAAGAGCTACGAAGCCCTCTCGGTCGTTTGTGCGAGTTGCTTGTCGAGATAATCGTAGGCCAGGTGTCGGGTGCGTTCGACATCGAGGCCTTCCGGAGCCAGTGCGCCGCGCAGCCACAATCCGTCGATCATGGCGGCCAGCCCTCTGGCGCAGTGTCGGGCTTGCTGTTTCGACATGCATTGCCGAAATTGGTGGCATAGATTGGAGAAAAGTCGTCGGTCGTTGACGAATTGGAGTCGTTGCAGGTCGTGTTTGTGCATGCTGCTGGCCCAGAACGCCAACCAGGTTTTCATGACCGACTGGCTGACCTGACTGCGATCGAAGTTACCATCGATGATGGCGCGGAGATGATCGCGTGGCGATTGCGATGTCAGATGATTGCGCCGTTGGGCCACGGCCTGACCGAGATCCCACAATATCTGTCGCATGGTGGCCTCGAGAAGGCCGTCCTTGCCACCGAAATAATGGCTGATGATGCCGGCCGACACGCCGGCACGGCGGGCGATACGCACGACTGTCGCATCGGCGAGGCCGACATCATCGATGGCTTCCATCGTGGCCTGAATCAGTTGACGGCGGCGAATGGGCTCCATTCCGAGTTTAGGCACCGCAAGTCACTCCTCTGTTGAATGTCGTCCGGTCGATTCCACGGCCAGGTTGCGTTTTACTGATAAGGAGTCGGGCTAGCCATGAAGGACGACTTCGATTATGGTGAACAGTATGCCTCTTTTTTATTGAACGTTCAATCAATAAAAAGGGTGTATGCAAAGTCTCTTGTACATTCGCCCTTTGCAAGCACATGTACAAGTACCGAAAGTCTTGGCTGTTGATGGCCGTCTTGAGGCAACAGCCTGAACTGAAGGTGTGATATCAGGAGCGATAAACCCATGCATAAGATAAATACGACGTTCAAAACCTCCTTGTTAGCGTTAGGCACGGGGGCCGTTACGCTGAGTGCAGCGCCATTGATGGCCCAGGAGCCGGAAAGCTGTGAAACCGTACGCTTTGCAGAAGTGGGATGGACCGACATCACGGCCACAACGGCGCTGACGAGTGAGGTTCTGGATGCACTGGGCTATGAACCCCGTATCGATACCGTCTCCGTTCCGGTTGCCTACTCGGGCATGGTCAGTGGGGATTTCGATGTTTTTCTGGGAAACTGGATGCCGTCCATGGAATCCATCAGCGATCCCTATATTGAAGACGGTGACGTGGACCGTGTAGGCGTCAATCTGGAAGGGGCCAAATACACGCTGGCCGTTCCGCAGTACGTGCATGAGGCGGGTGTCACTTCCGTCGAGGATCTGAATGAGCATGCCGAAGAGTTCGGCAGTCAGATCTACGGTATCGAAGCCGGCAACGACGGCAACGAATTGATCCAGAACATGATCGATGACGATGCGTTCGGTCTCGGTGATTGGGAACTGGTCGATTCCAGTGAAGCCGGCATGCTGGCAGAAGTGCGTTCCAAGACTGGCAGCGAAGACTGGATCGTCTTCCTGGGTTGGGAACCGCACCCGATGAATACCAACTTCGACATTGCGTATCTCGAAGGAGCCGATGACTACTTCGGACCGAATCTTGGTGGCGCGACTGTTTACACCAATACGCGTGCCGGTTATGTCGATGAGTGCGGTAATGTCGGCGAACTGTTGAATAACCTGCAGTTCACGTTGGAAATGGAAAACGAGCTGATGGGCGATATCATGGAAGGCAGCGCCGATCCTCGTGAATCGGCCCGTGCCTATCTGCAGGAGAATCCCGAGGTTCTCGACGAGTGGCTCGATGGTGTCACGACTCGCGACGGTGACGACGGTCTCACGGCCGTTAAGTCCGAATTGGGCATTGATGAGTAATTGATGCATCGCGGACTTGCCTTCGTGCAGGTCCGCGTGCATAATTCGCCTCCGTCGCCGGACGTGGCAAGGATATAGGCGGCGATGGCTACGTAGCTCAGCTGGTTAGAGCACATCACTCATAATGATGGGGTCCCCTGTTCGAATCAGGGCGTAGCCACCAGCGGAATATCGCGGTGCCCGTATGGCTGGCCCAGCGGGCGCTTCTTTTTTCGTCTCAACGGCTTCCGGCATTTTCGCCCTTGACCTGAAAGACGATATCCGTATACTGCCACGCGTGTTCCGGGATGTTCCCCGATAGCTCAGTTGGTAGAGCAAATGACTGTTAATCATTGGGTCGCAGGTTCGAGTCCTGCTCGGGGAGCCAACACCGAAACACCGTCCATAGATCGTATCGTCTATTCCCCGATAGCTCAGTTGGTAGAGCAAGTGACTGTTAATCACTGGGTCGCAGGTTCGAGTCCTGCTCGGGGAGCCAGCCTTTCATCAGCGATATGATTTCCTCGTGATGGAAAAAGTCCACCAGCCGTTTAGCAGTCACGGGACCGATACCTGTATACTGCTGCCATTGTTCACGCGTTCTAGCTTGCAGTCGCGATAGGCCTTCCAGACCGTTCACCTGATCGAGAACACGCACGCCTGCCGGTGGCATGCCTAATGCCTTTATCCAGGTGGCGAGCGGCTTGTTGCGAGCAGCCTGGAAACTGAGCCGCCAATTTGTTGCCCGGGCGCTTCCCACACCGGGCAATTCCTCTAGCTGTTCGCTACTCAGGTCCTGCCAGTCGAGCAGTGAGTCGACCAATCCGGCGTCGACCAGCGTTTCCCAGCTACCTTTACCGATGCCGGTCATGTCGAGTCCCGTCTGGCTTGAAAGCCAGGTCAATCTGGCGAGAAATTGTTCTCGACACCCCGGTGTGAGCCTCAGGCAGCTCAGTTCATGATAACGCTCGGGGTCGGGTGGCGTGATGGGTGGGCGTGGTTCGGTCGCTATCAACACTTGGTCCAGCGTTGGAATGGTATGGCCGGCAAGCGATATGCTGACTTGATCGCCGGGTCGAACGTCGAGAGTTCGCCAGTGGTCAACCGATCCGAGACTGACGCGGCTTATCGTCCGGCTATTGAGTTCAATGGGGGCGAGGTGAGCCATTGGCGTGATCTTGCCTGTACGCCCGATCGTGAAGGAAATGTCGCGAACGAGTGCCAGACCTTGCCTAGCGGGATACTTCCAGGCAACCGCCCATGCGGGAGGCGATGGTTGCCAGGTGTCGCTGCTGGGGCGCCTTGACTGACGTATCACGATGCCGTCGGTGGCGAAAGGCAGTGCCTGCCGATACCAGTGGCGCCGCCACCGAATCACGTCTGTCGCTTGGTCGATCGGCTGGCTGTATCTGGCACTGTTGTCGAATCCCCAAACGGTCAGTTTCTCCAAACGCTGGGCCATGTCGTTGGGGCCATTGGGCCAGTCCCACACGAACAAACCGATATCATGGGCGATGCCAGGTTGCCATGCGTGCCTTGCCATGAGTCCAATGATGGCGCTGCGGGCGCCATCGCTTCCCATGCGGGCCTGTACATGAGCATCGCGACGTTGATAGAGCTCGCCCTGCAGCACGACACGGGAGGGTGCGTCGTTGGGTAGCCGCTGCGGTGCGGAGTCGATATACCGGAGTCGTTCCGTCCAGTCTTGTCCGAATGTGCCGTTACCGCGGCTTATCGCCCGTTCGAGTCGTCCGTGCTGATAGACGAGAGTGACAGCAACGCCATCGACTTTGGGCTGCACCCACAGGTCCGCATGTCGTCGCCGTTCGACCCAGTCAGCCATGGCCTCCCGGTCAGCTAACTTGTCCAGCCCGGTCTGGGGGATGGGGTGCTTGATCTCGTCATGCTGGGTGCGAGTGAATGTATCGGGGAGTGCGGTATCGGCGAGACAGGCTTGCCAGTCGTCCAGACGACGGCGGGCCTGCTCGTAGATGCCGTCGGGCACGCGGCGTTCACCTTGTCGATAATAGGCTTCATCCCACTGGGCCAGCTTGGTCCTCAGGCTCTCGACGGCCTGTTCGGAAGGGGGATGGGAGCCTGCACAGGGTGGTTGGGCCGTAGCTGACAATGGTGCCATGCCTGCCCATAGCAGCACGAAGCAGAGTCTGATGTCCGGGATCATCCATGGCAGGCGACGCGCTTTCGAGAAGCGAGAACGGTAATGAGATGGCATGCAGCCCTCCTTGGCTTATGCATCACGTCCTGAATTGTGGCGCCTTGTCCGTTCCAGCTCGGTTCAAGGCTGTTGCGACAACTGGGCGTAGTCCAGCAGGATCTCGGCACTTTCTAGAGTCTGGGCTCGGTCGATGGGTTCACTGTCCGGGCCATCGACCGTATCGAGGCCGTTTTCGCTCTCCGTGTCATCGTTACTATCCTCGCCGCGGGCTTCCCCCCAGTCGTCGATCGTTTCCATGCCGAGAGCCTGACGACGCTGGTTTTCCAGTGAAAGCTGCTCGCGTTCCTGCGCTTCCATCTCTCGCTGTCGCTGTTCGCGGTTGAGGCTGACACTGGTATGTTGTTCACGCAGACGCTTGGCGAGTTCCGCTTGACGCTGCAGGTAAACGAAGTTGGGGTCGTTGGCGATCCGCTCGTCATGGCGAGCCTCGAGCTCATCGAGATACTCTTCTGGCGTACCATAGAGTCGGTACTGCACTTCGCGTACCGTGTCCCATTCCAGGGCGTTGTCGAGACTGCTTTCGCCAATCTCGTCCGGGTCGATCAGGCTCGGGTAGGCAATGTCGGGTTCCACGCCACGGTGTTGTGTGCTCTCACCGGAGATGCGATAGAACTTGGCACGGGTCAGTTTGATTTCACCATGGCTGAGTTCGTTCATGGTCTGGACCGTACCCTTGCCGAAGGTGCGGCTACCGAGTACCAGCCCGCGGCCGTAATCTTGAATCGCCCCGGCAAAAATTTCCGATGCCGAGGCGGATAACCGATTGACCATTACGCCGAGGGGGCCTTCGTACATGACACCCTGTTCGGTATCGCCGTAGAGACTGATACGTCCGCGTGCGTCGCGAACCTGAACTGTGGGGCCGCGATCGATGAAGAGGCCAATCAAGGAATTGGCTTCCTGCAGGGCGCCGCCGCCGTTGCTGCGCAGATCGAGAATGATGCCTTCGACTCCGGTCTGCTTGAGCGTCTCGATTTCATTGGCGACATCTCGGGTGGTACTGCGATACTCTTCCTCGCCGGCTTGCCAGGCATCGAAGTCCACGTAGAAATTGGGGATCTCGATGATACCGATCTGTTGAGTTTCCCCGTCTCGCTCTACCTCGACGACTTCGCTATTGGCGGCTTGGTCTTCCAGATTGACGGTATCGCGGGTGATTTCGATCGTTTCCGTCCGGGTGATATCGACGGCTTGGGCAGGGACGATTTCCAGCTTGACGACCGACCCCTTGGGCCCCCGGATCAATTCCACGACGTCATCGAGTCGCATGCCGATGACATTGACCATTTCGTCGCTGTCTTCCTGCCCCACGGCCACGATGCGATCCGCCGGCTCGAGTTTGCCGGACTTTTCGGCCGGTCCGCCGGGAACGAGGCTGGAGACCTTCACATACTCGTTTTCGGTTTGCAGCATGGCACCAATGCCTTCCAATGACAGGCGCATCTGGATGTCGAAGGATTCTCCCTGACTGGGAGACAAGTACTCGGTATGAGGGTCAATGCTGCCGCTGACGGCGGCCATGAAGAAGCCGAGAACATCTTCGCTGTTGGTCTGCTCCACGCGGGTCAACTGGCCCTCGTATCGCTGGCGCAGGCTCTCCTCGATGCTGTCGTCTTCCTGATCGTTGAGCGATAAGGTCAAGGCGGCATTCTTCAGCCGTTTGTCCCATAATTCATCGAGATCCTCCATGCGCCTGGGCCAGGGGCTATCCTCGCGATCGAGCTCCATGCGCTCGTTGCTATCGAAACTGAAGTCGAGACCTTGGTCGATTTCGTCGAGAATCCAGTTCAACCGGTCTTCCTGACGCTCCTGAAAGCGTGCATACAGTTCAAAGACACGGTCGAGTTCGCCACTGAGCAGCGCGTCGTCCATCTCGGTTTCCAGATCCTGGAACGCGTCGATATCTCGGCGCAGCAGGTAGGCACGCTGGGAGTCCAGAATATTCAGGTAACGGTCAAATGCCTGTTGAGACCAGTCGTCATCAAGGCTGACGTCGGCGTAGTGGCCGTAGCGTAGCGAATCGGCAACTTCAATTGCGGCCTGACGTTGCTCCTCAGAAGGCTCAAGCGGTTCCGCGACCGCCATGCTGAATGGCAGCATCAGAAAGATGATGCTGGCCGTCCGTTTGGCTGCACTCAGGCTCATCGAAGCTCTCCCGAATTCATGTACACTTTCTTCCCTAGACCCGCGGTTCGGTGTGCGAGTTGCGCCTGCCGAGCTCGCATTGTAGCAGCCTGTGTCGCAAGACACAGACCCCATCGATGAGGAACTTATGCCCCACGACCAGACAATGGAACCTTTGCTCGACTTTTTGCAGCATTCCCCTACACCTTGGCATGCTGTGGCAAACATGTCCCGGCGTCTCGAGCAGGCTGGATTTCGTCGCCTGGAAGAGACGGACTCCTGGCAACTGTCACCCGGGGAGAGGGTCTTTGTCACGCGTAATGATTCCTCCCTGGTCGCGATGCAGTTACCGAAGGATCGTTTGACGGCATTGCGAATGATCGGGGCCCATAGCGATAGCCCGGGGTTACGACTCAAACCCAACGCGGCTCAGACTGCCCACGGATGGTTACAGCTTGGTGTCGAGGTCTACGGCGGCGCCTTGCTGGCGCCTTGGTACGACCGCGATCTGAGTGTCGCCGGACGTGTGCATGTGCGGCATGACGATGGCGAGATCAGCCCGGTGTTGATCGATGTCCGGGACCCCATTGCCATGATACCCAGCCTGGCGATTCATCTCGACCGAGAGGCGAACGACGGTCACTCCATCAATCCGCAGACTCAGATGTCTCCGGTCATGTTGCAGGGTGGGGGCAAGCAGGACTTCGAGCATCTGCTCGCACGGTGGGTGCGCGAGCAACACCCATTGCAGGATGTCACGGCACTGGGCTTCGAGTTGGCGCTTTATGATGTGCAACCCCCGGCTCTGGTCGGCGTTGACCGGGAGCTGCTGGCCAGCGCCAGGCTAGATAACCTCTTGTCTTGTTTCATCGGGCTGGAAGCGTTGCTCAACAGTGATGGTAGCCAGGGGGCCGTGCTGGTAGCCAATGATCACGAGGAAGTCGGTAGTGCCAGTGCCTGTGGAGCCCAGGGGCCGTTTCTGGGCGATGTATTGAAGCGAGTCAATGAACAGTTGGGGGACGCCGGCGACGAAGGCTATATCCGTTTGATCCAGGCATCGCGGATGATTTCGTGCGATAACGCGCATGCCTTGCATCCGAACTTTGCCGATAAGCACGATGAAGGGCACGGACCGACACTCAATGGTGGCCCGGTGATCAAGGTCAATGCCAACCAGCGTTACGCTACCAATAGTGCAACAGCGGCGCTGTTTCGTGATCTCTGTCGTGAAACCGACGTGCCGGTACAGACCTTCGTGACTCGTGCCGATATGGGATGTGGTAGCACGATCGGCCCGATCACCGCGACTGAAGTCGGGGTCCCGACATTGGATGTGGGGGTGCCTCAGTGGGCGATGCACTCCATTCGCGAGACGGCCGGGGTAAGCGATGTCGACTATCTGACGCGTGCGCTGACGGCTTTCGTCGATCGCCGCGAGTTGATATGACCGCCGGCAAGGACCAACGACAAACCCCGCCGGTTGTCCGGCGGGGTAGAAGCCTGGTGGCTACGCCCTGACTCGAACAGGGGACCCCATCATTATGAGTGATGTGCTCTGACCAACTGAGCTACGTAGCCAACGGGAGCGCATCCTACTGCCAAGGATGGAGGGCGTCAAGCGCAGAGCAACCCGGTCGCTGTCAGGGTATGGCAAGGGAATGGCTGGACACGGTCGAGGTGCGCCGGAGTTCGCTGGGCGGTTGCCCATAGGTTCGTCGAAAGGCATGTGATAGCGCGCTCTGGTTGGCAAATCCGGTATTGGCCGCGACTTCGGATATAGGTAAGCGAGTCGTGGTCAGTAGATAGCGCGCCGAGCCGAGTCGTTGTTGCAGCAGGTACTGATAGGGCGTCAGGCCGGTTTGTGTGCGGAAGCATTCGCTGAAGTGCGCTTCACTCAAGCAGGCTTCGGCAGCCAGGTCGGCCACCGTCAGACGCTTGTGCAGGTGATGCTGAATGAAGCGATCCAGTGCCTTGATGTCGAGCCGGCGCGAGTGTCGTGTCGGTAAGTGGGGGTGCAGACGTGTGTGCAGACAACCCAGAAACGTCGTGGCAAGCATGTCGCCCGATACGCTTTGCGATGGACCTGACTGACCATGGGATTGGGCAAGCTCGTGGGTCAGAAAGTCCATATACAGTTTGAGTGGTTCATCGAGGGCGAAGAAGCGTGGAGCATCGAACAAACGCGTCAATTCGTGATTTGGGCCCGTCAGTGCGGGAGCATCCAGCGGCAGGTCTAGAATCAATTGGTGGTTCTCACCGATGCCTTCATAGTAATGCACATGGTTGGCCGGGACGATGCAGCCCGACAGGGACGCAATGGAGCCACCCAACCCCTCTATTTCGAATTCGGCGTTACCTTTCAATCCGATGACGATCTGATGGAAGTCGTGTGCATGGTGTTTGGTGGTATTGTCGAGGGGGATCAAGCGGATGGCACTAGGCATGCGTCACCTCATCGGCCAGTGAGTCTGCGTATTGTCGTTATAGCCATGCTGGGCTTGTATGCGCCTACCGGTATGAGGATATCATAACCCGACTGTGTGCCGTTCCGGAGATGTCAGGAACGATGCGGATCCTGGCGCAATGCATCGCGTGCGGCCAGATGATCGCGCAGTATGGCCAGCTCCTGGCGCCCGGTTCGCGATAGTAGCGAGCCGCCATGCGACACTTGCCAGGGTCGCCCGTAGTCGCTCATGAGTTGTTGAGCGCGTCGTCGAACCCCTTCAAGGTAATCGTCGTGACGTACCGGATACCCGACAATGGCGTTCCACTCAGTCTCCGTGACATAGCCGTTGAGCGTCTTGTCGAAGACCGCCAGCAGATCTTCGGGTTCTGTGCGGTAGCGTGGCGTTCGAGACACCAATAGAATGCCGATCATTGTGCCGAAGACAAGCAGGCAGACGGCGAATACCAGCAGAAAAAGTGCCATGACCGAAGCCTATATTCCGGTTCGCGTTCTATGCCGTTTCATTCACTAGGCCCTCGATCGCGAAGCGGTATCCATGCGGCATGGAGGTTGGAGAGGGCGCAACATTGGCTACCCTCCAACTACTCCGACTCGCCTATGATTCTAACATGACAATGGCGTCATGCAGAGGACACGATTATCGAACCGGGCTCGGCGTCGGCGAGGACACTGCGTGCCCATGCGTTCTCTCCAAATGCTGTCGTTGCGGCTGTCGAGCTCGAGTTGTTCACCTGGAACGACTAGGTGCTGCAGGGTGGTCAGTTCGTTTCACTAACAGGCCTGAAGCCATGTGCCGAAACGCTTCGATAGCGTTTGGCAAAACCGATCGCGGCTCTTCGCTTGCCGCTACCCATAAGGCCGCGTTCAGCGCCGCACCGTTGAGAAGGTGAGCCATGGCGTCGACGTCAATAGGCTTCAGAGTACCTTTGGCGATCAGGCTGGTGACCGCTTGTCGCGTCCTTTGCAGACAGGCATTCTGGCTCGGCCATTGCGACGGATCGCCGAGGAATGCAGGTCCGTCTAACAGCACGATCCGCTGCACCTCGGGGTCAAGTGCCATCTCGATATAGGCAGCTCCTTCGGCGAGCAGCCCCTCCCAATCGTCTTCCGTTGCCGCACCAACCTCTTGCGCTCGTTTGGCCATTTCACCATCAATCTGGGCGACAACGGCGGCGAGTAGCCCCTTCTTGTCGCCGAAGTTGTGATAGAGCGCCCCACGGGTTAGGCCGACATCCGCCGTCAGTTCATCCATCGAGGCTGCAGCAAAGCCCTTTTCGGCAAACGCCCTGCGTGCGGCCGAGGTCAATTTGGCACGATTCTCTTCCATCGTTTCGATACGGCTTTTTGCGGCCATGGTTCACCCTTATTCCGGATACGTAACGTATCTGATTTGACATACGTCGCGTACCCTGTATATTTTTATATACGTTACGTATATCAAATCTCGCCACCTCTCGTGAAGTCCCGGCTGCTGATGGCGAAATCGGTTTCGCGCGAGACAACGATACCCTAGAAGGAGTATGATATGACGCAACGCGATGCCGTTTTCCCCGCAAACCGGCATGCTCTCTATGAGGAGCATGGCTATTCGGCCGCGATTCGCTCCGGCGATCTGCTGTTTGTTTCTGGCCAAGTCGGCAGCCGTTCCGATGGCTCGCCGGAACCGGACTTTACCGATCAGGTTCGGCTAGCTTTCGCGAACCTGGAGGCGACGCTCACTGCTGGCGGCTGCACCTTCGGGGACCTCGTCGATGTGACGACCTTCCACACGGACCCCGAAAGTCAGTTCGAAAGCATCATGGCCGTGAAGCGTGACATATTCCCACGAGCTCCCTACCCCAACTGGACTGCGGTCGGTGTCAACTGGCTTGCTGGTTTCGATTTCGAAATCAAGGTAATCGCCCGAATTCCTGATGACGCGTAGCCCGGCGCAAAGCGTGAGTCGCATAGGAGCTACCCGACTGGGAAAAGCCGTTGAGAGATAAAGCGGCGTGGTTGAGGGGGTTACGGCTTAACGGAAAGGACTGTAGAGAACCGTTGAGAGACGATTGGAGCGGGTGAAGGGAATCGAACCCTCGTCTTAAGCTTGGGAAGCTTCTGCTCTACCATTGAGCTACACCCGCAACGCGGTTTCTATAGTAAATCCAGTGGCTTATGTTAAGCAAGCTGTCTCACGTTTTTGCCGGATTCTGCTAGCTAAGCGCTTGTTTTAGCGTTTTATTGGTGTGTCGTGCGAGGCAGTGGCGCCTAGCTATGGCATCCGGACACAATTCTTTCGAATTTCATGGATAATTTTCGTCAGGCTGTGGTCACAGAGTACAGACGCATTCATTTCGGCAATAGCAGTCATGTAGAGATTTGCGTCTTTTTGCTAGTCGTTTCGATCCTTTCGCCGCCACATGACAACATGTGGCGGCTTTTATTTGGGTGTGCCAGCCTACCCGGTGGTGTCTCTTGGGTCGTGTCGTGCGCTATCGCCCCGTGCGCATGCGCAGGATGGCGTTGAGAACATCTCGTCGTGTCACGATGCCTACCAGACGCTGTTGCTCAACGACCGGATAGACTTTCGGTTTGGTGCCGAGCATTTCCTGGGCGAGGTCCGTAATGCTTTTGCTAGGCGTAACAGCTAACACCTCATGACGCATGAGTTCGCGCACCAGCGGCGGTTCATCGTTGAGATAGGCGCTCTCCAGTACCTTCCCCAATACATCCTGTTCAGAGATGAAACCGATCAGGAAGTCGCGTGCGTCGACGACCGGGGCGCCCGGTAGCCTATGCAATGCCAGTCCGGAGACCAGTGTCGTCACCGCGGTGTTGGCACTGACGCGATAGCAGTCACGGGACATGATGTCGCGAACGATGGTGGGTGCCGTGTTGGGCATGGTCAGTCTCCTTGTACCCAGGGTCTTAACCCGAACATACGCTATCATGACGCTGGCTGCCCTCTACCGTTATCCAGGACCGGCCTCGCTCCCTCGTTCAGCGTGTGTCAGACCACGGTTGACGCGAATGAGGTGGGAGCAGCCAGTCCTGTGAACGAAGCATCGCCAAATGCCGGGCAGTCGCAGTCTCCATAACGCTTCACGCATTCAGCATAGCTGAGTCTGGTGCAGGTTATCCGTGGGCTGCCTGATACGCGAGCCAACGATGTCCGACGAGAACCGGCTCGTGGTGCAGAGTCGCCCGTGATACGACATTGACGATTCGATGAAGGCCAGCGATGAAGGAACCAGTTGCGCGGCATGGGTTCCAATAATGAACAGGCCCATCTCCGGAGCCCCTTGAAACGGAGTTGGTGTGCTATCACTTTGTAGAAAAGGACGTTTGAACGCACCACAAATTTGCCGATAACACACGTGATGGTCGTGTGATCGCCTATTGTCTCGGAGTCGTCCATTATGGATGCGCGCGAATATCTCGCCAGAAAAGGCATCGACCTCGATGAAGAGGGCGACAAGCCGAATACCTTGGAGGAGTTGGCTTGGTCCAGAGCCCGTGAGGCGGGACAACATCGTCCCAATAGCGGTACGCCCCATGACTGGGAGGATTGGGAGCGCTACCACGATACCCTTACTCAAGGTGCCGAACGGATCGAGCAGAAGATCGATCCTGATGCGCATTTACACTATTGTGAAAGTGTTGGGGTGTTTGATCCCGAGATCCATAGCGTACCGTCGCGGGAGACGATGGCAAAAAAGGAGGAGTCATCGCGGCAGGGGGGAGGGTGACATCGTCAAGTGATGCTCAGGCCGAGCGTCACGTATGGGCATCCCAGCCGAAAGACGATGGCAAGCAACATGATCAGGGAGGAGGCAGAAAGATGGATCCGATTCGTATCATTTTAGCGATCATCCTGCCGCCAGTCGGCGTTTTCCTGCAAGTCGGCCTGGGCGTGCATTTCTGGGTGAACATTCTGTTGACGATATTGGGCTATGTGCCGGGCATAGTTCATGCTGTCTGGATCATTGCCCGTCGATGATCGGTCGTATCTCTGCCTGACGGATAGGGCAATGGCATGAGGGAAATCATGCTGTATGGCGTTGATGATGCTGTCGGTGGCTGGTGAGGTAGTCCCGTAGACGCCGATGGGCCTCGTCGTCTAGGCGCAGTCCCAGCTTGGTACGCCGCCAGAGAATGTCGTCCACTTCATTGGCCCATTCGTTGGTGACCAGGTAGTCCACCTCTCGCTGAGTGAGTCCAGCGCCAAACGATTCCCCCATGTCCTGTATTGACTGACAGCCGTCCAGAAAGTCGAGGCACAAGGTGCCGTAGCTGGAGGCGAAGCGACGCGCACGGCTCTCGCCCAGAAACGGGTAGTCTCGTAACAACTGGCGTTCGAAGTGCTGTTGCGATTCGATATCGCCGCCGGGCAGGCAAGTGTCGGCAGTCCATCGCGCTCCCATGTGCGGGAAGTGGCTGGCAAGCGATTGCAAGGCGGCTTCCGCCAATTTGCGGTAGGTGGTGATTTTGCCACCATAGACCGACAGCATGGGCGCTCCACTTTCATCCAGGTCCAGTGTGTAGTCGCGTGTCATCGCTGACGGGTCTGCCGATTCGTCATCGCACAAGGGGCGTACGCCTGAAAAATGGCTGATGATATCCTTGCGACCGATCGTTTCGCTGAAATGATGGTTGGCGACGTCGAGGAGGTAATCGATTTCCTCGTCAGCCATGGTCACTTGCGCCGGGTCACCTTCATAACGTTTGTCCGTGGTACCGATCAGACTGTAATCCTGCTGGTAGGGAAGTACGAAGACGATGCGCCCATCGCGGTTCTGAAGGATGTAAGCACGATCGTCCCGGTTCAGCCGCGGTACGATCAAGTGACTCCCTTGGATCATCCGAATCCCGTAACGAGGTTGCCGTCGGGCACCGTGGCGAATGAATGACTCTACCCATGGGCCGGCTGCGTTCACCAGTACGTTGGCCTGGCAGGTATGCGTCTCGCCGGTCAGCGTATCGGCTAGCGTCAGTATCCATTGACCCTGCGACTCGCGGACACCGATACAGCGTGTTCGGATCATGATGTCGGCACCATGATGGCGGGCCTGCATGGCGTTCAGTACCACCAGTCTGGAATCGTCTACCCAACAGTCGGAATACTCGAACC
Source organism: Aidingimonas lacisalsi (assembly GCF_008079445.1). Taxonomy (GTDB): domain Bacteria; phylum Pseudomonadota; class Gammaproteobacteria; order Pseudomonadales; family Halomonadaceae; genus Aidingimonas; species Aidingimonas lacisalsi. The sequence goes on along the minus strand of NZ_VRYH01000005.1, from coordinate 51,662 downwards.
CCTTGGTGATCTCCGGTTGCAAGGGACTGTTGCGGTCAAAGCGGAGGCTGCGTGAGCCGGCGAGGCTGTCACGTTTGCCAAGGTGATCGTAGAGAAAGAGTCCTGCACGAATCATCCAGGCTGGGCGCAAATGGGGCTGATGGGGAAGAATGAAACGTAGCGGCCAGACGATGTGCGGTGCTTTCTTCAGCAGTACCTCCCGCTCTTTGAGTGCTTCACGTACCAGGCGAAATTCGTAATGTTCCAGGTAGCGTAGACCGCCATGGATCAATTTACTGCTGGCTGAAGAGGTAGCGCTGGCCAGGTCTCCCTGCTCACAGAGGCCGACCGTCAGTCCTCGGCCAGCGGCATCATTCGCGACACCTGCGCCATTGATTCCGCCCCCTATCACGAACAGGTCGTAACAGCGGGATACAGGGATGTCTCTCATATCGTTCTACACTGTGAATGTTTGAAAACGAAAATATACGAACATGAAGGGAACATCAATACTGAAATGTGTCATGCCTGCCATCGGATAGCTGAAGACAGCTCTATGGCGCCGTATGGAAGGGTGTTGAAAAGGTGGTTGTGCTCAGTGATTTTTCACTATTGATGCGATAGTTTCGGAAAAGAACATTTCGGCCGAATAGGATGCAGGCAATATCGGTCGTCAACGGTAGCTATAGTGGAGGAACTCATCCTTGCGAGGTCCCTGGATCGTCCAGAGGAGATCGAATCCCTCCTCATTGAGCTCGAGTCGCGCCGTGTAGTGATCGCTACCGCATATGTGGGGGTGGGCAGCCGTCAGGGCATGCGAGGCGCTATCAGGAACCAGGTCGAACAACCACACTGGCTGGTCACGCCCGTGTCGTTCATGCAACAACCGGATACGGTCGGTGGCGGTTATCCATCGATAGACATTGCTGAAGGCAACCTCGCTCTCGGTGCCCTGTGGCTGGAACTTCCCGCTCTCGAAAAATCTCACGCCCCTCTCGTCCGGTACGACCCGAATCGTCCCCTGGCCCTGCCCGGACCAGTGGCTTTGCGACTGTGTGCCTGATCTGACAGTCAATGACAGCCGCTGTATTGTAGCTAGGCGAGAGGTTAGGCGTATAATGGCCGTCAACTTTTCATCCTTATGGGGTTTACTGATGGGGTATCTAATCGGCGTCACCGGACTGTGGGCCTTTTCGTTCTCTCTGATCGGTGTCTATCTATCCGGGCAGGTGGACAGTTATTTTGCCGTACTGACACGCATAACGTTGGCGACCTTGCTGTTCCTGCCGTTCTTGAGACCTCGTGCGCTGGGGCATCGGTACAAGTTGGCACTGATGGCTATTGGCGCTGTACAGCTAGGGATCATGTACATTTTCTTCTACCAATCCTTTCTGCTGTTGACGGTACCGGAGGTGCTGCTGTTCACGATCTTTACGCCGCTGTATGTGACCTTGATAGACGATGCCATGGCAGGTCGTTTCACGCCATTCTATCTGGTGACTGCGGTCTTGGCTGTATTGGGAGCAGCGATCATCCGTTACCAAGGGGTGGATAGCGGTTTCTGGTCGGGGTTCTTGGTCGTTCAAGGGGCCAATGTCTGTTTCGCCCTGGGGCAGGTCGCCTATCGATATCTGCTGCCGAAGTTACCTGAATCGCTGCCCGTGTATAGTGTCTTTGGCTGGTTCTATCTGGGGGCTCTGGCATTCGCTGCACTGGCGTTTGCGCTATTCGGCAATACCAACCAATTACCGACCGTGGCGATTCAATGGGGAGTGCTGGCATGGCTGGGCCTCGTCGCCTCCGGCGTGGGGTATTTTCTCTGGAACCTGGGCGCCACGAGAGTGAATGCCGGGGCGTTGGCCATCATGAATAATGCGTTGATCCCCGCAGGACTGACGGTCAACCTGTTGATCTGGAATCGTGATGCCGATCTGCTGCGCTTGATGTTAGGTGGCGTCGTCATCGTCATGTCGCTACTGCTCAATGAATGGTGGGTGAGGCGGCATTCTCTATCCGCGACGACGGCGGAGTGAAGGGCAAGGCAAGGTTTGCCGCTCCCGCTCCGAGTCCGCATAATGGCGAGCTCGATCCAGGCGGGAGTGCGCATGACAACTTTCAAGACTATCGGTCTGATCGGCCGCATGGGCAGTGCCAGAGTCGTCGATACGTTGCGGCGTTTGATTCGATTTCTCGATGTGCATGGCTATCACATCATTCTTGAGGATCGTACGGCGACCGTGCTGCTGGATCATGGTCAACAGGAAGCCAGCCGACGCATGCTGGGTGATATCTGTGATCTGGTGATCGTGGTCGGCGGCGATGGCAGCTTGTTGGGTGCAGCCCGCGCCTTATGTCGTAGCGGTACCCCCGTGCTGGGGGTCAATCGTGGCCGCCTGGGGTTCCTGACGGACATCTCGCCGGATGAGATCGAAGAGAAGGTGGGAGAGGTGCTTGATGGGCAGTATGAGCTCGAGGAGCGCTTCCTGCTGGATGCCGAAGTGTATCGGCATGGTAAACTGGTCGGTGCGGCCGATGCCTTGAATGATGTCGTCATGCATCCAGGTAAAGCCGTGCGCATGATCGAGTTCGAACTGTTCATCGACAATCAGTTCGTCTATAGCCAACGTAGCGATGGATTGATCGTGGCAACGCCGACCGGTTCAACGGCTTATGCCTTATCGGGTGGGGGACCCATCGTGCAGCCAAAGCTGGATGCCATCACCCTGGTTCCGATGTTCCCGCATACCTTGTCGAGCCGGCCGATCGTCGTCGATGCGGCATCCGAGATCCGTATTCACATTGGCGAAACCAATGAGACCTACCCGCATGTCAGTTGTGACGGACAAACTCGAGTGGTATCCAAACCCGATGACATCCTCTATGTCCGGCGTAAACCGCAACGCCTGAAACTGTTGCATCCTTTCGGTCACAATTATTACGAGGTCTGCCGCAGTAAACTTGGCTGGAGCAGCCAGCTGGGAGATTGACGTGAGCGAGCGAGACGTTGCGAATGCGACCGATGTGGACGGTTATGACCTGATCGGTGATGTCCATGGCTGTGGTGCCACGCTAGTGTCTCTGCTGGAGCGGTTGGGCTATCGTCAGCGCGATGGCGTCTATTGCCATCCACGGCGACAGGTCATCTTTCTGGGAGATCTCATCGACCGGGGCCCTAGAGTGCGTCTGGCCGTGACGATTGCCAAGCGAATGGTCGAGGCGGGCGAAGCCTTCATCGTCATGGGGAATCATGAGTTCAATGCCCTGACATACAGTCGACGGGAACAGGGCGGTTCGCATCGATGGCTACGCGCCCACACGCCTCGCCACAATCGTGTCATCAAAGAGACGCTGGAACAGTATAGACAGCACCCCGGAGAGTGGCTGGAAGTGCTTGATTGGTTCATGCGCTTGCCGCTGTTTCTCGAGTTCGACGATTTTCGGGTCGTCCATGCGTGCTGGGATCAAGCATTGATCGAGAGGTTGCGCCGCGACTATCCGGATGGCCGCATTGATGACGATTTCCTAGAACGTTCGGTGAATCCCCATAGCGATGCCTTCGCTATCATCGACCGACTGACGCGCGGTAGTCAGCTGCGGTTACCGCCGGATGTAGAGGTCCGGTCCAGTGACGGCATCATTCGGCGTAGCTTTCGCACACATTTCTGGGCGCATCGGCCGCTGACGTATGGTGACGTCATATTTCAGCCGGATAACCTGCCTGGCGACTTGGAGTGGCGTGAACTCAGCGATAAAGAGCGTGCACAATTGAGTTACTATGGCCCGACCGAACCGCCGTTGTTCATCGGCCACTACTGGTGTGCCGGCATCCCGGCGTTACCTGCTCCCAATATTGCCTGCCTGGATTACAGTGCCGTCAAACATGGTCATCTGGTCGCTTATCGTTGGAGTGGTGAGACGCGCCTCAACGCCGACCATTTCGAATGGGTCAGCGTTCCGAAAGCGGAGCGCGCCCGTCCCCAACCATGGGAAATCGAGCTCGATTAGTCAGATACAATTCATTACATGATTTTTTTATGTTTGCGTGAACTCCTTGACGTCGTTGCTATCAGAATAGGTGTTCCCTTGAATGATCCCTTGCTCTTATCCGGCGGCCCTCTCCGCCGGATTTTTTCTTGTGGGCGAGCGCCGAAGTCGTGATCACCGAGACAGGGAGATGCCAGCATTTTTCTGAATGATTGGTATCATGGTGGTGTTCGCCATGCCGCGCATAAAGGATGTTTCATGTACAAGGTACTCAGGCTACCCCGGGATACCGATACCCGCCCGTTGCGTGAGGCGCTCTGGGCACATCGAATTGGTCACCGGTTTACCGAGGATGAAGAGGGGTACACGCTCTGGCTGGCAAACCCGGAGCAGCAGCAGGATCTGCTACGCCTTCTCGAACGTTGGAAACGCGGTGAGCCATTGTTGCCGAAAGGGCAGCAGACCCGTCGACGGATTCAGTCATCGTCGTGGACCATGCCGTTTTCCGTAGCACCGCTGACTTCCGCCGTACTGGTGCTATGTTTGATCGTCTTCGGCCTCATGGCGTTGCTGGGCGATCTGGTGATAGCCATGTTGGCCATCGTGCCGATCGGAGTGGTCAATGGCAGCTTGAGCACGGGGGATTTGGCGACGACGCTCGCGTCCGGCCAGGTCTGGCGTCTGTTTTCGCCCGCATTGCTGCACTTTGGCTGGATGCACTTGATCTTCAACATGATGTGGTTGTGGTATTTCGGCCGCCAGGTCGAGGCATTGCAAGGCAGTGGCAGGATGTGTCTGCTGGTGGTGGCCAGCATGCTCAGCGGCAACCTGGCCCAGTACGCGACGGGAACCGTATTGTTCGGCGGCATGTCAGGCGTTGATTTCGCTCTGCTTGCCTATGTCTGGTTGATGTCGCGTCGGGCGCCGAATAGCGGCTTTTTCGTTCCTCAGATGCTGGTCGTGTTCATGTTGGCCTGGATGGTGTTCACCATGACGGATTTTGCCGCCGTGGTTGGGTTCGGGAACGTGGCCAATGAAGCCCACCTGGGAGGACTTGTCGTGGGACTCGCGTTGGGCTGGTATTATTCGGGGCGGGCGAGTCGTTCTTGATGACGCCCGCACCTGAGCGAATCGACAGGATGACGCTATGAGCGAGATGACCTTCGACAAGATGATCCGTCACATGACGCCGGCCATTTATGACAGCCTCAAGCACGCGGTGCAGGTGCGGAAATGGCCCGATGGACGTGAGCTCACGCGCGATCAGGTCGAGCTTTGTCTGGAAGCCGTCATCAAGTATGAGATCGCGCATCACGTGCCCGAGTCACAGCGTGTCGGCTATCTGGAGCGTTCGGAGTGCTCGAGTGAAGGCTCGCATGGGTCGAATGAGGACAGTATTACGTGGGTGAATTGAAAGAGTGCGGTGTCGGCTTGCAAGGGTGTCTAACCAAGATGGCAGTCGTCCCGGGCGAGTCAGGCAGGCCTGCTGATTATACCTTGCGCGTCGGCGATGCCGGCCTGCCTCTCAATGAGCGCCTGGGCCACTGGCTGGGGCTGGAATGGACAGGTGCCATTGCCTGCACGCATTGTGGCCGTGCTACTCGGAAAAGTTTCGCCCAGGGCTACTGTTATCCCTGTTTCAAGACGCTGGCACAGTGCGATACCTGCATCGTCAAGCCCGAGACTTGCCATTTCTTCGCAGGGACTTGCCGTGAACCCGTTTGGGCGGAGCATCACTGCTTTCAGCCACATGTGGTCTATCTTGCCAATTCGTCCGGACTCAAGGTCGGTATTACGCGCAAATCCCAGATACCGACACGCTGGCTGGATCAGGGAGCCATACAGGCATTGCCCATTCTCGAGGTCGATACGCGTCAGCAATCAGGCTTCGTCGAGATGCTGTTCAAGGAGCGGGTGGCGGATCGAACCAATTGGCGGGCCATGCTGAAAGGTGAGGTCGAACGGCTCGATCTGGTGGCTGAACGTGACCGTCTACTGGCTCATCTCGATAGTGGTCTGGCTAACCTGCGTGAACGCTTCGGTGCTGAGTTCCTCCGCCTTCTCGATAGTTCACCGACCGAACTCGAATATCCCGTCCATCAATTTCCCGGCAAGATCGTCTCGCACAATTTCGACAAGCGCCGTGACGTTGGCGGAACCCTGATGGGAATCAAAGGACAGTATCTGCTATTGGATACGGGGGTGATCAACTTGCGTAAATTCACTGGATATGAGGTGGTCGTTACCTGATAAGAGTCGGGGGAACGTCATCAAGGTGAAATAAGCGACCAGGAAGCGTAGACATGACCTCCGTGTTACGCCGGGCATGTTCGGCCGATCTGAATGAACTCTATCGCCTGGAAGTGAGCTGCTTCGATGACGACCGCTTCAATCGGCGGCAATTGACGCATCTAGTACGTCGGGCGCATGCGGTCACATGGCTGGCATCGAATGAGGCAGGACATGCGCTGGGCTATGCGATCGTACTGTTTCGGCGAAATAGCCGGATAGCGCGGCTGTATTCGCTCTGCGTTCATCCCGCAGTACGGGGTGAGGGCATCGGCAGGCGTTTGATCGAGTCCGTCGAGTCGGAAGTCATGCGACGCCAACGGCACTACCTTACCTTGGAAGTACGTGCTGACAACCGTATCGCCCTGTCGCTATATCGACGCATGGGGTATCGCTTATGTCGCTGGCTGGATGACTACTACGCAGATGGGTGCGCCGCGTGGCAGATGGAGAAGCGACTCGGCCAGGCATCGGCGCGTGATGCGATAGAGTCGACAGCATAGACATTCACGCCCTTGAAAACGTCTGGATAGCCCCCTATATAACCTGATGAGTCGGGCGGCATTTAGCCGTTTGATTGCCGCTCGGATTGTGTTGTCTGTGCGTCACGAAAGCAGGAGGTGGCGTATGAATCTGCACAAGTTTTCACCCTGGAACTGGTTCAAGAGCGAAGATCAGGAAACAACGCAACGGCCGGTGTCTTCTTCCGTGGAACCGGCGCGGGAAGTATCGCCTTTCTGGCAAATGCATCGAGAACTGGACCGATGGATGGACAATGCCCTGCGGCGATGGAATCTGCCGGTTGGGCAGGAGAGTCTCGATGCCCTGGAAGGGATGATACGTCCCAGTGTCGACATCGCGGAACGTGACCACGAATATCGCATCAGCATCGAAGTGCCTGGTGTGGATCGTAAGGACCTCAAGCTTTCGCTGGATGATCACCGCTTGGTGGTCGAAGGCGAGAAGCGCCAGGAAAGCCGTAATGATGATGATCGCTATCAGCGAGTCGAACGCATCTACGGAAGCTTTCGGCGTGTTCTGGACCTGCCTGGCGATGCCAAGGCAGAGGACATCAGCGCCGATTTTGCGAATGGTGTTCTGACCGTGACATTACCGCGGGATACCAATGTGGCAGCGGCTCGACGTGAAATACCTATCCAGTCACCGTAATCCGCTATCGCGTCACGTCGATACCGGCATTCCCGGAGAGGGCCCGCTATCGCGGGTCCTGTTTCTTTCTGCCTCAGGCGGTTTGATACCAGGCATCGCACAGCGAGGAACTGGCGAGTGTCAGCATGCTGAGATTGCCGGATGCAAAGCTGTCGTGCAGCGCTATCATTGGCTTCCCCTGCATGGCTCCAAGGGTCATCAGCAGGGGTAAAAAATGCTCGGGCGTAGGGTGCGCGTGGAGGGCACGGGGAGCCTGCCTTTGCCATTCGGACAGTGCGGTCAGGTTGCCTTCCTGGGCAATGCGTTTCGTCCAGTCATTGAACGCCTGTGCCCACCCGTCTGGTGGTACACCTTCCGGATGGCGGTCGCCAAGGTTGTGAGTGGCTGCACCGGATCCGATTAGCCAGACATCCTCGCGCTCGGCAAAATCGCCCAAATGCCGGGAGACTGCGAGTTGCTGCTGTGGTTGCCAGGTCATGGGCACACTGACCGGCATCAATGGAACATCTGCTTCCGGCCAGATCAGGGAAAGCGGCGACCAGATGCCATGATCCAACGGACGTGTCGAGTCCGTTGATACTGGGTACCCCCGGGTGACCAATTCACTCGCCAATTGATGTGCGTGTGTCGCCAGGCCAGGCGCCGGGTAGTGCTGCTGATAGAGCGCGTCGGGAAAACCGTAGAAGTCGTGTAGTGTGTCTGGTCGTTCAGCACTGCCCAACACCAGGTCGGGGGTTTCGAAGTGTGCCGAAATGATCAGGGCTCCACGAGGTTTGGGCAGACGGTGGCCTAGAGCCAGCAAAAAACGGCGTGCCGGATGATCGCGCAACACGAGATCGGGAGAGCCGTGAGAGATGAACAGCGACTGAAGCATGGGACGCTCCTTGACGGAAGGATGTCCATCAGCATAGAGGCAGAAGAGCGCGTTGACAGTCAGTATCGCGGCAATGGTCCATTGCCGAAGCGGAAAGAATCGCTCAATCGGTGGTCATGCGTTCCATATTACCGTGTCGTCGGGGGGCGAATAAGCATGCTGCCAGCAGAATGGCACCAGAGACGGTGGCAATCATCCCGGCGGCGCTGAGCGATACATCATGCCCGAACCACCCTGGTCCATAACCTGCCAACACATACCCCAATACGGCACTGCTGCAGGCAAATCCTTGACTCCAGGCGATTTGAGTCAGAAGCCTATCGGTCATGAGGCGCGCGCTGGCGGCCGGGCATATGAACATGGCGATGACCAGGATCGAGCCTACCGCTTCGAAGGCGGCAATGGCCGTGATGGCAACCATGATGACTAGCATGATGTCGGTCAACAGCGGGCGTGCCCTGACGCTGGACGCGAACGCTGGATCGAAACTCCCGATGACCAGAGGACGCCAGGCTACGATCACAAAGATGGCGACTAGCAAGCCTACCCATGCGACTCGCGGCAATTGTGGCGGTAGCTTGGCCAGGGCGGCGGGATCCAGAAGTGCCGTCCAGTGGAGTCCTTCGAACCAGATCAAACTCTCCAGGTTACCGTACAGAGCATGTTGAACATCCAGATGAACGCCACTGGCATCGCTGACTTCCAGCATCAAGACCCCGAGAGCGAAGATGGCCGTGAAAGCGACCCCCATGGCCGCACTGGGTTCGACATGGCCGAGCCGTTTGATCGCTTCGATCAGTGCCATGGTCACGAGGGCAGCAACTCCGGCGCCGAGCATCATCGCTGAGGCGGCAAGTGTGCCGGTGATAAGGAAACTGGCGACGATACCCGGCAGAGCCACATGGCTGATGGCATCACCAATCAGGCTCTGGCGTCGTAGCACGAGGAAGTTGCCCAACAAGGCACAACTCAGACTGCTGATGGTCGCTACCAGTAGGGGAGCCAGGCTGAGGATCAGGAAATCACTACCCATCAGGCGCTCCGTGTCGGTAGGGGTAACCGGGTTTCCAGTGATGACACCATGTCCGGCGGCAGTGAGTCATCGATCGGTTCGAGGCCATGGTGGTCGAGTTGCGCTGCCTCATCGGGGTAGAGCTGGCGATACAGAGCCCACAGTTGCTCTTCATGTTCAGCATCACGAGCGGCGACCAGCCCCGGCGGTGTCGCGACACCGTCCCGACGTATATACCCCTGGCGTCTGAGCACCTTGAGCGTCAGTTCGTCGTAGATGGCTTCATCGCGGGCCAGGGCAAGCAATCCCTGGCGTAGATGCACCCGGCGACGAAAACGGCGTTGAGCTAACACCATGGCGACCATGCCTCGTCGTGGCGAGAACAGCAGACCGATTGCAAACAGCACGAATGCCGTCAGCACAATGAGCGGTCCCGTGGGCAGGCCGGCAGCGATACTGGAGATGGCGGCACCAATATAGCCGGCAACAGCGCCGCTCAACGCCGCTATGCCAACCAGACGGGAGGGCTGGTCGGTCCAGAAACGTCCCGTCACGGGGGGAATGATGGTCAAGGCGACGATCAGGATCAAACCGGTGATTTTCAGTCCGATGACCGTCACCGTCAGGAGTAACAGTAGCATCAGCATGTCGATGCGGTTGGCATTGATACCTTGCGTATAGGCGTATTGCCGGTCGAAGCAGACGAGCAGGAACGGTCGCCTGAACATGAAGACGATGATCAGCAGTACCAGTGCGCTGATCCCGATCAATTGTGCCTCGCTAGCAAGCATGCCGGCCGTGGCCCCGACCAGATAACCGGAGATGCCCGATTGACCAGTGACGTCCATTGCCTGAATCACGGTGATCAGGACCACGCCGAGACCGAATAGGGTCGACAATACGGCGCCGATGGCGGCATCCTCGCCCAGACGCGTGCGGTTCGAAATGCCTTGGACACCCCATAGTCCCGCTGCAGCACTGGCCGCTGCACCCAGCAATAGTCCAGGTAGCCAACGACCGTCCCCCGTGAATAGTCCGATAATGATGAAGGCCAGTGTCAGTCCCGGTAGTGTCGCGTGGCTGACGGCATCACTGACCAACGAACGTTTGCGCAGGACGATGAAACTGCCGATCATGCCTGCGCTGGCCCCCAGCATAGCTGACCCCAGGGTGACCAGGCTGGTGTTGTAGCCTGCGGTGAAAGTCAATGCCTGCCAGAGCAACTCAAGCATGGGTCAAGCCTGTGATACTGAGGAGTCGGGATGGGTGATTCGTTCCAGTTGGATGGCATTGAGCCGACCACCGTAAGCTTGCTGTAGATGCTCGGCGGTGAAAGTGTCTTGCACCGGTCCCATGGCAATGCGACGTACATTCAACAGCAGGACATGATCGAAATACTCACTCACGGTCGAGAGGTCGTGATGCACGCATAGCAGCGTCTTGCCTTCTCGCTTGAGTGATTTCAGGACTTCGATGATCGCTTTCTCGGTCGCCGCATCGACACCGGCAAAAGGTTCATCGAGTATCGTCAGGTCGGCTTCCTGGACCAGGGCCCGGGCCAGGAAGACCCGTTGCTGCTGGCCACCGGACAACTGGCCGATCTGGCGATCTGCAAATGCATCCATGCCGACACGAGCCAGACATGCCATCGCCTTGTCGCGATGTCGCCGTCGAGTGAACTGCCACCAGCGCATGGTATGGAACAGCCCCATGAGTACGACTTCCAGTACCGTCGTGGGGAAGTCCCAGTCGACACTGCTGCGTTGCGGGACATACGCGAGGCGATGCGCTTGCATGCGGTAAGGCTGTCCATAGACCCGTATATCTCCGGAGATACGCGGGGCGATGCCCAAGGCGGCCTTGAGCAGGGTCGACTTTCCTGCCCCGTTGGGACCGACGATCGCCATCAGGCTGCCTTCGGGGACTTCGCAGTCCACCGAGAAGACCACCGGTTTCTGGCCGTAACTGACCGTTAGCCCGGTAATGGTCAGCGGGCTGGTCGTGTCGGTATGCTGCATGGCGTGGGCCGTTTTCACTCGCTTTCCTCCGCATTGGCGGCCAGTTTGCCATTCAGGCCACGAGCGGGAGCCTGTCCTCCCAACGCCCGCGTTATGTAAGTGACATTATGGTCGATCATACCAATATAGGTCCCTTCGTAACTGCCTGCTGGGCCCATGGCATCAGAAAATAGTTCACCGCCAATGGCGACGTCATGATCCCGGGATGCGGCTCCCTCGATCAAGGCTTCGATATTGCGCCTGGGAACCGATGACTCGATAAAAATGGCACTGATTTCCCGTTCCACGAGCAAGTCGACCAGGTGTTCGATGCGCGCGAGTCCGGCCTCGCTTTCCGTGGAAAAGCCTTGTATGCCAAGTACTTCATAATCGTAGGCATCACCGAGATAGCCAAAGGCGTCATGGGCCGTGACCAGAACTCGCGAATGCGAAGGAACACTGGCAAGCGCTTTCTGCGCATAGTCATCCAGCCGTTCGATTTGCTCGAGAAATGCCGTGGTATTGGTTGCGTAATCGCCCTGATGTTCGGGATCGAGTTCGATCAAGGCGTCGCGCGCGGCTTCCACGACATAACGCCAGCGTTGCGGATCCATCCACACATGCGGATCGTACTGGTCACTGTAATCTTCGTGAGCGAGCCGCAGGTCCTGTGGCACCGATTCAGCCAGCGCATATACCGGACGATGTTCCTCCAGCCGGAACAGGAATTCCTCGAGCTGTGCCTCCAGATACAGGCCATTCCAGAATATGGCATCAGCACGGGTCATGGCGGCGATATCGCTGCGTGTCTGGCGATAAAGGTGCGGATCGACGCCGGGGCCCATCAGATTGCGCACATCGACATGGTCACCGCCGACCTGGCGCAGGGTATCCCCCACCATGCTGGTTGTTGCGACGATATTCAAACGTTCGTCGGCCGACACCATGCCGGGTGTCATGGCGATGATGGCCATGATCAGGCAAGCGTTGACAAGGCGTGCCATCGAAACCCTCTTTCCAGTTGGTTGGTATCGGTCCGTCGAGAACGCGATGAGCCTAAGCGATGATGGAGAAAAGGCTAATTGAATCACCCTAGATGCTCCATAGCCGCAACGCATTTCCCTCGGGCCGTGGGTTCGAGGTTGAATTGAGCCATCAATGAACAAGACGCTGGTGAATGACCGCGACCCGTACCGAGCATTCAGGCATTGATGCTACACTATACAGATCGTTCGACGCTGGTACGACTCGAGTCGTCAGGCGACATCCAACGGTCGGTATCGTCGCAGGCATTGCATCGACAACCCCGGGGCTTGTGGTGAGGTTCAAGGAGATATCTGGATGCCACGATCGTTGACAAGGTCGACGCTTCCCGTATTTCGGTCAGCACGCCAGGCCGCTTATCTGGTGTTGGCCTGGGTCAGTTTTGGCCTTGGTGTGATCGGCATGTTCCTCCCTCTGATGCCCACTACGTGTTTCATGCTTCTGGCAGTGTGGGCGGCATCGAAGGGTTCTCCGCGTTTTGCACGCTGGATTCGTGAGCATCCTCGCTTCGGTCCCCCGGTACGGGCTTGGGAGGATGAACGCGCTATTCCTCGTCATGCTAAATGGCTGGCCGTCATCATGCTGGCACTGTCGGTGCTGATCGTCGTCCTGACAGTCGATACGTTGATCGTGAAACTCGGCCTTGCTTTCGGGTTGTCAGGAGTGGGGATCTGGATACTGACCCGCCCTGAACCCCAGCGTGTCGGTGCCATGACCGATGAATCGCTGCCCGCACGGCGATGAGCGGTCATACTACCCGCCTGTCATCATCGTTAGCGCTTGATTTTGAGTCGATTGCCATGCCCCACTTACAATGAATGGCGATTATCCAACAGGAGCCTTCCTTTGATGTCAGCATCAGCACCGCAGCCGATCTATCTACATGATTACCGGCCTCCGGCCTATCGTGTCACTCACACGGAGCTCAAGTTCGATCTCGCCTCATCGGCGACCCGTGTATCCGCCAGGCTGCACCTCGAACGTCATCCTGAACGGCAGGAAGGGGAATTACCGTTAACTCTGGATGGTGAGGAGTTGCGTCTGCAGCGTATCGCCATTGACGGTCAGGAACTGGACGTCGATGAGTACGAGGTCGACAGTTCGTATTTGACCGTGCATCGAGTGCCCGACCGTTTCGTGCTCGATACCGAGGTAGAGATCGATCCTGCAGCCAACACGGCGTTGGAAGGCCTCTATCAGTCCAACGGTATGTATTGCACTCAGTGTGAAGCCGAGGGCTTTCGTCGTATTACCTTCTACCCGGATCGCCCTGATGTGATGGCGACGTTCTCCACGACGGTGATCGGCGACAAAGACAGTCAGCCGGTGCTGCTATCCAACGGAAATCCGGTGGAGCGGGGCGAATTGCCCAATGGCAAGCATTTCGTGACATGGGACGATCCGCATCCCAAGCCTTGCTATCTGTTTGCGCTGGTAGCTGGGGATCTGCAAAAGGTCGAGGATCACTTCACGACCATGAGCGGTCGCGAGGTCACCCTCCAGCTATGGGTCGAAGCGGAAAACCTGGATAAGACAGATCACGCCATGGCTTCCTTGAAGCGTGCCATGGCCTGGGATGAACGCACTTATGGTCGTGAATACGACCTGGACCGTTTCATGATCGTTGCCGTCAACGACTTCAACATGGGGGCGATGGAAAACAAGGGCCTCAATATCTTCAATTCAGCGGCGGTGCTAACCCATCCACAAACGGCAACCGATGCGACATTCCAGCGCGTCGAAGGCATCGTCGCCCACGAATATTTCCATAACTGGTCGGGAAATCGCGTCACCTGTCGCGACTGGTTTCAGTTGTCCCTCAAGGAGGGCTTTACGGTATTCCGTGATCAGAGTTATTCCGCCGATATCAATTCCGCACCGGTCAAGCGTATCGAAGATGTCTCCTTTTTCCGGACCGCTCAATTTGCTGAAGATGCCGGGCCGACCGCGCATCCGGTGCAGCCCGGTCATTATATCGAGATCGGGAATTTCTATACGCTGACCATTTACGAGAAAGGCGCAGAAATCGTTCGTATGCTGCGTAACCTACTGGGATGGGAGGCGTTCCGCCGAGGGAGTGATCTCTATTTCGAGCGTTTTGATGGACAAGCGGTCACCATCGAGGATTTCGTCGGTTGCATGTCAGACGTGTCCGGCCTGGATCTCGAACAGTTCATGCGTTGGTATTCTCAGGCAGGGACACCCGAAATCGATGCGATCGGTGACTACGACTACGCCAAGTGTGAATACCGTTTGACGCTGCGCCAACGGACACCGCCGACGCCCAATCAACACGAAAAGCTACCGCTGCATATTCCCGTCCGCTTGGGCATGGTAGGCACCAAGTCGGGCAATGATCTGGCCATGACGTTGAATGGTGAGTCTCTCGGCACGGATACGGTGATCCATCTGCGTGAGGATGAGCAGGAGTTCGTTTTTACCGATATCGCGGAAGCGCCGGTGCCGTCGTTATTACGCGGCTTCTCGGCTCCGGTCAAGGTCCGCTTTCCCTATGGGCGTGAAGACCTGGCTTTCCTGCTACAGCACGATTCGGACGGTTTCAACCGTTGGGATGCTGGACAGCGCCTGGCCTTGCTGGCCATGGACGACCTCATAGCCGCTCATCGCAATGGGGTGGAAAAAGTCATGGATGGGCGTGTGACAGAGGCATTCCGTGGGTTGTTGACCATGGAGGCGGACGATAAGGCGGTACTGGCCGAGATGTTGACGCTTCCCTCGGAGGCCTACATTGCCGAGCAGCAGCCAGTGGTGGATGTCGATGCCATCCATGCAGCCCGAACCTTCGTCAAGCAGTCGTTGGCCATGACACTGCGTGATGAGTTCATGGCCGTGTATCGTGCCAACCGGTCTGATGCGCCGTATGAACCCGAGCCGGGCCAGATCGCCGAACGCAATCTGAAGAACGTCGCCTTGTCCTATCTCATGTCGATCGAGGATGAAGAGGCCATCGAGTTGACGCGCAACCAATTCGATGCCGGACACAACATGACGGATGTGCGTACTGCGTTGACATTGCTGACCCACAGTTCACGGGGAGATCTCGCTGACCCAGCGCTCAAGACGTTCGGCGAGAAATGGGCTCACGATCCACTGGTGATGGATCAATGGTTCAGCATCCAGGTGACCCGACCCCAGTCGGATGCACTGGAACGGGTCAAGTTCCTGATGGATCATCCGGCGTTCTCGCTGACCAATCCCAATAAGGTGCGCGCATTGATCGGGGCTTTCGCCGGCCAGAACCGGGTCAATTTCCACCGTGCCGATGGCGAGGGGTATAAGCTGCTGGCCGATGTGGTCATTGAGCTTAACAGGCTCAATCCCGAGATTGCCGCCCGGATCATTACCCCGTTGACTCGATGGCAACGCTTCGACGAGTCACGACAAGCGTTGATGAAGGCCGAGCTCGAACGTATTCGTGGCGAGGATTTATCGCCCAACGTGTATGAAGTCGTGGAAAAGGCGCTGGCTGTGGAGTGACGCTGCACGTATCGATGCAGGCCGCTCATGGGAGCGGCCTCGTTGCCGCTCAGCCGACTAGCCAGCTCAGCACGATCAACCCAACGAATAGCCAGATCAACCCGCCGACGATACGGCGTCCCAGTAAGGCACGAATACCTTGGTAGAGCAGCCATAAGCCAATCAGCAGGAACAGCAGACTGAAGATCGAGGAGCTGATGCCCAATGCCTCGGTCAACCCGGTCACGAAGCGTTCCACGGTGTGGCTGATATTGCCGAAAAGGAGCGCCAGCAAGTCGATGATAAAGCGGATCGCTTCGCCGACGCGCTCCCCCAGCCAATTGGAAATTCCATCATCTTGCATGTGCCTGTCCCTGGAAGCGTGACATCGTGCCTGTATCGTACCAATCCCTCGAGCGGTACTGGTAGTCTGGGATATATAGCGTTGGTACTAGTGTGATGATCCATTGCGTGGTCGCGCTATGATGGATAACGAAGGTCGTGACATCGAGCAAGGAGGCGGTATCCATGTCGGAGGATCATTGGCTGATCGTGGTGAACCTGTTGGCTGCCTGGCTAGCGGGTAGCCTGATTGGACTCGAGCGCAGCTACCATGGGCGTCCAGCGGGGTTCCGAACCCACGCGTTGGTGTGCCTGGCATCGGCCATGTTGATGATCGTTACGACGCATCAGGCACAGTGGTTCGGGTCAGTCTTGCCGGATTCGGCGATCAATACCGATCCGACGCGCATGGCGCAGGGGATCATGACCGGCATCGGCTTCCTGGGCGCGGGTGTGATATTCAAGGAAGGCTTGACGGTCATGGGACTGACCACAGCCGCGTCGATATGGATGACAGCGGCGTTGGGGATTCTCTATGGCATCGGGTTCCTGATGCCGGCGGTGACCGTTTCACTGATCACGTTGCTGACGCTGTCACTGTTTCGCTGGGTCGAAGCCCGTATGCCGAGTCAGCATTTCGCCGATCATAGTGTGTGCTTTGCGGTAGGGGCGACTCCGGATGAGGACGCGTTGCGGCAGTGGATCAAGGCACATGATTGTCGCATCAAAACCATCAGTTACTCATTGATACAGCAGGGATCAGTCTTCGAGTACCGTATGACACTGCAGACGCTGGAACGCAATAATCTGACACGACTCGCATCAAGCCTGCGACAGCGTGACGATGTTATCACATTCTATCTGTGCCCGACGTCAGAGTAATTGCCAGAGTTAAGTGTTACTCGATCATTTCCATCACGGTTCCGACAATATCGTTCATAGTGACAATGCCCGTCAGGTCATTGTCGTGTAGGACAAGTACACGCTTGACACCATTATCCGTCATCAGTCGAGCGACGTGGCGTACGTCGAGAGATTCACCGACGCTGATGGCGGGCTTGGCACAGACGTCATAGATGTTGACCAAGTCGATATCGCCGTCTTCGGCGACAATCGTCTTAAGCACATTGGTGTAAGTGACGACCCCCCAGGCATCATGTGGTGTCTGCTGCTCCACGACCAGCGATTTCAGGTCATGGTCCTTCATCAATTTGAGAGCATCACGCAGTGATGCCAATGGCGATACGGTGACTACATCACGCACCATGATGTCCTTGACTAGCATAATTCGCCCTCATTAGGTAGTGAATGAGCTTGGAGGCACTCTGTGTCTCAGAGCGTTTCCTTGAGTTGTGCCTCGAAACGCTTGATCTGCGACATGTCGATACCCCCCAAGTGTTCGATTGGCAGGGTGAAGACGATACCTCGGGAATCCTCATCATCCGGATTGACGACAGCCTGGATGGCTTTGAGAACCTTAAGCGACAGCCCTTTTTCCAATGTCATCAGCATGATGGATTGGCTGCCCTCAAATGTTAGGCCGAAAAACGTTTTCTTGGGTTCTCCACCGATACCGCGTCCCGAGATCAACGTCATGCCGGCAGCTCCCGACTCTGTGGCTGTATCGATACACTCTTGCTCAAGTTCCTCGGCGACGATAGCTACCAATAGGGAAAATTTCATGATATCCGACCTCTCGTATGTGCCAACTTCTCGATCACGATGGCATAGCTCATTACCATGACTATAGGAAAGATCGATGCGAATGCGATAAGGCCAAACCCATCAATCAATACGTGACGACCATCGATGTGGCTCGCCAACCCGATGCCCAACGCTGTCACCAGCGGTACTGTCACCTCTGAGGTTGTGACTCCCCCTAAATCGAAAGCCAGCGCGACGATATAGCGAGGCGTGATGGCTGTCAGCAGGATAACCAGCGCATACCCGCCGATGATGTAATAATGGATGGAATCACCAGTAATGATTCGATGCACCCCAACCGTGATCCCAACAGCGACCCCGATGGCAACCAATATGCGTATGATATTCCCTTTTATTTTGCCTGCCGCAGCCTCTTCTGCCTGATCACCGATGGCGATCAATGCAGGTTCAGCCATGGTCGTTGCAAAACCGATGGCAAATGCGAACAGGTATATCCAGAACCAGCTGTCAAATCCAATCAATTGTTCGGCCATCTGCTTGCCGATAGGAAACAAGCCGAGTTTCAGGCCAACCACAAAAGCGTATAACCCTACTATGACGAGAGAGAACCCTACACCAAGCTGTAGCTTGTTTGTGAGGGGGTGCTTCAATACGAGATATTGGAAAAACAGGATGACCAATAAAATGGGTAAAACATCGCGTAGCATGACGAGCAGGTCGAGTAATGCTTGAATGGGTCCCGCAGGTGACATGCCTTCCTTACTGCTCGTAACGAGTCCTACATTACCTGATAGGTTACCTGGGTCTGCATACACTAGGATGCCGTATAGCTGCACGCTGATCATTGGTACCATGACAGCCAATGCCACCAGTCCGAAGCCATCCACTAATGGGCTACGACCACGGATCGAGGTGGCCAGCCCAATCCCCATGGCAGCGATCAAGGGGACAGTCACGATATTGGTCGTAACCCCCCCCGAGTCGTAAGCTAGACCGACAATTTCTTCAGGCGCGAAAAACGTCACGATGACCACGATGATGTAGCCGATGATCATGTACCAGTGAAGTGGATGCCCCAGGATGATTCGTAGTACGCCGCAGGCCATTACAATGCCAACGGAAGTGGCAACGACCAAGCGTAGCATCAGGGCATCGATGCGGCCTTCACTGATCTGCTGGGCTTGTTCTGCAACGGCGATCAGCGCGGGTTCTGCAACCACGGCCGAGAAGCCGATAGCAAAACCGAAAGCCAGGAGTATGGGCAGTGATCCTCGCCTTGCAAACTGGTTGGCGAGTCGTTTGCCTATGGGGAAAATACTGAGTTCGAGCCCTCTGAGGAACAATGCGACACCGACTGCCACGACAAGCAGACCTGCCGCCATGCTTCCTGCATCTTGAGGCCACTCTCTCAGCAACAAGGCCTGAAAAGCCACGACGACCAGGATGATTGGCAGTAGGTTGCGTATGGCATGCAGCAGTGCGCTGAGGAAGTCCCGAAATTGCTGTATCAAGCCTATTTTCCATTTGCCATCAAAAGGGTGAGCGCAGAGGGATACTATACTAGCGACATTGCTCAGAGACCCCAAGAATCATGTGGGTATTGATATACGTCAAATGCATCGATCCATTAATGGATGATTGCGCACGACGGGGTAAAGCGTGAGAGTCTCCGTACAACGTGTCGAAGGAGAATGAAGGTGGAATCATGCCAGTCAGCCCGTTTGATACTCAACGGCAAGTCGGCACAGTTTCCCGAGGTGAGAGAAGCGGTATTTACCCTGCGTGACTCCGGCTTCGACCTCGGCGTGGTTGTCACCTGGGAGGCCGGTGATGCACGACGGTTTGCATGCCAATCGGTCGAGGCAGGGGTGGAGCGAATCATCGCAGGCGGTGGCGACGGAACGATCAACGAAGTCGTGAATGGTCTGATGTCATTGCCGGAAGATCAGCGCGTGCCTCTGGGTGTGTTGCCACTGGGCTCTGCCAATGATTTTGCCAATGGCGTGGGACTACCGCTGGAGCCTCTGCCGGCACTGAAGATGGCCATGAATGCACTCCCCGTTGAAACGGATGTGGTGTGTTCCGGGCAGCAGTACTTCGTTAATATGGCGTCATGCGGTATCGGAGCGGAAGTGACATCGACGACGCCGGAACCCCTCAAGCGTTTTCTGGGCGGTGGAGCCTATTCGTTGATGGGGGCGCTCAAGGCGTGGAGCTATCAGCCTTATCAGGGGCAGTTACGCTGGCCTGAGGGCCACAGCCGCGCTCCGTTGTTTCTGTTGGCTGTCGCCAATGGGACTCAGGCGGGCGGTGGGCAATGTCTGGCACCTTCGGCGCGCCTCGATGATGGTTTGCTGGATGTCCTGATCGTCCGTGATTTCACCTCACTCGCGGAAATGAGACAAGCGCTTGCCGAAATTGAAGCGTTACCGAATAGCGGCGATTTCGTAACCTATTTTCAGACGACGCAGTTGCATTTCGACGGTGATGGTCCCTTGCCGGTAACGCTTGATGGTGAACCGTTCCACATCGATCATTTCGAAGCCACGATCGAGTCGAGGGCGATACGTATGCTGCTGCCACCGGCCTGTTCGCTGCTCTCTACCAAGAGGGCATGATGCACGCAACGTAGACTCCCGTACGTTGTGTACCGACAATGAATGTAGAGGAGATTCTCACATGCCTAATCCGTTTCATCTTGCCATGCAGGTCCATGACCTTGCTGAAGCCCGCCGATTCTACGGTGAATTACTGGGTTGCTCAGAAGGCCGCTCGAGCGAGCGTTGGGTCGATTTCAATTTCTTCGGCCACCAGTTCGTCTGCCATTTAAACCCGGAGCTGGGGGAGGGTGGTGCCGGTCTGCATCGCAACCCGGTCGATGGTCATGGGGTGCCTGTTCCGCATTTTGGTGTCGTGCTGGAAATGGAGGAGTGGGAGTCACTGGCTGATCGGCTACGTGCTGCAGGCGTGGCATTCGAAATCGAACCCTATGTGCGTTTTCAAGGCGAGCCAGGGGAACAGGCAACCATGTTTTTCCTTGATCCCAGTGGCAATGCTTTGGAATTCAAGGCATTTCGTGATATTGAAGGCCAGCTCTTCGCCACGTAAAACGGCGCGTTGTTACCTGGCTCAGAACGGCGCAGCCGAAGATCGGGATGGCGGTCGTGGATGAGTTGCTTTAGCGGTGGCGTGTTCGCTTGCGTTGGGGCAAGCGCTTTGATGCAATAACTGCACCTAATGTAGCTGTCGATTTGAATGACTGGAGAATGAGGATGATCAAGAAACCCTGGATGCCCTTGGTCCTGGTGCTGGCCCTTGGGTTAGCCGGGTGTGGTGACAGTGAGGAGGATGACACCGCCCAGGATAGTGGTAATGGCTCGGAGACGAGCATACAGGATGATGAGACCGCGCAGGATAGTAGTGGCGGCTCGGAAACGGCTGTACAGGACGATGAGCCGGAGGCCTCCTCCGAGACCGATGATGATGAGCTGACAGCGTCGACGGAGGACGACGTGCCTGCCGGTGGTGGTGGCGATATTGCGAGCGGCAGTGAAGGTGGCGACGATCCGGCATCCGGAAGTCCGGAGGGCGATCTCGAAGCGCTGGAAGAAGAGGTCGAAGGCGCTGATGCCGAGGCGGAAACGCTCGGAGAAGGTCCTGATGTGATTGACGATGAAGATACGTTGCCGGGTGAAACGAGCCGTTCGGATGTCGACGAGTTCATGGAAGAGACAGAGCGCCGTTTCGATGAAGCGCAGCGCGAGATAGATGAGCAGTTCAAGGAGATCGAGAGTCAGGACCCTGCTGAGGGACTTGATGATCTCGAAGGCGTAGAGGAACCGGACACCGGAGAAGCGCCGTCTTCGAACCGTAGCGACGAGCCATGAAAGAATGTATGAGGGCCGCTCTTCGGAGCGGTCCGCTAGCCCGAGCATGATGAAAGTCGCGGCAAGGGTAGCAATAAAAAGGACCCACGCGATGGTGGGTCCTAGTTAGCCTGCATGGTCGAGTCACGGGAAGGTGACTACATGCTGGCTAGATCAAGATACCAAACTCAGTTGGTGACCTTGATGTTAGCGGCCTGAAGGCCTTTCTTGCCCTGGGTGACGTCGAAGCTCACCTTCTGGCCATCTTGCAGGGTTTTGAAGCCTTCAGCCTGAATTTCTGAGAAGTGGGCGAACAGATCATCACCACCCTCGTCCGGAGAGATGAAGCCATAACCCTTGGTGTCGTTGAACCACTTGACAGTGCCAGTTGCCATTGTCGATTTCCTTAACTAACTAAATGATGTTACCGGGACAGGGCGAAACGCCTCAGCGACCCGTTGTGCGTGGGTCCAGCAAAGAAGAAGTGCGCACGTGGAGTCTCGAAGGAATCGATCAACAACTGACGACTTTCTTACTTGCAAACCTACGCTGCTGATCATGCAACAGTAGAGGAGATGCGTCAAGCAAATCTGCATCGCCTCCTGCCCGTTCCGCGATCTGCAGGAATTACTGTAGATGGAAATGAGCGAGGCGTCCAGCCAGTCGCGGTTTCTTTCCTATGATCGGCGCATCAGACAGCGTTGCGAGACGCTGCTGGCTGGGCGAAGATGCGTCAGGCAGACGTGCACGGGGCATTTGACGTAAAACAAGGACTCACTATGGCGACATTAGGTACGGCTCCCAATGATACGCACAGCAAGCTACTGGGGTATCTGCTCTGGCTGTTCGGCTTCCTGGGGGCACATCGTTTCTACTACGGCAAGCCGGTGACCGGTACGATCTGGTTCTTCACCTTCGGGCTGTTGGGTATCGGCTGGTTGATCGACCTGTTTCTGATACCCGCCATGGATCGTGAAGCGGATTTGCGGTTTCAGGTCGGGCCCATTGATTATTCACTGGCTTGGATTCTGCTGACCTTTCTCGGCGTATTCGGCCTGCACCGAATGTACATGGGGAAATGGTTGACCGGCATTCTCTACCTGCTGACGGGAGGACTGTTCCTGCTCGGTGTGCTGTATGACTTCTGGACGCTCAACGATCAGATTTCCTTGCGTCATTCCAGACGAGATATTTTTCAATGATCGACGAACAGTTTCTGCCATTCCTGTTGGCCATCACCTTGCTCACGCTCAGTCCCGGGGTCGATACCTTGCTGGTTATCCGCAATGCCAGCCGTGGAGGCCTGCGTGATGGAGTACTGACCAGCGTGGCGATCTGCAGTGGATTGTTCGTTCATGCGACGGTTTCCGCACTGGGGATCTCGATGCTACTGCTGCAATCCGCGTGGGCGTTCAATGTCTTGAAGATGGCTGGTGCCGCCTATCTGGTCTGGTTGGGGCTACAGAGCCTTTGGAGTGCCTGTCAGGGACAAGGGTTGCGCATTGAGGAGGTCCATACCGCGCGTCGGCCGGTAGCTTTCTGGGTACCGCTGCGCGAGGGGCTGCTGTCTAACGTCCTCAACCCCAAGACGATCATGTTCTACATGGCCTTTCTTCCTCAGTTCCTGGCACCTGACGATCCGGCGTTGATCAAGTCGCTGTGGCTGGCTGGGGTACACTTCGTGGTTGCCAATGTCTGGCAGATTGCGGTTGCCGCGGTGGTGGGCGGAGCCACCCGTTGGTTGGCCAAGCGATGGGTATCGCGAGGCCTGGATGGCATGACTGGCGCCGTTCTGGTGGTCTTCGGTTGCAAGTTGGCGCTTCAGCAACGTCCCGCCTGAGTCGGTTTGCGGCGGCCCATCGAGTGAGTCGATCCGTTACTGCCTTGCCAGTAGCGAAGGGCTGTAGCTGACATCACGCTCACGGGGTGTCATCATCGCCACGCCTTGGGTCTCGCCACCGTTCGCCAGACTCTCGAAGATCACGCGGTAGGCCATGACCGCCTGGACGTAGTTGCGCGTTTCGCTGAAAGGAATGCTCTCGACGAACAGGTCGAACTCTTCCGGTGCATTGCGTAGCCAGCGATCGACTCGGCCCGGCCCGGCATTATAGGCGGCCGTTGCGGCTAGTCGATTGTCGCGATACCGCTCGAGCATCTCACTGATATAAGCGCTTCCCAGTCGGATGTTGATCTCGGGATTCTCCAATCCCGTCGGGCCTGGATCACCGATACCCAGCTTGCGGCTCACGTGCGTTGCCGTGCCAGGCATCAATTGCATGAGGCCACGGGCACCCGCAGGCGAGGCGGCTCTGGGGTTGAACGCACTTTCTCGACGCGCGATTCCCATTAGCAGGTAGGGGTCGACATCATTGTTTCTGCCCCATTTAAGGAACTGGTCGCGGTAAGCGCTGGGAAAGCGCCAATCCAGTGCATCCCAGAGGTCGGCCTGGATAGTGGTCTGGATCATCTTCACGAACCAGCCTCGGTTGGCAGCATAGTCGGCCAGCGCTCGCGCTTCCTGAGGAGAGGCATGTTCGATGGCATAGAACCATTCACTGTTGGCCAATCCAGGTTCACCAATACGCATCAAGGCTTCAGTGCGCTGGACCTGCGGCCAGTCGGCAATCTCGTTTCGGTATGCGTCATTGAAGGACGTGCGCTCCAGATTCAGAGAATACGGGCGCTCGAGACGATCTGCGGCGGCAAAACCGTAAAAGTTGCGTTCGACCGCAGCGGCGGCATACGCCGTCTCGGCTGTTTGCGGGTCACCGAGTTCTTCGAGGGCACGCCCTAGCCAGTATTGCCAGCGGGCTTCCTGACGGGGTTCATCGGGCATGCGATGGATCCAGTCGATGACACTGCGCCAGTGACGGTTGGCCAGTGCTTCGCGTACGCGCAGAGTCAGTAGTTCCTGATCGTCTAGCCGAGGCAACACCTGATCGACCCAGGCGCGATTGTTATGGACATCCCTGACCATCGAGTAAAACGCCAAGTCTCGCTCGATAGTCTGGCGCTGTTCGTCATTGACGGGGACATGGCGCGCGATTTTGCGCCAGGCTTCCAGGGCCGCTTCGGTATCGGCACGAGTGAAACCGTACATGGCCGCGGCGAACAGGGGCCCGCCACCCTGCCCATCGGGCCCGATACGGGTGGGAACTCGGGTAATGGCGGTATAATCATTCTGCACGCGTTCGACGGCATCGATACCTGTCTGCCAGCCACTGCCGAGCTGGCGTTCCAGATAACTCATCAGTCCGGCTTCACCGGCCTGCCATGCCAGCATCATCCGTTCCCAGATCAGGGCGTCATCGATCGTTCCATTGGCCATCAGCCGTTGGAAAAGCGAGTCGCAGGCCGACGGTTGGGAATGCGCGCTCAGCCACAGTTGTCGACCACCTTCCGTCGCTTGTCGGGGGTCGCGTTCAAGCAGGGCACGATAGTAGTGGCATCGGCGGGTGGTATCATCGGGCACCACGTCGCTGATGGCCAACACTCTGTCATATCGCTGTGCTTTTCCGTAGGCCGTAATGGCCTGGTTTCGCATCCACCTCGATAACGGTGAATCCGAGTGCTCGTCGATGAATGCCTGTACCTCGCTTGCGGATGCTGTCGGAAGTCGGTCGCGCAAACGGTGGTAAGCGACATAACCAGCGAGTTCGTGGTCTTCGATAGCCGCTTGATCAATGGTCGACCAGTCTTTCTGGCGGGCGGCGTCCAGTGCCTCGCGCATGTCGCTATCACTACTCGCGGATGCGAAAGGTGCGGCCAAGGGGAGACACAATGCCAGACCGGCAAGCGTCATGTACCAGCGTCCGAAAAGGCTCGATCCGCGCATCCGGTGAATCTCCTATGCTTGCCTTGCAACCAGAATGCTCCCTATCCTCGCCGATAGTGAGGTGCTTGAGTAGTGTCGCCAGAATCCGACAATCGAGCAACAACGAAGTGTCACTCGATGTCGGCCCCGCCAAGGAGAGCATCGATGCCTAAATTGACACGTCACACGCTGTGGGGCCGCTTACGCCAGCGCGCGGGGGCCTTGAGCCGGTTGAAGCGGGCGCTGCGCTGGTTTCTGCCAATGACTGCCGACGTCATCAAGGGGCGTTATCGTCCTGTCCCCTGGCAAGCATTTGGCTGGATGGCGGCCGCAATCATTTATCTCCTCTCGCCGCTCGATCTGATCCCGGACGTGCTGCTGCTGATCGGCCTGCTCGATGATGTGGTCATCGTCGGCTGGTTACTGACACGCGTCGATCGTAGCCTGGATGACTACCGACGCTGGAAGGGTGAGACACCATCCGCAACCGATCATTGGTAAACGGTGCTTGAAATGTGTCATCCGAGCCCCATATTTCGAACACGACACGACGACCGGCATTCCGTGTCGGCATATATCAATGTCTGAGTGATCGATGAGGGACTCGATTCATGTCCACCGCTACCCATGAAGAAACATTAGGCTTCCAGACAGAAGTCAAGCAGCTATTGCACTTGATGATTAACTCCCTGTATTCCAATCGGGAGATATTCCTGCGCGAGTTGATATCCAACGGCGCCGATGCTTGTGACAAGCTGCGTTATCAGGCGCTGGACAACGACGGCCTGTATGAAGATGACAGCGAGTTGCGCATCGAGATAGAACACGATGCCGAGGCGGGAACCGTGACACTGCGTGACAATGGCATCGGTATGAGCCGCGATGATGTCATTCAGAATCTCGGCACGATTGCCAAGAGTGGCACGGCCGAATTCCTCAAGCAGCTATCCGGTGAGCAACAAAAGGATGCCAAGCTGATCGGTCAGTTCGGTGTCGGTTTCTACTCGAGCTTCATCGTGGCCGATGAAGTGACGGTCAGGACACGGCGCGCCGATCTACCGCACGATTCAGGGGTCGAATGGCATTCCCAGGGAGCCGGCGAGTTCACGATCGCTGATATCGAGCGCGCTGCACGGGGCACCGAAATCGTGCTGCATCTCAAGGAAGATGCCAAGGAATTCGCCGACGACTTTCGCCTCAAGAGTCTGGTTCGCAAGTACTCCGACCATATCGAAGTGCCGGTTCGTATGCCCTCGGTCGAGAAAGACGACGAAGGCAACGAGACGCATGGCTGGGAAACCGTCAACGAGGCGACGGCATTGTGGGTTCGTCCCAAGTCGGAGATTAGCGAGGACGAGTACAAGGCGTTCTATAAGCACGTCGCACATGACTTTTCCGACCCGCTGACCTGGAGTCACAACAAGGTCGAAGGCAAGCTGGAGTATACCAGCCTGCTGTTCGTACCCGAGCGTGCTCCTTTCGACTTGTACGAGCGCGATGGGGCGCGTGGCCTCAAGCTCTACGTTCAGCGCGTGTTCATCATGGACGATGCCGAACAGTTCCTGCCGCTCTATCTGCGTTTCATCAAGGGAGTGATCGACACCAAGGATTTGTCGCTCAACGTCTCCCGAGAGTTGTTGCAGCAGGATCCGCAAGTCGACAAGCTCAAGTCGGCCCTGACCAAGCGTGCCCTGGACATGCTGAAGAAACTGTCCAAGGACGAGGAAACGTACCAGACGTTCTGGAATACGTTCGGCAGCGTCCTCAAGGAAGGACCCGCCGAAGATTATGCCAATCGTGACAAGATTGCCGAGTTGCTCCGTTTCGCCACGACGCATACCGACAGTTCGACGCAGGATCAGTCCCTGGCGTCTTATGTCGAGCGCATGAAAGAGGGGCAGCAGAAGATCTACTATATCGTTGCCGACAGCTTCAATGCGGCCAAGCATAGCCCCCATCTGGAAATTTTCCGCAAGAAAGGGATCGAGGTTCTGCTACTGTCCGATCGCGTCGACGAATGGCTGATGAGTCACTTGACGGAGTACGACGGTAAAGCATTCGTGGATATCGCCAAGGGCGACCTGGATCTGGGCGAGATCGAGGACGAAGACGAAAAGCAGGCACAGGAAGAAACGGCCAAGGCCAAGGAAGGTCTCGTCAAACGCGTTCAAGAGTCGCTGGGTGAGGAAGTACAGGAAGTCAGGATCACTCATCGTCTGACCGACTCCCCGGCATGTGTGGTACTCCCCGAGCACGAGATGGGGTTCCAGATGCGTCGCATCATGGAGGCGGCCGGCCAGAAACTGCCCGAAGTCAAACCGATACTCGAGCTCAACCCCGAGCACGCGCTGGTGACACGACTCGAGACATCCGACGGCGATGCCTTCTCGGATCTGTCTCGCATTCTGCTGGATCAGGCGATCATTGCGGAGGGAGGCCACCTCGATGACCCGGCCGCTTATGTCAAGCGGCTCAATGAGTTATTGACTGTGTGACAGTATCATTCATTGACTATGAACCCTACTCGGCTGCAATGCGGGTAGGGTTTTTTTGTGCTCTGGTAACGTCTTGCCTGCGTGCTCTGGAACCCTATGGCATCGGCCGATGACGCAGTTTGGTCGGGGGAAGCGCTAGGCGTTACAGTGGCAGTCAATGCACATGCCATCCGAGAAGACCATGACGCTGCACGATTTGCGTTTCGATAACGCCTGGGCAAAATTTCCTGATGATTTCTTTACCCGCGTCACTCCGACGCCCTGGTCAGGCACGCGCGTGCTTGACGTCAGTCCGCTGGGGGCGAGTCAGCTCGGGCTCGATGCCGAAGCACTGTGGAGAGACGAAGACGAGCATGCCACGCTGACATCGTTGATGGCCGGACGCAAATTGTTACCGGGCATGGAACCTATCGCTCAGAAATACACCGGTCATCAGTTCGGCAGTTACAACCCGGCGCTTGGCGACGGTCGCGGTTTGCTGTTGGGTGAAGCCGTTACCGACAGCGGTTTTGTCGACCTTCATCTGAAAGGCGCCGGTCAGACGCCATATTCACGCTTTGGTGATGGCCGCGCCGTCTTGCGTTCATCGATTCGAGAATACTTGGCCGGCGAAGCGATGGCGGGGTTGGGGATTCCCACCACAACGGCGTTGGCGGTCGCGGTCAATGAGGAAAAGGTCATGCGTGAACGTGTCGAGCCGGGGGCTACGCTGTTGCGCTTATCGGAGAGTCACGTTCGTTTTGGGCATTTCGAGTGGTTGTACCAACGGCAGCGGCCAGAGGATATCGAGCGCCTGGCATGGCATGTGATCGAGCGTCACCGTCCGTTACTGCGTGAGGCGGAAGCGCCCTTCGAGGCCTTGTTCGAGGACACGGTAACGCGGACAGCGGATCTGATCGCAGCATGGCAAGCGTACGGTTTCGTCCATGCGGTGATGAATACCGACAATATGTCGTTACTGGGCCTGACGATCGATTATGGTCCATATGCGTTCATGGACCGATATCAACCACGCCTTGTCCCCAATCATACCGATGCCGAAGGCCGTTATGCCTTCAATCAGCAGCCAGGCGTGGCGCTTTGGAATCTCGCTGTCTTGGCGCAATCGCTGACGCCGCTGATTGATGTCGAGCGTTTGCGGGCCATTCTGGATACGTTCGAGCCACGCTTGCAATCAACCTACGCCGACTACATGCGCCAGCGTTTGGGCTTGGCTGAGAAATGGGAGGAGGACCACGCTCTGGTATCGTCCTGGCTCGCGTTGCTCGAGAAGCATAGTGCGGATTTTCATGGGGCGTTTCTATCGCTCGTCGATTACGATGGTAGCCAGGCGTCGTTTGCTGATGTGGCGGCTGCCCTGGAGTGTGAGCCCGATGATGACGCCTTGGTGCAGTGGTTGCGGCACTATACTGACCGCTTGGCACAAGAACCGCGATCTCGGCAGCAGCGCCATGACGCGATGGCAAGCGTCAACCCGCGATATGTCCTGCGTACGCACCTGGCCCAGTCGGTGATCGAGTCGGCTGAAGCGGGGGACAGTGAGCCGTTGCGGACGTTTCGCGAGCTGCTTGCCGACCCCTTCACCGAACGGCCTGACATGGACGTATGGCAACAAGTGCCGTCTCGTAACGCGCCTCCCGTCAATCTATCCTGCTCGTCCTGAATGATCGAGCGACTGCTGAAGCATCATCCCCGGTGAGCCCGTGCGTGCGGTATCAGGGGATGAATCGTTTTCCAAACAGCCTTGCGGGCAGATTGCCGCGCTAACTCCTATGCTGCAAGGATGTGGTCAAGGAGGTGCCCATGGGGACCCAGGTCGGTAATGCACGGTTGCATCTTTATGATGCTCGCGATGAGCGTTCGGCATTGATGCTTATCGATGTCCAGCAGGCCATCGATGAACTGGCACAGGCCAGTGAGTTCAGTAACCCTTGGATGGAAACGCGATTAACGGATTTACTGGCGTGCTGGCGTGGTGGCAATGGTCCTATCGTGCATGTCAGGTATTTTTCGCATGCGCCTAAATCCCTCTACCGCAGTGGTCATGTCGGTGCCGAATTCAAGGCGTGTGTCCAGCCTCGTCCTGGTGAGCGCATTGTCACCAAACATGTAAGCAGCGCTTTCGTCGGCACCGACCTCGAGACGTGGTTGGGGCGCCATGGAATCTCCCAATTGGTGGTTGCCGGGTTCTCCACGACTGGTGCTGTCAGTACCAGTGTGCGTCACGCCGTGTGTCTCGGTTTGTCGGTCAGCGTTGCTCAGGATGCCTGTGCCTGTCTAGCGGTTGCGGATGGGCATGGCCGCTCCTGGGATGCCGAGACGTCGCATCGGTTCAGCCTGGCGCAGCTCGAGACGCAAGGCGTGAGCGTGGAATCGACACATGACTTGATTCAGCATTTTTGATACACCGGGGGCTTAATAATAGGTCAGACCAATTGCATATTGTCTGTCCATAACGATAACGTATTGCTTATGGTGATGATAAAGAAATTTTCATGGTTGATTAGTCATGGAAATCCTTTTAAATCATGAGGTTGATTCTTTGTTGATTTATAAAATAAAGCTTATACCGATAATAAGGTATGCCGTATACTGCCTTTTTTTGCAGAAAGACTTGCGTTTGACCGGGTTTATTAAAAAACTACGTGATCCGCTTTGTTTTCATGACGTTTTCGTGAGTGATAGCGAAGCATGATGTCATGAAGGTATGACGAGACGCCGATGCAACGGCGATGCTAGCCATCATGATTGGACACAAGGGAGTTTGCCGATGTTGAAGATCCTGATCCCTAGGGAGCACAGGCCTGGTGAGTTACGCGTGGCACTGGACCCTGCCACGGCGATGCGGTTGACGCGTGACGGTTGCCAGGTGGCTGTCGAGAAAGGGGCCGGGGAGCGAGCCCATTTCCCGGATGATCATTATGGAGAACCGGTCACTATCGTTGAACGTGACAAAGGGTTGGCCGATGCGACGGCCGTCCTGTGCGTGCGTGCTCCCAGTGTCGAGGAAGCTGAAGCCTTACCGGAAGGGTGCGTATTGGTCGGTTTGCTGGCTGCTCATGCCAATCTCGAACAGGTGGAAATCTATCGCAAACGGCGCATCACGGCACTCGCCATGGAACTGGTGCCGCGTATCTCGCGTGCCCAGAGCATGGACGCCTTGTCCTCCCAGGCTGCGGTTGCTGGCTATCATGCCGCCTTGCAGGCCGCTGAACGTGCACCGGTCTTTTTTCCCATGTTGACGACGGCAGCGGGCACGGTTCGCCCGGCCAAGGTAGTGGTGATCGGCGCCGGCGTCGCCGGGCTCCAGGCGATCGCGACTGCCAGGCGCTTGGGGGCACAGGTCGAGGCCTATGACATCCGTGCGGCAGCGCGCGAACAGGTCGAATCGCTGGGCGCCAAAATGATCGATACGGGGGTCGATGCATCGGGAGAAGGCGGCTACGCACGTGAACTCAGTGACGATGAGAAAGCGACCCAGGCCGAAGCGTTGGCCAAGCGTCTGAGCGAAGCGCATGCTGTGATTTCCACAGCAGCCCTACCGGGCCGGCCGGCTCCCAAGATCATCACCCAGGCGATGGTGGAGCGTATGAAACCGGGGGCGGTCATCGTCGATCTGGCGGCCGAGGGTGGCGGCAATTGCGAGCTGACCCAACCCGGCGAAACCGTTGAGCATCACGATGTGAGCATCCATGGGCCGCTGGATATTCCGTCACGCCTGGCGGTGCCAGCCAGCGAGATGTATGCCCGCAATCTGTATAACCTGTTGTCGCCATTCATCGAGGATGGCGAACTCGAACTTGACTTCGAGGATGCGGTGATCGGCCCGATGTGTCTGACCCGCGATGGCGAAATCGTCAATGAACAAGTACGTCAGTGGATGGAGGACGACTCATGATCGAAGGACTCTCCGCACTCTACATTCTCATGCTGGCGGGATTCGTCGGCTATGAGGTCATATCCCGGGTGCCGGTCATTCTGCATACCCCTTTGATGTCGGGCTCCAACTTCGTGCATGGCATCGTCGTGGTCGGGGCCATGGTAGCGTTGGGACAGGCCGAGACCTTCGGTGAACAACTGATCGGCTTCATCGCCGTCGTGCTGGGAGCCGGCAATGCAGTGGGTGGCTATGTGGTCACGGAACGAATGCTGGAGATGTTCAAGAGTTCCGACAAGCGCCAGGGGAAGGAGAGTAACGACAAGGCGAAAGCGCTCAAGGAAGCCGCCAAGGGAGGTAAGGTATGAGTGCATTGATCGAAACCAGTTACTTTGCCACGGCCGTCCTGTTCATCCTTGGGCTCAAGCGTATGTCACACCCCACGACGGCGCGCAGCGGGGTGATTTGGGCCGGTATCGGCATGGGGCTGGCAACGCTGGTGACCTTTTTGCATCCGGAGATTCGCGGTCAGTATGGTCTGATGCTGCTGGCGATTCTGATCGGTGGCGGGGTTGCCTGGTGGAGCGCCAAGCGTGTGGCGATGACCGATATGCCCCAGATGATTGCCATTTACAACGGCATGGGTGGCGGTGCCGCGGGGGGGATCGCCGCGGTTGAATTGATGCGAGTTGCTGGAGACCCCAGTCTGATCGAGTCCCATGGCCATCTAGCGCTGTGGTTGGGGGTACTAGGGGCGTTGATCGGGAGTGTGGCTTTTTCCGGTTCTGTCGTGGCATGGGCCAAGCTCGATGGGCGCATGAAAAAGGCCGTGCGTTTTGCCAATCAACAGCAGATCACCCTGGCTGTACTCGTGGCTGCGGTGTTGCTTGGCATCTGGGTGGCTGCCGCCACGCCGGGTATCTTCGTGCTGTTGATCTTCTTCCTGTTGGCCCTGGCATTCGGCGTGATGGTGGCGCTGCCGATCGGCGGGGCAGACATGCCGGTCGTCATTTCCCTGTTCAATGCGTTGACGGGCCTGGCCGTGGCAATGGAAGGGTTCGTACTCGACAATGCGGCAATGATCATCGCCGGTACCGTGGTCGGGGCTGCGGGCAGTTTGCTGACGCTGTTGATGGCCAAGGCCATGAATCGCTCGTTGATCAATATCCTGTTCAAGCAGTTCGGGCCGGTCAGTGAGGAAGCGACCGAGATCGAAGGCAGCATCAAGGATGTCGGTACCATGGATGCTGCAGTGCAGATGGCCTATGCCGACCGTGTGATCATCGTGCCAGGATATGGCCTGGCTGTGGCGCAGGCGCAACACAAGCTCTGGGAAATGGTCGAATTGTTGCAGGAGCGCGGGATCGAAGTCAGTTTCGCGATCCATCCCGTCGCAGGGCGCATGCCCGGGCATATGAACGTGCTGCTGGCTGAAGCGGGCGTGCCTTACGACATGATCTTCGACCTCGAGGAGATCAATAACGACTTCGAGACGGCTGACGTGGCGTTAGTGATCGGCGCGAATGATGTGGTCAACCCCGTTGCCAAGACAGATCCCGACAGTCCGCTATATGGTATGCCGGTGCTCAATGTCGACGAAGCCAAGAATGTCCTGGTCGTCAAGCGTGGACAGGGAACCGGATTTTCCGGTGTCGAGAACCACCTGTTCTATCGTGACAATGCACGTATGGTCTATGGCGATGGTCAGAAGGTCATTACCGAGATGATCGCTTCGATCAAGACCCTGTGATCGTTATCGGGGCAGACACGACCGTAGACGAGGGGAGGGGCGCAAGTTCCTCCCTTCATTGGTTACAATGGCGTCCTTCATCAACTGGGCTAGGGAAGGTTAATGTCCGAGCAGGTTATCAAGGTCGCGGTACTTGGCGGTGGGAGCTTCGGTACGGCGCTGGCAAGCATCGCCGCTGACAATGGCGCCAAGGTGCAGCAGTGGCTGCGTGACCCGACGTTGGCTGACGAAATCAATCGTGACCATCGTAATTCGCGCTATCTACCGAATTACGCGATCAATCCCTCGGTGGAAGCCAGCAACGACATGCAGGCGGTTCTCGAGGGGGCCGAGCTGGTTCTGGTCGCCATTCCCTCCAAGGCGTTTCAGACAATCGTCAGACAAGCAGGCGCCTGGTTAACGTCTGAGCAGATACTGGTCAGTACGACGAAAGGAATCGAGGAAGATGGTTTTCTGTTGATGAGCCAAATTCTCGAACGCGAAACCGGTTTTTCCCATATCGGTGTGCTGTCCGGCCCCAATCTGGCCTCGGAACTGGCCGATAAACAGCTGACGGCTACCGTCATCGCGAGTGACGACCCTCTGACCCGGGCGCGAGTGCAGAGCGTACTGGGATGCGAATATTTCCGAGTTTATGCCAGCAACGATCGCTATGGGGTCGAGCTTGGTGGTGCCCTCAAGAATATCTATGCCATTGCGGCTGGCATGGCCGCTGCGCTGGGGATGGGGGAAAACACGCGTAGTATGCTGATGACGCGTGCGCTGGCTGAAATGAGCCGCTTTGCCGTCGAACAGGGGGCGAATCCCATGACCTTTTTGGGGCTTGCCGGCGTTGGCGACCTGATCGTTACCTGCTCGTCCAGTCTGTCACGCAACTACCGGGTAGGTTTCGCGCTGGGCGAGGGCAAGACCCTGGAGGAGGCCGTCGACGCGCTAGGACAGGTGGCGGAAGGTGTCAATACGGTACGTCTGGTATGCAACCAGGCGCGTCGGGATGGTGTCTACATGCCGATCGCGGAGGGGCTTTACCAGGTCTTGTTCAACGAGATCCCGGCGCGCGAGATGGCCAGGCTGCTGATGCAAGGTGAACAAAGCAGCGATGTGGAGTTCATCCTGTCGCGAGAGGCGGTGCAGCAGGCACGCAAACTCGAGGAGGACGATCATGACTGATTCGCTATGGATCATGCGTCATGGTGAAGCTGCCCCAGGGCGCCCCGATCATCTGCGTGAATTGACCGAGACCGGGCGACGGGATGTGGAGCGTATGGCCGAATGGCTGGCCGATTCCCTGGATACATCAAGCCGAGACCGTTTGCGCTTGGCCGTCAGTCCTTATCAAAGAGCTCAACAAACGGCAGAGATCGTTGCCGGTAGACTAGGGTTGACGCTTGAAACCCTGGCACTGATCACTCCGGACGATCCGGTGGAAGACGTCATCGATTGGTTACAGGTCAACGGCGAGGGAGTGCCGTGGTTACTGGTCAGCCACATGCCATTGGTCGGTGAGC
The DNA here is from genome assembly GCF_008079445.1 of Aidingimonas lacisalsi. Taxonomy (GTDB): domain Bacteria; phylum Pseudomonadota; class Gammaproteobacteria; order Pseudomonadales; family Halomonadaceae; genus Aidingimonas; species Aidingimonas lacisalsi. Next base: position 16,519 of record NZ_VRYH01000005.1, on the reverse strand, counting down.
TCACGGCACGTTTGGTCGATGGCCAGCGTAGCCTGGGCGGTGGATTTCCTGCGGCCGGTGTCGTGGGCCTGCAAGCCGATGTCTGGGCAGCAGGCTGTGCCGATTTGATTGGCTTCCAGGCGCCATCGAGTCTCGACTGAGAGATGCATCGTCATGAGTTGCATCGTCAATGATCGGGTCTACGTGACTCCCGGTCTTGAAGAGCAGCTCGAGGTCGTCGTGAATACGTCAAATGAGGTCGAGAGCCCGTAGTGCGAATACGCCCCCGGTAATGGTCAGGCTGGCCAGCAAGGTGCTGATGGCGATGATGTTGGCAGCGAGCTTGGCGTTACCGCCCATGGCCTTGACCATGACGAAACTGGCGGCTGCTGTCGGGCTGGCGAAATACAGAAACAGCAAGCCGAGCTGTCGGCCCGAGAATCCTGCCCACCAGGACGCCAGTGTTCCAAGAATGGGCAGCGTGACCATCTTCATCAGGCTGGCACCTATGGCGACGTGGCGAGATTCCTTGATCCCCCTGATGGATAGCGTGCCACCTATGCATATCAACGCCAGTGGGAGAGTCAAGGAGGCGAAATACTCCCCCGACGTCATCAACCAGGTCGGGAGAGTGATCTGGAACCACATGAAAGGCAGGGCAGCGAGAACGGCTAGAATCAACGGGTTGAGTGCGATATGGCGGAATATATGATGCCAGTTGGCACGTTCGCGCCCTCCATGGATGACCAGGACGAAGACGGACAGGATGTTGTAGCTCAGAATCACGACACCTAACAGCAATCCGCCTGCCGACAATCCATAGTCCCCATACATCCCGGCCGCCAGCGCCAAGCCGACGATACCGCAATTACCGCGGAACGCCCCCTGAACATAGACCCCACGGTCGGCCGGTGATACCCGCCAAAGAGACCAAGCCCAACTCAGCAGGAAGAGCGCTACTGTCGTGAGGCCAAAGAACGCCATCAGTTTCGGATCGAACGCTTGCTCCATGTCAGCGTGAATCAGGCTGAGAAAAATCAATGTCGGCATAGTGGCCTTGAATACCAGAGCGGATGCCGTATCGATGAAGGTTCGGTCGATCCAGCCGATGCGTTTCAGTGCCAAACCCATGAAGACCATGGCAAAGACAGGCAGCGTGACGTTCAAGGTTTCGGCAAACACGCCAGCCAGATTCATGCGCTATCTCCGTACCAGGTCGTTTCAGCGAGTGGGTACTCAACTGCCGCGATGTTGGAGCGGGCAGGCGTCAACCGAGGTCGTCGTCTGAGGATGATGATGTTCACAGTATGGAGTAGGTGGGCAGCTTTGGTTGATGATTCAGTCGGTTACCGGTGAGTTCATCGAAATGATGAGTCAACCATCTTCATCAATGCGAGACTCAACTTTGGTATGAAGTCTCGTCATTATACTTGCTCATGGTTCGCCCTGTCTCCTACGTTACCTTATGTATGATGTATTACAAAAACAAAGGGATCATGATGCCGTGCTTGCAGAGGCCGGCCGTCTAGTCAAGTAGCACGAGAGGACATTCTGGTGACGTTTTCCGGAGAAGAAGTCAAGCAAGCGGTAGGGGACGGTCTGTTGTCGTTCCCGGTGACCGATTTCGACAGCGACGGACACTTCGACGAGGCGAGTTATCGCCGTCGTCTGGAGTGGTTCGTGAGTCACGAGATTTCGGCGGTATTCGTGGCCGGAGGCACGGGCGAGTTTTTCAATCTGACGCTGGACGAGTATCGCCGGATCGTGAAGGCGGCGGTCGAGGTGGTTGACGGGAAGCTGCCGGTGATTGCGAGTGCGGGATTGAGTATCGGCAGTGCCCGGGCCTTTGCCCAGGCGGCGGAGGAAGCGGGTGCGGATGGATTGCTGTTGATGCCGCCGTACCTGACGGAGTGTCCGCAGGATGGGCTGGTCGAGTATGCCCGCCAGGTCTGTGCCGCCACGTCATTGAGCATCATCTACTACAACCGCGGCAACGGTGTGTTGCAGGCGGATGCGGTGCAGCGCCTGGCCACGGCCTGCCCCAATCTGGTGGGGCTGAAGGACGGCAAGGGCGATATGCAGTTGTTGAACAAGATCGTCAAGACGGTGGGTGATCGTCTGGTGTACGTCGGCGGGGTGCCGACGGCGGAGATTTACGCGGAAGCCTATCTATCGATCGGGGTGAACACGTACTCCTCGGCGGTATTCAATTTCGTGCCGGAAATGGCGGTGACGTTCTACAAGGAACTGCGCAAGGGGAACAGTGAGGTTGTGCGACAACTCACGAATGAGTTTTTCATCCCCTTTGTGGATCTCAGGGACCGGAAGGCGGGGTATGCGGTGAGTCTGGTCAAGGCGGGTGCGGACCTGATTGGCCGGCCGGCGGGCGCCGTACGAGCGCCGCTGACGATGCCGACTTCCGAAGAGCGCCAGCAGCTCGAAACGCTGGTGGCAACGGTAAAACAACGATAACGGATCAAGTAGTCAATCGAGAGGAAAACGCCATGCGCATAAACAAGATGAATACAATACTGATCGCTGTCGCTTCCGTGGGGTCGTTGGCGCTGCTGTCGGGATCGGCCCAGGCGGCCGAGTGGCGAGGGTGGAATGTCCATCCCGAAGGGTATCCCAACACCGAAGCGCTCGAGTCCTTCGCCGATAAAGTGGCTGAACGTACCGAGGGGCGTATTGAACCGCGCATGTACAACAACGGTGTCCTAGGGGATCAACCGGATGCCATCGAGCAGACTCGCAATGGGGCTCTCGATTTCGGCAATTTCAACATGGGACCGATGGGACCCATCGTCAAAGAGACCAATGTTCTCTCGTTACCGTTTCTGTTCAGCAGCCGTGAGCATATGCATGAAGTCATGGATGGTGAAATCGGTGAGCGTTTTGCCGATGCCCTCGAGGACAAGAATCTGATCGCGCTGTCATGGTTCGACTCCGGGGCACGTAGCTTGTATAACGCCGATCATCCTGTCGAGGAACCGGCGGATGTAGAAGGCCTCAAGGTTCGGGTGATGAACAACGATCTCTATGTCGAGATGATCGAGGCGTTGGGGGGTAACGCAACCCCGATGGCTTACGGGGAGGTTTATCAATCTCTCAAGACGGGAGTTATCGATGGCGCAGAAAATAACTTCCCCTCGTTCGAGTCGAGTGGGCATTACGAAGTCTCCAAGTACTATTCGCTGACCGAGCACTTGATCATTCCCGAGTGTCTATGCATCGCCAAGTCCAAATGGGAATCCCTGTCCGACGAAGATCAAGACATCATCCGTGAAGAGGCCCTGGCTGCCGCTGAGCTTCAGCGTGAGCTCTGGACAGAAGGGTCCAAGGAAAGCCGTGAGCTCGTTGAAGAGGATGGCGTCGAGATCAATGAAGTCAACGACAAGTCGGCCTTCCAGGAAAAGATGCAGTCAGTGTATGACACCTTCCTCGAGGAGAATCCGGAGCTGGAGTCGCTGGTGACGGATATTCAGGACACCAACTGATCATCCAAGTGCCTCTCCTGGGGAGCTCCCGGCTTTCCAGGAAGGCCGGGAGGGCATTGTGAGTGCAACTCCGGATAAACGATTCAGGGATGGTGTCGACTCGAGATCTGCATTGGATCGGGTGCTGGATGGCATAGCCCGAATATGCCTGATCACCGCCGGCATCCTGCTCGTGTTGTTGATCGCCATTTTTGGATGGCTGGTGTTTGGACGTTATGTCCTGAACGATACACCAACCTGGGTCGAGCAGGCATCACTTGTCATGGTCGTGTATATCACCTGTCTCGGGACCGCCGTAGGGGTGAGAAACAACACGCACCTGAATATCGATTTCATCAGGGAAAGTTTGCCCGACGTCTGGCGTCGACTGCTGCACACCATTTCCGATCTCTTCGTGATCGGTTTTGGCGGTTGCATGGTTTACCAGGGGTGGCTTCTGGTCATGACCAATCTGGAGCGCGCAATTCCCATGATTGGCATATCGGAAAGCTGGCGTGCTGCGCCTTTGGTCATCTGCGGGGCATTGATGGTCGTTTTCGTGGGTGCCGACATGGCCAAACGCATGCTTTCAACCCGCCATTGAAAAGGATTCAACATGGGTCTCGCCATCCTCTTTGGTCTGTTCTTTTTGGGACTGATATCGGGCGCTCCCGTCGCCTTTGCCGTGGGATTGGCTGCAGTCGGCACGTTCATCTATGAGGGATTGCCGCTTTTCGTGGCGTTTCAGCGGATTCTGTCCGGCATTTCCGTGTTCTCGCTGCTGGCCATTCCTTTCTTCATCTTCGCCGGTGAGCTCATGCTCCAAGGGGGGATTTCCAACCGGCTGGTGCGACTGGCATCGGCCATGGTCGGCCGGATGCGAGGGGGGCTCGGTCTCGTCAACGTCAGTTCGTCAATGCTGTTCGGGGGAATTTCCGGCTCTGCCGTGGCGGACACGTCAGCATTGGGATCACTACTGGTCCCGGTGATGAAAGAGAAGGGATACGATGCCGATTATGCCGTCAACGTCACGGTGACATCATCGGTTGCCGGTGTCGTTATACCGCCGAGCCACAACATGATCCTGTATGCGGTGGCGGCTGGTGGCGGCATTTCAGTGACCCAGTTGTTCATTGCCGGCATCGTGCCGGGGATCCTGATGTGTCTGGCATTGGCCATCGTTGCCTATATCGTTGCTGTTCATCGCGGCTACAAGGGCGAAGCCTTTCCCGGATGGCAGGTGTTGCTGATCAGTTTTTTCGCCGCATTGCCGGGGCTGTTCACCGCCGTCATCATCGTGGGCGGCGTGCTTTCCGGGGTGCTGACCGTCACCGAGTCAGGGGCCTTCGGCGCCATCTATGCCATCGTGGTAACGGCACTGGTGTATCGCGAGCTACGCTGGGAATCGTTCAAGGCAGCTGTCGCTCAATCGGTCAAGACGACGGCCCTGGTCATGATTCTGGTGGGGTGTGCTGCCGCATTCTCCTATTTGCTGGCGCTATATAACGTTCCCGAGTTGCTGATCGGAGTACTTACCGCCATTTCCGACAATCCCCTCGTCATTCTGCTGATGCTGAACCTGCTCTTGCTCGGCCTTGGCATGATCATGGACATGGCCGCGCTGATCCTGATCTGTACCCCCATTTTCCTGCCTGTCGCGGTACAGGCTGGTATGGATCCGATCCAGTTCGGAATCATGTTGATGATGAACCTGGGGTTGGGGTTATGTACGCCCCCAGTCGGTGGTTGCCTGTTTGTGGGGTGCGTCATCGGTCAGATCAAGATCGAGCATGCCGTGCGCACCATCTGGCCGTTCTATCTGGCTCTGTTTCTTGCCTTGATGCTGGTCACCTATGTTCCAGCGGTTTCTCTCACATTACCCGGCTTGTTCGAATAGCGGTGTCGCCGAGACACCTGGGAACGCAAAGGAATCGTAAGATGAAAGTTCAGTCCGTTCGTACTCATGTTCTCGACTACCCGCTCGACACTCAGTTCGAGAGTGCTTCCATGCACTTTTCCCGGCGCCAGCACTGCCTGGTCGAGGTCGTTTGCGATGATGGCACCGTAGGTTGGGGAGAATGCCTGGGGCCGGCTACGCTGAATGCGGCCGTGGTCGATGCCTATGGGGCTTCACTGATCGGTAAGGACCCACTGAAGACGGAAGTGATCTGGTTGGAACTCTACAATCGCTTGCGCGATCAAGGGCAGCGAGGTTTGACCGTGACGGCACTCAGCGGGATTGACATCGCGCTATGGGATATCAAAGGCAAGTATTTCGATGTGCCGATCTCGACCTTATTAGGTGGCAGAGTGCGTGACAGTGTGCATGCATACGCCACGGGATCCTTCCGGCGCGAAGGTGTCGATCGTGTGACTGATATTGCGCATGAAGTGGCCGGCTATCGCCGAGAAGGATTTCATGCCGTCAAGATCAAGATCGGCTTCGATGTCGAGGAAGATCTGGCTGTCATCGCTGCGGTACGTGATGCGGTCGGGCCGGATGTCCGCCTGATGATCGACGCCAATCACGGTTATGATTTCCTGGAGGCCGTGGAGGTGGGCGTACGGGCGGCAGAATACGGTGTGGATTGGTTCGAGGAGCCGGTGTTGCCGGAGCAGATATCGACGTATCGGGCGGTCCGTGCCGAGCAGCCGATTCCTGTCGCGGGCGGTGAAACCTGGCATGGACGTTACGCCATGCAGGAGCCACTGGAAACGCGAGCCATCGATATTCTTCAACCTGATATCTGTGGTGTCGGCGGTTTCACGGAAATGCGCCGTGTCGCCGATATGGCTGCCATGCATGGAGTACGTCTCGTACCTCATGTGTGGGGAACGGCCATCTGTATCGCCGCCAGTCTGCAGTTCATGGCGTCACTGTTGCCGAACCCGCCGAGACGCCATCCCATTGACCCCATTCTGGAATTCGATCGTACCGAGAACCCGTTCCGTCAGGCGGTCGTCGTCACGCCCCTAGAACATGAATACGGCGTCGTCCCGATCCCCGATGGTCCGGGGTTGGGGATCGAAATCAACCGTGATGCCTTGTCGCAGTATGCCTTGAAGGAGTCGTAACGCATGGAAACCACTTCTCCCAATACCAGGCCATTGGATGGTCCACCCCCGAAGCTCAAAACGCCCCCCGGTGCCACCGATTGCCATATACACCTCTACTTGCCGGGATATGAGTCGCAATCGCCCAATTCGCCGATAAGCGAGTGGGCGACGGTAGCCGACTACCGTCGCGTCCAGGCACGTCTAGGGTTGGAGCGTGTCGTTGTGACGCAATCCAATGCCTATCAGTTCGATAACCGAGCGTTACTGACCGCCTTGAATGAGCTCGGAACCCGATCAGCACGCGGTGTGGCAGTCGTGACGCCTGATACACCGGAAGATGAATTGCGTTCCTGGCACGATCAAGGGGTTCGTGGTGCTCGAATCATGAATCTGCACGGCGGGGCGGTAAGTACGGATCATATGCTTGAGGTCGAGCGCGTGATCCGCCCCTTCGGGTGGCACTTGATGGTTCAGTTCAATGGCCGTTATCTCGATGATTACGTCGATGAGCTGCGTAAGATCGAGTGTGACTACATCATCGATCATATCGGTAAATTCATGGACCCGGTGCCGGCGAATGATCGGCGGGTCGATGACATTCTGCGTCTGCTCGATCAGGGGAATGCCTGGGTCAAGATCTGCGCCGGCTATGAGGCCAGTCTCACTGGTGGTCCTCACTATGACGATGTCGGAGCGATTGCCCGACGGATCATTGCGCATGCGCCGGAACGCATCATCTGGGGAAGCAACTGGCCTCATGCCAGGGTTTCCCAGGCTCGGTATCCCGACGATGCCGAGCAGCTCGATGTCTTGCTCGAATGGGCCAACGCCGAATGGCATCGGCAGATTCTGGTCGATAACCCGGCCGTACTCTATGGCTTCGAGTGATGTACCGACTTTCCGGTATGCAGCACAAGGAGGAACAGTATGCTTGATCGTATTCTGGTAACCGGCGCCGCGGGTGGGCTCGGCAGCAGTTTACGTCCTCACCTGACACGACTGGCCAAACAGGTTCGGTTGTCGGATATCGCCGATCTGGGAGAGGCCGCCCCGCATGAGGAAGTGGTCGCGGCGGATCTAGCAGACGGGCAAGCCGTCAACGATCTGGTGCGTGACTGCGATGGCATCGTGCACTTGGGAGGCGCGTCGGTAGAGCGGCCTTGGGAACGTATTCTGCATGCTAACATCATGGGGACCTACAACCTCTATGAGGCGGCGAGACGGCATGGTGGTTCCCGTATCGTGTTCGCCAGCTCCAATCATACGATCGGTTTCTACGAACGTACCCAACGCTTGGATACACGGGTGCCGCACAAGCCCGATTCTCTCTATGGCGTTTCCAAATGCTTCGGGGAGGATCTGGCCAGCCTTTACCATGACAAGTTCGGGGTCGAAACGCTGAGTGTCAGGATCGGTTCCTGTTTCGACAAGCCTGCCGACACGCGAATGATGGCAACCTGGCTGAGTCTCGAGGATTTCATTGCCTTACTTCACAGGGCCTTCGTCGCGCCCAAGCTGGGTCATACGGTGGTCTATGGTGCGTCGGACAATGCCGAGCAGTGGTGGGACAATTCACAGTCCCGCTTTCTGGGGTGGGTGCCAAAGGATGGTTCGGAGCCATGGCGTGCCGAGACGGAAGCCAAAGACACCGATTTGCATCCCGATGATCCCGCCGTGGTGTACCAGGGAGGGAAGTTCGCTGCGTTGGGCCATCCCGACGATGACTGAGCGCTGAGAGTCCATGCTTACCGAGCGGGTGAGCTAGCCCGCCCGGATTAAACTTTGGTCTTAACTGTGCTTGAGTCACTTGCTTCCGATGTCGTCAGGCATTAGTTTTCTATTTGTATGATGTATGACAATGATCCTCGATGAGTCGTTGTCCATTCACGATACCTCGCCGCGCCCAGGGCTTAGAGGGCCGGCCGTCAAGTCAAGCAGCACGAGAGGACATTCTGGTGACGTTTTCCGGAGAAGAAGTCAAGCAAGCGGTAGGGGACGGTCTGTTGTCGTTCCCGGTGACCGATTTCGACAGCGACGGACACTTCGACGAGGCGAGTTATCGCCGTCGTCTGGAGTGGTTCGTGAGTCACGAGATTTCGGCGGTATTCGTGGCCGGAGGCACGGGCGAGTTTTTCAATCTGACGCTGGACGAGTATCGCCGGATCGTGAAGGCGGCGGTCGAGGTGGTTGACGGGAAGCTGCCGGTGATTGCGAGTGCGGGATTGAGTATCGGCAGTGCCCGGGCCTTTGCCCAGGCGGCGGAGGAAGCGGGTGCGGATGGATTGCTGTTGATGCCGCCGTACCTGACGGAGTGTCCGCAGGATGGGCTGGTCGAGTATGCCCGCCAGGTCTGTGCCGCCACGTCATTGAGCATCATCTACTACAACCGCGGCAACGGTGTGTTGCAGGCGGATGCGGTGCAGCGCCTGGCCACGGCCTGCCCCAATCTGGTGGGGCTGAAGGACGGCAAGGGCGATATGCAGTTGTTGAACAAGATCGTCAAGACGGTGGGTGATCGTCTGGTGTACGTCGGCGGGGTGCCGACGGCGGAGATTTACGCGGAAGCCTATCTATCGATCGGGGTGAACACGTACTCCTCGGCGGTATTCAATTTCGTGCCGGAAATGGCGGTGACGTTCTACAAGGAACTGCGCAAGGGGAACAGTGAGGTTGTGCGACAACTCACGAATGAGTTTTTCATCCCCTTTGTGGATCTCAGGGACCGGAAGGCGGGGTATGCGGTGAGTCTGGTCAAGGCGGGTGCGGACCTGATTGGCCGGCCGGCGGGCGCCGTACGAGCGCCGCTGACGATGCCGACTTCCGAAGAGCGCCAGCAGCTCGAAACGCTGGTTGGCATTGCCAACAATGTGTAACGCTAAATCCACGCAGCTCATAGAGGTGTATTCATGAAAAAAACAATTCTCGCACTGTCCGTTGCTATCGCCGGTACCGGCGCATTCAACACGGCCATGGCAGAAGAAGAAGCGCCGATCGATGGCAACTTGCGCATCGTCATCGGCTCGACATCAACGGGTGGTGATACATACCAGAACTCGGAAATCGTGGCTCAGCAACTGTCCGACAAGCTCGACATGAACGTCAAAGTCGATGCGGTAGGTGCGACAGAGGCTTTCAAGGCTCTGGAGCGTAGCCCTGACGGCAACACCATGATGATCTTCCACGACATGGCCTATTTGGGGCACTTGTATGGTGTTCGTGGTTACGAGAACGTTTTCGAAGAGTTCAACGTGGGGCCGTCGATCGCGATCAATCCTGGTAACGCCTATCTCGTCGCCAAGGATTCACCGTACGAGACGCTGGATGACATCAAGGAAGCAGTGGCCGATGGTGAGCGGGTGCGCGTTTCCATCCAGCCTGGCGGTGTTTCGGAAATCGGCTTTAGTGCTTTGAAGAATGCCATCCGCATCGAGCACCCCGGCGCCGAGGAAAACCTGGTTGCAGTCAATTCCGGCTCCCAGTCGGATAAGAACCAGCAGATGTTCGACGGTTTGGCGGATGTCATCAATGGCTCGGTGCAAGCCAACGAACAGTTTACCCGGCTGCCGGAAGACGATCAGAAAGCCATGCGTTTCGTTTGGCTGACAGCTCGCCAGGATACGATCGAGCAGACACTCGAAGAGGGAATGGGAGAAACGACTCGTGAAGAGTTGCTGGAGTTCACGGAGCCGAACGTGACCGTGACCCAGGATGGTGAGAAGAACTTCACCTTCGATAAGGAGTTCTTCTTCATCTACAACGAGGACATGGATCAGGAAATCGTCGACTACATGGATGAGGCCTTGGCCGAGATCTATGACGAAGGAGAGATCCAGAAAACGCAAAAACAGTCCTTCTTTATTCCTAATTTCAAGCCTTCGGATGAGTCAGAAGAGTACCTCCAGGAAAAGATGAACGAGTACGAGGAAATCATCAACTCGATCGATTGATGCCTCGCACTATTGAGACCGGTGTTTTGCACCGGTCTCTTCGTCATTCGTATCCCTCTATCGTTTCCGATATAGGCCGTGACTTTGAAAATGGAGGGTAACTTCTTGTCATTCTTTGATATCACGATTCCCTTCGACCAGTCTCATTTGTTTTTCCCCAGAATCATTACATGGTTACTATGCGGATTGTTCGTTTTGGTGGTTATTCAGAATGCCAGACCGATCATATCCAAATACCGTTCTGGAGGAATGACGGAGCTTCTGGATCTGGAAGGTTTTCATAAATTCAAATTTTTCGGCACTGTCGCTCTTGTCGTCGTCTACTTCATCATGATGGATGTGGTTGGTGGCTGGTTCCCCAATATGGGGTTTGGTTTCCTTTTTGTATCGATGCCTTTCATCTGTCTGATGGGATTGATGTATGTGCATGAGATTACTAGGAGAACGCTGACAACGATCGTCATTGTGTCGTTGGCTTCACCGCTATTGGCATGGTTCGTGTTAGCCAGGCTGTTTCATATTACCCTGCCGTAATCCAATAGAGGCTGAGTACGCATGGAATTTCTTTCTGCGCTGTCACCACTGTTTTTTCTGCTGATCGTCTTTGGCGTTCTGGTAGGCATCATTTTTGGTTCCATTCCCGGGATGACGGCGACGATGGCCGTTGCCGTCTGTTTGCCGTTGACGTATGCCCTGGATTTGACGAATGGCCTGGCGCTGTTGCTGGGGTTATATGTCGGCGGTATAACGGGGGGGCTGGTTCCTGCCGTATTGCTGAAAATTCCCGGGACTCCGTCATCAATTACCACGACGTTCGATGGCTATCCCATGGCGCAGCGTGGTGAAGGGGAGCGGGCTCTCAAGATCGGCATCGTCGCTTCCCTTTTCGGTGGCGTGTTCAGTGCGATCATTCTGTTCCTGTTCGCACCGATTCTATCGGATTTTGCCATCAAGTTTTCTTACATCGAGAAGTTTCTCATCATTTTCCTGGCACTGACGGTGATAGCCTCACTTTCCGGCAATATGCTGATGGGCATATTCAGTGGGGTGCTTGGTGTTTGGTTAAGCCTGATAGGTACCTATTCCATTACGGATGGTGGTAATGGTGAACTGCGGCTAATGTTTGATTTCATGGTGCCCTACCTGGAAAGCGGATTTTCTCTACTTCCGGTATTGATTGGCCTGTTCGGCTTGGGAACTGTCTTCATTGAGGCGGAGCAAGGTGTCAAGAAAGAGGTGTCGAGTCAGTCGCTGAGAATGTCTGACCAGGTTCGTTTTTCCATGAGTGTCTTCAGAGGAAAATTAGTCAATCTTCTCCGTTCATCCTCTATTGGTACCTTCGTTGGAATGTTGCCGGGTATTGGCGGTAGCGCAGCATCCGTTCTGGCTTACACCCAGGAAAAGAACTTTTCCCGCGATCCCTCCCAGATGGGTAAAGGAGCACCTCAAGGCCTTGTCGCGTCGGAATCTGCCAATAACTCCTTGACCGGGGGGGCATTGATTCCGCTTTTATCACTCGGTATTCCGGGAGATAGTACGACTGCCATTCTGATCGGTGCATTCACATTGCAAGGTATTCAGGTTGGCCCACTATTTATTGGTGACAACCTGGATACCTGGTACACGATGGTATTTGCCTTGTTGGTAGCTAATTTCGTGATGTTTGCCATCATGTTCTTTGCTATCAAACATATTGCCAAAGTCGTTGCCGTACCGAAGTATATTCTTTATCCCGTCATTATCATGATGTGTGTCGTGGGGGCCTATGCCATCAATTATGGCATCATGTTCGACGTATGGACGCTGTTCATCTTCGGTGTCTTCGGATACGTGGCGCATAAAGTGGGGATTGAAATCCCTCCCTTGATTATCGGATTCATCCTTGGAAGTTCGGCCGAAATCTATTTCGTGAAAAGTCTGGAATCCTACGGAAACTTTATGATCTTCTTTACCAAGAGTCCTATCGCCGTCTTCTTGTGGGTCCTGATTTTCATGTCGATCGCGTTTTCCATCTACTTGAACATAAAGTCACGCCGTAAACGGAGCGATGAGGTCGAGACACAGACCTGAGCTCGGAAAGGTTCGATCAAGAGAGAGACCATGACGACCAATCTCGTTATCAAAGTTCATGACAAGGACAACGTGGCCATCGTCGTGAACCCCGGTGGCCTGCACGAAGGTGATGTCTTATTCGACGGTACCGTGCTGACGATGTCCGCCCCCGCAGGCCATAAGGTGGCTCTGGCCGCTATCCCCGAGGGAGAGCCAATTCTGCGTTATGGCGAAGTGATCGGCACGGCGCTTGAATGCATTCAACGCGGCGATTGCATCAAGGAACATCAATTGCAGCTACCGGACGCTCCCGGGCTGGAGGAACTGCCGCTGGCAACGCGTCCCTCCCCAGCGATGGAACCGCTGAAAGGCTATACCTTCGAGGGCTTTCGTAATCCGGATGGGAGTGTCGGCACCAAGAATGTGCTGGGCATTACCACCAGTGTGCAATGCGTCGCGGGCATGACCGATCATGTCGTGGCGCGTATCAAGCAGGAACTTCTACCACGTTACCCGAATGTCGACGATGTGGTGGCGCTGAATCATACCTATGGCTGTGGCGTGGCGATCAATGCCCCCGCGGCGATCGTTCCGATTCGTACCCTGCAGAATATTTCCCGCAATCCTAACTTCGGCGGCGAGGTGATGGTGATAGGGTTGGGATGCGAAAAGTTGCAACCTTCCCGTCTGGTATCGGATGAGCAAGGGGCGGAACCTGTGCGCATCCATGACACGACCGAGGACGCTGAACTGGCGGCCGACACCCTGCAACTGCAGGATGAGTCGCTGACCAGCTTCTCGGACATGGTCGACAGCATCATGGCAATGGCGGACCGCCACTTACAGAAACTCGACCGGCGTCGCCGGGAAACCTGTCCCGTGTCCGAACTGGTCGTCGGCATGCAATGTGGCGGAAGCGATGCCTTTTCCGGTGTCACGGCCAATCCAGCGGTAGGTTACGCTACCGACTTGATCGTTCGTGCCGGCGGTAGCGTGATGTTTTCGGAAGTGACCGAGGTACGTGATGCCATTCATCTGCTGACACCGCGTGCCATCGATGAAGAGGTCGGTCGGGCGCTGCTGCGGGAGATGGCCTGGTACGACGACTATCTCGAAGGCGGTAAGGCCGATCGTAGCGCCAATCCGTCGCCCGGCAACAAACGCGGTGGTTTGAGTAACGTCGTGGAAAAGGCGTTGGGGTCGATCATCAAGTCCGGCAACAGTCCGATCGTCGACGTCCTGGGACCGGGAGAGCGTATTCGCCGCAGAGGACTGACATTTGCGGCAACGCCGGCCAGCGATTTTGTCTGTGGCACGCTACAACTCGCTGCCGGGATGAATCTGCAGGTGTTCACGACGGGGCGTGGCACGCCCTATGGTCTGCCAATGGCGCCGGTGATCAAGATGTCCACCAATTCCTCCCTAGGGCAGCGTTGGCATGACCTGATCGATATCGATGCCGGCCGTATCGCTACGGGCGAGGCGAGTATCGCCGATATCGGCTGGGAACTGTTTCATCTCATTCTGGATGTTGCGAGTGGTAAAACGGAGGTCGCTGCCGACCGTCTCGGATTGCATAACGATTTGGTGCTTTTCAATCCGGCACCAGTAACTTGAGGGCTATTCGGCACATGTGTGAGCGACGTCGTGAGCCGATGGTGCCCTTTGACAAGAGCGTAGCAAGAGTCAATCGACAGGATGGATGATGATGTTTCCCGAAATTACCAAGATGCGTGTGGTTCCCGTAGCCGGTTACGATGGTTTCCTGCTCAATCTTAGTGGTGGGCATGCACCTTGGTTCGTTCGCTGTGTCGTGATTCTCGAAGACAGTGCCGGTCGGCAAGGCGTCGGAGAGATACCTTCCAGCGCAGGCATTCTCAAGGGACTCGAACAGTGCCGCTCACTGGTGGAAGGCTCGCGGATCAATGCTTTCAAGCAGACGCTCAACCAGGTTCGCCTGGCGCTGGCCAGCAACGGACGTGAGGAACGTGGACGCCAGACCTTCGATTTGCGCGTCGCAGTGCATGTGATGACCGGCATCGAGTCAGCCTTGCTGGACCTCTATGGGCAGGCGGTCGAGTTGCCGGTTGCGGATCTACTGGGTCAGTACGGTCGTCAGCGCGATGAAGTGGAAGCGCTGGGCTATCTGTTCCTGCTCGGCGATCCGGCCAAGACGGATCTGCCTTATCCCAAGGCGACTGCGCCCACGGATGCCTGGGATGAGGTACGCTATCGTGAAGCGTTGACACCGGACGCCGTGGCCAATCTGGCCAAGGCAGCGTATGAGCGCTATGGCTTCAAGGATTTCAAGCTCAAAGGCGGGGTGTTGCGTGGCGAGGAGGAAGCTGATTGCATTCGTGCTCTCCATGAAGCCTTTCCCGAGGCCCGGCTGACACTGGATCCCAATGGTGCCTGGAGCCTCGATGAAGCCGTGAACGTGCTATCTCCGATACGCGATCTGCTGAGTTATGCTGAAGACCCCTGTGGCCAGGAAGCTAGCTATTCCGGGCGTGAAACGATGGCCGAATTCCGCAAGCGCACCGGTTTGCCAACAGCAACCAACATGATTGCTACCGATTTCAAGCAGCTACAGTATGCCGTGCAATTGAATGCCGTCGATATTCCGCTGGCGGACTGCCATTTCTGGACCATGCAAGGAGCGGTCATGGTGGGTGAACTCTGCCATGAGTGGGGAATGACCTGGGGGTCACACAGTAACAATCACTTCGATGTCTCACTGGCGATGATGACGCATGTAGCTGCGGCTTGCCCGGGAGAGATCACCGCTATCGACACGCATTGGATCTGGCAGGATGGTCAGCGCATCACCAAGGCTCCCTTCCAGATTCATGACGGCAAATTGTCGGTACCGAAAGTGCCTGGACTCGGCATCGAGGTCGATGAGGAGCAGTTGATGGCGGCTCACCGCTTGTACAATAGCCTGGACGTGGTACAGCGCAATGACGCCATGGCAATGCAGTACCTGATACCTGGGTGGGAGTTCGATCCCAAGAAGCCGGCAATGGTTCGTTAACTGCCGCTGGGATGATAGGATAGACTAAAAGTCATACTTTTGATGGCAGGTAGCGTTATGGCCCGAAATACCGATGTGGCGGCTGATCTAGGCCAATTTGATGTCAGGCGGGTTTCTCGCGAGGGAAGCTTGTCCCTGCATGTGGCGGATCAACTTGAAACGCTGATCACGCAAGGCAAGATTGCCGTAGGTAACAAGCTACCGACGGAAAATAGCCTTTGTGATTCGTTCGGGGTCAGTCGTACCGTGATTCGAGAAGCCATCACTCACCTGAAGTCACTCGGTCTGGTCGAGACCCGGCGTGGTGTCGGAACGACCGTGATGCGCTCGGCACCGATCGAGGCAATGCCAGCCGAGCGCATCAGCGCCACCACGGTTGAAGACATACTTCATATCCTGGAGTTGCGTTTGAACCTGGAGCCGGCGGCAGCCGAGCTGGCCGCTATCCGCCATGATGAGAGTGATCGTTTGACTCTCAGGCAACGCCATGACGATTTTATTCGGGCCTATCATGAAAAATCCCAGGCCAGAGTCGAGGATTACGAATTCCATTATGCGATAGCCATTGCGACCAAGAATCCGTTTTTCCGCTCGTTTTACGAGCAACTGAGTCAAAGCGTCATTCCGCGTGCCAAACTGATGAGTGTGGAAATCAACACGGAATCGACGGAAAAGTATCTTGAACGTGTACTGGATGAGCACTCCTATATTCTGGAGGCGATCTTGTCACGTGAAGCTGAATCGGCACGAGAAATGATGTACCAGCATTTGAGTCGTGCACGCAGTATGTATGCAAAATATCAGGAAGCCTGAAGGAGGAATTGTGTCGGTAACAGGTGAGATGATCATTGGCCAACAGGCCGTGACAGGAAACAGCAAACCAATCAACGCCATCAACCCCGCCACCGGCGAGACGCTGGAACCGACCTACGTCGGCGGCAGCAAGGCCGACGTCGAGCGGGCCTGTGAACTCG
>NZ_VRYH01000004.1 GCF_008079445.1 Aidingimonas lacisalsi | reverse complement strand
TCGCCGAGAAGCTCAATGCCCGCGACATCCGTTTCGTGCCGATGTCGGCGCTGGAAGGCGACAACGTCGTCAATCGCAGCGCACGGATGCCCTGGTATCAGACCGCCGGCAAGGACGGCCAGCCACTGCTGGAACTGCTGGAAACGGTCGAGATCACGCATGATCAAAACCTGACGGACCTGCGCCTGCCGGTGCAGTACGTCAACCGACCGAATCTCGATTTCCGCGGCTACAGTGGCACGCTGGCGGCCGGCATCCTGCGTCCGGGGGTGGCGGTCAAGGTCTTGCCCTCGGGCAAGTCCAGTACGGTCGAGCGTATCGTGACGTTCGATGGCGACCTGGAAAAAGCCTACCCCGGGCAGGCCATCACGGTGACCCTGGCGGATGAAATCGATATCTCACGCGGTGACTGGCTGGTGGCGGCCGATGCCGAGGTGCCGCTGTCGAACGCCTTCGAGGCGGATATCGTCTGGATGCACGATACGGCACTGGAAACCGGCAAATTGTATGACCTGAAACTGGCCACGCGCGATCTGGCCGGACAGGTGACGGCGATCGATTATCAGGTCGACGTCAATACGCTGGAGCATAAGCGCGCCGATCATCTCGATCTGAATGCCATCGGCCGTTGCCGGGTCGAGTTGACGGCGCCGATTCCGCTGGATGATTACCGTCAGAGCCCAGGCACGGGCAGCTTCATCGTCATCGATCGACTGACCAACGTGACGGTGGGGGCAGGCATGATTCACCGCACGCTGGATACCGAGCTTCCCTACGAGTTTCGCGATCACGACAGCAAGGCCGATGTGGTGTGGAACCGCACCAGTGTCACGCCGGCGATGCGTGAGCAGATCAAGGGCCATAGCGGTAAGTGCTTCTGGTTTACGGGCTTGTCCGGCTCGGGTAAATCGAGTCTGGCCAATGCGCTGGAAGTCGAGCTCAATCGCCGGGGCTATCATACGATGTTGCTGGATGGCGACAATGTCCGCCATGGGCTGTGCAAGGATCTTGGCATGGGCGAGGCGGACCGCGCCGAGAACATTCGTCGGGTCGGAGAGGTTGCCAAGCTGATGGCGGATGCCGGGATCATCGTGATCACCGCCTTCATTTCACCGTTCCGCGATGACCGGGATGCCGTACGTTCGCTCTTCGAGACCGGGAACTTCGTCGAAGTGCATGTCGACACGCCGATGGACATCTGCGAGCAGCGTGATCCGAAGGGGCTTTATCAGAAGGCGCGGGAAGGCAAGATCAGGGACTTCACCGGCATCAACAGCCCCTATGAACCCCCCAGGAATGCCGAGGTGGTGGCGGATACCGAGACTGCCGAGCCCCAGGATATCATTGCCCGGTTACTGAAGCGGTTGTGAGTTCACTGCTTGATGCCGCTGTCGCCGGCGTGGAACTTTCAACCGACGGCCTATGCGGCGGTTGAAAAGGGATATACGCATTTACGTCCCTATTTGCGGGCGTTGGAAAACGCGATTCGGACACCCCGTATCGTTCATTTCATCGGTTCGGTCAAACCGTGGCATTCCATGTGTGTGCATCCTTTGCAGTCAGTGTTTCTGTCTTATACGCAAAGGACTCCCTGGCCGATTGATGCACGAGAATTGAGGCAGCGGCTACCATGGTCAAAGCGGCTGCGATTGGCCATGAAACATCGCAAGATTCGCCGCCGGCGAGTCAAGTCTCACTGACTGGCCGAAATGGTAAGTTGTCGTTGTGTTGGATGCATGAGTCGCATTCGCTGTGGGTGTAGAGGACGTGTTATGAGTTCCAGGGACGAACTACCCAAAACCCCTACTGGGGAGCCGGTTCAACCCGAGCTCTACGATCCCAAGTTGCGCTGGGCCATGCAGCGTTCGCGTTGGCTATATTGGCTGCGTGATTCCGTGTCGTCTTATACGGTTCGTCCGGCGGAGGACTGGCTGTTCAAGCAGTGGTTGGAAGAACGTCCCTTGAGTCATCGTATTGAAGCGATGGGACTGCCGCGTCGTAGTGTCGAAACGTATTTGGACAGCAAGCTGGATATCACTATCGACCCTGCCAAGCTGGTATATTCGATGTCGCTCAAGCGGTCGTTCACGGATCGGCGAGAGCGGCGCGGCGCTTCCAATCGCTTCATTTGGCAGGGGGATTGGGATTTGATGCGTTTCGATTTTCAGACGAGCCAGCGTTACCGTTTTATCAGTGACATCTGGCAGCATCGCAGCAACCTTGGTGAAAGTTCGTCCTATCAGCACTTCGTCCAACAGTTGAAGTCAGGGAAGCCGTTCTGTTCTCCGCATCGGGGCGTGCTGCTCAACACCAGCATGCGAGTGTGCCACTATCTGACGTTGTATCTTGGTTACATGGATGTGATGGCCCGGTCTGGGTTCGATGCAACACGCGGGAAGGATCGATTAGGCGTAGCCATCGATCGGCAAGGTCGGATACTCAAGCTCAACAAAGGGTTGCACCGTCTGGCGATGGCCCAGGTGGTAGGACTGGATAAGATTGTCGTACGTGTTCGGGCCGTTCATGTGGACTGGTGGCGAGAGGTAACGCAGGGAGCTCATGGACAGGAAGCGTTGAATCGATTCGTCGCTGCCTTGAACGATTGCGAGCCAGTATCCATGGCATGACGAGACGGCTCAGCGATGAAAGAAGACGCCTCGGCATCGCTCGTGCCGAGGCGTCTTGCGTTTAGCGCGGTACCTGTCTTGCGCGAAGACGGCGTGTCACGCTATTTCGTGACGTCTTCCACCGTTGGCGTCTTGGGTTTGCGAATCACCATGAAGTAATAGAAGACAGCCGTCAGCAGCAGGAAGAACAAGCTGTCGAGATTGGTGATGAATACCAGCGGATTGCCATCGTTGATGGACAGCGAACGGCGGCAGTACTCTTCCAGACTCGGCCCAAGCACGAAGCCGAGCAGGAGACAGGCGATGGGGTAGCCGTGCTTGCGCAGTATGAAGGCGACGACACCGAAGATCAGCGCTAGCATCATCTGGAACATCGAGTACGTGGCGACGTAGCTCCCCACCAGTGCGACGACAGCAATGCTCGAGTAGAGTATATCCCGCCTGATCGAGACGATACGCACGAAGTAGGGGCCCAGGATGTACAGCGTCAAGGGCACCAGCACCAGAGCGCTGAGGAATAGCGCGGCGAACATCGGGGCGATGAGATGCAGCTGGGTATCCAGAAATTGAGGGCCAGGCTGCAGGCCGTTGATCACCAGCACCCCAAGTACGATCGCCGTGGTCGGGTCGCCGGGAATACCGAACGTGAGCATCGGTACGAAAGCCCCGCTACACATCGAGTTGTTGGCGCCTTCCGCGGCCGCGATTCCCTCATGCGACCCTTTGCCGTAGCGCTCGGGATGTTTGGAACTGCGCATTGACTCGGCATAGGAAACGAAGGCGGCCATCGAGCCTCCTGCACCGGGCAAGACGCCGATGCCATAACCGATGATGGCGGACTTGATATAGCGGAACAGCCCGATTTCACGCACCTCGCTGAGCGGTGGGATGAAATCCCGACGGCGGACTTTCTGCGCCTTGATATCCTCCGTGTCGACCGTGCGTGCCTCGCGCTTCTGGGCTTGAACGAGCAATTCACTGATGGCGAAGGCACCGATGACCAGAGGCATGATATCGATACCCTGCATCAGGGTGCTGGTCCCGAAGGTGAAACGAGCGATCGGCTGCATCACATCGATGCCGACCGTAGCGACCATGACGCCAAGTGTCGTGGCTACCAGCCCTTTGGGGATGGAGTCACGCTGGGATATGACGATCACGATTAACGCAAAGGCAATTAGCGAGAATTTGCCGGGCGTGCGTATCAGAAGCGCGGCTTCGGCCGCCATGGGAGCGATCAGCATCAGTAGAACCGCGCCGATGGCGCCGCCGATCATGGAAGCCAGAGCGGCATGGCCCAGCGCCTTGGCACCTTGACCGCGCTGTTGCAGCGGGTAGCCTTCGATGGCGGTCATCATTGAGGCAGGGGCGCCGGGAATGTTGATCGTGGTGGCCGTGATGCTGCCGCTGCACATGCCGGCCATGAAGATGCTGGCGCAGGCAACCAGGGCTGCCGTTACGTCCAGGCTATAGGTGAGCGGCAGCAGCAGGGCGATGGCTAGCATCGATGTCAGCCCCGGTACCGCGCCGAAAAACGTGCCGATCAGGTAGCCGCCGATCATGTAGGCAAGGATTTCCGGCTGCGCCAGTGTGGCGAATCCGTTGAGTATCTCGTTGATGTAGTCCATAACCGTTACGTCCACAACGTGGGCAGTCGTACCTGGAAAATGAGTTCGAACAGGGCGTAACCGAGCAGTGTGATAATGGCTGCGGCAAGGATCTTCACGATCCAGGCCTTGCCACCTTTACCGAATCCGCGCTCGCCGAAAATGAACGTCAGCAGGAAGACGTACAGGAACGTCGAGAGAGAGTATCCGATGACGGAAAAGACGCCGATGTACACACCTGTCAAGAGGGTGACCCAGAGTGCGCCGAACTGCCGCTCGCCCGTCTCTGTCGCCTTGGCTTCATCCCCGCTGTCATCGGTATCGTGGCCATCTCGTTTGTTGCGGCCTTGCCATAACACGACGACGATGGACAGGTACATGATTACAGCGAGAAGGACTGGAAAGAACGATGCCGTTATGTCACCTCCCTGGATGGGGGGTGCCATTTTCAGGGCTTCGACCAGATAGATGGTCGTTACTATGAGTATCAGGGCGGGCACGACCCATTTGCCCCCCAAACCGTACGCATGTTTCAAGAAATTGACCCTCTAGTCATCGGAAAGCCTTGGTACTGGGAATGATGAGCCCGCTACGGAGCGATGCCGTAGCGGGCCAAATATCATTCTTCGATGATGCCTTGCTCCTGCAGGTCTTCCATGGTGGCGAAGATTTCTTCCTGAGTCTCCTTCACCCACTCGGTGACGTCGTCACTACCCAACCAGTTGGGGGTGACACCTACGTCGACCAGCCATTCCTGAAACTCGTCGCTTTCATACGCTTCCTGATAAGCGCTTTCGAGCTTGTCCAGCACGTCTTCCGGGGTGCCGGCTGGCGCGGCCAGGATGATGAAGCTGCCCATCTGGACGTCGAGATCATACTCGGAAACCGGCGGAATCTCCGGGAAGGACTCGCTCTGTACGTCGGTGAACTCCAGCAGACCGCGTGCATCGCCGCCGTTGATCAGAGAGGCGAAATCGCCCAGGCTGGTAATGGCGAAATCGATTTCACCATTCAGCAGCGCTTCCTTTTGCGGTGCAGCACCGCCTGGGTAGGAGACGAGCTTGAAGTCTGCGCCGGTTGCGTCCATCAACTGGAGCAGGGTCAGGTGAGTGCGGGCGCCCATGTTCTGGATGCCGGCACGAATCTCGCCGGGGGATTCCTTGGCGGCTGCAATCAGCTCGTCGAAGTCCTCGTACTCCGACTCGTCGGGTACGATGAGCGCATCCGGCTCGCTGGTGATCCGCGCGATCAAGTCCATCTTGTCGACGCTGTAGCCGGACAGCATGTCCTGCCAGGGAACGGTGACGACACTGTCGTAGGTCAGCGCGCCCAGGGTGTACCCATCGGCGTTGGCGTTGATGAGCTGGATCAGCCCATTGCCACTCATGCCGCCTTCGATGTTTTCGACGTACATGGTGCCCGGCAGCGTCTCTTCCGTCAGATCGGTGATCTTGCGCACGATACCGTCGGTACCACCACCGGCTGCCCAAGGCACGATCATGCGGATGTCGCGTGTTGGATAGTCGTCAGCGCTGGCACTCGTGGCTGCGACTGACATGATGCAGGCAATACCCATCGCTCGTTTAAGCATCGCGTTGCTCCTGTTGTTGTCTTGCGCTTGGTGATGTCTCCGCCGATAAGGTACCGGCGGAGGTGGTGCTTGGTGAACGTAGTGACCTCACTCAGCGAGAGCGAGGATATCGTTCCAGGTCGTATCGTCGACCTCGACGACATGGTCGTTCTTGTCCCGCCGGCGAGTCTCGTATGTCGTCTTGCCCGGCCAGCGTACTGTGTTACCGCTCTCATCCGGGGTGGCGGCTTCCAGGTGGGCGGTAATGCTGTCCACCAGAGTCTGGCACATATCCTGACCGCCCAGATGCGTGGGGTCGAACAGCATGAAGACCTGACAGGCACCCGTTCCGCTGCCCCGTTGCAGTTCGTCGATTTCATGACTCGGCTTCCCTTGCGAGAGCAGGGCCGCTAGAGCATCGAGTAGAATGGCCAGTCCCGAGCCTTTCCAGTATCCCATGGGAAGTATACGACGTGTCGCTTCGATGGCGGCTGGATCTCTGGTGAGGGAGCCGCTGTCGTCGAAGCCGCCATCGATCGGTAACTGGCGGTGCTGCAACCGTTGTGTCTTGAGCTTGCCGTAGGAAAACTGTGACATGGCCATGTCGAGGACCAGCGGGCCGTTGTCGCTGGGCACGGCCATGACCAGCGGATTGTTGCCGATACTCTGTTGTGACGCTCCCCAGGCCGGCATGCAGGATTCGGTATTGGTCCACATGATGGCGGCATATCCCCGTTCGACGGCATGCCAGCCGTAGCTGCCACCACGCATCCAGTGTGTGGTATCGCGTACCGCGACAAGCCCCAGGCCATGCTCGCTGGCGAGGGTCATGGCACGCTCCGTAGCGTCCATGGCATTGCGGACACCGATGCCGAATCCGCCATCGTAGACTTCTAATGGCCCCAGCGCTTGCACTTTGCTCAGTGTGGCATCGGTATCGATCCAGCCGCGCTTGACGTAATCGACGAAACGCACGATACGACCGACGCCATGCGAGGCGACGCCGTCCCAGGTGCTCTCGGCATGAATACGCGCACAGAGCTTGGCCTCTTCGCTGCGTAGGCCGGCCCGCGACAAGACTCGTTCCAGCGTGCTAGCCAGGGTCGAAAAGGGAACTGCTGTCATTGATCATGCTGCCCTTTAGGTAATACATCATACAACTAACCTAGCGGTAGACTTGGCTGCAGGATATTAATCTTTAGTCTATCGTGGGCCATGAACGAGTCGGCTATCAGCCACAAGCGTGAAGCTATCGGTCGAATCACCCAGTCGCGCAGAGACATGCTGACAGCTTATTGAGCTAGTCGCCTACGACATGCACGACTAACGTCGTATTAGCGAATTTCATCATATGTATTACAAGTGGGAGGGTTCCAAGATCAAAAGGAGGAAACATGCTCGTCGATTTACGCACTTACACCATGGTACCTGGACGTTTGAAGGCCTTTCTTGAACTGTACGAGCGCGAGGGGTTGCCTATCCAACAGAAGCATCTGGGCAATCTGTTGGGGTATTTCGTCACCGAGACGGGGGATTTGAATCAGGTGGTGCACATGTGGGGATATGAGAGCGCTGCGGATCGTGAAGCCCGCCGGACGGCGATGGAGAACGATCCCGACTGGATCGCCTATCGCAAGAAGAGTGCCGAGGCGGGTAATGTGCAGCACCAGACCAATAAACTGCTCCGTTCGACCAGTTTTTCTCCGCTATGAGGCATTAGGCGCTTATGACCACTGCGCAAGAACAG
The DNA here is from genome assembly GCF_008079445.1 of Aidingimonas lacisalsi. Lineage (GTDB taxonomy): Bacteria > Pseudomonadota > Gammaproteobacteria > Pseudomonadales > Halomonadaceae > Aidingimonas > Aidingimonas lacisalsi. The sequence goes on along the minus strand of NZ_VRYH01000004.1, from coordinate 476,039 downwards.
CCGCCGCCCCGAACCGGGGCGCAGGTCCTTGTCGACGCCTTGTTGCATAATGGCGTGACCCAGGCCTTTGCCGTGCCGGGTGAAAGCTATCTTGGTATCCTCGATGCCTTGTATGACTGCCGTGAACGACTGTCTCTGGCGACCTGTCGACACGAGGCCGGGGCCTCCAATATGGCGGAGGCCTACGGGAAGATGACCGGAATGCCGGGTATCTGTTTCGTGACGCGTGGACCAGGGGCGTCGCATGCCAGTATCGGCGTGCATACCGCACATCAGGATTCGACGCCGATGATCCTGTTCATCGGTCAGGTGGCACGTGACATGCGTGAGCGTGAAGCGTTCCAGGAAATCGATTACCGGCAGATGTTCGGTCCGGTTGCCAAGTGGGTAACCGAGGTCGATGATGCCAAGCGCCTGCCCGAAATGCTGGCGCGCGCTTTTCAAACCGCCATCTCCGGTCGGCCGGGCCCTGTGGTCATGTCGCTACCCGAGGACATGTTGGATGAAACGGTAACGGTCAGCGACGCGGCACCGGCCAGCCGGCTACCGATCGCACCGCATGGGTCGTCATTGGCCAGCTTTTCCGAGGCACTGGGAGCGGCACAGCGGCCAGTGCTGATCGTGGGAGGTGGTGGTTGGAGCCAGCAGGCGGGGAACGATGTCCGCCGGTTTGCTGAAGCTCACCAAGTGCCGATTCTGGCTTCGTTCCGTTGTCAGGATTTCGTGGACAATGACTCACATGCTTATGTCGGGCGGCTGGGACTGGGCGCATCGGCCCAGGCGAATGAGCTCGTCAAGCAGTCGGATCTGGTCATTGCGTTGGGAGCCAGGTTAGGTGAAGCCACGACGCAAGGTTATACGTTGTTGACGCCACCCAACCCTGAACAGCCACTCGTTCATATCCATGCCGATAGCCGCGAATTGGGCCGTGTCTATCAAGGGATACTGATCAATGCGACGTCACCGGAGTTTGCTGAAACGCTGAGCTCGCTGCCGCACACGGGAAACGACTCGCGGGCGGCCTATTTATCCGCAGCCCGGCAGGCCTACGAGTCCTATGCGCATGCTGAACCGACACAAGACAAACTGGATCTCCAGACTGTCGTGTCGTCGATCGGGAAGGCGCTGCCGAGAGACACGATTTACTCGAATGGTGCGGGCAACTATACGTTGTGGCTGCAGCGCTATTTGAACTTTCATACCTTCCGTTCCCAACTGGCGCCGACGAGCGGCGCGATGGGTTATGGCATTCCCGCTGCCATTGGCGCCAAGCTGGCATATCCGCAGCGAACCGTCGTGGCCTTCGGTGGCGACGGGTGTGCGCTGATGAGTATCCAGGAACTGGCGACGGCCAACATGCTGGGGTTGCAGATTCTCTTCGTGGTCGTGAATAACGGCAGCTATGGAACGATTCGGATGCACCAGGAGCGCCGCTTTCCAGGCCGGGTGTCGGGAACGGAGCTCGATAACCCGGATTTCGTTGCCCTGGCCAAGGGGTTTGGCCTGCATGCCGAAGCCATCGATGACAATGCCCAGTTGTCCGAAGCGTTGTCCCGTTGCCAGTGTCATGACGGACCTTCCTTGCTGGAGATCCGTTTGACCGGGGCTGCCTATGCGACGCCACCTAAACCCTGATGCCTGATAACGATAGCGGGCCTGACGAAAGGACATCTGTGATGAATGAATCCCAATCGCCCGGTGCCGGGGATACCCCGGTCATTACCGACATTCAGGTCATCCCGGTGGCAGGCCGGGACAGTATGCTGCTGAACATCGGGGGGGCGCATGCGCCTTTTTTCACCCGCAACCTACTGATCCTGAAGGATAATGCAGGCCATGTCGGCATCGGGGAAGCACCGGGAGGCAAGACGATACAGGCGTCGCTCGAACAAGCGGCACCATTGATCAAAGGGCGCTCCATTGGTGCCTGGAAGTCGCTGGTGACGTCATTGCATTCGGCAGGACAGAGTGCCGATTTCGATGCCATGGGCCAAGGAGCATGGACGTTCGAGCTACGCGTCAATGCCGTGGCGGCACTCGAAGCCGCATTGCTCGATCTGCTCGGCAAATACCTCGGCGTGCCGGTAGCGGAGCTGTTGGGCGATGGCAAGCAGCGTGACAGCGTCGAGGTGTTGGGGTATCTGTTCTTCGTTGGTGATGGACACGCAACACCGCTGGAGTATCGCCGAGGGACATCTGGCGCGTCGCATGAATGGTATCACCTGCGCGATAAGGCAGCGTTAACGCCGCGCCGGGTCGTTGAAATGGCGCAAGCGGCGCAGGATCGTTACGGGTTCCGCGATTTCAAGCTCAAGGGCGGCGTACTGGCCGGGGAGCAGGAAATCGAGGCCGTTACGGCGCTGTCCGAGGCGTTTCCGCATTCACGGATCACGATCGATCCCAATGGCGCATGGCTGCTTGATGATGCCGTTCGGCTCTGTAAGAACCTGCATGACGTGATTGCCTATGCCGAGGATCCGTGCGGCGCCGAGCAGGGATTTTCGGGGCGCGAGATCCTGGCGGAATTCCGGCATGCCACAGGGTTACCGGTGGCGACCAATATGGTGGCTACCAATTGGCGCGAGATGGCCCATGCCTTGATGCTGAGATCGGTCGATATTCCGCTCGCCGACCCTCACTTCTGGACGCTGTCCGGCGCTGTGCGGGTATCGCAATTATGTCGCGATCATGGCATGACCTGGGGATCGCACTCCAATAATCACTTCGATATTTCGCTGGCGATGTTCGCTCAGGTCGGTGCGGCTGCCTGTGGCCGAATGACCGCTCTCGACACCCACTGGATCTGGCAGGAGGGCGATGCTCGATTGACGCGCTGCCCGCCCGAGATCGTCGATGGCCGGGTTGCCGTTACCGATGCCCCGGGCCTTGGTGTCGAGATCGATATGCAAGCGGTGGAGCGGGCTCATGCCTTGTACAATTCACTGCCTGATAGCGGTCGTGACGATGCCATGGCGATGCAGTACCTGATCGACGACTGGCGTTTCGATCCTAAACGGCCTGCCCTATGCCGGGGGACGTAACAGACCCATGATGCTCACGGTGATGAGTACCACGCCGAGCACCCTGAAGAAGAGGGGTGTTTCGGCGGCGATCATGGTCCGGTGTACCCGCTCGCCGATGATATGTCCGACGAGGGCGCAGGGGAGCAGCCACAGGTGGTGGATCAATTGTAGATCCACGCCGGCGATGACGAACGATGTCATCTTGATCACCACCAGAATGAACCATAAAACGAACAGTGTGTCGCGCAGCTGGTGTTTGGCGACGTGCGATGCGAAGACTGCCACCAGCAGCGGGGCACCGATCAGTGACGTGCCGCTTATGTAACCGCCTAGGGCGAGTAGCACGTTATCGACGTACGTGTTGCGGCTCTTGAAGGGACGATTCAGCACATAGCCGGTGGCGTAAATGATCACGATCACGAAGATGATGCTGGCCATGAGCCGTGATGGCAGGGTGAGCAGCCCGATCACGCCGATCAGCTTCGGGATGATGATGACCTTCATCGCCTTGCCGAGATACGCCCAATCGATATTGCTTTCCTCAGGGTGTCCTCTGGCATCGAGCTTCCGCGATCTGTGACCTCGCCAGGCTATCCAGCTCGAGAAAATCAACAGGTGTACTGCGATGATCGGCAGGAAGACGAGGGGGTCGTCGTGCACCAGCAGTAGGAAGGGAAGCGAGAGAACGGCGCCGCCGAATCCCAGGCTCGTTCTGACGAAGCCGCTCCAGGCAAAGATTAGCCCGATGAGCAGATATTGATACCAGAGTAAATCGGCCATAAGTCAACTATCTTCGTTGAAGTTTCGTACGTAACCCGCTGTCCTGAATCCAGAAAGCCTGCATTAACCGTACGCCAATGTCTAATTCAGGTCATGGCCATGCGCTTGCCCTGGATGTATCGGCAAGCGGATTGCGTCATAATGCCGCGATGGCCTTGGCAGGGATGCCGGGCCTTTTTGCTGCGAGATCGAACGGGAGGACGGGTTGCGAACCTTGATAGTGGTCCGAAGCCTGAAAAGGGCTGGCTCTAACACGCGACGATGTCAACGTTAAGGGAGGCACCGAGACGGTTAGAGAAGGGTAGCAACGTTGAGGCTTTACACCGGCATCGCTATCGGTGATCGTCAATCCTTGTCTGATAAAGGCCATTCGGCAGTCGATGCTGGAGCCACAACCGCTTTGGCATAGGCCCGAAGCAAGAGATCATGATCTTTTTGAGGCACCATGGCTGATGGATTTTCTGCCGGAAACCGTCGTCGAGAGGTTTCTGGCCTCACCCACTCATTGAGTGAGAGTGGCTGTGTTTTGGGTGAGTTGTCGGAACGACTCCTTCAACTTTGCATACTGACGTTCATGGGAATAATTGGTTGCCAGTTTGGCCAGGTTGGCAGCCAGTTCGTGATAATCCCTCCGCTCTAAGATAGTGATGATGCGTTCGACCCAGTCGGTCGGGTCGTTGCTATTGACAACTAGCTCCTGAAAATCGCGTTCCAGAAGTTCGGATGCGCCGACCCAACTGGATAGTAGCACCGGTGTTCCACAGGCCATCGCTTCCAGCGCGACACGGCCGAATTCCTCGATATGAGCGGGCAGCACGAATAGATCGAGCGCACCATAAAGCCGTTCGACATCCGCGACGGTCGAGCGCCAGAGTATGGAATCAGCGATGCCCAGCCGTTCCGCCTGGCGTTGATAGGGTGTGGCGTCGTCTTTGCCGACGACCAGGAAACGATAGTGGCCGGGGCGATTTGCCTCCAGTTGAGCGGCCATCTCGACAAAACCGGCGACGTTACGTTTGCGAAAATTACCTGAGGTAACGAGTCCGATAAACCGGGTCGTGGCATCGATGCTCAGGGTTTTTCGGACTGTCTGACGATCCAGACGAGCATTCCGAGTGTTGAACTGCTCAGGATCATAACCCGGGTAGCTGATTTCCACCTTGTGCTCACTGATGCCGTAACGTGTGACGACATCATTTCTCATCATGCGCGAATTGACGGCGATGCGGCGAAAGTTGTCCTGGCTGAGTACGTGGTCGTGGATAGCGGCCACTTCACTGGTGGCGATGGGGCGGCCATGGATCCGCTCGCTGGCAAGATGCACGCAATTGTGTAGATAGATTACGTCACGGCTGGCGCAGTCTCCATGACTGATCAACAGGTCCGGTTGGTGCCGACGGGACCAGGCTTGAACACGTTGGTTGAACCAGAAGCGTCGATAGGGTCCTTTGAGGGGCCATCGCCGAAGGCGTACCCAGTCTACTCCGGAACGTTCTATCAGTGCCTTGTTAGCACGCTCGGCCAGGATGACGACACGATAGCCAAGCTCGCGTAATGCCGCTGTCTGCTCGAAGGCATTACGGCTGGCGCCGGTGTTTTTTTCGACCTGACGAATGGCGATTGCGGCAAGCGGTGAGTCGTTGGGCGATGTCATGGCCTGACCTTAACGTGGGAATGCGGTGAGGATACGGATTCAACGAGGGTATGCAAGCTCACCTTGACCATGACCATATGTCCTATGAAACCAATACCATGACAATACTGTCATAGCGCGATAACGTTATCGTCATCCGGTGGGGGTAGCATGCCTAGCGTTGGATACAACTGCTTGACCTCGCAGGGGAATACACAGACAGTAACGTCAACTTATTGCCTCTTTTTACATTATTGCCAGAATCGGCTGAGCTATGACGACGCGAAGCGGCTATTGGAAGAGTGCCCACAAAGTGGGTTTTTACCTTAGAGAGGTTTCTGGTCTCGTTATCCCCGATGCCTATTACAGAAAGCGTAGAGACACCGTGCTACGGCATTTGGACAGCCGGAGTGACCATCAACGGGAAGCGTTATTCTCCCGGGTCGATTACTATAACAAGTTGGGATCCGTCTTTGATGTAGGTGACGATTGCCGACTCAATCGGGACTTCAGGGTAGGTACGAGGCGTTCCGCCTATCATCTGGATTTCAAGCACGTTGCACGCTATTTTCCTGCCGATGTGCGCTTTTCCTATCTGTTCGGTGACTGCACGCGCGTGCCTGACGAACCGACCTTCGTGAAAAGCCGTCCGGTGGATAGCGGGAATGCCAACTCAGTGCTTCTGAAACTCAACCGGGTTCGCCATTATTATCGCTTGCGTGACCGTGTGTCATTCGACGAGAAACAGCCGTTGGCCGTGTGGCGTGGTTCCATACATCAGGCGCATCGTCGACAATTCGTCGCAGACAATTTTTCTCATCCGTTATGTGACATTGGTGCGGTCGGTGGTGACCCGACGGGGACGTACGACCGTGGGCCGCTATCGATTCGCGAGCAACTGCAGTACAAGTTCATCCTGAGTGTGGAAGGCAAGGACGTGGCGACGAATCTGAAATGGGTGCTGTCGTCCAATTCCCTGTGTCTGATGCCCCGGCCTCGCTATGAGACATGGTTCATGGAAGGCCGGCTGATTCCCGGCTTTCATTATGTCCAGCTTGCCGATGACTTTTCGGATCTCGGGGAGAAGATCGAGTATTATCTGAACTACCCTGCCGAAGCGAAAGCGATCGTGTCGAATGCACAGCAATTTGCCGATCAGTTCTATGATAAGCAAACGGAGTTGCTCGTTTCCTTGATGGTGATCGAGAAATACCTGACTCTGTCCGGGCAATTGACTACCAACTCTTCGATGCTTGGCCTGACGTGACTGACGGCGCGCACCTCCGGCGGCATGCCGGACGGAATCTGGAGGTCTTGGTCGGTCGAATTTTTTCGCGTTTGTGTGGTCGCAGGGAAGACCGGTCCGTTGATGATGAAACGGACCAGCCCGTGTAGGGTATATCGTTGGGCCCGGATACGTTAGGGTCGACTACGCAATACGTACGCAATTGGAGTAACCATGAAGGTAGCCAAGCTTTTTGCCCCGGCACTCGCCGCAATGATGATCAGTGCCCCTGCCATGGCCCAGCAAATGGGTGGCGGTCAACAGATGGGTGCGCCCAGTGTCGACGACCAGGTTAGCCAGATCGATGAGATGGTGGATCTGGATGCCGGACAGGAAGAGGAAATGCGCTCGTTGATGAATGAAATGCAGAACGGGATGAGTGAGAAACGCCAGGAGATTCAGGCCCTGCAACAGCAACTGAGTGAGCATGTCGGCCCGGATTACGATGAGGCCGCGATTCGCGCGGATAGCCAGAAGCTTGGCGATATGACTGCGGACATGATGGCCGAACGCCTGCTGATGCAGTCCAAGATGGAAGCAGTGTTTACCCAGGAACAGCGTGACACGCTCGATGAACAGGTAGCCAAGCAGCGCCAGCAAATGCAGCAGATGCAAGAGCAGATGCGGCAACAACAGCAGAACCAGAGCCAAGGTGGTGGCCAATGAGGCGTTGATGCTTGTCGGGCACCTGCGCCCGGCGTGACATTGGCCACGATGGCTAGTGGAAACCGGCCCCGCACTGCGGGGCCGGTTTCGTTGTAAGGCATGCATGGATAAGACGATTCACGCTGATTCCAGTATCTCGCTCAGCACTGACAGGCAAGTATCGATTTCCGTGATGCTGTTGTAATGTGCCACAGAAATTCTTGTCACGGCATCCATGCTCAATGGGCGAAGGATGTTACCCGAGAACACGTCGTTGGAACGGGCATGGACACGTATGCCGCGTTCGCCGAGTCGGGAGACGAGCTGTTTGGCATCCATGTTCTGAACTTCAAAGGAGACCACCCCTTCACGATAAGGGGAGTCTTTTTCGCCGATGAGTCGAACCTGTGGGTAGTCGGTCAGTCCTTTGAGTCCATTGCGCCCGTTAAGCAACCAATGGATCAGTGCCTGTTCGTGTTCACGGATTGCGGTGCCGGCAGCGATCAGACGTTCGCGTCGCGACTCTGCCGTCGTTACATGGCTGCCCAGCCAGTCGAGATAATCAATGACGGCGCTGGCTCCCGCCAAGGCCGAGGGATCACGGCTGCCCAGCTCCCAGGCATCTTTCGGCTTGCTCAGCAATCGGTCGTGGTCAATGGTGTTGAGCCGTTCGGAAAGCCATGCATAGCCATTGTTGAAACGGCAGAAAGCCTTGTAGAGAGAGACGACGTATGCATCGACGTCGTAGTCGTCAATTTCCAGATAGCCGTGTGGGGCATGTTGTATGCCGTCGACGATGATGAAACATTCGGGGGCGATCCTACGAATCTGGTGCGCAATGGCGCCGATGTCCATCGTCTGGCCAGTGATCGGACTGGTATGCAGTATGGTGGCGATACGCGTATCAGGGCGAACATGCGTGGCGTAATCAGTGGCCGTGACGCGACCGGTATGGGCATCGAACGGTATACGAATCCACTCACGCTGGGTCCTGTCGGCCCATTGAGCAGAGGCGTCGAAAGTGGCCGGGTGTTCTATTTCGCAGGCGATCATATTGCCGCCGGCTGGTGCGTTGAGTGCAGCAGTACGAATTATGCGAAATAGGCATTCCGTACCGGTTTCACCACCGAACAGGGTTCCGTTCGAGGCACCGAAGAAGGTGGTCAGGTCCTTGCGCCCCTGATTGACTATCTCGGATAGTGCCTGCGAGGCGGGGTTATCACGGTGTTCATTGTCAGGAATCGCGGCAATGTCTGCAGTCCGTTGCACTACTGACTTTAGAGTCAGCGATCCCCCGGCATTTTCCAGGAAGATGCGTTTGCCGGCATAGGGGCAATGTTCGACATAGTGAAATCTCTCCCGGATATGACCTAGTAGAGCGTCCGGTAAGAGAGTGCAGTCATTGGCATGAGAGGAGCCTGGATGGGTGCCGGTCGTTTGTTCTGTCGTTGCCATGGTGTCTTTTCCCTGAAAGTATGAGTGCTGATCGCCCCGATGCATTCCTCGTTGGTGCAGGGGCGTTATGGGTGAATCAATTCAATGCAGTCTTGCGACGGCGCCACCGGCTCCATAGTGGGTAGGCCAGGGCAACGATCACCAGCAGGCACAACGCCAGAGACAGCGGCCGGGTGAAGAAGGTGCTCAGGTCCCAGTGTGAGATCTGCATCGAGCGGCGAAAGTTGACCTCCAGGATGGGGCCGAGAATCAGGGCGATTACCAATGGTGCCGCTGGATAACGCCAGCGTTCCATGAAATAGCCGATCACGCCGAATGCTATGGTCAACCACACATCGAAGATTTCATTGCGTAGTGCATAGGTGCCGATCACACTGAAAATGAGGATCATGGGGCCTAGAACCGGTCCCGGAACTCTGGTGATCACGATCAAGTAGCGGCACAACCACAAGCCGAGAGCGGCAAAGAGTAGATTGGCGAGTAGCAGTGAAAGAATGAGGGTGTAGGTCGTTTCGGCATGGTCGGTAAATAGGCTAGGGCCGGGGATCATGCCGTGGATGGTCAGCCCACCGACAAATACCGCAGTGACGGCGTTACCAGGAATGCCGAGTGTCAGTGTAGGAATCAGGGTGCCGCCGGTGACGGCGTTGTTAGCCGATTCGGATGCAGCAACGCCTTCGATTTCCCCCTTGCCGAAGCGTTCAGGCGTGGCGGAATGCCGTCGTGCTTCATTATAGGAGATGAATGAGGCAATGCTCGTACCGGCACCGGGAAGGATACCGATGATAGAGCCAATGACCGAGGAGCGCATGATCGTTCTAAAGCAACGACGGATACTCTGCCAGGGGGGTAAACGGCGTCCCTGAAGCGGTTGGCTTTGATCGTTGAGGATGCCGCCGCCAGCAGGGATGCTGAGATTGAAGGCCTGTGATACCGAGAACAGGCCGATCAGTGCCGGTAGTAAAGGCACGCCGTCAAAGAGTTCGCTCTGGCCGAAGGTGAATCGCTGAATGCCGGTGAAGGCATCCAGCCCGACGCAAGCCAGGACCAGACCCATGGCGGCAGTCAGCATTCCCTTGAGTGGCCGCTCCGAGGCCACACCGATGATCGTTACCAAGCCGAAGATAGCCAGTAATGTGTATTCCTGCGGACCGAATGCCAAGGCGATGGTTGATAGTGGCGGGGCGATCACTAGCAGCACGATGACGCTGAAGATACCACCAATCAGGGACGCAATGGTGGCAATACCAAGCGCTTCGCCGCCTCGCCCTGCTGCCGCCAGCGGATAGCCATCAAAGGTCGTGGCGATGGAGGCATCGGTGCCGGGAGTTCGCAACAAGATTGCTGCGACCGATCCACCATAGACCGAACTGACATAGACAGCACCAAGCAGGATCAACGCTAGATCCGGCGGCATGTTGAAGGTGATGGGAATGCATAAAGCGACCCCCATCGTTGATGATAGCCCCGGTAGTGAACCGATCACGACACCGGCTAGAGTCCCTACGAGAAGGGTGAGCAGGGCCGCTGGCAAGAACACATTACCGAGAGCGGGAAGCAAGGCATCCATGGCGATCTCCGTGGAGGGTATCGTTTGGACAAACTATGTGAATGAGAGCTGCCCGGTGGGTAAGGGGACTCCCAGTAGCTGTGCAAACACCAAGTAGATCAACGCAGTGAAGACGACCGCGATCGAAATGGCCTGACGCCACCCAAGTCCGGCGAGTAACCGCAAGCTGGCCAACAGAAAGAGTAGTAACGCGACGATCGTACCCACCGACACCATCAGTACCATCAGTCCCAGTACACACAGGCCCCAGATACTGAACCGGTATATTGGCAGCGGTGTCGGAGGAGCATCATCGCCGGCACGTTTGCACGTTGTGATGCCAACGCCTAGACAAGCGAAAATACCGAGACTACCGGCGATCGCGGGGATGACCCCCGCGTCGCCACGCATCATGAGACCAGTTGCTACGATCATTGTGCATCCCAAGCCAAGCAGCAGGGCGACACCGCGATCGATCCATTTGAGTGTCATGTCCACGCTCCTGAATGCGTTATTCTGCGTCGATCCAGGGATCCTCTTCCCATAGCGCTTTCAGGCGTTCATGACTCGCATCCAGGAAGTCAGCATAGTCCTGGCCGTAGATTGGGTTGACCGGCATGTTGAGTGCGGCCATCTCGTCACGGAACTCGGGGTCTTCGATGACTTCCTGCATGACGTCGAGGAGCTTGTCATAGATATCCTGCGGAACATCCGCCGGCACGGCGAAACCGCGTGAGGCGGCTGCTTCGACGTCATATCCCTGCTCTTTCCCAGTGGGGACGTCGGGGATGGCATCCATCCGCTCATCGGACCAGACGGCCAGTGCCCGGATTTCACCTTCTTGAACTTGTGATGCGGCTTCCGACATATTGCCTTCGAAAGCAGTGATGTGTCCGCCCAGCAGGGCCGCTGTCGCTTCGGCATTGCCATTGAAGGTGACGAAATTGAGGTCGAGGTTCGCTTCTTTGGCAAAATTGATCGCGGCCAGGTGGTCATCACCACCGACACCCTCGTGTGAAACGGTGATCGAGTCAGGGTCGTCCTGAGCCGCTGTCACGAAGGCATCCAGATCCTGATAGGGACTGTCTGCGTCGACCGCCAGGATCCCCGGGTCAGTCACCACATTGGCCAATGGGCGAATGGCTTCGTACTCGTATCCAACAGTGTCTTCACGCGTGAATGGATAGACCTCCACGACGGGAGAGTTTATGAGCCCGATGGTGTAACCATCTGGCTCGGCATTGGCTAGATGGACCCAACCCAGTTCGCCGCCTGCGCCTGGCTTGTTGACCACTACCATGCGTTCGCCGATGACGTCCTCGGCATATTTGGCGAAAATCCGTGCCATGGTGTCGGTGCTACCACCTTCTCCATAAGAGACGATGAGCTGGATGGGTTTTTCCGGGTAGTCTGCCGCTAGGGTCGTCGTGGCGGTACCTACGCTGATGAGCGCGGCCATTGCGGTGAGCGGGAACCATTGGGTGATTCGTTGTTTTCCCACCATCGGGAGACTCCTTATTGCTGTTGTGTTCTGGAATTGGCCTACTTGCTGGAGCGCACCGCTACAGGTGCTTGATCATCGTACTGAGTATTAATGCTTTCATAAAAGCGAATAAGTTTCATAAAATAATATTCGTTTTTTTCATGTGATGATGAGTCGCTATGTTGACGCTCAAGCAACTTCAGGCATTCGTGCAAGTCGTCGAATTGGGAACGTTCGAACGTGCTGCGCAACGGTTGAATGCCACTCAATCGACGGTCTCCAAGCGCATTTCCGAACTGGAAGACTCCACTGGCTTACGGCTATTCGATCGTTCCCATCGAGTGGCGCGGCTGACGGAAGATGGCGAGCGCATACTCGAGCTTGCTTACTCGACACTGGGAAATGCACAGAAAATCCATGAGTTGAACCGAGAGTCCGAACGCACGTTTCATCGGGTACGTATCGGTTTTACCGAATTGGCGGCGTTGACATGGCTACCTAACTTCCTGAGCGACTATACGGTCGAGCGCCCTGAGGTACGACTGGATATCACCATCGACATGAGCCGGACGCTGTATCAGCAGTTTCAGGATGACGAACTCGATCTGGTCGTGATCCCGTTCATGCCGGAAGCTTTCGCTCAACCTGGAGTGGAAACGCGTAGGATCGAAGATGTGGAAATGGCGCTGATGGCGTGCGAGGGAGCGGTAGAAGCCCCCCAGCCCTTACCGATCAGTATGCTAGACGATTACACGCTGATCGGCCAAGGCAAGCGTTCCGGTTTCGCGCAACACATCAACCGCTGGTTATACCATCAAGGAATGGGGGCGGCGACGTTGACGGCGGATAACCTGCTCGCTTTGGTGGGCTTGGTCACGGCGGGGCGTGGCATCAGCGTACTACCCAAGCGTTGTGTGCAACGCTTGGCGAGAAATGAGTCGCTGGTGGTTATCGACACCACGCCTTCACTGCCGGATATCAGCTATCATGCGTTCTACCACGATGGTGTACGCATCAAGCTGCTGGATGAGTTAGCCCAGCGATTGCGTGATGCCGCTGATTTTACCGAACCGTTTTTCGTTTAGTCGCTGCCCTTATGCCACACCTGCCATCATGCCTGGCTCAAGATCTGAGACCTTGCAGCCACCGTCGGTAATCCGCCAGTCCAGCCTTTATGTCGGTGTAGACCGGGGCGAAGCCGAGTTCGCGACGTGCCAGCGTGATATCCAGTGGCGAGCCACGGCCGGCGAATGGGCCCGGCCCCAGCGTGACGTTGGCGCGCTTGCCGAGGGTATCGGCGACGTGGTCGACGAGCTCCCGATGGTCGATGGTGACACCACTGGAGATATTGAAGTTGCGTTCACTGACGTGATCTTTCTGGAACAGCAGGACGATGCCTCGGGCGGTGTCCTCGACATGGGTCCAGTCCAATGCCTGGTCGGCTCCATTCTCGGAACGGATGTCATCCATTCCTTCCAGAGGGCCGAACAGCGCCTGATAGACCGGATGCATATGCGATGGACGTTTACCCGGGCCGTAAACGAAGAACAGGCGCGCATTTCGGACGTCCATCCCGTAGGTGTCACTGTATTGAATGCCATAGAGTTCACCGGCGATCTTGGTGGCACCGTAGAGATCGGTTGCCTTGTAGGGCGTTGCCTCGGTCTGACCGCCAGGTGCATCGCCGTAAACGGCACCGGAGCTCATGTTGACGATGCGCTCGATACCGAGGATGCGGCAGATTTCGAGCACGTTCAGTGTGCCGGTGGCATTGATCGAAATATGCTTGAAGGGACGTTGCTGGAAATGAGGGCCTGCAATCACAGATACGCCGTGAATGACCCCTTCCAACTCATCGCGATGACGTAGCAGCGTCTCGAACATGGTGTGATAGTCGAGTACATCGACGCTTTCCAGGACTAGCTGGTCGCGCACTTCCTCCAGGTAGTCGAGTTCCAGGCGATCGAAGTGACCGGCGGCCATGTCGCAGATGATGATCTTTTTGCCTTGCTTGGCGAGCTGGTAGGCGACCCAGGAACCGACGTGGCCGAGGCCTCCGGTAATCAGTACTGCCATGGTTGGATTCTCCTCTTGGATGGTGCTTGGCCGTGCATCAGTTGAAGACCAGGTTGGGCAGGAACATGACGATCGACGGAAAGCAGGTGATGATCAGCAGTACGGCGAACAACGGGATATAAAAGGGTATGGTTTCGCGTACCAGGTCCGAAAACGACATGTTGGTGATCTTCTGTATCGTGAAGAGCACGGTCCCTACGGGGGGCGTTATCAATCCGATCATCAAGGTAAAGATCATGACGACACCGAAGTGAACGGGGTCGATGCCGTACTGGACCACGACCGGTACCAACAATGGTGTCAGCAGAAACAGTGCGGGAACCGAGTCGATGAACAAGCCGATCAACAGGATGAACAGGGCCAGTATCAGCAACAGGGCCAGTGGGTCGGTCACTGTGGCCAGCAAGAAGTCGGCGACCAGCGCGGTCACCTGGTAGCGGGCGAGGACCCAACTGTACAAGGCGCTGCCGGCGATGATGAAAAGCAACGCTGCGGTATCGATGGCGGTGGCTTTCAGAATGCCCAGGAAGTCCCGAAAGCTGATGGAACGGTAGACCATGAACGAGATGATCATGCAGTAGAGTAATGCGACTACCGAGGCTTCCGTCGGCGTGAAAATGCCCGAGAGAATGCCGACGATGATGATCAGCGGTGTCAGCATGGGCAGCATGCCGCGTGACAAGGCGCTGATGAACTCGCCTAGGCGGGCTCGTGCGCGCGTCGGATAACCACGGCGATGGGAGATGATCGCAATCATGATCATCAAGCCCAGTCCCATGAACAGCCCGGGTATGATCGATGCCAAAAAAATGGAAGCGATCGAGGCATTGGCCAGGGCGCCATAGATAACCGCCGGAATGCTGGGAGGAATGATCGGTCCGATGGTGGCCGAGCTGGCGGTAACTGCTGCACTGAACCCGGTGGGGTAACCATCGTCTTCCATTGCCTTGATCTCGACCGAGCCGAGCCCACCGGCATCGGCGACTGCCGAGCCCGACATGCCGGCAAACAGCATGCTGGCAACGACATTGACGTGGCCAAGTCCACCCTTGAAGTGGCCGACCATGGTGCGGGCGATGTCGAAGACGCGATCCGATATCCCGGCGGCGTTCATAAGCCGGCCGATCAGCAGGAAGGCGGGGATCGCCAGCAGGGTAAAGCTGTTGACCCCATACAACGTACGCTGGGCGATCATTTCCATCGGGATCGCTTCCAGGCCGCGCGCATAAGCCAGAACGAGTGCCGACGAAGCGATCATGGCGAAGGCGACCGGGACACCGATGGCCAGCAGCACTATCAGGCCGACGAACATGATGATGAAGATTTCCATGGTCAGTCGCTCCTGCCGTTGAGCCGGCGATAGAGATTGCCTGCCAACAGGCCGATCATGATCAGCGCCGACAGGCCTTGAATGAAGTAGATATAGGAGAAGCTAAGGTTGAAGGTGCTGGCGAGAATGCCGGCGGTGCGGCCCATCATGTTCCAGGCCCCGACGACCAGCATCACGAGCACAATGATGCAGATGACATCTGCCACGCTGGCGGCGATTCGGCGCATGGCCGGTGGCAGGATGTCGACGAGCACGGTAATGCGAATGTGTTCCTGGTGATGCAATGCCAGGATCGAGCCGAGGAAGATTTCGGCCAGGAAGAGATAGCGTGAAGCTTCATCCGTCCAGGGAACGGCGATGCCGAGGACATAGCGCGAGATGACCTGAATTGCCATGATGGTCAGCATCAGGGCAAAGGCAGTCATCACGATGCCGGTCAGCAATTGCCAGGCACGCTCGACGGTCCGGGTGGTGAGTGTCGAGAAGGTCACGTGAACCCCCAGGTGGCCATGATTTCAGAAACCGTAACGGGATCGTTCAGCCCGCTCCGCCGTGCGGCGAGAGCGGGCATGATCGTACCGTTTTCGGAGTTGGTGCTGTCGCGCCGTTACTCTTCGAGCAGTGAGAGCACGTAGTCGCGTACCGCTGGGTGATAGTCTTCGGCAATGTCCCGAATGGCCGGTTCGGCAGCGCTCCGGAAAGCGGCGACATCCGGCTCGACGACGGTCATGCCTTCTTCCTGAAGTTGCTCGTAGAGCTCGGCCTGTCCTTCGGCGACCATGTCGTCACCCCAATTGGTAGCGTCCTCGATGGCGCCAAGGATGACTTCGCGGTTCTCTTCCGACAGCCCTTGATAGAAATCTTCGTTCATCAACCAATGGAAGAACGAGTAGACGTGCTCGGTCTTGTTGATATGGTCCTGGACCTCGTAGATCTTGCCGGCGTGAATCAGATCGACCGGATTTTCCTGCATGTCGATCACGCCGGTCTGCAGGGAGGTGTATACCTCGGGCCAGGCGATCGGGCTGGGCAGGGCGCCTATCTCTTCCCAGATTTGCACCCAGGGGGCGATTTCCGGCACGCGCATGCGGACATCCTGTACATCCTCGGGCGTTTCAACCGGGAAGTTGGAAGTGAGGTTGCGCGGGTTGCGGGCGGAAAGAGCCACCAGCCGCATGTTGCCGTTATCGATGAGTTGTTCGTTGAGCAACTCGCCCGTTTCTCCGGCATAGACTTCGCGAGCTTCCTCGCTGGAACCATAAACGAACGGCAGGTCGGCGGCGGCAAACTGTTCCGCGTAGAGCGTCATTGGCATGGAGCCGCCTAGAGCGATTTCGTATTCACCGTTGCTGGCGCCTTCGAGGTGATCCCGTTCTCCGCCAACTTCCGTACCCAGTAGGGTGACGGAAAACTCGCCATCGGTCTTTTCCTCGATCGTCTCCTTGAGACGTTCGCCGACCTGGAACATGGCGTGAGACGGTTCTACGTGAATGGCGATGGCCAATTCTTCGGCCGACGCTGACAGGGCGGTGCCCCATGCAGCGAGACCGGTTAATACGATACCGCTAGCTTTTATTGTCTTCATGACGGTTCTCTCCTGTGGAGTTGGCGTGTTGTTGATGCATCGTCCTGAAAACGGGCGTTCATTTGCCCGCAGCGCGACCCTTTGGTCGAGGTCCTGTCGTGGCGACGCTTTGGCGAACGCCTTTGATCGTTTTGGTAGCGCTACCATTTTGAGTGATAGTTATTTGTCATCATGTCTTGTTTCTCCGCAGCTCGATGTAGTAGCGACTTCCATCGCGGTGGGGGCCGTCAGGCTCCCGGTGGTGGTCTGCACCGGGCAGGGCGTATCGCCCTGCATCGCGGTTGAAACCGTTCCTACGACGTCAAACATGCTGTTCGGTCTAACTCCCGTACCTTATGAGAAAAGCTAGCACGGAGTTTTTGGTAGCGCTACCAAAAAATGTGTATTGGGTTACACTGAGAATGGGGAAAACGCACACGAGGGTAAGAGTACGAACCATGCCGAGTGAGAAGTTGGCCAACAGGGAACGTCGTCGACATCAGGGCGAAAATCGGGTGACGCTGGAGGATGTCGCCCGACATGCCGGGGTTGCGCCCATTACCGTGTCACGTGCACTGAACACGCCGGAAAAGGTTTCCGCCAAGTTGAGGGAGCGTGTCGATCATGCCGTCAAGGTGTTGGGGTATGTGCCCAACCTGATTGCGGGTGGGCTGGCGTCGGCGGGAACGAAGGTCATTCCGGTCGTGGTACCGTCGTTGTCGATATTGACGTTCATCGAGGTCATCCACGGGATCCAGCAGACGCTCGAAAATGCTGGTTACCAGGTGTTGCTTGGCTCAACGGATTACGACTTGAATCGCGAGGCGGCGCTGGTCGACTCCGTGCTGGGGTATTCACCTTCGGGCGTGATCATGACGGGATTGCACCATCGAGATACGACCGTGCAACGGTTGAAGGCATGGGGGCGACCCGTGGTCGAGCTCATGGAACTGGGGACGTCATTCATCGATATGAATGTTGGCGTCGAGACCAGTGAAGCGGGGGGATGCATGGCGAGTCACCTGGTGGAGCGTGGTTACCGCCGTATCGCCTTCCTGGGCACGGGGATGGAGCGTGATTATCGCGCCCGCTATCGTTATCAGGCTCACCGTGAAGTGTTGGAGCGTGCGGGGCTCGATGGCACGTTGTTGTTTCAGAACGAGGAGCCGGCATCGTACGAGGCGGGGCGTCGCGTATTTCTCGAGGCCCTGGAAGCGCGACCGGATATCGATGCCATTCATTTCGCCAACGACAATCTGGCGGCCGGAGCGATCATGGAGGCCAACCGTCAGGGCATTCGGGTGCCCGAAGACGTTGCCATTGGTGGTTACCTGGGCTTGTCCCTGGCCGAACATCTGACCCCACGGCTGACGACGGTGGCCTTGCCGCGTTTCGAAATGGGCGTCAAGGCGGCGGAGATGATGCTCGACCGTCTGGCAGGGCGCGAGCGGCATTCGCAGCGTGTCGATCTCGGCTACCGACTGGCTGTGCGCGAGAGCACGTGAATGCCTGCATGCCAGAAGGGGCCGTAGCCCCTTCTTGAACGTTATTGCTGTACAGGACGTAACGTTACTCGTTGGCTTCCTCGATGGCTGCCATCATGGCGTTCAGCAACTCAGTGCCTTTTTCACCGTAGCGGTCTTCGATGACGTCCCGTACCGCCGGTTGGGCGGCATCCTGGAACGCTTGACGCGCATCATCGCTGAGGGTGTTCACTTCCATGTTCTCGGCCAACTGAGGCAGCCCTTCATCCGACGCTTCTATGATGCGTGACATCGAACGTCCGGCGTCCACGGCAATATCCGAGGCCCAGTCGAGGATCTCCTGGTTTTCTGCGGACAAGCCATTGTAGAAGTCTTCATTGACGACCCAGACATAGGGCGTGATCACGTGGTTGCTGATGGTCAGGTAATCCTGGACTTCATCGAAATTGGCGAAAGCGGTCTGCTGAATGGGGTTCATCTGTCCATCGGCGACGCCGGTTTCGAGCGCGGTATAGACTTCCGACCAGGCGAGGGGGGTGGCCTCGGCACCCAGTGCATTGATCATGGCTTCATGGGTCGGCAGTGTCATGGTGCGAATCTGCAGCCCGTCCATATCTTCCGGTGAAGTGATGGGACGCTGTGAGTTTGTGAACTGGAAGAAACCGCCACTATCCAGCAGACCCATCACCTTGAGACCGGTTTCTGCATGGATGTCATCGGCGAGCGTTTGACCGAACTCGCTGTCCAGCGAGATGACCTCGGTAGCGACACCGATGTTCGGGAAGGCGAACGGCATGTCGAAAACGCCGATAGGCGGATAATGTTCCGCGATACCTCCGGCAGAGGAGATGGATGATTCGACGACACCCTGGCGCACCTGGTTGATCGCGTCGGAATCTTCTCCCAATTGGCCGGACGGGTAGATTTCTACCTGGATGTCACCACTACTGGCCGTTTCCACGAGTTGTTTGAAGACGGCGGTCATGGCGCCGGAGTGGCTTTCCGTCGGCTCGGGTGGGTTGAGGTGGGCAATCCGCATCGTCGTTTCGGCGGCCACCGGGAAACTGGCAACGAGACCGAAGGACAGTGCGATGGACGTCATTGTTTTTGGATTGATGTGTCGCATGGATGACTCCTTGCTGAGGTTGACTGCCGGACTAACCTGAGAGTCCGAACAGGCTGGGTATGAAGAGGGAGACGGGTTCCCAGTAAGCGGTGAGAAACAGAACTCCCAGTTCAACGAGAATGAATGGCCACAGATATCTGGTGATGGATTCAATACGTTCGCCGGTGACCGATGCCAGTACGAACAGGCAGGCACCGACCGGGGGCGTCATCAGAGAAATCGTCAAGGCGAGAATGATGATCATCCCGGCGTGGATGGGATCCATACCGATGGAGAGCGTCAGAGGCGTCAGTACCGGAGCCAGGATGATAAGAGCCGCATTGATGTCCATGAACAGCCCGATGAACAGCAATAGCACGATGATCATGCCGAGCACGATGGCTGGCGTTTCCGAAATGGAGAGAAAACCGTCGGCGATCATCTGGGGAATCTGGTTGAAGGTCATCCACCAGCCGAGAATCGAGGCCGAAGCGATGATCAAGAAAATGATGCCGCAGATCACCACTGTTCGCGCCAACATCTCGTACAGGTCGCTCCACGAGATGTTGCGATAGATGACGCAACCCACGAACAGCGCATAGAACACGGCCAGGGCGGCGGCTTCGGTCGGGGTCGTGAAACCTAACAGGATCGAGCCGAGAATGAAGACGGGCAGGATCAGTGCCAGCAAGCTCGCACGAAATTCCTTGAAGATCCGGAATAAGCTGGGCCGTGTATCGTCCTTGGGAAGTTTCAGCCGTCGGGCGGTGGCGGCGATCAGGCACATGCATACCAAGCAGAGAAGCAGGCCGGGAATGATGCCCGCCGCGAAGAGACCGGCAATCGATACCCCCATGAGGGAGCCATAGATGATGGCCAGGGTCGAAGGCGGAATGATCGGCCCGATGATGGAGCCGGCAGCCGTGACGGCACAGGCGTAATCGCCGCGATAGCCGGCTTTCTTCATCGCGGGCACAAAGGTGTTGCCGAAAGCCGCCGCGTCTGCGGTGGCGGACCCTGTCAAACCGGCGAAGAGAACGGAGGCGAGCATGTTGGAGTGCGCCATCCCGCCCCGCAGCCAGCCGACGAGTGCCTGAGCGAAATTGACGAGGCTCAGTGTCATGCCTGAGCGATTCATGATTTCGCCGGCCAGGATGAAAAACGGCATGGCGAGAAAAGCGAACAGATTGAGTCCGGAAAAGAAGCGGCCGGGGACCATGGACAGAAACTGGTCGCCGCCCATATCGATCAGTCCGGTTAACCCGGCGACACCGAGAACGAGCCCGACCGGCATACCCAGCAGAAGAAGTACGAAGAACGTGACGGCAACCAGTACCATGGGATTATCCTCTCGGTTCAGGTATGTTCGATGGCGGTTTTCGGTTTGTCGGCCAATAGGTCGCGTAACAGCGCCAGACACAGTTGAATGCAGGCCAATGCCGAGGCCACCGGAATGACCAGGTAGGGATAGCCCTTGGGCATGCCGTAGATCATGGTGACCTGGGAGAATCCTTGTTCGACGTGGCCGATGCCGTAATAGAACATGAACGCAAAGAAGATGAAGGCGATGACGTCAAAGAAGAGTGCCAGCGCTTTCGACAGCACTCGGGGGAGACGTTCGAAAATCACTAACATGCCGACATGTTGTCGGCGGCATATCCCGATGGAGATAGCCAATAGTGCCGTCCAGATCATCAGATATCTTGCCAGTTCCTCCGTGAAGGTAAGGTTCCAGGGCAGGATGTAGCGTGACAGGATGCCGATCCATACAGTGAGTACCAGAATGCCCAGCAAGGCGACACAGGTTCTTTCAACCCAACGGTCGAGGCTGTCACTGATGGATTGTACGTAGTGGTGGATCTGGTTCATGATCGTGAGCCTTTTGGCTATTTATCATTAGGTCGTTACAGAATTCGTATCAGTGATACCGATCCTTCAATGGGGGCAATTTTTTTGCCTGTTATTTTTATATCCATAATTATCAATAAGATATAATGTTATTGGTAAGTCACTTGTTTTGTATTGTGCACTTTATTGGTGCATTGTGTTTCGTGTTTCACTAATGTTGTGATTGGCTGTTTTGTCGTCAATAAGCTTCAGTCATTCCATGACATGAATAGCCGGTTACGTTGCGGAATCCATGTAGGGATGGCTTCGTTCAATACTCGGTGATCAATCCATACTGTTGCGGTTGTCGATGACGTTTGAAGTTGAAAATGTGTTCTCGAATTTTTCGGGTCTGATCAAGATCGCAATCGTGAATGAGAAGTTCGTCTTCCTGGCTCGAGGTCATGGCGACGATCTCGCCGGTAGGGGCAATGATACTGCTTTGACCGAGTAGCCGGCAGCCTTCCTCATCGCCGGCCTTGGCGACGCTGACGACCCACATGCCGTTCTGGTAAGCGCCTGCCTGCATGCATATATGGTTATGAAAGCCCTGCAGATGATCGTGTTCGGGTACCGGTGGGTAGTGGATGGGGGTGTTGTACCCCAGCAGCATGACTTCCGCACCTTGCAGGGCAAGCATACGATAGGTCTCCGGCCAGCGGCGGTCGTTGCATAGGGCCATACCCAGGGTACCGCCGAGGGCCTCCCAAGTACCGAATCCCAGATCGCCGATTTCGAAATAGCGCTTTTCGAGGTGCTGGAACGGTCGCCAGGGCTCATGTTCATCATGCCCGGGTAAATGGATCTTGCGATACTTGCCGATGATGCGACCGTCGCCTCCGACCAGGATCGCGGTGTTGAAACGTTGGATACGGTCGTTCTGTGCGATCCGTTCGGCATAGCCGATATAGAAACCGAGACCCAACTCTCGGGCGGTATCGAACAAGGGTTGTGTCTCGGGGCCGGGCATGTCGCGCTCGAAAAAGGCATCGATGTCGGCCTGATCCTCGAAATACCAGCGCGGGAAAAAGGTGGTCAGCGCCAATTCGGGAAACACGACTAGTCGAGCCCCCCGGCTGTGAGCGCGACGCATCATGTCCTGCAGACGTGCCACGACGTCGTGACGCGATTCATCGCGGGTAATGGGGCCGAGTTGGGCGGCGGCAATCGTCAATCTACGGTTCATTGGTCGTTCCTTGTCAGCAGTCAAGCGGCCAGGTCGAGCAGCACTTGAAGCAGTACGTTGGCCCCGGCTTCCAGATCGTCAGGCGCAGTGTATTCTTCGATGTTATGGCTGATACCGTCGACGCTGGGTACGAAAATCATGCTGGTCGGGCAGACTCGGGCGAGCATCTGTGCATCGTGGCCGGCACCGCTGGGCATCCGCATGACGCTGAGTCCTTGAGTACGGGCGGCAGCCTCGACTCGGTCGACCATAGCGGGATCGAACGGCACCGGCTCGAAGCGTGCCAGTTGGCGTCGTTCCAGCGTGACACCCTCGCGTTCGGCGAGTTGGGTGATGAATTCGTGGAGCTGCCATTCGGCCTGCTGCAGACGGTCGCTGTCGGTATTGCGCAGGTCGACGGTGAAACGGGCGTGATTGGGGACGACGTTGACCAGATTGGGACCGATTTCGAAGGCTCCCACGGTAGCCACCTGATCGCCACCCAAACGCGTAGCGAGGTCGCGTACGAAGCTGGCGGTCGCCATTGCTACATAACCGGCATCGTGACGTAGGCGCATCGGTGTGGTGCCGGCATGGTTGGAGGTGCCGGTCAACGTGAACTCGGTCCAGGAAATGCCTTGAACTTTTTCGACGGCACCAATCGTGATGCCGGACTCCTCCAGTACGGGGCCTTGTTCGACATGGATTTCGACGAACGCGTGAACGTCGGGGTTGCCGACCGGGGCGTCGCCCTGGGCGCCGATGGCCTGCATGCATTCACCGACCGTCTTGCCATCAATGCCTTCGGTGGCCATGGCCTCTTCGAGCGACATGCCGCCGACGTAGACGAGACTTCCCATCATGTCCGGCGCAAAGCGGGCGCCTTCCTCGTTATTGAAGAAGGCGACGCATAATGGCCGTCGTGTGGTGATACCGGCGTCGTTGAGGGTTTCGATCGCTTCGAGACCGCTCAATACCCCCAAGCTGCCGTCATAGAGGCCGCCGGTACGCACGGTGTCGATGTGGGAGCCGGTCATGACCGGCGGGCCTTCTGCACTGCCCGGGCGGATACCGAACACATTGCCCATCACGTCCACCGTGACGTCCAGACCCAGTTCTCGCATCCAGTTCATGACGGTGTCACGTCCCTGGCGGTCTTCATCCGTCAGGGCTAGACGACAGACGCCGCCGCCGGGAAGGGCACCGATGTTGCCGAGTTCCGACAGGCGCTGCCGCAGGCGGTCGCCATTGATGCGTAGTGTGTCATGCATGCTGCTTGGCTCCTGTGTCAATATCCTCGACGGCGAGCCCGACCAGTCGTTCGTAGAGTGCCTGGTCGGTAGCCCCCTCACTGCCGATCAACAGCACCCGGCTGTCGGTATCCAGTCCCAGGCCGGCGCTCAGGGCCTCGTCCTGCCTGGCGATCAGCAGAGCGGCCAGTCCGGCGACGGCACTCTCGCCGGCAACCAGCGGGATATCGCCATCGATACCGTTCGCCAGCAGTCGCATGGCATCGACGGCGGCGTGGTCGGTAATGGTGAGATAGTCGTCGACGCCCTGATCCAGAATTTCCCAGGCCAGTAGCGAGGTTTCGCCGCATGCCAGGCCGGCCATCAAGGTATCGAGATCGCCATGCACGGGGGTGGGGCGTCCTTCGCGCGCACTGGTGATCAGGCAGGCGGCTTGATCCGGTTCCACGACGACGATGCGCGGGCAACGTTCACCGTAGGCTTCCCAGAGCTGGGCCACGGTGGCTGCCGCCAGTCCGCCGACGCCTCCCTGAATGAAGCAGTGGGTCGGTGGCTGTGGCAATTGCTGAACGGCTTCGTCAATCATCACCGTGTAGCCCTGCATGACATCACGTGGAATGGACATGTAGCCCGGATAGGACGTGTCCGAGACCACGAACCAGCCGTGGGTATCGGCGTCCTCGGCTGCCTGCCGGATGGCGTCATCGTAGTTACCCCGCACGCGGCGAACTTCTGCACCGAAGCGGCGTATCGCGTCTTCCCGAGCCTGGGACACGGTGTGATGGAGATAGATGACGCAGGCAACGCCGAATAGATGGGCTCCCCAGGCGACCGAGCGGCCATGGTTACCATCGGTGGCACAGCAGACGGTGACGTGAGTAGCGGCATCGCGGTGCTTGCCGGCGAGTAGTTCCTCGGTCGTTGCCGAGGGAAGCTGGCGTTTCAGCAGCCGAAGTACGGCGTAGGCGCCACCCAGTGCCTTGAAACTGTGAAGATCGAAGCGCTTGTCCTCGTCTTTGTAGTGGATGCTGGTAATGCGAGTGTGCGCTGCCACACCCGCTAGATCGACCAGCGGAGTGACGTGGTACCCCGGCCAGGTACGAATCTCATCGCGGGCCGTCTGCATGGCTTGTTGAGTCAGTACCGCGCGAAGGCGTTCTGCAAATCTGGCGTCGCGACAGGCGCGTGCGTTGACGTGATGGTCGATGGTGTCGTCGTGAATGAGCTGGCTCATGGTGTTCCCGAGATCAAGATTGTCGTAGGCAGTGGTTTTAATCTGGATCTATATTTTTATTATGTCAAGTTAGTGAAAATTAATTTTCAGTTCTTCCCACCCTGTGTCAGGATGACTAGCATGGACACGATGAAAGAGCCGATCACGCTAGAAGCGCGCATTCAGGCGCATTACGAATCCCTGCCCCCGGCCGAAAAGCGCCTGGGCGATTTGCTGCTCAATTTCCCGGGAGACATCGCCAACTACAGTGCCGGGGAACTGGCCGAGACGGCCGGTACGTCCAAGGCAGCGGCATCACGCTTTTTTCAACGGCTGGGCTACAGGGATTTCAGCGAAGCCCGCCGACAGGTTCGCGAGGCCAAACAGTGGGGGTCGCCGGTCTATCTGTCGTCGAGTCATCGTGACGACGCCGCCATGCCAAGCCAGTTCCTGGCCGATCATCTTCATCAGGAAACGTTGAATCTGACGCGCACGCTGGAGGCCATTCGACCGGATGTATTACGGGATGTCGCGGATGCACTGGCGAGGGCGCGTCGTGTGCAAGTCGTCGGTTTCCGCAACAGCCGTATGCTGGCGCTCTATCTGCAGCGGCAGTTATTGCTGATGCGTCCGGACGTGAGTCTGCTGCCTCAAGCGGGGCAGACTCTCGGCGAGGACCTGGTGGACATGGGCGAGCAGGACGTACTGGTGGTGATCGGCATGCGTCGTCGGGTTGCGGCTATCGCCCGACTCATCGAGATCGCTCGCGATAGCGGTGCCCGGATACTACTCGTGGCGGATCCGTCGGCCACTCAAGCCTCGGAACTCGCGACATGGACACTCAACTGTCAGGTTCGATCGTCGTCCCTGCTCGATAGCTACTCTGCAGCCATGAGCGTGTTGAATCTGCTATGCATCACGCTGTTCGAACGCGGCCAAACCGATCGCTACAGTCGGTTGCGTCGCATCGAGAGTCTGCACGACGAACTGGAAGAACTCGACGCCTTTGCATGGCTGAAGGAGTCGTAGCTGCGGCCGGCAAGCATGCCTTGAGTGTCAGTATGACCCGACCTGCATACCCGTCTTCTCCATCGGACGAGGAGGGGAGTTTTGTTTCAGGCACAGAGGCGGCGGTAACATAGTCGTTTGGTCCGTTGCCAGAAACAGGGAATTTCCATGCTGGATATCAAGTATTACGTACTCATCGATGCCATCGCGACGCATGGCACACTGCAGGATGCTGCGGCAGCGATCGGATTGACCCAACCGGCGGCTACGCATCGAGTGCGTGAAATGGAGCGTCGATTAGGCGTATCGCTGTTCATCCGGGAAGGGCGTCGCCTGGTGCTGACTTCCCCTGGCAAACGGCTACTGGCGACGGCGCGTGAGGTATTGCCCCAGTTGCAAACTGCCGAGCATGAAGCATGGCAATTGGCGCGACGCGTGGAGCCGGCTCTGCGCATGGGGATCGGCCCCTATGATACGTTTGCTCATATCATTCCGTCCTTGTATGACCAGCATGATCGCGATGTCGATCTGGTCCGGTTGCCAATGCGTGAGATGACGGCAGCGTTGTTGTCTCGTCGCGTTGACATCATTCTCATGATCGATGTGCCTTCTCAGCGTGGACTCACCTATGAATCTGTCTTCGAGGCGCCGCTTGTCGCAGTGTTACCGCCTTCACATGCTTATGCCAATGCCTCTGTCATTCCTCCGCAGGTGTTCGATGAAGGTCGGCATTTTACATATAGCACGTCGCCGGAAGCGGGACATGAGTTCGAGCATTTTTTTCAGCCGGCCGGCATCTATCCCTCGCATATGATTCAGATCGAGTCCGTGTCCTTGATTCTGGAATTGGTGGCGGCAGGTAAAGGCGTGAGCATACTGTCGCAATGGGCCGCACAGGACGCCCATCGGGCGGGCAAGGTCGCCATGCGTCCCTTGGCGGCCGACATTGCCCCGATTCCATGGTATCTGGCTTATGCCGATGAGCCTCACGTAGCTGAAGTGGCCAGCCCGCTGGCTTCCACGTTGCGCGCTCTCTATTAGAGCGCTGCGCACCTATAAAAATCTCGTTGCAGGTCCCTTGAGATTCTAATTAGTACTCGTTCGCGGGTCCTCCTAGCATATGTCGCATCCAACGAGGTGTTAGGGGGAAGTTATATGGGAACCAATGCTGCAACTGAAACGGCTAAGCAAGATCGTGATATTGAAACCCTGCGGCGTTTCGTCAATTTATCCGACTACCCTGTAGATAAGCGCCCTAGTGAAGAGCAGGAAAGTCATTTTTATTGGGAGGCGGTGGAGCGTGTAAGAAATCAGCTTCGTGGGGATGGTTGTGCACTGCTTTCCAATTTCATCAAATCCGACGTCATCGATTTATTGAGAGAAGAAAGCGAAGAGCTGGCGCCGAAAGCATTCTATTCAGATAACAACGTCAACCCTTATGTGACAAAGGATGATCCTTCATTACCGGAAGATCACCCGATACGCTTTTTTCAGCATTATACCAATGGTTTCGTTGCCAGGGACCTGATTCCCGATGATGCCATTATCAAACGTTTATATCAGAACCCTTATTTCATGCGGTTCATTGCCGACTGCTTGGAAGAACCGGTCATATATGAATTCTCGGACCCGATCGCTGGCTTGGTGATCAACGTCATGCCTGATGACACTGAACTTCCCTGGCATTTTGATACCAATGAGTTCATCGTCAGTCTGATGACTCGCCGACCACAAGAGGGAGGAGAGTTCCAGTATTGTCCGAACATTCGTGAGCCAGGCGATGAAAATTTCGATGCCGTGCGTGAGGTGTTGCAAGGCAATCATGACCGAGTTGAGTCCCTGACTCTGAATACCGGAGATCTGCAGCTTTTCAAGGGCCGGTACTCCATGCACCGAGTGGCATCGGCAAAAGGTCAGCGTTTGTGCACATTACTCGGCTATTCGAAAACGCCCGACATGATGGGAAGTCTGGAGCATACTCGAAAAATATATGGACGTGTGACTCAACAACACATCGATGCCGAAAATCAGCGTCGTCAAGATAATTTGATGGGATGAATGTTGCGTTATCTACATAAAATAAAGGAAATGAATTGCATATGAGCGGGATAGTTTCTCTCCCCGATAGCTGCTCGAATGGTACTCAATACAGTGATGCGAGGTTTCGCGAAACAGAGATCAATACTGCACTGCTGGAGCGTGTTCAGCGGTATTGCCTGGCGCGATTACGTGCACAGATGACATATCACGGCATGGACGCCGTGATTCTGTTCGATCCAGTCAACATTCGCTATGCGTGTGGTGTGCGCAACATGGAGGTTTACTCGCGTCGCAACCCGGCTCGTTACCTTTATGTGGCGGCAGAGGGGCCTGTCGTACTGTACGAGTTCAGTGCGTGTCTTCACTTGACGCGGGGCTCCGTCGTGCTCGATGAAGTCTATCCCGCTCGTGCTGTCATGCCGCAATACAGTGGGCCAAAGTGTGCTCAGCATACCTCCGCTTTCGTCAAGGACATCGAGGGACTGTTCGCCCGTTCTTCGACGAATGGCCGTTGTATCGGGATCGAATCGGCGCCGACAGGTGTCATCCAGGGGTTGGCGGATGCCGGCTTCACATTGGTGGATGGCACCGTTGCTACCGAAGGTGCGAAATCCATCAAGAGCCTGGATGAACTGGCATTGATCTATCGCTCGGTCATTCTTACCGAAGCGGCGATGGAACGCATGGAAAGTGCGTTGCGCCCTGGAATGACGGAAAACGAGTTATGGTCGATCTTCAATCAACATGTGCTGGCCACCGGGGGAGAATATGCCGAAACACGATTACTGTCTTCCGGTGATCGGACGAATCCATGGTTTCAAGAATGCTCCGACAAGGTGATCGCGCCTGGTGAGCTGGTTGCCTTTGATACAGACATCGTGGGGTGTTTCGGCTATTACACGGATTTTTCGCGGACGTTTCATGTCCCGGGCGCGGGAGGACCAACTCATGATCAGAAAGCGCTTTACCGGATGGCTGCGGATCAACTGGAAACGAACATCGCCTTGCTGTCTCCCGGGATGACATTCCGGGAGTATTCGCAACGCGCCTGGCCAATCCCCGATGGATACCTTGAAAACCGCTATCTCGATATCGTCCACGGCTGTGGCATGTCGGGGGAATGGCCATTAATTGCTCATGATGGTGATTGGGATGATGTCGGTTACGACGGCGTCATCGAGCCTGGCATGACGCTTTGTGTCGAAGCCTATATCGGCCATCGCGATGGCGTGCAAGGGGTCAAGCTTGAGGAGCAGGTGCTGATTACCGAACAGGGTATCGAACGGTTGTCTACCTATGGATATGCCGGCGACCTGCTTGATGACTGAATCATGCCAAAAGATGGTTGATGTATATAACGATCGATAAATGAATAATGTGAACCTGGCGAGAGGGAAGATAATGAAATTGCTTCGTACGGCCGTATTGATGGGATGTTGTGGCTATGCAGTGGTGGCGCAAGCCGATGAGTTGACGATCGGTACCAACAATTGGGCCGAGAATATCGCAATTTCGAACATGTGGCAGCAGTTGCTTGTCGAGCAAGGGTATGATGTCGAATTGCGCTCGACCGGCAAGAGTGTCATTTTCAGCGGGCTGGCTCAGGATTCGATCGACATGTCCCTGGAAGTCTGGTTACCGCATGGTGATGCCCAGTATATCGAACCATACCAGGATCAGATCGATGTGCACGATTCTTGGTATGATGGAGCTCAGGATGAGTTGGTCGTTCCCGCCTATATGACCGAGATCGACACCATCAGCGATCTCAAAAAACACGCCAATCGCTTTGAACATCAGGGTAAACCGACGATTGTCGGCATCGAGTCGGGCTCGGCCATCTCCGGTGAAACGGAAGATGCCATCGAGCGTTACGACCTTCCGTTTCGGCAATTGAATAGCTCAGGTCCAGCGATGCTCGGAGCTCTGGACGATGCCTATCGGAAGGAGCAACCGATTGCCGTAACGCTTTGGCAACCGCATTGGGCCTACGCGGCATACGATCTCAAGGCGTTGGAAGATCCCAAGAAATCCTACGGCGGTGGCGACGACATCATGTGGATGTCGCACAAGGGCTTCGCCGATCGTCATCCCGATGTCGCGGCCATGATGAATGAGTGGCACATGTCTCATGAGCAACTGGCTGACTTGATGCTCACCATCGAGGAAGACGGGGAACCGGCTGAAGGTGCGGCCATATGGATAGAAGAGAATCGCGATCTCGTCGATGAGTGGTTGGCCGCCGGAAACGATAACTAGTGATTCCGTAGCACCATCTGCGCTGTCAAAAGGCCTTCCCATGCCCTGTCATGGGGAGGCCTTGACGTCAGTATAGGCGACTGTTCATTGGCTACGTCTGCGAGGGTTGCCGTTTGCTTGCCTTGAATCGATAACGTAACGCCAGAATGACGGAGATGAGCGCGAGTATCAGCAACGTCAAGGAGATGGGGCGGGTGAGGAATAACATCCAGTCTTCGTTGCTCATCAGCGCACGACGTAAATTGGTTTCAGCGATGGGGCCGAGGATGACGCCGAGTACCAGTGGGGCTAGCGGATAGTCCAGTTTGCTGAGCAGATAGCCGACGATGCCGATGCACAACAGCAAGTAAATATCGGTATCGCGATTGTTGAGTGCGAATGCACCGATCACGCAGCAGACCAGCACGACCGGGACGATGATCGAACGCGGTACGTCGGTGACACGCAAGAACAAACGCATGCTGAACAGGCAGACGACCAGTACCATTCCCGCGGCCAGCATCATAGCCATGAACATGCCGTAGACGATGTCACCATGGTCGAGTATGAGCCGAGGACCGACGCCGATGCCGTGAATCATCAAGGACGCCATCAACACGGCGTCGACGGCGCTGCCGGGGATGCCCAGTGCGATCATGGGAATCAAGCCACCGCCGGAGGTGGCGGAGTTGCCCGACTCGGAGGCGACCACGCCTTCCGGTGTACCGGTGCCGAAACTGTCGGGATGCCTGGAAGCGCGCTTGGCTTGATCGTAAGCCAGCAGATTGGCGATGCTACCGCCAGCGCCGGGGACCGCCCCAATGAATACGCCGACCAGCGAAGAGCGAATCAGATTGAGTGGGCGAGCGATGGTTTCGCGCATTGCGTCCATGGGTTTGAAGACGACATTGGCAGAAATCAGTTTCTTGCCTTGCTTGACCTGTTCCGCATCCTCGACTTCCTGGAGAAGTTGACTGACCGCGAAGACACCGATCAGGACTACCAGAAACGGAAAGCCATTGGCGAGCAACGATAGATCGAACGTGAAACGCGGCTCGCCCATCATTGGATCGCTACCCACCGTGGCGATCAACAAGCCCAGACAACCGGTCATCAACCCCTTGAGCATCGATTTTCCGACCAGGCTGGCAACGACGGTCATAGCGAAGATGATGAGCGAGAAATACTCCCAGGCACCCAATTTGACGGCGACCATCGCCAATGGCGGGGCCGCGACGATGAGGACGAAGGTGCTGACCAATGCACCGAAAAACGAGGACCAGATGCCGATACCCAGCGCCCGGCCTGGCTCTCCTCGACGAGCCATGGGGTAGGCATCGAAGGTTGTGGCAACGGCGGAGGGTGTGCCTGGAATGCCGAGTAATGCCGCACTGATCATGCCGCCGGTGTAGCCACCCACATACACCGCCAGCATGGTAGCGACCCCTTGCAGAGGGGGCATGGCGAACGTGAGCGGAAGCGTCAGCACGATGGCCATGGTGATCGTGAAGCCTGGTATGGCGGCGGCGATCACGCCAGCGACCACTCCGACCAGCATGGTCAGCATCGTCGCTAGAGTGAATAACTGATGCGCGCCGGAAAGCAGGGCGTCTAGCATGCGTTTGGTCTCCTGTCGTGCCCGAGATCGCTTGTGCCGTCAGCCGAGAATGCCGCTTGGCAGGCTGATGGAAAACACACTCTGGAACAGTGCATAGATTCCAAAGGAGAAGGTGAGGGCGATGGCCAGAGCGATGAGCAGGCTGCGCCAGCGTCGTGCACCGAGCAGATACTGCACGAGCATCAGAAACGCGAACGAGGCGAGGCGAAAGCCAAGTAGAGGGACGGTCAAGGTGTAAGCGCCGAACAGCCCGAGGACTCCGAATGCCAGTCGATGGCGCCAGAGCCATTGTCGGGTCGACCCTGCGGGGAGTCGGGGACTGTGGACTGCACGAGGCACTTGCTTGGCCACGATGCCGAGGTTGAGCAGGATCAGCACGGCCAGGATCAACCGGGGAAACGTACCCGCACCCAGAGGCTCCCAGGCGGATTCCGGAAGTGACCCGGCCCGCAAGAAGAGGTAGGCGAAGAGCAGGGCCAGTGCCCCGTTAAGCACGATATGGGCCCATGCATTGGCCCGGTCTGTCGACCGGGCCGTCTGCGAAGACGCCTTGGCGTTCATTTCTCAAGCTCTCCCGACAGGCGCTCGATGGTTTCGTTGGTCGTCTCGAGATAATCGCTATAGTCGCTTGGTCCGTTGTACAGGACTTCGGCGCCGGCATTATTGATGCCTTCGATGAAAGCCTTGTCGTCAGCGAGCGATTTCATGGCTTCTGCCAGCACGTCGATGCGCTCTTCCGGCGTCCCTTCGGGGGCTACCAGACCGCGCACGATGTTGAGGTCGAGCGACTCATACCCCAGCTCGTTGAAGGTCGGCACATCCGGCGTTTCCTCGATGCGCTCATCACTGCCGACGGCCAGGAACTGCAGGTCACCGTTCTTGACGAATTCGCCGCTGGACGCGATGTCACCCATGGCGGCATCGATGTTGCCGCCGACCAGTGCACGAATACGTTCCCCCGTGCCTTCGAAACCCACGTAACGGAAGTCGAGGTTCTCGGCATCGGCAATCATCGCAGCATGGACGTGGGGTATACCGCCGAGCGTGACGCCGAATCGGATTTCACCGGGATTATCCTTGGCGAAATCGATGAACTCGTCGACATTGCTCCAGCGATCATCATCGGCATTGACGGTCAGATATTGTGGCGAGGCCGTCATCGAGGCGATGGGAGTGAAATCATCCCAGTTGATATCGGTGAGGCCGGTATGATGCGCTACCATCAAGCCTTCATGAACCTGGCCCACAGTGTAACCATCCGGATCTCGGTCCGAGAGTTCTTCCAGACCTGTGGTGCCACTGACCCCCGGCATGTTGATGACTTGCATGGATTGGCCGAGATGGTCATCCACGTTTTCGGCGACGACGCGCATCAAGGTGTCGCTACCGCCTCCTGGCGACCAGGGAACGATGAATTCGACGGTATCGTCCGGATACTCCGATTGCGCCTGAGCATTCGTGATCCCTGCCAAGGCGATACCGAAGACGAGGGCACCGAGCGCGGGTTTCAAGACGCTCATGCGCGTGGGAAGAGAGGTCTCGCCGACCGGTGGTAGCGATTGATATTGTTGTTCAGGCGTCAATTGCATGATTGCCTTCCTCTGTTGTCATCAGCTTGATTGGTTGTCATCAACCGAGGTCGATTATTGTGCTATAAATCCTATATCGATAAAAAAATCGATTTTATGAGGACTATGGTATGGTATTGGGTGGGCGTCAACCCGATAGGTAAAATCATCACTTGCGGTTATCGAGAACATCACCATGACGTTACCGGATTCAGCGAGCGCGACAGCTTCCAGCCAGGTGTTCGATGCGCTCAAGAAGGACTTGATACGTGGTAAGTTCAAGGCGGGAGAAAAGCTGGCGATCAGTACGCTCAAGTCGCATTATCGAGTGGGGCTCAGTCCACTGCGTGAAGCGCTCAACCGGTTGTCGGCCTATGGCTTGTTAGAGCAGGTCAATCAGCGTGGCTTTCGTGTGCCGGCGATGCGTCTGGAGGAGCTGAACGACATTGCCAACCTGCGTTCGCAGTTGGAGTGCATGGCATTGACTCAGGCGTTTCAGAACGGCGATGCCGAATGGGAGTCGCTACTGGTGGCGGCCCATCACCGTCTTCGTCGTGCCGATGAGATGCCGGAGCAGATCGAAGAGTGGGAACAGGCCCATCTCCGATTCCATCGTGCGTTGTTGGCGGCCTGTGGCTCGACCTGGTTGCTACGTTTCATTGAGCAACTGCATGATCAGTTCGACCGTTACCGTCGCATGGCGCCGCCCAACCCGACGGTCAGGGGCGAACTGGATGCACAGCACGGTACCTTGGTCGAGCATGCGTTGAATCGTGACATCGCGGCAGGGCGAGCGTTACTGGATGATCATATTCGGCTGTCTCACGATGTGGCCAAAGGATGTTGTCAGCCATAAACCGCGAGAACCCTCGCCCACTCGGGCGGGGAGCAGTCACTCTCGAGGCGTTGGGCAGCGGTGGATTCGGCGCTTTGTCGATGGCCGTTCTGGTGACTGTCCTTCAGAGTAGCGCCGCTCTTGGCGTCTTTTCCGGCTTTTGATCCTGACGTATCACGCTAGCATGGTGGCATGCCATGGACTCCACTCGGACGTGATGCATGAATCCTTCCACTTTGATCGGTATTGCGGCCAGCGTATTGATGCTGGCCAGTGTCCTGTTGCTGAGCGCTGAATCGGCAACCAGTTTCATCAATTTGCCTGGCCTGGCGATCGTATTGACCGGGACCCTGGCGGCGACTTTCATCAGCTATCCTCTGCGCGAAGTGCTACGTGTCGTACGTCTGGTCGGCATCGTGTTTCGTCGCGAAAACCGTTATATCGATGACGATATTCAGGAACTGGTCGCCATGGCGCGGTTGTGGTTCCAGGGGGATGTTCGGGCTGTCGAACGTTCGCTGGAAGCGACTCGCAATCCGTTCCTTCGGACCGGGATCCAACTGGTCATCGATAACACCAAGCAGGAAGACGTACTGGAGCTATTGCGTTGGCGAATCGCCCGGTTGAAGGCGCGAGAGCGGGCCGAGGCGCAGATCTTCCGGACCATGGCATTGTATGCTCCCGCGTTTGGCATGATCGGTACGCTCGTGGGATTGGTGAACATGCTCGATGTCATGGACAGCGGTGAGATCGGCATGATCGGCGAGCGAATGGCAGTGGCTCTATTGACGACGTTCTATGGCATTCTGCTGGCCAACCTGGTCTTCAAGCCGATTGCGGTCAAGCTCGAACGACGCACCGAGGAGCGTTTGATTGCCATGCATATGGTGCTGGAGGGCGTGGCATTGATGTCCAAGCGTCGCCTGCCTTCCTTCATCGAGGAAACATTGAAGTCGTTCGTGGCAACGCATCGCGATGAAATTCGCGAAGACGAGATGCCTGATGCGCCTCGCCGTCGCTGGCGGGATCGGTTGCGGCGTCCCTCTGCTGCGGAGGCCGCCGATGCATGACGAGCGTCGTCATGTGGCGATGGATGACACCCTGCTTGGCCCGCCTGAAGAGGAGTCCAGCGGGGGCTGGATGGTCAGTTACATCGATATCATGACCCTCCTGGTTGCGTTGTTCGTGCTGCTGTTGTCGCTATCGAGTCATGTCGATGGTGATGGTGGGGCTAGCGAGCCGCGGTTAGACGCCAGGGTACTGAGAGCGTCCATGTTGGCAGAGGCTGCGTCGGTGGCTCCTCTGCACGTCGACCGTTTGGGGGTACCTCTGCCGGCGGATGCGGTTCGCGCCATGGCGTCGCCTCCGGCGGCCAGGCCGACACCACCGTCGGCACAGGCGGTTGCCCCGGAAGCGATCGTCATCGCCTTGGGAGTTGCGCGACCGACAATGTCGGAGAACCCGGTCGTCATACCCCCCAAGGTCGTGGCGCCGGTGGATCTGGCGACCCCCGAGATCGATGACGATGTCGTGGTGGTCGTGACGGAGATCGCTCCGGACAATACCCGTGAACTGGATCCGAACGTCGTGGATCTGGTGGCTCAACTGTCTGATGCGCCCCGCTTGCCGAGCCTGAACGGTGTCGAGGTGTCGCGAGTCGAGGAGGGCATCAGTCTGCGTGTCGAGGATCATCTACTGTTCGAGTCCGGGTCGGGGGAACTGATCGACTCGGGTGAAGGACTCGTCGACGAGCTGCTGACGATCATCGAGCGCTATGATGGTGACGTTTCGATCGAGGGGCATACCGATAGCCGTCCGATCAGCACTCCGGAGTTTCCTTCGAACTGGGAGTTGTCCAGTGCAAGGGCCATGGCCATTCTGCGTTATCTGGAATCGGCCGGTGTAGAACCGTCACGGTTGCGTGCTGTCGGGTTCGGGGAAACGCGGCCCCTGGCAAGCAACGACACGGCGGACGGGCGGGCGCAAAACCGTCGTGTCGAAGTGATCGTTCATCTCTAGACCACTGGCGGTGGTCACCCGGACGAACGTTGCTTGCGGCTGCCGACCACGCGTGATGTCACATTCTTGAGCAAGAGCGTAATCACGAAGACCAACCAGCCGGCCGTTGCGACGATATTGAACAACAGCATTTTGCCCTGCCCGCCGAGCGGGCTGAGTATTCCCTCGATGATAACGGCGAGAAAGAGGGAGAGCAGGATCGGGAGGGCAGCGAGGTGCATCCACATTTCGGTACGTCGGCGGCGTATACGGTAGCGGCGAAGTGCGAGCCGCATCGGACGATGTCCCCAGGATACGATGATCAGGGTGCCGGCAAGGCTGAGGGCGAGCAGCGTCGGTTTGATGGTGCCTTGCCATAGGGTGACACTGATCGACCAGCTGATGGCTAGCCACATCAAGCCTTCCAGCATGGCGATGAGGTCGGCCTTGTTACGAATTTGAAGCATCTCGGCATTGACTCTCGAGGCAGC
Source organism: Aidingimonas lacisalsi (assembly GCF_008079445.1). GTDB lineage: Bacteria > Pseudomonadota > Gammaproteobacteria > Pseudomonadales > Halomonadaceae > Aidingimonas > Aidingimonas lacisalsi. Next base: position 439,316 of record NZ_VRYH01000004.1, on the reverse strand, counting down.
GGGCCCATAGGGATGGCGGTGGACGTCAAGGATGGGATAATACGCCAGTTGCCTGCGTGGCGTCATGACCCCGTTGAGTTTCTCGATTGCCATCGATGGGTAATCGCTGGATGTTTCAGGTATAGTGCCGCCGATGATATTGCTGCAATGAGGGCACCATCGCTGTTATGAATCGACTCACTCTGACCCGGCCTGATGACTGGCACCTCCATGTGCGTGACGAGGCACCGATGCGTGCGGTGCTGGCGTATTCCGCGCGTCAGTTCGGCCGTGCCATTATCATGCCCAATCTGAAACCGCCGGTAACGACGACGGCACAGGCGCTGGCCTATCGTGAGCGTATCCTGGCGGCGCTACCGGAAGACAGTGGTTTCGAGCCGTTGATGACGCTGTATCTGACCGATGACACCACGGTCGAGGAGATAGAGGCTGCAAAAGCGAGTGGTGTGATTCAGGCGGTGAAACTGTATCCAGCCGGTGCGACGACGAATTCGGCATCCGGGGTGACCGACATCGGCCGTTGCGATGCGGCGATTCAGGCGTTGGCCAGGCTCGGCATGCCGCTTTTGGTGCATGGAGAGGTGACGCGCTCGTCGATCGACATCTTCGATCGTGAGGCGATCTTCATCGATGAGGTGATGTCACCGTTGCTTGAACGTCATCCATCGCTCAAGGTCGTCTTCGAGCATATTACCACGCGTGATGCCGTGGAGTTCGTGACTCAGGCTCCGGATACGGTTGCGGCCACCATCACGGCCCATCACCTCTTGTTTCATCGCAATCATATGCTGGTGGGAGGTATTCGCCCTCACTACTATTGCCTGCCAATCCTCAAACGGGCGTCACACCGCGATGCCTTGCTGGAGGCGGCGACCTCCGGTAATCCCAAGTTCTTCCTGGGCACGGATAGTGCACCACACGCACAGGGGGACAAGGAGTCGGCATGCGGTTGCGCCGGGGCATTCACGGCACCGGCCGCGATCGAGCTTTATGCCATGGCGTTCGAAGAGGCAGGGGCGCTGGATCGGCTGGAGGGCTTTGCCAGTCATTTCGGCCCTGACTTTTATGGCCTGCCTCGCAATGCGGATCGCATTACGCTGGCGAAAAGCGAATGGATGATGCCACCGTCGTTTCCGTACGGCGATGGCGACCAGGCGATCATCCCCATGTTGGCGGGTGAACGCCTGCCATGGCGTTTGATGTCAGCGGAAGACGACATTATTTCATCGTGAGTAGACCATTGCCATCGACTTCCAGTCGTCGATTGCGTCCTGCGAACAGGGCACAACCGATAGCCAGAAAGGCAATGGCGACCAGAATGGCACTGATCGTGTTCAACCCGGCGCCGATATCGAGCATGATACCAATGGCCAGGGGGCCCATGGCGGCCAGGCAGTATCCGATGCCTTGCGCCATGCTCGAGAGTTTGCCGGCGATACGTGAGGTGCCGCTTCGTAGGGCGATGAGCGTCAACGCCATGCTGAAGCTGCCGCCCTGGCCCAACCCCAGTGCGATGATTCCCCACCAGCGCCACTCCAGTGGACCCAACAGCAGGAGAAGCAGGCCCGTTAGACTGGCGGCGATTGCCAGGAGTATCGCCGGTCGCTGATCTCGCCCCAGTCTGGCCAGCCAGGGAGTCCCCAGGGCGGCGATGAGTTGCACCATGACGGAAATGGCCAGCAGTGAGCCGGCTTCTGCTTCACCCAGGCCGCGTCGCTGCATCAGCACCGGCAGCCAACCGAAAACGATATAGGCCAGTGATGATTGAGCACCCATGAGGCCTGTAACCTGCCAGGCAAGGGGGTGTCGCCATAACGACAATCGGGGAGCCTCGTTCGTGGTGGCTGGTGCTTCAGGGCGCTGCTGAGGCATCATGCGCCACCAGGCAATCAGGGCAAGCAGGGCGATCAGGGACCAGCTTGCAAGACTGCGTTGCCAACTTCCCAACCAATCCGATAACGGTATGCTTAACCCGGCCCCCAGGGCCCCACCCAGGCACAGTGCCATGGTGTATACACCGGTCATGACATCGGCCCCTTTGGGCAGCTCACGCTTGACCAGTGCCGGTAACAGGGTACCGCAGACGCCGATCGACGCCCCGGCAAGTACGGTGCCGCTATATAGGAAAATGAGGCTGTCGCCACCACGCATGAAGAGAGCAATGGCCAATATCGCCAGTGCGAACGATAAGGTCCTTTCCGGGCCCAGACGTTTGGCCAGCCAGGGAGCGGTAGGCGCAAAAAACCCCAGGCAGAGTACCGGCAGCGTGGTCAAGGCCCCAGCCCCCAACGCCGTCAGGGCAGTGTCGTCCTGGATGCGGTTGAGTACGGGGGAGAGGGAAGATAGGGCCGGGCGCAGATTGAGCCCGACCAATACCATCAGCAGGACGAAACCGGGCATGGTGGCCTTTTACTTCATGTAGGGCTGAAGATCGCCGCGAACGGCGTCAAGGAACGTGATGAAGCGCGTGTCGCCGCCGGTATCGATGCGGTCTACGCGGCTACTGGTGGATAGGCTACTGCCGACCTGAACCTGATCGAATATTTCCAGCGTGACCTTCTCGGCGGGGTGCTCACCCGGGTTGATGAGGCCATTATCCAGCGAAAACGTTTCCAGCAGGGTGGCGCGGACGCGGGTCGAGCCTCCTTCCGACAGGACACGGCGTACGAACAGCCAGCCTTCGCAGGCCAGTAGCTCGTTCTCCGGGTATTCACGCAGAAACAGCGTGCGATAGCAGGCGCCTTCATTGGCACCTTTGTCCGCCATGCTGCGGTAGGCATCGGTGACGCCTTGCGCGGTAACGCCTGCATTGATCAGCTTCTCACTGGCGCCGCGATGTTCACGGCCGAGTTGTTCCTGACGCTGGTAAATGAGCCAGCGGCGGTATTCCTTGATGCGAGAGTCTGAATCCATGCGATCTCCGTATCCACCGATTGGCTGGTTACATTCGCATAAAGCGCGGGATTTGGCCAGAGCCGGCGGCGATTTCGGACTTGCCTCCCATAGCCAATATTGCGATGCAATACAGCTACCGGCTTCAACGATAAATGTCCTGAACCTGGGTTGTGATGATGGCTATGGACGCACTATGGTCTTAGTCAAACAAGTGTGTAACACAATGATAACGACCACACTCAGGATGACTGAATGACGGATAATAGTGCTCCTATCGGCGAGGTCGACCCTGAACTTGCCGACGTTGAACGCCCCACCAATGAACAAGACGATTGCTTTGCTCGGTTCGTCAATGTCCAGAAGAGTTACGATGGCGTCGAGTTAGTGGTCAAGGCTTTCAATCTCGATATCAACAAGGGAGAGTTCATCACCCTGTTGGGTCCTTCCGGGTCAGGTAAAACCACGTGCTTGATGATGATGGCCGGGTTTGAAACGCCGACGCACGGTAAGATCCTGCTCAAGGGGCAACCGATCAATGACTTGCCTCCCCATAAGCGAGGCATCGGCATGGTTTTCCAGAACTATGCCCTCTTTCCTCACATGACCGTGGCGGAGAACCTCGCGTTTCCCCTGGAAGTCCGGCACTTCACGAAAGAGCAGATCAAGGACAATGTCGAACGGGCTCTCTCCATGGTTCGTCTCGAAGACTTTGGTGACCGCCGGCCCGCCCAACTTTCGGGTGGCCAGCAGCAGCGTGTGGCGCTGGCGCGCGCTCTGGTCTTTGAGCCGGAGCTGGTATTGATGGATGAGCCGCTAGGCGCCCTGGACAAGAATCTGCGTGAAGAGATGCAGTACGAAATCAAGCGCATTCATGCCAGCCTCGGGGTGACCATGATCTATGTCACCCACGACCAGAGTGAAGCATTGACCATGTCCGATCGCATCGCCGTGTTCAACGATGGTGTGGTTCAGCAGCTGGCAGATCCTCAGACACTTTATGAGTCGCCGGCCAACGCGTTCGTGGCCTATTTCATCGGCGAAAACAATCGCTTGGTCGGTGACGTCATCGAGCGCCTGGGAGAGCAGTGCAAGGTACGGCTCGACGGTGGAGACACCGTCTTGGCCAAGCCGGTTGCGGTCGGGGGCATCGGTTCACGTACGACTCTGTCGTTGCGTCCGGAACGGGTCACCGTATTGCACGGTGCCAGCGATCCACGTGGCGATGCGCTGGATAACCGATTTTCCGCCAAGGTGCAGGAAGTGATCTATCTCGGCGATCACTTGCGCACGCGTATCGCGGTTTGTGGTAACGAAGAGTTCATCATCAAGACGCCGAATGCGGAAGGACATTACGCCTTGCGGCCCGGTCAAGAGATCGAGGTGGGTTGGGCGAGTGGTGACTGTCACGCCCTGGATGCGTGACAACGAGAAGAAGCCGACTAGATCGACAACAACAATGGAAAGGGAAACTGACATGTTCAAGAAATCGATGCTACACCATGCGATTCTGGCCTGCTCCGGTGTCTCCGTGCTGGGTATGGCGGCGATCGTGCAGGCTGAAGAGCTGAATGTCGTCTCCTGGGGTGGGGCGTATAGCATGAGTCAGCAAAAGGCCTATCATGATCCATGGATGGAGAAGACCGGAGACGAGATCATCAACATCGATCGTAGTGGTAACGCCTTGGCCGGTCTTCGGTCCCAGTTCGAGGCCGGTAACGTGACCTGGGATCTGGTCGACATGCTGCCGGCCGATGCCATGATCGCTTGTGCCGAGGGGCTGCTGGAGCCGATCGATCATGATGCCATGCTTGCCGATGCCCCCGATGGTACCCCGCCGAGTGAGGATTTCGTCGAAGGGTCATTGTCCGAGTGTTTCATACCCCAGATCGTCTACTCCAACATCGTGGCGTTCAACACGGAAATGTTCCCCGAGGATGACCAGCCCGATTCCATCGAGGATGTGTTCGATCTGGAGAATTATCCCGGCAAGCGGGCCCTGATTCGCAAGCCGATCAATAATCTCGAGTGGGCGTTGGTTGCCGATGGCGTGGCGCCGGAGGATGTCTACGATGTACTCGAGACCGAAGAAGGCGTTCAGCGAGCGTTCGACAAGCTGGATACGATCAAGGATGAAGTGATCTGGTGGGAGGAAGGGTCGCAGCCACCCCAGTTGCTCGCCGATCAGGAAGTGGCCTTCGGTTCGGCATACAACGGTCGCATCTTCAATGCCATGGTGAGCGAGGATCAGCCGTTCGAAATCATCTGGGACGCCCAGGTATTCGAACTCGACGGCTGGGTGGTGCCTGCAGGCAAACTCGACAAGGTCGAGGATTTCCTGTATTGGGCAACCGATACGCAACGCCTCGCCGACCAGGCGAAGTATATCTCCTATGGGCCGGCACGCGAGTCCTCCAACGCACTGGTCTCCACGCATGCGGAAACCGGTATCGAGATGGAAACGCACATGCCGACCTATCCGGCCAACTTCGAAACGGCCATCCCCAAGAACGATCCGTTCTGGGCGGACAATAACGATGAACTGACGCGGCGCTTCAACGCCTGGTTGGCACAATAATCGTTTGAGGATCGGTGTGGGGTGCGCTGTTCGGGGCACCTCATGCCGTTTGTCCGTTCCCGTCACGGAGGTTCTGCGTGTCTGAATCCACCTCGTCCGGTGTATTGACGACGGCCGATGGCGTGCCGTTGAAAGTCAGTCTGCGTCGAGCGGTGCGCCGCTCACGATTCAAGGCGTTGCTGTTGGTTGCGCCCTTGTTGTTGTTCTTGGGGATCGCGTTCGTCATGCCGATTTTCGACATGTTGTCGCGAAGCGTCGCGAATCCAGAGGTTCCAACTCATTTGTCACGTACGGTGGCGGCCCTGGAAGACTGGGACTCACAATCCGGTGAGTTGCCCGATGAATCGACCTACGCCGCGTTGGCCACTGATCTGGCCGAGGGGCATGAAAATCGTGCGATAGGGCGTCTGTCGAGCCGTTTGAATTATGAACAGTCGGGTATGCGCTCGGCCATCATGCGCAGTGGCATGGCCAGCCGCACCATGGAGCCCCCTTACAAGGAGGGCCTGCTGGAGGCCCATGAGGCCTGGGGGCAGCTGGAAACCTGGCGGCTCATCAAGCGCGAATCCAGCCCGTACACGATGTCGTATTATCTCGCAGCGGTCGACATGAAACTCTCTCCGGAAGGAGCGATCGTCGATGTTGCCGATAATCAGAAAATTTACCAAGCACTTTTCTGGCGTACCTTCTGGATGAGTGGCGTCATCACGTTGCTGACATTGGTCCTGGGCTTTCCGATCGCCTATCTGTTGGCGAATTTGCCTCTGCGCAAGTCGAACTTGCTGATGATTCTGGTGCTGCTGCCATTCTGGACATCGCTACTGGTACGCACCACTACCTGGATTGCCATCCTGCAGTCTCAGGGAGTACTGAATGACATGATGGTTGCGCTAGGGGTCATTGCCGACGATGCGCGCTGGCAAATGATTCATAACAAGCTCGGGACCATCATCGCCATGACGCATATCCTGCTGCCGTTCATGATCCTGCCGCTGTATTCGGTAATGAAGACGATACCCTCGAGTTACATGCATGCGGCCCGCTCGCTCGGTGGCAAGCCGTTCCTGTCGTTCCGGCGCGTCTATTTCCCGCTGACGATCCCCGGCATTGCCGCTGGCGGCATTCTGGTATTCATTCTCTCGATCGGCTATTACATCACGCCGGCACTGGTGGGAGGGCAATCCGGCCGCTTCATCACCAATTACATTGCTTACCATATGCAGACGTCGCTCAATTGGGGCCTGGCAGCCGCGATTGCGTCGATTCTGTTGTTCGTGGTGATCATCTTCTACCTGGTATTCAATCGCCTGATTGGCGTCGATAAAGTCAAATTGGGGTGATGAAATGGCGATTCCTTCCTATGCAACCCGAGGCGAACGACTTTGGCACTATGCGTTTCGGGGACTATGCACACTCATTTTCCTGTTCCTCATCGGTCCGTTGCTGGTCATCATTCCATTATCGTTCAATGCCGAGCCCTATTTCACCTTTACCAGGGAGATGTTGAGTTTCGATCCTGCCGGTTATTCCCTGCGCTGGTACGAGGACTTCTTTACCTCGTCGAGATGGCTGAACTCGATCAAGAACAGCTTCATCGTCGGTATCTGTTCGACTCTGCTGGCTACTGTCCTGGGAACGACGGCAGCACTAGGGCTGACGAGCCGTCACATGCCGGCCCGTAGCGTCGTGATGGCATTGTTGATTTCGCCGATGATCGTGCCATTGATCATTTCGGCAGCGGCCATGTTCTTCTTCTTTTCCAAGGTACACCTGGCTCAGACGTATCTTGGGGTGATCCTGGCGCATACCGTGCTGGGCATTCCGTTCGTCGTGATTACGGTAACGGCGACGTTGTCGAGCTTCGATACCACCTTGATCAAGGCAGCACACAGCCTAGGGGCCAGCCCCTCCAGAACGTTTTTCAAGGTGGTCTTGCCGTTGGTCACTCCGGGTGTGGTGTCGGGAGCCTTGTTTGCGTTCATTACCTCGTTCGATGAAGTCGTCGTGGTTCTGTTCGTGGCGGGGCCGGGGCAGCGAACCATGCCGCTCCAGATGTGGTCGGGGATCCGCGAGGAGATCAGTCCGACCATCCTGGCGGTAGCGACGCTACTGGTGTTGTTGTCGATTCTGCTGCTGACGACGTTGGAGTTGTTGCGTCGGCGCAGCGAGCGGCTGCGAGGTCTGTCGCCGGGGTAGGAGACCCGTGCCTGCGGAGGTTACTGGATGCCCGGTCGCGTGCCGGGCATTTCCGTCGCTGCCAAAAAAACGGTCGGCGGTCTAAAGTCTGGCGCTTTTCTGTCGATAAGAAGAAATAACCGTGGAATACCAGCCTATTCGAGACGTCACTTCGGCGTCGTGCTGGTAAAAAGGACACAGCGTCAAAGGGGACGGATATGGCGACGATACAATCGCTCGGTGTCGGGTCAGGGTTGGACCTTAACGGCTTGCTGGATCAATTGCGTTCGGCCGAAGAGGAAAAGCTCCAACCGATCGAGAATCAGCAGGCAAGTTACGACGCCAAGATTTCAGCCTATGGCGAGCTGGATAGTGCACTTTCGAAGTTCCAATCGTCATTGTCGACGCTCAATGAGCCCGAGACGTTTCAAAGCGTTACCAGTGAGGCCACAGGATCGGCAATCGACGTTGCGGCTGATTCCGATGCGGTGCCGGGCGAGTATGGTGTCTCGGTCACTCAGTTGGCGCAAGCCAGCAGCATAGCAACGACAAGAGTCGACGATACTGCGGCGGAACAGGGCGCGGGAACGGTCGACATCACTCTCGCCGATGGCACTACGACGAGCGTGGATATTACCCAGGAAGACAGTTCGCTCGAATCGATTCGCGATGCGATCAATGACTCGGAAAGCGGTGTCAGTGCTTCGGTAATCAATGATGGTACCGGCTATCGCCTGGCCCTGTCGTCCGTCGAGTCAGGTACGGAGGCGGCCATCGACTCGGTGACGTTTACCGGTGATCTGGGGGCCAGCGGTTTGGCAACAGATGCTGCGACCGAGCAAACAGCCCAGAATGCGCAGTTGTCGGTCAATGGCGTGGCGATCGAGAGTCAGTCGAATACCGTGGAAGGTGCGCTGCAAGGTGTGACACTGGACCTCAACGAGACCGGTGATTCCCGTGTCACGGTCGAACAGGACACCGGTGCAATCAAGGATGCGGTGACCAGTTTCGTCGACGACTATAATGCGTTGCAGGACACCATGGCCGACTTGACGGCCTTCGATTCGGAGTCCGGTGAGGCCGCGGAATTGATGGGCGATTCCACCCTGCGTGGCATACAGAGCCAACTGCGTAGTGCGTTGGGCGAGGGTGTCGAAGGTGACGACGGGCAACTGACGCTGCTTTCCGATGTCGGCATCAGTCTGGAGGTCGACGGGCGGCTCAGCATTGATGAGGAAACCCTCGATGACGTCGTGGCAACGGATCAGGGCACGTTGGTGGATTTCTTTGCCGGCAGTGACGCCGAAGGCGGTCTGGCGGGGATGCTGGATGCTCAGTTGGAAGCGGTGACGGGCACCGATGGCAGCCTGGAAACCGCAGTTGAGGGGCTCAATACGCGTACCGACGGGCTTGACGATCGCTATGAGAGCGTTCAGCGCAATATCGATAACACCATGGCGCGCTATCAGGAGCAGTTCTCTCAGATGGATAGCATGGTGGCTGAGATGAACTCCATGAGTTCCTATCTCTCACAACAGCTCGGTGGTGGTAGTGGCGGCATGAGTAGCCTGATGTAATGGTTTCAGGTCCGAAACTCGTACATCGGTTCGCGATGAGTACATCTGGCAATGGAAGGCGGTTTCCGTTTCCATCATTCAGATCAGGAGAAACGAAATGGCAGTGACAGCTGCACGGGGTGGCGCAGCCTATGCGCGAGGTGCGGGAGCTTATGCTCGCGTTGGTGTCGAAAGTGGGGTCATGTCAGCGAGCCCGCATCAGTTGATCGTCATGCTGTTCGATGGCGCCTTGGCGTCCATTCGTGCAGCGAAGTTGCATATGGACAATGGTAATTACCAGGAAAAGGGCAAGTCGATTTCCAAAGCGCTGGACATCGTCAACAATGGTCTGCGCGCCGTTCTGGATGGTGAAAAAGGTGGCGAGATAGCCGAGAATCTCGATGCGTTGTACGATTATGTGGCGAGGATATTGTTGCAAGCCAACTTGCATAACGATCAGCAACGGCTCGATGAGGCTATCCGTTTGCTCGACGATATCGGTTCTGCCTGGCGTGAAGTCGGGCCCCAGGCACACGGAAACTGATTCATGCAAAAGTCATCGCTCCATGCCACTTCCGAACTCCCTCCGCAAGAGGCGCTGCTGTCCGTCTATGAGAGTCTGCTCGAGCGTTCATCGCGGATGTTGACACAGGCGCGTGAGGAGGACTGGGAAGCTCTGATCGAGGAGGAGTCTCAGTACGTCATCGATATCGAACGTGTGTCACGCCTGGAAGGACAGGAAGCATTGAATGGCGAGCAACAGGCTCGCAAAGAGAGCCTGTTGGAGCAGATTCTCGAGCAGGATATGGAAATACGCCGGCGGTTGCTGAATCGGCGTGATGAGTTAGGCGAGTTGATCGGTACAGCGCGTCGCCAACGCGATCTGCACCGAGCCTATCGTTCCGCTGATCGACGTTAGGTGGTGCCGTGAGCGGTATCACACCGATACTCGACACGCTTCTCCACCAGGTGTTGGGTAAGCGTGCCGATACCCCCCCGCCAAAGGTGCTGAACGAACCCGTTCAGCCCATGAATCCCACTGAGGCGCCCCGTGCGCTGCACAGCGACTCGCGTCTGGACACACGTCAATCGCAGCTTGCACCGTTGACGGGAGTCCCGACCCGAGAGACCCCTCAGGGGCGAACACAGTCTCAGCCTGAACTGCCGCTAGCCTCGACAACGACTCAGTTCAGCCCGGCGGCAAGGTCCATTGCCGATATACTGTTCAAATTTCCCGCGCCTCCTTCGGTGTTGATGCAGTCGGCACCCTTGATGGTGTCAGGCAATGAGTCTGCGCCCGCTAGCCAAGTGGCTTCGACACTGCAAGCGAGTATCAACGAAAGCGGGCTTTTCTACGAGTCGCATCTCGGGCGCTGGTTTCGCGGCGGGCTCTCTCGACAGGCTCTGGAACGTGAGCCTCAGATGCTGACGACTCAGACGCAGCGACCCTCGCCCGGTGATTTTGCGGCGCTGGGGACGTTGCGCCCGCTCAATGCCGCGCAGGCTACGCCACCTGCGCCATTGACGCCTCCGGATGCCAATACGCTGACGCGACTGCTGCCGTTACTCGAACCAGCGGCATCTGGGCAGGCAGTGGCGAGTGGTGCCGGAGAGCGAGCATCGGTAACGTCGGGAACCGTCTTTTCATCAGCGTCACCCGCACCGCCATCGACGATGGCATCAGGACAAGCATCGCTGGGGCAAGGTGGGCAACCTGGCCAGTCGCATCAGGCATGGTCTCCTGGCGATGTCGTGATTCCGGAAACATCGTCGCGTAGCTCGGGGCTTCTGCAAGAACCGATCAATGAAGCGTTGCAAGGTTTGGTACGCCATCAGTTGGAAATGCTGGTGACACCGGTGTTGCGTTGGGAAGGTGATGTCTGGTCAGGCATTTTCATGGCCTTGATGATTCACGTGCCTGAGCCAACGGACCAGCGGCACCGTCAAGGTGAGGAGGGGGCCTCGGAGGACGGTGATGACGCCCCTCCCTGGCGTTCCGATATCACTTTGCGGTTACCCAATCTCGGTGAACTCAAAGTGTCGATGCGTTTGGCCGGTGAGCGTCTGGCCATGACACTGGCAAGTTCGTCACCGGATGTCGTCCGGTCACTGGAGTCAGGACAGGGGGGGCTGCGATCGCGGCTTGAAGCGTGCGGGTTCGACGAAGTGCTGTTGCGTACCACCCTGGCGGAGCCTGAAGGAGGCGTAGAATGAGGGATGAGCGTGACCGTCAGGGGGGGAGTCGTCGACAGGCCGTTGCGCTAGCCTATCAGGATGGCGATCAAGCGCCTCGCGTGCTGGCACAAGGCTATGGTGAACTGGCCGAACGCATCGTCGATGAAGCCAAGCGCCAGGGAATTTATGTACACGATGCGCCTGAATTGGTGGCATTGTTGATGCAACTGAACATTGATGAACGGATTCCCCCCAAACTTTATCAGGTCATTGCCGAGCTGTTGGTCTGGGTGCGTGAAATCGATGCGAAGGACCGTTCCCATTGAAGGTGACGCTGGTATGTTTGTATACCGAGTCCCATTAATTGATGTGTCGTTTTGTAGGGAAATGTATCGATCGACACCTTTCAGTCACTGTTCTGATACTTTTCAATTCTGTAAGTTGTACACAAATTCCTGTTATTAAAGGGGTTGTTGGATCTGCTGGATATTTCTCATACGTCAGTATGAAAGATAACTACTCATCCGCATGTTGAAACCTTTCATAAAAAAGTCTCAAAATGACCTTATAACAACGTGGACTACATTAAAGCTAATCCACTGAAGGGTTCATAAAAAAATAGACGCTATACGTCGATAACCCGATTAAACGCAGGGGTTTACAATGCAAAATGACGGTATCCTGGATGAAATCCAGGAAATCAATCTGTCTTATCTGCTGCTCGTCCAGCGGATGTTGAACGAAGATCGGACGACAGCGATGTTCCGTCTGAAAATCGACGAACAAATGGCAGACCTACTCGCCTCTTTATCCGTCAAGCAACTCAGTCAGCTTTCCCGTACCAATCAGTTGCTCTGTCGGCTCTGTTTTGATGAGCCAGAGCAGTTGATGAAGTTGACCCATAATCAACGAGAGCAGGGTCTATCCCAGACTCATACGTCGTTGTTGATGGCCTCTTCGGCTTCGGCCGGTGCCTTGCATGCTCAGGGGAGTTGAGTCGTGGCGGAAAAAAGTCTTGTTAGTGAGATGCAGCAGGTGCAGATGGCCATCGAGCTGATCGAGCTGGGGGCTCGTCTGCAAGTCCTGGAAACCGAGACCGAATTGAGCCGTGGTCGCTTGATCAAGCTTTACAAAGAGGTCCGGGGCATGTCACCTCCCAAAGGCATGCTGCCGTTTTCGACTGATTGGTTCATCACCTGGCTGCCCAATATCCATTCGTCGTTGTTTTACAACATTTATCGTGCTCTGACAGAAGAGCAGCAGTGCGATCGTATGGAAGGCTTTGTCAAGGCGTTTCGCCTCTATCTCGAGCAGATCGCTATTGATGACGCGGAACCCGTTCTGGGGCTGACACGCGCCTGGACGTTGGTACGCTTCTTCGAAAGCGATATGCTCGAGTTGATCGAGTGCAACAGTTGCGGCGGCCATTATGTGGCCCACGCCTATACCCCATCCAAGCACTTCGTTTGTGGCATTTGTCAGCCACCTTCTCGAGCGGGCAAGACGCGCAAGCAGACAGTGTCACGCCAAACGGCGGCGGACGCGGTCATGAACAGTGCGCGCGTCGCCATGCGCTAGTTCCGCGACGCAGGATCGCCAATGATAACCGGTAACGAGCACCTCACGTTTATGGGCGTGGGGTGCTTGTGCATTGGTGAGTCGGTAATCGCGTTCGCCCGATAGCCATGTCGGTGGCTGCTTTTTTATGACGCCACCCTCAAGAGCTCACGCGACCTGCCGATATGAGTTATGACACTGCGCTTGTCGCTGTAAATTGTCATGGATAAGGAAGCCGGTTGTGCTGATACCTCTCGGATTTATCATCGTTATTGTCTCCGTCTTTGGCGGCTTCACCCTGGCTGGTGGGCAGCTTGGGCCGCTATATCAGCCTACCGAGGTTCTGATGATCGTCGGTGCTGCCGTGGGCTCATTCATTGCCGCCAACAACTTCAAGGCCATCAAGGCCACCTTGCGTACAGCGTCCAAATTGAAGCGGACGACCAAGTATGACAAGGAAACGTACATGGAATTGATGGCCTTGCAGTACAAGCTGCTGACCAAGGCACGCCGGGACGGGATGCTGGCCATCGAACGCGATATCGACAATCCCGACGACAGTGCGCTGTTTTCCGATTATCCGAGAATTCAACAGGACCCCATGATCATGGGGTTTCTGACGGATTACCTGCGCTTGATGATCAGCGGCAACATGGATCCGCATCAGATCGACGAGTTGATGGAACATGAGATCGAGGCGTTCGAGCATGAAGCACATATCCCGGCCGATGCCTTGGCCAAGGTAGGGGATGGGTTGCCGGCCTTTGGCATCGTGGCGGCAGTGATGGGCGTGATCAAGGCGCTGAGCGCGGCCGATTCCGGGCCGAGCGAAATGGGGGTCATGATCGCCCATGCCCTGGTGGGGACGTTTCTGGGCATTTTGCTGGCGTACGGTTTCGTCAATCCATTGTCGAGCCGTATCGACCGTCAGGTCGGCGAGGCGGTCAAGATGCTTCAGTGTATCCGAGTCACCTTGCTGGCGAGTCTGAACGGTTATGCACCACAACTGGCAGTGGAGTTTGGCCGTAAGGCCTTGCATACCGCTGAACGGCCAACCTTCACCGAGCTGGAAGAGCACGTCAGGTCTTCCAAGGGCACCGGTACGGAGGGAGCATGAGCGAGGGTCAGCGCCCGATAATCATTCGACGGAAAAAAGTCGTCAAAGGACATCACGGCGGCAGTTGGAAGATCGCTCTGGCGGATTTCATGACGGCTCTGATGGCACTGTTCCTGGTGATGTGGATTTTGTCGACCGCCAGTGAGGAAGAGTTGGAGGGCGTTGCCGAGTATTTCAATACGTCACTATCCGCTGCCATGGCAGGAGGCGACAAGACCACTGCCAGTGATAGCGCCATTCCTGGCGGTGGCCCGGACCCAACTCACCAGGATGGGGAAAGGATGCGCATCGACCGCCGTTCCCAGACACGCCCCAGTGACGAGCGCCGTACCTTCAGGAACCTGCAGAGTCAACTCGAATCGGTCATCGAGGAGGATCCCCGGTTGCGTGATCTGAAAGACCAGATGCGTCTGGACATGACGCCCGAGGGATTGCGGATTCAACTGGTGGATTCTGAACAGCGTCCCATGTTCGAGCTCGGTAGTGATCAGGTGGAACCCTATATGCGCGACCTGCTTCGCACGATTGCGCCACTGCTTAATGAACTGACCAATCCGATCAGCATTACCGGTCATACGGATAGCCTGCAGTATGCATCCGGACAAGAAAATTACAGTAATTGGGAGCTCTCATCCGATCGGGCCAATGCCTCCAGACGTGAATTGATCAGTGGCGGGCTGGATCCTGACAAGTTGTTGCGTATCACGGGCCTGGGGGATCGAGTCCCTATGACCGAGAGTGAGCCGGGGGATCCCGTCAACCGCCGCATCGCGATTCTGGTACTGGACCGTCGTGCCAAGGAGCGGATTCAGTCTCAAGGCGATCCAGGCGCTACGATCGGATTGCCGCCATCGCCGGCAGGCGAGTCGCTGCGTTCGGATATCAACATGGTGCCGATACAACAGTTCAGACAGGGGTTGCGTGAGGCGACTACCGGCGAATAGTCCAGTGACTGCCTTCAACAATACGAGTGGGAACACGCATGGATATCACAGATTTTTACGACACGTTTTTCGAGGAAGCTGAAGAGCTTCTTGGCGACATGGAGCGCCACTTGCTTGAACTGGATGTCGAAGATCCGGATGACGAACAACTCAATGCCATTTTTCGGGCAGCCCATTCGATCAAGGGTGGGGCGGGGACCTTTGGCTTCGATGTGCTGCAACACACGACGCATTTGCTCGAAAACCTGCTCGATCATACACGCCAAGGCGAATTGCCCCTGCGGCGCGATATCGTTGATACCTTTCTGGAAGCCAAAGATATGTTGCATGACCAGCTCAATGCCTATCGCAACGGGGAGGAGCCGGATCCCGAGGCTTTTGACCGTATCTGCAAGACATTGCAGCAACTGGCCCTGGATGAGATGGGCAAGAGCGTCGATGGCGGTGAGGCACCGACGCTTGCCCCGACCACCTCGGCAACCGAGCCGGAAAATGAATCTGCACCGAATACCGCCTCCGCTACGGTAGCCAAGGAGAGCGGGGAGGCCGCCGCTGACGATGAAAGCCGCGAGGCACCATCGGCAGAAGCAGCCTCTCTGACGGTGACCTTGCTTGGCGTTGATGGTGAGAACCGGAATCTGCTGACCGAAGAACTGGATCAGCTAGGCGACATCCTTGCGCAAGCGGGGGATGACGACCGCTATGAAGTCACCCTCTCGACGACAGCCAGTGCCGCCGATATCGAAGCGGTGATGTGTTTCATCGTCGATGATGATCAAGTCGAGATTCGCCAGAGTTCCGGCCCGGTCACTGCCGATCAGCCAGTCAGTGAGACGAGTTCCGACGATCAAGAGAGGGCTGCAGCCGACGAGGCGCCGGCGCACGATACACAGGCTACGCGTCAAACGACTCAGCCAACCGAGGAAGCGGCCGCTTCGGACAAGGGCAAGGCCAAGACCAAGGCCAAGTCCAGCGAGTCGAGTTCGATTCGTGTGCCTGTGGATAAAGTCGACCAGATCATCAATCTGGTCGGCGAACTGATCATTACGCAGTCGATGCTGGATCAGACCGTCAGTGAACTCGATGATGTCAATAATAGTTCATTGAACAGTGGTGTCAGCCTTCTACAGCGCAACGCCCGCGATCTGCAAGAAGCCGTCATGTCCATTCGCATGGTACCGATGGATTATGTTTTCAGTCGTTTTCCTCGGCTGGTGCGTGATCTTGCCGCCAAGCTCGATAAGGATATCGAGCTCGTGACCCAAGGGGAGTCCACGGAGCTCGACAAGAGTCTGACCGAGCGCATCATTGACCCGTTGACCCACCTGGTACGCAACAGTCTCGATCACGGAATCGAAACGCCGGACAAACGCGAGGCTGCCGGCAAGTCACGCGCTGGCCAGTTGACACTGTCTGCTCAGCACCAGGGCGGCAATATCCTGATCGAGGTGATCGATGATGGTGCCGGCCTCAGTCGCGACAAGATTCTGGCCAAGGCCCAGGCAAACGGGGTGCCGGCGTCGGAGAACATGAGTGATGACGATGTCTGGCAACTGATTTTCGACCCCGGGTTTTCGACCGCCGATCAGGTCAGCGATGTATCCGGCCGTGGTGTCGGCATGGATGTCGTCAAACGCAACATTCAAGCCATGGGTGGCCATGTCGAGATTCAGTCGGAAACCGGAGTGGGGACGACGACGCGTATCGTGTTGCCTCTGACGTTGGCCATTCTCGATGGCATGTCGATCAAGGTGGGTAACGAGATATTCATACTACCGCTCGATGCCGTGCTCGAGTCCCTGCAGCCACGCGATGAAGACCTCTATGCGATGGCCGGCGACGATATCCTGATGAAGGTCAGGGATGAGTACTTGCCGGTAATCGCCGTCAACGAGGTGATGGATGTACCCAAGGCGCAGACCAACTTGACCGACTGTATCGCTGTCATTGTGCAAGGTGAAGGGCGTCGCTACGCCTTGTTGGTTGATGAATTGCTCGGTCAGCAGCAAGTCGTGGTCAAGAACCTGGAAACCAATTATCGCAAAGTGCCGGGGGTATCCGCAGCGACCATTCTCGGCGATGGCAGTGTTGCGTTGATTCTTGATATCACCGGCATGCATCGCCTCAGCCGTACCAAGAAAGAAGCGCGTCAGCTTCAGCAGGGCGCCACAAATCAGCCAGTGCCTTTCAAGGAGGTAGACGAGTCATGACAACTCTGGATTCCGCCAGCACAGCCGCCGTGGAGGCGCATAGTCAAGAATTTCTGGTGTTCTCGTTGGGCGAGGAAGAGTACGCCATCGATATTCTCAAAGTGCAGGAAATTCGTGGTTACGAGAACGTGACACGAATCGCCAATGCACCCGATTTCATCAAGGGAGTCACCAACCTGCGTGGCGTCATCGTCCCGATCGTTGATCTGCGTATCAAGTTCCATCTCGACAAGGTCGAATATGGAGGCCAGACGGTCGTCATCGTCGTCAATGTCGGTGAACGCATTGTCGGCATCGTGGTTGACGGGGTGTCCGACGTCATGACGTTGACATCGGATCAGATCAAGCCGGCGCCGGAATTCGGCGTCACGTTATCTTCCGACTTCCTGAGTGGTCTGGGCAGTCTGGAAGATCGCATGTTGGTCATCGTCGATATCGACAAGCTCCTGACCAGTGAAGAGATGGCGCTCGTGGAAAGCGTCAAGGAGTAGGCCGATCGATCACGACAACAATGACAAGCCAATACGGCTCAACACCTGACAAGGGAGGCGATGGCACCGGCGTTGCTTGCCGCGGCCTGTGTCATTCGTCGACGTCTTCACATGTCGCTGTCGTTTCCGGGTGGGCAGCGGCATGCCGTTGCCACTGATTTTAAGGGATAGACGTGAAGTTACTCGATAACATGACGGTACGCATGAGTTGGGCACTCGTTCTGGTGGTCTTTGCCCTGCTCGTGATGGTGTTGAGCGGCTTGGGCCTGTATGCGGTCGATTACAGCGAGACGTCCTTGGCTCGTTTCGATGCAGTCAATGTGAATCAGCAATCGTCACTCAACCGGGTCAATTCGACCATGATGCACGCCCGGTTGGAAATGGCCGAGATATATGAGGCGTTGGAAAGTGCGACGACGCAGGAGGATCGCGAAGCCGCCCTGGCTCGCGCTGAAGCCGTCGAAGAGGAACTGACCGACGCATCATCGATCATGGAGGAGTTTCTGGCACTGCCTGCCAGAGACGATCATGAGCGCCTGATCGACGAGGTCGAAGCCAGTTTCAAGGCGCTCATGGAAGAGGCTTTATGGCCGCAGCAGCAAGCTCTGACCGGCTATGGACTGACGGAATACAACAGCCATCTCGAGCAAGCGGGCGAATTGAACGACCGTTTCTATCAGGATGCCGTCGATTTTTTCCAGACAGTCGAGGGCGAAGGACACGCGCTTAACGAAAACTTCTTCGGCGTTGCATCTCTTCTGCAGTGGGCGATCATCGTCGCCTTGGTAATCTCGGCTCTCACGGTAGCGGTCGTTCTCTGGGGGGTGACTGCCAATGTCATTCGCCCGCTAAATCGTGTCGTTGACCATTTCGACAGGATCGCCAAGGGCGACTTGTCTCAACCTGTCGAGCAGCGAGGCAATAATGAAATCGGCCGCTTATTTTCCTCCCTGGCCGATATGCAGCGTAGTTTGGGCGGCATCGTGGCTACGGTGCGGCGCAGTGGCCAGACAATCCATGAAGGGTCGCAAAGCATCGCACAAGGTAATGGCGACTTGTCGGCTCGCACTGAACAACAGGCCGCATCGCTGGAAGAAACGGCGTCCAGCATGGATGAGTTGACCTCGACCGTCAGCCAGAACGCCGACAATGCCCGGCAGGCCAGCCAACTCGCTACTGACGCATCGCAGACTGCAACACGAGGCGGGAATGTGGTGGGTGAAGTGATCGAGACCATGCAAGAGATCGATCAGCGATCGCAGAAGGTTGCCGATATTATCCAGGTCATCGATTCCATCGCGTTCCAAACCAACATTCTCGCGCTCAACGCTTCGGTCGAAGCGGCACGAGCCGGTGAGCAAGGGCGTGGGTTCGCCGTCGTGGCGGGGGAAGTACGTAACCTGGCCAGCCGTAGTAGCGAGGCCGCCAAGGAAATCCGCGAATTGATTGAGGCGTCGGCGGCCAAGGTAGCCGCGGGAAGCTCGCTCGTGGATCAGGCCGGCAAGACGATGAATGAAGTCGTCGCTTCCGTTCAACGGGTAACCGACATCATGGATGAAATCGCATCTGCCTCCCAGGAACAGAGTCATGGCATCGCACAGGTCAATGACGCCGTGACGCAGATGGATCAGGTGACGCAACAGAATGCCTCGCTCGTTCAGCAAGCGGCCGGCTCTGCGGTAGAGCTGGAAACCGAAGCCAAGCAACTGCGTGATGCGGTCTCGTTCTTCCGCCTGGCAGATGCCGACGCCCAATCAGGACATGACGCTCCCAGGACTTCCTCGGCATCGCTTCCTCAGCCGAGACAGGCGGCGTCCGGTCGGCTGGAACGTGCCAGTAGCGAGCGTCTCGAGACAGAGTGGGAAGCGTTTTAAGCGTTAGCCAATCATCATCAATTCAGTTACAGGATAGGTATCATGCGGAACAACCAACCGGTCACCCACCGAGAGTATGAGTTACAGGACGATGATTTCCTGATATCGCGTACCGACCTCAAGGGGCGTATCACGTATGCCAATCCGGCCTTTGTGGAAGTGAGCGGCTTTTCTCGTGAGGAGTTGATTGGTGCACCGCATAATATCGTGCGGCATCCCGATATGCCGACTCAGGCGTTCGATAATTTCTGGTCGACTCTCAAGGCCGGAGAAACCTGGGAGGGCCTGGTCAAGAATCGTCGTAAGAACGGCGATTATTACTGGGTTCGGGCCAGTGTGACGCCGATCGTGGAAGAGGGGGCAGTCCAGGGGTACGCCTCGGTCCGTGTCAAGGCCGATGCCAGGGAAGTGGTACGCGCTGAACGTGTTTATGCGCAAATGCGAGAGGGCAGGAAGACAGGCTATCGATTGGCGCGGGGCACCCTGCAACGCCGTGGTGTCCATGGGTGGCTCAGTCGCTTGAATCTGAGTACGACGCGGGCGCGGTTGATCTCGATCATCGGATTGGCGGCCGTCTTGCTGGTGGCGAGCGGTGGCCTGGGAATCTTTGCCCAGAATGAGGCCGGTAAACGCCTGCAGCAACTCAATGAGAACGGTCTCACCGACGTGGCACGCTTGCAGCAGCTCGAGCGCTCGATGGTGAGTGGCCGGGATATGCTGGGCGAGCATATCGATGCGCCCCGTGCGGATGAAGTTCAGGCCATGAGCAGCGACGTCGAGGAGACCGCCGAGCGTATCGATACGTTGTGGAGCGAGTATATGTCTCGCGATGTCAATCGCAACGATGCGACCGAGGCCTTCACCGAGAGTCTGAGACGATACGTCGACGATGGCATGATGACGGTACTTCAGGGAATGACCGGAGATGATTATTACGGTGCCTACACTGCCTACAACGATATCCTGGTGGATGAAGGCAACGTCCTGCGCGATCGGATCAGCGAGATGGTGGCGGATAAGCAGGAAGATGCCCGCGAACTTGCGGTGGCTGCCCGCGATGACCAGCAGCGCCTGGTGATGGTGCAGGTGGCACTTCTCGTCGTCGGGATGGCATTACTGATCCTGCTGGGCGGCCTGACCATTCGGGCGTTGCTCAAGCCGTTGCGGGAATCCATGCATTTCACGCTGCAAATGGCGGCTGGAAATCTGGGGGCCAAGGCACCTCGCCGGGGGCGTGATGAAGTGGGGCGCCTGATGAACGCCCTGAACGTCATGAAAAGTTGCCTGGGCAGTATCGTCAGTGATGTCAATTCCGGTGTCTCGGTCGTGACGCCGGCTGCTCGCGATATAGCCTCTGCCAACGACGATCTGTCGTCGCGCACCGAAGAGCAGGCGGCATCGCTACAGGAAACCGCCTCTAGCATGGAGCAGATGACCGGAACCGTGCGTCAGAATGCCGACAATGCCCGCCAGGCAAGTCAACTGGCAGTCAATAATGCCTCGAGTGTGGGTGAGAGCGGCGAGTTGATGAATCAGGTCGTCGATACCATGGAGCGCATTACCGCAAGCTCGAAGAAGATGACTGAAATCATTGGTTTGATCGACTCTATCGCGTTTCAGACCAATATTCTGGCACTGAATGCGTCGGTCGAGGCTGCGCGAGCCGGCGAACAAGGACGCGGTTTCGCGGTGGTTGCCGGTGAAGTGCGTAGTCTGGCTGGGCGTAGCGCCGATGCCGCCAAGGATATTCGTGAATTGATCGACAGTTCCGCGCACGAGATCGATAGCGGGGCCTCGCTGGTCAAGCGTGCCGAAAGTTCTATCGGCGAAGTCGTGTCCTCCTCGCAGCAGGTCAATGACATCATGGGCGAGATCACTGCGGCCTCTGAAGAGCAGAGTAGTGGCTTGAGCCAGATCAACCAGGCGATTGCGCAGATGGATGAAGTCACCCAGCAGAACGCCGAGCGCGTGCAGTCATCCGCGCGTGCTGCGGCCGACCTGGAAAATCAGGCCTTGATGTTGTCCAATGCCGTTGCAGCGTTCCGTTTGTCCGGCAGTGGTGCGGAGACCGCCAAGGAGGCCAAGGCAGAGGTCAAGAGCACGAAACGGCAGGCGGCTCAGGCCAACGAGCGCGTGGCGCAGGTTGAGCGGGGTGCCAAGCGGATCGAGAATAATGACGCAGAATTCTCGCAAGAGAGCGCATCAGGGCAGCGTCAACTCGCCTCGGCGACGGATGAGTGGGAGGAATTTTGAATCAGATACCCCCGGAACAGCCATCGACCCAGTCTTGGCCGGTGTCCAGCATGCTGGAGCGCGATCTTGTCTTGACCGACGCTGACTTCGCGCGCATCCGGGAGCTGATCTATCAACGCGCCGGTATCGTGTTGGCCGAGCACAAGCGGGAGATGGTCTATAGCCGGCTGGCGAAGCGCTTGCGTCATCATGGACTCACACGCTTCAGTGATTATCTGGCAAGACTCGAGAAGCAGCCGGCAGCGCGTGAGTGGGAGTCGTTCACCAATGCCTTGACGACCAACCTGACGGCGTTCTTTCGTGAGTCGCATCACTTCCCCCAGCTCGCCGAGCACGTAGCGAAGCGGCGCGGCCCCATTCGTGTCTGGAGTGCTGCTGCTTCGACGGGGGAAGAGCCATATTCGATCGCCATGACCCTGATCGAAACATTGGGGGACCGTGCCAAGGATGCTGAAGTGGTAGGCACGGATATCGACACCGAAGCATTGGAACGCGCGCGTGCCGGCATTTATCCCATGGAGCAGGTGCGTAAGCTGGACGAGTCGCGCATCAAGCGATTCTTTCTCAAGGGGAGCGGTGAACGTCTGGGGCTGGCGCGCGTGCGTCCGGAGGTATCGGCATTGGTCGAATTCCAGACATTGAATCTATTGTCCAGTGAGTGGCCGGTAAAGGGGCCATTCGATGCCATCTTCTGTCGCAATACCATGATCTACTTCGACAAGGAGACACAGGCACGCATTCTCGACCGCTTCGCCCCTTTGTTGAAGCCTGACGGGCTGCTTTTTGCTGGCCACTCGGAAAACTTCTCCTATATCAGCCAACGTTTTCGCTTGCGTGGTCAGACGATTTACGTGCTATCGCCACGGTAAGCTTAGCGACGTCTCAAGTACGTCATTTTCCCTCCTCCCTCGGCCCATGATGCTTCATGGGCCATTTTCTTTGTCGGTTTGATTAAAGACATCGGTACGTTGGCCGATATCGCCTATATCGGATGCGCGTCACGCCATTGGCTGGGCGTTGCGACAATGGAAAGGAGATACGCCTTGAGCGCAGCGAAAATCAAGGTCCTTTGCGTCGATGACTCGGCGTTGATTCGTGACCTGATGACCGAAATCATCAATAGCCATGCCGACATGGAAGTCGTCGCCGTGGCTCCGGACCCCCTGGCTGCCAGGGATTTGATCAAGCAACACAATCCCGATGTGCTGACGCTGGACGTCGAAATGCCGCGCATGGATGGGCTGGATTTCCTCGAACGGCTGATGCGGCTACGCCCCATGCCGGTACTGATGGTGTCGTCGCTGACCCAGGCAGGGTCGGAAGTGACGTTGAGGGCGTTGGAGCTTGGTGCCGTGGATTTTCTTGCCAAGCCATCACTGGGAATTCGTAGTGGAATGATGGAGTACGGCGAGCTGATCGGCGACAAGATTCGCGCCGCTGCTCGTTCGCGGCCTCGCCAGGCACGGCGTAAGGACAAGCCGGCGCCCAAGGCGGTGGAGGCACCGATGATTTCCAGTGAAAAACTGTTGATCATCGGTGCTTCCACCGGCGGAACCGAAGCGATTCGTAGTGTCCTGGAACCGCTGCCACCCAACTCCCCGGCAGTATTGATTACCCAGCATATGCCGGGTGGTTTCACACGATCCTTCGCTGAACGGCTCGACAAGTTATGCCGTATCACGGTCAAGGAAGCGCAGGAAGGTGAGCGTATCCTGCCCGGACATGCCTATATCGCGCCGGGCGACACGCATCTCAAGCTGGGGCGTAGTGGTGCGAATTACGTCGTGAAGCTGGATGACGGTGCGCCTGTCAACCGCCACCGACCTTCGGTCGATGTGCTGTTTCACTCGGCTGCGCAAGTCGCCGGCCGTAATGCCATTGGGGTTCTGCTCACCGGTATGGGCAAGGATGGCGCAGCGGGTTTGCTGGAAATGAAAAAGGCCGGTGCGCGTACGGTCGCTCAGAATGAAGCGAGCTGCGTGGTATTCGGTATGCCGCGTGAAGCGGTCGCGCTGGGTGGGGTCGATGACGTGGTGTCGCTTGAGGATATCGCGCCGCGCCTGATGAAACTGGCTGCCGATTCGGGGCGCGCGCAACGCGTCTGAGCGAAGCGGGTAGACAGCAAACTGATAACGATAACGGTAAAGAGGAACTGTCGGCATGAGATCACTACTACGCAACTTGAGTATCAATGTCGCGATGAGCTGCGTACTGCTCTGCTTTGCGCTGTTCATTGCCATCATTGCGTCGCTTGGCTATGTCGCCAATCGTTCGGCCGATGAGTCGCTGCAGACGATCAATCAGATCAATGTCGAGCAGTTGAACGAAATCAACCGCGCCGACGCACTGCTCAACTCGACTCGTATCAGTCTGGAGATCGCTTCGAATCACATCATGTTGGGGCGGATGGATCTTTCCCAGGCGGAACTGGCCAAGGCCAAGGACAAGCTGGAACGCTCGCAGGCGCGTTACCAGAACTTCGTCGATACGCCCAAGACGGACCAGGGGCGCGAATTGGCGACGACAATCCAGTCGAATTTCGATGGGATCTTTGACGTAGTCGCTGAGCAGGTCGAGGCTCTCGAGCAGGCGAACACCCCGCTTTACAACGAGTTGCGTGAAGGATTGCAGGAGCCGACGGAAGCGTTGGCAGCGAACATGACTGAGTTCGTCAGATACGCCAATCGGCGTGGCGATGAGCAAATGGCGGGTTACGAGGGACAAGTCGAGCGTTTTCAATGGATCGGTCTTGCTGTCATCGGTGTTACGGTCCTGTTGCTGGTATTGATTTATCTGGGACTGCGAAAGTTGGTCATTCAGCCGCTCCGCGAGGCCGTAACGAACCTGGAAGCCATCTCCGAGGCAGACCTTTCCCATGATATTCGGGTGAATGGTCGCAACGAGATCTCGCAACTGTTCCGCGCCATGCAAAAGATGCAGCAGGGACTGAGCAAAACGGTTGCGACGGTTCGTGACAGTAGTAACTCCATCCATGTCGGTACCCGTGAAATTGCTACCGGCAACTCGGACCTGTCATCGCGGACCGAACAACAGGCCTCGTCGCTGCAGGAAACGGCTACCAGCATGGAGCAGTTGACCACCACGGTGAAACAGAACGCCGACAATGCGCGTCAGGCCAGCGGTCTGGCGACCGACGCGTCGAGTACTGCCGAACGTGGCGGAGAAGTGGTCGATCGTGTCATCAAGACAATGCATGGTATTTCCGGTAGCTCTCAGCAAATTGCCGACATTACCGGAATGATCGACTCCATTGCCTTTCAGACCAATATCCTGGCACTGAATGCTTCCGTCGAGGCGGCGCGTGCAGGAGAACAGGGGCGTGGGTTCGCCGTGGTTGCCGGCGAGGTTCGGAACCTGGCGGGACGTAGCGCATCGGCGGCCAAGGAAATCAAGGAGTTGATCGATACGTCCGTGACTCAGGTCCAGGAAGGATCGAATCTGGTCGAACAGGCAGGAGAGACGATGACGGAAGTCGTTGCCTCGGTCAGACGAGTCACCGACATCATGGACGAGATCTCGTCTGCATCGCAGGAGCAGAGCGACGGTATCGAGCAGGTCAGCCATGCAGTCAACCAGATGGACCAGGTCACTCAGCAGAACGCGGCTCTCGTGCAAGAGGCAGCCACGGCAGCCGTATCGCTGGAAGAGCAGGCCAATCGCCTCGAGCAAGCCGTCTCGGTCTTCCGGCTAGCGGGAGAGAAGAAGGGACTGTCGACTTCTTCCGGGTCAACGCGACGTGAGGACGGCCGTCCAGGCGATACTGTGTCTCAGGAAGAGAGTCAACAACAAAACGAGCCGACATCTGGCCAACGCGGTCTGCAGACTCGGTCCGCTTCGCAACCAGCGAAGCAACAAGACACTGTCACTGAAGACGATTGGGAAGAATTTTGACCAGTTCGTGGCCGACATGGGGTCGGTCACGCCTACTTGCGATGAAGTAACGAGGAGCAGCAATGGCCGACAAAAACATGAGCATCTTGGTGGTGGATGACTTTCCGACCATGAGGCGGATAGTACGTAGCCTACTCAAGGAATTGGGGTTCACCAATGTCGAGGAAGCCGAGGATGGCCAGGATGGTCTGTCCAAGCTCAAGAACGGTAATTTCGAATTCGTCGTTTCCGATTGGAACATGCCCAATCTGGATGGCCTGGAAATGCTGAAGCAGATCCGTGAGGATGATGCCCTGAAGGAACTGCCTGTGTTGATGGTGACTGCCGAGGCCAAGAAGGAAAACATCATTGCGGCTGCCCAAGCCGGGGCGAATGGCTACGTGGTAAAGCCGTTCACCGCCGCCACGCTTGAAGAGAAGCTGAACAAGATCTTCGAGAAGCTGGGCAAGTAACGGCCTCAAGAGGAAATGGTCATGAGTGATAATTCACAGGATGCATCGCAACCGAATGCTCAGGATGAGCTTGTCCAGCGTATCGGTCATTTGACACGTATGCTGCGTGAAAACATGCGCGAGCTTGGGTTGGACAAGGAGATCGAGCGTGCTGCTGAGGCTATTCCGGACGCCCGTGATCGCCTGAGTTATGTGGGTTCCATGACGGAGCAGGCGGCTGAGCGAGCATTGAATGCCATCGATCGGGCTCAACCCATTCAGGATGATATGGGGGCCCAGGCCCAGGCACTCGATGAACGCTGGCAGGCATGGTTCGCCGATCCCATCGAGCTGGATCAGGCCAAGGAGTTGGTCAACGATACGCGCGCCTATCTCGGTAACGTCCCCGCGCAGACACAGGCTACCAATGCCGAGTTGATGGAAATCATGATGGCCCAGGATTTTCAGGACCTGACCGGCCAGGTGATCAAGAAAATGATGGATGTGATCCGTGAGATCGAACATCAGTTGGTTCAAGTGCTGCTCGATAGTGTCCCTGAGAGTGAAGGGCGTGAAGCGATGCAGAAGCGTGCCGAAGGTCAATGGAAGGCTGACGAGCAGCGCGAGGAGTCATTGCTGAACGGCCCGCAAGTCAAACCTGAGGGAGAGGATGTCGTTAACTCTCAGGATCAGGTGGACGACCTGCTCGACGAGCTGGGCTTTTGATCCACCTGCGGTTATTGCTTCCCACCTTGATGCCGAGCACGTGGCAATCGTGAATTAGCGCACGATTCGTCACGCTGTTCGGCGTATTGCCGTTGCCGATCTTTTCCGATAATGCCCGATGTCCTAATTCCAGCCTGAACTGATAAACGGGCCATGGCCGAAGAAGACGATCAGGAAAAGACCGAAGACCCGACGCCGCGACGCTTGGAGAAAGCCCGTGAAGAGGGCCAGGTTGCGCGCTCGCGCGAGTTGACCACGTTCATGTTGCTACTGGGTGGGGTCGCCGGATTCTGGTCGATGGGCTCGTTGCTGCAGGATCAATTGGGCCTGGTCATGGAGCAAGCCTTCCTGTTCGAACGACGCCAGGCCTTTCAGGATGAGTCCATGCTCATTGCAGCGTGGGAGCTTGGCCAGCGCACCTTGAAGATCATGTTACCGCTGTTTCTGTTGCTCGGGGTGCTGGCATTGGTGGCGCCGGCTCTGCTCGGTGGTTGGTTGATTTCGGCCAAGTCGCTCAAGCCACAACTCGGTAAGCTCAACCCTTTCAAGGGCATCAAACGGATTTTTTCGTCACAAGCGCTAGCCGAGCTGGCCAAGGGGATCGCCAAGTCCGGATTGGTGGGAGGCGTTGGCTTGTCCTTCTTGTTTTTCAATAAGGGCAAGTACATGTCGCTGATGGATCAGCCGGTTCAACAGGGCGTCGCTACCGCCTTGAACATGGCGGCCATGGCGTGTGGTCTGATGGTGCTGATGCTGGTCGTGGTGATCTTGATCGATGTGCCGTTCCAACTGTGGAGCCACAACAAGAAACTGCGCATGACCAAGGATGAAATCAAGCGCGAGCACAAGGAATCCGAGGGGGATCCTCAAGTCAAGGCACGGATTCGTTCCCAACAACAGGCCATGGCGCGGGGGCGGATGATGAGCAAGGTGCCGGAAGCGGATGTCATCGTGACGAACCCTTCGCATTATGCCGTGGCCTTGCAGTACGAGGACAGCCACATGTCGGCGCCGCGCGTGGTGGCCAAAGGCGCCGATACCGTGGCGGCCAACATCCGCGAGCTCGGTGATGAACATGCCATACCTCGTCTGGAGGCGCCGCCACTGGCGCGAGCGCTTTATCACAATGTCGATCTCGATCAGGAGATTCCGGTCGACCTGTATACGGCGACCGCCGAGGTGCTGGCATGGGCATTTCGACTCAAACGGGTACAGCAGGATGGTGGCGATGTGCCTGATACTCCCGGTGACTTGCCGGTACCGGCGGCGATGGATGGTCCTCGTACCGGAGGAGCATCAGGCGATGAATCAAGCGAGGAGCCTCGATGAGTGCGTTACGCGATTATCTGGGACGTCATGACTGGATGAATGACGTCCGCATGAAACTGCTGGCCGGACCGGTACTGATCATCATGATTCTGGCCATGATGATCCTGCCGTTGCCGCCTTTCCTGCTTGATCTGCTGTTTACGTTCAACATAGCCATGGCGGTGATGGTGCTGTTGGTTAGCATGTTCACTCAGAAGCCATTGGACTTTGCCGCATTTCCGGCCGTGTTGCTTTTCACCACGTTGCTTCGCCTGTCATTGAACGTGGCGTCGACCCGCGTCGTGTTGATGGAAGGGCATCAGGGGGGCGATGCAGCCGGTAAAGTGATCGAAGCCTTCGGCTCCTTCCTGGTCGGTGGGAATTTCGCTGTCGGGCTGGTCGTCTTCATGATTCTCGTGATCATCAACTTCATGGTCATTACCAAAGGCGCGGGGCGCATCGCGGAAGTGGGTGCGCGCTTCATGCTCGATGCCATGCCAGGCAAGCAGATGGCGATCGATGCCGATCTCAACGCCGGGTTGATCGGTGAGGAGGACGCGCGCCAGCGGCGTTCCGATGTAGCCCAGGAAGCCGATTTCTACGGGTCGATGGATGGGGCCAGTAAATTCGTGCGTGGCGATGCGGTTGCGGGTTTGATCATCATGATCGTGAACGTCATCGGGGGGCTGCTGATCGGCATGCTGCAGCACGATCTCAGCTTCACCAACGCCGCTCAGACCTACACCCTATTGACGATCGGCGATGGACTGGTGGCGCAGATCCCCGCTCTGGTCATTTCCACTGCCGCCGGCGTGACGGTGTCACGCGTCACTACCGATCAGGATGTCGGGCAACAGATGATGGGGCAGTTGTTCGTCAATCCGCAGGTACTGATCCTTGCAGCGGCTGTCATGGGGTTACTGGGTCTGGTTCCCGGGATGCCCAACCTGGTCTTCTTGATTTTCACTGTACTGCTGGGGTCTCTGGCTTGGTATCTGATGCGTCGACAGGAGCGTGAGTTGGTCGAATCGGCGACCCAGGCGGAACCGCCGCCACCTCCAGAAGCGCCTGAAGCGAGCTGGGATGACGTTCAATTGGTCGATACGCTCGGACTGGAGGTCGGACACCGCTTGATTCCTCTGGTAGACCACCGACAGGAAGGCGAATTGCTGGCTCGCATCAAGAGCGTGCGCAAGAAGTTTGCCCAGGAAGTGGGGTTTCTGCCGCCCGTGGTGCACATACGTGACAATCTCGAACTCGGTGCCAATAGTTACGCGATCGCTTTGAAAGGGGTCGAAATCGGTCAGGCAGAGGCGTACCCGGGCAAGTGGCTGGCAATCGATCCGGGGCAGGTGTCAGGTCATGTCGACGGTACGCCGACCGAGGATCCTGCCTTCGGCTTGCCGGCGGTGTGGATCGACAGCGGTCAGCGTGAACACGCACAGGTCTATGGCTATACCGTCGTGGATGCGAGCACTGTGGTAGCAACGCATCTCAACCACTTGTTGCATCGGCATGCCAGCGAGATGCTGGGGCGTGCGGAAGTGCAGCAGTTGCTCGACAAGTTGGGCGAAGACCAGAAGTCGCTGGTCGAGGAAGTCGTGCCCAAGGCAATTTCGCTAACGGTCCTGCAGCGTATCCTGCAAAACCTGCTCGACGAGGAAGTGTCGATACGGGACATGCGTACCATCATGGATACGTTGGCCGAGCATGCTCCCCATCAAACGGATCCTAACGAATTGACGGCTCAAATTCGGGTTGCGCTTGGTCGGGCCATTACTCAGCAATGGTTCCCGGGCAGTGGCGAAATGCATGTTATGGGACTCGATGCGCAACTCGAACAGGTCCTGATGCAGGCCATGAATAGTGGCGGTGCATTGGAACCGGGGCTGGCCGATAATCTGATGCAGCAGACCGAAGCGGCCCTGCAGCGTCAGGAAAAGTCCGGCGAGCCTCCTGTGCTGGTCGTTCAGCATTCGCTGCGTGCCTTACTGGCCCGATTCCTGCGTCGACGCATGCGGCACCTGGTCGTCATGTCTCAAGCGGAAATCCCTGATGATCGAACCCTGCGCGTGACCAGCCTGGTAGGAGGTCGTGAATGAGTGTCCGGCGTTTCGTAGGTGACAATAGCCGCGAGGCAATGCGTGAAGTTCGCGCCGCTCTGGGAGATGATGCGCTCATTCTCTCCAATCGGCGCACCGACGAGGGCGTCGAGGTCCTCGCCCTGGCCGATGCAGACCATGGACGCATGACGTCATCTGCCAATGCGGAAGAATCAACGATATCGGCATCCGAACCTGTCAGAGCGACGGTCCAGGACGACGCGGCGCCTGCGAGCTCGATACCATCGGCAGCGCAGCCTTCCGTTGTAGAGAGTGACTTCCCCGGTCATCATGATTTTGCTGCCTTGAGCCGCCAGTTGCTGGGTGAAATGCAAGACATGCGGGCGATGCTGAGTCGTCAGGGAACGGACAACGCTGCCGACGTATCGTCCGTGGTGTCTCGCCTGCGTCATCGCCTGGTCAGTGCCGGATTCAGCGTGGCCTTGAGTGACGATGTGCTGGCAATGCTGCCTGACGAGATAGCCCAACTGCCTGTCGATGATCCAGGCCTGGATGACTGGCTGATCCGACAACTGATGTCATCCTTGCGGACGCCGGACAGTGATATCCCGTTGCTGGATAGTGGCGGTATCGTTGCCTTGGTCGGGCCGACGGGGGTAGGCAAGACGACGACGACGGCCAAGCTGGCCTCCCGGTATGTCATGCAGCACGGCAGTGAACATGTCGCGCTGGTGACGACTGACGGGTACCGTGTCGGTGCGCATGAGCAGTTGCGCATCTATGCCGATTTGCTGGGTATCGAGGTGTACGCACTCGACAGTGAGGCCGACTTGAGTTCGCAACTGACTCGCTTGGCCGACAAGGCGCTGATCATCATCGATACGGTGGGCATGAGCCAGCGCGACCAGCGGTTGGTACGACAAATCGCCGATCTGGCCCGTCTGCGTTCCGTCAACGATGATCGCGTGATTCCCGTACACCTGATGCTGCTTCTGAATGCTGCCAGTCAGGGAGACACCCTCGAGGACGTCGTGACGACGTATAAGCAGGCGGTTAGCGGTGCCGGCGGCAGTCTCCACCACTGTATCCTGACCAAGCATGATGAAGCGGCACGGCTTGGCCCGGTGCTGGATAGCATCATGCGGCACGGATTGACGCTACATTATGTCTCGTATGGCCAGCAGGTGCCCGAGGATCTGGCTCTTGCCGATGGCCGGGCGCTCATCGAGCAGGCCCTGTCAGCGGCCGGTGACTCGCCATATTCGCCCGATGCCGAACAGATGAGTGTGCAAGGTGCGCAGTTGCAACGGCTGTCACGAGGGTTGCTCGGACAGGGGCGCGCGTTGACGGCAGCGTTCGATTCACTGCGTCGTGAGATCACCGGGTTCTCTCTCGTTGAGGCGGCTTGGACGCTATGTGGTTTAGCGCGTCAACAACAGGCCGATGCCTGGCAGTCCCTGGAACGAAAGGTCCTGCCCATGGCCCGTGAAGCGGGTGAGTCGAGTGCGGGTATGACACTATTGTGGGGGCCCGTTCAGCATGCAGGAAGCGCGTGGCCGATGCCCGTGCAGATGCTGGATGGCGCTGGCAACCCGTTGCCGCTGTGCTGGCAGCGCCACCGTTTGCCAGCCTCCGATGAACAACGCCTGGACTGGGCATCCCATGCGCTGGGGGTGTCCGAACATGTCTTTGCCCGTTGTCCCGGGGTGGCGATCATGGAGTGGTTGGCCGCCTGGCAATTGCCCTGGATCGCGGCGGCGCAACATAACAGCAAGGTCCTGCGCGATAGCGAGCGAGTGGCAATGGCGTCGTTGGTAGCGTTGGCATCGCCGGTGACGACATTGACGCTGAGGCATCGGGGGCGGCGGATTGTCATGCAACTGTCGGCGTTGGAGGTTGCGTCAGGTACGCTCGACGATGCTCGTGCGCAAGACGGTGTAGGGTTGACGGCGTGGTTCGGTGAGCTGACCGATGCCGATAGTGGCCGCCGAATGGGCCGACGCTACTGGCTGGCGTCGCCCGATAGTGAGCTGGGTAGTGCATTGATTGCGCGACAAATGATTCACGGTGAACTGCCGGCACTGACCAGGCAGGCGTGGCAGGGCATCGACGATGCCGGCATGGGGGGCGCCGATGTGTCCCTCAGGTTATCGTTGGCGAGCGGCCTTGCCTCCATTGCGGTGCGTCTCGAGCAGGATGATTCCCCTTGGGCCATGGATGTCAGGGCGCGACTGCTCAGCTTGCTGGGAGGCCAGCGCCAGCGTCGCGCCAAGCGCTTATTGGAGGCGTTACTGCAGGCATTCGTCGCCTACGATGCCCTCCGGGAGCTGGGTGGGCCTCGAGCCGATGCCTTCAGTGCGAGGGCGAGTGATGCACGACAAGTCGGCGAGGCGAGCCAGCGGTGATGAGCGATGACGCTATCGAGATGCAGGACTCTCGGACGGATCAGGCTGCCGGTCTGCGGCGCTGGGCTGGTGAACGAGCCAGGATGTCTCCACCATCGTCAAGCACCGGTGACGCCTCGACGACACTGATGGTGGTCGGGTTGCCGGATACGTCGAATGCCCAGACACAACGGGTCATCGATGTGCTGGCGCAGTGGCATGACGCAGGACAACAATGGATCGGTGACCCTGCTGCATGGCGAGTGGTGGGGCTGGATGCTAACACGCCGCACCTGGCAGTACTCGCCGAGCAACAATCCCGCTGGGCATTGTGGGTGGATGAGGATCCGGATGGCTTTCGTCGCGCCTACCGCGTGTTGAAACAGTTGAGTCTGCGTGAAGGGCCGCGTCGACTATTGGCGGTGCATCCAGGCTTTCCCTCGTCCCGGGGGCTGCTCAATAATCTGAGAGAAGCTGCCGGGTCGTTTCTGGGCATTGAACTGCTGGTACTGGCCAGACGATGAACATGATGAGTGCAATGACGAAGCGTCGTTTCAAGTGGCATGTCATGGCGCTGATGGGCCTGGCGTGCTTGCTTGTCGGACCACTGGGTCCAGTGGCACTTGGCGTGCCCGGAAGCTGGGTGGGAGAACCGTCCGGGGTGCGTGTCGCAGTGGCTGGCCGTGCGACCGACAGCGAGCGGATACGACCTTCATCGGAGATTGCCGCCGGGCATCGACTTCAGTCGGTGCGCTGGCGGTTTTCGATTGCTCCGGGACACCGTGTGGATGCGTGGCTATGTCA
Source organism: Aidingimonas lacisalsi (assembly GCF_008079445.1). GTDB lineage: Bacteria > Pseudomonadota > Gammaproteobacteria > Pseudomonadales > Halomonadaceae > Aidingimonas > Aidingimonas lacisalsi. The sequence goes on along the minus strand of NZ_VRYH01000004.1, from coordinate 405,866 downwards.
TCCAGCTCAATGTATACCGTTATCTTCGCAGCAGGGGCAAAGTGATGCACTGGCCGGTAAATCGGCGACACAGCCGTTGTGGTTCCGGTTTCGTTTGCCCGACGGCGCAACGGCCGTGTCGGTAACGCAGTTGCAGTTGATCGCTGAGTTCCGATAGAGGCTAAGAATCAACGGATTCAGAGTCGCCTGTCAGGAGCGTGATGCTGGCGGGTTCCAGTGCCGGGCGTTGACGATGTTCGGTCAAGGGGCGCCGTTCCATGTGGGTCAGCAGGATATGTAACGGGTCGCCGTGACTGACTAGCATCAGAACCTCGCCATGATGTTCGATTTCCAGCGCCTCGATAACGGCCATCATGCGCGAAGCGACATGTTCCAGGCTTTCTACGCCGAATTCGCAATGTGACGGAGTGTGCCGGTCATAGGCCCACACGGATTCATAGTGATGATCCGGTTCGCCTTCCAGTTCGCCGAAATGGCGTTCGCGCAACCGTGGGTCGGTTCGGGTGGGCAGCGCAAAGTGATGTGCCAGGATTTGAGCGGTTTGAGTTGTACGCAAGAAGTCAGAATGTACGATCCGTAATGGCAGGGGCCAGTGCCAGCCTTCGATGAGTTCGTCGAGTTGGGTGATGCCCAATGGTGACAGTCCGGCGGTTGTCAGACCGTTTGCGGGATCGCTGACGATACGGTGACAGGCATTGGCTTGACTATGTCCATGCCGGACGAGCAGGTAGCGGTTTCGTAATCGATAGTCGGCGATGTGTAATTCATGCTCGTTCGGTTTGGCGTACATGGTGATCTCCGCTCAGAGCGTGGCCGGTCAGCTTAGCGACAAGCGAGCGGTGTTGCCACTGCGATATCCGCAAAACGATGAAAAGCCTCCGTTCGATAGGGGTATTCCCGCTATGGCCGCTCAGTCTCGGCGGCAATAATGCACTCATGAGTCGTTGATGGCTCATGTTCCTCAGACCCGGCAAGTTGCCAGGGGCCAAGGCGAGAGAGATGTATACGGCACAAGGCAAGATCGATCAGGAAGCGTTGCTGGAACAATACCTGCCGATAGTTCGTCGTCAGGCGCTGGCGCTGCAAGTGAAACTCCCTGCGAGTGTCGAACTGGACGATCTGATTCAGGCTGGCATGGTGGGGCTGCTGGATTGCTTGAACCGTTATGATGCCGGTCAGGGGGCAGCCTTCACGACCTATGCCAGCCAACGTATTCGCGGTGCGATGATCGATGAGCTTCGCAGTCGTGATTGGGTGCCGCGTAGCGTCAGGCGCAATGCCCGGTCGATCGATGAAAGCATCCGACGTCTGGAGCAGCGAATGGGACGGGCGCCGGAGGAGCGGGAGATCGCCGATGACATGGGGTTGGCACTGGAGGAGTATCAGCAACTGCTGGGAGACGCGAATGGAGGGCAGCTCTTGCCGTTTGAAGAGCTCGTCAGTGACGGTGGTGAACCCAGTGCGGGAGATAGTGGGCCTCTCTCACCGTTTGCGTCCCTGGTTGATGGAGAGCAACGGCAACAACTCCTCGATGCCATCAATGCCTTGCCGGAACGCGAAAAACTGCTATTGGGGCTTTATTACCAGGAAGAACTCAACCTCAAGGAGATTGGCGCCGTGCTTGAAGTCAGTGAATCACGTGTCTGCCAACTCCACAGTCAGGCAGTGTCACGATTGCGCTCACGCCTGGCCTGATTCATTCAGAGGGTCGATATCGTTCACGCACGACAGTGGCGATTTCGTCGGCCAGACCATCCCAACTTGCCCCGAGCGCCCTGACCAGAGCGGGATAACCGTCATGCTCGAGCTCCGTGCGAACATTGAAGGGACGAGCGGCGATCAGACGGTCATGCGTATTGCGTAGCTGCCAACGGCCACCGGCGATGGCATAACCGTGTTGATCGCCCTGAAAACGGTCGACGTCGATGCGTAATTTCGCGACCTCCACGTGTCGCTCGTCGTCTTCCCCGGTCGCCAGGTTCATATCTCGGGCATCACTCGCTACGTACGTCGTGTCGAGCCGTTCGGCCAAGCGGTGGCGTAGCCCGCGTTCGAGTTGGTGGTCGAGTCGTTCGGCCCACAAGTGTTGACTCGCTTCGTTGAGACGCAGTTCATCGAGTTGCAGCACGATACCCTCGTTATCCAGATACTCGGCCAGATCGAGCGACTCGACCAACAGGACATGCTCGGCATCAGCGCCTGCCGTGTGCTCAGGCGCCGGACCGGGCAGGGTATAGCGTTCGCTGGGGGTAGGTGATCCTGCACAGCCGGTCAGGAGAACGAGACTCATCACGACCATGGCGAGACATGTTCGATACGGGCTGTCAGAGCGTGGTATGCAACGGCGATCGGACAACATGTTCGGCGTCATATAGGAATCCTTCGTCATTGTCTGGGCGCTTGCGGCTCCGGATCTTCGCCTTCGCGGTGGTCGAAAATCAGTGCATTGGGTTGTTCGCGCAACGTTCTGACTGTCGGCTGCAAATCGCGCAGCAACTTGTCGAGTCGCTCCAGCGTCGTGGTGATGTCCTGATAGGCGGCGGATTCGGGCGAGAAGCCATCCAGTGTTCTGCGCATGTCCTCCAGGGTCTGGTTGACGTTGCCGGGCAGCTCCTGCGTTTCGGGGGCTTCAAGCAACTCTCTCAACGCTGACGTCGTCTGTCGGACTTCCCCGAGCGTGGCCTCCGACGCGGCCAGATTGCTATCGAGTCGATTGAGTACCGGTTCGACGTCCAGAGCGTTGAGTTTGCTCAGCAAGTCCGATACCTGTTGTTCGATCTGGGCGAATCCCGATGACGAGGTGGGAAAGATGGTAACGCCCTCGAAGCGTTCCGGGGTGTAGTCTCCCTCCAGGTCGCGCTGGAAATTGAGGTCGACATACCGTGCCCCGGTCAGTAGATTGCCTGACTTCAGAGACGCTCGCAGACCCAGATCGAACATCTGCTTCATCTGCTGATCCCACTCTTCCAGAGTACGCCCTTGTTCATCTTCACCGAGCCGTTGCGGTTCGATGCGGATGAGAACGGGGATGGTGAAACTGGAGCGGGAGTCGGGTTGTGGCGCGGTAAAGTTCCAGGGGACGCTATCCACGGTACCGACACGGACACCGCGGTATTCCACGGATGCACCGTGGGACAGCCCCCGGACACTGTCATCGACGAGCAGGACATATTCCAGATAGCGATTGAAGGTGCCCTGGCGTGCACTCTCTTCGTCGGCATAAAGGGTAAAGGTCGTATTCGCTCCGACGGGATCACCCATCGGGATGTCTTCCGGCACGCCAAAGGTGACCCCGCCACCCAATAGGGACTCGAGTGAGTCGACATTGACACGTACGCCCTCGGAATCGAGGCGAAGATCGAATCCGCTGGCTCCCCAGAAGCGTGTGCTGGTGGTGACGAGAACATCGTACGGGCTTTCGATGAATAGCTGATGGCGCATTTTGCGCGCTTGTGCATCGAACTCGGTTTCCTCGACGCGGCCGACGGTGAACCCCTGATATGTCACGGGATCACCGACGCGTAGTGAGTTGCCTAGCTGGCTATCCAGGTTGAGCCGTAGTCCTTCGGCATCCTGGGAGGCAACCGGTGGCTGATTGCGGACGTCGAAGCGCCGCCGGGGGACATCGCTGTTTCCCGGTTGGATCTGAATATAAGCGCCAGAGAGTACTGTACCGAGCCCGCTGATGCCTTCACGATCAATGCGCGGCTTGACGACCCAGAATTGGCTGTCTTCTACCAGCATGGGCTCGGCTTCAGGATCCATGCGCGCCGTGATCACGGTATGCCCCAGGTCGTCGGAGAGACGGACATCCTCGACGCGTCCCACTTCGACATTCCGGCTCTTGATCAAGGTATTGCCGGCTTCGATTCCTTCCGCATTTTCCATGACCAGGGTGACCTGAGGCCCGCGACCGGCGACATTGTCGTAGACCAGCCACAAGCCGATCAGTGCGGCAACCAGGGGCACGATCCAGATGGGAGACAGTCGAGTCTGGCGGCGCCTGATCGCACGGGATGACTCGTTGGGTGACGTATTGTCATCGGTCATGAGTGGCTTCCTTGGCGGTTACGCTTCTCGGTCGCATTCGGTGCATCCCAGATCAGCCTGGGATCGAAGGTCATGGCGGCCAGCATGGTCAATACGACCATGGCACCGAAAGCCAGTGCGGCGTGTCCCGGGGTGATCGACATCAGGTCACCGGCACGTACCAGCGCCACGAGCAAGGCAACGACGAAAACGTCGACCATCGACCAGCGACCGATGAATTCCGTGACACGGTAAAGGCGTGTGCGGATGCTGTTCTGCAGTCGATCGCTGTTGCGAATCGCGATGCATAGCCAGGCTAGAGCGATCAGTTTGCCGACGGGGACAAGCACGCTGGCAATGAAGATGATCGCCGCGATCGGCCATGATCCCGATTGCCATAGCGTGACCACTCCCCCGATGATTGTCGAGGGATCACTGCGTCCCAGTGAGGTCGTGGTCATTATTGGATAGATGTTGGCGGGAATATAGAGAATCGCGGCGGCGACCAGCAGCGCCCAGGTCCGCTGCAGGCTGTGCGGAATGCGTGCGTGCAGTCGCTCACCACATCTGAGGCATTGAGTGTGACGGGCGTTGCTGTCGATTCGATTGACCAGCCTGCAGGTGGAGCACCCGACCAACCCTTGAGAGGCTGCCGTTTTGCCGACCTGACTGCCTTCGGGAGCCGGCGGTTCACCGGCCAGCGAGAACCACATCCAGTCGGCATCGATCGATTGTGTGGTAAAGAGCAGTAGCAGGGCAAAGGCGCAGAAGGCCCAGAATGAAATGCCCAGTTCGACATCGGCCAGTCCGGCCACTTTGAAGAGGCTGACCAGTGCGCCGATGATGAAAACATCGGCCATCATCCAGGGATGCAAATGCGCCAGTGAGCGTGCAATCGTGCGGCTGGCAGGCAGAGGCGCGTTTCGTAACAGACCCAACTGGAGCCAGATGACACTACTTAGATAGACGGCAGGGAGGACGATAACGGTCAATGCGACCCCGATGGCCACGAGTGGCTCATGGAAGCCGAGTAGCGTCGTTGCAGTTTCTGTCAATTCGATTCGGTTGCCAATACCGCGCGCTTCGAAACTGACGAAGGTAAACGACACCGACATCGCCAGTGCCAGCAGTGAAGCGATCGCCAGTGCCATGCTGCGTTGTACGGGGCGGAAATGGCGAGTCACCAGCGTATGGCCGCAACGAGGACAATCCGCCTTTTCACCGGGATGCAGCGGGGGAAGAGCGGTCAACCAGTCGCATTCATGACATGCTCGCAGGCGACGGCGTGACGTGCGCGCCTCCGGGGATTCCGGGACGAACGAGGCGTCTTGCTGTGGTGTCTCGCGACTCCCTGCCACTGGTGAACTCCGCTGCGCAACTGCTGGTTAATCACTCAACCTGGTGTCATTATGCCGCGTGTCATGAGACAGACAAACATTCGTTCATGAATGCCTTTGTTCATTGCGGGGAATAGTCAAGGGAGTAACGACGATGCTGTGGCCGCTGCTGGCGATCATCGTAGGTCTTGTCGTGCTGGTATGGAGTGCCGAGCGCTTCGTTGATGGCGCGGCAGCGACATCGGGACATCTGGGGCTGTCGCCGTTGTTGATCGGTATCCTGGTCATCGGTTTCGGGACCTCGGCCCCGGAAATGATGGTCTCGGCGCTGGCCGCCTGGCAGGGAAGCCCCGGACTGGCGTTGGGGAACGCTTATGGATCGAATATCACCAACATCGGTTTGATTCTCGGTCTAGTGGCGTTGCTTTCCCCATTGGCCGTTCACTCCCAGGTACTACGTCAGGAAATACCGTTGCTTGGTGGCGTCACTCTGGTGGCCGCGTGGCAATTGTGGGATGGGCGCATCAGCACGCTGGATGCAGTCAGCCTACTGGTGGTCCTGAGTGCTTTCGTGGCGATCAGTATCTGGCGTGCTCGGCAAACGGGGACGGATGGCCTCGGCAGCGACACCGAGGAGACCCTCGCTGCTCATCCCATGTCGCTGAAGAAAGGGATCGTTTGGACGCTTATTGGCCTGGTCGTGCTGATAGCGAGTTCGCGGGTGCTCGTTTGGGGGGCGGTGGCCGTTGCCCAGCGCTTTGGTGTCAGCGACCTCATCATTGGACTGACGGTCGTTGCCGTCGGTACGTCGTTGCCTGAGTTGGCATCGTCGATCAGCGCGCTGAGGCGTCGTGAACATGATCTCGTGCTGGGTAATGTCGTCGGATCGAACTTGTTCAATACGCTGGGAGTCGTCGGACTCGCCGGTGTCATTCATCCCATTGATTCGGGCAGCGAAGTGTTGATGCGTGACTGGGTCGTAATGGCCGTGATGACGCTGTTGATGGGTATTTTCGCCATGGGCTGGAAAGGTCGACCCGGCCGCGTCAACCGTGTCGAGGGCAGTTTGCTGTTACTCCTGTTCATTGCCTACACCAGCTATCTGGTTGCCACGGTGGTGGCGGCAGCGGGATAGCGCTGCTTTGTCATCGCAACGTCTTCGAACGGTAACAGGAACGACATTGCATTGTCGCTGGTCTGTCATCTGCATGACCTAGGGTCTGGCTTGGTTCTTCGCTAATCCGCCAAAGGTTCGATGACATGACAGTACCATTGACTTACGCAGGAAAAACGACGTCCACCACCGGTGTGTTCCCGCTGCCGAACTTGCTCAGCATGGCGGTGGCAACCGTCATGCTGGTCTCCGCTTCGGTGAGCGCGGCCGATGACTTGTCATCGCGTTACCAGGATGAGAATGGCGATCTGGTTGCCGATCTGCCTGACGACGAATCGGCGTGGGTCGACCCCGAGACGCTCGTCTTCGCCTATACTCCCGTCGAGGATCCTGCCGTTTATGCCGATGTATGGGCAGGGTTTCTGGATCATATGGAGGAGGTGACCGGCAAGCGCGTGGAATTTTTCCCGGTGCAGTCGAATGCCGCTCAGATCGAGGCCATGCGGGCAGGGCGGCTACATGTGGCGGGCTTCAACACCGGCTCCAATCCATTGGCGGTGAACTGTGCCGGTTTCGTGCCATTCACCATGATGGCACGTGAGGATGACAGTTTCGGTTACGAGATGGAAATCATCACGCAACCGGACAGCGACATCGATTCGCCCGAGGATCTCGAGGGACGGACCTTGGCCTTCACGTCGGAGTCGTCCAATTCCGGTTATAAAGCGCCGTCGGCGTTGCTCGATTCGGAGTTTGGCCTGGTGGCCGGAGAGGACTTCGACAGCGAGTTTTCCGGCAAGCACGACAATTCCATCATGGGGGTCGTGCATGGTGATTATGAAGCCGCTGCCATCGCCAATTCCGTGCTCAAGCGGATGGTGTCACGCGATGTGATCGATGAAGACGATTATCGCAGCATCTACACGTCGACTACCTTCCCTACCACGGGTTATGGCCATGTCTATAACCTCCATCCGGATGTCGCTGAAGACGTCAAGCAAGCCTTTGACACCTTCGAATGGGAAGGCAGTGCCCTGCAGGAAGAGTTCGAGAACTCCGGCGAGGCCAAATTCATCCCGATCACGTATGAACAGCATTGGGATGTGATTCGCACGATCGATGAGGCCAATGGCGTCTCCTACGATTGCGATTGAGGGGAGCGAATATCATGGCCGGTATCCCGATGTTGAGGCTCGCGGGGGTGTCGAAGCGTTACGGCAAGGACGTTCCGGCGTTGAGCGACATCGACCTATCACTGCCGCGCGGTCAGGTATTGGCATTGATCGGTCCTTCCGGCGCAGGGAAAAGCACCTTGATTCGCTGTGTGAATCGTTTGGTGGAACCGACGCAAGGGCATGTCTGGCTCGAAGACATCGCCGTGACGCGTCTGCGGGGAGCCCAGTTGCGCCGTGCGCGGCGCAGCATGGGCATGATCTTTCAGGAGTACGCACTGGTCGATCGGCTGACGGTGATGGAGAACGTACTGTCCGGGCGTCTCGGGTACGTAGGATTCTGGCGAAGTTTCCTGCGCCGCTATCCGGGGGAGGATGTCGCCGAGGCATTGCGCATGCTGGAACGTGTCGGCATGCCTGACTCCATGGACAAGCGTGCCGATGCGCTTTCGGGTGGGCAACGTCAGCGAGTGGGCATCGCTCGCGCATTACTGCAGGCTCCTTCGCTACTGTTGATCGATGAGCCGACGGCGAGTCTCGACCCCAGGACCTCGCGCCAGATCATGCGTTTGATACGCGAGTTGTGTTCCGAACGCGATCTGGCGGCAATCATCAATATCCATGACGTGGCTCTGGCACAACGTTTCGCCGACCGTATCGTGGGGTTGCGTGACGGTCGTATCGTCTACGATGGCACGCCTGATGGGCTGACCCCTGCAGTCTTGACGACGATCTATGGCGAAGAAGAGTGGAGTACCGCGCCAGCAGGCGATGAAGAGTCGGGAGGCGTCGGCCATACCCGGCAGATGCCTCTGCCGGTTGGAGACGCATCATGACAGGGGGGCGTGGCGAAACGATAACAACGACGGGGCATGCGGTTACCTGGCGACGTCCTCCCTTGATTCGCGATCGTCGCTGGCGCTGGGGGTTGATGGCGGGAACTGCCGTCTATCTGGCGTTGGCCATCGCGAGCATCGAAGTCGATTGGTCCCGCGTCGTCGATGGCCTGGCGCGTGGGGCGGCCTTCGTCGCGGCTTTTGCGCAACCGGATTTCGTATCGCGCTGGGAAGATATCGTCGCTGGTATTCTGGAGAGTTTGACCATGACGGTCGTGTCGACGTTCATCGGGATCCTGCTTTCCATCCCGGTCGGGCTCGGCGCCGCACGAAATGTCTCCGCCTGGCCGGTGTACATGTTTTGCCGGGGCATGATTGCCGTATCACGGACGTTCCAGGAAGTGATCATCGCTATCCTGTTCGTGGCCATGTTCGGTTTTGGCCCCTTGGCGGGTGTCGTGACATTGGCATTCGCGACGATCGGGTTCATGGCGAAACTGCTGGCCGAGGATATCGAGTCGATCGATTGGCGCCAGGTCGAGGCGGTACGCGCAACAGGCGCGGGGTGGTGGCAGTTGATGAATCATGCCGTCCAACCCCAGGTGACGCCGCGTCTGCTCGGCTTGTCGCTGTATCGACTGGACATCAATTTTCGCGAATCCGCCGTGATCGGCATCGTGGGGGCCGGCGGTATCGGGGCGACGCTCAATACAGCGATCGATCGCTACGAATACGGTTCGGCGGCGGCGATACTGCTGGTCATCATTGCCATCGTCATGGTTACGGAATACGCCTCCAGTCATGCTCGGCGTTTCCTCCAATAAGTTCGCATTCCTGCTCCTGGAGCCGTTTCATGCCCTTGTCGATAGCGACACGCAATCATCAGCCCGTCTGGCGTCGGCGCACGACGCGTGCTCAGTGGGCACTATGGAGTGCATGGTTAGTAGGTACGGCCTTGCTGGTCTTGTGCAGCAAGGTGATTGCGGACAATACGACCTGGTCCTTCGTCGCGGACGCTGGACGACAGGCAGGTGACCTCATCGGCCGCATGCTTCCGCCGGAATGGTACTATGCCGGCGAGTTATGGCGTCCGCTCTGGGATACCCTGAACATTGCCACTCTGGGCACTGGCTTGGGTATCCTGATCGCGTTTCCGATCGCTTTCCTGGCAGCGCGGAACACCTCCCCGCATCCGGCATTACGCCCGTTGGCCTTGATGGTCATCGTCTCTTCGCGTTCCATCAACTCCCTGATCTGGGCACTCTTGCTGGTCTTGATCCTTGGCCCCGGTACGTTGGCCGGTATCATCGCTATCGCGTTGCGATCCATCGGTTTCATCGGCAAGTTACTTTATGAGGCAATCGAGGAGATCCACCTCACGCCCATGGAAGCCGTCTCGGCGACCGGTGCCAGTCGCTTGCAACTCATGAGCTATGGCGTCCTGCCGCAGATCATGCCTGCGTTTGCCGGTATCAGCGTCTACCGTTGGGACATCAACATTCGTGAAGCGACGGTATTGGGGCTGGTGGGGGCCGGTGGCATCGGTCTGGAACTCAATGCCTCGATCAACACATTGGCCTGGGATCGCGTGGCCGTGATCTTCGTGTTGATCTTTGCGACGGTCATGGTATCCGAATGGGTTTCCGCCAAAGTACGTCATGCCATCATTTGATTCTGCTTGATAAATGTCCCCTGATTTGACATGCGTCAAGACGTCTCAGGGTTAAGTGGAAAATTCCCTTCTGCCAAAAGCATTGCCGCAGTAGCATGAGAGCGCGCCTCAGCACAGGATCGATTGTCATCGATGCGTCTGGGGCAGGGCATGGTCGTCATCCGGGCGTACGGTGCGTTCATTGGCGGGATCGCAATGACTGAACGACACTGACGTGCCAAGTATTCCAAGAAAGTATACATCGGGGTGACGGTCGTTTTCTGGAAGTCGTAGGGGAGGAATCATGGAACTGGATCCACTGGTGTTGTCGCGACTTCAATTTGCATTCGTTGTCTCGTTTCACGCGATTTTCCCGGTGTTCACCATCGGTCTGGCGTCTTACATCGCGTTACTCAACGGGCTGTTCTACACCACTGGCACTCAGGCCTGGGAACGCTTGGCCAACTTCTGGACCAAGGTGTTCGCCGTGGTCTTCGGCATGGGTGTGGTGTCGGGCATTGTCATGTCCTTTCAGTTCGGCACCAATTGGAGCAACTTTGCGCTGGCGACATCGAACTTCCTTGGCCCGATGCTCAGTTACGAGGTGGTTACCGCCTTCTTTCTCGAAGCGGCTTTCCTCGGGGTGCTCCTGTTCGGGCGCGGCAAGGTGCCGCAAGGGGTTCACCTGTTCGCGTCGGTCATGGTGGCATTAGGCACGTTCATTTCGTCCTTCTGGATCCTGTCTGCCAACAGCTGGATGCAGACACCGGCAGGCGTTGAACTGGTGGACGGCATGTTCCAGGTGACCTCCTGGGGCGAGGCGATTTTCAATCCCTCCTTCCCTTACCGGTTCGCGCACATGGTCATGGCTTCGTTCATTACCGGTGGTTTCGTCGTCGCGGGTGTCAGTGCCTGGTATCTGCTGCTCGGGCGGGATGTCGATGCCAACAAGCGTGCTTTGTCGATGTGCCTGTGGCTGCTGTTATTCTTGACTCCCACTCAGGCATTGGTAGGCGACTTCCATGGGCTGAATACGCTGGAACATCAGCCGACCAAGGTGGCCGCGATGGAGGGTAATTGGGAAACCCGGTCGGGCGTGCCGTTGTTGCTGTTCGCCTGGCCCGATAAAGACGCTCAAGAGAATATCGTGGAATTGGGAGTGCCCAATGTCGCCAGCCTGATTCTGACGCATCATCTTGATGGTGTGGTGCCGGGACTCAATGAAGTCTCTCCCGACGAACAGCCTCCCGTATGGTTCGTGTTCTGGTCGTTCAGGGTGATGGTCGGGCTCGGTTTCCTGATGATCGCGGTTGCCTTGGCAGGTCTATGGCTACGTCGTGGTGGCCGGGTTTATCACCACCGCGGTTACCTGCAGTTGCTGCGTGTAATGAGTGTTTCGCCGTTCGTCGCTGTGCTGGCGGGATGGTTCGTGACCGAATCCGGTCGTGCACCATGGCTGGTACAAGGCATGATGACCCACTCCGAGGGCTTGACGCCGTCGCTGACGGGCGGGATGGCACTGTTCACGCTGATTGGTTATGTCGTTGTGTACGCGGTCGTTTTCTACGCCGGGGTTTATTACCTCACCAAGGTGGTGCGTAACGGTATGACGATCCTGGACGAGGAGGATGAGGTCGATGAAGTCGAGCGTCCCAAGCGTCCCTGGTCGGCGGCGCACATTCCCTTCGATGACGGTCCGGCCAAGGTGGAGGGCTAACTCATGGAATTGATCGATCTTTCGCTGATCTGGGCGGCAATCATCGCTTTTGGCGTCATGATGTACGTTCTGATGGATGGTTTCGACCTGGGTCTCGGGATTCTCTTTCCCTTCGCGCCGGATGAACAAGCGCGGGATGTGATGATGAATTCGGTGGCACCGGTGTGGGATGGCAACGAGACCTGGCTGGTGCTCGGAGGCGCCGGCCTGTTGGGGGCGTTTCCGCTGGTTTACTCGGTGTTCCTGCCGGCACTCTACATCGGTGTGTTCCTGATGCTGGCGGGGCTGATCTTCCGCGGTATCGCCTTCGAGTTCCGCTTCAAATCCCACCGCTCGCGTCATTGGTGGAACCGTGCTTTCTGCTGGGGCTCGGCCGTGGCTGCGTTCGCCCAGGGAGCGGTCGTAGGCACCTATATACAAGGCTTCGAGACGCAAGGGTTCGTCTATGTGGGGGGCGCGCTGGATTGGTTATCGCCGTTCACGGTGTTGACCGGTGTCGGCATGATGGTCGGTTACGCCTTGCTGGGGTCGACCTGGCTGATCCTCAAGTCGGAAGGCTATATCCAGCAATGGGCCTATCGGGTGACGCCTCGTCTGGTGCTGGCGGTATTGGCGATCTTCCTGGTCATCAGTTTCTGGACGCCATTCATCGATCCGGCCGTCTGGGAACGCTGGTTCGGTCACCTGCGCTGGATCTGGGTTCTTCCCGGCCTGGCGCTGGCCTGCATGGTGATGCTGCTTTGGTCGCTCAAACGACGTCATGAGTCCCTGCCGTTTCTCGCGACGCTGGGGATCTTCCTGTTCACTTACCTGGGATTGCTGGTCAGCAAGTGGCCGGTCATCGTGCCGCCCGATCACACGATCTGGGATGCGGCATCCGCGCCTGAGTCGCAGCTCTTTCTGTTGATCGGTGTATTGTTCGTCACGCCCATTATCCTGGTGTATACCGCATGGACCTACTGGGTGTTTCGCGGCAAGGTCCGGGTTGGCGAGGGTTATCACTGATCGATGACGACCTCCGATTCTGGCGCGGAGTCATTGACGCCCCGCCGCTGGTTGCGTTCGCTGGTGGCGGGGCAGCGCCAATGGCTGATGGGCAGCGTTCTGTTCGGTGTCATTGCCGGCGTCTTGACGATAGTTCAGATGATCGGTCTGGCGTGGTTGGTCGATCGTCTGATCGTGGCAGGGGTAGCGCCCACCACTTTGCTGCCGCAGTTTCTGGGGCTGGGGGCCGTGATACTACTCCGGTCGCTGCTGCAATGGGGGCAGGAAGTCACCGGGCAAGAGGCCAGCCTGCGAGCTCGGCATCGAGCACGCCGCGATGTACTGGCGCATCTGCAGCGACTCGGACCGATACGCCTGTCGGGCTATCATAGTGCCGGACTCGGTAACCAACTGGTCGAACAGGTCGAGGCGCTGGATGGCTATGTCGCCAAGTTCCTGCCTCAGCAATGGCTGGCAATCTGTCAGCCACTGTTGATCCTGGCTCTGGTCGCCTGGCTCGATTGGCTGGCGGCTATATTTCTGCTGGCATCCGCACCGCTGATTCCCTTGTTCATGGCGTTGGTCGGCATGGGAGCCGAACGGCTCAACCGTGATCAGTTCGCTGCCGTTGCCCGACTGTCGGGGCACTTTCTGGACCGCGTTAGGGGCGTTACCACGCTGCAGTTGTTTGCACGCACCTCTCAGGCGACCGAGGAGGTGTATGCGGCCGCTGATCATTACCGGCGCTTGAGCATGAAGACGCTACGCCTGGCTTTTCTGTCGTCGGCAGTGCTTGAGTTCTTCGCCGCTGTGGCGATCGCGGTGGTTGCCATTTATATCGGATTCGGGTTGCTGGGATATATCGAGTATGGTCCTTCAGCGTCGTTGACGTTGTTTTCAGGGTTGCTGATTCTGTTGCTGGCTCCGGAGTTCTTCCAGCCGCTGCGTACGTTATCGCAGCACTATCATGACCGTGCGTCAGCGTTGGGCGCTGCCGAGGAGCTGACTGCATTGCTCGTCGATGCGCCAGGTGAGAGGCATGCGGCGCCGCACGGTCGCGCAGGGCGGTCGTCGAGGGATGCCAGCGTTCGCTTGGTGGATGCCTGTGTGAGTCACCGTGGTCGCGGTCGTGTGCTGGGGCCGATATCGCTGACATTGCATCGTGGTGAGGTCGTCGCTCTGACGGGCCCTTCAGGGTCGGGCAAGTCGACCTTGCTGCAATTGCTGGCAGGTTTCGTCTCCGCTGAATCCGGCGTTGTGCAGACGACGCCAACCGATGGCATGGCTTGGATGGATCAGCGCCCATGGCTGATTCAAGGTTCACTGGCGGACAACTTGCGTCTGGTGGCACCGGATGCGTCGGAGGAACGGTTGACGGAAGCCTTGTCGATGGCGGGGCTGGAGGATCTGATATCCAGATTGCCGGCAGGGGTGGCGAGCGAGTTGGGTGAGCGTGGCGTAGGACTCTCGGGGGGCCAGGCGCAACGACTGGCCTTGGCTCGGGTCTTTCTCGCCGAGGCCGGCCTGGTCCTGCTCGATGAGCCCACGGCGAACCTCGATCATGCTACGGAAACCCATGTCATCGAATCGATCCGCAAGCTGGCCAGCCGCCACCGGACGCTGGTCGTTGCGACCCATCATCCTGCCTTGATGGCAATGGCGGACCGAACCCTGTGCCTGTATCAGGGTTGCCTTGTCGAGGAGAGGCCATGAGCCGGGATGCATTCAAGGCTCAGCGTGGTCGGGTGCGTGAGTCGGTCACCGAACTCGCTCCTTGGCTACGGTTGTTGTCCCGACACCGTGCTCGCTTGTCGGCAGGGGCCATGCTGATGTTGCTGACGGTGGGGTCGGCAATCGGGTTGCTGGCATTATCGGGCTGGTTCATTACGGCAACGGCCGTGGCCGGATCGCTGCTGGCCGTCGGTGGGGCGGTGACGCTCGATGTCTATGTGCCGGGAGGCGGCATTCGATTGTTTGCCGTTACTCGTACGGTGGCGCGTTACCTGGAACGTGTCTATAACCACGATACGGTGTTACGGCTGCTGGCTGAGCTGCGTGCCGGCATGTTTGCCGTGTTGTCGCGTCTCGATGGTTACACGCTATCGCGGCGTCGGGCGAGTGAGTGGCTGAATCGGCTGACCGCCGATATCGATACGCTCGATAGTCTCTACCTTCGGCTCATGGCTCCGCCGGTCGTCGCTCTGGTGGCGATCGGGTTGGTTAGCCTGTTGTCGGCGGTTTTCGTCCCGTCTGCCGTTTTCCCGCTCACTGTCGTCCTGCTGGCCTCATGGCTATGGTTGGTCGTTGGACAGGCCGGATTGGGAATGGCGGCAAGTCAGCATCGAGTCGTGGCTCAGGATCGCATGCGCTCCCGCGTCATCGAGCATCTGCAGGGATTGGCGGAGCTGACGGCATATGGAGCGCTACAGCACCATCATGAGGGTATCGACGCCCTTGAAAGCGCTCTATATCGCGATCAGCGCTGCCTGGCCGCTCTTTCCGCCCTGGGCAATGCCCTGGTATCTGCCGTCATCGGGGGAACGTCTCTGATGGCCCTGTTTCTGGCTGCGCAGGCTTACCATATGGCGAGTGTATCGGCGCCGGTGATGGTGATGTTGCCGTTGGCAGTGCTGGCCTTGAATGAAGCCCTGGCGGGGTTGCCGATGGCGTTCACCCAGTTGGGTGCGACACGGGCCGCGGCACGCCGTCTCAATGGCTTGGGACGGTCGCGCGGCATGATCCTTGAGCCGGAGTCTCCACGGCAACCGCAGGGGGTGCCGCCTGCGATACGGTTGACGCAGGTGACGCTGCACTATCCCGATGCACTGCTACCGGCATTGCAACAGGTGGATCTACACATCGAGCCTGGCGAACGCGTTGCGCTGCTCGGCGCTTCCGGTGCTGGCAAGTCCAGTGTGGCACAGTTGATTGCCCGTCTGATCGATCCGCAACGGGGGAGTGTCCGAATCGGCGGAGTGGATGCACGCAATCTTTCCCTTGATGACTGGCGCGCCCGGCTTGGCTATTTGACCCAACAGGCTGAGCTATTCCATGACAGCATCGCTTTCAACCTACGGCTTGGGGCAAGTGACGCCGATGACGCATCATTATGGGACGCTCTGGCCATGGTGGAGTTGGATGCGTGGGTAACACAGCTTCCCCACGGGCTGTCGACCACGGTCGGTGAAGGGGGACGTCAGTTGTCGGGCGGTCAGGCTCGCCGGTTGGCCCTGGCCCGTCTGCTGTTGATGGATCCTGAGGTCGTGATCCTCGATGAACCATTCGCCGGTCTGGACGGTGGCCTGGCAGCGCGGATCTCGCTGCGACTGGATCACTGGCTCGAAGGTCGGTCGACCTTGTTCCTCATGCACCAACTCGATGGTGGTCCATTCGATCCGCCGGGTATCCAACGTTGTCTGACGATACGTGACAGCCACCTGATTACGGCGAGGGAAGCCCAACAGCTCGGTGTCGACGGGTGTTGAAAATCGTCGTGCTCCGCCACTTGATCGAATGGTCAACCTGTCTCAGGATGAGTCCATTCCCATGACTGGAGTGAATCATGCGAGAGTTTCTGACGCGCTTGCCCAAGGCGGAATTGCATTTGCATATCGAGGGGTCGTTGGAACCCGAGCTCATGTTTGCGTTGGCCAATCGCAATGGCATTGAATTGCCTTACGATTCGGTCGATGCCGTGCGTGCGGCCTACGAGTTCGATGACCTGCAATCGTTCCTGGATCTCTACTATCAGGGCATGAGTGTGCTGCGAACGGCCGATGATTTTTTCGACTTGGCCATGGACTACTTCCGTCGGGCTCATGCTGAAGGTGTCGTGCATGTCGAACTGTCGTTCGATCCGCAGGCTCACTTGTCGCGCGGCGTTGAATTGTCGACTCAGATCGATGGCTTGTTGCGTGCCATGCGTGAAGGCGAGCGGAAATTGGGTCTTTCCACGGCACTGATCCTGAGTTTCCTGCGTGATCGTTCGGCCGAAGACGCCCTGGACGTGCTCGAGAAGGCCGCTCCTTACTGGGAGGCCCTCGATGCGGTAGGGCTGGACAGCGCGGAATTCGGCAATCCGCCGAGCAAGTTCGCAGCGGTATTCGAGCGTGCCAGGGAACTGGGCATACCGCGTATTGCTCATGCCGGCGAGGAAGGCCCTGCCAGCTATGTTCGTGAGGCGCTGGAATCGCTGGATGTGTGTCGGATCGATCATGGTGTCCGCTGTCTGGAGGACGCCTCCGTGGTCGATACATTGAGAGATCGGCGTATTCCCCTGACGGTGTGTCCGTTGTCCAATGTTCGCCTCAAGGTCGTCGAGGACATGCGCGATCATCCGTTGCCGACGTTACTGGATGCCGGGTTGGTGCTGACCATCAACTCCGACGATCCCGCCTATTTCGGTGGTGGTGTACTGGATAACTATCTCGCCTGTCACGAGGCATTCGAATGGTCGCGCGAGACGTTCGCCCAACTGGCACGCAACGCTTTGAACGTGGCATTCATGAGCGATGCACGTCGTCGGGAGTTGCTGGCCGAACTGGATGCTTGCCAAGCGTCGGATGCCTGAGAGGCGGTGCTATGACGGATGCGATCCTGGTCTACGACACGCAATGTCCTTTCTGTGACCATTATTGTCGCCTGGTTCGGTTGCGCGATGCGATCGGTGAACTGACGCTGGTCGATGCTCGCCAGGAAAGCGAGGTCATGGAGGAAATTACTCAAGCGGGTCTGGATATCGACCAGGGCATGGTGCTGAAGCTGGATGGCCATCTCTATTATGGTGACGATGCCATCCATGCGCTGGCGTTGATGAGTAGCCGCTCAGGGCTCTTCAACCGGTTCAATCACTGGATTTTTCGTTCGCGACGTCGGGCTCGCTGGTTGTATCCCTGGTTGCGACGTTGTCGTAACCTCCTGCTCAAGCTGCTGCGCAAAACCAAGGTCAATAACCTGTCGTGGCCGAACAACACTCACTTCTAGCCCTTGACGACAATGTCCTGGTGCTGTGGCTCGAACTGACCGGTTTCCAGTGCACGACACCAAGCAACTGTCTTGTCGATACCGCCGAATGGATAGAAGTGCAGTGACAGCGTCGGATCGTTCGCTTGCGCTAGTCCCATGACCTGTTCGACCGGGGGGCGTGATCTGGCGAGCTGGAACAGTTTTCCCCCCTGGTGCTGGAGGGCCGCCACGGAAGGGCCGATGCCGCATGATAGGGCATATTTCCAGAGCGTGGCCAGACTGGCAGGACCGGGCAGGCCAACGCGTATAGGGACATCGATACCACGCTGATGCAGGTGTTGCCGCCAATCGATCAGAGGCTGGGCATCAAACAGGAACTGCGTGACAACATAGGGCTGCAAGCCATCACGTTCGGCATGGTCGAGCTTGGTTTCCAACGCCTGATCGAGAGTGGCCTCGCTGGCATGGGGGTGCCCCTCCGGGTGGCCGGCGATGGCCAGACGTCGAATTCCTTGCTCCGACAGCGAGATATCCTCGAGCAAGGCCAATGTGTCCTGATAGGGGCCAAGCGGCGTGGTCATGCCGCCGGCGATCAGCAGCACCGCGTCGATACCGATATCGCCCGACAACTGCTCGATCCAGCGCAACAGTGTATTGCGATCCGGTACGCGGCGGGCGACTAGATGGGGGACTGGGTCGAAGTTCTGGCACTTCAGACGTCGAGCGGTGTGGATGACATCCTCGAACGGTTGTCCTGGCAGGTGTGTGATATAGACCTGTCGGTTGACGTCCGAGCTCGGGATCATGTCTAGCAGGGAGGCCGCCGTCCCTGGCGTTACCTCCAACGACCAGTCCTGGCACAGTGACTGTATGCGTTGCCCGATCGGTGGCGTGTCCTGGATGGTTTCCGTGCTGGACGGCGCCGCTCCGGCATGGTCAGCTTGAAGCATCCAACCCCCTGGATCTGGCGACTTCACGTGCATTGGGATTGACCGAAGCCCGGAAGGGCATGTCGACGACCGTGGCATCCACGGGGGTGCCCGGCGACTCGGCGTAATGGTCGGGTAACCAGACTTTCAGAGACGTGCCTGTCTCCTTGAGTTCGATCGGCACATACCCCATGGCGATATTGGTTTCCAGTTCCGGTGAATACCAGGGCGAGGTGACGTAACCGACCGGATCACCGCCCGAATCATCGGAAATCAGCCAGAAGTCCGGTGCATAGTCGTCGATTGGCTGTCCGCCGAGCACCATGCCCACCAGGATATTGCGGAATGGATAGCGACCCTGATCGATCTCTCCGCGGACGCGTTCCAGTGCCGCTCGTCCGATGTAGTCGGACTCCTTCTGACGTGGAATCTGATAGCCCAGATTGCACTGGAAGGGCAGGGTTTCCTGATCCATGTCCTGGCCCCACGACAGGATGCCGGCCGCGATACGGCGATGGTGGGCCGGGGCGATGACACGCAGCTTGTGTTTTTCACCAGCCGCGAGCACGGCATTCCACATGTCGTCGGGGTGGAGCGTGGCATTGAGGAGATAGATTTCGTAGCCCTTCTCGCCGGTGAACCCGGTTTGCGAGATGATGACGTCACGCCCTCCGATCGTTGCCTCCATCAACCCGTAATAGGGAATATGACGTACGTCGTCGCCGACCAGGTCGACCATCAAGGCCTCCGATTTGGGCCCTTGTATCTGCACGGGGGCGACATCGATTTCGCCGATACTGACGTTGAATCCCATACCGAGATTAACTCCCCGCAGCCACAGTTCGAGGTCGCTGTCGGAAATCGAGAACCAGAACTCGTCTTCTGCAACCCTTAGCAGCACCGGATCATTGATGATGCCGCCGTCTTCATTGCAGAGGATGACGTACTTCCCATGCATCGGTTTGATGGCGGATGCATTACGGGTGATGACATAGTCGACGAAGGCCTGTGCATCGGGACCTTTGACGCGAATCTGACGTTCGACGGCGACATTCCACATCGTCACGTCGTGTACGAGCGATTCGTACTCGGCCATGGCGCCGCCGTCTTCGGGGCGGATATATCCGCGCGGGTGATAGACACGGTTATAGACCGTGGCTCGCCAGCAACCGGCCTGGTACGACAGGTGCCAGTATGGTGACTTGCGTACCCGAGTGGAAATCAGCATTTCGACCGGCGTGGGGCCGGATTGACGTAAGTTGATGGGCACCCGACGCTCGCTTTGATCGACCGAAGGGCATTGATGGTTGACATAGTCCTTGACGATGGCTTCGGTACCAGGCATGGCTATGACACTGTCGTCGTTGGTGCGGGTGGCGTGCTGCTGGGTCATGACGGCAATCCTCCTGTTCCTTGAATGCCTGTCTCGATGTCAGTGTGGAAGCGAAGAGGACGACCCGGCATGCTGGTTGCGACGTCATCGTCGCTAAAAACGCCTCGGGAAACCGCAGCCATCAGGAGGGCAGTCGTGAGTGGAGGGCGAGCGCAGGCAGTTTTCAGACAAAGCTCAACCTGGTCGGCTGGTGTCGCGAGCATCCTGTTCGAGCTGCTGCATCCAGCGTCGAATGCGTTGTCGGTCGCGACGGCTGGTCAGGCGCTGTGTGACGAGTCGGTCCGGGGTGATGGCGTAGTCGCCTTCGTCCTCATTGACGAGGAACCGCCGCCTGGCGCCTATGTGGGTGTCTTCCGAACCGTAGATCGCGATGACTCGAATATCCAGCGCATCCGGCATCGGGAGATTACCTGAGCGATAATCGTCCAGCGATTCGCCGTGATGACGAGCGACATGGGAAAGGATGTCTCGAAAGGTGCCGACATGCAGGTAGTCGCCGGAGTCCAATGGCCCCTGATGGGGACGGTAGACGTCGCCATCTTCCTCGGATTGCTGGCAATCGATGATATCCAGTTGCTTGGTGCCTTGGGGCGTTTCCAGTGCGGCCACGATGTGTTGAATGAAGATCGATTCAGCGCTCATGTTGCTGATCAGGCAGAGCGAGTCGATATTCATGCCACGTCCCCGGTTGATGATGATACGAGGGCGTCGCTGACGCGAATAGCTCTTGTAGAGTAGGTGCATGTAGGCGAGCCACACCAAAAACGTCAGGATACTGCCGATAGCAGTGATGGCGCTGGCATTTTCGCTGATCCATAGCATGAGATGACCTCTGGTGGTGGTGGCAACCGTATCAGCTTAAAAAAAGGGTGGCCGACAAGCCACCCTGAACTGCGCGAGGCAGGAGACGAATCGTCGGTCAGGCGATATCGCGCTGGTGAAGGCATTCCCCATTGGCCCAGGTAGCGTAGATGGTGCGGTCGTCACCCAGCATCATGAGTGCGAACAGTTGTTCGGTCAGGTTGCGGGTCCGCTCGCTACGCCGTGACAACAAAGGGGTGGCATGAGGGTCGAGGACGGCGATATCGGCTTCGCCGCCTTCGCGAAAGCTGCCGATTCGGCTATCCAGATGCAGGGCGCGGGCATTCCCCAGTGTCAATCGGTAGAAGCCTTGCCAGGCCGTCAGCGGCTGGCCGAGGAGTTGCCCGACTTGATAGGCGGCTTTGAGCGTCGCCAGACCGGACAGATCAGTTCCACCGCCGACGTCACTGGCGATGCTGATGTTCAAGCCGGCATCACGACATGCGAGTCGATCGAACAGGCCGCTGCCCAGGAACAGGTTGGACGTAGGGCAGAAGGCGATGTTGGCACCGGCGGCGGCCAGTCGGTTGCGCATCGGTTGTGTCAGATGGATGCCGTGCGCAAAGGTGCTACGGGGACCGACGAGATCATAACGCTCATAGACTTCCAGGTAATCCGTACAGTCCGGAAACAGTTCGGCGACCCAGTCGATCTCGCCCTGATTTTCCGACAGGTGCGTCTGTAGATGCAGGTCAGGGGCATTACGCAGTATGCCGCCGGTGGCATCGAGCTGTGCCGGCGTCGAGGTAGGTGCAAAACGCGGCGTCAATGTATAACCAAGACGATCCTTGCCGTGCCAGTCACTGATCAGTCGCTGCGTGTCCCGGAGTCCGCTTTCGGCCGTATCCGTTAATGCATCCGGCGCATTACGGTCCATCATGACCTTGCCGGCGAGCATGCGCAGCCCACGTCGTTTGGCGGCGGCGAAGAAGGTATCCACCGATACGGGATGCGATGTGCAGAAGACTTGAGCCGTTGTCGTACCAACTCGTAGCTGCTCGTCGAGAAAGGCTTCCGCGACATTTTCGGCGTGTGAGCGTTCGGCGAACCGGCACTCTTCGGGAAACGTGTAGTCATTGAGCCAGTCGAGCAACTGCCGACCGTAGGATGCCATGATATCGAGTTGCACATAGTGAACATGGCTATCGATAAAGCCGGGCATCATCAACTTGTCGCTGTAGTCGACCACCTCGATGTCCGCAGGCAGTATTGACGCGATTTCCCGATAGTCGGCCACGGCCCGTATCTTGCCGTTTTCGATCCAGATGGCGCCGTCGTCATGGTGCAGTACACTGCCTGGCGCTGGGGTGTCGCCTTCCCCTGGATCATTGAGAAAACTCACCAGAGGGCCTCGCAGGATGCGATGGTTATTCATCTCGTCTCTCCGAAAGAACGTAGATAACGTAGGATTAACGGTATCCGGTAGACGTTGTCGGGAACGCTTGGCGCAAGGTATCGGGCGCAATGCCTTGCAGGTCCGATGATGCGTCGGTAGACGTCAGCGTCAGTAGTTCGGCAGTCACCGCCAGTGCGATTTCATAGGGGCGTTTGCCTTTGGCACCGGCGATACCGATCGGGCATCGCACGCTGTCGAGCGATGCCCGGGAGTGTCCGCTGTCGCGCAACCGCCGTTGGAAACTGGCCCATTTGCTATGGGAGCCGATCAGGCCGATGGAGGCGGAGTCTCCACGTTTGAGCAGCGCATCGATCAGGACACGATCCTGGCCATGATCGTGCGTCATGACCAAGGCATGAACGCCGGCCGGTAGCAGATTATCGAGCGCAGTCATCGTGGCTTCCGGTGTTGCAGGATCATCGAGGCGATGGCACTCGAGCCGTGTTGACTCGGCAATGCTGCCAGGGAAGATATCGGGCCGGGAATCGAGCCAGATGATGCGCCAGGGAAGAGGGGCCATGACAGCGGCCAATGCTTGCCCGACATGGCCGGCGCCAAATAGGGCAATGGTCGCTTCGGCGCCGCCGAAGACTTCGATCAGGACATGCACATAACCACCGCAACACTGTCCACTGCGTCCACCGAGAGGAAACGCTTCGAGTTGGGGTCCCGTGCGCCCTTGTCTCAGGGCTTCGCGTGCCTGGGTGATGACCTGATATTCAAACGCTCCCCCTCCCAATGTGTCATGCACGGCGTCGGGAGTGATCACCATCTTGGCACCGGACTCCCGCGGGGTGGAGCCCGCGGTGCCGACCACGCTGGCCAAGGCGTGAGGACGGGCACTGGTTTGCAGTGAATGCAGTGCCTGATGCCAGCTCATGTGGGTCACGTCAGACCGGTTCATGGCGAGTGGTATCCGGTTGAGGTGTCGCTTGTCGCGATTGGATGGCATGGGCTGCCATCAGCACGCGTTCCGGTGTCGCAGGGGTGTCCAGGTGCGGGCATTCGCGATAGCCGGTCAGGCTGGCCAGTGCGTCACGTAATGCTGACCATACCGAGATGCCAAGCATGAACGGAGGTTCTCCGACGGCCTTGGAGCGATAGATGCTGGCCTGAGAGTTGGGATGGCCCTGCATCAATTCGACATTGAATACGGGAGGTAGGTCACCAAACGCAGGGATCTTGTACGTGGATGGACCATCCGAAATCAGCCGGCCATTGTCGTTCCACTTTAGCTCCTCGCTGGTGAGCCAGCCCATTCCTTGAATGAAGCCTCCTTCGATCTGCCCGATATCGATGGCTGGATTCAGGGAGTCGCCGACATCGTGCAGGATATCGACCCGGTCGACCTGGTATTCGCCCGACAGGGTATCGACACTCACCTCGGCAACGGCTGCACCATGGGCATAGTAGTAGAACGGCCGTCCCTTGCCGGTATCGCGATCGTAATGAATCAGTGGAGTCGAGTAGAACCCTTTGGCCGATAGTGAAATACGGCCCAGGTAAGCGGCCTGGACCAGCTCGCCCCAAGGGATGCAGCGTGTCGACTCCCCACTGCCGGCCACCAGTCGTCCAGCTTCCAGACGCATGCTTTCCCGGTCGAGCCCCCCTTGATCCCGGCAAAACTGCTCGGCGGCAAAATCGAACAGCCGTTCCTTGACCTGGCGCGCGGCATCTCGAGCGGCCTGGCCATTGAGATCGGCCCCGCTGGACGCAGCGGTCGGAGAGGTATTGGGTACCTTGTCGGTACGGGTGGCCGTGATGCGGACCTGTTCAAGGTCCAGGCCAAGTTCGCGCGCGACTACCTGACATACCTTGGTATGTAATCCCTGGCCCATCTCCGTGCCGCCATGATTGATCATTACACTGCCATCGGTGTAGACGTGCAGCAGGGCACCAGCCTGGTTCAGATGCTTGGCGGTGAACGAGATGCCGAACTTGACCGGAGTGAGAGCCAACCCCTTCTTGATGACGGGGTTGGTGTCATTGAACTCGGTGATTGCCTTGCGGCGTGCCCAATAGTCGCTGCGTGTTTCCAGATCGTTGACGATATCGTGCAATAGGCTCAACTGTTCGACCTGCTGGCCATAGTGTGTCATGTCCCGGCCAGGGCGATAGAGGTTGCGCTTGCGTATCGTCAGCGGATCTTCCCCGACATGCCGGGCAATATCATCCATTGCCGCTTCTATGATCATCATGCCTTGTGGGCCACCGAACCCACGGAAGGCGGTATTGGATGCCGTGTGCGTTCGCGCACGGTGTCCCGTCACCCGCGCCTGACCCAAGGAATAGGCATTGTCGGCATGGAACATGGCACGGTCCACGATCGCTTCTGACAGGTCGGGAGAGTAACCACAGTCGCCGATGACCGTGATATCGCCACCGCTCAGAATACCTTGATCGTCAAAGCCTAGCCGATAACGGTTATGAAAGGGGTGACGCTTGCCGGTGGCGCGGGTGTCTTCGGCACGCGGCAGACGGACGCGCGTCGTGCAGCCCGTGCGGCGGGCGAAGATGGCGGCGATGCAAGCCCAGGGCGACGCTTGGGTTTCCTTGCCACCGAAACCGCCTCCCATACGCCGGTTTTCCACGATGACGGCATGGAACGGGATGCCGAGCACCTCGGCAACCAGTTTCTGTGTTTCGCTGGGGTGTTGGTTGGATGTATGGACGACGACGCCCTCATCTTCGGAAGGCTCGACGATGCAGGCCTGACCTTCGAGATAAAAGTGTTCCTGTCCACCGACGAATTGCTCGCGTTCCAGGACGTGGGGGGCCGACTCGATCGCCTGCCGCCAGTCTCCGCTCTGCTGTACATGGGTCGGGCGGACAAACTCGCCGCGTTCGGTGGCCGCCACCGGATCGAGGCTGGCCGGTTGTTCATCGATGTCGATAGTGGCTTGCTTGATAGCCAGCCGGGCGGCCTTGTCACTCTCCGCGGCCACAGCGAACAGCGTCTGTCCGACGTAGCTGATTTCGTCGTCGACGAAAATGGGGTCGCCGGGAAATACGGGACCGATGTCGGTATGGCCGGGCACATCGATGACGGTGATGACGTCGACGACACCGGGGGCGCTCCTGACCTCGTCCAGATCCAGGCGCGTCAACCGGCCGTGAGCCACGGGGGAAAGTCCAAGCGCAACATGAAGCGTGTTAACGGCCGTGGCCATGTCATCGATGTATGTCGCTCGTCCCGTGACGTGCTTGACGGCACTTTCATGAGGACGGGCCGCGCCCGCTCCGCCGTGTTGATGTGCCGATTCGGTATCACGTGCCTCTGGGCCGTCGTCTGCGCTGTGCCCCCCCTGCCTTTGCCGGGTCTGTCGTGTCTCGTCGTCGATCTCGGGGGCGGTAACGTTGGCAAGATCAGTGAGCGTACGCATCGAGAGTCACCTCCGCTCCGGTATGATCGTTTGATGAGGCAGATTCCTCGTTCATCATCAGCCGCAGCCGTTCCAGCAGATTGCTGGCTGCCAACTGCCGGTACTCGCTGGAACCGCGGACATCCGTCATCGGTGAGAACTCTCCGTTCAGGGCGCTGCGGGCTGCAGCGAAAGTGGCTGCGGTCACCGGCTGACCTTCCAGGGCCGCTTCGGCATGACGGGCTCGACGTGGAGTGGCAGCCATTCCTCCGAAGGCCAGTCTGACATCCCTCAGAATGCCCTTGTCCTTCCGCCAGGCGAACGCACCGAGTACGGCACTAATGTCATCTTCACGTCGTTTTGACAGTTTCCAGACCTTGAGGTTGTGAGCCTCGGTCGGCCTTGGCAGAAAAACGGCACGAATGAACTCGTTGTCGGCCAGTGCCGTCTGTTTGTAATCGAGGAAGAACTCGGTCAGCGGCAGTTGCCTTTCACCTCCCGGTCCATCCAGCAGGAGCCGTGCATCCAGTGCCAGCAATACGGGAGGCGTGTCGCCGATCGGAGAGGCGTTGGCGATATTGCCGCCCAATGTACCGCGATTGCGAATTTGCGATGATGCAAAACGATGCATCAGATGTTCAAAAGCCGGGTAGGCATCGGCCAGCAACGGTATCAGTCGTGAGTAGGTGACGGCGGCGCCGATCCACCAGCCATCGGCCGTTTCGTCGATCACGTTGAGCTCGGCGATGCGACGAATGTCAATCAGGTCGTTGAGTGGTTTGAGCTGTTGTGTCGTTTCCAGCCAAAGATCGGTAGCACCGGCAACCAAGCGTGCCTGGGGGCGGCTACGCTTGAGCTCACGCAGGCTCGCAAGATCGTGCGGCACAGTGAAATGTCCGCACCTTGTCGACCCCTCGTTCGTGGTTCGACTCAACTCGGCGACATTGTCGGCGAGTGAGGGATCATCTGCCCAGGCGGGATGCGTGTCCGGATGCTCCGTCATCGACAGTGCCGCATCGCGAATGGGTCGATAACCGGTACAACGGCATAGGTTGCCGCCTAGTGCAGATTCCAGCCGTTGCTGATTCAGTGGCGCTGGTGCGTGACGCTGCTGCTCGAACAGAGTGAACAGCGACATGACGATGCCGGGGGTACAGAAGCCGCATTGACTGCCGTGGCATGCGACCATGGCGGCCTGGGCGGGGTGCAAAGCATCACCGCGCGATAAGCCTTCAACAGTGACGAGATGACTGCCATGAAGTTGGTGTGCTGGTGTAATGCAACTGTTGGCATTGTGGTACTGCAAGTGCCCATTGCCATCGGGTTCCCCGATGGCAACCGTGCATGCACCGCAATCTCCGGAGGCGCAGCCTTCCTTGGTCCCCGTGTCGCCAAGATGGTTACGCAATAGTTCGAGGATGCTGGTATCCGGAGCGACGTCGGCGCATCGCTGGCGTTTGCCATTGAGATAGAAATCGATCATCACGGTGTCCGCTGTCTACTGATTGTTGTTGATGTTGGGTGTTCTACACTTTGACCAATTGGTCAACTATGGATAAGCGTGGCTCAAAGTGGTTGCGAGCGCAAGCCCGGGAGACCACATTTTCGCCATGCCATATTCCATTGCACCTAGGCGCAGGCTGCGGCAAGCTTGACAATTTCCCGACCAAGGGCTTGAGCGAATGACTTCCATGAACATGCCCGAAACCACGCGCGCGCGCACACGCAATGAAAAGGCGATCCTCGAAGCGGCGGAGCAAGTCTTTGCCCGTCACGGCTATCGAGGAGCCAGTGTTCAGGCGATTGCCGAGACCGCCGGCCTGCCCAAATCCAATGTCCTGTATTATGTCGGCAGCAAGCGTCGGCTGTACGTCGTATTGCTCGAGCGCATGATGGAACGATGGAATGCGATGCTTGACGATATTCACGTCGATGACGATCCCGCCGATGTGCTGGAAGCCTTCATTCGCAGCAAGATGAAGTTGACCCAAGCCCACCCTCAGGGATCCCGGCTCTTTGCGGCGGAAATTCTGGGCGGGGCACCCTTTCTGCAAGAGTACCTGCATAACGAATTGCGTACGTGGGTCGAGGCGCGCGCCCAAGTGTTCCGGGAGTGGGCTGAACGAGGACTGATGGATCCGGTCGACCCCGTCTGGCTGATATTTCTGATCTGGTCGGCGACGCAGCACTATGCGGATTTCGAAGCCCAGGTGGTTGCCATCACCGGTCGTGAAACGTTGAGTGACGGCGATTATCAAGGTATCACCGACTTTCTTTGTCAGGTGATTCTCAAAGGCTGTGGTGTACGTCGACGCTGATTCGACCGTGGTACGACACTTTGTATACAATAGCTGTATCGCAATGTGGCCATGAAGGGGCACCAGTATGACCAGTCGGTGGCAGGAAGAGTTGAGCGTCAGTGCCAGGGGGACCGGACGAATCAGCGACCAGCATATCGTCGACCGGATACGCCATGCCGTACTGACACAGCGTTTGCCGCCGAATACGCGACTGCCGGAGGTGACTCTGGGGGAAGTGTTCGGTGTCAGTCGCTCCGTGATTCGCAAGGCCTTGACCCGCTTGGCATCCGACCATGTCATCGTTCAGCAGCCGAATCAGGTCGCTCGCGTTGCAGCGCCTGACGTTGCCGAAACCCGAGAGATATTTGCTGCCCGACGTCTTGTCGAAGGCGAAGTGGTGTCATTGTTGTGCGGTGCATTCGACGGAGCTCAGTATGGTGCGCTGGAAACGCTGGTACATGCCGAGCAGTTGGCATATGAGCAGGGCGACGAAAGTCGTCGTATCGAACAGTCGCTGGCGATACACCACTATCTCGCGGACCATTCTCCCAACCGGATTCTCGGGGTCATGTTGACGGACCTGATCCTGAGAACCTCGATCGTGATCGCCTTATACAAGCGTTCCGGCATGACATCCTGCTATCTGGAAAACGATCATGCTGACTTGCTGGCTCTGTTACGGGAGGGGAAAGCCGACATCGCGCGTCGTCATGTACAAACCCACCTTGAGTCGTTGGAGAATCTGCTCGACTTGAGCGCCCCCGACACGGATATCGACCTGGCATCGATTTTTGCCTTCAACGTGTGAGCTCTGCGCGTTCCTCCCCGCCTGTTCGACAGCCGACCTTCACCGTTGTGAGTGAAGTTGGCGAGTCGCGGAGGCAGTCACTATATTCAAGCTGTGTGACCTCTTCATGATGCCTTACTCCCTAACGAGGGGGGACTATGGCGATTGCGATTGTCTTGATCGTGCTGGCGCTGGGGTCGGTCGTTTTCTATTTCCTCAGTCCCTGGGGCCTGACGCCGCTGGCGTCCAACTGGGGCGCCATCGACGCCACCATAGACATTACGTTCGTGGTGACGGGAGCGGTCTTCGTCGCCATCAATGTCTTCATGGCCTACGCCATTCTCTGTTATCGCTTCAAACGGCAACGGCGATCGCATTACGAACCCGAGAATAAGAAACTGGAAGCTTGGCTGACAGGGCTGACGACGTTGGGGATCGTCGCGTTGCTGGCGCCGGGACTGTTCGTATGGGGGAACTACGTCAATGTGCCGGACGACGCCCATGAAGTCGAAGTGATAGGACAGCAATGGCACTGGAGTTATCGACTTCCCGGTGACGATGGCCGTTTCGGCGACGTGCGTACGCATCTGATCGATGAGAGCAACCCCTTCGGTCTGGATCCTGACGATCCGGCGGGGCAGGACGATGTATTGATCGATAGCTCGCATGTCAAGCTGCCGATCGATCGCCCGGTGAAGCTCATGCTGCGATCCACCGATGTGATCCACAACTTCAAGGTAGCCCAGTTCCGCGCCAAGATGGATGTCATGCCCGGTCAGGTGTCTTACATGTGGCTGACACCCACGAAGACGGGGGATTTCGAGGCCGTGTGCGCGGAACTTTGCGGAATGGCTCACTTCGCCATGCGTGGCCGGGTCGAAGTCGTTGAGCAGGGCGAATTCGACGATTGGGTCGCGCAACAACCTACCTTCGGTGAATTGCAAGACGTCGGGGAGGGCGACCCCGAGGCAGGAGCGGAACTTTATGCCCGCTGTGTCGCCTGTCATGGCCCCCAGGGGGGCGGACGCCAAGAGATGAATGCACCGCGGTTGGCGGGGCTTGACGACGATTATATCGAGCGTCAGTTACGCAATTTCCGTCAAGGCGCACGTGGAGAGCACGAGGCCGACCGGTTCGGCCAGCAGATGCGGCCGTTTGCGATGACGCTCGAGGACAGGGAAATGAACGCTGATGTGGCAGCCCATATCGAAACGTTCCCCGTCGAACCAACGCGTCCAACGATCATCGGTGATGCTGAACGCGGCGAACGTTTCTATCGTTCCTGTGCCAGTTGTCATGGTGCTGATGGCGAAGGGAGACGTGCTCTCAAGGCGCCACGTTTGGCCGGTATGAATGACTGGTACCTGGTTCGCCAGCTGCAACACTTCAAGGATGGAGTTCGTGGACGTCATCCGGATGACTGGTACGGCAACCAGATGGTCGATATGGCACAGATTCTGGTGGATGACGCCGCCTTGCGTGATGTTGTCGCCTACATTGGTACGTTATCCGGTGGTGAATCGTCACCTCAACAGGATTCCGAGCAGGCTCGGGCGGAGGAGTGATTCATGGGGGAGCGTGAATACGATGCCGGCGCCTATGTGCCGCCTGCCGAAACCGAAGAGATGGAGCTCGTCCATCCGAAAACATTCATCGGCAAGTATATCTGGAGCCAGGATGCCAAGGTCATCGCCATTCAATATGGCGTCACGGCAACCGCTATCGGACTGGTTGCGCTGGTATTGTCGCTGCTGATGCGCCTGCAGCTGGGGTTTCCCAACGCCTTCTCGCTGATAGACCCCGGCGAGTACCTGCAGTATGTCAGCATGCATGGCATGATCATGGTGGTCTATCTTCTCACCGCCATCTTTCTGGGCGGATTCGGTAACTATCTGATTCCTTTGATGTGTGGCGCCCGGGATATGGTGTTTCCCTATCTCAACATGTTGAGCTTCTGGTTCTACTTTGCATCGGTGTTGATTCTGGTGGCCGGCTTCTTTGTTCCCGGCGGTTCGATGGGCGCCGGTTGGACACTATATCCCCCTCAGTCGATCAGTGAAGGAACGCCGGGGTCGGAGGCTGGCATTGTCGTCATGTTGCTTTCGCTGGCGGTATTCATCGCCGGTTTCACCATGGGGGGGCTGAACTATGTGGTGACCGTGCTACAGGCACGTACACGCGGAATGACACTGATGCGGTTGCCGTTGACCATCTGGGGGATCTTCATGGCGACGGTCATGGCGCTTCTGGCGTTTCCGGCACTGTTCGTGGCGGCCTTGATGATGCTTTGCGACCGCTTGCTGGGTACCAGCTTCTTCATGCCGGAAATGCTCAGCATGGGAGAAACGTCCGATCATGGAGGGGGGAGCCCGATCCTGTTTCAGCATCTGTTCTGGTTCTTCGGTCATCCCGAAGTCTATATCGTGGCATTGCCGGCGTTCGGTATCGTCTCTGACCTGTTGGCCTGTCATGCCCGCAAGAACATCTTTGGCTATCGAATGATGGTATGGGCCATCGTCATCATCGGCGTGCTCAGTTTCGTGGTCTGGGCTCACCACATGTATGTCAGTGGCATGAATCCCTATTTCGGCTTTCTATTTGCCATCACGACCCTGATCATTGCCGTGCCGACGGCGATAAAAGTCTACAACTGGGTATTGACGCTGTGGCGGGGAAATATCCGTCTGACGGTTCCCATGCTGTTTGCGATCGGGTTCATTTTCACATTCGTCAATGGCGGATTGAGTGGTCTGTTCCTGGGGAACGTGACCGTGGATGTGCCGCTGTCGGATACCTATTTCGTGGTCGGACATTTCCACATGGTCATGGCGGTGGCACCAGTGCTGGTCATTTTCGGTGCCATTTACCACTGGTATCCCAAAATGACCGGTCGAATGCTCAATGACACGCTGGGCAAGGTGCATTTCTGGATCACTTTCCTGGGCACGTATGTCATTTACTATCCAATGCACTTCATGGGATTGGAAGGCGTACCAAGGCGTTATTACGCCTATGGTGAGACCACGTTCATTTCCGACTCCGTTCAGACGCTCAACGTGGTCATCAGTATCGCCGCCTTCATCGTGGCGCTGGCGCAGGTGCTATTCCTCATCAATCTAGTGTGGAGTTATTACCGCGGGCGCGACGCGGGACCGAATCCTTGGCGGGCCACGACGTTGGAGTGGCAGACCGAACATACACCACCACGTCATGGCAATTTCGGTGAGTCGCTGCCGCTGGTCTATCGCTGGCCTTACGATTACTCGGTACCGGGCGCGAGCGAGGATTTCATTCCGCAGAATGTGTCGCCGGAGGAGACCCGTTGGCAGGCGGAAGGAAGGCAATCATGACAGTCAGCCTGGTATTTTTGACCGCGTTGATGGTGACGTTCGCCGGTTGGTTGCTCTGGTCGTCCTTCAACGTCCGACCCTGGGAGGCCCAGTCGGCCACCGATGATCCTGCGCAGCCATTGCCGAGCATGATGAGTGCAGGACGTGTCGGCTTGATCGTTTTCCTGGCCGTGGTGACGTCGCTTTTCGCTCTGACGATCAGTGCCTACATGATGCGTATGGAAGTCAGCGGTGATTGGCAGCCGTTACCGATCCCGGGCTTGTTGTGGTTCAACACCCTGGCGTTGATGCTGGCTAGCGTCGCTTTGCAGTGGGCCCGGCATGGCACCACAAGAGCTGATGGCTCGATGGTTGCAAGGGGGCTGTGGGCAGGAGGCATCGGCTCCATGGTGTTCATCGTCGGCCAATTGGTCGTTTGGTATCAACTCAGTGTGAACGGACACCATGTCGACAGCAATCCCGCCGATGCGTTCTTTTATCTGCTGACAGCCCTGCATGGCGTACATTTGCTGGGGGGGCTAGTCGTGTGGGGGAGGCTGCTCGCTCGTGTCCGTCGTGGTGCGGCACCAGTGTCGGTGCACTCCCATCTCGAACTCTGCACCCTCTATTGGCATTACCTGGCGGTGGTCTGGATCGTCCTTTTCGCCCTGTTGCTGCTCGATGCATGATCGATGTGGCACGGCTTGGAGGTCATGATGGTGAATGCGAATTTCCGTAATGTCCGACTCGTGCCTGCGTTGCAGCGGATGGGGGAGGACTGGGCATCGGATCAGCAGACGTTCAAGCAGATGCCCTGGGGCAAGGTGA
Source organism: Aidingimonas lacisalsi (assembly GCF_008079445.1). Lineage (GTDB taxonomy): Bacteria > Pseudomonadota > Gammaproteobacteria > Pseudomonadales > Halomonadaceae > Aidingimonas > Aidingimonas lacisalsi. Next base: position 372,876 of record NZ_VRYH01000004.1, on the reverse strand, counting down.
TGATGTGGATGTTTCTACTGAGTGACATCTTCATCTTTGCTTGTTTTCTGATTGGCTACATGACGGCACGTATCGCTTCTGCCCAGCATTGGCCGAACGCCAGTGAGGTGTTCGCACTGCATGTCGGAGGCGAAAACGTACCATTGCTGTTGATTGCCATCATGACATTCATCCTGATCAGCAGCAGCGGCACCATGGCCTTGGCGGTCAAGTACGGTTACGAAAAGAACCGCCGCATGACGTCGGGGCTGCTGGTATTGACGGCATTGCTCGGCCTCTCGTTCGTCGGTATGCAAGCGTTCGAATGGACCAAGCTGATCAGTGAAGGCGCCAGGCCATGGGGTAACCCCTGGGGAGCACCGCAATTCGGTGCGTCGTTCTTTCTCATAACGGGGTTCCATGGCACCCACGTGTCGTTTGGAGTGCTGTTCCTGATCATCATGGCGATCAAGGTCATGCGAGGGTCGCTGGATAGAGCGCGCCCCGGCTTTCTCACTGGACGCAAGGGAAGCTATGAGATGGTCGAGACCTTGGGCCTGTACTGGCACTTCGTCGATCTGGTCTGGGTGTTCATCTTCGCGTTCTTCTATTTGTGGTAATGCGTATCTCGTGGTGGGTGTCGGACCATGTCGAGAGGAGGTGAGTCATGGTGACGAACGAAAACCAGCATCACCCGCTCAGGGTCTATCTATGGGTCTGGCTATTGCTGTTCGTGCTGAGCGTACTCTCCTATCTGGTGGATTATGTCGGTTTCGAGGGCTATCTGAAGTGGGCGCTGATCACGTTATTCATGCTGCTGAAAGCTGGATTGATCATGGCCGTTTTCATGCATATGGTCTGGGAGCGGCTGGCAATCATCTGTGTCGTGCTGGTTCCACCAGGCGTCCTGCTGTTCTTCATGGGGCTGATGATTCTGGAAGGGCGCTATACGTTGCTTGCGCGGCTCGAGTTCTTCCTGCATTGAGCCTCGTCGGCGCCAAGTTTTTGAAAGGCAAGCGCTAGGCACTTTTCCGACAGCGCCTAAAAGGGCTTTTCATTTGCCGACAACGAAGGTAGTATACGCGTCGTTCATCGGGGCCGACCCGATTCTGCCGGAGCGTGGCGCAGCTTGGTAGCGCGCTGCAATGGGGTTGCAGAGGTCGCTGGTTCGAATCCAGTCGCTCCGACCACTACCTGTGGGGTGACGTGACGTATCATGTCGTGTCATGAAAAAACCGCTTGAGGCTGCCTGCCTCAAGCGGTTTTTTGTGCGTGTCGTTTTGTCGAGGGCTACATCTTGCATACCAGGATGAACTGGTAGTCAAATCTCTTCCCACAGCCGTTCACGAAATTCCCTGGAGAATTCGGTGGCTCGAGTGAGTCGTGTCATGTGGGCATTCGTGACCTGATCGACTGCTTGCTGATAGCATTCGCTGAGCTGAGTCGGATTCTGCAGAGTAGCGGGATTCGTCAGGCAGTTTGCGAGCTTGCCGCTCGTGTCGGCACAGGCTGTCAGGAACTCTGCTTCGAACTGAATGGCGTCATTGACACTTTCCAGCCATGCGAGCTGCATCCTGAGCATCGGTGCGGCAGGATCGAGACAGTGCTTGAACCAGAGGTTGACGAGCGGTCGAGAAGAGGCAAACAGCTCATCTGCGACGAAAGGAGAAGGTTTGTCGGAAGCCATAGAGATTATCCTCGCACAGAATCGTTGAGCCGTTATTCATTATAGCGAAGTGTCATGGGGTCACCATGTGGAATGTCGTAAAGTCGGTTCTGGCTGCTTTTTTCGGTGTACAGAAAGAACGACGCCGGCAGGAGGATTTTACCCATGGGGAGCCAATCAAGTTCATCGTGGTTGGCATCTTGCTGGCCGCCGTGCTGGTGATACTGATAGCGATGATAGCGTTGACTGCGGCCGGTTAGGTGGCGGTGTCAACCGGATGGTCGTTGATGGTAACGTTAGCTCCATCGGTCGGCTTGGACGGCGATATGACGGATACTGGCTCATCGTCCGTATTAGTAGAAAATACTAATTAGCAGAAAGACTAGTGTTTGATGATTTGACGATTGCTCTCGGCGCAGGGCAGTCATCCATGACAAGGAGGGGGCCAATGCGCGCGATGCTCGCTTGGGTGACGGGTATGGGGGTCAGTTGGTTACTGGCTCCTGCGGCACTTGCCAATGGCTGGAACATGCCGAAGGGTGTGACCGAGATCAGCCGCGATATCTATTCACTGCACATGACGATCTTCTGGATCTGCGTGGTGATCGGTGTCGTGGTGTTTGCGGTGATGTTCTATTCGCTATTCCGCTATCGCCGCTCCCAGGGCGCCAAGGCCGATAACTTTCACGAACACACGACCGTTGAAGTCTTGTGGACGACGATTCCGCTATTGATTCTGGTCGGGATGGCGTTGCCCGCTACGGCGACGCTACAGAGGATGTATGATCCCTCCGGCGCCGACCTGGATGTCATGGTGACCGGCCAGCAATGGCGTTGGCACTACGAATACATGGACGAAGGCGTATCATTCACCTCCAGCATGAGCACGCCGACCAGTCAGATCAGCGGTGAGGAGGCGCGTGGCGAGAACTACCTCCTTGATGTCGATAACCCGCTGGTGCTGCCTGTCGATCAGAAAGTGCGTTTTCTGTTGACCTCCGACGATGTGATTCATTCCTGGTGGGTGCCAGAGTTGGCGGTCAAGCAGGATGCCGTGCCTGGTTTCGTGAATGAAAACTGGGTACGTATCGAGGAGCCGGGAATCTACCGCGGCCAGTGCACGGAGCTATGTGGCAAGGATCACGCTTTCATGCCGGTCGTGGTTCATGCGATGGAACAGGACGAATACGATGAATGGCTGGCCGAGCGCAAGGCAGAAGCCGAGGCCGAGGCCAATAGCGTGGACCGTGAGTGGGAGATGGACGAGCTGATGGAGCGTGGCGAGCAAGTCTATGGTTCCGTCTGCGCTACCTGCCACCAGCAGGACGGTTCCGGTTCGGGTCAATTCCCCGCGTTAGCGGGAAATGACCAAATGCTGGACGATGTCGACTGGCATAAGGATGTCGTCGTCAATGGCGTGTCCGGAACGCCGATGGCGGCGTTCGGCGGTAGCCTCAGTGCTGTGGAAGTGGCTGCCGTGATCACTTATGAGCGCAATGCCTGGGACAATGATACCGGTGATGTCGTGCAACCATCGGAAATTCAGGAAATGCTCGAGTAGCCAGCCTGTGTTCCCGTTAAGGATGTTGTTCTGGATATCATTGATTGAACAGGAGATTTTCGATGGCTCCGAAGTTACCACCCCAACACCCGTTGGAGCATAGTACTGCCACGACAGCGGGGCAGGCCCATGAGCATGATGACCACCATCATTATGGGGGGCCCGGCGGCATCAAGCGCTGGCTGCTGACGACCAATCACAAGGAAATCGGATCGCTCTATCTGATCTTCTCGTTGTCGATGTTTTTCATCGGCGGCATTTTCGCACTGGTGGTGCGTGCCGAGCTGTTTCAGCCCGGCCTGCAACTCGTACAGCCCGAATTCTTCAACCAGATGACGACCATGCATGGCTTGATCATGGTGTTCGGAGCCGTGATGCCAGCATTCGTCGGGCTCGCCAACTGGATGATCCCTTTGCAGGTCGGGGCTCCGGACATGGCATTGCCCAGGTTGAACAATTTCAGCTTCTGGCTGTTGCCTGTCGCTTTTGGTCTACTGTTGTCGACTCTGTTCATGCCGGGAGGCGCCCCCAATTTCGGTTGGACCTTCTATGCACCGCTATCCACCGATTACGGGCCGCCTTCAACGACGTTCTTCATCTTTTCGCTCCATATTGCCGGGATCAGCTCGATCCTGGGCGCGATCAATATCATCGCCACGATCCTCAACATGCGTGCACCAGGCATGCGCATGATGGACATGCCGCTGTTCGTGTGGACATGGTTGATCACGGCTTTCCTGTTGATCGCTGTCATGCCGGTACTGGCAGGTGTCATCACCATGATGTTGATGGATATCAACTTCGGTACCAGTTTCTTCGACGCCGGCGGCGGGGGCGATCCAGTACTCTTCCAGCACTTGTTCTGGTTCTTCGGGCATCCTGAAGTCTACATCATGATCCTGCCGGCATTCGGTATCGTCTCGGCGATCGTTCCGACCTTTGCTCGCAAGCCGTTGTTCGGCTATGCATCGATGGTATACGCGACGGCCTCCATTGCCATCCTGTCGTTCCTGGTCTGGGTGCATCACATGTTCGTGGTGGGGCTGCCGTTGGCAGCGGAACTGTTCTTCATGTACACCACGATGCTGATTGCCGTGCCGACCGGCGTGAAGGTGTTCAACTGGGTGACGACACTGTTCCGCGGGTCGATCACCTTCGAAACGCCGATGCTGTTCTCGCTGGCGTTCATCGTCATGTTTACCATCGGAGGATTTTCCGGCCTGATGCTGGCGATCGTGCCTGCCGACTTTCAGTATCATGATACTTATTTCGTGGTGGCCCATTTTCACTATGTGCTGGTGCCTGGTGCGATCTTCGCGATTATCGCCGGTGTCTATTATTGGCTACCTAAATGGACCGGTCATTATCCGGATGAACGGCTGGGGCGCTGGCATTTCTGGTTGTCGGTCATTGGTGTCAATCTGACATTCTTCCCCATGCACTTTTCGGGATTGGCCGGTATGCCACGCCGCATTCCGGACTATGCACTGCAATTTGCCGATTTCAACATGGTATCGAGTCTCGGTGGTTTTCTCTTCGGGGCATCCCAGCTATTGTTCGTCGCCGTGCTGATCAAGTGTGTCCGTGGTGGTGAGAAGGCGCCTGCAAAAGCTTGGGAGGGCGCGGAGGACCTCGAGTGGTCGGTCCCGTCTCCGGCGCCGTTGCATACCTTCGAAACGCCGCCTGACATGACGTCCCAGGCTCCGCAGCGACATTGACAAGGGCAAGGTTTTCGGGAGATGACAACTCGTGACACCGGTACAACGAACGGTCACTCGTACGGTTGCAGCGCTGATCGGCATGTACTTTTTCGCCTTCGCGCTGGTCCCGCTATACGACGTGTTCTGTCAGGTGACCGGTCTCAATGGCAAGGCGGCCAACCAGCCGCGTGCCATGAGCAATGAGGGGGTCGATACGTCCCGCTATGTCACAGTGCAGTTCATTACCCGTTCCTCGAAGGGGCTGCCATGGGAACTGGACGTGATGACGCGGCAACTGCGTGTGCATCCTGGTCAGCCCACAGAAGTCGAGTTTGCGTTTACCAACAAGAGCGACTCGGCTTCATGGGGGCGGACGGTACCGAGTGTAACGCCCTCGGAAGCTTCGCTGCATATGCGCAAGCTGACGTGTTTCTGCTTTCAGGAGCAGCGAATTGAGGGAGGACAGCGTGTGGCGATGCCGTTGGTATTCCAGCTGACGCGTGACCTGCCTTCGGAGATCAATACCGTGACACTGGTGTACACCCTGTATCCGGTGGAGAACAAAGACAACGTGTCGCAGCAGGTTCAGAGAACTTGGCGTGAAGGAGGTGACGCATGAGTGGCAGTTACTACGTTCCCGAGACCAGCAAGTGGCCAGCGTTGGGATCCGCTGCCGTTGGTGTGATGATGATCGGGTTGGGGGTCGTGCTGGTGCACGGTGTCGGCAGCCTGATCATGGCGCTAGGAACTGTCGCCGTACTTGCCGTGATGTGGTTCTGGTTTCGTGATGTCGTGATCGAATCCCGTCAAGGGCTCTATGATGCGCAGATGGATCGCTCGTTTCGTTGGGGGATGGGCTGGTTCATCTTTTCCGAGATCATGTTCTTCGCCGCGTTTTTTGGCACCCTATACTACGTGCGAACCTTCGCTCTTCCATGGCTGGATGGCGAGGGGGCCAAAGGCATTGCCACCTTACTGTGGCCTGACTTCACGGCCAGTTGGCCGCTGATGAACCCACCGGACAGCAGTATCAGCGGTCCGCATGACATCGTCAGCCCCTGGCAGTTACCGCTGGTCAACACTTTGTTCCTGGTCACTTCCAGCATCACCTTGACCGTCTCTCACGAGGCATTGAAGGAAGGGCTGCGTGCAACGGCTCGCAATTGGCTGATCGTGACGTTGGTGCTGGGAGCCTGCTTCCTGATCGTTCAGGGTGTCGAATACTACGAAGCGTATACGCATTACGGCATTACCCTGGATGCCGGCATCTATGGGTCGACATTCTTCCTGTTGACTGGCTTCCATGGGTTCCATGTCACGATTGGCGTCGTCACCCTGGCAGTGATGCTGGCGCGTATTCTCAAGGGGCATTTTAGTCGCGATGACCATTTTGCGTTCGAAGCGGGCGCTTGGTATTGGCACTTCGTCGACGTCGTCTGGATTGGTCTGTTCCTGTTCGTCTATGTCTTCTGAACAAAGGGCGATCTTGATGGGGCCGGCATCAGCCGGCGGCCAGGTCGCCAAAATAGAACCCATATAGCAACAGGACGAGGAGTACGCTAGCGGTCGCCACGCGCAGTTTGAGCGATACCAGTACGCGCCTCGAGCGGCTGTCGTCACTGAGCAGGAACCCGGCGCCAGCCGCTAAGCTCGACACCATGACCAGAAACACTAATACGATCAACGCTTTCAGCATGAGGAGTCTCCGTGAGTGGGCATTCAACCAATGCGCGCCATACCGTCCTGAAGAAAATCTGGTGGCTTGGTTGGAGCGTCCTGGTGTCACTTGGCATTGCCCTAGGACTATGGCAGTGGCAACGGGCCGAAGACAAGCGCGAGTATCTCGATGCACTGGCTTCGGCGCCTCGTCTCGAAGCCCCTGCCAAGGCGCCGCCTGAGGGGGCCGAGATTCGTCTCGAAGGCGAATTTCTGGCTCAGCATACCTTGTTTCTGGATAACCGAGTGGTTGAGGGGCGTGTTGGTGTCGCTGTGTTGACCCCCTTTCGATCCGATGATGATCGGCTTTGGCTTATTGAACGTGGATTCAAGGATATGCGGGCCAGCCGTGCGACTCCCTCGGTTGCTACACCCCCAGAGCACGTCGAAATCGCCGGTCAGTGGCAAGCTGCGGGGGACCGTGGGCTACTGCTGGGTGACAATCGTGAAGGTCAGAGGCTGCAGCAAATCGATCTGTCGGCTTGGTCGGATCTCGGTAAGTTTGCCCACCAAGGCTGGATTCATCAGCAGCAAGGACCCGGCCGGCTCACGCCATGGTGGGAACCGAGTGTCATGCCACCCAGCCGGCATATCGGGTATGCCGTGCAATGGTGGGGGCTGTCACTCGCCGCCCTGGTAGTCATGTGCCTTGGGGCGAGATATCTGGGATTGGGTAAACGATCGTCGTGTAAACAATAGATGACAACAGTGGCTTCATAGAAGAGATTGACTGAATGACATACTTGACCCGTCAGCGCTGCAAGTTGCTGGCTCTGATAAGCGTGTTTGCCGCGCCCCTGATCGTTGCCTGGATCATGGTGCAATGGCGCATCGGCATACCGGACTCGAGAACGGCTCATGGCCAGTTGGAACCGGATTTGCCGTCTCTGCAGCAATGGCCGCTGGCGGATTGGACGATGGACGAACGGGATTGGGTATTGGCGTTCGATTGTTCCCAGCAATGCGAGCAACGAGCAGACCGTTGGTGGCGTCTCCATCGTGCTCTGGGGCGTGAAGCGCCGCGTGTCTCCCGCTTGAGAATCGGCGGGACAAGCGGTGAACCGCTGCCGGGTGAATATCAGGCGCATTGGCTCGAGCGGCCCGACTGGACTGCCAATGGGCGAATCTGGGTATTCGATCCTCACGGGGAGGTCGTGTTGAGCTATTCGCCGCAAGTGGAAACCAAAAACGTCTTGAACGACATTCAGTTGTTGCTCGATACGAATCCCGAGGAGCCGGGGAGTGTCGAGCAATAGCACTATGGATACGGAGAGGGAACGCCCATGTCGCGACGGGGGACGCGTTGCTACCTGCTAGTGGCACTGAGCTTGGTGGGAACGGTATTGACCGCAGCGGTTGTCCTTGTGGGGGCCTGGACTCGCCTTGCCGATGCGGGGCTTGGTTGCCCTGACTGGCCCGGCTGTTACGGTAGCTTCGTCGTGCCTGATTCGAGGGCGGCCCAGGCGCATTCTCCACACCTGCCTCTTGAGCCGTTCAAGGCCTGGATCGAGATGTTTCATCGGTATGTCGCGTCACTGCTGGGCCTGATCGTGTTGTCGCTGGTTGGCCTGGGGATCTCCTTGCGTCGTGACAGACGATTTCCGTGGGCTGTCAGTCTGGTTCTGTTGTCGGTCATTCTGTTGCAAGGGGCTTTCGGTGCATTGACCGTGACACTCAAGCTATGGCCTCAGATAGTGACCTTGCATCTGCTGGGAGGATTGTTGGTTCTGGCGTTGTTTCTCTGGCTGCACCTCAGCCTGCGACGATATGCCCGATCGATATCTCCCCGCTCAGACAGTATAGTGGTCCGGCCTCGCCGCTTGTCCTGGTGGTGGGGGGTGGTGATCGCTTTACTGGTTGGCCAGCTGGCATTGGGAGGATGGACTTCCAGCAACTATGCCGGCATGTCATGCCAGGGCTTCCCCACCTGCAATGGTGAATGGTGGCCGTCGATGGACTGGAGCGAAGGCTTTCACCTGACTCAGACCGTCGGTCCCAACTATCTTTATGGACAACTGCATGCCGATGCTCGTAGCGCGATTCATATGGGACATCGGCTGGGAGCGCTGGCACTGGGTTTGTCCATATTGGTATTGATATGGCGTCATTGGCATCAACGACGATTGCGACCGGTGATGCTGGGGCTGTTTGCCGGGTATACTGGGCAACTGGTCATCGGTGCGCTCAATGTCATCTGGTGGCTACCGGCGGGGTTGGCGCTGGTACACACGGCCGGTGCGATCGTTTTAGTGGTGATGATGGTATTGTCGGTTTGGCAAGCTCGCTGGCTCGATGCGATGGCCCGATCCAGCGCGACAGGAGAGTGGGTTAATGCGTAATGCGGTAGCCGATGACACCACGCGTTGGGCGTCGTCGACATGGTTATGGCGTGATTTCGTGACCTTGTGCAAACCGCGTGTCGTGGTTGTCATGCTGGTCTGCAGTATGGTCGGCATGGCGTTGGCCGCGCCGCTGTTACCACCGCCGGCGCCCGTGATTTATGGTCTGCTGGGTATCGGGCTGTCGGCCAGTGGTGCCGCAGCTTTCAACCATGTTCTGGATCGACGCCTCGATGCGATGATGGTCAGGACTCAGGAACGTCCGCTAGTGACACGGCGCCTGCCTACCTCGCTGGCGCTGGTTTGGGCGACCCTCTTGTCAGTGCTGGGTATCGGGCTGCTGTGGTGGCAGGTCAATGCGTTGACGGCGTGGCTGACACTGGCGTCGCTGATCGGTTATGCCCTGATCTATACCGCCTTCCTGAAGCGTGCGACCCCGCAGAATATTGTCATCGGTGGAGTCGCGGGGGCTGCGCCTCCGCTGCTTGGTTGGACGGCCGTCACCGGGCAACTAGGGCCCGAGCCATTGTTGCTGATGCTCATTGTCTTTGCCTGGACGCCACCGCATTTCTGGGCGCTGGCGATTCATAAGCGCGATGAATACGCCAATGCCGGTGTACCGATGTTGCCGGTGACGCACGGCGATGAGTTCACGCGTCTGCAGGTTTGGCTATATGGCTGGTTGACCGTCGCCGTCACCCTGTTACCGTTTGCTATCGGCATGAGTGGTCTGTTGTACTTGGTGGGCATTACCGTGCTCAACGTCCGGTTCATGATCTGGAACTGGCGCGTTTGGCGTGGCCATGACCCTAGGGCACCCATCAACGCATTCTGGTTTTCCATCCGCTATATTCTTTATGTTTTCGGTGTTCTACTGGTGGATCACTACGCCTCGATCTGGTTATAAATGAACGACCGTCCATAAGGAAGAAGTGAGCTCCCAATGAGTCCGACTGTCGCCTGGTTGCTGCTGGCTCTGGCCGTATTGGTCAACGCTGGCCTTGGTTTCTATGCATTACGCTTGTGGCGTGAAGTCAAGCGTCGTGAGGCTTTTAAACGCGAGGAAGTGGACAGAGCCAACCAGCAGTGTCTGGACAGCCTGGATGCCATCGCCAAGGCGATGTTGGATGACCAGGTCGACCTGACGGAAGGTGCCTTGCGTTGCAAGGTACTACTGGAAATCATCGATTCGGATTTGACGGGGCAGGAACGTTTCCGTGTGTTTGCCGAAATGCATGAACGCACGGCCCACCTGCATACACATTCCTCTCGACAAGCCCTGACCCCACGCGATCGCATGAAGGAAGACCGCGAGCGACTGGCAGTAGAATCCGAACTGGATGAAACGATCAGGGCGGCCGCACGAGAGGTTCTGACGTTCCGCGCCAACTGGCCTGTCAGCGGACGGTAGGCTTTCGATACGATAGCGAATGAGCCTGTTGTCATGTTGCGTCAGACGGAGCCATCTATGTACTCCTGTTGATGTTACGCACATAATGCGGTCATCATCGCCATATAAGCACTAGCCGAAATCGCGCAAATGTGCTTTCTTTGCGGTGAGAGGACGCGAATTGTGTCCGATAGTTGGGTTCCGCATTCGTGGAAACCACTTGGTAACTCAGGGTGACGACTCGAAGGGTTATGACTAGCCTGAAGTGACGACTAGGATACCTGAGGTTACGACTAGCAGAATGTTAAGAAGGAGTCTTACATGAAAAAATCTTCGACTGGCTTATTGCTTGGTTCTGCGTTGGTTGTCGGTTTGTCCGGCTGCGCCAGCTCAGCATCTCAGACTTCCGGCCAAGGAAGCACTCAATCGGCTGATCGTGCCTGGTATCAGCACCCGGCCGTTTGTGGTCTGGCAGGAGGCCTGATTGGTGGCGGTATCGGTTATGCGACCAGCAGTAGTTCCGATGAGGATGCCGGTGTTGCCATCGGTGGTACCGCTGGCGCAACGATCGGCGGGTTGCTGTGTGCTGACAATGAGCCTGAGCCTGAAGTAGAGGAGTGTCCGAGTTTCCCGGGTGACATTCCGGCAGGCGTTGCCAAGGATGCGGAAGGGTGCCCCTTGGATTCCGATGGCGATGGCGTACCGGACTTCCGCGATGAATGCCCTGGCACACCATCCGGTGTCGAAGTGAATGCCAATGGTTGCCCACTGGATTCCGATGGCGACGGCGTGCCGGACTTCAAGGATCAGTGCCCGAACACACCGGCCGGTGAAGAAGTCAATGCCCTGGGCTGCCCAGACAGTGTCGTACTTCGTGACGTCAACTTCGAGTTCGATTCCGCTCGATTGACCTCGCAGGCCGAGTCGATTCTGGATGAGGTGGCTGAGCGCCTGGTTGCCAATGACGGTGTCCGGGTGAGCATCGAAGGGCATACCGATGCCGTCGGTTCCGCTCAGTACAACATGGATCTGTCCCAGCGTCGCGCGGAATCCGTGATGACCTATCTTGAGTCTGAAGGCGTCGCGGCGAATCGCATGCGTGCTCAGGGCTTCGGTGAGGAACAGCCAATCGCTTCCAATGAAACCGACGCCGGCCGTGCCGAGAACCGTCGTGTCGAACTGGACGAGTGGACTAACTGATCCACTGACTGATGGCTGGATGTTCCGGTCGTAGTGGCCGGAACGTAGCGTAAAACGGGGGCGCCAAAGGCGCCCCCGTTTTACGCTTGCGCAGCATGGCATCCACACGCTGCTATCTGATAGAGTTCGGTGTCTTCATCATATGGCGATCTGCCCTGTCGGCCTTGGGCCAGGAGGCGACGATAGGATCCCATACCGTTTGACTCTGTTGCACGTGATCCTTGGTATGGATCACCACTGCCCTTAAGGAATGTGCATAATGCCCATCGTGACTCTGCCTGATGGCAGTCAAAAAACGTTCGACGCACCGCTTACCGTCATGCAGCTGGCCGAATCGATCGGTCCAGGGCTTGCCAAGGCCTGTGTGGCCGGCAAGATCGACGGTGTGCAGGTCGATGCCGCCGACATCATCGATCACGATGCCGAGGTGGCCATCTTGACCGCGCGAGATGAGGAAGGGCTGGATGTCATTCGACACTCTTGCGCGCACGTCATCGGGCACGCCGTCAAACAGTTGTACCCTGAGGCCAAGATGGCTATCGGGCCGGTAATTGACGACGGTTTCTACTACGATATCGATTTTGGCGAGTCGATCACGCCGGATGACCTCGAACGTATCGAGGAGCGCATGAGCGCCTTGATCGAACGGGGGTACGAGGTCGTTCGCGAATACGTCGATCGTGACACTGCGATGCTGACGTTCCTGCATCGCGATGAGCCTTACAAGCAGGAAATCGTCCGTGAAATTCCCGAAGGGGAAACCATTCGGCTGTATCATCATGAAGAGTATATCGACATGTGTCGGGGGCCGCATGTGCCGAATACTCGTCATCTCAAGGCGTTCAAGCTCACGAAGCTTGCTGGTGCCTATTGGCGCGGTGATTCCGAACGGCCGATGTTGACGCGCATCTATGGCACTGCGTGGGGAGACAAGAAACAGCTAAAGGCCTATCTCCAGCGCCTCGAAGAAGCCGAGCGGCGGGATCACCGCAAGCTGGCCAAGAGGATGGATCTTTTTCATTTGCAGGAAGAAGCGCCGGGCATGGTGTTCTGGCATCCGAATGGCTGGACCTTGTATCAGGCGCTGGAAAGCTATATGCGCCGCATTCAGCGTGAGCATGGCTATCAGGAGATCAGGACGCCGCAGGTGGTGGATCTGTCGCTGTGGCAGAAATCGGGGCATTGGGGGCATTACAGTGATCTGATGTTCACGACCGAGTCGGAGAAGCGCGAGTTCGCGATCAAGCCGATGAACTGCCCCTGCCACGTCCAGGTCTTCAACCAGGGGCTCAAGAGCTATCGCGATCTGCCGCTGCGTCTGGCGGAATTCGGGAGTTGCCACCGTAATGAGCCATCAGGTTCATTGCATGGCCTGATGCGTGTACGGGGGTTCACTCAGGATGATGCGCATATCTTCTGTACCGAGTCGCAGATTCAGTCCGAGGCCGAGAATTTCATCGGCCTGACCTTGAAAGTCTACAAGGAATTAGGCTTCGAGGATGTCGAACTCAAGCTGTCGACTCGGCCTGATGAAGACTTCATGGGCGACCCCGCGTTGTGGGATCGTGCCGAAGCAGGCCTGGAAGCTGCCTTGAATGCGACGGGGCTGGATTGGGAGTTACAGCCGGGCGAGGGCGCCTTTTATGGCCCCAAGATCGAGTTTGCGTTGCGGGATTGTCTCAATCGGGTTTGGCAATGTGGTACTCTGCAACTGGACTTCAATCTGCCGGGGCGGTTGGGTGCACAGTATGTCGATGAGGATGGGGTGCGCAAGACTCCGGTAATGTTGCACCGGGCGATCCTCGGTTCCTTCGAGCGTTTCCTCGGCATCCTGATAGAGCACTACGCGGGGGCGATGCCGCTGTGGTTGGCCCCAGAGCAGGCCGTGATACTGACGATCACCGATGCACAGCGTGATTATGCGACCCAGTTGGAGCAACGGCTGCGAAAAATCGGCTTGCGTGTCAAGTCGGACTTGAGGAACGAAAAGATCGGCTTTAAAATCCGCGAGCATACGTTGCAAAAAATTCCTTATCTCCTGGTGACGGGAGACAAGGAAGTCGAGTCCGATAAGGTGGCCGTGCGTACCAGGAGCGGTGAAGATCTCGGAACCATGTCGATCGATGAGTTCGTCACGATGCTGGAAGCCGAGCGACTTACGTGCTAAATCTGTGTTGGCGTCAGGTCGACGACCCGGCCGCATCGGTTCAGTGTCAACGTCAATCAACACGGAGATTTAACGATCAAGCGGAATAATCAGCGTGGGCGTCAAGAGAAGCGCCCCCCAATGAATGACCGTATCAGTGAAGATCAGGTCCGGCTCATCGGCTCTGATGGAGAGCAGCTGGGTATCGTGCCCACGAGCGAGGCGCTTGAACAGGCCGAAGAAGCTGGTATGGATCTGGTGCAGATCTCCAATGCCGATCCAATCGTCTGCAAGATCATGGATTACGGCAAATTCGTCTTCGAGCAGAAAAAGCAGAAAGCTGCTCAGAAGAAGAAGCAGAAGCAGATCCAGGTCAAGGAAGTCAAATTCCGGCCTGGCACTGACGAGGGCGATTATCAGGTGAAGTTACGTAACCTGACCCGTTTCCTCGAAAGTGGCGACAAGGGCAAGGTGTCCTTGCGGTTTCGTGGCCGCGAGATGGCACACCAGGAAATCGGCCGTAAGCTGATGGAACGGATTGCCAATGATCTAGACGATCTGGCGACCGTCGAGTCCTTCCCCAAGATGGAAGGGCGTCAGATGATCATGATCCTTGCCCCCAAGAAGAAGTGATCCGAAGGCAGTTGAACGGGTGCCCGTCGTGTGCAACGGCGGGTATCGGCCTTGGGTTTTCTGAAAAACATCGAGTGGAGTTTCCCTCATGCCGAAAATCAAGAGTAACAGTGGCGCTGCCAAGCGCTTCAAGAAGACGGCTCACGGTATCAAGCACAAGCAGTCTTTCCGTAGCCATATCCTGACCAAGAAGCCGACCAAGCGTAAGCGTCAGCTACGCGGTATGAAACAGGTCCATGATGCAGACAAGGCCCTGGTACGCCGCATGGTGCCGAAACTTTAATCCTTGGTTCGAATTTAGCTAACGTCAGGAGAAGGCGATGACTCGTGTAAAACGTGGTGTCGTGGCGCGCCGCCGTCACAAGAAGGTTTTGAAGCAGGCCAAGGGGTATTACGGAGCGCGCTCGCGCGTCTTTCGTGTTGCCAAGCAAGCCGTCATCAAGGCAGGACAGTATGCCTATCGTGACCGCCGCCAGCGCAAACGTCAGTTTCGTGCGCTGTGGATTGCTCGCATCAATGCCGCTGCTCGGCAGAATGGTTTGTCGTACAGCCGTTTCATCGCGGGCTTGAAAAAAGCGGGCGTCGAGATTGACCGTAAGGTGCTTGCGGATTTGGCTGTTCACGAAAAAGCAGCCTTTGCTGCCATTGTCGAGAAGGCCAAAGCTGCTCAGTAAGGAATGGTAACGTGCCATGGTGACATGCCGTGTCGCGTATTTACCGTGAACGTACAGGGGAAGAGCAGCCGCTCTTCCCCTGTTTTGTTTCGGGCGATCCAATGGCTCCCCGAATCGTGATTTGTTACGTCGTTACTTTTCAGGTTATCAAGGCTGTGCTGATATCCCATCAGAGAATCAGGCAGCATATTCGGAGCTCAACGGATGGACCATCTTCCCAAACTGGTCGCCGATGCCCGTGCCGCGATCGCCGATGCCCAGGACATCTCCTCTCTGGATGAAGTTCGGGTGCGCTATCTCGGCAAGAAGGGCGAAATCACGTCGCTGCTCAAGGGGCTGGGTAAGTTGCCTCCCGACGAGCGTCCGGCCGCCGGCGAGCGTATCAATGAGGCCAAGCAAACCCTTGGCGAAGAATTGGAAGTGCGCCGGCGGGCGTTACAGGAGGCGGCACTCGAAGCACGCCTGAATGCCGAGCGATTGGATGTCACTCTGCCTGGTCGAGGACAATCCAATGGCGGGCTTCACCCAGTGACGCGTACTCTGGAGCGTATCGAAGGGCTATTCACGCGCATCGGCTACGACGTGGCAGTCGGACCGGAGATCGAAGACGACTACCATAATTTCGAAGCCCTGAATATTCCGGCGCACCATCCGGCGCGGGGCATGGCCGATACGTTTTATTTCGATGCCACGCGCTTGTTGCGAACCCATACATCGCCGGTTCAGGTCCGCACTATGAGGCACCAGCAACCACCGATTCGTATCGTGTGTCCCGGGCGTGTCTATCGCAGTGATTCGGATCTGACACACACGCCGATGTTTCATCAGGTGGAAGGGCTGCTGGTCGACGAGAACGTCAGCTTTGCCGATCTCAAGGGCACTATCGAGGATTTCCTGCACGCTTTCTTTGAGCGTGATGATCTGTCGGTACGTTTCCGACCCTCCTATTTTCCGTTCACGGAGCCGTCAGCGGAAGTCGATATCCAGTGTGTCATGTGCGGGGGGGAAGGCTGCCGTGTCTGTTCCCACAGCGGCTGGCTCGAAATCATGGGGTGTGGAATGGTGCACCCCGAGGTGTTTCGTCATTCCGGCATCGATGCGTCTCGCTATACCGGCTTCGCCTTCGGGATGGGAGCCGAACGTCTAGCGATGTTGCGATACGGTGTCAATGACTTGCGACTTTTCTTCGACAACGACCTGCGCTTCCTGCGCCAGTTCGCCTGATCGTCCACCGGATAGAATGTAGAACACAGGATTCGTCATGAAGTTTTCCGAACAGTGGTTGCGAGAATGGGTCTCGCCGGCATTGTCGACTCAGGCACTGGCTGATCAAATCACCATGGCCGGTCTCGAGGTCGATGCCATAGAGCCGGTAGCCGGTACATTCAGCCAGGTGGTCGTGGCAGAGGTGATAGAGAAACGACCACATCCGGATGCGGATAAACTGAGCGTTTGCCGAGTTGATGACGGTAGCGGTGGGTCACTGCAAGTGGTCTGTGGAGCGCCCAATGTCGCGGAGGGGCAGAAGGTAGCCTTCGCTCGCGTGGGTGCCGTTCTTCCGGACGAGATGCAGATCCGGGAAACCCGGGTACGCGGGACGGATTCTCAGGGCATGATCTGTTCGTCATCCGAATTGGGGTTGAGTGAAGAGACTTCGCAAGGGATTCTGGAACTGGCGT
This sequence comes from Aidingimonas lacisalsi, assembly GCF_008079445.1. GTDB lineage: Bacteria > Pseudomonadota > Gammaproteobacteria > Pseudomonadales > Halomonadaceae > Aidingimonas > Aidingimonas lacisalsi. The sequence continues at coordinate 356,193 of NZ_VRYH01000004.1, read as the reverse complement.
CCGATGCGCCGGTTGGTAGCGACTTTCGGGACTGGATGGGGTTGGAGGATGTGTCCATCGAAGTCGACCTGACGCCGAATCGAGGTGATTGTCTCAGTATCCGCGGGCTGGCACGTGAAGTCGGCGTGCTTAATCAACTGGATATCACTGGGCCGTCTATCGATGCTGTATCCCCGGCTCACGAAGACACCTTCGATGTCCGGGTCATGGATCCCGTCAGGTGCCCCCGCTATGTAGGGCGGATCATCAAGAATGTCGATGTCAGCGTCAGCAGTCCCTTATGGATGGTCGAGCGCTTGCGTCGTAGCGGCTTGCGTTCCATTGATCCGGTTGTCGATATCACCAATTACGTGATGCTCGAGCTTGGTCAGCCTATGCATGCTTTCGATCGTGCGAACCTGACTCAGGCAATTGAAGTCAGGGGGGCCAAGTCTGGCGAGACACTGGTGCTGCTCGATGGCCAACGCGTGTCCTTGAGCGAAGAGACGCTGATCATTGCCGATGCCAATGGACCTTTGGCAATTGCCGGTGTGATGGGGGGAGACAAGTCAGGGGTCAACACCGGCACTAGAGATATCTTCCTGGAATCGGCTTTCTTTACACCGCTGGCTGTCGCCGGACAGGCCCGTCAATATGGATTGCATACCGATGCGTCCCATCGTTTTGAACGCGGTGTCGACCCGCATCTGTCGCGCACTGCCGTGGAGCGAGCCACTGAACTGTTGCTATCGATCACGGGTGGGGAAGCCGGCCCTGTGGTGGAGGCGGGCGATGATCGGCACATGCCGTCCTCGGAACCGATCACGCTGCACACGAGCCGCCTGGAACAGGCGCTGGACACGTCCCTGGCGAATAGTGAAGTGACCGATATCCTGGAGCGTCTTGGCTTGTCGGTGACGTCCCGCTCGGATGGCTGGTCCGTGATGGCCCCAAGCTGGCGGTTCGATATTGCCATCGAGGAGGACCTGGTCGAAGAAGTCGCTCGTATTCACGGCTATAACCGCTTGCCCGTTAGACGTCCGGCGGCCAGGTTGGCGTTGCGTGCCGACCAGGAACACCGACTGACACTGTCTCGCCTTCGTCGGCAAATGGTGGATCGTGGTTACCAGGAGGCCATCAGCTACAGTTTCGTTTCGCCCGAACTGCAGCGTATGCTGTTCCCTGACGCGGTGTCGCCTGCATTGGCGAATCCCATTTCCAATGACATGTCGGTCATGCGGGTCAGCCTGTTCCCGGGGCTGATCAAGGCTCTCGAATACAATCTCAACCGACAGCAGACACGCATTCGTCTGTTCGAAACCGGACTGGTATTCCAGGGCGAACTGGATGCATTGACTCAGGTGCCGATGCTCGGTGCCGTGGTGAGCGGTCGTCGCGACCCGGAAGGCTGGGCGGCTACGTCGCAGGCGGTCGATTTCTTCGATCTCAAGGGCGATCTGGAAAATTTATTGGCTTTGGGCGATTCCGAGGCATGGCGTTTCGAGCCGGCTGAACATCCCGCCCTGCATCCCGGACAGAGCGCTCGCTTGGTACATGAGGGGACACCGGTTGGGTGGATCGGTACGCTGCATCCAGGAAAGCGGGCGGAACTGGGGCTGAAAACCGATGCCATCCTTTTCGAAGTGTCGTTATCCGCCTTGACGAAAGGGCGGGTGCCATCGTTCCACCCCTTGTCACGTTATCCCGAAGTGCGGCGCGATCTGGCTTTGTTGGTCGATGAGGCTCTCCCGGTACAGGCGTTATTGGACTGCTTGCGAGATGCCGCGGGGGAATGGCTCAGTGAACTGCGGCTGTTTGACGTCTATCACGGCCAAGGCGTTGCCGATGGTGAGAAGAGTGTTGCGCTGGGCTTGACCTGGCAGCATCCTTCACGCACGCTCAACGATGATGAAATCAATCAGTTAGTCGATACTATCATCGCCCAGACGGGGGAGCGTTTCGGTGCCCGGTTGCGACGTTGATGATCTCGCTTCCGACACGCGGACATGGGCAGACGATATCGCGTCGGCTAACGGCGTTGAACGGTATCCACCACGAGGGAATGACCAATGGGTGCGTTGACCAAAGCGGAACTGGCCGAACATCTCCATGTCGAGTTGGGTTTGTCAAAGCGCGAAGCCAAATCGATGGTTGAAACCTTTTTCGAAGAGATTCGCGGCTGTTTGCGTGAGAATGAACAGGTCAAACTATCCGGGTTTGGCAACTTCGATTTGCGTGACAAGCGTGAGCGACCTGGTCGAAATCCTAAAACCGGCGAAGAAATCCCGATCTCCGCGCGACGTGTCGTGACGTTCCGCCCGGGGCAGAAATTGAAAACTCGGGTCGAAGACTTCGACGGTGAATTGCAGAGATAAGACGGGACGGTGTCTCATTCTGGTGACGGAGCCGCTCCCGGCTCCGTTGCGTTTCGCGTAGACCCGCCAGTATAGGATTCGGTCCACCACACTGGCTGTGGTAGAATCGCCCGCGAATTCACCGAGAAAAGTCTTTGTATGCCCAACCTCAAGATATTTGTTGGCACCGTCTACGGCGGGGCATTGGATGTCGCCGAGCAGATCCAGCCGCTATTCGAGCAAGCAGGTTATGATGTCGAGATCCACGAGCAACCGTCACTGGACGATCTGGTAGGATCCAGTCCTGATTTGTCGCTATTCTGCGTTTCTACGACGGGTAGTGGGGATTGCCCCGGGAATCTAGTCCCGTTTGTACGTGCCTTGCAGGATCAGAGCCCATCCCTGGCAGGGCTGCGTTACGGACTGATTGCGTTGGGAGACAGTTCTTACGGAGAGACCTTCTGTGGTGGAGGGCGCTCCCTCGATGCCCTGCTGCAGGACTTGGGAGCAGAGCGTCTGGGTGATCGCCTTGAAGTCGATGCCATGGAGACATTCATGGCGGATGATGCTGCCTTGCCATGGGCGGAAGAGTGGATCGAGACTCAGAATCTACAGGTTGCCTGACGTGATGGGTAATGTGTCCCCTCAGCGGTTGAGCGCTCTTTTAGGGGTGCTTATTTTGATCGTGGCGAGTATCCCGCGCTATCTGATCGATCACCATACGACTCGCTTGGGGTTGATGGTGGTCGCGTTCGTCGGGGTGGGCATCGTTGCCATCTGGCATTGGCGACTACTGGATAGCGATTCGCGGCAGCGGATGCCGAAAATGGTGGGTCGTCTCGGCGGCTGGCTGGCCGCCGGGTTGACTATCACCGCACTATGGCAGATCTCGACGCATGGCATCATCATCTGGCCGCTGTGGCTATCTCAGGCAGCGCTGTCCGGGTTACTGCTGCATGTCGTAACGTTGTTGTGGCAGCGGGCCTGAGACGATCCTGACGTCATAACGCCTGTGACGCTGTTCAATTCAGTGTATAGCAAGGCACGTAATGGCTACCAGGCAATTTCATCCGTCCCTGTTCGACGAATGACGTGAGCAATTCATCCAGCCGCGTCATCAGCTCCGGCTCGGCATGGAGGCGGAAGGGGCCATGGGCCTCGATCGCGCGAATCCCCGGTTCCTTGACGTTGCCGGCCACGATGCCCGAAAACGCTCGTCTGAGATTGGCAGCCAGCTCATGGATGGGCTGTTGGCGGTGCAATGCCAGGTTGGCCATGGATTCATGCGTGGGCTCGAAGGGTGCCTGGAAATCTCGAGCGATGTTCAAGCGCCAGTTATAGTAGAACGCATCCTGCTGTTGGCGGCGGAACTCAGCAACGTCATCAATGCCTTCTCGCATGGCACGAGCCACCCCGATAGGGTCGTCAATCATGATTCGATAGCGTTCGCGAGCCTTGTCACCCAGTGTGTAGCTGAGAAATTCATCGATCCGGGCAAAATAATCCGCTGACCCCGCTGGGCCGGTAAAGATGACCGGGAAGGGCGTTTCGCGATTCTCCGGGTGTAGCAGGATTCCCAGCAGATAGAGAATTTCCTCGGCGGTGCCGACGCCGCCGGGAAAGATGATGATGCCATGTCCAAGCCGCACGAAGGCTTCCAGACGCTTTTCGATATCGGGCATGATGACCAGTTCATTGACGATCGGGTTCGGTGACTCCGCGGCAATGATCCCGGGCTCGGATATTCCTATGTAGCGCCCCAGGCTCCGCCGTTGCTTGGCATGAGCCACATTGGCGCCTTTCATCGGCCCTTTCATGGCGCCGGGTCCACACCCGGTACAGATGTCCATGTCGCGCAGACCAAGGTGGTAACCGACATCCTTGGTATAATTGTACTCTTCCCTGGTGATCGAGTGTCCTCCCCAGCAGACCACCAGTCCGGGATCGAGTGATGGCTTGAGGGCCCCCGCCTTTCTCAGTATATGAAAGACGGCATTGGTCGTGCCTTCCCCGGTACTGAGATCGAAGCGTTGCTGCGTCTGGATTTCGTTATAGACATAGACGATGTCGCGTAGCACCGCGGATAACAGTTCCCGAATCCCGCGAATCATCTTGCCATCGACGAAGGCGTCCGCCGGCGCGTTGCTGAGTTTGAGCCTGATGCCGCGATCCTGCTGCAGTACTTCGATATCGAAATCGTGATATGTCTCCATGACCTCACGGCCATCGTCCGTGGGATTGCCACAATTCAGAACGGCCAGGGCGCAGCGCCACAGAAGGTCGTGAAGGCCATTGGCCGACGTGTCTCGTAGCCGATTCACTTCATGCTGAGACAGGACTTCCAGGCTGCCTTCGGGAGAAATGATGGTGGAAACCGTGGGGGGCATCGGCGTCATCTTTGTCATGTGGTCTCTGCTTCCTGTACGGCCCGATCCCATAAGCGGCGTATATGGTGCTGGTCATCCTGGCTCATGGCGTCATTGGTGAAGGCATCATTCAGCCACTCGAGAAAGACGTCGTCGAAATCCTCGGCGAGGACGTTCTCGGGGTCGTATTCGACCATTTCCATGACGAGGGGCACTTGGGGGATCAGATACCCCAGGGCAAAGAGGTCATCGTCGTCAGCTTGCTGTTCCATGACGACCAGTGCTTGATGGATGGCGTCTGCGCGACGAGCTAGCGGGTCGGGCATATCGACTTGAGCCTTGGTTGCTGAAACTGTTCTCATCATAACATGGGAGTGCTCGCTACCGCAGCGCTGCCCCGGATGAAGAATTCTGATATTATCGACGCCGTTTGCCACGCCTTGTGTTCGTCATCGAGTGAAGCGCTGCTCCATGTTTAATGCTCAGTATTTCCGTACGTTCGTGACCTTGGTCGAGACCGGCAGTTTCACGCTGACGGCACGGCGTCTCGACATGACTCAACCTGGAGTCAGTCAGCACATACGTAAACTCGAGCAGTATTTGCAGAAGCCCTTGCTCAACCGGCACGGACGTAAATTCACACTGACGGAGAGTGGGCGACGTGCCTATGACTACTCGGTCAAGTTGTTTGCCGAGCATGAGCAATTCCGTCATTCATTGGATAATGAATCGCTGGATTCCGGTGAATGTCGTATTGCTTCGCCGGGCAGTGTCGGTTTGATGTTCTATCCTTTCATTCTGGGCTACCAGCAGATGTATCCGGGATTACGCGTCAACTACAGCTTCGCTTTCAATGGCGACATAGTTCAGGATGTCCTCAAGGGCCGTTGCGATGTAGGTATCGTTACCGACGTCATCAAGCACCCCGATTTGAGTTACGAACTCTGGCATCAGGAACCGCTTTGCCTGGTGGTTCCGGCCGACTTTACCGGTACCACATTGGCTGATCTCATGGCCCTGGGGTTCGTCAATTACTCCGATGGGATCAACCATGCCGGACAGATGCTACGTACCAATTTTCCGGACGAATTTCGTTCCATGGGGCAGGTGCCACGGCAGGGATTCACCAATGAAGTGAGCATGGTATTAGATGCCGTTGCCCGTGGACTCGGGTTCACGGTGATATCCCGGCTGGTACTGGAGACCTCGCCCTGGCAGCGCCAAGTCAAGGAATGGCCGTTATCGCAACCGGTGTATGAAACGCTGCATCGAGTCACGCAGGTGGGTAGCGAGTTGCCCAGACGGTATGCCCAACTGCTTGCCGACTTTCGGGACCAGCGACGGCATACGCTCTATGGGTATGCCGAGGAGCCGGGCCTGGAGAAGACGGCATCGGAGCCATGGCCTTCTCCGTGACCTGATAACGCCCCATCGACCTGGTACGGGGATGGGGCGTAGCCGGGCTCAATCCCGGTATTCGTCGATACTGGGGCAGGAGCAGATCAGGTTGCGATCACCGAAGACATTGTCGACCCGGTTCACGGCCGGCCAGAACTTGGCGGCCTTGGCGGCTTGCGATGGAAATGCACCAAGCTCCCGGCTGTAGGCTCGCTCCCAATGCGCATCCATCAGGTCGGCCATGGTATGCGGTGCCTTGACCAGTGGATTATCGTCAGCCGGCCATACTCCCTTCTCGACGTTGGCAATCTCTTCTCGAATCGCGATCATGGCATCGCAGAACCGGTCGATTTCATAGCGGGATTCCGATTCGGTGGGTTCCACCATCAGTGTACCGGGGACCGGGAACGACATGGTCGGTGCGTGAAACCCATAATCCATCAACCGCTTGGCGATGTCTTCCTCACTGATGCCGGATGACGCTTTCAGGGGCCGCACGTCGATAATGCATTCATGGGCAACCGTGCCATTAGTTCCCTTGTAGAGAATGGGATAATGCGCTTCCAGCCGCTTGGCGATGTAATTGGCGTTGAGAATGGCCAGTTCGGTTGCCTGACGCAGGCCCCGCGCACCCATCATCTTGATGTAGGCCCAGGAGATCGGCAGGATCGATGCAGAACCATAGGCTGTAGCGGATACCGCACCCGCCGTGGTTTCGACGCCTTGAATGGGGGTGACGACATGGTTTGATACATGCGGTGCCAGGTGTGACTTGACGCCGATGGGACCCATGCCGGGACCACCACCGCCATGCGGTATACAGAAGGTCTTGTGCAGATTGAGGTGCGATACATCGCCACCGAAGTCGCCGGGACGAGTGAGGCCAACCTGGGCGTTCATGTTGGCGCCGTCGATGTACACTTGGCCGCCATTGTCATGCACGATACGGCACGCTTCGCGAATACCTGCTTCGAAAACGCCGTGCGTCGAGGGGTACGTGAGCATGATGGCGGAAAGCGAGTCCCGATGCTTATCTGCCTTGAGACGAAGGTCCTCGAGATCGATATTGCCATCGTCGTCGCACTCGACGACCACGACGTTCATGTGCGCCATGGCGGCCGACGCCGGATTCGTACCATGGGCGGAACTGGGGATCAGACAGATGTCCCGATGTCCCTCGCCTTGTGCCGCTTGATATCGACGTATGGCGACCAGACCGGCATATTCACCTTGTGCGCCGGAGTTGGGCTGCATGGAGATATGCTCATAACCGGTGATCTCCACCAGAAAGGCGGCAAGTTCATCGATCATCTGCTGATAGCCGACGGCTTGGTCACTAGGAGCGAAAGGATGAATATTGGCGAATTCCGGCCAAGTGATCGGCACCATTTCACTGGTGGCGTTGAGCTTCATGGTGCATGACCCCAAGGGGATCATGGAATGAGTCAACGACAGATCGCGGTTTTCCAGTCGTTTGAGGTAACGCAGCATTTCCGTTTCGCTGCGGTAGCGCTGGAAGGTAGGGTGGGTCAGAAACTCTGACTGTCGCTGACACTCGCCGGGAATGCCGGTGATTCCCTGCGCCACGACCTGTTCGTCGAGCGTCGGCACCGACAGATCGTGTTCCTCGCCGACCAGCACATCGAACAGCACGCTCAGGTCGGCGGCTGTGGTCGTCTCGTCCAGCGTGACACCGATATCCCCATCCTCGAAATAGCGCAGGTTGATGTCATGCGTTAAGGCGCGGCCATGGATCTTTCCGGCATCGGCATCCGTGAGACGCAGAGTATCGAACCAACTGTCATGCGCCAGATGAACGCCCCGTTGTCGCAGGCCTTCGGCCAGGACGGTCGTCAGTCGGTGGATTCGGGAGGCAATGGTGTGCAATCCCTCCTGGCCGTGATACACGGCATAGAAACCGGCAATATTGGCGAGCAGTGCCTGGGCGGTACAGATGTTCGAGGTCGCCTTTTCGCGTCGGATGTGCTGTTCGCGCGTCTGCATCGCCATCCGCAGGGCATCGTTTCCATGGGTATCCTTGGACACACCGATGATGCGGCCGGGGACGGAACGCTTGAGCTTGTCGGTGGTGGCAAAGAAGGCGGCATGCGGGCCGCCGTAACCCATCGGCACACCAAAGCGCTGAGTATTGCCGACGACGATATCGGCGCCGAGAGCGCCTGGCTCCTTCAGCAGTACCAGACCCATGATATCGGCGGCGACGCAAGTCATGATATTGGCATCACGCGCTTGCGACAGCAGAGAGGACAGGTCACGTACCTGACCGCTCTGACCCGGGTACTGCAGCAGTGCCCCGAAGACATCCGTGTGCGCTAGATCCTCGGCCGGGGCGACGACGAGCTCGAAGCCGAAGTAGTAGGCGCGCGTACGCAAGACGTCCAGCGTTTGGGGCAATACGTCGTCGGCGACGAAGAAAGCCTGGCTCTTGGATTTCTTGTTGGCACGCTTGCAGAGTGCCATGGCTTCCGCCGCGGCTGTGGCTTCGTCGAGCAAGGAGGCATTCGCCAGTTCCATGCCGGTCAGATCCATGACCATTTGCTGGAAGTTGAGAAGTCCTTCCAGACGACCTTGAGCGATTTCCGGCTGGTAGGGGGTGTAAGCGGTATACCAGCCTGGATTTTCCAGGACATTGCGCTGGATGACAGCGGGAAGATGGGTGTTGTGATACCCCTGGCCAATGTAGGTCTTGCAGACCTTGTTCTGACGAGCCAGATGCTTCAGGTAATCGAGGGCTTCCGCTTCGGAACGGGGCCCGTCAAGCGCCAACTCGCGTCCCAGTCGAATATCCGGCGGTACCGTTTTTTCGATCAAGCTGGGGAGCGTATCGACTCCAACCGTTTCAAGCATGCCCTGCACTTCATCGGCATCCGGGCCATTATGGCGATGCACAAACGCGTCGTGGTCGGCCAGTTCAGTCAGTCGGCGATTATCTAGTGCCATGAAACACCCTGCCATGGTAGTGAGAAAGCACGGGCGCTTGGTGCACAGCCCCCGTGCATGATGGAAGTATCAGTCTTGCTCGGCTTCGACGATGCGGGTGTAGGCGTCCGCATCGAGCAGTGAGCCGAGTTGGTCACTGTCAGTCAGTTTTACCTTGACGATCCAGCCGTCCTGGTAAGGGGACTCGTTGATCGCTTCAGGCGTGTCTTCCAGTGACTCATTGACTTCCAGAATCTCTCCGCTAATCGGGCTGTAGAGGTCCGAAGCGGCCTTGACCGACTCGATGACGCCAAACTCTTCGCCGGTCTCGAGTTCGCGACCGGCATCTGGAAGTTCAACGAACACCACGTCACCCAAGGCTTCTTGAGCATGGTCGGTGACGCCTAGCGTGGCCGTGCCATCACCGTTGTCGAGGACCCACTCGTGGCTGTCGGTATAGCGCAGGTTGGATGGAATCGAGCTCATTGCAATTTCCTATACGAAAAAGGGTCTGTTGTCGGCGCTGTAGGAAGGCATGGCGACGATGCCGTCCGGCACCATGATTGGCCGTGTCGGTCTGTGCCGACTCCGTATCGAGCCACCTCCTAAGTTGGCCGACTTTGCCATAGACGTCCAGCGTTACACGCCATTGCAGGCATGATGGGCACTTGTCGTGTACCCATATTGCGGCATAATGTATCTATGTTTCCAATAAGAAACAAGTTTCGTTGCCGTCTATGTCACAGCGTACTTCCAGGACGTCGGCTACCATGGAACTCGGATGCTGACGTTGCAGTGGGCTGAGGCCGGGCATGGGCTGCTCAGCAGCGGTCGCATTCTCAGCAGCACGATTTTTTTGTGGTGGGCTGGTCGAATCGTGGTGTGATTCGCTATCTTACGCGGGTTGGATGGCTAAGCATTCTACGTGAATGGGGACATCCAGCGTTATGACACATTGCTTAACGCGCGAATCAGTGCACCGCATGCCAACGAGTGCACAACAACAACCAAGGTAAGGGGAAGGACGTAATGGAAACCTTAACGAGTCTCTTGAGCGCCATCGAAGGCGTGGTATGGGGACCCCTGATGCTGGTGCTGCTACTAGGGGTCGGGCTTTATCTTCAGGCCGGTCTCAAGTTGATGCCGATTCGCAAGCTCGGGATGGGCTTCAGTTTGCTATGGAAGGGGCGAACGACCACCAAGGAGGAAGAAAGTGAAGGCGAAGTGTCGCCGTTCAATGCCTTGATGACGTCGTTGTCGGCGACCATCGGTACTGGGAACATCGCCGGTGTGGCAACGGCTATCTTCCTGGGGGGGCCGGGAGCCGTGTTCTGGATGTGGATTACCGCACTGGTGGGCATGGCGACCAAGTTTGCGGAAGCCGTGCTGGCGGTTCGCTATCGTGAGGTCGATGAAGCCGGGGATCACGTCGGTGGCCCGATGTTCTATATTCGCAACGGGTTGGGCCGCAAGTGGGCCTGGCTGGGTTTTGCCTTCGCCTTTTTCGGTGCAGTGGCCGCATTCGGTATTGGCAATACCGTACAGTCCAACTCGGTGGCAGACGGTCTGGCCGAATCGATCAACATGCCGCATTGGTTGACGGGCATCATCATCATGGTTCTGGCAGGGGCTGTCATTCTGGGCGGGATCAAGCGTATCGCCAAGGTGGCCGGCAAACTGGTTCCGATCATGGCCGTGGCATACATCCTCTGTGGTTTGCTGGCGCTGCTGATCAACATTGATCAGATCGGCAGCGCGCTGGGCATGATCTTCGGCCATGCGTTCACGCCGATTTCCGCCGCTGGCGGTTTCGCCGGAGCGGCGGTTGCCAAGGCGATTCAGTTTGGTGTGGCTCGGGGTGTGTTTTCCAACGAGGCCGGTCTGGGTAGCGCTCCGATCGCGCATGCGGCTGCACAGACCAAAAATCCTGTGCGTCAGGGATTGATCGCCATGCTGGGTACGTTCATCGATACCATCGTGGTCTGCAGCATTACGGCCCTGGCGATTCTCACTACGACCGAGTGGACCTCCGGCGAGACAGGCGCGGCACTGACAGCTCTTGCGTTCAACGCCACGCTTCCCGGAATCGGTCAGTATGTCGTGACCTTCTCGCTAGCGGTATTTGCGTTCACGACGATTCTGGGCTGGGCATTCTATGGCGAAAAATGTTTCGAGTTCCTGTTCGGTGTCGGTTCCATCAAGATTTATCGGGTCGTCTACATCCTGGCCATTCTGGCGGGTGCCGTGGCCCCTCTGAATTTCGTCTGGCTGATGGCCAGTGTCTTCAATGCCATGATGGCGATCCCCAACCTGATTGCACTGGCACTATTGTCACCGGTCGTTTTCAAACTGACCAACGACTATTTTGCAGGCAAGGATGTGCTGCCGGGTGAGGATCTGAACCGGTAAGTGCGTCGTGGTTCACGAGCGGCGCCGAATGGCGCCGTTCGTCTTCGCGACGTTGCGAAACCATGATTTGCTCAAGTACGCGGAACCCGTTGAACGCCGGGTTCCTTTCATTGCGATCGACTGCGAGGGCCGAGATCCATCATGAGTGAACTCAATCAAACACCATTGTATGCGTTTCACCGTGAAAAAGGTGGAAAAATGGTGCCTTTTGCTGGCTATGAGATGCCTGTGCAATATCCCCTGGGCGTCAAGAAGGAGCACGAACACACACGTCAATTCTGTGGCTTGTTCGATGTCTCTCACATGGGGCAAGTGCTGGTACATGGTTCGAACGCCGCGGAAGCGCTGGAGACATTGCTGCCGGCCGATATCGTGGGGCTGGAAAGAGGACGTCAGCGTTATGCGCTGTTCACCAACGACGAGGGTGGCATTCTGGATGACTTGATGGTGGTCAATGCCGGTGATCATTTCTATCTAGTGGTCAATGCCGCATGTAAAGAGCATGACATCGCGCATTTGCGCAACGGTTTGGGAGCCGATCATGACGTCGATGTGCTCGATCGGGGATTGCTCGCATTGCAGGGACCCCATGCCGATGCCGTCATGCGCCGACTGTGTCCTCAGGCCTGTGAACTGGTATTCATGCAGCACGGCCGGTTTGAGATCGACGGCATGCCGGTATGGATCAGCCGTAGTGGTTATACCGGTGAAGACGGCTTCGAGATATCCGTCGCGACCGAGGATTGCGACCCCTTGGCACGACGTTTGTGTGAGGAGGATGAAGTGCAGCCCATCGGCCTGGGGGCGCGCGACTCATTACGTCTGGAAGCCGGACTGTGTCTCTATGGGCATGATCTCGACACGACGACGACTCCCGTTGAAGCGTCGCTGATATGGGCAGTCAGCAAGCCACGACGTCGGGATGGTGAGCGACCCGGCGGATTTCCCGGCGCCGACCTGATCCTTCATCAGATCGAGGCCAAGGATCATTCCCGCAAGCGCATCGGTTTATTGGGTGAAGGGCGAGCTCCGGTGAGAGAGGGCGCCGAACTGTTCGACGCCGAGGGGCACGCCATTGGTCACGTGACCTCTGGAGGCTTCGGCCCCAGTGTCGGTCACCCCGTTGCCATGGGGTATGTCACTGTCGAACATGCGGCTGTCGGTAGCGAGGTTTATGCAGAAGTTCGCGGCAAGCAATTGCCGATGAAGGTCAGCAAAATGCCGTTCGTCAGTCCCGGTTATCATCGGGGATGATAGGCGATTGTACACGGCGGAACGTCAGACTGATCCGTAACCCGGGTATGCGACGCGGCAAGAGTGCATGCTGTAGCCAGCGTTGTGTGCCGGGGCCCATGAGTAGTAAGCCGTCGTGGGGAAGCCAGATATTGAATGGCGCCGTACGGCGATCTTTCCAACGCATGCGTAGCGGTCGTTCAGCCCCCAGGCTGAGGGCGGCAACCACAGGGTCTTGTCCCAGTTCGGGTTCGTCGTCACTGTGCCATCCCATCCTGTCATCGCCACTGTCATAGCGGTTGAGCAGCACACTATTGAACGTGCAGGGAGCAAAGCCGCTAGACGCCAGTAAAGTCTCTATGCGGTATTTGATTGTCTCGACGATCGGGTGCCAGGGTACCGGCGAGAAATCGCGCCCCGAGTAGCGGTACGTCGTTTGCGAGTCTCCCATCCAGACTTGCTGGCGAGGGATGACATGTTGTCGCCCATACAGTGACAGTGTCGGGCGCTCCCATGCGAGTTCGGTGTCGAGACGGTGGAAACTTGTCGTTGCAACGTCGTTACCCAGCACGCCGCTGTAATGCCATAGCGGCGGTTGATCAAGAATACGTTGCCATGCTGACTGTCGTTCATTCATATCGATGAGGTTGCCACGAGCCTCCCGTCTTGTCAGCCGGAATGCTCTTCATACATGCGGCAATCCCATCAGACCGAGCCAGGCAAAAGCCACGCCGAGTAGCCCACCCCCGATGACATCACTGATGTAGTGAAGTCCTAGACCGACTCGCGAAGCGGCGATCAGAAGAGCCAATGGCAGAACGATGATCAACATGACGGGGGCGGTCGCAGCAGTCAGTAGCGAGAATATCACCGCGTGCATCGTGTGGCCGCTAGGGAAACTGTATCGGTCACGGGCCTCAGTGATGCAGGGGATGGTTCGATAGGTGATCGATGGGCGTTCTCGGCAGGCGCGTGTCTTGATCAACCGGTAAACAACAATGGCAACCAGGGCGATGACGGTGAAGTGTAGGCTCAATCGCCAGCCCGTGGATCCGTGAAGCAGAGGCTGCGTAATGATGAGTGCCACCCATGCTGGCCAGTCGCCGAGACGACTGGCGATACGCAGCATCATCAGAAAACGTCGCTGGCTACCGGCCTTGGCGAGACGTCGGCATAGTTGCCATTCCAATGCATCGAGTCGTTCAAAGACGGTAGGGATGCGTGGCGTCATCCGGGGTCTCCTGTACATGCGCTAGTGTTGCGAGAAAGTCGTTGGCAATCTGCCGCCAGCTGTGCGAAGTGACACGCAGACGTGCGGCATGTCCAAGTCGCGAGTAAGTCGCTGGTTGTTGACAGAGCGTGACTGCGTGTTCGATGAATGCGTGGTGATCACCGAACGCCACCTTGATGCCGCTCTGGCCATGGTCGATCAACTCGGCGGCCGCGGCGTAATCGAATGCGATGATGCCGAGGCCACTGGCCATGGCTTCGGCCACAACATTGCCATAGGTTTCCGAACACGAAGGGAACACGAAGAGGTCAGCGCTGGCATAATGTCTTGCCAGCGCCTGGCTGTCGATGAAGCCCGTGAAAACGGCGTCCGGAAGCTGCTCCTGAAGCTTCTCTCTGCCGGGACCATCGCCTACCAGTACGAGGATCAGGTCGGGCTGAACGCGTTGCATGGCGTGACAGGTTTCAACCAGCAAGTCGAGGTTCTTTTCGTTGGCCAGCCGACCGACGTGCAGCGCCACCGGTTGGTTATCGTTGGCTCCCCACTGATGTCTCAAGATGGGATCGCGTTTGCCGGGATGAAAGTGATGGCTATCGACGCCCCGTCCGAGTACACGCAGATTATCGAAGCCCTGTTGACGGAGTGCTTCGGCCTGAGCGGTCGTCGGAACCAAGGTCGTTTGGGTACGATTATGAAAGTGTCGCAGGATGGCATTGATGCCGTTACCGAGCCAGCCGACTCCGTAGTCCCGTGCATAATGATCGAAGTTGGTGTGAAAACCACTGACGACAGGAATGTCCATCCGTCTGGCGGCGTGCAATGCCGCCCATCCCAGGGGGCCTTCAGTGGCGATATAGACGACGGATGGACGTTGTCGTAGCCAGAAGCGCATGATCGCTCTGGGCCGGGTCAATCCCAACTGGACCGCATCGTAGCCGGGTAGCGCCATGGCACGAACCTGATGCTCGGCTTCCATGAACTCGGCACGATGAGGTGCGTGCCTGGGGCGAGGACGAATGAGCTGTAACGCTATATCGAGCTGCCAAAGTTCTCGGCTGATATGCATCAGAGTGTGGGCGACGCCGTTGATTTCAGGTGCCCAAGTTTCACTGACCAGGCAAACGCGCATGGTGAATCCTCGCCGTCGTGCTTTGACGTAGTGTCACGTTTCGGCATGACAATTTGTCGACGAGGAGGTGACCGAACGATGACAGTGGCGGGCTAGGGAAGAATGCGTTCCGGGTCGACGGGTTTGCCTCCCCGGCGCATGTCGAACAACAACACGGAACGCTGAGTGGCGTCGTCCTGTGATATTCGGCAGAGGCTACTACCCTGTTCAACACGGTTGCCGGCGTCGACATCCAATGCGTCGCACTGAGCATAGACGCTTTGTAGATTGTTGGGATGATGGATGATGACGACCCGTCCTAGTTTCCGCATGCTGCCGGCGAATTTGACCTCGCCATCGGCGACGGCTTTGGCATGTTCATCGGCCTGTGCCGACAATAGCATAGGCTGCAAAGTGCCATGCCCATCCTTGCCATATCGACGCTCGATCCGGTAGTCCGCAAGCGGCCAGGACCAGTCGTCGGTCTCGTCGGGCAGGCCGTTATCGGTTGCAGGCGCCTTGGATGACGTCGGCGCGGCTGTGGCAGAGCGTTGTCGTTCAGCGCTGGCCGTCGCGGTTGGGCTGTGAACGAGGGGGACATTGATCAGCTGTCCTACCGCAAGCCGGGTAGGGGCGGTACCGGGATTGGCTTGCTGGAGGCTGGATGCCTGTGTGTCGAATCGTCTGGCAATGGACGAAAACGTGTCTCCCGGGCGTACTTGATATCGGTACGGGCCCTTGAAAGGGGCACGTTCCCGCAATGTCGGTACCAGCAAGCGTTGACCAATGGCCAGATGCTCAGGATCTACTCCTGGATTGAATCGGCTCAGCCGCTCAACCGGTACGCCTGCCCGACGAGCGATGCCGCCGAGCGTATCTCCGCGCTGAACCTCGATCCAATTACCCGCAATGGTATTCATGCGTTGTGTGCTTTTCGGGGTGCTGGCGCAGCCTGCCAGTACTCCGAGGATCACGATCAGCATCACGACCAGGTATCGAGTCGCCGATCCTTCTCTTCCCATAAGGCATTGAGCCATGACTGGAAACGTTCCTTATACTCAGGGTCCTGATGATAGTTGCCGGAGGTCATCCAATTGGGGACATCCAAATGGTTCACTTCGAGCCGTATAGGCCCCTCCCGTGCACACAGGAAGCGCCAGAACGAAGGTGAGGGCGTCGCATATATCAGAGTCGCGTCCAGAATGCCACTGAGACGGCGGCCCATGAGGTTAATGACCTGCGCCGTTCCGCCAGCCTTGGGACGTAGCAAATGTCGGAAGGGGGACTGCTGTGCGGCGTGTTTCGTTTGGGTAAAACGCGTTCCTTCGACGAAGTTGTAGATCGCGATAGGCATATCCTGAGCGCGTTGGCACATCCGTTCTGTGGCACGTCGATCGCGTTCGGCAAGACGTGGATTGCGTTCGATTTGCTGACGTCGGTAGCGCCGCAGAAAAGGGAACTCGAGCGCCCACCAAGCGAGCCCGACTATCGGCACCCAGAACAGTTCGCGCTTGAGGAAGAAGCGCGGCATGGGAATGCGACGGTGGAGGGCCATTTGCAACACGAAGATATCCGTCCAGCATTGGTGATTGGAGATCACCAACCACCACCGGTCGAGCGACAGACCGTCAGGCAACCGCGTTTGCAGTTGCGGTTTCAGCCAATGCCGCATCCACCAGAGATTAACGCCGATCCAGTTGAGCGCCACTCGATTGAGCCCACCGAGAATGTATCGTTGTAATCGGCGTGTCGGCATGGTCAGTTTGATCAGCGTCAACAACAATAGCGGCGGTGTCCAGAACAGTGTGTTAAGACACAGCAGCAGTACGCTGATGATCCCTTTCAGGGTCGACATTCCCTGCTCCTCGCGATCCGATAGCATAAGCGTTCTTCTTGGACGTCTCATGCTACGTCAAAGCCTGGAATGTGCCCAGCGCGGCATCAATGAAGCCGATCTCGGTCAGTTCATTTCCTGAGTTCCGGCAGGTTTTCATACAGCGACAAGGCGTCCGGGTTGGCTAACGCTTCCCGATTCTTGACCGGTTGGCCATGGACCACATTGCGTACGGCGAGCTCGACGATCTTGCCCGATAGGGTACGGGGAATGTCGCTGACCTGAATGATTCTCGCAGGGACATGGCGTGGCGTGGTATTGGCGCGGATCGTGCGCCGGATTTCGTCACACAAGGCGTCATCGAGGGTAAGGCCGTCCCGCAATCGCACGAAGAGAACGACTCGAACGTCATCGTCCCATTCCTGGCCAATACACAGGGACTCGAGGACGCCAGTCACTTTCTCGACCTGGCGATAAATTTCAGCAGTCCCGATACGCACCCCGCCGGGATTGAGTACGGCGTCCGATCGTCCATGAATGATCAGGCCATCTTGCGGAGTGATTTCCGCATAGTCTCCGTGGGCCCATATGCCCGGGAAGGTCGCGAAATAGGCATCGCGATAACGTTGACCATCGGGGTCATTCCAGAAGCCGATGGGCATCGATGGGAACGGTCTGGTGCATACTAATTCCCCTTTGTCACCACGCAGCGGTTGACCATTATCATCGAGCACGTCCACGGCCATACCCAAGCCGCGGCATTGCAGTTGGCCTCGATAAACGGGTCGGATGGGGCAACCGAGGGCAAAGCAGGAGACGATATCGGTACCGCCGGAAATCGAGGCTAACAGCACGTCCTGCTTGATATCTCGATAGACATAATCGAAGGATTCATGGGCGAGTGCCGAGCCGGTGGAAAGGATGGCACGCAAGGATGACAGATCGAACGTGTCGCCTGGACATAGCCCCTCCTTCTCACAAGCGGAGATGTACTTGGCGCTAGTGCCAAAGACCGTGATGCCGTCTCGCTCCGCGATCCGCCAGAGCACATCGGGATCCGGTGCAAACGGAGAGCCGTCGTAAAGTACCAGACTGGCGCCACAGGCCAACCCGGAGACTAGCCAATTCCACATCATCCAGCCGCAGGTGGTGTAGTAGAAAAGGACATCGTGTTCGTCGATGTCGGTATGTAATCGGTGTTCCTTGAGATGTTGTAGAAGCGTGCCGCCGGCTGAATGGACGATGCATTTAGGGGCCCCCGTCGTGCCGGACGAATATAGGATGTACAGCGGATGGTCGAAGGGGTGCGGTTCGAAAACGACGTCTTCGGCCTCGTTGTTGAGGTAATCGTCCCAGCTCACGGCCTTGTCGATGCCACGAGTCATCGGTTCGTCGTTGAGAAAGGGAAATATGATGACCTGATTGAGTGAATCGATGGCTTCACTGATCTGGACCAGTCGTTCATGGGTATCGATGGGTTTGCCATTCCAGGTGTAACCATCCGTGGCAATCAGTACCTTGGGCTGAATCTGGCCGAAACGGTCGAGCACGCCGTGAAAACCGAAATCCGGTGAACAGGAAGACCAGACAGCGCCAATGCTGGCGCAGGCGAGCATGGCGATGACGGCATGCTCGCTATTGGGGACGAAGCCGGCGACGCGATCACCGGGGCTGATGCCACTTTGGCGGAGTGAGTGGGCCAGCTTGGCAACCAGCCGATAAAGCTCACGATAGCTGATGATGCGACGACGCTGACGCTCGTCACGGACAATGAGGGCGGCATGGTCATCGCGTCGTTGCAGCAGATTGGCGGCGACATTGAGACGGGCTTCGGGGAACCAGCGGGCGCCAGGCATGGCATCCGGACGCTCGAGAATGGTGGCGCCTTTGGTATCGGCGAGGATGCCCGCTTCATCCCACCATAGTGACCAGAACGTTTCCAGGTGCTCGACGCTCCAGTCATGGAGCTCGGCGTAGTCATTGAGTTCGACACCGTGCTCAACGGCAATTCGGCGCATCATGGCGTTCAATTGAGAGGCGTCGATGGCGGCTTGTGCGGGTTGCCAAAGTGGACTGGACATGCCTTTTCCTCTCCTGACCTTGTTGTCATTGATGATATAAGCCTGCCACCCTTTTTGCGGCATGCCTAGGTGTTGCACCGCACAAGTCGGTGCTGTTCGACGAAACGGGAAGGTGCCGAAAAATCCACCAAACCGACTCATACCCGGCTGTCCTGCTCGCTTGCATTATATATGCAGCCATTTTTCACAATGTTATCCACAGTATCGGTGAATAACTTCCCGAGTAGGGGAAGTCGGGTGGAAAGCATCGGAGGAGATTGTAGAATGCCCGCCTGCTGGTCAGGTTGACCGTGTCCGTTTGATATCCCGTTGAAGAGGGAGGAGAGCGTCGTGCGCAGCATTCCAGCCACGTTGCCGATTCTGTTCCTGTGCGAGATCAGTTTCCTGCTGGGGCATGGTTTGATCATGACCCTGCTTGGCGTGCGCATGTCGTTGGAAGGCTTCTCATCGCAAATGGCGGGGCTGTTGATGTCGAGCTTCTCGATCGGGTTCGTCTGTGGCAGCTACTGGCTGGAAAAGCGCATCCGGGCGGTGGGGCATATTCGTGTGTTCGCAGCGTGCGCAGCTATGCTGGCGGTCACCGCCATGTTGCACGGGTTGTGGGTCAATCCTTGGGCGTGGCTGGTATGGCGTGTCTTTGGTGGGGCCTCGACCGCCGGGTTGCTGATGGTCATGGAATCCTGGGTATCCGGTGAATCGACCAATGAGAACCGTGGCCGAGTTCTGGCCTGGTACATGGTGATTTCGACCTCTTCCCTGGCGGGTGGGCAATGGCTTCTCAACCTTGCTGATCCCGCCACGATGACGCTTTTCTCAGTGACCGGCATGCTATTTGCGCTGTCGTTGGTACCGCTGTCCATCCATCGCATCCACGGGCCGAGCCGAACGACGGATTTAGCGCCGTTGAAAATCCGCTTGCGTACCTTGTATCAACGTGCGCCCGTCGGGCTGGTATCCGCTTTCGTATCCGGCCTCATGGTTCAAGCATTCTTTGCCATGACACCTTACTACGGTCAGGAAATCGGTCTGAGTACTGCTCAGACAGCTCAGTTCATGTCGATAACCACCCTGGTGGCACTCGTTGCGCAATGGAGTCTGGGGCGTCTGTCGGATCATTTCGATCGGCGCAAGGTGATCCTGTGTATGGCTGTCATCATGGCCATTGCCGGCGTCGTTATCTCACTGGCGGCTCGTGTCAGTTTCGTCATGCTGCTGCTGGTGGCCTGCTTTCACACTGCGATGCTGCATACGCTTTACTCCTTGAGTCTGGCGCATACCAATGACTGGCTAGAGCCCGAGGAAATCGTTGCTGCGAATTCGAAGCTGATGATGTGGTATGGCATCGGCTCGATTATCGGACCGTTTTCCGCGTCGCTGGTCATGCAGGTGATAGGGCCGGATGGCTTGTGGATATTTCTTGGTGCGGTTGCCCTGACACTGGCGATGTTCATTGCGATCAACCTTCATGGGGCCAGGCAATATCAGCCGGACGTCGACCAGGAACCTTACGTGGCGGTGCCGGTCATGGAAACCATGCACTATATCAGTGAGTTGGATCCTCGCCATGAACCGCAACAGCTCGAGTTGGACTTGCAACTGGAACCGTTGGCATTTCCAGAGGAAGGGGATATGGATGTAACCCACGATCGGCGGCGGTGAATGGTGTATCAGGTGCTGCGTTCACGTAGGTTCGGCAGGGAGTGCCGTTAGTATATCCCGTTCAGTGGCATCGAGTGTCATGGCAATCCCTCCCAGGCAGGTCATGTCCCGGTCCCATGGACAGGTCTCCAGGTGGCTGGGGCTGATCAACTCATCGACCAGAGCGTCGCGTAATGTGTGCTCTAGCGAGGGGCGCATCGCTTCGTATCCGCGTATGCCGGAGCCGGTGATCAGCACCATGTCCGGATTGAATAATGCCAGGACATTGGCAATGCCATGACCGAGTGCACGTCCCGCCTTGTCGTATATCTGTTTTGCAATGGGGTCGCCCTGCATCGCCAGTTGGGTCAATGCCTGCATTTGCTCGGCAGAGGGATGGGCACTATCGCCGGGTGGCAGGGAAAGCATAGCGCGTGCTTCACGGTACAGGGCGTAATCGCTGGCGTAGGCTTCGATACAGCCGCGACGACCGCAGGCACATAACGCGCCCCCGGGTTCGTATTTGCTGTGACCGAATTCAGCCGCCGACCCATTCGCCCCGACGAAGGGCTTGCCGTCGATCAGCACGGACATGCCGATACCATAGCCGAGCATGATGACCACAAGGTTCGGGTAGGCTGAGTAACCGGGTTGCCCGGCGAGCGTTTTCGCAATGCAGTTGGTATCGTTTTCGAGCAGCACGGGGCAAGCGAACGTGTTAGCGAGTCGTTCCGACAGCGAGGCATTGCGAAAGCTCAGTGCCGGCGACCAGATGATGGTGCCGTTGCTGGGTGAGACGACGCCTTGCACGGCCAGGCAAATGCCGGCAAAACATCGATACGTATTGGCAATGTCAGCACGTATGTCCGCGACTTTGGCTTCCAGGAAATCGCTGAGTCCTTCCGGCGACAATGACAGTGTCACCAAAGGATAGTGGCGGCTATAGCGTACTTGCCCGGTGAAGTCGCCCACGACGATCTGTACGTCATTGATCGATAATTTGATGCAGATGACGCAGGCGGCATTGGCGTTGAGTTGAATCAGCGTCTTGGGGCGTCCACGGCCGTTGCTTTGCAGGGTGTCATGTGGCAATTCGACAACCAGACCTTGTTTCAACAATTCGGACGTGATCGAAGTCACGGTTGCGGAACTGATGCCATTCAAGGTTCCCAAGTCCACACGCGCCAAGGGTCCTTGAGCGCGTAGGGTTCGTAGAACGGCCAAGGTATTGTCCTGACGCGTGATGTCATTGAGCTGGATGGCCATGATGGAAACGCCGAATCAATAAGTTTTACGAGTAAAGTATATCAGTGGAATGAGCGCGTAAATCATTGATGAGTCTCCATGCCCGTGAGCCACTGAGTGAGAGGTAGGGCGATATAGCGTGGCCGATGCGACAAAAGTGGCATACGTAGGAATTTATTTTAGTGACTAAAGTAAAACCGTCGTCCGCTTTCATTCACGTGTTGCAATAAGGCGATGTCAATGACAGTGGAGAGGCTGTCCTGACTGATTGACGACAGCATAGGGCTGACGTGCCATTAAACCAATCGATGCAAGGCGGGCTGATGGAGTCTATTCACGATAGCGTATTGGCAGGACGGCGCATTTGCCGATCTTTTAGCGGGAATCAGGTACTGTTCGACGTCGATCTGGTTCTGCGTGCTGGCGAGGTACATGCCCTGCTGGGAGAGAACGGGGCAGGTAAGTCCACCCTGGTGCGTATTCTCGCCGGATACCTGTCGCCATCGTCGGGTGACGTTCTCGTCGGCGGTGAGCAGCGGCAGTATCGGTCGAGTGGCGAAGCGGAATCGGATGGCATCGTGATGATCCATCAAGAGTTGGCGCTGGCCGATCAACTGTCCGTCGAAGAGAATATCTTTCTGGGCCGCGAGATCCGCCAGGGTCCATTCCTCGATCGCTCAGCCATGCGCGCTCGTTGTCGTGAGGCCTTGGCGGCACTGGAAAGCGATGTCGATCCGCGCCAGCGGATCAAGGAGTTGAGTACGTCCGATCAGCAGATGGTCGAGATCGCCAAGGCCATCACGCACGATGTGCGTGTGCTGATCATGGATGAGCCGACCGCGGCGTTGACCGAACATGAAGTACAGGTGTTGTTTGCCTTGATCGCACGGCTACGCGAGCGTGGGGTGGCGATCCTGTACATCTCTCACAAGTTGCGTGAAATCGCCCAGATAGCGGATCGCGTCACGGTGTTGCGTGATGGACGTCTGATCGAAACCGGACTGGCGTCCGCTTATGACACGGAAGAGCTGTCTCGACTGATGGTCGGGCGTGAGATTACCGAGATGTATCCAGCGCGGGCGGTCGTGTCCGAGCAGGCGCCGGTCGTGCTCGAAGCTCGCGATATCGTCGTACCGAGAGCTGTCCATCATGCCAGCTTCTCTCTTCGTCAGGGGGAGGTGCTGGGATTCGGTGGTGTGGTGGGAGCCGGACGAACGGCATTGATCGAGTCGATACTGGGTCTGCGTCGGCGATCTGCAGGACAGGTGCTGCATAAGGGACAGCCGGTAATATTTCGTCATTTGCGTGATGCCGTACGCCACCGTATTGCCTATCTCACGGAAGATCGCAAGGGCAAGGGGCTGGTTCTCAACATGGGATTGCGTCCCAACCTGACGTTGATGAATCTGCGTGACTATTGTCATCCGTTGATCGACCGTCGACGCGAGGATCAGGCATTCGATGCGGCCGTCGAGCGCTTTGACATTCGCCTGCGGACTCAGGCGTCAACGGTTGCTGAACTATCGGGTGGTAACCAGCAAAAGCTGCTGTTGGCCAAGGTGATGTCGATCGATCCCGAGATCGTGATCATCAATGAGCCCACCCGGGGCATCGATGTAGGGACCAAGCAGGAAATCTATCATTTCATTCGCGAACTGACCGATGCGGGAAAGTCGGTCATTCTGATTTCTTCGGAGATGAGCGAATTGATCGGGCTCTCGCATCGAGTGGCGGTCATGTGTGCCGGTGTACTGACAGGCATCCTTGAAGAAGAACAGATCAGCGAACAGGAAATCATGCAGTATGCATCCGGGATCAAGGGGGTAGGAGCGGATGAGCAACGTCGTGCCTGAACACAAGTCCAGCAAACGCGGGACTGTCTCGATAGACTTCAAGACCTGGGGGCCTTTCGTCGCGTTGGTGGTGTTAGCGCTTCTCGGAGTATTGATCAATCCGGCCTTTCTTGGCCTGGATAATCTCGCCAACATGCTCACACGCAGTGCCTTCATCGGCATCATTGCCGTCGGAGCCACATTCGTCATCACAGCCGGTGGGCTGGATCTTTCGGTAGGCTCGATGGCAGCGTTCATCGCTGGCGTGATGATCATCCTCATGAACGGTGTACTCGAGCAATTCGGCCCCGGGTTGGTGACGGTGTCGATCGGGGTGGGGGCGTCATTGATTCTTGGGGTAGGTGCCGGTTTCATCAACGGCATCGTCACGACCAAGGGCAGGATCGAAGCCTTTATCGTGACTCTTGGGACCATGGGAATCTATCGTTCACTGGTGACTTACCTGGCCGATGGCGGCACATTGACGCTTGACTGGAACGTGCGCGATGTCTATCGCCCGGTTTATTACGACAGTCTGTTGGGGATCCCGATTCCGGTATGGGTCTTTTTGTTTGTTGCTGTAACCGGATACATTCTTCTCAACTACACCCGTTTCGGCCGCTATTGCTTTGCCATAGGCTCCAACGAGAAAGTGGCTGAATACAGTGCTATCCATGTCGACCGGGTCAAGACGTTGACCTACGTGATGCAAGGGGTCTGTGTGTCTCTCGCGACCATCATATATGTGCCGCGGCTGGGGTCGGCATCGGCAGCGACGGGTGTGCTATGGGAACTGGAAGCCATCGCTGCGGTGATCATTGGTGGCACGGTGCTCAAGGGGGGGCACGGTCGTATCTGGGGCACGGTAGTCGGGGCGATCATGCTGACCATGATCGGCAATATTCTCAACCTGACCGATGCCATTTCCAATTATCTCAACGGTACGGTGCAGGGAATCATCATCATCGTGGCGGTGTATCTGCAACGTGCAGCGTGGAGGAAGGGGGAGCCATGAAGGAAAAAGGTTCCATGATCGATGGCAGGACAACAATCACAAGCAGGAGAGGAGCATGATCATGCCAAGCATTAAAACGACGCTGGCTGCCTGCGTTACGTCGGCGGCGCTGGGGTTACCGGCGTTTGCCGCGGCTCAGGAGTATACCATCGGCGTGTCGATACCCGCGGCCACCCATGGTTGGACCGGTGGGGTCAATTATCACGCCGAAGAAGCCAAGGAGCGATTGGAATCGCTCTATCCCGATATCTCGTTCACGATTTCCACGGCAGGCAATCCGGGCGAACAAGCCAACGATCTGGAAGATCTGGTCTCGTTGCGCGATATCGATGCCTTGGTGATATTGCCTTTCGAGTCCGGACCGCTGACCGACCCGGTCCGCCGCGTCAAGGAAGAAGACATCTTCGTCACCGTAGTCGACCGGGGGCTGACTCAGGATGGGATCGAGGACTTGTATGTCGCCGGGAACAATCATGAGATGGGGCGCGTGTCCGGGGAGTACATTCACGACCGGCTCGATGGCGAGGGTAACGTCGTGGTACTGCGTGGCATCCCCACGGTGATCGACGATGAACGGGTCGAAGGGTTTCAATCCGCGATCGAAGGTTCCGACATCGAGATCCTCGACATGCAGCATGCCAACTGGAATCGCGATGACGGTTTCGAAGTCATGCAGGATTTTCTGTCTCGTTTCGACGACATCGATGCCGTGTGGGCGCAGGACGACGATACCGCCCTGGGTGTGATCGAGGCCGTGAGACAGGCCGAGCGCGAGGATGAATTGTTCATCGTCGGAGGCGCAGGCATGAAAGACATCATCAAGCGTGTCATGGAAGGCGATGAGCTGGTGCCGGTTGATGTCCTGTATCCACCCGCGATGATTGCAACGGCGATGGATCTCACGGTCCAGCATTTCGTTTCCAACGGGCCAGTCGTCGGGGAGTATATCCTCGGCTCGCCGTTGATCACCGAGGATAATGCCGAGCAATACTATTATCCGGACTCACCATTCTGACGTTCGTCGGCCGAGCGGGCCCAGGTGGGCCCGCTCCAGGAGGCTCTGAAAGTCAAGCACTGCAGAATCGAGGAGTATCCGTTTATGAAAACCATCAAGGGGCCGGCCATTTTTCTCGCTCAGTTCGCGAGTGACGAGGCACCCTTCAATCGTCTCGACAGTATCGCCGCCTGGGCGGCGGGACATGGCTACAAAGGGGTGCAATTACCGAGTTGGGATCAGCGGTTGATTGATTTGAAGTTGGCTGCTGAGAGTTCCACCTACTGTGATGAGATCAAGGGAACGTTAGCGGAAAACGGGGTCGAGCTGACCGAGCTGTCCACACATCTGCAAGGCCAACTGGTGGCCGTCCATCCCGTATACGACGAGGTGTTCGACGGTTTTGCCATTCCCCAAGTCAAGGGCAATCCCGAGGCTCGTCAGGCCTGGGCCGTCGATCAGTTGCATCTTGCCGCGCGCGCTTCGCGCAATCTCGGTGTGTCCGATCACGGCACCTTCTCCGGCGCCTTGGCCTGGCCATTCATCTATCCCTGGCCCCAGCGTCCGCCGGGGCTTGTCGATGCCGCTTTCGATGAGCTCGCCAAGCGTTGGCGACCGATTCTCGATGCCTTCGACGAGGCGGGAGTGAACCTCTGCTACGAGATCCATCCCGGTGAGGACTTGCACGACGGCATCACATTCGAGATGTTCCTGGAACGAGTCGGGAACCATCCGCGCTGCAATATCCTCTACGATCCCAGCCACTTGCTGCTGCAACAACTCGATTATCTGGGGTTCATGGATGTCTATCGCGATCGTATCAAAATGGCCCATATCAAGGATGCGGAATTCAACCCGAGCCCCAAGCAGGGTGTCTATTCCGGCTATCAATCCTGGACCGAGCGTGCCGGTCGTTTCCGCTCGCTAGGCGATGGTCAGGTCGATTTCAAGCGTATCTTCTCGTGGCTTGCCGCCAATGACTACGATGGCTGGGCGGTACTGGAATGGGAGTGTTGTCTCAAGCACCCCGAAGTTGGCGCGCGTGAAGGAGCGAATTTCATTCGTGAGCATATCATCGAAGTTACCGAACGAGCGTTCGATGATTTCGCCGATGGGGGATCCGACGAAGCCGCCAACCGGCGCATTCTCGGGCTTGTCTGAGCGGAGGAGACGACGACATGAGTCATGAAGATCAAACCCGCCGCCGGCTGAGACTAGGCATGGTCGGTGGTGGTCCAGGCGCGTTCATCGGTGGCGTTCATCGTATCGCCGCTCGTCTCGATGACCACTATGAGCTAGTGGCTGGGGCATTCGCTTCCGATCCCCAACGCAGCCAGTCAGCCGCAGCGGATCTGCATGTCGAACCGGATCGAGCTTACCCTGATTACCGCAGCATGGCTGCAGGGGAAAGTCGTCGAGTTGACGGTATCGATGTCGTGGCGATCGTGACGCCCAACCATTTGCACTTTGATATCGCCAAGTGCTTTCTGGAAGCGGGCATTCATGTCATTTGCGACAAGCCGATGACCACGACGCTGGAAGATGCCGAGGCGCTGGCTGCCCTGGTCGAACGTAGCGGTCGCTTTTTTGGACTGACCCATAACTACACCGGTTATTCGCTGGTACGCCAGGCGCGCGATATGGTCATGGCTGGCGAATTGGGGGATCTGCGGGTGGTGCAGGTCGAATATCCCCAGGATTGGCTTGCTACCCCTTTGGAGGCAAGTGGGGTCAAGCAAGCGGAATGGCGTACCGATCCCCAGCGTAGTGGACCGGCGGGTTGTTTGGGAGATATCGGCACCCATGCCTATCATCTGGCGCGTTTCGTGACCGGTTTGGAAGTCGAATCGCTGGCTGCCGATATGCATGCGTTCGTTGCAGGCCGTGTGCTCGACGATAATGTCCATATGATGCTTCGTTTCAAGGGTGGAGCTCGCGGTATGCTGTGGTCGAGTCAGGTCGCACCGGGCAACGAAAATGGCTTGAAATTACGCGTTTACGGCAGTCGTGGCGGATTGGAATGGCTGCAGTCCGATCCCAATCGATTGTTCCATTCTCCACAGGGGCAGCAACCGCGTGTGCTGACCCGCAATGGGCCTGGTCTGAATGACGCAGCGATGGCGGCGGTTCGCATACCACCAGGCCATCCTGAAGGGTACCTGGAGGCCTTTGCACAACTTTACAGCGACTTTGCCGAGAGGATATGCGCTCTCAACGAGGGACGTGAAGCCGACCCCCTCACACTGTCTGTGCCAGGGGTCACCGATGGTGTGGATGGCTTGCGATTCATCACTCGGGCACTCGAGTCGTCAACGGCTGGAGGCGCCTGGGTGACATTCTCTGCCGGTTGCCACGACGCTGAGTGAGCACGCGAAGACAACGGTAACGCGACGCATAACGTCTTAAGCAATCTCGCAACGGGTATGTAGTGGCAGAAGTAACTCGGCGGCACGCTCTTGGTGGCTGGACAAGCATTTCTGAACCAGAGCGATGCCGCCCAGTACCTCACGATGCTCATCCCCGTTCTCGAAGATCAGGCGTTGTGAGTTCGTCGGGTAAAAGCGGTAATTGAGCAACGGCGAGACGGGAAATACGCCATGATGCCGATCGGTATTGCCCGTGAAACCAACCTGCTGCATGTCATGATCGAGCGTGTCCAGATCGCTGCCGAGTCGTTGGCAATCGAAGCCGACATGGTGTAAGCGGGGGCCCATGACCGATAGCCAGGCGGCGATCGGGTGGGTTTGTCGGAGGAGTTGGAAATGGGACCAGTCCGGCATGGGCCATGGTCGACCCCGACAGAGCAGATCCTGCCCTCGGCAGTCAGCTTTCGGTGTCTTGGCGATCAGACTTTCCAGGTAGTGGCGAGGTTCGCGTGTCAGCGTGCCCAATTGGAGTTCACCGAGAATCAGCCAGGCACCGTCGTCAGGTGGAGCCATCAAGGAGATCAGCAGGCCGCGATCGGCCATCGCGTATCGCTCAATGCGTCGATAGCCGAAGTGCGCCAGTGTCGGTAACAGACTGTCGATGGAGAAGTTGCGATGGTTGAGCGTCAGGATGACGAGATATTCCGGCGTACTGTCCAGTGGCCACACTCGTAGTGTACCCAGATCCGGATGCCTGTGGATGTAATCCAACCATAATTGTTGCAGGAATTCCTGGCGTTGCATCTGGCGTACCTTTTGAGCGACGTTCCAGCCGACATGGACATTGACCCCTGCTCAAAGTATAGGCATAGCGTGCGTGTGAGCATTCAACGCCAGGGACTAGGTCCGATCCCGCTCATGCTCGCCGGCCTGATTGACCCATTGCTGGGTCGCCATGGCGATCTCCCGCTCTTCATCGGCGGGTAGCATCAGAACAGTCGGCCCTTGTCCGTTGTCGAGTCGTGTGTCGTTCCGCGCGTTAGCGCGCTCGTCCAGTTCAATGCCCAACCATGTCAGACGTTGACAGATCGCTGATCGGATAGTCGAGCTGTGTTCACCGATACCGGCGGTAAACACCAACGCATCGAGTCCACCGAGTTGTGCAACAAGAGCGCCTATGCCTTGGATGATTCGGTTGACGAACAGCTCGATGGCTTGTTGCGCTTGCGGATTACTGCTGGCTTCCAGATCACGCATGTCATCCGATAGCTCGGAAACGCCATACAGGCCACTATCGTGATAAAGCATTCGCTCGATGGCGTCGGCACTCCAGCCGCGTTGTTGCAGCAAATAGAGGATGACACCAGGGTCCAGGCTACCGCATCGGCGTCCCATCATCAGACCATCGAGGGCAGTGAAGCCCATGGACGTTGCCTGACTTTGTCGATGCAGTAACGCACAGAGGCTGCAACCCTGGCCTAGATGCGCTACGACGATCCGTCCATCGGCGGTGTCACCGAGATGACGAGCGAGCCGTTTGGCGATTGAGGCATATGACAAGCCATGGAAGCCATAACGCAAAATACCTTCATCGCTTAGATGCCGGGGGATAGCGAACTGCTGATTGACCCAAGGTTGCGTTCGGTGGAATGCCGTGTCCACGCAGGCGACATGGAATAAATTCGGAAATCGTTCTTGCAGTCGTCCGGCGACGGCTAGCGCTTGGGGCTGGTGTAGTGGTGCGAGAGGGATCAATGACTCGAGATAGGCGCGCGTGTCTTCATTCAGCAATACCGGTTCACGAATCGTCAGTCCTCCGTGCACGATCCGGTAGCCGATACCCTGGAGCGTACGCAGCCGATCCTGATTATCCAGCCATTCGAGCAGTGCTTCCGCGACACTGGCATGATCGGAATGTCGAGGTTGGAAGCTGCGCGTCTCGATATCTCCGTGCACAAGGGTCATGCTGGGCTGGTTCCCGATACGATCGACGATACCGCGCAGAACGATTCGATTCGCTTGGTAGAGGCCGAATTTCAGGCTCGATGAGCCATTGTTGATGACCAGTATCGATGACATGGCGCTGTATCCGTGCTCAAAGGTAGTCAGGTCGGTGATGTACGAGCCGCAACGCGATGGCTGCCGATGCCAGACGAGCGGCAATGTCGTCGGCACGGCTGGTTAACATGATGGGAACACGGGCGCCAATGACGATACCAGCGGCTTGTGCACCGGCCAGGTGAATCAGTAACTTGGCGATCATGTTGGCAGCTTCCAGGTCGGGAGCGACCAGGATATCGGCTTGACCGGCCACCTCGGATACGATTCCCTTCTGGCGAGCCGCCTCGTGGGAAACGGCATTGTCTATGGCCAGCGGGCCATCGAGGGTACCGCCCGTAATTTGGCCTCTTTGACTCATCTTGCACAACGCCGCGGCATCCAGGGTCGATGGGATGTCGGCCTTGACGGTTTCCACCGCGGACAAGATAGCGACGCGAGGTCGTTCGATGTCCAGTGCGTGAGCGAGCTCTATGGCATTCTGCACGATGTCCCGCTTGGCTATTAGATCGGGGGCGATATGGAGAGCCGCGTCGGTTATCAGCAAGGGAATGGGGTAACTGGGTACGTCCAGCGCATAAACATGACTCATCTGCCGCTCGGTGCGCAGCCCGGCATCTCGTGTGAGTGCGGCGCCCATCAACTCATCCGTGTGCAGTGAACCTTTCATCAGCGCATCCACGCAGCCATCGGCAGCGAGCGTAACCGCTCGTTCGGCACTGGCATGACTGTGGGGGGTATCGATGAGTTCTGCGCCGTCGAGTGATTCCATGAGTTCTGCGGCTACCGCCTCGATACGGCGCCGTGGCCCGACCAGGACAGGGTCGATCAAGCCTTCCTTCCAGGAGGCTAGAGCGCCGCCTAACGACGACGCGCTACACGGATGTACGACGGCTGTGCGAATCGCTGTGAACTCGCGTGTCGATTCGATCAACTGACGGTGGCACTCGCCGATATCGTGATGGTGTGAGGATGCAGATGGTAATGGTGCTTGAGGCGGCGGTGCACGCATGGACAAGCGATTCCTTTGGTTGAAGAGGGGGCTGGATCTTCAATGTAGAGGAAACGCGAGGGGGTTGCACGGACAGTCCCGCAACCTATTGATGGAGGTCAGGCCATACGAAAAGGCCGCTCCTTGGAGCGACCCGGACGACAGACGCAGGGATGACGGGACGGTTACTGCGCGGACGTTTCAGGCAGCAATGCGTTGTCTTTGACATACTGGTCGAATTCGGTGAAGCCGCCGATATGGGTCTGATCGACGAAAATCTGAGGCACGGTTTCCACGGGTTCGCCAATGGTCTTCTCCATGTCGGCCTTGGTGATGCCCTCTTCATGGATATCCACGTAGCGGAAACCGCCGATGGCGCCGGCATCACTCAATTGATCGGCGAGTTCCTTGGCGCGAACGCAGAACGGGCAACCGGGACGGCCGAAGATGACGACAAACATCTGTCTCTCCTTGCAATGACGCATGCGATGAGAATGGAATAAGCCAATAAACTGCTGTGTATTGTTCCTTAGTCGAATACCCCAGGCCAATAGTCTCTGACTACTTTGGCTATTGGAGGCGGCTATGGGAGCGTGCATGCCATGACGCTCTCAATCGTTGGGTACTTTATCGGCATCGGCCCGTTGCAACAAGTCGGTCAGGCTACCGTAAAGATCGGGAGTGCTGGTGACGATGTTTTCACCATACAGGTCGTGTGGCACGCCTGCCGGACAAGGATAGAGATGCCCGGTGCGTGCCCCCGCTTCACGCGCAATGAGAAGGCCTGCGGCGAAATCCCAGGGTTTGACGCTTTCATAATAGGCATCGAGCCGGCCGCAAGCGACATCGCACAGGTCCAGCGCGGCGGAGCCGTTGCGCCGGATATCCTGACAATTGGCCAGGACGGCAGCAAGACGTCGCATCAGCGGGGTTCGACTGTCTCGGCGGTAAGGAAAACCGGTGGCCACCAGGCCGCGTGCCAGGCTGTCGGTACGGCTGACACGGATCCTCGTACCGTTGAGATACGCACCTTGGCCTCGGATTGCGGTAAAGGTTTCGCCTAGGAAAGGAGCGTGAACGACGCCCAGTTCGGTGCGCCCAGCGTTGTTCCAGGCAATGGACACCGCGACATGAGCCAGTCCGTGGGCAAAATTGACAGTCCCATCGATGGGATCGATGACCCATAGTGATTCAAGGCGTTCGAGAATCTGCTGATCCGGCGACAGTTCCTCGGTCAAACGGCGTTCTTCCGGAAAGCGGCTTTGTAGTGCTTCGCCGATGGCGGTATCGACTGCAATATCCACATTGGTGACCAGTTCACTACCTTTCTTGTAATGTTGGTCGAAATCCTGGCGATGGCGAGCCTCGCGGATCTGCTCGCCGGCACGTTTCGCGATGGCGGTAGTAATGTCGAGACGTTCGGTGAGTCGCATGCACTCTCCTGGCAGGCGGCGGTTGTCGTTGCCTTGCCAGTCTAACAGTTCATGCCCGGTGATGGTTCGGGTCAATGGCGTTCCGTGCTTTCTTGCCTTATCGTCATCGCTGGCAGACGTTGGCAATTCCACTGTTGGGCATCGAGCAATGCAGGCACTGAGTGTCGAACACTATGACGAGCTGCGTGAACTGGCGCGGCTCTACCACAGGCGATATCGGGACGAATTGACCCATGGTGCCCGGCGAAATCCGGCGCTGTCCGTCGATCTGCTCTGTTTTCAACCATGGGAAGATGAACTGTGCGGGGCTTTGATCACACCGTTGTCGTTATCCCTCGCTCTAGTCCCTGTGACAGTTGGCCTGTGTCCGCCGGAGAACGGTGACAAGCGCTGGGTCTCCTTGCCGGACGGCGACTATCCCTTTGTCGCGGAATGTCTCGAGAGCGGCCGCTGGTTGTGGCGCTGCTCGTTGCTCGAAGATGTGCAGGATATCGACAGCGTTGAGGAAGCCAGCCGACTGGCGCAATATCTCTTGGATCGTGTCATGACTCCTGGCCTCGCAGCGGACAGCTAGTGTCGTGCTATGCTGGACACTCGATGACAATGCAGTGATCTCCGTATCCCAGCCTTCAGGAGTCCATCATGAACGCGAATCCGACACCCCGGGTCGCCCTGGTAACCGGCACGTCCAGTGGCATCGGTGAAGCCGTCGTCGAGCAGTTATGTCAACTTGGTCACCAAGTGCTGGCTGTGGACTTCGACCCGGAAGGCAAGCCAGTCGCGGATCGGGCCGGTGCCGTTTTCTTTCAAGGAGATCTGACCGACGCACAGGTGTGCCGTGATGCGGTAGCCGAAGCGGTCAAGCGCTTCGGACGTCTGGATATCCTGATCAACAATGCAGGGATCCAGCATGTCGATAGTATCGAGACCTTTCCTGAAGACAAATGGCGCAGGATCATTGACCTGATGTTGACGGCTCCCTTTCTGCTGTCTCAGGAAGCCTGGCCTCATATGCGCGGTGGTGGCTGGGGGCGTATCGTCAATATCGCTTCGGTGCATGCGCAGGTCGCGTCGCCCGGCAAGGCCGCCTATGTCAGCGCCAAGCACGGCATGATCGGCTTGACCAAGACTGCCGCACTCGAAGGGGGATCCCAGGGCATTACCGCCAATGCTATCTGTCCGGCTTATGTGAAAACACCGTTGGTCGACAATCAGATCGCCGACCAGGCGCGGCTGCACGGCATGGATGAGCAGGCGGTCATCGAACAGATCATGCTCAGGAATGCCGCCATCAAACGGTTGATCGATCCTTCGGAAGTCGCCTCGCTGGTTGCTTACTTGATCTCGGATGCGGCTGGCGCTGTCACTGGCGCGAGTTGGAACATCGATTTGGGATGGACAGCGCAGTAATGGTGAATGCTGCCGAGTACGACGCACCGCGCGCTCGGGTCGAGAGCGACGAGTCGCGCGCAGCAGTGCTTTTTCGCAAGCCCTAAGCTAACGCCGCACCGGTCGCTTCTGCAGTTTGCGTTGCAAGGTACGACGGTGCATCCCGAGGGCGCGAGCGGTGGCTGAGATATTGCCGTCGTGTTCCTGTAGAACCTTTTGAATATGCTCCCAGGTGACGCGATTGACTGAGGGGGGATTGTCCGCCAGTTCCGTGTCCGGGTTGCCATCTTGCTTGTCGAGAGCTGACAGGATGTCGTCGGCATCGGCCGGTTTGCATAGGTAGTTGACGGCACCGAGTTTGATGGCTTCCACGGCCGTGGCAATACTGGAATAGCCGGTCAGTACGACGATACGGCAATGGGGAACGACATCCAGCAGTTCGGGAAGTAATTTCAACCCCGATGTGTCTTCCAGTTTGAGATCCAGCGTGGCGACTGCCGGCTGCGACTCCTGAGCGAGTCGCAAGGCTTCATCCGCATCATGGGCGATGGCGACATCGAAACCACGCCTGCTCATGGCGCGTTGCATGACATGACAGAACATCTCGTCGTCGTCGACGATCAGTAGTCGTTGGGAACTTTGTTGCATCGTTGCCTCTTGCTTGCAGTTCAGGTAGCGCCGGTATCCGCTCGAGGTAGTTTGACCTCGGTCAAGGTGCCGCCTTCCTGGTGATTATACAGGCTGACGCCACCACCAAAGCGATTGATGGTCGCATGGGTCAGAAACAGGCCGATTCCCATGCCCTTGGACTTTGTCGAGACAAAGGTTTCGCCCAGTTGGTCGGCGATCGACATGGCCACTCCGGGACCGTGGTCGCGGATGTCGATGACGATTTCGTCGATATTCCAGTCAAGGTTGATGACAATGTGGTCGGGATTGGCATCGGCGGCATTGTTGAGCAGGTTCATGAGCGCTTGTTCGAGAGTGGCATCGACAGCCAACTGTGGCTGGCCACGCTTATCGGTGACCTCGAGTCGGTGGCTGACATCGGGACGTAGCACCAACCATCGTTGAATCACATTGTGCAGCCATTGCTGGGCCGGCGTTATTTCGGGTTCCGACAGCCGGCGCCGATCTGCGTTGTCGACCAGCGTTTGCAAGCGGGATTTACAGGTATCGACCTGCTCACGTAGCAGGTCGATATCGGCTTCCAGTGTTCGATCATCCTTGGCGTCCTGTTTCATCTCCTTGAGCAGGACAGCCATTGTCGAGAGAGGGGTGCCGAGTTCGTGAGCGGTGCCCGCTGCCTGGGTGGCCACGGCCAGCACCTGTTCGTTACGCAAGGAGGCTTCTCGAGTACGTGACAAGGTTTGGTCGCGACGTCTCAGGGCGTGGGCCATCTTGTAGATGAAAAAGGTGACCAGTCCTGCCGAAAGGCCGAAGTTTAGCCACATTCCCAGGACATGCAGGTTGATACCGGGGCCGACGATACCATGACTGAGTTGCGGGACCGGCTCGTAAAACAGCATCAGAAAGGTGTAACCCGCCAATGCGACCGAGGCGATGATCCAGGCATAGCGCCAGGGCAGGGTGGCGGCGGCGATCGTGATCGGAACCAGGTAGTAGGTGATGAAGGGATTGGTCGAGCCACCCGTATAGTAGAAGAGCAGGGTCAGCCCCGTCAGGTCGATGAGCAAGTGCAGTAGATATTCCGTATCGGTGACGGCACGTGGTCGGCCCAGTCGCCACCAGGTAACGACGTTGACCAGTCCCATGGCAATGATCACGCTGATGACAGGGAGAACGCGTAACTGAAAGCCGAGCACTTCGATGCCGAAAATGATGGCTGCCAGGTATCCGGTCCAGGTGATACCCCGCACAATGGTGAGCCGTACCAGGTTGCGATTCGGGGTCGACAGCGGCGGTGGCAGGGCAGGATGCATGTCGTCTCCTTGCTTGGCCAGGCGAGTTTCTGGCGGATAGGGCTACACGTAACGGCCATGACTCCGTAAAATCTTGGCTTTCCCATTCATTGCATCGCGCGCACAAGGATACCCCGGTTGCGCCGTGATGACACAACGTTCGCGAAACACACTCAATGTCAGAGACGCCGTTAGCCCGTGAAGTCGGGCTTAGAAGAACTTTCGCCATCATCTCGCATCCCGATGCGGGCAAGACGACCATTACCGAGAAGATGCTGTTGTTCGGTAACGCGATCCAGTTGGCCGGGTCGGTCAAAAGCAAGCGCGATGATCGCTATGCCACGTCCGACTGGATGAAAATGGAGCAGGAGCGCGGTATCTCGGTTACGACCTCAGTGATGCAGTTCCCGTATCACGGCCGCATCGTTAACCTTCTCGATACGCCTGGACACGCCGACTTTTCCGAGGACACCTACCGTACGCTGACCGCTGTCGACTCGGCGTTGATGGTGATCGATGCCGCGAAAGGGGTCGAAGAACGCACCATCAAACTGATGGACGTCTGCCGATTGCGTACGACGCCGATCCTGACGTTCATCAATAAGATGGATCGGGATACCCGTGATCCGGTCGAAGTCATGGATGAAATCGAGACGGTTCTGAACATTCAGTGCGCGCCCATGACCTGGCCCGTTGGTATGGGCAAGCATTTCAAGGGTGTCTACCATCTCTATAACGATGTCATCCACCTCTATACGCAGGGCCAGGGCAACCGTATTCCTGAAGATCGCCGTATTGAAGGGCTGGACAACCCGGAAGTGGATGAGTTGCTGGGAGAGGCACAGGCCGAGGAGCTACGCATGGAAGTCGAGCTGGTCCGTGGTGCCTCGCATGAATTCGACCTCGAGAAGTACCGCCGTGGAGAGTTGACGCCGGTGTATTTCGGTACGGCCTTGGGGAATTTCGGCGTACGGGAAATGTTGGATGGTTTCGTGGAATATGCGCCGGCCCCACAGCCACGTGAAACCGACAAAGGGGTCGTCGCACCGGACGATGACGCCTTTTCGGGATTCGTGTTCAAGATACAAGCGAACATGGATCCGAACCATCGCGACCGCATTGCGTTCCTGCGCGTCTGCTCCGGCAGATACCAGAAGAACATGAAGATGCGTCATGTTCGACAAGGCAAGGATATCAAGATAGCCGATGCACTAACGTTCATGGCCTCCGATCGCGAGCAGGTCGAGGAGGCCTGGTCGGGGGATATCATCGGTCTGCATAACCACGGGACGATCCAGATCGGTGATTCGTTCACGGTGGGCAAGGACATGCGTTTCACGGGCATTCCGCATTTCGCTCCCGAGCTCTTCAAGCGTGTGCGTCTCAAGGATCCGATGAAGATGAAAGCCTTGCACAAAGGCTTGAAACAGCTTTCGGAAGAGGGGGCCACACAGGTTTTCATGCCGCTGGACAACAATGATCTGATCCTGGGGGCCGTGGGAGCGCTACAGTTTGACGTCGTGGCTCACCGTCTCAAGGAAGAGTACAAGGTGGATTGCATCTATGAAGCGGTCAATGTACATACGGCACGTTGGATTTATTGCGATGACCCCAAGATGCTCGAAGACTTCAAACGCAAGGCCAGCGCTAACCTGGCCTACGATGGCGGCGATTATCTGACCTATATCGCCCCGACGCGGGTCAATTTGCAGATGACTCAGGAGCGTTGGCCGGATGTCCGTTTTGCTGCGACGAGAGAGCATTGAACACCGCTATGAGCTGTGCGCCCTCAGGCCTTACGTCGTTGAAGCTTGGGGGCTCGGGCTTACGGTGGTTTCATGTTGATTGACGCGCATTGTCACTTGGATTTCCCCGCATTCGATACTGATCGAGAGTCGGTGCTGGCACGAGCCAAGGCGGCCGGTGTCAGCCATTTCGTCGTGCCGGGAACGACGCGGGCGAGGTGGCCGGATGTATTGTCGCTCGGTCAGCGCGCTGATGTGAGTGTTTGCCTGGGGCTGCATCCCTGCTTTATGCAGGTGCATGGCGAGAATGATATCGCAGCACTGGAGACTGAGTTGAACGCCGTCTCCGATGTCGTCGCCATCGGTGAATGTGGCATCGACGGACGGGGCAATGGCGAACAGGAGTCGCAGTGGCTTTTGTTCGATGCGCAATTGCGCATCGCCAAGGCACGCCGGTTACCGGTCGTGATTCATTGTGTACACGCGAACGATCGGGTGGCCAAACGACTGAAGCAACTCAGTCTGCCTGACGGCGGCCTCATTCATGCCTTCTCGGGAAGTCCGGAACAGGCGTTACGCTTCCTGGATCTTGGATTCGTCGTAGGATTGGGGGGCGCCGTCACGTATGAACGGGCGCAACGGCTCAGGCGTGCCGTGTCATCGTTGCCGGCGTCGGGCTTCGTTCTGGAAACGGATAGCCCTGACATGCCCTTATCGGGAAATCAGGGACAACGCAATGAGCCGGCAAACGTGAGCCGCGTGCGCGACACGGTAGCCGAACTTCGCCAAGAATCGGCCGCTACCGTGGCGGCTTGCAGCACGACGAACGCTCGCCGGTTATTCGGCATTAGCGATCATGCGTAGCACGCTCCATTCAATGAGTCGTGGGCATGGATTCCGGGTCCAGGCGTTCGATGGCATAAGGCAGTTTGAGCGTCTTGAAACGTTGGCCATCCACCGTTAGCGGGCCATCGATGTCACGAGTCGTCATTACTGCCAGGATTTCCGCTTGCCCATAGGCGTCGAGTTCTGCCGCGAAGACCTCGCCATGCGATTTGCCATTACCGTCTTCGACTGCCGTGCCCTTGGCGGGTAAGGCGCCTCCATCGAGTTGGGCGCGCACCAGTCGTTTCTTGACTTGCCCGCGAAAATGCGCACGTGCCACGACTTCCTGTCCCGTGTAACAACCTTTCTTGAAGCTGATGCCGCCCAGCGCTTCCCAATTGAGCATCTGAGGAAGATAGGTGTCCTGTTGCGAACGGCTCAGCCAGCCTAGCCCGGCTTGTATGTCATGCAACCGCCAGACGTCGTTACCCACCGGCGTGGATTGCAATGCCAGATCCGACCAGAGGCGTTCCGTCATGGCTAGCGGAAGGCAAATTAACAGGCGTGGTCTGGGACCAGGATGACGCAGAGCTCGCATATCGCCATTGACGCTACCGTGCCATAGAGCGGGGGGGGCCATGTCGAGCTTGGCTTCGAGGAGCGCGGGAGCATCGTGACCGATGAGGCCAAGCATGGCGATATCGTCACGATGGATCATCTCGACCTTATAGAAGACGGCGAACTTGTCCAGGTGCTGCTTCAACGGTTGCACAAGGCTGTCATCGAGTAACAACCAGAATCGATCGTCGTCGATGCGCATCAGTTGCGCATTGGCCAGTAAACGCCCTTTGGGCGTGCAGAAACAGGCAAGCGGCGCAAAACCGTCATGTACGAGTTCCAGTTGAGCACTTGCCTGCCCCTGGAGAAAGCGTTCGGCATCGGCTCCAGTGACTTCAAGGATACCCAAGTGAACCAACGGACTTACAGTCGTTGTATCGAGTGCCTGGCGTGCGGGAGAGGGGGTGTCGAATGTCACTGTGCTGTCATCGACACGTGTCGCTCCCAGACGGTGGGTCCAATCGGTCATGCTTTGCGCTCCCTAGGTCTATGACGGTATGACCGTCGCCGATGGTGCTTTCCTTGTTTGTGGGGGCGAACGGACACGATTCAACCCGGCAGTGCATGCTAGACTCTAGCGATTCCATACTCTGACGATCGAGGAAGTCGTTGCATGGCGCATTATTCGTTCACGTTCGAGAATGTCGATAGTGCTGAAGAGGTCAATCGCATCACGACGGCATTAATGATGGTTGATGGTGTCGAAAGCGTGGAAGTCGGTTGCTACGGTGCGGATGTCGAGGGGAATGCTGCATACAGGACCTTGTTGGAGGTATTGGAGACGCTTGGCATAAGGGTGAGTCAACGATGACGATTACCGTGGTCAGTCAGCAGGATGGGCGCTATCGGCAA
Source organism: Aidingimonas lacisalsi (assembly GCF_008079445.1). Classification (GTDB taxonomy): domain Bacteria; phylum Pseudomonadota; class Gammaproteobacteria; order Pseudomonadales; family Halomonadaceae; genus Aidingimonas; species Aidingimonas lacisalsi. The sequence goes on along the minus strand of NZ_VRYH01000004.1, from coordinate 316,337 downwards.
CGAGTCCAGCTCGACGGGTTCGACGATCTTTTCGTTGATGCACCACGTTGGGTCGGGGGAGAGGAGAGCGCCCCGGATCCCCACGATTACTTCGACCTGTCACTAGGAGCATGCAAGGCTATCACGGCACAAATGTATGCTCGTCGTAAGGGGTGGCCGTTGACCGGGGTCACGGCCGTTGTCGAGCGTGACGAAAGCAAGGAGCGCGAGGGACTCTATCGTCTGAGTGTGACGTTGCGTTTCGAAGGCATCGACGATCCGGAGCAGCTAGCCCGTTTGGCAGAGCTGTCGGACCGGTGTCCGATCCATCGACTGATGACTGACTCCACCGTAGAGGTCACGACGTGGATGGATGAGGCGAATGGAATCTGATCACTTATACCGTTATCTATCATATTGAAGTGCAATCCATCGTTCAAAGCGAGCTGGAATCGACATGAGTAAATCCTTTCGTATCGCCTCCCAGTTCCAGCCTGCAGGTGATCAGCCGAGCGCGATTCAAGGGCTTGTGGAAGGTCTTGAAGCAGGGCTGGCTCACCAAACGTTGCTGGGTGTGACAGGCTCCGGAAAGACATTCACCATGGCCAATGTCGTTGAGCGTCTGCAGCGCCCTACCATTGTCATGGCCCCGAATAAGACCCTGGCTGCCCAACTCTATGGTGAGTTCAAAGCGTTCTTTCCGGACAACGCCGTCGAGTATTTCGTCTCCTATTACGATTACTACCAGCCTGAAGCGTATGTGCCTTCATCGGATACGTTTATCGAGAAGGATGCCTCGGTCAACGAACATATCGAGCAGATGCGACTCTCGGCAACCAAGGCATTGCTCGAGCGCCGCGATGCACTGATCGTCGTCTCGGTGTCGGCGATCTACGGACTGGGGGATCCCGATCAATATCTGAAGATGCGGCTGCACGTCAATCGAGGTGAACTGATCGATCAACGCCGTTTACTGCGCCGGTTGGCGGAGCTCCAATATACGCGCAATGACATGGATTTTCGGCGCGGTACGTATCGTGTGCGTGGAGACGTGATCGATATCTTTCCTGCCGATGCCGAAGATGAAGCGGTTCGCGTCGAGTTGTTCGATGATGAAATCGATGCCATCAGTCTTTTCGATCCATTGACCGGTGAAGTTCGCGGCAAGGTGCCGCGCATGACCATTTACCCCAAGACGCACTATGTGACACCTCGCGAAACCATTCTTGAAGCGGCAGAGAACATCAAGACGGAGTTGGCCGAACGTCTGGAGTGGCTGCGCAAGCATGACAAGCTGGTGGAAGCACAACGACTGGAACAGCGGACGCTTTACGATATCGAGATGATGTTCGAGCTCGGCTACTGCAACGGGATCGAAAACTATTCACGCTACCTGTCCGGGCGCGCACCGGGCGAGCCACCCCCCACCTTCTTCGACTATCTGCCGCCGGATGCAATGCTGTTCATCGACGAATCGCATGTCAGCGTGCCGCAGGTAGGGGGCATGTACAAAGGTGACCGGTCGCGTAAGGAAACGTTGGTGGAATACGGTTTTCGCTTACCCTCGGCACTGGATAACCGGCCCATGACATTCGAGGAATGGGAGTCGATCTGCCCGCAGACGATTTTTGTCTCCGCGACCCCTGGTCCCTATGAGGAGAAGCATGCCGGCAGGGTCGTGGAGCAGGTCGTGCGTCCGACGGGGCTGGTGGATCCCGAGATCGACGTCCGGCCCGCATCGACGCAAGTGGATGACCTGCTCTCGGAAATTAAACGACGGACGGCGGTTGAGGAACGGGTCCTGGTCACGACCTTGACCAAGCGCATGGCGGAAGATTTGACCGAATACCTCGATGAGCATGATGTGCGGGTCAGGTATCTGCATTCCGATATCGATACGGTCGAGCGAGTCGAGATCATCCGTGACTTGCGGTTGGGCAAGTTCGATGTCCTGGTCGGTATCAACCTGCTACGTGAAGGGCTCGATATCCCTGAAGTGTCGCTGGTGGCGATTCTCGATGCCGACAAGGAGGGTTTCTTGCGTGCCGAGCGATCGTTGATTCAGACGATCGGTCGAGCGGCGCGCAATGCTCATGGCACAGCCATCCTCTATGGTGACCATGTCACGGATTCGATGCGACGGGCCATTGACGAGACGGAACGGCGTCGAGCCAAGCAGATCACCTTCAATGAAGAGCACGACATAACGCCGATGACGGTGACGAAATCGGTGGCAGATATCATGGAAGGGGCGCAAACCCCCGGCAAGAAAGGCGGTCGTCAACGGAGTGAGCGAAAAGTCGCGGAAGGGCAGGAGAGGTATGACATCGCCGAAATCAAGGGGCTATCCGTTGAAGAGCTCACGCGTGAAATCGGCAGGATCGAAGATGACATGCACGAAGCCGCTCAGAATCTAGAGTTCGAAGAAGCCGCGAGGCTGAGGGATCGAGTACAAACGTTCAAGGCAAGGCTGATTGATTTGAAGTAGTGTTTCCATCGGTTGTAAGCAGAAGCTTATTATTTATACCGTTATCTTTTAGTTACTAGAACCATCTCCAAACCAAGCGCTTCTGCCGAATTCGAGCAATCTGCGATACAATCCCGCGACCGCAAACAGGCAATTCCCCGACCAAGCCACCTGACATGACAACGGCCGGGGCATCATAACCGAGGAGAGCCTTCCGCATGACCGTGATTCGTCAGGACGATCTTATTCAGAGCGTGGCCGATGCCCTCCAATATATTTCGTACTACCACCCCAAAGATTTCATAGACGCCATGGAGGCAGCTCATCAGCAGGAAGAAAATCCTGCCGCCAAGGATGCCATCGCTCAGATACTGATCAATTCACGGATGTGTGCGACCGGTCACAGGCCCATTTGTCAGGACACGGGCATCGTTACCGTGTTTGTTCATGTCGGTATGAACGTTCAATGGGATACTGACATGAGTCTTGATGACATGATCAACGAGGGCGTACGTCGTGCCTACCAATTGCCGGATAACATCCTGCGTGCCTCAGTGTTGGCCGATCCCGATGGGAAACGCCAGAACACACGTGACAATACACCGGCAGTGATTCATCACAAGTTGGTTCCCGGCAATACCGTGGATATTCACGTTGCGGCGAAAGGCGGAGGTAGTGAGGCTAAAGCAAAATTTGCCATGCTGAATCCGTCGGATAGCGTGGCCGATTGGGTGCTCGAGCAACTACCCAAGATGGGGGCGGGATGGTGTCCTCCCGGTATGCTGGGTATTGGTATTGGAGGGACTGCAGAGAAAGCAATGGAACTGGCCAAGGAGTCGCTGCTCGATCCCATCGATATCCAGGAACTGCAGTCGCGTGGTGCAGAGACGCGCGCCGAGGAGTTGCGGATCGAGCTTTACGACAAGGTCAACAAGAGCGGGGTCGGCGCTCAGGGCTTGGGGGGCTTGACGACGGTGCTCGATATCAAGGTCAAGGATTATCCGACGCATGCTGCCAACAAGCCGGTAGCCATCATACCCAACTGTGCTGCGACCCGGCATGTGCATTTTGGCCTGGATGGCAGTGGTCCTGCTATTCTCCCCGTTCCCAGGTTGGAAGACTGGCCGGACATTACTCGGGAGATCGGAGACAACGTCAAACGTGTCAATCTTGATACGGTGACGCCCGCAGAGGTCAAGCAATGGCAACCCGGCGATACTCTGCTATTGAATGGCAAGCTGCTGACGGGGCGCGATGCTGCTCACAAACGCATGATCGATATGCTCTCCAGGGGAGAGACCTTGCCCGTCGACATGCAAGGACGTTTCATCTACTACGTGGGCCCTGTCGATCCCGTCGGGGATGAAGTCGTGGGACCCGCCGGCCCGACGACCGCCACGCGAATGGACAAATTCACCCGTACGATGCTTGAACAGACCGGTTTGCTCGGGATGGTAGGTAAAGCGGAGCGTGGTACGGCAGCGATTGAGGCGATACGCGACAACCGTGCCGTCTATCTGATGGCGGTCGGCGGGGCCGCTTACCTGGTCGCTCAGGCCATCAAGAAGTCTCGCGTCGTTGGGTTCGAAGACCTGGGAATGGAAGCCATTTACGAGTTCGAAGTCGAAGACATGCCAGTGACTGTCGCCGTCGATAGTCTAGGTGAGTCCGTGCACCAGACTGGGCCGGCCAAGTGGAAAGAGATCATCGCTGAACGTGTGTGATCACGCCGCGTCATGGACAGAATCATATAATAGAGGGGCGGACATTGGCTGACAGGGAGAGGCGATGACGACTTGGCTGGTAGGGGTGGTGCTGTTCCTGGTGCATTTGCTGGGCGCACTGTCATCAATCATGGCCTTGATGTCCAGTCGAACGTCTCAAGGCGCAATCGCCTGGATTATCTCGCTGGTTACCTTTCCCTATGTGGCTCTACCTGCCTATTGGATATTCGGTCGACCTCGCTTTTATGGGTATGTGTCGGCGCGGGGCGAGCGGGATACGGTACTGCGCCGTGTACTTGCCCACCATCGACCCAATGTCGCCCCGTATTTGAGCCATGACCATCCCAATGAGCTGAGGGCACTCGAACGTTTGGCGCAGATGCCTTTGACCACGGGGAATCGGGTAGAACTGCTGGCTGACGGTAAAGCGACATTCGATAGTATTTTCGCCGGCATCGATGCTGCCGAGGAGTATATACTCATTCAGTTCTTCATCGTGCGGCATGATGGGTTGGGCCAACGCCTCAAAAGTCATCTTGAAGAGGCGGCCATGCGCGGGGTCAGGGTCTACTTCCTTTATGACGAAATTGGTAGTCGAGCGCTCAATGAAGGCTACCTGCAGGATCTCAGCAACTCCGGCGTGATTGTCAGCGCCTTCCACTCATCAAGGGGATTTCGCCACCGCTTTCAGCTCAATTTTCGTAACCACCGAAAAATCGTGGTCGTGGATGGATATGCGGGTTGGCTTGGCGGCTTCAATGTCGGGGATGAATACCTGGGGCATGACAGTCGTCATGGTGGCTGGCGGGACACCCACTTGAAACTCATGGGGCCGAGCGTCCTGGGGTTACAAGAAGCGTTCTGGGAAGATTGGCATTGGGCGACGGGGGAGGTGCTGGGCCTCGATTGGCAACCCCGCATTACCTGTGATGAATGTCAGGATGTCCTGATCATTCCATCGGGTCCTGCCGATCAACAAGAAACCGCCAGTCTGATGGTTCAGCAGGCCATACATGGCGCCAAGGAACGATTCTGGGTCACGAGCCCGTATTTCGTCCCGGATCAGGGCGTACAGGATGCCTTGCGCCTCGCGGCGATGCGTGGTGTCGATGTGCGTATCATGATGCCGGAACGTCCCGACCATTTGCTGGTGTTCCTATCGGCGTTCGCCTTCTTGCCGGACATGGTGATGGCAGGCGTCAAGATCTATCGTTACCAGCCGGGATTCCTGCATCAGAAGGTCATGTTGATTGACAATGTCGGTGCTACGGTCGGCACGGTGAATCTGGACAATCGCTCGTTCCGGTTGAATTTCGAAATCACCGCCTATATTGCCGATCCGACGTTCGTCAGCGACGTGGAAACGATGTTGGAAAACGATTTCGCCAATTGCCGCGAGGTGTTACTCGAGGAACTTCGACAGCGTCCTGTGTGGCGTAAGATCTTGTCCCGAGCCACCTATCTGATGGCCCCCATTCAATGATGCCTCGCTGGCGCATGCATCTCACGAATGTGCCTATCAATTTGTCAAAACACGACATTGGTATTGGAGTCGGCTAGGTCGCTTGAGTAGACTGCCGGCATTCTAATGATCTTCGATTGGGAGAGACGGTGAATCTCGAAACCAAGTGGCTGGAAGATTTTGTCGCATTGGCGAATACGCGCAGCTTCTCTGCATCGGCTCGCCAGCGCCACGTCACACAACCTGCTTTCAGTCGTCGTATCCGGTCGTTGGAACAAGCTGTGGGCGTGACGTTGGTCGATCGGTCGACGACACCCGTCGGCCTGACGCCTGAAGGGCAATTATTCCTGGTGACGGCGCGTAACCTGGTCGAGCAGTTGGGAGAATGCCTGGGCCACTTGCGGGGCGTTTCGATGGATAATGAGGCTCTGGACATCGTGGCGGCACATTCACTGGCCCTGGCCTTTTATCCTCAGTGGATCTCGCGTCTCCAGCAAGGCGTCGGTGAGCTGCCTACCCGTCTGGTTGCGATGAATGTAGGAGATGCGATCCATGTCCTGCGTGAGGGCAATTGTGATTTGATGCTGGGTTACTATGACCCTTATGCCACGATGCAACTCGATGCCGAGGTGTTCCCATCATTTTCCATCGGCCAGGTCAAGATGCTGCCGGTATGCTTGCCCGACGACCGAGGGGAACCGCGCTTTCCGCTGGACAGTGAACCCCCTATCCCGTTTCTCGCCTATACCCAAGGCGCTTTTCTGGGGCGTAGTGTGCGGATGATGTTGAAGAACGACCCTTTGCGCCTGAAATTACGCACTGTCTACGAGACAGCCATGGCGGAAGGTCTGAAAAGCATGATGCTGCAAGGAGCGGGGATGGCTTGGATCCCCGATTTCTGCATTCGAGACGAACTTGCCACGGGGCGGCTGGTCAGGGCTGGTGACAGCCATTGGGATGTTCCGCTTGAAATCCGGTTATACCGTTGTTCGTTGGTGCATAAACCAGGGGTGGAAAAACTCTGGCGACAAATGATGAAGCTGCCACGAGATTTCCTGCAAGCGTGAGAGGCCAGCGCTCGGAGAGAGTCACACAATCGTGCAATGACAATGCGTGAGCTCCCTCGGCGGGAACGACCGGGTCACTGCGAGTGAGGAGTGCTACATACCACTGAAATCCGCTGGCAAGCCCAGGAAGTTCTGAATGATGAAGAAATGGTCTTCGAATAGACTTTCAGGTTCGAGGTCGGCCAGCGCAACCCAGCGCGCATGATCGCCACCCTTGACAGGCTTGAGGCGGGGAAGCTGTTGTTCCGGCCTTAGTGCAAAATAGAAGGCTTCCGCCAGTGTACGGCCGCGCCAACTGCGGTGAGGCTCATCGAACAGGCGTTGTCCTTGCAACGACCCTTTGAGAACGGGCTCCGGGACCTTGAGCCGGAGTCGTTCGCGCAGTTCCCGCAAACAAGCGTCCAGCAAGCGTTCATGGGGATTGATAAAGCCGCCGGGCAGGGCGAGCAACCCCTTGCCAGGTGCCGCCGTGCGCTTGACCAGCAAGACATGGCCGGATTGAACGACGACAGCATTCACTGTAACGAAAATCGGGGGGTAGGGGGCCTGCGACCATGCCTGTCGATACTGGTCCAGCAGTGCCTGTTCTTCTCGTAGATTCTGGTAGTCATCGGTACAGATGAATGAGAGCAAACCTTGATGTACGCTTGGCGGCAGATCATGCGCTGCACCGGTCGATAAATAGTCATCCGCCGATGACGTGGAGCGGAACAGTCGTTCACGAATACTGGTTGCGGAGATTCCGTCGACCAGGGGCACGCTGACCGATTCCCATTGCGGGAAGAGCGTCAGGTAATAACTGGATTGACCGCGACTAGCGCCAATCAGGCCAATGCGGGGAAGGCGGCCGTTTATGGGGGACGCTATGTCACGAACCTTGCGCTGCACATCGCGTACCCAGACATCATCGTTGTAGAGTGCATCAAGCAAGGGTTCGATTTCGAGGCGTTCATTATCTTCATCGTCAAAGCAGCCACGAATCATGTCCTGGCGTTCGGCGAAACGCCATGGGTTGCGCAACGATCGAGCCTGCCAGGCCGAGCCAACCAACACGATGACCTGATGGGCACGTTTCAGAGCGTCGTGAATGACTGCCAGGTGCCCAAGGTGCACGGGTTGAAAGCGTCCGATGAAAACCAGGCAGTCAAAATCCTGGCTATCGTTGTCGTCCATGGAAGATGGCACCATGTAGCTCCCGATTGGAAGTGCAATATCCGGCCATTATCGGTCCACGATGACGTCGCTGCAATGCACTAAGGACACTCCTGCGTTGACGACTGATACCAACTATCTGACGTATGCTGGGCAGACTGTTGCATCCAGGGAGGGAATGAGTCGTGATTAGAGACACCGTCATCTATTGGTGGCGTATCGTCCACGATGCGTTAAGGCTTTGGCTGGACAGCAATGCGTTCAGCTATGCCGGCTCCTTGGCGTTCTATACGCTGTTTTCCCTGGCACCCACAGTGATCATCGCCGTCATGGTGATTGGACTGGTGCTGGGCGAAGATGCCGCACGTGGTGAAATCTATTCTCAACTGCAAGGTGCGGTTGGCAACGATGCTGCACTTGCCGTCGAGCGGGCCGTCTCGCAGTCGCGTATTCAGGAAGCGGGCTGGTGGCCTTCGCTGCTTGGCTTCGGTGCCCTGTTCGCTGGTGCCACGACTGTCTTCGCGCAAATGCAATTTTCCCTCAATACGTTATGGGGAGTCACAGCCAAACCGTCGGGTAACAGCATTCTGATTTTTCTGAAGAATCGCGTGTTATCGATGATGGTAGTCCTGGCTATCGGTTTCATTCTGCTCGTTTCCCTGATATTTGGCGTCATGCTAAGGGCGGTACTGAGCCATACCGAAGACATTCTGCCTGTCGTCGGGATAATGGCCGGTAGTGCAGAATTCCTGGTGTCGTTGGCCATGATCGCCGCCCTGTTTGCCACGATCTTCAAGGTACTGCCCGATGTCTTGCTACGGTGGCGAGATGTCCTCGTCGGGGCCATCGTGACGGCAGTGCTGTTCGCTTTGGGTCGCTATGCCATAGCCGCCTATCTGGCTTACACCGCAACGGCTTCGACGTACGGGGCAGCGGGCTCTGTCGTGCTGATTCTGCTGTGGGTCTACTACTCGTCCCTGATTCTGCTATTCGGCGCTGCGTTTACCAAATGCCATTTGTTGGCACGAGGCAGGCCTATTGTGCCGCGCAATTCTGCCGTTCTGGTCAAGCGAGAGTTGCTATCCGATTGATGATACGTCGCCATTGAGGACAATATATTCATGAGGTTATACAGACGGCATTCGACACGATAACGTGGAAACCGTGCCGGCGAACCATGCAGACGAGGAGGCCCGAAATGAGCAAATGTTGCGTCAAGGCACTAGTGACCGGCAAGGTGCAGGGCGTCTGGTTTCGCCGTGCGACGCAAGAACGTGCCTTGCAGGCAGGCGTCACCGGCTACGCTAGAAACTTGCCCGACGGGCGCGTGGAAGTCCTGTTATGCGGTGACGGTGAGGCGGTCAATACCGTGAGTCAGTGGCTGTGGCAAGGGCCACCGGATGCCCACGTCACTCATGTGGAGGTGGAAGGTGTCGAGTGGCGAGACCGCGATGCCTTTCTGACCCTATAGCCAGTGCGATTTTCCTGGTCATTGAAATATACGTGGGGGGAGCCGCCATGATTGGATCAATGTAAGGTCGAAACGATCCAGTCGACTATCGCCGGGCCATCGGCGTCAAGACAGACATCGACGGAAGGAGTGCGAGTCCAGCGTGTATCGATGAAGGGGCGAGCTTCAGGCGCGAAGATCGTCTGTCCTTCGGCATCTCCTTCGGTAACTACGGTGAGATGGCCCCGCGCCGTGGTGAACAGTTCCGAGCATAGCAGCCAGGCTAACGCACAACTATCGTGCGGGCAGCATCCATCGAACCCCATCGTCTGTTGGTAAAAGGCGCGATAGAACGCATAACTGTCGGCGAGAACCGCGCCGAGCCGCCCTTGGCCGGTAGCGATGGCTTCCATGTCGTGCGGTTTCAGGGTACAGCGATGAGTCGCATCCAGACCGACCATGGTCAGTGGCCACCCAGCCGTCAGGGCGTGCGCCGCGGCATGGGGGTCATTGAAGATATTGGCTTCAGCGACTGGTGTCACATTACCGCCCTCCTTGATCGATCCCCCCATGATGACGACTTGCTTGACCTTACTGATGATTTCCGGATCGAGTTGCAGTGCAGCCGCAAGGTTGCCCAACGGGCCAACAGCAACCAGCGTGACGGCACCAGGCCGAGCATTGACTGTATCGACAATGAATTGGGCGGCACTCTGAGGCATTGCGTCGCCGCGAACGTCAGGCAGGGCAATATTCCCCAATCCATTGGTGCCATGGATATGGGCTGGGGCAGGGTGTTTCTTTTTGACCAGCGGCACAGCAGCGCCACGTGCGACGGGAATGTTCTGTCCAGCCAGTTCACAGAGCAGCAGCGCATTGTGTGTCGCCGTCGCGACATCGACATTACCAAAGGTGGTAGTAAGTCCCAGAAGTTCGATGTCAGGGTGAGCCATCGCGATGGCGATGGCCTGGGCATCGTCGACTCCTGGGTCGGTATCGAAAATGATGGGGTAGCGCATGACAGTCCTCGTCGATAAGCGGGGATGAGCGGCTTCATTCAGCGTGGGAAGCGGATGTTACCAGGCTATCCCAATCGGCGAATGCGTCATCGACATCCACCGCAGAAGGAATGCTGGGAGCCGCTCCCGCCTGCTGGACGCACAGGGCAGAGGCCACACTGGCACGCTGCAGGCAATGTTCGATCGTCTCGTTGACCTGACGTGACGCCATGAAATAGCCAATGAACGTATCGCCGGCTGCCGTCGTATCGACGGCCACTACCTCGTGAGCGGGCAACTCGAATCGCTGCGTACCATGCTGATAACAGACGCCTGCGGCGCCAAGTGTCAGAACGATTTCCACCTCGGGGAGCTGACAGGCCAGCGCATCGAGTAGTTCATCGGCACCTGCATTGTCGCTCATGCCAGCCAGGCTGGCGGCTTCCCCTCGATTGACGAACAGGACCGAGCACGTATCCAGGGGGAGTTCATGGACCGCCGCCGTCATCGGAGCCGGATTGAATGCGATCGAAAGGCCGTGTTCGTGAGCTCGCTTCATGATATGGGCCAGACCGTTGCATTCGTTTTGCAGCAACAGCCAGCTTTGCGCAGGAGCCATCGCAACCCAACGGTCAATGTCACATTCACTAAAACCGTGATTGGCACCGGGATAGAGAATGATGGCGTTCTCGCCGTCATCATCGACCTGGATCAAAGCATGGCCGCTCGGCTCATCGACAGGGACGATATCACGGGTTTTCACGCCTGATGTAGCGAGAATGTCACGAGCCCAGTCATCCCCCGAATTCAAACGACCCCAGTGCGTGACATCGCCACCGGCTCTCGCAATGGCCAGTGACTGGTTAGCCCCTTTGCCGCCAAGCACCTGCCGATAACTCGTGCTGGATAACGTTTCGCCAGGCCGCACGAGGTGAGGTACGCGATAGATATGATCGATATTGATCGAGCCTAGATTGAACAGTGGCTGCTGCACTAGATCAGTCATCCTTGGAGCCTCGCCATTGTCTGAGATTGTCGACAGTCAGTTTGACAACGTTGGCACGGGCCTCCGGTGCGATCCAGGCGCTATGCGGTGTGACGATCAAGTTGAGCGGCTCGGATAGTGCCGAAATCAAAGGATGACCATCGTGGGGAGGCTCTACCGGTAACGTGTCGACACCTAGTCCCCCTAGGTGACCCTGACGTAATGCCGCCAACGCGGCTTCTTCATCAATGACGCCACCACGTGCACAGTTGATGACGATCGCCTCTCTTTTCAGAGTACTCAGACAGTCGGCATCCACTAGGTGGCAAGTTGCTTCGGTCAACGGGCAGTGCAGGCTGAGTATATCGGCCTGGGGGGCAAGCTCGCGAAGGCTCGGGCGCGCATCCTGTTGCTCATTCCCGGGACGTGCAGCGAACTGCACATGCATGCCGAACGCTTCCGCCAGGGATGCGACTCGTCGCCCCAACTCTCCTTGTCCCACAATGACGAGTCGTTTATTGGCGAGTTGGAGCGTGCGATGGTCGAGCAGACAGAAAAACGGGCTGTTCTCCCAATGGCCTTGCTGCACATCACGCTGGTATAACGGTAACCGGTTCGCCAATGCGAGCATCAGCATCATGGTATGCTGTGCCACGCTCTGGGTGCCGTACGCAGTCACGTTGCGAACGGCAATGCCCAACTTGTTGGCGGCCTCCATATCGATGTTGTTGGTGCCGGTGGCAAGCACACAGATCAATTCCAGTTCCGGCAAGGCATTCAGTGTATCCGCGTCGAGTACCACTTTATTAACGAGCGCAACGCGGGCGTTCTTCAAACGCTCAATGCGCCGATCTGAGGTCGTATTGTCATAGACATCAAGTCGATCGACTTCACTGCGCAAGGGAGACAGGTCGATGTCATCGCCCAGAGTGGCGGCGTCGAGGATTACGGCATGCATGGCAAAGTTCCTTCCTGGTATCGATGTCGTGCCATCTTGCCCGGCAGGGGGCGCAACACGCTATAATGTCGAGCTTTCGGGGCAGGCTTGGAAAGCGCGATGATTGGCCTTATATGCCTATCACTGGCCAGAGGTTCGCGATGTACTCCTGTCAGCGCGTTCCTCATGGTCGTCGTCCCGGAGTGTCGACGTTCTTAGGAGTGATAGAACCATGCCCATCTATGAGTACGAGTGCAAGGCCTGCGGCCATCGTCTTGAGAAGCTGCAGAAAATTAGTGCCTCCCCATTGACCGATTGTCCCTCATGCCATACGGCCGAGTTGACGCGATTGGTGTCGGCAGCCGGTTTCAGACTGGCCGGTGGTGGCTGGTATGAAACCGATTTTAAATCGGGCAGCAAGAAAAACCTCGCTGGTGACAGTACCGGCAGCCATTCGTCCGACTCATCAAGTAATGGCGCCGCGACTAAAGTGACGAATGCAAAAAGCGAAGGTGGTGGCAGTCAATCGCCAGCGGGCAGCGCCTCGTCTCGAGATGGCTCAGTGGCTTGATGTTCGCCATTTGATGATTTTTCGATAACGCAACAGAACAGGATTTGACATGCGCAGCCATTATTGCGGCCAGCTGAACGAAACTCTGGTGGACCAAGAGGTCGCCTTGTGCGGATGGGTACACCGCCGTCGCGATCACGGAGGAGTGATCTTCCTCGACATGCGCGATCGTGATGGCATAGCCCAGGTCGTAGTCGATCCCGATACCGCCGAGGCCTTCGCCAATGCCGACAGGGCCCGCAATGAGTACGTCCTGCGCATTGTCGGTCGCGTACGCATGCGTCCGGAGGGCACGCAGAATCCCAACATGCCGACCGGGCTGATCGAAGTCCTGGCGAATCAGGTCGAGGTCCTCAACAGTGCCGCGACTCCGCCGTTCCAACTGGATGAACATGGCAAGGTCGGTGAAGAGGTCCGCTTGACGCATCGTTACATCGATCTGCGACGTCCGGACATGATCGATAAGCTACGCTTGCGTTCCCGGATATCGCACAGCGTGCGTGCATTCCTGGAGGGGCAGGGCTTTCTCGACATTGAAACGCCTATTCTGACGAGGGCGACTCCCGAAGGGGCACGAGACTATCTGGTACCGAGCCGAACCCATGCGGGTAGCTTTTTTGCACTGCCCCAGTCACCGCAGTTGTTCAAGCAGCTGCTGATGGTGTCGGGCTTCGATCGATACTACCAAATCGCCAAATGCTTCCGCGATGAAGACCTGCGCGCCGATCGCCAACCCGAGTTCACCCAGATCGACCTCGAGGCTTCGTTCGTCGAGGAAGACGATATCATGGACATCACGGAGTCCATGATTCGTTCGCTATTCGCAGACGTTCTCGATATCGAGTTACCCGACTTTCCGCGGATGCCTTACGATGAGGCGATGCGCCGTTACGGGTCCGATAAGCCGGATTTACGCATCCCGCTGGAACTGGTGGATGTCGACGACCTGATGACGGATGTTGATTTCAAGGTCTTCTCCGGCCCCGCTAATGCCAGTGACGGGCGAGTCGCCGCGCTGAAGGTCAGTGGCGGGGCAGAGCTGTCTCGCAAGGCGATCGATGAGTATACCCAGTTCGTGAGTATTTACGGGGCGAAGGGGCTGGCCTGGATCAAGGTCAACGAGCGTAGTAAAGGCATTGACGGTCTGCAGTCACCGATCGTCAAGTTCATGGAGGGTATCGTCGATCCGCTGCTCGATCGTCTCGATGCACGCGACGGCGACATCATTTTCTTTGGCGCCGACAAAACGCGCATTGTCAATGAAGCGCTGGGGGCGCTGCGTGTCAAGCTGGGCGAAGATCTCGGCCTCTATACTCGCGACTGGGCACCGCTGTGGGTCGTCGATTTCCCCATGTTCGAGGTCGATGACGATGGCAAGTTGGCCGCCCTGCATCACCCCTTTACGGCACCTTCCTGCACGCCCGAATCTCTCAAGGAGAACCCGGCTGCCGCACTTTCACGGGCCTATGACATGGTTCTGAACGGAACGGAACTCGGCGGTGGCTCGATTCGTATCCACGATCAGGCCATGCAGCGCGTCGTCTTCGAGGTGCTGGGCATCGGTGAGGAGGAGGCCGAAGAGAAATTCGGTTTCCTGCTGGATGCCCTGAGATATGGTGCCCCCCCGCATGGAGGACTGGCTTTCGGCCTGGACCGCCTGGTGATGCTGATGACGGGAGCACGGACGATTCGTGAAGTCATCGCCTTCCCTAAAACACAGAGTGCCGCTTGTCTGATGACCGATGCCCCGGGTGATGTGTCGTCACAGCAGCTCAAGGAGCTCAATATTCGGCTACGCCATAAAGCTAAATCCGAGTCCAGCGAGTAAGGGCACGTATCCCCCTGCAATTGACCGGCGTCGTTGGACGCCGGTGGCACGCCACAGGAGTCTTTTGTATGGCAGGTCACAGTAAATGGGCCAATATCAAACACCGTAAGGCCGCTCAGGACGCCAAGCGGGGCAAGATCTTCACCAAATTGATCCGGGAATTGACCGTCGCTGCCCGACAAGGGGGTGGTGAACCCAATGATAATCCTCGTTTGCGGGCCGCGATCGACAAGGCGCTCTCGAACAATATGACCAAGGATACGATCCAGCGTGCCGTCGATCGTGGGGCCGGGAATACCGACGGCGACGACATGGAGGAGACGGTCTACGAAGGTTATGGTCCGGAAGGCGTCGCGGTCATGGTCGAATGCATGACCGACAACCGCAACCGCACCGTTTCCGAAGTGCGTCATGCGTTCAACAAACACGGCGGCAACATGGGCACATCGGGCTCCGTTGCCTTCATGTTCCATAAACAGGGGCGTCTGTTGTTGCCCGATGACGTTACCGAAGAGGCCGCCATGGAGGCAACGCTGGACGCGGAACCCGAGGAGATCGAGCAGCAGGACAACGGGGCGCTGGAGGTCGTCACGACACCGACCAGTTTTGGTGCGGTAAAAGACGCACTGGCGGCGGCAGGTATCGAACCGGTTTCCAGTGACGTCGGACTCTATCCGGATAACTATACACCGATAGACGATGTGGAACTCGCACGCCGTATCATCAAGCTGACCGATATGCTCGAAGACCTGGACGACGTGCAGAACGTCTATACCAACGCTGATTTCGACGATGCCATCCTCGATCAGCTCGAGTGAGCGCACTGCATGCTGATATTGGGTATTGACCCTGGTTCACGCACTACAGGCTATGGTCTCATCGATATATCCAGTGGCAAGCCGGTGTATGTCGGTAGTGGTTGCATTCGTATTCAGGCCGATGATTTGGCACAGAAGCTTGCCCAGATTTATGCCGGACTCAGTGAGTTGATCGCTATGCATCGAGTCGGCGAATTCGCTATTGAAAAGGTGTTCATGGCGAAAAATGCCGACTCGGCGCTGAAATTGGGGCAGGCTCGCGGTACGGCTATCGTGTGTGCGGCCAACCATGGACTTGCTGTTAGCGAATACGCAGCGCGTCAGATCAAGCAGGCCGTGACAGGGTCAGGAAGCGCTGAAAAAACGCAAATCCAGCACATGGTGGTCGCCGTTCTGGGCCTGAATGCGTCGCCTCCGGCTGATGCTGCCGATGCACTGGCCATTGCATTGACCCATGCGTATGCCCGTCAAGGGCGCGTGCCCAGCCAACCCTACAGTCGCCGCCGAACGGGGCGGGGTAAAGCTCAACGTTGGCGGGATTTTCGCCCAGAGTGACGGGATCGTCGGCTCATGTATGTGATGGGCCGCTAATTATCAAACGCTGTTCTATACAATGCTGGTCAGTGCCGCTACTGATCAGTATAGTAATTTCCAGCCGGTCATCTGATGGTGACGTCATACTGGCATTCCCATGTTCGGGGCCCCCCCGTCACACAAGGACAGTCATGGCATGATAGGACGCTTGCATGGCACGCTTGTCGAGAAGAAGCCTCCTTGGCTGATGATCGATGTTGGCGGTGTCGGTTACGAAATCGAGGCATCCATGAATACCTTCATGGCCCTGCCCGACACTGGAGAGACGGTTCGACTATTCACGCATTTGACCATACGCGAAGATGCGCATCTGCTCTTCGGGTTTGCCCGTGAGCAGGAGCGCGAACTCTTTCGTGCCCTGGTCAAGGTTAATGGCATCGGGCCGAAACTGGCACTTGCCATCCTGTCTGGCATGGATGAAGACGCCTTCATACGGTGCGTCATGGATGATGATATCAAGGCCTTGACGAGACTGCCCGGTGTGGGTCGCAAGACTGCCGAGCGACTCGTCATCGAGATGCGTGACCGCTTTCCTCATTGGCAGAATCAGGCGGCGCCGGCCACGGCGATGGAAAACATGCCAACAACCAGCGGCACGTCGTCCCGACGTGATACGTTGGCTGATGCCGAGGCAGCGCTGGTTTCTCTGGGCTATAAGCCAGCGGAAGCAGCTCGCATGCTGTCTGGTCTCGATGACGGACAGACTACCGAAGCCTTGATCAAGTCGGCTCTGGCCCGCAAGCTATCGAGCTGAACTCATGAGGAAGCTGACCATGACGAATGGGGATTCCCATGTTGGAGAGTGATCGCCTGATTGCTGCTGACGAGAAGGAAGGAGAGGCCGGTGTCGATCGAGCGATACGGCCTCGCAGGCTGACCGATTACATTGGCCAGCCCCAGGTCCGTGAGCAGTTGGACATCTTCATCAGCGCGGCACGCGGTCGACAGGAGAGTCTCGATCACACGCTGATATTCGGTCCACCGGGGCTGGGCAAGACGACGCTAGCCAATATCATCGCTTCCGAAATGGACGTCGATATCAAATCGACGTCGGGCCCGGTTCTGGAGCGTGCTGGCGATCTCGCCGCAATGCTGACCAATCTGCAAGAGGGCGATGTTCTGTTCATCGATGAGATACATCGCCTGTCGCCGGTTGTCGAGGAAATCCTGTATCCCGCCATGGAGGATTTCAAGCTCGACATCATGATCGGCGAAGGACCGGCAGCCCGGTCGATCAAGCTGGATTTGCCGAGTTTCACCCTGGTCGGGGCCACCACGAGAGCCGGTTTGTTGACATCGCCTCTGCGTGATCGTTTCGGGATCGTTCAACGTCTCGAGTTCTACGACATCGATGAACTGACCGAGATTGTTGCGCGCTCGGCACGTCTGCTCGGGGTCGAATCCGACCATGACGGCGCAACGGAGATTGCACGTCGCTCTCGCGGGACACCGCGGATTGCCAACAGACTCTTGCGTCGTGTTCGTGACTACGCTGAAGTCCGTGGCAACGGACGGCTGCAAGCCGATATAGCCGATCAGGCACTCAATCTGTTGCATGTCGACCGTCATGGCCTGGATAACATGGATCGTCGCCTGTTGTTGGCGATGATCGAGAAGTTCGAGGGGGGACCTGTCGGTGTCGACTCACTGGCTGCGGCCATCAGTGAGGAACGAGATACCATCGAAGATGTCATTGAACCGTACCTGATCCAGCAAGGGTTGATGATGCGAACCGCACGAGGTCGGATGGTCACTCGCCAGGCATACGTACACTTCGGTCTTTCCAGTGGCAGCAACGATGCTCCTGAGGCGGCGGGAGAGACGCGTCCATGAGGCATTTTGAGTGGCCGGTGACCGTATATATCGAGGATACCGATGCTGGAGGCATCGTCTATTACGTGAATTACCTCAAATATATGGAACGGGCGCGTAGTGAATGGCTCAAGCGATTTGGTATCACGCAATACGAGCTATTCCAGAAGGGCATCCAGCTTGTCGTACACCGACTTGACTGCCGTTATGCCAAACCCGCTCGACTCGATGACGAACTACTGGTCAGTGCCGTCATCGAATCACACACTTCCTGTCGCTTACGCTTCCACCAGGAAGTCACCCGACGTGGAGAAGGGCTTTGTGATGCCCGAGTCGATATTGCATGCATGGATGCGACTCGAGGCAAGCCGACTCGCTGGCCGACGGCACTTGCCGCGGCCCTCAATGGTTAACCAGCAAGACTGACGAGGACACCCGTGAACGACTCCATGTCCATTCCCTACTTGATCATGAACGCCAGTGGCGTCGTGCAATTCGTGATGTTGATACTGATTCTGGCCTCGCTGCTGTCCTGGATCGTGATCTTTCAGCGTAGCTTCGTCATTCGTCGTGCGAAACGAGCTCACCAGGATTTCGAAGAACGATTCTGGTCGGGAATCGATCTCAACGAGCTGTATAAGGAAACCCCTTCCGAACAGGAAACCGTGGGTGCCGAACACATCTTTCGTGCCGGTTTCCGTGAATTCAATCGCTTGCTACCCAAAACCCGCAACCCTCAATCGATTCTTGAAGGGGTCCAGCGCAGCATGCGCGTTGCCTGGTCTCGCGAAGAAGAGCGCTTGAACTTGCATCTAGTGTTTCTGGCGACAGTCGCATCGGCGAGCCCCTATATTGGTCTGTTCGGAACGGTATGGGGAATCATGGGATCATTCCAGAGTCTTTCGATGGCACAACAGGCCACATTGGCCACGGTCGCCCCGTGGATCGCCGAGGCCTTGATTGCGACTGCGATGGGATTGTTCGCTGCGATCCCGGCAGTCATTTTCTACAACCGCCTTTCGTCCGCCTCGAGCAAGCTCCTGGGTAAGTACGAGGACTTCGCCGAAGAGTTTCATTCAATCCTGCATCGCAATTTGCAGGGACGTGGTAATTCCGAAGGGGCTTGAGGAGACAGGCTATGATGCATGGTCCTTTTCACCGCGGCGGTCACAACAAGCCGATGGGCGAAATCAACGTGGTCCCTTTCATCGATGTCATGCTGGTGTTGCTGGTGATCTTCATGATTGCCGCTCCGATGTTGACGCAAGGTGTGCAAGTGGATCTTCCCCAAGTCACGTCGGAGCCCATTGAGGATGTCGAGGATAGCGACCCTGTTATCGTATCGGTAGACAAGGAGGGAAACTATTACATCTCGCTCGATGACGATGAGACCACGGTGTCGCTGGACAACATCGCGGATCGCGTGATGGCGATTCTGGAACGGAATCCCAACACCCCGGTCATGGTCAGAGGTGACCGGAATGTCTCCTACGGTCAGGTCGTGACATTGATGGGCACACTGCAGACTGCCGGCGTCGCGAATGTGGGGCTGATTTCAGAGCCGCCCGCCGATGAGGATTGAGGAAGCGTCATGGCCAGACACGACAAGCGTGTAGGCTATGGCCTGCCAACGATGTTGGCAGTCGGTCTTCACGTTCTGGTGATTATCATCAGCATGATCAGTTTGCCGTCCAGCACCAGTGATCCGACTGAGGCGTCGGTGGTTCAGGCTACGCTGGTCAGAACCGAAACGACGACGGATCAGGCGCTTCGCAACGAGGACGCTAGCGGTGGCACTGAGTCTTCCGATGAGGAGCCGGAGGAACAGCAGACGCAAGCGGAAGAGGCTGAGCAGGAACCTGCGGAAGAGAATACGCCTGAACCGGCAGACAATACCGAACAACAGGCGGCTGAGCGTGAAACTACCGCTCAGGAACGCGAGGAAGCCCGCCAAGCGGCCCTTGCAGAAGCGGAACGCCGGCAGCAGGAAGCCGAACGTCTGGCGCAGCAACGCGAAGAGGAACAGCGTCGTTTGGAAGAGGCTGAGCGTCAACGTGAGGAAGAACAGCAACGTCGCGAGGAGGCGGAAGCCGAGCGCCGACGTCAGGAAGAGGAGCAGCGTCGCCAGGAAGAAGCCGAGGCCGAGCGTCAGCGCCAGGAAGAACAGCGTCGTCAGGAAGAAGCCGAGGCCGAGCGCCAACGCCAGGAGGAAGAACAGCGTCGTCAGGAAGAAGCCGAGGCCGAGCGCCAGCGCCAGGAGGAACAGCGTCGTCGGGAAGAAGCCGAGGCCGAGCGTCAACGCCAGGAGGATGCAGCACAGCGAGCGGCGGAAGCGGCCAGCGGTAGCTTGGATAGGGCAATTGCCGGCGAGCAGGATGCGATTGCTCAAGCACGCCAGGCCGACGAAGCCGCCAATAGCTTTCAGAATCTGGTAAAACGGTATGTGGAACAGGCGTGGAATGTCCCACCCGAAGCGGATTCCGGCACGGTCGCCTTGGTCAGATTGCGCCTTCTGCCTACGGGCGAACTTGTCGAGGCGAATGTGATTCAAAGAAGCGGCAGTGACTCATTTGATCGTTCAGTGGTTCGCGCTGTCGAACGGGCTGCACCATTCAGGGAAATGCAGGACTTACCGCCGGGGGCTCAACGTCGCTTCCGTGAATTCAACCTACGATTCAGTCCAGGGGAAGTACGCTGATGAAACATTTACTGAATCTCTGTCTAGGGGTTGCCCTGCTGCTGGGCAGTGCCATCTCTCAGGCCGATCTTACCATTGAGATCACTCAGGGTAGCGATCGCGCTATTCCCATCGCTGTCGTACCGTTCGAGGTCGAGGGCAACGAGGCTCTACCGGAAGATATCGCCGATATCGTTAGTAATGATCTGGAACGCAGTGGCGAGTTCGACCCGCTATCGGCCAGCGCTCTGATCGCGCAGCCCAGCGAGAGTGGTGACGTCAACTATCGAGAGTGGCGTGCCGTCGACAGTGAATATCTTGTCGTCGGGCGCGTCGAGAACACCGGAGAGCAGTATCGTATTCAATTTGAATTGCTCGATATCTACGGTGAAGAGCGCATTCTGGGTGAGGTGGTGACCAGTAGCCGTGGTGAATTGCGTGCTGCCGCTCACTACATCAGCGACCAGATCTTTGAAGAGATTACCGGCGTACGCGGTGCTTTCTCGACGCAAATCGCTTATGTGACGGCACGGGGGAGTGCAGACGACCGCCGCTACGCACTCCATATTGCGGATGCCGATGGTCACAATAGCCAACAGATATTGAGCTCCAATGAGCCGATCCTGTCACCGGACTGGTCACCGGATGGTCAGAAGCTGGCCTACGTATCCTTCGAAACCGGTCGCCCGGCTATCTATATTCAAGACATCGCCTCTAGTGAACGTGTACGGGCCTCGTCATTCGATGGCATCAACGGTGCACCGTCCTGGTCACCGGATGGTCGTAAACTGGCGATGTCCCTATCTCGGGATGGGCAACCGGAGATCTATGTACTGGATATCGGTAGTCGTGAGTTCGACAGGATAACCAATAATGGCGCCATCGATACGGAGCCGAGCTGGTCTCCCGACGGCGATAGCCTCCTGTTTACCTCTGATCGCAGTGGCGGTCCGCAACTCTACGAGATCGATCTCGCCAATGGTAACACGGAACGCATGACCTTCACTGGCAATTACAATGCGCGAGGGCGTTACGCGCCGGACGGCGACGCTATTTTCCTGATACACCGCGATAACAATGGTTATCGTGTGGCGCGCCAGGATCTGGATGATGATAGGTTGGTGACGCTGACGGATTCCCGGCGTGACGAATCTCCCAGTGTTGCCCCCAATGGAACCATGGTAATCTTCGCCACCCAACAAGGTGGCCGCGGGGAACTGAGAGCGGTATCGGCCGATGGTGAGGCATCGTTTCGCCTGCCTTCGTCCGAAGGCAATGTACGGGAACCGGCATGGTCACCGTTCATGAACTGATGTGTCACGACGTTGATATCATTCATTCCTAGCAAGGAGTCGACAATGGAATTCAAGCCTCACGCCAAATACCTGGTTGCGGTACTCGCATTGGCAGCGTTAGCAGGTTGCTCCAGTACCGGTGGAACCCAGGATGGTTCGATGGACAGCGATGGTGCCGTTAGTGGTCGCGATTCGGCATCCACGCAGGGAGCCACCGGCACTGATCAGCAGAGCGGTACTCGCACGGGTAGCGGGATGGATGGTGCCGATGGCATTCCCCAGACCCGAACGATTTACTTCGAGTTCGATAGTGACCGCATTCGTAGCGAATTTGAATCGGTGCTCAACGACCATGCAGAGTACCTCAACGATAACCCGGGTACGGAAGTCGTGTTGCAAGGACATACCGATGAACGGGGAACTCGCGAGTACAACATGGCATTGAGTGAACGCCGTGCCAAAGCCGTCGAACGTTATCTATCGGTGCAAGGCGTTTCTTCTTCACAGCTGGACGTGGTCGCTTATGGCGAAGAGCGTCCCGCAGTCGACGGTACCGACGAAGAGAGCTATGCACGCAATCGTCGTGTAGTGTTTGATTACTGAGGCGATATGACCCTGTATCCAGGGAGTCGATAATGAAACATGGTCTGAAAGGGCTATGCGGTGCGGGAGCCCTGTTGCTCCCGTTATCTGTATTGGCCAGTCCCGAGATTACCGACCTTTCCGACAGTGCCAACGGTGGTAATGGCGGAGGAAGCTCGTTCTACGAGCAGACTGAAGCTCGTGGGGGCGGCAATCTGATGCTGCTCAATCAACTGGATGAGCAACAGGATCAGATTCGTCAGTTGCGCGGTCAACTGGAAGAGCTGCGCCATCAATTAGAACAGGAAAGACAACTATCCCGAGAACGCTATCTCGATCTAGAAGAGCGCCTCCGGTCTATTAGCGAGTCGGGTAACGGGACGCCTAGAGTCGATACCCAATCAGCACAGGACGTGGCTGCAGGAGGCTCTGAAGATGATAGCGCTGACAATGAGGCGCAATCGGCCTATCAAGAGGCATTCCAACATGTGCAGTCACGCGAATTCCCCACGGCTATCGAGGCTTTCGAGCGGTTTGTCGGCACCTATCCTGATTCTCGCTATACGGCCAACAGTTATTACTGGCTAGGTGAGTTGTATTCTGCGGAGTCTCAACTCGACGAGGCAGCGACTGCCTTTCGACGGGTCATTGATGACTTTTCGGACAGCAGTAAGGTGCCTGATGCCATGTACAAGCTGGGCTTACTGCAAATCAGGCAAGGGGAGACCAGTGGCGGACGTGAACTCTTGACCAGAACTCGCGACGAGTATCCTGATAGCACGGCCGCCGAATTGGCCAATGAGTTCCTCAAACAGAATACCGATTGAGGCTAGAAGAGGGCGCGATGAAATGCATGATCGACTACCAGGCTGCACATGATCTGTTGAAGGATCGTGTCGTGCTGGTGACTGGTGCTGGCGATGGGATTGGTCGCGCCGCTGCCAAGGTGTTCGCAGCTCATGGCGCTACCGTGGTGCTGCTTGGGCGTACGATTGCCAAGCTGGAAGCGGTTTACGATGAGATCGAGGCTGCAGGTGGCCCACAGCCGGCGATTTATCCTTTGAATCTGGAAGGAGCCGCCGTTGCGGACTATCAACATATGGCCGAAACGCTCGACAAGGAATTCGGCCGGCTGGATGGTTTGCTACACAACGCCGGTTTACTAGGACGCATTACCCCAGTCGAACAGTACAATCCCGCACTGTGGGAGCAGGTAATGCAAGTGAACATCAACGGTCCTATCTGGATGACTCAGGCCTTGCTGCCCTTGCTGAAACAGTCGCAGGATGCGTCGGTCATCTTTACGTCGTCGAGTGTCGGACGCAAAGGACGTGCATTCTGGGGCGCCTATGCCGTATCGAAGTTCGCTACAGAAGGTTTCGTCGACGTGCTTGCCGATGAACAGGAGAATGTCTCTCCCATTCGCGTCAACAGTTTGAATCCTGGCGCCACTCGCACACAGATGCGCAAGACTGCGTATCCGGGGGAAGATCCTGATGCCTTGCGTACGCCGGAAGACATCATGCCGACATACCTATGGCTAATGGGGCCGGATAGTCGTGCTCACAGTGGCGAACGCTTCGATGCTCAACCCCCTCGTCATTGAGCGGGCAGGCCATTACGTCGAACAGGATGTCGTGATCAATAGCGCAACGAGGGCCTCCGGCGTCGAGGCCCACAAGTCGGCTGGCCAATCAACGTAGTCGTTCCCGGCATCGAGATACCCATACCCCGCAGCAACAGCGACCATTCCGGCGGCGCTTGCCGCTTCCATGTCGCGTCGATGATCACCGATATACCAGCATTCATTCACCGGCACCCCCAGTTGCCGGGCCGCTTCCCAAAGCGGTTCAGGAGACGGTTTCTTTGTTTCCGTGTCATCAGCGCACAACAAGACTCCCGGTTCCAGCCCGAGGGCCTTGATCAATGGAACCGCATACGCCCTGGGCTTATTGGTGACAATGCCCCATGAACGCGGCGGTTGAGACCAATGTGTCAACAAGGCGTCGAGTCCCGGAAACAGGCGACTATCGGTGGCGACATCCCTACCATAGGCCTCCAACAGGAAGGTTCTCGCAGCAGCGTGGGCTGCATCGTTCTCATCGATACCCAGCGCTAGTGTAACCAGCGCATTCCCGCCGTTGGATACCTCGGATCGAATCTGTGCATACGGCAAGGGCGGCAAGCCATGGTAGGTGCGCAACGCATTGGTCGCTTTTGCCAGATCCGGCGCTGTGTCCACTAGGGTACCGTCGAGATCGAACAGTAACGTGCGCGGAAGAGATGTTGGTTTCACGGTAAGTCCAGACGGCAGTGCATCAGGTAATTGACGGATACATCATGCGTCGCCAGACGGTAACGACGGGTGACCGGGTTATAGGTCAACCCGCATTGCTCGCGAACCTGTAATCCGGTATGTCGGCACCAGCTCGACAGTTCCGAAGGACGGATGAACTTGTGATAGTCATGCGTCCCTCGTGGCAACAGGCTCAGGACGTATTCGGCACCGAGAATGGCGAATGCATAAGCCTTGGGGTTGCGATTGATGGTAGAAAAGAACACATGGCCATCGGGTTTCACCAAGGTGGCGCAGGCACGGACGACCGAAGCTGGATCAGGTACGTGTTCCAACATTTCCAGGCAGGTCACGACATCGTATGCGCCGGGGTGTTCGGTAGCCATCGTTTCGACACTGACCTGGCGATATTCCACCTCAACGCCACTCTCCTGTTGATGCAATCGCGCAACGGCCAATGGCTCCCTGCCCATGTCAATCCCTGTTACCTGCGCACCTCGATGGGCCATGGCTTCACTGAGGATTCCTCCCCCACAACCAACGTCGAGAACGCGTTTTCCCGCCAAATCGGCTCGGGAGTCGATGAAGTCCAGACGCAAGGGGTTGATATCGTGTAGCGGCTTGAACTCGCCTTGGCTATCCCACCAATGACTGGCCAATGCTTCGAATTTGGCGATTTCGACATCATCGACATTTTCAGCTTGAGATGGGACTGACGAACTGGTCATGATAGGCCTCTACGCTGAGATTCAGGTTCTCGATTCTATGACAGACTCATTCTACCCGCGATGTTTCCGTTTGTGTGGAAGAGTCGCCAGTCAGGCTGTGGCATAATTTCTCCATACATACACCGCAATGCAAGGATCCGTCATGATTCGCAAGGCCGTACTTCCCGTCGCGGGCTTTGGCACGCGTTGCCTGCCTGCCTCCAAGGCCATTCCCAAGGAAATGATCACGATCGTCGACAAGCCTGTCATTCAATATGTCGTGGAAGAAGCTGTCGAAGCGGGTATCAAGGAAATCATTCTGGTGACTCATTCCAGCAAGGGGGCCATCGAGAATCACTTCGACAAGCATTTCGAACTTGAGAGTACGCTGGAAGCGAAAGGGAAGACCGACTTGCTGGACGCGTTACGCAACATCATCCCTGATGACGTCAAGATCATCAGCATTCGCCAGTCCGAACCTCTCGGTCTGGGGCATGCGGTACTCTGTGCACGCCCCATTGTCGGTGACGATGACCCTTTCGCCGTACTCTTGCCGGATGTTCTCGTAGACGACGATGGCATGTCGAGAAACGATCTGGCCGGTATGATCGAAGCCTATGAAACTAGCGGGCAAGCTCAGGTGATGGTCGAGAACGTCGCCCGTGAACTTGTCTACAAGTACGGGATCGTCGAGCTGGATGAACCGGGCCTCGAACCAGGCAAGTCGACGTCTCTGATCGGGATGGTGGAAAAACCTGCCGTGGAAGATGCACCATCAACGCTGGCGGTGATAGGTCGCTACTTGTTGCCTGGCGCCATATTCCCAATACTGGCCCAGACCCCCCCCGGGGCTGGTGATGAAATCCAGTTGACGGATGCCATTGACAGTTTGAGAAGCGAGACCGGCGTATCGGCCTATCGCATGCAAGGCGAGACCTACGATTGCGGTCATCAATTGGGTTACCTTGAGGCCATCCTGGCATTCGCTAAACGCCATCCGAAATACGGCACTGAGTTCGATGACTTGTTGACCCGTTACGCGGCCAGGACATGAATCATGAGAGTTATCGTTCATGGCAGTGAGCTATCGGCCGCTACAGCGGCGGCAGCGTTAGCGAGTGTCGGTCATCGCGTCAATTGGTATCCCCACCCGGACACGCCATGGTCGTCGTTGCGTGAAGCGAGTTGGCTCACACGGGAACCCTCGCTACTCGAACAAATCGATTCGGCCATCGCGTCCCGGGATCTGGCGATTGTCGAATCCTTGGCCGCAACGTCCGTTGACCATGATGTCCTGTGGCTGGCGTTAGCGCCCGATCAGCGCCATAGCGCCGTAGACTGTGTTGCCCGGCTGGCTGATTCGCAGACCAGCCCGCTGGTCGTGATCAATAATTCGACCTTTCCTGTAGGCGATACCGAACGCCTGGAAGCGTCACTCGGTCATGCAGGGCAGGTGGCCGTCGCATTACCCGACATGATTGAAGAGGGGCGGGCATGGCAGGTATTTACACGACCGGAACGCTGGTTGCTGGGGTGCGAGGATGACGAGGCCGAACGTCAAGTTCGCGAGTTGTTGCGGGCCTTCAACCGCCGTGCCGATGTGTTTCAATGCATGTCGCGTCGTGCTGCCGAACTGACGAAGCTGGCGATCAACGGGATGCTGGCTACGCGTATCAGTTACATGAACGAGGTCGCAGGGCTGGCGGATTCCCTCGACGTGGATGTCGAACAAGTGCGCCGAGGAATGGGGGCGGATTCTCGTATCGGTTACGAATATCTCTATCCGGGGTGCGGTTTCGGCGGTCCCAACTTTTCACGCGATTTGATGCGTCTGGCCGATGTACAATCGGCCAGTGGACGAGATTCGGTGCTTCTTGAACGCGTCCTGGACATCAACGAGCACAAGAAGGAAACGCTTTTCAGAAAGTTGTGGGCCTATTTCCAAGGGCAGTTGGAAGGACGAACCATTGCCATATGGGGAGCGGCGTTCAAACCGGGCACGGCTCGCATCGATCATGCGCCGGTATTGACGTTGCTGAAAGCGCTCTGGGCACAAAGCGTCAAGGTGCAGTTGCACGATCCTGCAGCCATCCCTGCGCTGATCAGCGACGTTGGCAACCACCCATTGCTCACGGTATTCGAGGATGATCCCTATCAAGCATGCGAGGGAGCCGATGCGCTGATGTTGGTGACTGAATGGAAGCTGTACTGGAATCCGGACTGGCGACGTCTGCGCAAAGAGCTCACTGAGCGGTTGATACTTGATGGTCGCAATATCTACGACCCGGACTATGTCGCGGCCAGCGGTTTAAGCTACCGTGGCATTGGACGTCGAGCCGATCCCGGGTAATGGCCCACGAATGGCGAGTCCGAGTTCAGGGCAACGAATTCCCAGTTGACGATGTGCCACAATGCGTCGATATACCGACGACAGGCGGTCAAGTGATCGCCGTTTCTCACGTAATCCAGGTAATAGGCGTGTTCCCAGAGGTCGATCGCCAAGAGTGGCGTCAAGCCGTGAGTCAGTGGCGTATCGTTGTCGTCTGTGGAGAGCACGGCAAGCTCGCCATCGAATGATTTGACCAGCCAGAGCCAACCAGAGCCGACATGACGATGAGCACAGGTGGTGCAGGCATGCTGAAAGCCTTCGAAACTGCCAAAAGCCGACTCCAGGTCATTGAGCAAAGATGCATTGGGTCTACCGCCGCCGAAGGGAGAAAGACAGTGCCAGAAAAAGGTGTGATTCCAGGCATCGGCGGCATGTTCATACAGCGCTCCCGTTGACTGAAGTAGGAGTGTCTCCAAAGACCAATCGGCCCGGGAGGTTGCGTGAGTCAATCGATTGAGTGCTTTGATGCTGTCCCCATGATGGTGCCGGTAATGGTACTCAATCGCTTCCGCGGATAGATAAGGCGCCAGCGAGGGAGTGTCATAGGGCAGTGCGGGTAATTCAAATGGCATTCCGACGACTCCTGAATCAGTCGTTGCTAGACGAATGTTTTGATGGATAATTGCCACCCGCTACCGAACCCGGCATAAAAAACCGTACAATACCAACTATCTGCGCAAGGCGGATCGCCACATCGTAGCAGCATGGGGTATGCTCGCCAATAACGAGCCATACCGTCGTTCCCTGCTTACGATCGTGCATACCGTCACGAGAGTCGTTGTCCGGACAGGAGTCCTTTTCTATGGCCGAGCGCCCGGAGGAAGAACGTATTACCCCACGTATCGTGCCTGATGCCGATGCCAGTTTTGGCTCACATCCCCCTCCTAGGCAGCGTCATGCGCCGTCACCCAGGGTCTGGCCATTGTGGTGCTTGTTGCTTATCGTCCTGTTGACCATGTCGGGATTTGGGTATGTCGGTTGGCAGGTGTATCAGACGCTTCAGCGTGATATCAACGCGCTGGAAGGGCAACTATCCAACATTCACGCACGTTTCGATAGCGTCGATGAAACGCGCACCACGGGTCTGGATGATATCGAAGATCAGTTGGAATCACTGACCAATGAACAACAGACATTCACAAGCCGGCTAGACGATCAGCAGGATCGGCTCGATACGGTCGAAGGAAACGAGGATGATCAAGAGCGCCTTGCTGAATTGACCCAACGCCTGGAAAGCATGGACGAGGATTACCAGACCCTGAGCGATATCGTCGCGGCAACCCGAGAGTCACTGAATGCTCTGGAGCAAGCCGGGGAAGATAGTCGTGCCACACTGGAAAGCCGGCAGGCGGATAACACGGAACGCCTTGATGCTTGGCAAGAACGGTTGGACCAGTGGGAAGATCGGCAGACTGCCCAGGACGTGCTCGTTTCATCTCTGATGACATCCGTTCGTTCACTGGAAGAACGGCTAGGCTCGCTGGAGGATAGCCGAGAGACCGGTCAGCAGAGCTTGAGCGAGTTGCAGCAACAAGTGGAAGACAATCAGGATCAGTTAAGGGAATTGCGTCAATCCCAATTGGCTCTCAATGCACAGCTTGAAGCACTGCAAGGACAGTAAAAGGATGTCGGTGCATGGATGATTGCCTGAGTGTGTCCGATAAGTCATCGAGCGATGGCCACGAGGCAACGATCGGCGAAAAGTCGGAGTTTACGGGGTGTCATCGAACTCAGACAGCGTTCGGGCAACGCGTGACCCGCCGTTGGGGCCTGTTCGTTCTCATTGTTTGCCTATCGCCACCCGCTATGGCTCTGGAAGCCCGTGTCGATGGCCTGGATAATGAGCAGGCCAAGAACAATGTGGTGACCTATCTCGATGGCGTGGCTGGTGAGCGCTACAGTCGTAGCCGACTCGAGGCGGTCATCAGACGACGGAGCGCGGAAGCGTTGCGCGTTTATGGCTACTATGAGCCCCAATTCAATGTGGAGCTCGTTGGGGAGCCAGTCGAACATGCCAACTTGACGATCGACCCCGGTCCACGTGTCACTATCACTGAACTCAATATCGGTGTCACCGGTGATGCCTCGAACGACAACGCCTTCACGGAGGTTCTCGACGATTTTTCGCTATCTGTTGGCGATCCTCTGGTTCATGCACCATATGATAGTCTGAGAAACCGCTTATCGGCGCTCTCGATGGAGCGTGGATACTTTGATTCACGCTTTCGACAACGACGGATGGAAATCCGCCCTTGGGAAGAGAGTGCGAGATTGTATCTGTCTCTTGACAGCGGTCGCCGGTACCACTTTGGCGACGTCCATTATCGTGGTAGTCATATCGATGAGACTCGCTTGCGTCGCATGTTGCCGTTCGACACCGGTTCGCCTTACCTTGCCAGCGATCTGGCAACCTACAACCAGCGGCTGGGCCAAAGCGATTGGTTTTCCTCCATCAGTGTCCGTCCTCGTCTGAGAGCTACGGAAGGATTGGCGATCAAGACGCCGACCTCGCAGTGGTGGCAAGAAGCGGAACTGGCAGACGTTGAGTCCCGATCATCGTCCTCGAGACTGACGGCAATGGCCTTGTCGGCAGTCGGCTCCATCAACCCGGACAGAACCCACGATGTGCCGGTCGACGTGGAGCTTACTCCCGCCGACCGGCATCAGTTCGAAGCCGGCATCGGCTATGCCACGGATGTGGGCCCCAGACTCCGTTTCTCCTGGGAGCAACCCTGGATCAATAGCGATGGTGACAGCCTGGATCACGATCTTTTTCTGTCGGCACCGGAGCAACGATTGACCGGTGAGTACACGATGCCCCTGGCAGACCCTCTCAGGGATAGCTATCGACTGCAGTATGGGTTTCGTCAACGCGACAATGAAGATACCCAGAGTCTGGAAGCCGCCGTCGAGCTTGCAAGGCGTTGGGAATTCGACAATGGCTGGAATCAAAGCCTTTATGTCCGTGCGCTTTATGAAGATTTTACTCAGGCCGATCAGGAGGATCAGGTACTGCTCTATTACCCCGGCATCAGTTGGTCCCGTACCCGTACACGTAACCCGACCTTTCCCTCATGGGGCGACCGTCAACGACTGGCATTCGAATATTCGGACACGCTGTGGGGCTCTGATGCCACCTTCCTGCGTGCCACACTCGACTCTCAATGGATTCGGATGATCGGAGACGACACCCGCCTGGTCGGTCGTACCGGTGTCGGGACCATCGATACGGAAGACTTCAGCAAGATACCGCCGTCATTGCGCTTTTTTACGGGTGGGGATCGCAGTGTACGTGGGTACTCCTATGAGAGTCTGGCACCGCGCAATGACGATGGTGAACTGCGTGGCGGTCGCCACATGTTCACTGCCAGTGCCGAGGTACAGCAACGCATCACCGGTGATTGGTGGGGAGCCACCTTCGTCGACACCGGTGATGCATTCGATAGCTGGTGGCCGGATACGCTCAACACCGGTGCTGGCCTGGGAGTCCGCTGGATTTCTCCTGTCGGCCCGATCCGACTCGATATCGCTCACCCTTTCGACGACGAGGATGATTCGTGGCGCATTCATTTCGCCATCGGCCCCGAATTCTAAACGTCATAGTGGCCCTCTGGGCCATGCTACGCACGTTACTATGGATTCCACTCTGGCTGATCGGCCTGATGCTATTGGTGTCGGGATTGGCTTTATCGCCATGGGGAACCGATGTGTTGCTCGAACAGGGCCAGTCGCGAGGGTGGCTGACTTATGAGTCGGCGGAAGGGGCGCCTCTCGACGCATTACGGATCGATGGTCTGCACTTGACGGCAGGGCAAGTCGAAGTCCGCCTGGACAGCCTCAGCCTCGTCTGGGCAGACGATTGCCTGCTGTCGGGGCGACTCTGCATCGACGATTTATCCCTCGATGGACTGCGTCTCGACCTGCATGGAAGTGCAACGACCGAGGAAGCGCCTTCCTCCGCCGGTGATGAAGACGCCGAGCCACTGTCGCTTGATCTGCCGTTTCCGATTGAGCTGCGACGCTTGTCGTTAACCGATATCGAGATCACCCTGGCCGATGGTACGCGTCTGGGATGGAAATCATTCCATTCCGGCGCTGTTGCGGAAGCGGATCGTCTGACGCTCTCACCGACGACGCTGATGTCGCCCTTTCTGGCGTTGCCGGCCAGTCCCGGCAACGTCCTCGCGCTTGCCGGCGATGCGGAACCTCATGACGATCGCATCGTTGCATCGGCCATTGACGCCTCTCTTGCTGCCCAATCGCCTCTGCCGGCTACGGCCGAAGAGACCTTGTCGGACACCGAGACGGTGCCTCTGGACGAGCGGAAGGCGCTCGAACTGCCCGCCATTCGTTTGCCGATCGCCATTGAGGCCCCCGACTTGCAGGTTGAGGATTTCCAGTTGACCGGGCCGACGGATTATCAGGTGCCGCATCTGGCGCTGGCCGTATCCGGTGAAGGACATCGTGTCCATATCGAGCCATTAGAGATCGAGACACGCGATGCCGACATCGAGCTCCGTGCCGATATCACGCTACGCGACGACTACCCCCTGGATGCCGAGTTGCTGGCCGAACTTTATTTGCCTGACATGTTTCCCCAGCTGTCAGGTGAACGGCTTTCCCTCACGCTCGGGGGAAGTCTTGCCGATCTCGACGCGAGCGTGAGTGCCGAGGGACCGGCAACACTGCAAGCCGATGGGACACTGAACGTGTTGAACCCGACCTTGCCATTTTCCTTGGCACTACAGGCTCAGGCACTGCGATGGCCATTGGGAGAGCAGGCGGCCACCGATGACGCCACGATCTACCGGCTGGAAGATCTGAATCTGCAGGTCGCAGGTGACTTGCAAGGATATCGCACTGAACTGTCGGTCATGGCAAGTGGTACGCAATTGCCGCGCACCCGCCTGGACATGACAGGTGATGGCAATCTCGGACGATTCGAATGGTCGCCACTATCGTTGACGACCGAACGGGGATCGTTGGAGAGCCAAGGCACGATCAGTTGGACAGAGGGGCTGGACGTTGGCGCGAGTATACAACTCGATGACCTGGATCCCGGTCAATTCAGCGACGCCATCGATGATAGCCGGATCAGTGGCGAGAGCCGAATCGAGTTTACTCAGGACGCCGAGGGATGGCGCATCGATGTCCCGGAATTGGCTCTGGATGGGCAGTTGCAGTCATTGCCATTTGCGCTGGATGCCCGGCTGGCAGGCAATGACGCTATGCATTGGCAAGTGGAAAGGCTCGATCTCCGACAGGGTGACAACCGCCTGACAGCACAAGGGGAACTGGCCGAGCATCTCGATTTCGTAGGCACACTGGATGCACCTCGGCTTGGGACAATTTCCGACCAGCTCGGTGGCAGGGTACGTGGCGACATCGTCATCGGCGGGACATTGGCGTCGCCTCAACTCGAGCTCGACGTGCGGGGAGAAGCGCTGCATTTCGCCGCTAACCGACTCGATGACCTCTCGGTCGTCGCCGAGGTCAACGGTATCGATGATCCCCGGATGGACATGACCCTCGAGGCGAGCGGCATCGAAGCAGGGAATCAGCGCGTTGAGACTCTGGTGCTTGGATTGACTGGCCGGTTGTCCGATCATCGGCTGACGCTGAATGCCCAGGCCAATGACAGTATGCCGCTCACACGTGCTGAACTGGCTCTCACGGGCGGAATGAATAACGACCGGACTCGCTATCAAGGCCGTCTCGATCCGTTATCGATCGATACTCAGCAAGGTGACATCCGTTTAGCCGAAGCGATCGATTTCACCGCGAACCTGGACGCTGGCAATCTCCTGGTACAACCGTTCTGTCTGCGTCGTGAATCAGGAGGCCGCCTGTGCCTTTCTGAACGTCTCGACGCCTCCGCCAATGCAGGACGGGCTGTGGTCGCCCTGCATGAACTTCCCATGGACTTGATATCCGCCACCCTGCCTGACGATTGGACAGTGGATGGCGAGACGCAAGGTGAGGTGACTGTCGTCTGGCAGCAGGGCGGTGCTGACTGGTCACTGGATGCCGCGATCGATAGTCGTTTGTCTCTGCAAGGTGTCGATGCCTATGGACAGCCATGGGAACTGCCGGAATCGCGTCTGTCCTTGACCAGTGACGCGACGCCGGCACAAGCGGAACTCGGTTTGGAAGCCAGCCTTGCCGAAGCAGGCGACATGACACTCACTCTCAATATCGACCAACCGCTCGAAGCGGGCGACTTGAGCGGTACGCTGTCTCTCGAGGGGATACGGCTTGCTCCATATCGTGCATTTGTCACGGGCGTGGATGTCTTCGAAGGTGACATTGGTGGGGAAGTCGACATCGCTGGAACGCTCGACAACCCGGATCTGGATGGAACGCTTCAGATGACGGGGCTACGAGCGAGTGGCGGGGAGTTGCCTCTCGATCTTCACGATGGCGAACTGACTATCGAACTGATGGGCAATCGCGGCTCAATCGACGGTTTCATTGCCGCCCAGGAAGGCCGGCTGACGCTTGATGGCAATGCTCGCTGGCCGAGCCGCGAGTCATGGCAGGCATCGCTCACTGTCGATGGTCGTGACGAGCCCTTGCTGATCGACATGCCGGAATTCGGTCGGTTGCGTATCGCGCCCGATCTGAGCATCGATACCGCCCCATCGCACCTTCGCATACGCGGTCGCGTCGAGGTGCCCTGGGCGAGATTGGAGGTGGGTCAGATACCGCCCTCTGCGACGTCCCCGAGTCCCGACGAGGTCATCATCAGCGAACGAGAGGATCGCGCCGCCGAGCAAGCAAGACGTTCGGATGACGATACAGGGGGCGACACAGCTACCTCAGAAGCACTGGCCAACGCCGGGATGCCATTGGACATGCAGATCGATCTTGCCTTGGGGCCGGATATGCAACTCGACGCGTATGGGTTGGAATCGGGGTTGCAAGGCAACCTGGAGGTCCGTCAGGGACGGGGGCCACTACAGCTGTTCGGTGATGTCAATCTAGTCGATGGCCGTTTCAGTGCCTTTGGCCAGGAGTTGCTGATTCGTCGTGGCGAGATCCTGTTTAGTGGCCCGACGGACCAACCTCTGCTTGATTTCGAAGCGATTCGCGACCCCGAGGTCACGGAAGACGGTGTCATTGCTGGACTGCGTGTGACTGGGCCTGCATCTTCACCGCAATTGACGGTTTTCTCTGAACCGGCAATGGATGAAACGCGCGCCCTGTCGTATTTATTACGCGGCCGGGCTCCCGAGGACGGTGATGCCGATGGGGCCTTGACCTCGGCACTGATCGGATTATCTCTGTCCCGTACAGGAAGCACCGTCGGGCAGATTGGCGAAGTGTTCGGTGTCGACGAGCTGGCATTGGATACTGCTGGTGCTGGTGATGACAGCCAAGTAGTGGTAAGCGGTTACGTTTTCGACGATCTAAAGGTCAGTTACGGTGTGGGGATCTTCTCGCCGATCGCCGAGCTTACGCTTCGTTATACACTCTGGCAGAATCTGTATCTGGAAGCCGTTTCCGGTGCCGCTCAGGCCGTGGATCTCGTCTATCGCTTTAGTCTTGGCAACACTGCAAATGCTCCCTGACAATGAAGAACGACTGACATTGGAGACTAATGATCATGTTCAAACGTCACCGGGAACCATCGATGATCACCGCGGGCCAGGCACTGCCCGGCAGAGAAAGGCCCCTGTCCGTCAGCGGTGTGCATGTGGTCAGTGGTCAATCGATGTTACCTCCGTTTCCTGATGATTCAGCAGTCATCGTGCTGGGCATGGGATGTTTCTGGGGCGCCGAGCAATGTTTCTGGCAACTGCCTGGTGTCCATGTGACAGCAGTGGGGTACGCGGGTGGATATACCCCCAACCCTACGTATGAAGAGACATGCACTGGCCTAACCGGACACACCGAGGTTGTACGGGTCGTTTATGTCCCGTCCAGGATATCACTGGCACACTTGCTGCAGGTATTCTGGGAAGCTCATGACCCGACACAGGGCATGCGTCAGGGCAATGATGTCGGCTCCCAGTATCGTTCGGCGATCTATACGACGAACGACGAGCAAGCGCGGATCGCATTGGATAGCCGTGATCAATACCAGCAAGCTCTGCTGGCGGCAGGGAAGAACGCCATTACTACGGAGATTCGTCCACTCGATGCCTTTTATATCGCTGAAGAGTATCACCAGCAGTACTTGGCCAAGAACCCCGGCGGTTATTGTGGACTGAAGGGGACCGGTGTCAGTTGTCCGACTGGCTAGCTGACCTCGATGGCCATCCGCTGGCCGACGGTGACAGGGCCGACCAGTCTCTGAGTTGAGCGGCAACACGCCGCGCCAGCCAGGGCCTGAGGCGGCATCCGTGACGTTCGATGAATCCGACGTGACCACCGTGACGGGCGATTTCTACGCGCACGGCGTCCGATGGTGTCGGTAACCGCGAGAACAGTTCGCCAGGCATGAATGGATCGTCGGCGGCGTGCAGGATCAGGGTGGGCAGCTCGATATCGCCGAGCAATCGGCCCGCCGATGCGCGGCGGTAATAATCGCTGGCTGAAGCAAAACCATGCAGGGGGGCCGTCACTTCATTGTCGTAGGCCCAGAAACTGTCGAGTTCTTGCAGTTGATGGGGGGGCAGTGAAATCGGTAGTGGGCCCTGAGCCATCTTTTTGGTCACCTTGCGCTTCAACGACCTCAGCAGATGACGCTGATAGACTCTGGCAAACCCCGTATTCAAGGCATCCGCGCTCGCTGCCAGATCCAAAGGGGCACTGATCGCGATCGCCCCTGCCAGGTCGAGTCCGTCACCACCCTGTTCCGCCACGAGCTTGACCAGCATGTTGGCACCCAACGATACGCCCGCCGCCACCTTGATGGCATGTGGATAACGCTGGGCCAATTGAGCGATGACCCAATAGGCATCGGCTGTATCGCCACTGTGATAGGCACGTGGCAAACGGTTCGCTGCCTGACCACACCCCCGGAAATGCATGAGTACCGCTCGCCAACCACACCCTGCGGCGGCAGCCAGTAATTCCCGTGCATACGGTGAATCGAACGACCCCTCCAGGCCATGAAAAAGCACGAATAGCGGGGCATCGTGACGTACGGGTGCCTTACGCAACCAGGCGAGTTCGACGAAATCACCATCGGGAAGATTGATGATCTCGGTATCGCGTGCCAGCCGTCGATACGGCAACAAGCGTGGCAACAGGGTTTGCACATGACGATTGGCTAGCCCCCTGGGAGGCTGAAAATCGGCGGAAACGATAGTACGTGACATGCCGTCCTCGACACGGATGAGCTATGGTGGCTAGCTTATCGCGGCTCGCTACCCAAGCAAACGCCACCAACGGCCTATGGGCTGACTCGCGTCAAATTTTCATAGCCGTCGTCGCGAATCAACAGATTGTCCTCGATGCGTATGCCACCATGGGAAACTAGAGTATCGACTATCGGCCACGCGATATCACGCCCCACTGGCTGGTCTCTCAACGGATCGAGCAGCATGGGAATGACATACCATCCCGGTTCGATAGTGACGACCATGCCGCTATCCAGCGTTCGTGTTAAGCGTAGTGCAGGATCCGACGCAGGAGGAGGGAGCGACGTTCCATCATTCGCGGTGAGGCCGCCGACATCGTGGACCTGCAGTCCTAGCGAATGTCCAAGTCCGTGGGGACAGAAGGCCCTCGTGATGCCTCGCTCAACCGCTGAATCATTGGTACATCGTACAATCCGCTGATCGATCAACAACTCGCCTAGCCGTCGATGCATTTGTTGATGTAGATCGGGAAAGGAGAGACCGGGTTTCAATTCAGCGATCAATTGGCGCTGTATCTCCGTTACGCCATCGATCAAGGCGACAAAGCGTTCATCGGCATCCGGCCCCGCGGTTGTTCGCGAGATATCGGCACAGTGACCATGATGACGGTATCCGGCATCGACCAGTAGACTGTGCCGATGAGCGGGTGGTTGGGTTGCATAATGCTGGTAATGAAGTACGCCCGCATGCTGGTTGGTGGCGATGATGTTCGGATAAGGCAGTGCGGTCTCGCGCTGTCGGCTTGCTGCAAGGTAGGCTAGCTGGCTATCGAGTTCACTGCCGCCGTTGGAAAAGGCATCGGCAGCTGCATGGTGCCCGACCAGTGCCAGACGATTGGCCTCACGCAGACAGATGACCTCATAATCACTCTTGTACAGGCGGATGTCATCGAGTGCTCGGGTCAAACGAGCAGGGTTGAGATCCGCAGGCAATGAGCCCGCCATGTCGTGCGTCACATCACCCAGTACGGCAAAGCGTCCCCTGGGTAATTCAGGCGGCGTGGGGTGATCGGTCAATGCGATATCGATATTATCGCCCCAGGCCGCAGAGGGAATTTCCGCTGTCAGATGCCAGAAATCGCTGGGCGCGTAAAAGCGCAACAGCGGCCGATGTCCAGGGCGTATGAGCAGCCAGCTATGCGCTAGACTCGGCATGGGGACCCAGTGCAGAAAATGCGCATACGCGATGAAACCGGTCGGCTGATCGTCGGCAAAGTGCGTACGCGGATGACCACTGTACAACAGGACCCCATCATATCCAGCATTTTCCAGGATATGAGCATAGAGGGTCTGCAAGCGGTCGAGGTGTTGGCGTTGGGCATCCGCCAAGTCATCGGTCATTATTCGGCTCCCGGAAGCGTGTCTGGTGTGGCGTCCAGTCGGGACAAAAGATTATCGATTTCATCATGTTGCGTGGAAGCCAGGCAGTAGAGCCTGATCTGCAGCGGGATATCCCAGTGTTCATCGCCAGCTCGTACCAGGTTGCCTTGCTCCAGGGCACTTTGTACGATACGCAGCGGTAACCAGCCCATTCCGTAGCCCAGGGTGACGAGTTCCTTCACATTGGTGGTCTGTATCGTCTCGTTCAATACCGTGAGATGTGTCGACTCGCCCATACGGCCGAGATGACCCCGGACTGCGGCACGCAAGAGCCCTCGCGGATGATAGGCGATCCAGGCTTGCGGATGGCGTCGCGAGCCGGGCAGTGCATAGCGAGGCTTGCCGTCGTCATCCGGTGCTGAACATGGAATCAAGTGCTCATGGCCGATGACCCGATAACGGAATGCTCCGACATCGATATCGATCTCGCATCGACCGGCTGGCCAATAGCACATGGCCAGGTCGCATTCGCCACGCTCGAGCCCCTGAAAATAGTCGGCGATCAGCCAGCCGGTCGCACGTAGATAGGGCTGCATGCGTGATGATCCGGGCTGATCAGCAATCCATTGCGGCAGAAAATGCGTCAACAAGCTTTGCGGCGCTGCAATGAGCACACGGTTGGCATGCTCTTCAGACATTCGCCCGAGACGCTCACGTGTCAAACGAACGCGCTCGGTCACCTGTTCGCACAGCCTGAGAAATTCCACGCCCTCCGGTGTCAAGGATAGAGGTAAGCTCTGACGATTGATGAGCGTCGTCCCCATCTCCTCTTCAAGCAATTTTATCCGCCGTGAAAATGTCGGCTGAGTGACATTCTGCTCATCCGCGGCCCGCGAAAAATGCTGGGTACGGGCCAAGGCGATGAAGTCTTCCATCCATCGTAATTCCATCTCGTCCCCTTCACCGGGCGTTTTGCCGGAGTCTCATCGCATCCCGTATGTATCCAGCCTCAATCGAGTCTGCCTTCTTCGACTGCATGGCAAGCGACGCGACTGCCATCATCGGTAGCGATGAGCGATGGTATCTCGCGTCGACAACGTTCATCGGCATGAGCACAACGTCCATGAAAGACACAGCCGGCAGGTAAGTGGACCGGCGTAGGGACTTCGCCTTCGAGTCGAATATGTTGAGGACGATCATCTTCTAGCCGCGGGATGGCGGACATCAATGCCTGTGTATAAGGATGTCGTGGGCGGCTGAACAAGGTGGCCGTATCCGCGATCTCACAAACCCGTCCCAGATACATGACGGCGACTCGGGTCCCGAAGTGTTCGACGACAGCGAGATCGTGAGTGATGAACAGATAGGTCAGTTGCCGTTCGTGGCGCGCTTCCATGAGCAGATTCAGAACCTGTGCCTGTATCGAGACATCCAGAGCCGAGATGGGCTCATCAGCGACGATGAACTCCGGATCGACGGCCAGCGCCCTGGCAATGGCGATACGCTGTCGCTGACCGCCGGAAAATTCATGGCCGTAGCGCGTTCCCCAGTCCGAGGCGATGCCCACCGACGTCATCACTTCCTGTACCTTTTCCTCGACGGCTTGTCGGTTCCAATCGGGATGATGGAGGCGTATCGGTTCTTCGAGCGTCTGCTGAATGGTCATGCGAGGATTCAGCGAGGCATAGGGATTCTGGAAAATCATCTGCATGCGTCGTCGGTAGGGCAGCAGTGCCTGTGTCGATAGATCATCGATCCGCTGTCCCTGATAACGGATCTCGCCGGCAGAAGGACGCAACAAGCCCATGACCGTGCGAGCCACGGTGGATTTGCCGCATCCGGACTCCCCAACGACGCAGAGGGCCTCACCTCGCTGGATTTCCAGATCGACGCCGTTGATGGCATGGACATATTCCTGGCGGCGTACCAGCCGTCCGCCTTGAAACTGCAACTGTTCGAGAAAATCACCGGACAGCGAGAAATGCTTCTCCAGGCCACGGATTTCCAGCAGCGGCGATGCTGCGTCTGCCACACTCATTGCGTTATCTCCTCAGCCGGTATCCGTTCGTACCCGAGCATGTCGGCTACCATATGACAGGCGACCCGACAGTTTCCGGAGGTAACGAAGTCAGGGACTTGCTCCTTGCAGGCCTGGCGATGCTGACCATCGGGGCGTGTCACGAAATGGCAGCGAGGATGGAATGCACAGCCGCTCGGCAGGTTGTCGAGCGAAGGCATACTGCCCGGAATCTGGT
Organism: Aidingimonas lacisalsi; assembly: GCF_008079445.1. GTDB lineage: Bacteria > Pseudomonadota > Gammaproteobacteria > Pseudomonadales > Halomonadaceae > Aidingimonas > Aidingimonas lacisalsi. The sequence goes on along the minus strand of NZ_VRYH01000004.1, from coordinate 275,665 downwards.
TGAGATGACTGCCAGGAGTGGCCATCTGGGGAAGTGCATTCATCAGCCCCTGAGTATAAGGGTGCTGAGGATCATTGATGATTTCCCGAGTCGGACCGTCTTCGATGACTCGACCGGCATACATGACCAACATGCGTTGCGTCACTTGGCTAACGACGCCCAGGTCGTGAGTGATCAGAATCAACCCGACATTATGCTTCTCGCAGAGAGAAAGGAGTAACGCCATGATCTCGGCCTGAATCGTGACATCCAGTGCCGTCGTGGGTTCATCGGCAATGATGATGTCTGGGTCGAGCAGCAGGGCGATCGCGATGATCACACGCTGTCGCATACCGCCAGACAGTTCATGCGGATATTGGTCGAGACGCGCTTCGGGCGAGGGTATCTGCACCTGAACTAGCTTGTGCAGGGAAATGGCTCGTGCTTCGTGCGTCGAAATGCGTCGATGCGCCTTGAGACATTCGACCATCTGCTCGCCGATGCTCAATACCGGATTGAGGGTCATCATCGGGTCCTGAAAGATCATCGAAATGCGGTGCCCGCGAATATGACGCAGGGATCGATCGCTGCGACCGATCAGTTCCTGGCCATCGAAGCAGATGCTTCCACCGGCGATGTAGCCTGGCTTGGCAATCAGATTGAGCAAAGTAAAAGCGGCGACCGACTTGCCGGCACCGGATTCACCCACGATGCCTAACCGCTCGCCACGATCCAGGCTGAAGCTGACATCGCGGAGCGCTTTCACATCGCCTTTTCGCAGGGCGAATCGCACGTCGAGATGGGTAACGTCGAGAAGTGACATGGTATCTCCTGAGGTGTCATCAGCCCTTGTAGAGTCGTGGATTGAGAACATCACGCAACCAATCGCCGAGCAGGTTGATCACCAGTACGAGAACGACGAGGGCGGCGCCTGGAATCAACGTGATCCACCAGGAGCCCGACTGCAGGTAGTCGAATCCCGATTTGATCAATGACCCCAAGGATGGCTGTGTCTCGGGCATACCGAGCCCCAGGAAGGAGAGGGCAGCTTCCGAAATGATCGCATTGGCCACCTGAACCGTGGAAATCACGAAAATCGGCGAGAGGGTGTTCGGCAGGATGTGCCGGAACATGATGCGCCGACTCGGCAACCCCATGACACGAGCGGCATCCACGTATTCCTTGGACTTTTCGGCCAGTACGGAAGCTCGTACGGTTCGAGCGTATTGCGGCCATTCGGCCAGACCGATGATCAGTACCAGGAGCGGGACCGCGTAGGCACCGAAGGTGTCACCGCCAAAAATCGCCTTGACCAGTGCGCCGACCACGATCGCGACCATCAACGTGGAAAAGGAAAGCTGGATATCGGCAAGACGCATCAGGAATGCATCGATACGACCGCCCAGATAACCGGCAAGCAGTCCGAAGCAAACCCCCAGGGTTGCCTGCAGTGCGACCGCTCCGAAACCGATGATCAAGGACACCCGCGCCCCATAAAGGATCGTTGACAGAAGGTCTCGCCCCTGAGCATCGGTGCCCAGGAGATAAGCGTCGTCACTGCCTTCTATCCAGAATGGGGGCAATTCCGAAGCCAAGAGGTCGATTTGTGCCAAGTCGTAAGGGTTGGTTGGTGCCAACCAGGGTGCCAGCACTGCCGCGGCCAAGAGCAGAATGAAGATGACCAGGCTGAGTTGTGCTATCAGGTCACGCTTGAAGCTGTACAGTAAATAGGAGTCGCGGAAACGTGACCAGCGGCTTAGCGAAGGAGACATCGAATTCATGCAGGTTTTCCTGTCAGCTTGACCGTAGGATTGACGAGCCCGTAAATCAGGTCGACGAGTGTGTTCGTGATCACGAAGATCAACCCGACGATCATCAAATAGGTCACGATCAACGGTATGTCGGAACGCTCAATGGCATCGAGGAACATCAGGCCCATGCCAGGCCACTGGAAAACCGTTTCGGTGAGAATCGTGTAGGCCACGAGGGTGCCTATCTGTACCCCCCCGACGGTAATGACCGGCAACATGGTGTTCTTCAACGCATGCAAGAAGTAGATACGACGCAAGCGAATGCCCTTGGCACGAGCGAACTTGATGTAATCGGATTGCAGCACTTCGAGCATCTCGGCACGTATCAGCCGGATGAACAGCGGTAACATGATCGAGGCCAATGATATGGCGGGTAATACCAGATAGAGGAGCCCACGAGGAGAGGCGAAGTTGGTATACCAGGTACCCACGACATGGATGGGGTCACCACGGCCATAGGCCGGCATGCCTCCCTCGGTAGAGACCACCTCGTTGAGCCATGTTCCCCAGGACGTATCCGCAGGGAAGGGGGTCCAACTGATGCCAATGGCAAAAATCTGAATCAACACGATCGCGGTCAGAAACACGGGAATCGAGATACCGATGATCGATATGCCCATGAAGAAACGTGACAACCAGGCGCGGGGCTTGATCGCACTGTAGACGCCGATAGGTACGGATAGCACGACGATCAGGAAGGTTGCCGAAGCCACCAGCTCCAGAGTCGCTGGAAGATGCCGAGCAATGACCTCCGTGGTCGGCTGGTTGAAGACATAGGAGTAGCCGAAATCGAATTGAGCAGCATTGATCGCGAAGCGGAGATACTGCACCAGGAATGGGTCGTTGAGTCCCAATTCCTCACGTAATTGGGCGCGTTCGCTTTCAGGTACCGACTGGCCGACCATCTGCTGGATCGGGTCTCCCAGGTTGTCCTGAATGGCAAACGCGATCACGCTGATGACGAACATCACCAACAGCGCATGAAACAAACGCTTGATCAAGAAAGCGAGCATGAGAGGCGTCCCACACGAGAAACGGTGACGCGCCCTGGTCCGGGCGCGCCGTCATGGATTATTCGTCGTTGATGACCAGATCTCCCAGATAGGGGAAGTTCATCACATTGAGGATGGGTTCGATCTCGATATGCGACGCCGATGCCCATGCCAGATCCTGCCAATGCAAGGGAACGAAGGCGGCTTCGTCATACAGCGTCTGCTCGACTTCCTGAAGCATCTCGGCGCGCTTGTCCTGATCGATTTCCAGGTTGGCCTGAGAGACCAGCTCATCGACCTCGGGATTGCAGTAGTTACCGGCATTGTACTGCCCACCACCGCTTTCCGAGTCAGGGCACTCGGTAAGGTACTGATGGAAGTTGGCCGAGTCCTCTGTATCAGCATGCCAACCGATCATCATCATGTCAGCGGCACGGTCATCGTATTCTCCCCAATACTGCGCTTTCGGCAGTGTCTTGAGGTCGACGTCGACGTTGATACGTGCCAGCATCGCGGAAACGGCTTGAGCGATCTTGGCATCGTTCACGTAACGGTTGTTCGGAGCCATCATCGTGATCTCGAAGCCATCCTCGTAACCGGCATCGGCCATCAGTGTCTTGGCTTTCTCCAGGTCATAGCGAAGTTCGAGATCCGGCACATGCCCCGCATAGCCTTCCGGCGAGAACTGGGCAGCAGGCGTGGCAAACCCTTTCATCAACCGATCTGCGATACCTTCCTGATTGATGGCGTAGGCAAAAGCCTTTCGCACCTGCGGATCCTGGAAGGCCTCGACGCGCTCCTGGTTCATGTGGAACAGGATGATCCGTGTACCGGACATGGTGACCAGATTCGCGTTCTCGTCTTCACGAACACGTTCCAGATCGTTGGGTGGCACCGGGGCGATGAAATCGACATCCTCGGAGAGCAGGGCGGCGACTCGAGTCGCGTTCTCACTGATCGGCGTGAGTTCGATCCGGTCGACATTACCGGGAGACGCTTCATCCCAATAATTGGTGTTGCGCTCGAATTCCACGCGCACGCCTTGCTGACGCTCGCTCACCGTGAATGGGCCGGTGCCCGACACATGAGTCGAGGCATAGGAATTGCCGTTCTTGACGATCTCGTCCTTCGGATCGCCGTCTTCATCCGTACCGGTGTAGAACTCTCGGTCCATCGGAAAGATATAGGTCGCCAGATTGAGCAGCAGCGGGTAAGGCTTCTCTGTCTCGAACTCGACAGTGTGCTCATCGACGGCCGTGACGCGGGAAATCGGTTCGAAAATCGCTTTGAAATCCGGACTGCGTTTGAGCCTGTCAACGGTCCAGACGACATCTTCGGCGGTGAACGTGTTGCCACTATGAAAACTGACGTCCTCACGCAGGGTCATGCGCAAGGTCGTATCGTCGACTTGCTCCCAGTCGCTAGCCAGGCGTGGCTCGAAATCCAGGTCCTGGGTCCAGCGAACCAGAGGATCGAATGTCATGTGGGAGAGTTGCAGTATGCCGCCGGACAGTTGCTCGTGGATGTCCAGTGATACCGGGTCGGCATCGTACGCCATGCGCAAGGAGGTCACATCGTCGCTTTGTGCAGCGGCAGGTAATGCAACAGCGCCTGCCATGGTCGCGCCAATGACGGCGGCCATTACGGTCTTGTTGAAATTCATGAGGTCCCCAACTCCGGGTTGACTATCTATTGTTGATTGTTATCGCACGCCCTCGGAAGTCGCTAGTGTGGACGCCGATGACGGCTTAACCTTAGACAGTCGTTTGAGATAGGGACAATCGAAATTATGACACGCGCCATTCGCTGACTGAATATCACCGGATGTTCAATCGTCTGACGTGCCCTCGTCTGCCGATGCCGGACGGTCGACACGGTACAGTTGGGCGACTTGATCAAGCCCCGTCACACTGCAGTCCAAATCATGAACGCACCCGTCCGCCAGGCCATAAATCCAGCCGTGTACCGCCAACGATTGGCCACGCTGCCAGGCACGCTGGATGATCTTGGTCCGACACAGATTGTCCACTTGCATCTGGACATTGAGCTCGCAAAGACGGTCGACCTGTTCGTCCTGGGAGAGGGCGCTCAATTCAGCACGATGACGACTGAAAAGATCCCGTACGGAGTGCAACCAGTAGTCGACGATACCGCATTCTCCGCCGGCCACGACGGAACGCACGCCTCCGCACCCGTAATGACCGACGATCATGATGTGCTTGACCTTCAGCACGTCGACCGCGTACTGCACGACGGACAGTGCATTCATGTCATTGGGATGGAGCAGGTTGGCCACATTACGATGGACGAACACTTCCCCTGGAGGCAGATCGATGATCTGGTTGGCGGGTACCCGGCTGTCGGAACAGCCGATCCAGAGATATTCCGGATTCTGCTGTTGCGATAAGCGTGGGAAGAAGTCAGGGTCTTGTTCACTGATGGCTTTCGCCCATTGCTGGTTACGCTCCAGCAGGCGTCGCATTTCCTCTTTCATTGCTTGTTCCCCCCAACGGATTGGAATGATCGACATCGAGCCCGGTTTTTACCGTGCAGGCATGTCCGCGTCAATCGATGCCACTGCCGAGTTGCCTCCTCGGCTGGTATCATCATTGCCGATCAACGATGAACTGTCATTTCAGGAGATACTTCGTGTCCGAATTCGACTATGACCTCTTTGTAATCGGCGCCGGTTCAGGCGGAGTCCGAGCCGCGCGGACGGCGGCGGCAACCGGGGCCCGCGTCGCTGTGGCCGAGGATCGCTATCTAGGGGGTACCTGCGTCAACGTGGGCTGCGTCCCCAAGAAACTCTATTCCTATGCGGCGCATTTTCATGACGCCTTCGAGGACAGTGCCGGATTCGGCTGGAACCTGCCTGAAGCGCCACGCTTCGACTGGGCGACACTGCGCGACAACAAGATTGCGGAAATCCAGCGGCTCAATGGGATTTACGGGCGCTTGCTGGATGGTGCCGATGTTCGTCTGTATAACGCTCGTGCTCATGTCATCGATGCCCACCACATTGACGTCGCGGGCGAGACGGTCAGCGCCGACAAGATTCTCGTCGCCACCGGCGGCTGGCCCTGGGTACCCGACTTTCCCGGTAACGAACACGTCGTCGATTCCAACCAGGTCTTCGATCTCGACACCTTCCCCGAGCGTTTCCTGGTACTCGGTGGAGGCTACATCGCCGTTGAGTTTGCGAGCATCTTCAACGGACTCGGCAGCTCGACCCACTTGATCTATCGAGGCGAGCTGTTCCTGAGAGGCTTCGACCGCGAAGTCCGTGAATTCACGCGCGATGAAATGGCCAAGAAGGGCGTTCAGCTTCACTTTGAAACCAATATCGAATGCATTGAACGTGCCCAGAGTGGTTTGCAAGTGACGCTCACCAACGGCGAAGTCATCGAAGTCGATGCCGTACTGGCAGCGACAGGACGTAAGCCACATCTGCAAAGCCTGGGGCTCGATCAGCTTGATATCGTCCTCAACGACGACGGCACCCTCAAAGTCAATGAAGCTTATGAAACCTCGGTACCGTCCATTCTGGCATTGGGCGACGTTACCGGTGGACCGGAGTTGACACCTGTCGCTCTGGAGGAAGCGATGCATATGGTGCAGCACCATTTCACCGATGATCCTCCCCGGAATCTGGACTACCACAACATTGCGACAGCGGTTTTCTGCCATCCGAATATCGGCACTGTGGGCCTCTCTGAAGAGGAGGCCAGAGAGGTCTACGGCAACATCCGTGTCTATAGCGCCGATTTCCGCCCCATGAAACATACCCTGTCGGGAAGCGATGAGCGTTGCCTGATGAAACTCATCGTCGATGATGCTTCCGACCGTGTCATTGGGGCTCATATGGTGGGCGAAGAAGCCGGAGAAGTGATCCAGGGGATTGCCATCGCAGTACGTGCCGGGCTGACCAAGGCAGATTTCGATGTTACCGTCGGCATTCATCCCACCGGGGCGGAAGAGTTCGTCACCATGCGCAGTGTGACCCGCCGGTAGGCAGCCGATACCATTCGACCAGTCTATACTCAAGCATGGCACTCTCGCGTGGAGTCGCCATGCTTTGAGGGTTCAGCCGTATAATGGGGATTTATGGAGTTTCCGCTCTGAGATAAGAGACTTTTTGATCTAATCGAAAGGGCTGTTATAATCACTAACGAATTCGCAACAGCGAAGTAGAACCATGAACGTAACGACACAGCCTTTCACGCCATCTGCCGACCTCGCACGACCTAGTGTTGCGGATGCTGTGGTTGGCAATGAAAAAGCGCCGCTATTCATTCGTAAGCCCAACCCCGATGACGGTTGGGGGATTTACGAACTGGTCAAGTCCTGCCCGCCCTTGGATGTCAATTCGGCGTATGCTTATTTGCTGTTAGCGACACAATTTCGCAACAGTTGTGCCGTCGCTACCAACGAAGAGGGAGAAATCGTTGGTTTCGTTTCCGGTTATGTCAAAAGCAACTCGCCGGACACCTATTTCCTCTGGCAGGTCGCCGTCGGTGAAAAGGCCAGGGGTACGGGGCTGGCTCGCCGTTTGGTCGAAGCCGTCATGGGTCGCCCGGAAATGACGGATGTGCGTCATCTGGAAACCACTATCACGCCGGATAATGAAGCCTCCTGGGGGCTTTTCACTCGCCTTGCGGATCGTTGGCAAGCACCTCTCAATAGCCGTGAATATTTCTCGACCGATCAACTCGGTGGGGAACACGATCCCGAAAACTTGGTACGCATCGGACCTTTCCAGCCCGAGCGTATCTGATGCATTCCCGTTTAACCCGGTCGCGCCGGCCTGCTGTCAACAGACAGGTCGACGTAGACCTCGTGTATTCGCTCGGGTCCGGCCGACATGGGCTCGGGCCAATGAACACGATCGTTCCAATGAGTTTCCTTTCTCGCCATAGTCACAGGAGAGCATGATGCAGACCGAAATCCTCGAACGCATGGAGTCAGACGTTCGGACATATTCACGCTCCTTCCCCGTTGTATTCACGAAGGCCAAAGGAGCACGGCTGACCTCGGAAGATGGACGTGAATACATCGACTTTCTGGCCGGTGCCGGCACGCTCAATTACGGCCACAACCATCCGGAACTGAAACAGGCCCTCGTCGATTATCTAATGGATGATGGTGTAGTACATGGCTTGGATATGTGGACACAAGCCAAGCGCGACTATCTCGAGACGCTCGAAGAAGTCATCTTCAAACCGCGTGGACTGAACTACAAGGTACACCTGCCGGGTCCAACCGGTACCAATGCCGTTGAAGCGGCAATTCGGCTCGCGCGTGTTGCGACAGGGCGCCACAACATCGTCGCGTTCACCAATGGCTTCCATGGCGTGACCATGGGCGCGCTGGCCACGACCGGCAATCGCAAGTTCCGTGAAGCGACGGGAGGCATACCCACGCAAGGCGGCGCGTTCATGCCGTTCGATGGCTACATGGGCGACAGCATGGATACGCTGTCCTATTTCGAGAAACTGCTCGGCGATAATTCCAGTGGCCTGGATTTACCTGCCGCTGTCATCATCGAGACAGTACAAGGCGAGGGCGGTATCAATCCCGCGGGTCTAGACTGGTTGAAGCGACTCGAATCGATCTGCCGTAGCCACGATATTCTGCTCATCGTCGATGACATCCAAGCAGGATGCGGGCGTACAGGTAAGTTCTTCAGCTTCGAACATGCCGGTATTACGCCGGATATCGTCACCAACTCCAAGTCATTGTCCGGTTTTGGTCTGCCGTTCGCCCATGTCCTGATGCGACCTGAACTCGACAAATGGAAACCTGGACAGTATAACGGCACGTTCCGAGGCTTCGGCATGGCCATGGTGACCGGCACTGCCGCGCTCAAGCGTTTCTGGAGCGATGACACTCTGGAGCGCGACGTGCAGCGCAAGGGCAGGGTCGTCGCCGATCGCTTCGAAAAACTGGCAGCCTGGTTAACCGAGCAGGGTATCGACGCATCAGAACGTGGCCGCGGTTTGATGCGCGGCCTTGATGTCGGAACCGGTGACAATGCTGACAAGATCAGTGCAGAAGCATTCAAACGGGGTTTGATCATCGAAACCAGTGGTCACGATGGCCATGTCGTCAAGTGCTTGTGCCCGCTGACGATCAGTGATGAAGACCTGTTGGAAGGGTTGGACATCCTGGATGCCAGTACCAAAGCGGCCTTTGCTTGATCTCTACCGGGAGACGGCTAGGCTGACCAAACGCTGCGACGGCCCGTTCCTGACGGGCCGTCGTCTATGTGTAACCGCATGGAGGAATTCGCGATGATCGTGCGTAATATCGAAGAGGCTCGCCAGACGGAACGTCTGGTGACGGCAGAAAACGGCAACTGGGATAGCACGCGCCTGGTCCTGGCCAACGATGGTGGTAACTTTTCGTTCCACATCACCAGGATATTCGAAGGGACAGAGACTCATATTCACTACAAGCATCATTACGAATCCGTGTACTGCATCGAAGGTGAAGGTGAAGTAGAGACCTTGGCCGATGGCAAGATCTGGCCAATTAAACCGGGCGACATCTACATTCTCGATCAACACGACGAACATCTGTTGCGTGCCCGCAAGACAATGCATCTGGCCTGTGTATTCACGCCACCGATCACGGGCAATGAAGTACATCGGGAAGATGGTTCGTATGCACCAGCGGAAGACGATTGAGTGTAGACGTCAATAGGCGCGTTACTATCTGCACCCATGACGCTTCGATCACGCGATGAGGCGTCATGGGGGTCGTATGACGATGATTGGTGCGATGGATAGAGAGAGCATATGGTTGGGTGTTCTTGCCATGATGAAATTGCGCATAATGTATATTATGTTAAATAAGGTCTATCAGAACACAATCCCCGCGGCATGGATTGGAAGTCTGGTCGCCAAATCTTTATGATTCCCGAACCCATAGCATTTTCTGTACCGAGCTATCATCCGTCCAAGGACTCCTGACGACATGCTTACCCCCCTGCGCTCTTCACGCTCTCCGTTACCACGCATGCTGTTATTCGTGTCATTCGTGTCGGCGGCCGTGTTGCTGTCGGGATGCGGGATCGTGCAATGGTCCAAGCAAGAGCCCGAACCTCGCTTGACACCCGCCATGTTCGAAAGCCGACTCGCTGAATTCGAACAACATGTCGCCAGCCAATGCAAAGCCAGCGACAATGCGCTTGAAGCTCACCGGAACGAAACCGCCATGCTCACTGCGGATGTCCGCGAACTCGGTAGCTTGTTGCGTCAACTACATAGCGATATCAAACTGCTGGATGTCGATCCTCAACGCCCACCGACGCTGTGCGACCCGGACGATGAAATGGATAGCTACCGCGACAAGCAGGTCCTGGGTCGCAGTGAATGGGTCGGTTTTCCCGATATCGGTACTTATTTGAAGGCCCGGATCGATTCCGGTGCCAATACGTCATCGATATCTGCCCGCGACATCACGCCGTTCGAGCGTGACGGCGAAGACTGGGTACGCTTCAAGCTGGCTCTCGACGACGACCAGGCCGTTGTCGAGGATGTCAGAGATGCCTGGATCGAAGCGCCAGTCGAGCGTCAGGTACGGATCATGCAGGCGTCCGGAACGGAAACACGCCCTGTCATCAGTCTATTGATGACATTGGGCCCGATTCGCGAACATGTGGACTTCACCTTGAGTGACCGGCGGAATATGAGTTTTCCCATCCTGCTGGGACGACGCTTCATGATGGACATTGCGATCGTCGATGTCGCCGAGAATTACCGCTATGAGCGCCCCGAGTTCCCCGGTGGAGAACCTTCGGATCAAGCAGCCAAGGACGAGGCTCGCGATGCCGAATATGATGAAGAGTGATCAACACACCTGATTGCAAGGATCCTGCATGTCACGTTTGCCCTTCTATATCCTCACAGGGATCTTGATGATTGCCGGCATCGGCATGAGCATCCATCGGCATGTGCAATTCGATGTGCCCTGGACTCCCGGTGAACAACGTCAAGTATGGGAAGTCGAAGCCCAGGTCAGTTTCGATGCAGATAATGGTCCTGTCATTGTCGACATGGCATTACCTTCCAATCAGCAGGATTACCGGGTCTTGACGGAAAATACCGCATCGTCGGGCTATGGACTGTCGTTCCTGGAAGATGATCGCGGGCGGCGTGCCGAGTGGTCGAGACGAGAGGCCAGCGGTACCCAGCGGCTCTATTACTCGGTGCAACTGCTTGCCGCGCCTGACTCGCGCCCTCCTCGCTCCGTTCGGCCCGAGCTGCCTGAAACCATCGTGTGGGAACGGCCCTATGGTACGGCAGCCACGGAAATCATCGACCGTGCCCATCAGCGTTCTGCAGACCCATTCACCTTCACTCGTGAGCTCATTCGTGAATTCACCGGCGATCGTCAGGGAGAAAACGCTCGGTTACTGCTGAATGAGTTCGAGCGTACTCCCCTGTTTGTCCGACTCTTGAACGAAGCTGGAGTGCATGCACGTTCTATCAGTGGACTCTTGCTCGAGGACGGGCGGCGGCGTCAGAACCTGACGACCTGGTTACAGGTGTTCGATGAGGATCAGTGGGCACTTTACAACCCGACGACGGGGGAGCAAGGCCGACCGGATAATTTATTGTTGTGGGAAGCCAACGGTGAAGCCGTGCTTGAGGTCGAGGGTGGAACCAATTCCGACATTGGCTTTTCCATGATCCGCCACAACCAGCCCGCGGCAGCCGCAGTTCGTAACCAGCTGTCGACGGATACCCTGCTCAACTTCTCGATCCATAGCCTGCCACTGGAAGAACAGGCACTGTTCCAGACAATTCTGTTGATCCCCATCGGTGCTCTGGTTGTGGTCTTCCTGCGGGTACTGGTCGGCATCAAGACATCGGGGACGTTCATGCCGGTATTGATCGCCCTCGCCTTCATACAGACATCCTTGTTGACCGGGCTCATCGGTTTCCTGCTGGTGGTCGCCGTTGGTCTGGTTATCCGTAATTATCTGTCCTATCTGAATTTGTTGCTCGTGGCACGAGTGTCTGCCGTCATTATTACGGTCATCGCGATCATTTCGGTGTTCTCGGTGCTCTCTTATCGGTTTGGCCTCAATGCGGGGCTGACGATCACCTTCTTCCCCATGATCATTCTGGCCTGGACCATCGAAAGGATGTCGATCCTGTGGGAAGAAGAAGGCCCGAAAGAAGTCCTCATTCAAGGGGGCGGCAGCCTGTTGACTGCCATTCTGGCCTATCTGGCGATGAACAATCCCTGGGTTCGCCACATCACGTTCAACTTCCTTGGCGTGCAGTTCATCCTGATGTCCCTGATTCTCCTGCTGGGTAATTATACGGGGTACCGGCTATTGGAGTTACGCCGTTTCAAGCCGGTCACGGAGGACTGAAACCATGTTCAACTGGACATCCCCGCGCAAGTTGTCGGCCAAGGGCATCATCGGCATGAATCGCCGCAACATACGCTATATCGGGCGATACAATAATCGCCGCCTCTACCCGCTGGTCGACGACAAGCTCAAGACCAAGCTGTTGGCCCATGAACATGGCATCACGACACCTGCCTTGATCGGAACGGTGACGACACAATTCGATGTCAAGCATATCAGTCGCATTGTCTCTGGGCAGCCGGGATTCGTCATCAAACCGGCCAAAGGCAGTGGTGGGAAAGGTATCCTCGTCGTGGAACACGTCGCGAACGATGCCTATGTCAAGCCGAGTGGTACCCGGCTCGGTCGGGGTGATCTCGAACGACATGTCTCCAACATTCTTTCGGGATTATATTCGCTGGGCGGTTCACCCGATGTCGCCGTCGTTGAAGCGCTCATCAACTTTGATGAATCGCTGACTGAATATACTTATGAAGGTGTCCCCGATATTCGCGTCATCATCTTCCAGGGTTACCCCGTCATGGCCATGATGCGTCTGTCTACCGCTGCCTCGGATGGCAAGGCGAACCTGCATCAGGGTGCCGTTGGCGTTGGGTTGGATATTGCAACAGGAACGGCATTGCGTGGTGTGCAGTTTGACCGATCGCGAAGCGATCACCCTGACACTGGGCATGAATTGGCCAGCCTCAAGATTCCAGGGTGGGATACCCTGCTGCTGCTGGCCGCCGGTTGTCATGAAATGACCGGGCTCGGTTATCTCGGTGCCGACATGGTGTTGGACCGGGATCATGGACCGATGTTGCTTGAACTCAATGCCCGCCCAGGACTCGCCATTCAAATGGCCAATGGTGAAGGCCTTCGTCCTCGACTCGACTTGATCGAACAACAGCCTCCTCACGTTGATGCGAAATCCCGTGTTTCTTTTGCCCAGCAGCATTTCGCCCGCCGTGGTGAATTGCATCCCACCATGAACAATACGCCTGGTACAGTCTCCGTATCGGCTAGCTGACGAGCTCCAGCCCACGTAGAATGTCGGCGTTACGTTCGATGAAATTAGGCTTTTCATGCCCGATACCGCCATGCTTATACAACAAGCTGAACGCCAGTGCCAGAATCGCGGGGCACGCTTTACGCCGATTCGACGCCGAGTGCTGGAAATGATTGCCACGGCTAGTGGTGGTCTCAAGGCATATGAGTTGCTCGACAAACTAGCCGTCGAGCACGGTGCTGCACGCCCCCCTACCGTCTACCGAGCGCTGGACTTCTTGATCGAGCAAGGCCTTGTGCATCGTATCGAGTCGCTGAATGCTTACGTCGCCTGCCCTTGTCCCGAACACGTACATGGCTTTCAATTACTGATTTGTCGCTCATGCGGACGTGTCGAAGAATTGCATCTCGATGATGTCAACTCTTTGCTTGGTGAGCAGGCACGCGCCCTCGGCTTTCGCGTCGAGCGGCAAACCATCGAGCTACAGGGGCTATGCGATCAGTGTGGTATGACACGCCCTTGACGCAACGAGGATACATGAACTTATGAGCCAGCTATTCAAAGAACTAGAGCGAGATGACGGCGCAGAACGGCTGCTTGCCGATGTTCTGGATGCTGTTCAGTGGAATGCCGACGGCTTGCTCCCCGCTATCGCTCAGCAGCACGATAGTGGTGAGGTGCTAATGATGGCCTGGATGAACAGGGATGCGCTGGAGGAGACGTTGCGAACGCAGCGCGTTTGTTACTGGTCCCGCTCTCGCGCTAAATTATGGCGCAAAGGCGAGTCATCGGGACAAGAGCAGCGTCTCAAGTCAGCCAGCCTGGATTGCGACGGCGACACCTTGCTGCTCCAGGTCGAGCAGGATGGACCCGCATGCCATACGGGACGCCGTAGCTGCTTTTACGTGCGACTCGATGACGATGGCATGGCGCGTATCAACCAGGCCCCCATGATGTCGCCAGAGACGCTCTACGCGGATCATTCGTAATGTCACTGCACTGGCTCAAATTACTGGTACGAGGGTCCTTGATTGGCCTGCTCAGGGGCTATCAGTATCTGATCAGCCCTTTGCTGGGCCCTCGTTGCCGCTTCTGGCCAAGTTGCTCACAATACGCTGTAGAGGCCATACGAGCGCATGGCGCATTCACTGGAGGCTGGCTAGCACTCAAGCGCGTCGTAAAATGCCACCCGTGGCATCCCGGCGGAGTTGACCCCGTGCCCTGCCCCGATCACAGACCGACCAGCCGCAGCAGACACCGCTAAGGCCAATGCTGCTACGCTGCCGTTTCTTCCTTGGCGGTGTCATAGATACGGCCGAGCATGGCGTGCAGCCCATTGCTCCGTGTCGGCGAAAGATGCTTATCGAGCCCCAGTGCGTCCAGAAAACTGGGGGGGGTCTGAATGATTTCATGCGGCGGGCGATCATTATAGATGCGCATCAGTACGGCTATCAGCCCGGATACGATCGCGGCATCCGATGTCGCATCGAAGTGCAAGCGCTCGCCATCGAACCGATGATGCATCCAGACGTTGGACTGACAGCCCTGAATCTTCAGGTCGTCCGTTTTCCACTCATCGGGAAAAGCCGGTAGCTGTTTTCCCATGTCGATAATGTACTGATAACGATCCATCCAGTTATCGAATATATCGAATTCATCCACCAGCTCTTCCTGGGCTGCCTGAGGGCTCGGGATCGATGTCATAAGCGGCGTATTATACAGTTAACGGTAGTAAGCTTGGCTGGTGTCGGTATGGTCCGTCACGTCACGGATGCCGGCCAATTCGGGGACACGCTCAAGCAGCGTCCGTTCGACGCCGTCCTTGAGTGTCAAGTCGACGGCAGCACACCCTTGGCATCCCCCGCCGAATTGCAACACCGCCAGGTTGTCATCGGTCAACTGGATGAGACGCACTTCCCCGCCGTGCGAGGCCAACCCGGGGTTGATCTCACTGAAAAGGACGTAGTTGACGCGATCTTCCATGGGACTGTCGGCGTTGACCTTGGGCATCTTGGCATTCGGTGCCTTGATGGTCAGTTGCCCTCCCATGCGGTCGGCGTTGAAATCGACCACGGCCTCTTCCAGGAATGGCAGGCTGTGTTGGTCCAGGAAGACATTGATCTTGTCGAGTTCGAGTTTTTCGTCAGTGGGTTCCTCTTCGCCCGGCCGGCAGTAAGCCAGGCAGGTTTCTGCGTAAGGCGTACCTGGTTGAGTGATGAAGATACGAACGGCGATGCCCTCGACATTCTGCTTGTCGAGCAGCTCTGCCAGGTACTCCTGGGCACTATCGGTAATTTGAATGCTCTCGCTCATGACGCTTGGATCCCAAAGGCTGAGAACGGATTTGCCTCTAATGATAAGAAAAACTGGCGTCTGACACAATCCCGAGTGAAATACTCAGGCATGACCGATGTGAAGAGGCATGGTGCTTTCTGATATAGTGGCTTGGCTATCTCATTTCGACATCACAACGAAACGCATTTCGATGCGGGAGATTTGATTTTATATGGCTATTGCCTTTACCCCCGTGACTGACCAATTGAACGCAAGCCTGGCAGAACGCATTCTGATACTGGATGGCGGCATGGGGACCATGCTGCAGAACGCCGATCTCAGCGAAGAAGAGTTTCGAGGTGAGCGATTCAAGGACTGGGCTGGGCAACTCAAGGGCAATAACGACCTTTTGTCGCTAACCCAACCGGAACTGGTCAAACGCATTCATCGGGACTATCTCGAGGCGGGTGCGGACATCATCGAAAGTAACACTTTCAACAGTACGCGCCTGTCGCAATCCGATTACGAAATGGAGTCGCTGGTCCCCGAACTCAACCGTGAATCGGCCAGGCTGGCTCGCGAGATATGTGACGAAGTCGCCGAGGAAACCGGTATTCCTCGCTATGTGACTGGCGTCCTGGGCCCGACCAGCAGAACAGCCTCGATATCGCCGGACGTTAACGATCCGTCGAAACGTAACGTCACGTTCGACGAATTGCGAGAAAATTATCGTGAAGCGGCGGAAGCTCTCGTCGAAGGTGGGGTCGACCTGATCCTGATCGAAACCATCTTCGATACGCTCAACGCCAAGGCAGCCGTCTATGCCCTGGAAGAGATGTTCGAAGCCCATGGAGAGCGTGTTCCGGTAATGATTTCCGGCACGATCACCGATGCATCGGGGCGCACACTCTCGGGACAGACGACAGAGGCTTTCTGGAACTCCATCCGACATGCCCAGCCTTTCTCCATTGGCTTGAACTGTGCCCTGGGGGCTGAAGAGCTGCGCCCCTATATCGAGGAACTCTCGAACAAAGCTGATACCTACATATCTGCCCACCCCAATGCCGGTCTGCCCAACGAATTCGGTGAATACGATCAAACGCCTGATGAAATGGCGGCTATCGTTTCCGAGTTCGCTTCCAGCGGGCTGGTCAATATCATGGGTGGTTGCTGCGGCAGTACACCGGAACATATTCGCGCCGTTGCCGAATCCATTCGTGGCCTGGCGCCCCGCCAGATTCCTGAACGTCCCAAGGCATGCCGCCTGTCTGGGTTGGAACCCTTCAACATCGACGCGGACTCCTTGTTCGTCAACGTCGGGGAACGAACCAATGTGACGGGCTCTGCGCGCTTCAAGCGCTTGATCCAGGACGACGACTACACCACAGCACTTGAAGTTGCCCTGGAACAGGTCGAGAACGGTGCCCAGATCATCGACATCAACATGGACGAAGGGATGCTCGAGTCCGAGGAAGCCATGGAGCGCTTTCTCAAGCTGATCGCCGGTGAGCCTGACATTTCGCGGGTGCCGATCATGGTCGACTCTTCCAAGTGGGAGATCGTTCAGGCAGGTCTCAAGTGCGTTCAAGGCAAGGCCGTGGTCAACTCCATCTCGCTCAAGGAAGGGGAAGACGCTTTTCGTGAGCAAGCCACCGCCTGCCGGCGTTTCGGGGCAGCCATCGTGGTCATGGCCTTCGATGAAGAGGGACAGGCCGATACCTTCGAACGCAAGACCGAAATCAGTGAACGCGCCTACCGCATTCTCGTCGATGAACTGGACTATCCTGCCGAAGACATCATCTTCGATCCCAATATCTTCGCCATCGCGACCGGGATCGAGGAACACAACAACTATGCGGTGGACTTCATCCAGGCGACCCGGTGGATTCGCGACAATTTACCCCATGCCATGATCTCGGGGGGCGTCTCCAACGTCTCTTTCTCGTTCCGGGGCAACAACCCGGTGCGCGAAGCGATCCACTCCGTGTTCCTCTATCATGCCGTACATGCCGGCATGACGATGGGGATCGTCAACGCCGGCCAACTCGCCGTCTACGATGATTTGCCCGAAGAGCTGCGTGAGACCGTCGAGGATGTCGTGCTCAATCGCCGTGACGACTCGACGGAACGGCTGCTGGAGATCGCCGATAATTATAAGGGTGATGGTAGCAGCGCCAACAAACAGGAAGACCTCGAATGGCGCAGTTGGGAGGTCGAAAAGCGTATCGAACATGCGCTTGTCAAAGGCATCACTGCCTACATCGAGGATGACACCGAGGAGGCCAGACAGCGTGCCGAGCGCCCTATCGAAGTCATCGAGGGCCCCTTGATGGACGGCATGAACGTGGTCGGCGATCTATTCGGTGAAGGCAAGATGTTCCTGCCGCAGGTCGTGAAATCCGCCCGCGTCATGAAGCAGGCCGTTGCCCTCTTGATCCCGTATATCGAAGCCGAGAAGACAGCCGATACCAAGCCCAAGGGCAAGATCGTCATGGCAACGGTCAAGGGCGACGTCCATGACATCGGCAAGAACATCGTGGGCGTTGTCCTGCAGTGCAACAATTACGATGTCGTGGATCTGGGCGTCATGGTACCGACTGAAAAGATCCTCCAGACTGCCAAGGAAGAGAAAGCTGATATCATCGGGCTCTCCGGTCTGATCACACCGTCGCTTGACGAAATGGTGCATGTCGCCAAGGAAATGAAGCGTCAAGACTTCGATCTCCCCTTGCTGATCGGTGGTGCAACGACATCCAAAGCGCATACCGCCGTGAAGATCGAACCCCAATACGATCATCCGGTCATCTATGTCACGGATGCGTCGCGTGCGGTTGGTGTAGCAGGACGGCTGTTGTCGGACGAACTCAAGGACACCTACGTGTCCGAGATTCGCGAAGAGTACGAAAAAGTTCGTGAGCGTAATGCGAAACGTCGTCCGAAAGCCGCGGATGTGAGTTATGAAGAGGCCCGTAAACGCAAGTTCGCGCCTGACTGGAGTGAATTCACGCCCCCAGAACCTGCATTTACCGGACTCAAGGCCTTCGACGATTATGATCTCGATACACTTGTCGAGCGCATCGATTGGACTCCGTTCTTCATGAGCTGGCAGTTGTCGGGCAAATACCCGAAGATTCTCGATGACGAAAAAGTGGGCGAAGTCGCACGCAATCTATTCGATGACGCTCAGACCATGCTACGCAAGCTGGTCGATGAGCGCTTGGTGGAAGCGCGTGGTGTCATCGGCCTGTGGCCGGCCAATACGGTCGACGATGACACCATAGAGGTCTATGCCGATGAGACGCGTACGGAAGTCATCGAGCGCCTGCATCATGTTCGCCAGCAAACGTCGAAAAACCGTGGTGGCATCTGCTATAGCCTGGCCGATTTCGTGGCTCCCAAAGATGATGGTGTCAGCAAGCCCGACTGGATTGGCGGCTTCGCGGTGACTACCGGTCATGGTGTCGATAAATTGGCCAAGCGCTATGAAGCGGAAGGCGATGACTACAATGCCATCATGGTCCAGGCGCTTACCGACCGTCTGGCCGAGGCATTCGCCGAGCATATGCACGAGCGCGTGCGGAAGGAATTCTGGGGATACGTACCGGATGAAGCGTTGCCCAACGAGGAGTTGATTGCTGAAAAGTATCAAGGCATACGCCCTGCCCCCGGCTACCCAGCGTGTCCGGACCATACCGAGAAGCGCAAGTTGTTCGAGCTCCTCGATGCCGAGCGCCATACGGGATTGACGCTCACCGAGAGCTTTGCCATGTGGCCTGCTGCGGCCGTCTCGGGCTGGTATTTCGCGCATCCCGAGTCGAAGTACTTCTCGACGGGCAAGATCGGGCGCGACCAGGCGGAATCGTTGGCGGAACGCAAACAGATGTCGCTTGCAGAGCTGGAGCGCTGGCTTGCGCCGGTACTGTCGTACGATCCATCGTAACAGGGTCACATGCTGCCGGAACGCTCTCGCCGCCATGCCATCTTGAAACTAGCCCTGCCAATCATTGGCGGGATGCTGTCACAAAGCGTACTCAACCTGGTTGATGCTGCGCTTGTCGGCACGCTAGGGAAAGAGGCCTTGGCGGGAGTCGGTATCGGCGGCTATGCCATGTTCCTGGTCACTGCCGTCGTGTTTGGACTGTCATCCGGCGTTCAGGCACAGACGGCAAGACGCCACGGTGAAATGGCCTGGGACCGACGGGCGACGGCCCTGAACGCCGGTCTGGTCATCGCCCTGGTGGTTGCCCTGCCGCTTTCGGTACTCTGCTTGTGGCAGGCTCCCTGGCTGATGTCGCTGATCACTCAAGAAGCCAGTGTCAGCGATATCGCCGTAGAGTACTTTCGCTGGCGTGTCATCGCCTTGGTGGCGATCGCGATGATCTTCTGCTTCCGAGGTTATTGGAATGGCATTCAGCGAACGGGACTTTATTTAGGCATTATCAGCATAACGCACTTGGTTAATGTCCTGGCGAGCATCGGTTTCATTTTCGGTCACGCAGGATTACCGAAAATGGGGGCTGCCGGAGCCGGGGCCGGCACGACGGTGTCTATCACCATCGGGGTGTGCATCTGGGCTGTCTATAGCCTTCGTCATGCCACCACAAGCGGCTTCCTGGTACATCGCCCACCACCAAGGGTGTTTGCCAACACACTGCGTCTGGCCGTGCCCCACTCCTTCCAGCAACTATGGTTTGCCGGTGGGTATGCGGTACTATTCTGGATACTCGGTCATCTGGATACAGCCAGCGTGGCGGTGGGCCATGTCCTGGTCAATCTGTCGTTGTTTCTGATCCTTCCCGGCGTGGGATTGGGATTGGCCGCCATGAGCCTGGTCGGCCAGGCTATTGGGCGTGACGAACAGAGTGACGCCCACCGTTGGGGCTGGGATGTCGTCCAGGTCGCCTGGGCCGGCTTGGCATTGCTGGCCCTACCGATGCTGTTGTTCCCGGATCTCGTGCTGAACCTGTTCCTGACGGAACCGGACTTGATCGATATGGGACGCCTTCCCCTGCAACTGACGGCATTGATGATTGTCCTTGATGCCGCAGCATTAGTGCTGGGGCAAGCGCTCCTTGGAGCGGGTGCAAACCGCACCGTCATGACGACGACTCTGACGACTCAGTGGCTGGTATTTCTGCCACTGGCTTGGTGGGTGGGAATCGTACTTGGCTACGGTCTACTGGGAATCTGGTGGATGCAGCTCGCCTACCGTTGTCTCAACTCCCTGTGGTTCGCACTGATATGGCAACGTCGACGCTGGCAGGAGCTGGTGCTGTGACCATGAACGGCACCGGGTAGCCAGCTTGCGGCATGGCCACTTATAATGCTTCAATAAATTTCTATGACCATTTATTCTTTCATAGAATAAACAGATAGGAGTATGGTACGTTTCACGGCATATTCCTTCATTCGCCCTGACTAGCAGGACTGTCTGAATGTATCGGTACGACACCTACGATCAGACGCTCGTCGATGAGCGTGTCACCCAGTTCCGCGATCAAATGGAACGCTATATGGCTGGGCGCCTGGGGGAAGATGAATTCCGCCCTCTGCGTCTGCAGAATGGTCTGTATATCCAGAAGCATGCCCCCATGCTACGGATAGCCATCCCTTACGGAATGCTTTCCAGTCGCCAACTACGGGCGCTGGCTACCATTACACGTCGTTATGACCGTGGATACGGTCATTTTTCCACACGCCAGAATCTGCAGCTCAACTGGCCGAAACTGGAAGATGTGCCCGATATCCTGGCGGAACTGGCGCAGGTTCAGATGCATGCCATTCAGACGAGTGGTAATTGCATTCGCAATACGACCAGCGACCAGTTCGCCGGTATCGCCGGTGACGAAGTCGAAGACCCACGGCCCTGGTGTGAACTGATTCGACAGTGGTCGACCTTGCACCCCGAGTTTGCTTATTTACCACGCAAGTTCAAGATCGCCGTTACCGGCGCCAATGCCGACCGTGCAGCCATTCAGGTGCATGACATCGGGCTACGCCTATGGCGCAATGCGCAAGGTGAACTGCGCGTCAAGGTTCTCGCTGGTGGTGGCATGGGCCGCACACCGATGATCGGCGATGTGGTGCGTGAAGACCTCCCCTGGCAACACTTGCTGACTTATCTGGAAGCGTGTGTCCGTGTCTATAATCAGTTCGGTCGCCGTGACAACAAGTTCAAGGCTCGCATCAAGATTCTCGTCAAGGCGCTGGGGACCGAAGAGTATCGCCGACGCGTCGAAGAGGAGTGGGCCCATCTCAAGGATGGTCCGCAAACGCTTACCGACTCTGCTGTGGAAGCGGCTCGATCACATTTCCCGGAGCCGGAGCGTCGTTCGGTCGACGACCGAGCCATCACGCAGTTCAGTCGTTTAATTGATGAAAGTCGTGCGTTTGGGCGCTTCGTCACCAATAACGTCACTGATCATAAAGTGCCCGGCTACAAGGCAGTCACACTGTCGCTGAAACGTCGTGAGCACGCTCCTGGTGATGTCACTGCCGATCAAATGGATGCCATTGCCGATCTTGCCGATACGTACAGTTTTGGCGAGATTCGCGTCACTCACGAGCAGAATGTCGTGCTCTCCGATGTGCCAGTCGATCAGCTCGAAGCACTATGGCGTGCCCTTGACGACCTCGGAATGGCCAATCCTACCGTAGGGACGTTGAATGACATCATCTGCTGCCCTGGTGGCGACTATTGCAGCCTTGCCAATGCGGTCGCGATTCCGGTCGCTCAGGCGATTCAGGAACGTTTCGAGGATCTCGATTTCCTGTATGACCTGGGGCCGTTGGATCTGAATATTTCAGGCTGCATGAATGCCTGTGGTCACCACCATGTGGGACATATCGGCATTCTTGGCGTCGACAAGAAAGGCGAAGAGTATTATCAGGTGTCATTGGGCGGTAACTCGACTGACGATGCCTCGCTAGGCAAGATACTCGGCCCTTCGTTCTACAGAGAAGACGTACCTTCCGTGATCGACAAGGTGCTACAGGTGTACGTCGAACAACGCCAGGACGATGAAATCTTTCTCGATACCTATCGCCGTATCGGTATCAAGCCATTCAAGGAGCGTGTCTATGCCTGACAGCCAACTCGAGAAAGCGCGGACCTTGATCAAGCTTGGTCAACCCGAGGAAGACACATGGTCCTTGTCGCGTATCGAGGACGAAATGCCAAGTTCGCGTCCCGTCATCATTCCCCTCGCGCTCTGGATGGAGCAGCCGCTGGATGAGGCATTGGCACCCTGGCTGCCAAGTGATACGGAACTGACCGGAGAGTTGGCCAGGATATTGGCCAAAGCACCGCTGGTTGCCATCGATTTCCCCGCTTTCACTGACGGCCGCGGCTATACACTCGCCCGTTTGCTCAGGGAGCGATATGGATATCAAGGAGAAATCCGCGCAGTGGGTGACGTACTGGTCGACCAACTGTTCTACATGAGCCGTTGCGGCTTCGATGCGCTGGCGCTTCGTGATGACCAGCGCCTCGATGACGCTCTACGAGCCCTGGGAGCTTTCAGTGTCAGTTACCAGCCAGCGGTCGATGTCGATGAACCGTTGTTTGCCCGCCGGTTGAAACAAGCTTGAGTCTTCGGCCCGGGCATACGGTACCGGGCCATTTTTTCCTTACCCACGACGCTTTTGCTGTCGCTCTCGATTTCGCGCCCTCGCCTTCTCGGATTTCTTCAACATGACATAAGTCGTTCCCAGCCCTCCTCGAGACGCTGGCGCCGAGGTATATGCCTGCACTTCTTCAAACTGGCATAGCCATTTGGCCACATAGGATCGCAGGACATTGGCACGACTGTCGTCATGTTTGCCACGCCCATGGATCAACATGACACAGCGCATGCCATGGTCGTACCCTTCCTTGAGGAACTGGAAAAGCTCGCGCCGACATTCTGCCAGGGGGCGTTTGACCAGATACAATTGTGCATCGGGCATGTAGTCGCCATGACGTAATCGATCGAACACGCCGATCTGAATGCCGTCGCGGCGGAACTCCAAGGGATCATGCGATCCGACGAGCTCAACGAAATCGTCGGAGAGGTAGTTGTCTTCATCCACCGCGTGTTCAGCATTCGCCCGTCGAGCGATCTGAGCGGGAGACGGAGCCGCGGGCTTGCTGGATGACAAGTCTGCCTTATCGCGCCCTTGAAAGAGAGGTTGCACATCGCTCATCTCGCGCTGGAAGTCGAGGTCATCCTGCTTCATGTCAACTTCCTCTCTCAGTGAACTCTTTGCGATTCTACCAAAGCGTGCAAAGGTGGCGACAGTTGATGTCCAGTCACTTGAGGCATAGTCGCCCGGAGTACTCATGCATCGTTGGCGCTATCTAGTGGTTGCAGTCCTCGGTAGTCTCACTTGCGTGGCTTTTTATCTCTGGCTCACCATGCTGAGCCCGTTTTTTTATGATCGTCCTGATGATCTCGAGGCAATCGAACCCGGTCCCCATCAGGTGTTTGTTTATGGCACGTTACAGTATGCTCCCGTACGCTGGTTGGTCTATGGACGATCCGGCAATCCGGAAACCGCAATTCTGCAAGGTTATCGACGCAAGGGATTGGACCTGGTCGAGTCCCCAGACACAGAGGTTGAAGGCTATCTCCTCACGGTGAATCAGACCGAGCTGGCTCGCCTGGATCGTTATGAACGCTTGGGACAGCGTTATGAACGACAGCGCCTTCAGCTAGCCGATGGGACCCGAGCATGGGTCTATATACGGCTATGACGGCGCATGTTTCATGACGTCTTCGTCGCAGTGTATAGTGAGCACGCTTGTCTTCCATACGATCAAGAAAGGTATGGCAACAGCGCCCCATAAGCCGAATTCACGGTGAAACAATACCCAGGCTGACCACCGAGGGATCCTACGACATCAGGGAGCCGAGCATGAGCACAAGCAAGACAGAACCGCCCTATGTGCTGATCTTGTACTATTCTCGACATGGTGCCACCCGCACGCTGGCGGAACAGATTGCCGCCGGTGTCGAGTCTTTGGCGGGTATATCGGCTCGCCTACGCACGGTTCCCACAGTGTCTGCAACATGTGAAGCCGTAGCCCCTTCGATTCCCGATGAAGGAGCCGTATATGCCAGCCTGGAGGACCTACGACATTGTGCCGGTCTAGCGTTAGGAAGCCCAACGCGGTTCGGCAACATGGCATCGGCTCTCAAACACTTCCTTGATGGGACGACGGAGCTTTGGGCCAATGGCGCTCTGATCGATAAACCGGCAACGGCATTTACCTCCAGTTCCAGTATTCACGGTGGCCAGGAAACGACGTTGATCAGCATGCTGCTACCACTTCTTCACCAAGGTATGGTCTACGCTGGCGTACCGTATAGTGAAATGGCCTTGTTCAACACCTCCAGTGGTGGAACGCCTTATGGAACGAGTCACTTGGCTGGTCCTCGTAGTGAACGTCCCGTGGATGAACAGGAGCGTCAGCTGGCCCAGGCTCAAGGCCGCCGGCTGGCCCGTCTAGCACTGGCGTTATCTTCATTGCAAGAGGCTGATTGATGCGACAACGCGTTGAGGCACTGGAAGCACGATACGGTTTGGATCACCTGGCACATCGCTCTCGTCAACTGGTCATCGGAAGCTATGTTGTTCTGCTGGCGCTGCTGGGATTTGGCGCGCTGCGGGTTCAGGAATACACCGATAACGGCATATTACCCCTGCTGGTCCGGCTCGTTCCTCTCGTTTTATTCCTCCCTAGTATCATGACCCGACGTCCACGAGGACATGCCTGGCTGGCCTTTGTCAGCCTGCTCTATTTCATGCAGGGCGTCATGGTCACGACCTTACCCGGCTTCGGTATAACCGGAGTCCTGGAAAGCCTAGCAGCGATAGGTCTGTTCTTGGGCAGCACCGGGTTCGCCCGTTTCCGCAGCCGACAACTCAAACGCGGGTGACTAACGCGCTTCTGAGTACGCTGCAATGACAAAGAGACATTGAGCATGCACCTGCCAGCGGCCATGATAGAAATATACTTCTCGGGAGATAGCTATAATGCGTGATATCGCCGACATTCGACGCGACTACGAAGGTGGACTGCTGGACGAGTCAGTGACGCCGGACGCTCCATTGCCGCTGTTCGAAGAGTGGTTGGCACTAGCACTGGATAGTGAGGGTGATGACGGGAATGTCATGACGCTAGCGACGGCCGACAGTCAAGGCATCCCCCACGCTCGTATCGTTCTCCTCAAGGGAGTGGATGAACGCGGTCTGGTGTTTTATACCAACTATCACAGCCATAAGGGCAGTGAGCTGGCAAACGTCCCCCACGCCGCCCTGGTATTCTGGTGGCCTTCGCTGGGGCGCCAAGTGCGACTCGAAGGCAGTGTAGTACAGATTCCTGAACAGGAATCGGATGCCTACTTCGAGACCCGTCCGCGGGGTAGTCAATTAGGTGCCTGGGTTGCCACCCAAAGCGTCGAAATTCCCAATAGACATTGGCTGGAAGAGCGTCGTCAGCGCTTTGAACAGGTTTATGACAATCAGAAAGTCGACCGTCCGGCCAACTGGGGTGGATACCGTGTCACTCCGGAGATGATCGAGTTCTGGCAGGGCCAGCCAAGCCGTTTGCATGATCGGATAAGATACCAGCGCCGTGATGACCAATGGACGAAAGTCCGCTTGGCGCCCTGACCGGCATGGGTCTCAACACATAGTATCGTCAACGACGAAGCCGGCCCTATTGGCCGGCTTCGTTGCTGGATGGCTGTTCCCAACAATCATGGGTATTAATCGGCCAACCACTCTTCCACGACATCCTGGTTGTTTTCGACCCACTGCTTGGCATTCTCGTAGGGATCGGCATCCTCTTCCTGGTTCATGAGCATGACTTCGCCCATTTGCTCCGGAGTCCACTCGAAGTTATCAAGGATTGCGTAGGCTTCAGGCATATCCTCTTTCAACCCTTTACGAACCACGGTATGGATCCGTTCAGCGTCACCATACACATTTTGCGGATCGTCGAGATACTTCAGTTCCCAACGAGAGAACATCCAGTGAGGTGTCCAACCCGTGACGACGATAGGCTCGTCGTTCTCGATCGCCGTGCTCAGTGATGAGGTCATGGTCGCACCACTGCCGCTACGCAAATCGACATCGAGATCGTACTCTTCAAGCACTGTTTCCGTCTGAGACATCAGGCCGGCACCCGGATCGATTCCGATAATCTCACCGTTAAGCTCGTCAGCGTGATCGTTGATATCTTCAATGGACTCGAGGTCAGAATCCGCCGGTACTACCAGTCCCAGTTTGGTGCCTTCAAAATTGGGGCCGAGATCCTCGACATCGTCCTTGGTCTGCTCCAGATAATTCTCGTGCGTCGTCGGCAACCAGGCAGCAACCATCGCATCGGCATCGTCATGAGCGATTGCCTGCCACATGGCGGAGGCTGACAGAGAATTAATCTCGACATCATAGCCTTGCTGTTCCAACACGGCACGGACCACATTGGTAGAAGCAACCTCGGAGGACCACTCCACATAGGCCAGTTCCACCGTTCCCTTGTCCTCTTGCGCATGCGCCGAACCGGCTGCCAGGCCGAGACCAGCGGCAAGAGCCAGTGCGCTATAACGCATGGCCATAGGCTTGGGGGTTTGTGTCAACATTGCGTACCTCTCCTTATCTTGCTCCATGCTTCGTATTGAGCGGCTCGAGATGCGAACCGCTCCCCTACTACTTGGTTCTGATCGGTACTGATGTATCCTGCATCTTATTCGGTGGTTAAGTCCAGGAATGGTCAGCCGTTACTCGACGCCCGGGCGTCACTTGCGTAACGCCTGGGTCAGGCGATCCAGGATCATTGCCAATATGACCACGGCAATACCAGCTTCAAAGCCATCACCCGGACGCAGCCGTTGAATAGCCCGCCATACTTCGTTACCGAGCCCATCGGCACCGATCATGGCCGCAATCACGACCATCGATAACGCCAGCATGATGGTTTGGTTGATACCTGCCATCACTGTAGGCAAAGACAGTGGCAATTGCACCTTGAGCAATTTCTGTTTACGAGTCGACCCGAATGCGTCGGCTGCTTCAATCAACTCCGTGGGGACTTGGCGTATCCCCAGCGTCGTGAAGCGGATGGCCGGTGGCATGGAGAAAATGACCGTCGCGAAGATCGCCGATACCGACCCGATACCGAAGAAAGGAATGGCAGGTATGAGGTAGACGAACGCTGGCATCGTCTGCATGAAGTCGAGTACCGGCATCAGCGTGCGATACAAACGCTCGGACAACGCGGCAGCGATACCGACTGGAAGCGCGATCGACACAGCCACGAGCGTGGCAATGACGACGAGAGTCAACGACTCGATCATGGGATCCCAGAGTTCCAGATTCCAGATCAATGCCAAGCCTGCCGCGGCGCCAATGGCTAGCCGGGTACCGGCGACTTTCCAGCTAAGCAAGGCAATGAGTGCCATCAGTACCCATTCCGGCAACCACATCAAACTGTCGTTGAGAGCTTCGATGCCGGTCTGTGTGACACGCGAGATAGCACGAGTAACCACCGAGTATTCCGATGTCAGAAAGTCTAGTCCGCCTTCAATCCACTGACCCAGCGGAATGCGTGGAAATTCCATCAGTTGTCTCCTGATTCTGCCAGTTCAGCCAATACGGCGCCTTTCACCACAACGCCGAGTAGACGTTTATCCTCATCCACGACAGCGATGGGGAAGCTCTTCTCGCTGAACATGGCAAAAAGATTGTGCAATGGCTCATCGGGGCCGACACAGGCAAAGTCCTGATGCCACACGCTGCTGATATCCTGCTTGCCCTCTTTGGTCGCCTGGTCAGCGGCATCGACCTCGACAAGCCCCAGCAATTTGCGCTCACGACTGGTCACATAGATGGAATCCAGGCCGTTTTCGCTCATCTTGCGAAGCACAGTGCGAGGACCATCGTCTTCTCTGGCCGTCGCTCGTACCGGACGCATGGCATTGCGCGCGGTCAGGATGCGCGACATATCCACGCCTTCTATGAAGCGCTCGACATACTCATCGGCAGGCTGAGTCAGAATTTGTTCGGGCGTACCGATCTGCACGATTTCGCCATCCTTGAGCAGAATGATGCGATCACCGATGTTCAGTGCTTCGTCCAGATCGTGCGTGATGAAGACAGTCGTCTTCTTCATGCGATGTTGTAATTCCAGCAGTTCCTGCTGCATATCCTTGCGGATCAAGGGATCAAGTGCGGAAAAGGCCTCATCCATCAGCAACACGGTGGAATCATTGGCCAGCGCCCTGGCCAGACCGACACGCTGTTGCATGCCACCGGATAGCTGGTTAGGCAACGCGTCTTCCCACCCATCTAGTCCAACTTGTTTAAGGGAGTTCCTGGCCTTTTCGGCGCGCTCTTCTTTCGCTACCCCACGGATTTCCAAGCCATACTCAGCATTCTGCTGCACTGTACGGTGAGGAAACAGTGCAAAGTTCTGAAAAACCATGGAAAAATGCCGACGACGACACTCCAGCAGTTCTTTGTCGCTGAGTTGCGGGATATCCTCTCCATCGATGACGATTTCGCCTTCGGTCGGCTCGATCAAGCGATTGAGGCAACGGATCAGAGTGGATTTGCCGGAACCGGACAGTCCCATGATCACCAGCAACTCACCCTCATGGACATCGAAGTCTATCTTGGAGAGCCCTAATGTCAGGCCGGTCTTTTCGAATATCTCGGGACGTTTCAAGCCCTGGTCGCGTAACTCGAGACCTTTCTTCGGGTTGCTCCCGAAGACCTTGCTCAAGTTTCGGACCTTGATCTTCACGGATTGTGTGTCGGTCATCTGATTTGCCTGTTATGCCATTTCCAGGCACGCACGAGAAGACGTGATCTTCCCCTTCCCTTGCGTACCAATACCACCCTATCGTGCTGCTTCGGGCAGAACGCGTTTTCGTCTATCCATTATTCTGGCGCGTATCATAATTTTTTATTGGAGGCTCATCAAATCAGAACATTTGATGATCAACCGGGATATCGGCACAGTGGGGTATCATAGCTTGTCGGTTCGCGGGCTGTCTCGCCTGTCTACCAACGCTACCGTAATCGGCTAATCCGGCCGGCTCTCGAGACGGTGGCGTTGCCAATCCGTCTCGGGCTCATTCAGGCGCAAGCTGACATCGACGACCTGCTCCTCCATGTTGTAGCGCATACGAAAACCTAGATGCTTCATCAGTGCACGCATGGGGTGATTATCGAGCATCACCTTCCCCTCCATCTCCAGCGTGCCGACATTGGTGCAATAACGGATCATTTTGTTCATCAGAAGGCTGCCCAACCCGACACCATGCAGGTCATCCCGGATGATGACCGAGAATTCGGTACGAATGTTGTCAGGATCGTTCCAGACACGCACGACACCAAGCATTTCCGGTTGTCCATCCTCCCGTTCATGCTCGGCGATGAAGGCCATTTGTCGATCGTAATTGATATGGGCCAAGCGGGATAACTCACGCTTGCTCAGGTCTGTCTTGTGCTGAAAATAGCGAAAACGAATGCTTTCTTCAGAAAGCTGGGTATGAAAATTCGTGATCAAGGGCGCATCTTCCGCACGTATCGGACGTACCTCTACACGCATGCCGTTATCCAGCGTTACCCACTCCCGCAACTCTTCGGGGTAAGGCATGATGGCATGGCGTGATGGTGGGCCAAGATCCATCGCAAAATCCACCGCGCTCAGGCCCTCGCGATTGAGCAACAGTGGATTGATCTCTAGCCCTCGCAATTCGGGCATGTCCGATGCCATTTGCGACAGCTTGACCAATAGTTGCCCAATCCGATGAATATCTCGTTCCGGGTCACGTGAGTGTTCGTGAATCAGGCGCGAAGCATGCGTGCTGGCAATCAAGTCGTTAGCGAGTGTCATGTTCAAAGGCGGCAATGCCACATGCCGATCGGCCATCACATTGACCTTGTAACCACCAATACCGAACACGATGACAGGACCAAAGACCGGATCCCTGGTGATACCGGTGCACAATTGCAGTGAGTGTCTGCCGCGTAGCATGGGTTGCAGGCAGTATTCATGCACTTCGCTGTCCGGAAATTTCTCATGCACCTTGGCGCTGAGACGATGGATACCTTCAGCCACTTGCTCTGGTGTTTCCAGATCCTGAAGTAACCCCGAAGACAATTTATGCGGATGGCGTCGATACCGATACGGTACACAGTTGTACGCATGAACGATCTTCACGGCCAGCCGGCCATTGAATTTGGCAGCGATCGCCGCCCCCTCCTCGGCCGTCGTGGCATAGCGGCTGGTCGCAGTAGCCACACCGTAGGCAGCGAGCACCATCGCGGTTTGTGAATGTGTCAGGCTAGAATGTCCCAATGCCTTGGCTTCGGCGATCAAGTCATGGCAACGGTTGCGAATTTCTGCCGTCGTGGCAAACGGTAAACTGGGCGGCGTTGCCTGAAGTAGCGTCTGTACACGCTGGTAATCCACCATATGCATGAAGGCCTTGACTGCCTTCTCTGGGGAAATGTAGGTGGGAATGCCTGCCAGGTTGCTTTCATGGCGTGCCGCCAGAGCTTCCTCCAACCCCATCCAACTGGTCAGCAAGTTCCGCTTGAAATGCTTGCGGTTGGCAATGAGGGCTTCCGCGGTCGTCTTCGATGGAGCAAGGCGTGTTGGTGCATGAACCACGAGTACCGCATCGACATTGGGATCCTTCGCCACGACAGTCAGTGCATCGACGAAACTCTGTGGTGTGGCGTTACCGCCCAAATCTACTGGGTTGCTGCCCGGCAGACTCATGTCCACATCGTCTTTGAGCAAGCCGTCACGTGTGGACACATCGAACGTGGCGAGTTTACCTCCTGCATTGATCAATTTGTCGATGGCCAGAAGCGCCGGCCCGAGACCGTTGGACACAATGGCCAGGCGATCTCCACGCAGGGGTTTCATACGGGAAAGCGTTTCCAGCGCATCAAACAGTTCATCGGAGTCATCGACGCGTACGACCCCTGCCCTGGCCAATGCGGCATCGACGATGACATCCCGATTGTCGACACCCGGCGTCGGTGGCAAACCGGACAGCTCCGACTGGTGTGTCCGACCGCTCTTGATGGCCAATACCAGTCGATTGCGTGACGCTTCACGAAGCGCCGTCATGAAGTGCAATGCATCATGGATACGTTCCAGATGCAACAGGATGGCCTGGCTCGGGGAGTGCTGGTTGATATAGTCGATCAAGTCAGGGATCAGCACATCGATACTATCCCCCAGCGTCACCAAGTGCGAAAAACCGATGCCTCGGCCGGCAGCCCAATCGATCATGGCATTGCCTAGCATGCCCGATTGTCCGAGGTAGGCAACCCGCCCAGGCTTGACCGGTTGACTGGCATAAGTCGCATTGAGCTTGCGGCCAGGCACGATCACGCCCAGACATTCCGGTCCCAGCACGCGAATGCCCGAGCGACGGGCGGCTTTCAACATGCGTTCACGAATCGAACCACCATCCTCGCCCCGATCATCGAGGAAGGCGCCGCCCGAAAGCACCATGGCGGCCCGGACACCAAAACGCCCCAGCGCTTCGATCAACTCGGGAACCGTGGCTACAGGAGAACATATGACCGCCATGTCCGGCACATAGGGCAATTCGGCTACGCGCTTGGCGCAAGGCACACCATAGACGTCGGCATACCCTTTGGGATTGACGACATGCAGCCGCCCTGGGAAACCGCCTTCCTGGAGGTTGCAGATGACCAATCCCCCCATGGAGTAAGCTTTTTCCGACGCACCGATCACGACCAGGCTCTGCGGTTCAAGGAAGTGTCGTAGAAAACGCGTTCCCAACGCTTATCTCCCGATCCGAGTAGGATTACTATGTACGATGCATTGACACCGTCGTGCAAGAGGCTTCCTATTGCAAGACGGATTCGTCAGTCCAGTGGAGCGCTGCATGATCACCGCCTATCTGACCCATCGCGATTACTATCTTCATCACATGGGGCCGGGACATCCAGAGTGCCCTGCCCGCCTGGAAGCGATTCAAGCTCGACTGGCGTTGGCCGGGGTCTTGCAACAGACCATGCAGTTCGATGCCAAACCGGCAACCGATGCACAACTCGTCAGTGTCCACTCCTTCGACTACCTCAAAAGACTGGAGCAGCGCCAACCGACACACGACTGGGCCGAGTTGGATAGCGACACGATACTCAATCCGCATAGCCTTTCGGTTGGTCGTATGGCTGCCGGCGCTGTCATTGCCGGTATCGACAAGGTATATCGTCAACAGGCTGACAATGTCTTTTGCGTGGTACGCCCGCCGGGACATCACGCAGAAGTGGCTAACGCCATGGGCTTTTGCTTTTACAACAATATCGCTGTTGGAGCGGCCTATGCCAAAACCCGCTATCGTGCCAAGCGCATTGCGATCGTTGACTTCGATGTCCATCAATGCAATGGAACGATCGATATCTTCAAGAATGATCCCAATGTATTGATTTGCACCAGTTATCAGCACCCTTTTTATCCGTGGCGTTATCTTGAGGGGACATTCGATAATGTGATTAACACACCGTTGCCGGCCGGCGCCGATAGCGATGTGTTTCGTCGCGCGGTGGAACAGCAATGGCTACCGGCTCTGCACGATTTTCAGCCTGATCTGGTACTGATATCGGCGGGATTCGATGCCCACCGCAACGACCCAATGGCCGAGTTATGTCTCGAAACGATCGATTATCACTGGATTACCCAGCAGATCATCGAGGTGGCTGCCTTATATGCCGACAATCGGCTGGTATCGACCCTCGAGGGAGGCTACGACCTGGCAACGTTGGGGTTTTGTGCGGAAGCGCACCTCAAGGCGCTACTGGGGCAGCCTTTCTCGACATGACGAGCGATGTTTCCCATCATGGGGAAACTAGGTGACGCCGATGGATTCCCTCTCCGTGTGTCGTATTGCTATGACTCAAGCGATAACGGGCCAATCGGGTAGCAATTGTATGGTAGACTACCGGGAAAGAAAGTTTCCTATAGTGAACGCTTCATGACCGCCAGCAACGATCAAAATGCCGCTTTGCGCATCGCCTCAGGCCGCAAACCCTTCGTCGAACCGCTACGTCTGGGGGAGCGCCTCAAAGAAATTCGTCTTGCTCAGCAATGGACGCTGGACGATGTCAGCCAACGCACTGGCCTCGCCCGCTCGACGTTGTCCAAGATCGAGAACGATCAGATATCGCCGACGTTCAGTGCCGTGCAGAAACTGATCAATGGGTTAGGTATCGACTTGCCACAATTGTTGAGTCCGCCTAAACCGCAGAATGCCACGTCTGGACGCCGCGATCTGACCCGTGTTGGCGATGGACAGCGCCATCCTACGCCGACCTATGAGCATGAACTGCTCTCCTGGCAGTTGGCGCAAAAGCGCATGATTCCGTTCAAGACCATCGTGCGTGCCCGTCAATTCGAAGAATTCATGGAATGGGTGCGACATGATGGCGAAGAATTTCTCATCGTCCTGGATGGGGACATCATGCTCTATACCGAATTTTATGAACCATTGGCGTTACACCAGGGGGACAGCATCTATTTCGACAGTGACATGGGCCATGCCCTGGTTTCCCTAAGCGATGAAGATGCCGTCGTGTTATCTGTCTGTACGCGAGGCGACAGCCCTTGAGGGGCAACTCAACGACGGTCCCCGGGGCGTTTAGGGGGAATGGCATCATGCATCAGGCGACCGGCGCTACCGATCGCCTGGAACCGTCGCCCCTTGGCTCGGGCTATCAGCATCACGCCGAAGCGCTGGGCCAGCTCTACGCCCTTTTGCGTCACGCCCGATCGGGACACCAATACACTGATGCCCATTTGGGCGACTTTCAGCACCATCTCCGAGGTCAGGCGGCCAGTCGTGTAGAAGATATCGACCGGCTCACGATCGGAGGTACCTTGAAGCCATTGTCGACCTGCCAGGGTATCCACGGCATTGTGGCGCCCCACATCCTCGATGAAATCGATCACTTGATCCTGATGGCATAACGCACAGCCATGAACGGCACCTGCGCTTCGGTATGTTTCGTTATAGGCACCCAGGTTTTCCAGTAGTTGATACAGTACGGACTGCTCCACCACGGTGTCGGGTAGTGCCGTCATGTCCGTCGTCTCCAACAATCGTCCGAAGACCGTTCCTTGCCCACACCCTGTCGTTACGGTTCGTTGCCCCAGACGTTCGGCAAGATCCTCCGGTTCGTGCCCCGTCACTACCGCAGCAGCGCCTACATCCCAATCGACATGCACGGTCAGGAGATCGTCGTAACTGTGAATCAAGCCCTGGTTGCGTAGATAGCCAATGACCAACGCTTCTGGTTCCGCCCCAAGCGTCATCAGTGTCACGATTTCCCGGCGATTGAGATACAGGGTGAGTGCCCGTTCGGCGGCAATGGCCTGTTCACGGGGTTCCCCGAACTCATCAATGACCTCGATTTCCAGGGTGGTCGGCATTCGGGCGTGGCTTAACTGGAGATCACTCATGGCAACTTCTCAATTGCTAGTATGGCCCATTTCAGGCGTGAGAAAGACGACGGCTTGACCATCATTGCACGCTTGGCGCTTACTGTCGTCATTGTCGCTGCCAAACGCCAGGAGCTTTCGATGTCCAGGACACAACCGGTCATCAACAGCAGACGAACCCTGAGCCTGTCGCTCACTCGGCAACCTCGTACCGTCAAGGGGTTCACCATTGACCAATGGGAAATTGCCTCGCTGTCGCCGGGGTCGCAAGGCCCTCACGTGCTTGAATTGCAGCTTTACATGACCGAACGTGCTGCCTATCGCTTCAATTTGAATGGCGATTCTCCCCAGTTGTTCGTGTGTGGCGGCATGACGGGAGAACCTCCAGTTCCTTCAGCCATTACTGCCAGTCAGGAAGTGGCCGCGGCCTGGATGGACGGTGAACGCCAGGTACTCGACACCGACATGCCTCTGGCCATCCAGGCATGGATAGAAGCCTACCTTGCCCATCATGGCGAGGCCCCGGTCGAAGGCAGAAAGAAAAAAGGAAAACCCCATCCTCAACCCGAAGAGAAACAGTCATGAATCGGTTATCTCGTTGGTCCCGACGCAAACGTCGCCAGCCCGATGATGACGTGCCGGCACCTGAGGTGTCGGAATACGATGCGATGCCATTGGCCGAGGAATTGTCAGGCGAGGAGCACGATCAACCCTCGGCATCGTCATCCCCACCCCCTGAACCCGGCAGTCTTGACCACACCCTCCCCGACCCGGATGACCTGCCGCCAGGCAGTGATATCAAGGCATTTCTGGTTCCTGGGGTAAGTGCCGGCTTGAGGAAACGGGCATTACGACGCTTGTACCAAGCCCCGCACTACCAGATGCGTGACGGGCTCGATGATTACGATGATGACTATCGACAGCGCCTCAAGCCCCTTGCCCAAGAGGTGGCCAGTCGATTGCGGCGCTGGTCCGATAAGTTGGAAGAGTCCGTTCAGTCAACGCAAGATGAGTCATCATCCCAGTCTCCATCAGAGGCGGATGATAGGGAAACGGCATCACTGAGTTCGCACCACGACGGAGACCAAAGCCAGGAAGCAGGCGTTACAGACGAGGCATCCGCCGCATCGTCACAGATTGATGGTGACGAAGGCGTCGCCCCGTCGACACTCTCGTCCCAAGGTCGTGTTGGCAAAGGAGCGAAAAATAGCTAACACTGATGATAAGAAATTGATGAAATAGACAAGACGAACGCACTACATAACGACTCAGACGTTCGCTACTGGCTTGATTTGGGGAAACATGGACCAACGCATTATAGGTGCGGCCGTACTGGATGCCGGTGCCAATACACAGGCACGTGATACTGCAATGCAGCAGGTTTCCTGGCCGGTCAACCTGACACCCGCCAGCGTCGAGTACCAGAGCCGGGGCAATCTGCTCATCATCGGCACGCATGACGACTGCGTTGCGGCAGCAGACAGCCTGCAAGGGGACGGACTGGCTTCCGTAACGCTTCTCGCCTATGGGGAACGTCGTGATACCGAGGCGGTCGACGCCTCGACATGGCATATCGCCCAGGAACAACAGTCCATCGAGATTCAAGGATATCTGGGGGCGTTCGATGTCTGGCTCGACCATCCGGACGGCCCGATCAACCTGGCCAAGGCCGCAATCGGTCATCCTCATTTCGATCTGATACTGGACCTTGGCGCCTCGCCGCGATTGGATCTGGAACTCAACCCGCCCGGTTACTTTGCCTGCCACTGGCGCACCACCGAAGCCGAGAACGCGCTGCAGGCCATTCCCGAGCATATCGGTATCTTCGAAAAACCGCGCTATTTCCAAATCGATCATGATCGCTGTGCGCATGACAGCAGCGGCCATACCGGTTGTACACGTTGCCTGACGGTATGCCCTGCCGATGCCATCCGTGAACGACAGCAACGCATCGAGTCATGGATCGAAATCGACCCGTATCGCTGTCAGGGCGCGGGTAGCTGTACGTCAGTCTGTCCGACCGGGGCCATCCAGTACCGACTCCCTCAACCCCAACAGCAACACGATTACATCGGACGCATGCTGACCCGATACCGACAGGCCGGTGGCGGGCAGCCCGTCGTGCGATTCATCGAGGCAGCCCACCGTCAACGCGAGGCGTTCCCGACTCCCGGCCACTTGCTTGACGTACCGCTCGACGAATTGGGTGCCGGTGGCATGGAGCACTGGTTGGGGGCGCTGGTTGCAGGCGCTTGTGAAGTTCGTATCCATTGCCATGACGCGCTTCCTGCCAGCATCGTGACAATGCTCGAGGATCAATGGGAACAGACGCGTGCTCTGCTTGCCGCGCTGGGCCATTCGCCGGAACGCATGCAGATGCTGAGGGAGGACGATCAGGAGGCACGAGATGCCCTGCCACATCATAGCGATACCCTTGATACCGGCCACGCAAGCACCGAGGCAACGATACTCAGTCAGATCAGCCGAAGCAGCGAAAAACGTGACCGGCTCAATACTATCCTGGAGTGGTTGGAAACCCGGGGAACGGTCGATGGAGAACGCCATCCTTTACCTGGCGATGCTCCCTTCGGTGGTCTAGTGGTCGACGACCAAGCGTGCACCTTGTGCATGAGCTGTGTCGCAGCGTGTCCCACGCCGGCGCTGGCTTCCGGCGAGTCGACACCGCAGCTTCACTTCCGTGAAGCAGACTGTGTGCAATGCGGTCTGTGTGCCAGTGCCTGTCCCGAGGACGCCATTCGACTGACACCGGGATTTCTTTCGGCTCCCGAACGACACCAGCGGCACATCAAGCACGAAGAACCACCCTTTGAATGCATCAGTTGTGGCAAACCGTTCGCTACGATCAGCACCATAGAGACCATCAAGGCCAAGCTGGCAGATCACCCCTACTTTGCCGGCGATGCCATGGCGAGACTCGAAATGTGTGAAGACTGTCGCGTCAAGGACGTCTGGCGTGACATGGCTAAAAATCCTGAATCACAGTTGAAGGTATGACTGTCATGAATGATCTTGCTTCAACTGACCCAATGCCCGAATTGTCGGATATCGACGGACTCCGGACCGACGTGTACAGGCTTTTGGCCAATTGCTTGTTGACGGCTCCGGACAGGGAATTATTGACCTGGTTAGCCGAACTACAGCCGGTGGATGACGGCTCCACGTTGTTCCCTTGCTGGGAGGCCTTGAGCGAGGCAGCCGGCCAGGTCTCGCCGGAACCACTTCAACGTGCTCACTTCCGGCACTTGATCGGTGTGATCGAAGGGGATGTCATTCCTTACGCCTCTTGGTATCGCAACGGCACATTGATGGATGAAGCGTTGGTGACGCTGCGACAGGAGCTACGTTATCTGGGGTTCGAGAAGCAGGAGGGGCACCATGACCCCGAAGATCATCTCGCGGCATTGTGCGAGGTCATGGCAATGTTGATCGAATCAAGTTCCGTGCAGCAAGCCGGGTTCTTCATGCGACATCTTGAGCCCTGGGCGGCGACTTGTTTCAACGACCTTGCCAACGTCGATACGCCGTTCTATGCCAGTATCGGTGACCTTGGTCAGACCTTCATGCGCCTGGAAGCGGACAGATTGTCTGCTCTGGCCGGACATGAGCCGATTCGCCTGACCATGCCTTCAGAAGCGGGGCAAGAAACGCAACGTTAGGATTGCACCCAAGACGGTGCCGCACGGCATAAAGACAGGCCATCCCGGGCCTTCCAATAATGAGGAAATATCCATGACAACGAAAAAAGCGCCTAATCCTCAACGGCGACATTTCCTGAAAACGCTCGGATGGGGTACGGCTGCAGCCGGTGCTGCCGCTGCAGTGGGCCATGTCACTCTAGCCCAAGCCGACAGCAACGAAACGGCTGCCGAACATGCCGATACGTCGAGTCAGTATCGCGAAACCGACCATATCCGAGCCTTTTACGCGACCCTGCGTGATTGACGGGCTGACAATTGCGGGCCAGGAGAACCGATACCATGCGTCTAACTCGTAAATCCGATATGTCTAGTGCAACGGGACTTGGTATCTCACGACGCCAATTCCTCAAACGCAGTGGTGCCGCCACCGGAGGTGTCGCCGCCGTCGGCTTCATGGGCAATACCATGATGCAGAGAGCCGATGCGGACGACGGCAAAACCCCCGTTCTCGACGCCCCTGTCGAGACAAAACGTACGGTTTGCTCACACTGTTCCGTGGGTTGTGGCGTCTATGCCGATGTCCAGGAAGGCGTATGGACTCGACAGGAGCCCGCTTTCGATCATCCCTTCAATCGCGGTGCGCATTGTGCCAAAGGAGCTTCGCTGCGCTATCACGGCCACTCCAACCGTCGTCTCAAGTACCCGATGAAACTGGTAGGCGGCGAATGGCAGCGTCTTTCCTGGGATGAAGCCATCGAGGAAATTGGTGACAAGGTGCGGGAACTGACCGACCAGCATGGCCCGGACAGCATCTATTGGCTAGGCTCCGCCAAGTTCAATAACGAGCAAGCGTACCTGATGAGAAAGTTCGCCGCGCTCGCCGGCACCAACAACACTGATCATCAGGCTCGTATCTGCCACTCGACCACGGTTGCCGGTGTTGCCAACACCTGGGGCTATGGCGCCATGACCAATTCACTGAACGACTTGCAGAACAGTCGCTCGATCATGTTTATCGGCTCCAATCCCAGCGAAGCGCACCCGGTGGCCATGCAGCACATCCTGCTCGCCAAAGAAAAAAGTCAGTGCAATATCATTGTTGTCGATCCGCGATTTACCCGGACCGCTGCCAAGGCCGACAGCTACGTCCGGATACGTCCGGGCTCGGACGTCGCTTTCATCTGGGGATTGCTGTGGCATATCTTCGAGAACGGCTGGGAAGATCAGGAGTACATTGACCAACGCGTCTATGCCATGGATGACGTTCGTGAAGAAGTCAGTAATTTTCCTCCTGATGTCATTGAAAACATTACGGGTGTACCAGAAGACCTCATGTACGATACGGCGAAGCGCCTGGCCGATAACCGACCAGGCTGCGTCGTTTGGTGCATGGGAGGTACCCAGCATACGACCGGCAATAACAATACCCGTGCCTACTGTATCCTTGAACTGGCACTCGGCAACATTGGCAAGTCAGGGGGTGGCGCCAATATTTTCCGTGGTCACGATAATGTCCAGGGAGCCACCGATCTTGGTCTGATGTCTCACTCGCTACCTGGTTACTACGGCCTGGCGGAAGGAGCCTGGCAGCATTGGGCCAGTGTCTGGGACCTGGATTACGAATGGCTCGAAAGTCGTTTCGATCAGACGGAATACGCCGATGGCAAACCCATGCATAGCAATGGCATTACCGTGTCCCGGTGGGTCGATGGTGTCCTGGAGCAGGAAGAGGATATTTCTCAACGGACCCAACTCAAGGCCATGTTCTACTGGGGGCATGCGGTGAATTCCCAGACCCGGGGTCCCGAGATGCAAAAGGCCATGCAGCAACTCGACATGATGGTCGTCGTCGACCCCTACCCCACCGTTGCAAGTGTCATGCACGGTCGCACCGATGGTGTCTACCTTCTGCCAGCCGCCACACAGTTCGAGACCTACGGTAGCGTTACAGCCACCAATCGTGCGCTTCAATGGCGTGACCGCGTCATCGAGCCCATGTTCGAGTCAAAACCCGATCATGAAATCATGTATCTATTGGCGCAGAAGCTTGGATTCGCCAACGAATTGTGCAAGAACATCGAAGTCAATGGCACGGAACCTCTCATTGAAGACATCACCCGAGAGTTCAACCGTGGTATGTGGACCGTGGGATATACCGGGCAGAGTCCCGAACGTCTCAAGACACACCAGCAAAACTGGCACACCTTCAGCTTCGAGACGACTCAAGCTCAAGGAGGCCCCGCCGATGGCGACTATTACGGCATGCCTTGGCCTTGCTGGGGAAATCCGGAGATGGGGCATCCTGGAACGCCGATTCTCTACGATACGAGCAAACCCGTCTCCGAAGGTGGATTGACATTCAGGGCGCGCTTTGGAGTCGAACATGACGGCACGGATATCCTCGCCGACGGTTCCTATAGCAGGAACTCGGAACTGGATGACGGCTATCCGGAATTCACTGCCGACATGCTCAAGGATCTCGGCTGGTGGGATGATCTCACCGATGAAGAAAAGCAAGCTGCCGATGGCAGGAACTGGAAGACAGATTTGTCAGGTGGCATTCAGCGTGTCGTGATCGCCCATGAGTGCGCCCCCTTCGGCAATGCCAAGGCACGCTGCAATGTCTGGACGTTCCCGGATCCGATTCCGAAACACCGGGAGCCGCTGTACACCAGCCGGCGTGATCTTGTCGAAAACTACCCTACCTGGGATGACGTCTCTTCCCACTATCGACTACCCACGCTCTATCGCTCGATACAAGAAAAGGATATGACCGGCGACTATCCCATCATTCTGACCTCAGGCCGTCTGGTCGAATACGAAGGCGGCGGAGAGGAAACGCGTTCGATGTCCTGGCTTGCCGAACTGCAACAGGAAATGTTCGTCGAAATCAATCCTGCCCTGGCCAACGACCTGGTCATTCAAGAAGGCGACATGGTCTGGGTCGAAGGTGCCGAAGGCGGCAGAGTTCGCGTCAAGGCCATGGTAACACCGCGAGTGGCCAGAGAGGTTGTCTTCATGCCGTTCCACTTCGGCGGCATATTCCAGGGTGAGAATCTGGAAAGTCTCTATCCCGAAGGCGCAGCTCCCTATGTGCTTGGCGAAGCGGCCAATACGGCGACAACGTACGGTTATGATTCGGTGACACAGATGCAGGAAACCAAGTGCACCCTGTGCCGGATCGAGAAGGCCAGTTGAGAACGACAACGATGAACAACTTTGCCGGCTTCCCGTGACACGCTGGCAATGAGGAGACTCTACATGGCTCAAATGAAATTCATGTGCGACGCGGAACGTTGCATCGAGTGCAATGGTTGCGTTACCGCCTGCAAGAATGCCAATGAAGTGGAATGGGGTGTGCAACGTCGTCGTGTCGTCACCCTCAACGATGGCGAATCCGATGAGGTATCCATCTCGGTAGCGTGCATGCATTGCGACGATGCACCTTGTATGGCCGTGTGCCCCACCGACTGCTTCTACAAGACCGATGACGGTATCGTTCTGCATGATAAGGATCTCTGCATCGGTTGTGGCTACTGCCTTTATGCGTGCCCTTTTGGAGCACCGCAATTTCCGAAACAGAATGCCTTCGGGGAACGCGGCAAGATGGATAAGTGCACCTTCTGTGCAGGTGGTCCGGCTGACAGCAAGGAAGAAGAGTACGAAAAATACGGTGCCAACCGGATTGCCGAAGGCAAACTTCCGCTTTGTGCCGAGATGTGCTCGACCAAGGCACTTTTAGCCGGCGATGCCCAGACGATCGCCGATATCTTCCGTCAACGTGTCGTTCAGCGTGGTCACGAGGATGGCGCCTGGTCGGGCAATGCTCGTGCCGATGCCGACAACCTTGCTTATGATGCCGCCCAAGAGGGGTAAGGAGGCCATGTCATGACCGTTTCCACCCCTTGGAGGCTAGTAGTGAGGCGATTGTCGCTGATCGCCGTGCTATTGATGGCTGGGTTGCTATTGAGCCAACTGACGGTGGCCCAATCCGACCCGGACAAAGAAGCGGGTTTCGCCGTTCCGGCTGTCGATGCTGATATCTGGCGACAAGTGCGTAGTGGAGACACCGGCCCCAACTACCGGGATAGCCGAGCCGACTCCAACTACAATCTGGTCAATGCCAGCGGCGAGACCTGGCGACAATGGCGTAACCAGTGGGTTTCCCCCTATGGTCTGATCGTCCTTGGTGGCATGTTGGCCATGATCGCGATTTTCTATGTCATCTTTGGCCGTAAGGCACTCGATGAACCGCGTACCGGGCGCAAGTTGTTGCGCTGGACGGTTCTCGATCGATCACTGCACTGGTCGGTGGCAACGCTGTTCCTGGTTCTCGCGGTGACTGGTCTGAATCTTCTGTATGGGAAGTTCGTCTTCAAACCACTATTTGGCGATGCCCTTTGGGCAAGCATGATTTCGGGCTCAAAACTCCTGCACAATTATCTGGGACCGATTTTCAGCATTCTGCTGATCATCGTTCTAGCCAAGTTCTTGAAGCACAACTTACCCAAGAAGCATGATTGGGAATGGTTCAAGAAAGGGGGCGGCTTGATCGGCAAAGGGCATGTGGATGCCGGATTTGCGAATGGCGGTGAAAAAGTCTGGTATTGGTTGCTGGCTAGCGTCGGCCTGCTCGTCATTGCCAGCGGCTTCGTTCTCGACTTCCCCAATTACGGTCAGGCACGTGACACCATGCAGTGGGCCAATCTGCTTCATGCCGTTGCCGCTCTTGGACTGACCGCTGTGGCGTTTGGACATATCTATATTGGCACGCTAGGCACCGAAGGGTCCATTGAGGGAAT
Organism: Aidingimonas lacisalsi; assembly: GCF_008079445.1. Taxonomy (GTDB): domain Bacteria; phylum Pseudomonadota; class Gammaproteobacteria; order Pseudomonadales; family Halomonadaceae; genus Aidingimonas; species Aidingimonas lacisalsi. The sequence goes on along the minus strand of NZ_VRYH01000004.1, from coordinate 232,298 downwards.
GTCCACCGGCTATGTCGACGAAACCTGGGCCAAGGAACATCACAACCTCTGGTATGAGGAAGTCAAGGATTCGGCGCGTGATGAAACGGAACTGGCCTCCGAAAACGTCCAGCGACATCCACCTGACAATCCCGCAACGGATAGACCGGGATAGATCGAAACCATCTCATGGACACCGCCCACGGGCGGTGTCTTTTGTTATGCTTGTCACAGTCAACTGCAAGTCACCACCCGATGGCCACGATCCCTAGAGGAGTTCCGCATGAAACACCTGGATGAAAGCACTCGTGTTGAACTGGAAGCGGCTGCATTCCGTCGACTTCTTGAGCACCTGGACGACAACAAGGATGTCCAGAATATCGACCTGATGAATCTGGCAGGGTTTTGTCGCAACTGTCTCTCCAAGTGGCTGGTGGCAGCGGCTGAAACACGTGATGTGACTCTCGATTACGAAACGGCGCGGGAATATGTTTACGGTATGCCCTACCCCGACTGGAAAGCCAAATACCAGAAACCTGCGACCCAGGAGCAACTCGATGCCATGCAAGCCGGTGAACAACGGAACAAGGATCAAGCATGAGCCAGGCGGGTTTCGTATCGCTGCGATGTGCCATTCTGACGATCTCCGATACGCGGACGGAAGACACCGATCGCAGCGGGCAGTTATTACGAGAGCGTCTCACGGACGCCGGGCATGAGTTGGTGGACAAGCAAATCGTCATCGATGACGTCTACCGCATCAGAGCCAAGATGGCTGTGTGGATCGCCGAGCCTGCGATTCAAGTCATTCTCACGACTGGTGGCACCGGGTTTACCGGGCGAGATTCCACCCCGGAAGCGGTAAGTGTCCTGTTCGACAAACCTATCGAAGGTTTTGGAGAACTATTCAGGCAGTTGTCGTATCAGGAGATCGGCAGTTCCACAGTACAGAGTCGTTGTCTTGGCGGCCTCGCCAATGCCACGGCGATTTTCTGCCTACCGGGTTCGAGTGGTGCCTGTCGTACGGCCTGGGACGGTATATTGCACGAACAACTGGATGGTAGTCATCAGCCCTGCAATTTCGCCAACCTGGTGATCCCTGAGCGAGGTACCCATGGCGCATGACGCAGGCCGCGACAGTACACTTTCACTGACGTCGGTCGAATCGGCCCTCGATGCCCTGCTCAGGGACGTCATGGCATTGGATGGTGAACGGATCGCTTGTGACGATGCCGCAGGTCGCGTACTGGCAGAAGACATAACGGCTCGACTGGACGTGCCCGGCTTCGATAATAGCGCCATGGATGGCTATGCCTTCCACCATGCTGATGTGGGTCGCCCACTGTCGATCTCCCAACGTATCGTGGCGGGACAACCAGCAACGGCCCTGGAGCCGGAGACATGTGCCCGGATTTTCACTGGCAGTGAAATTCCTCCTGGTGCCGATACGGTCATCATGCAGGAACAGGTCTCCTTCAACGACGATGGCAGCCTCTCTATCCATGATCCTCGCATCGTTGACATCGGCGACAACATCCGCCGTCAAGGCCAGGATGTAAGGGCCGGTGATCGTCTTCTAGTGCGAGGAACAAAACTCGAAGCGGCAGCTCTTGGGCAGTTGGCCGGTCAGGGAATCACTACCGTTACCGTCACCAGGGCCCCTAGGGTGGCACTGCTTTCTACCGGCGATGAAATCGTGCCCCCGGGCAAGCCATTGGCCCCGGGACAGATCTACAACTCCAATCGGCCCATGTTGAAACGACTTCTCGAACGGTTCGGAGCACACATCACGATGACGGCGGATGTTCCCGACGCGTTCGAAGCGACTTGCCGGTTATTGCAACAGGCGGCGCAAGACGCCGATGTCGTGGTCACCACCGGAGGTGTCAGTGTGGGAGAAGAAGATCACGTCAAACAAGCGCTTGAAACTCTGGGTCAGCTCGATCTCTGGCGACTCGCCATGAGACCAGGTAAGCCGCTGGCTCTCGGGCGGCTTCCCGCACATACAGGCGCGTGCCGGTTCGTCGGACTACCGGGAAATCCGGTGTCCGGCTATGTCGGTGCCTGGATTTATCTTCGCCCATTGATGGGGGCTCTACTCGGCTGTCCAGCACTGTCAACACTGCCCTCCATTCCTGCTCGGGCCGCTTTCGCCACGCAGACCCAAGCTCGTCGACACTATATGCGGGCTACCCTCTCATTTACTGAACAAGGGCCGATCGCGCATGCCGCCGCAGACCAGAACTCCGCCGTACTCTCATCGTGCATACAGGCCAATGCACTCGCCGTGATTCCCGAACACAGCCATATCAGCGAAGGCGATGAGGTTGAATGCCTATGGTTGCTCGAGGGGTGAAGTAATGCCTAACCGGGACACGAGTTCTGGCCACATGATGTCAAAATCTCGTTCGAGTCCAGCATAGTCGTCATGCAACCAGGGCGTCAGTCGAGCAAGATGATTCGGACCGGAGAGACGTTGGCCAATTCCGACAATGGCACGGCATGTAAAGTCAAAGTTTGCATAGGCGGATAACCAATCCTGATCGACCAGCACTGGTACCATATCCGCCAACCGATCAGGGGCCGATCGCGTATCGAACAATTGATAACACCGTTGGATCAACTCAGCGTGAGCTGGCAACCCAACCTTGTCTCGCGCCAGGAAATGATCCCATACCAAATCCAGCGCGATCCCCGCATATCGTCGTTGCTGTGACGGCGCACGCCGGCGTGCCTGTTTGACTTGGGGATGGGCATCAACCAGGGCATCCACATGTCGATGATACCTGATACCTGCAGATACATCGTGTGGCCATGCCGACAGATCCCGCCCTTTGACACCATCGGCAATCAGATTGCCATAGAGAAAATCGTCATTGCCGGCTTTTGCAAGCCAGGCGTGAGCCAGGAAATTCATTTTTCATCCATAGGCGTCGGGCCCTAGAGACAATTGGCCGGTTTCGGTAATCCAGCCAATCGTGCCCCCACTTTGGCTGGACTATCGGGAAACAGACGCATCAAATACACCGACTTGCCTTTTTCCGGTCCATGAGCCTGGGCCATGGCCTTGACGAGAGGACGCATTGAAGGGGCCATTTCAAAGCGCTTATAGAAATCGCGCAAGACGTAGATCACTTCCCAGTGAGCCTCGGTCAACTCGCGGCCTTCTTCAGCAGCCATGGCATGGGCGAGATCGTTTGACCAGTCATCAAGGTTGATGAGGTAGCCTTCGATATCGAGCGGCACCCTTTTATCTCGAACTGTAAGATAACGGTATATTTCGACTGATGGCATCAGAACCAACTCACAATGTTGACAGCTTGCTCAGTCAAACGCACAAATCCATCGACATCCACGACCGATACGGCAGGGTCCTGGCGTCCTCCCAAGCCACGTGAATCCATGTCTTCCTGCAATACAAACAACCGCCCTGCCGCTTTTTCGAAATGGCAGGACAGTTGAGGCAGTCCTCCTTGCACAGCATCTTCGATCAACAACAAGCGATCCTCGGCGCCCATGGCCGACAATGCCTGCTGATAAACGCTACTCGTGACGGGCGATTTGTTGAGGATGTGAAGGATCATATCGAAGAGAAAGGCGTCAAACCTTTAGAAATTGAGTATCAGTTGATGCTGCTGGAAAAAATCGGGAAACGCCTCCCGAGCCATCTCAGCAACCGGAAAGATCAGATCGTCCTGCTTCAGACCCAATGAACGCAAGGTATCGACATCGACCCAGAACGCGTCAATATCATACATGGGGAGCATCTCCAGCATCGGCTGTGTTCCCTTTTGCCCTAGAGGGCCTGGTTGCTGGCTATCCAGCAACGCCATCACCCCTTCCCCGCTGAATAGCAGGGACACTCCCCGGCCGAAAGCGGCCGCAACCAGCGCAGCTTCCAAGCCCTCACGGAGCCAGCTGCTGCCATGCGGAGAGTGACGCAGGACGACCAGCATGTCATTGGCATGAGAATCGCTCATAACAACACCTTCAAAACGACAGCCTATCAAGGAGCGAAAGTCACCAAACGATCATGCGTGAAACCAGCATCGATCAGTTGCCCGAGTCCCGTCAGCTCGAAAGGCGGTGCCAGACTGAAACCCTCTTTGCCATGGCGAGAGGCCTCTTTTGCATCCACGATACCTCGCCGTAGTCCAGACGCAATACATACCAGCAGTGCGGTACCGTGTTGATCATGCAAATTTCGCCAGGCATCGACAAGGTGCGGCTCATCCTGGGGTGGGGATGCCAGTCTCGCAGCATTATAGACCCCATCATGGTAGAAGAAGACTGTATCCAATTGATGGCCTCGGGCCACGACGGCCCCAGCGAAACGCAAGGCCGAATGAGATGCCTGCACACTGTACGGCGGCCCCTGAACCAAAAGCGCGTATCGCATCGGTAAACTCCCTACCTCCATGGCCATGGTGACAATGCTGGAGTCATAACGAACTGGCCCCGCCAGTCGACGGGGCCAGGATAGTGTCTTCATGCCTCTCCGACGATCAGTCGCTACTCATGATACCCAGCAAAGAGAGCAGACTGACGAACAGGTTGTAGATCGACACGTACAGCGTGACCGTCGCCAGAATGTAGTTGGTCTCTCCGGCACGATGAATGATCTCACTGGTTTGATACAGAATCGCCGCCGATGAAAAGAGCACGAAGCCTGCTGACACAGCCATGGAAAGCGCCGGGATAGCGAAGAACAGCGATGCTACCATCGCCAGAATCAGAACGATCGCTCCCGCCATGAGGAAGTTGGCCAGGAAGCTAAAATCCTTCTTGGTGATCAGCGCGACGGCCGACAGCCCAATGAACGTCGCTCCCGTCATGGCCAGGGCATTCATGATCAGAGCAGGCCCGTTTGGAAGCGTCAGATAAGCGCTGAGGATCGGCCCCAGAGTGAAGCCCATGAATCCGGTGAAAGCGAATGTCGCCAACAATCCTGTCGCTGAATTCGCTGTCTTGTGGACCAGAAACATCAAGCCATAGGCACCGATGAAGAACACCAGGATGTTCATTCGCTCGATCCCCATTGCCATGGCAGCACCTGCCGTCACGGCGGAAAACAGTAATGTCATTGCCAATAACGCATAGGTGTTGCGCAACACCTTATTGGCACTGACCGCACCTGTTTGATGTTGTGTCACCTGCGTATCGTGGTAGGCCATCGATTGATGCTCCTATGTAGTTCACATACCTATTCGACAAGGATGCCGTCTACTACGGCTCAAGGCAAGGCCTTTGATCACTTGTTACCATTCGTGGGTCAATCCCGCACTATACGGCCATTGACGATATCATCAAGTGATAGCAGCGTCAGCTTACCGGTCAGGAATGCGCCTGTATCGATATATAGCACATTGCCCAGCCAGACAGGCTGTCTGACGATAGTATGTCCGACGACCACAGTGTCGATGCCTGTAATGGGTCGAGTATCTCGTCGCTCGATTCGAGAACGTCCCCATACCATTCGTTGCTGTAACGCCTCATCCGGAGAAGACACGTCGGACCAGTCACTCGGAGCTTCAGCATGCACGATGCCAACGCGCCATTTTCCGATAGGCACCTCTCGTGCATAGGGAAGATGCTGCATGGCCCGTTCAAGAACCTGCTTCACAGCGCTCGGATCTTCCTGAAACACCCATGTTCCGCCATTCTCGAGCCATAGATAATAGTCGGGTCCGCCCTTCTCATGCAGCGCCTGATACGCAAGCATTTCGTGATTGCCCCTCACTGCAAAGAACCAGGGCTCAAACAGCAGCGAAAGGCATCGGTAACTTTCGGCACCGCGGTCAATCAAGTCACCGACACTGAACAAACGATCCCGCTCGCCATCGAAATCGACGCGTCCCAGTTCATCCATCAGGGTGCCATATTGCCCATGGATGTCACTGACAACGAAATCACGCCCCTGCATATTCTTTTCAGCAATTTGATGGATCATGTCACCTGCTAACCAGCATCGGAATTAACGGTTTTATCCGGCCAGTATGCCTATATCGTATTTTCCTCGTCCAAACCCCATGCTCACTAGTCTCCAGAGTGGTTAAGCTGTGCCATTCCGGTCTTCTGGTTGGCATCATACATACCGCCTCACTACGCTGCCCATGCAATGCATAACAATAAGTCCTGATGGGAGAAACCATGTCAATCAAACGCGTGTCCGTTTTGATACTCTCGCTACTATGCGCCTGTAGTGCCTTCGCCGATCTACCTGCAGATGCCGATAACGACAGTAATCATGTCCATGATTTCGCTGCAGCGATCGAGACGGTACCCGATACTGAAAGTGCAGCAGCCGAATATTGCCAACTGCCCTCTGTCGGTGACGAATTACTCATGGCTCAAGGCTGTTGCCGGGTCTGCACGACCGGCAAGGCGTGTGGAGATAGTTGCATCAACCGCAGCTACACTTGTCACCAGCCTCCCGGCTGCGCCTGTAATGGATGACACGCCATCTGAACTCACGAACCACAACGCCGTCATGCAATGACGGCAAGGTTCGCTCCCTATTCCATGAACCGTCTCAGGCCAGCCTCTAACACGCAAGGCTCCAATGCCAACAGTGAGGTTGATTTGAAGCAGGAAAACTTACCACAGAAAGGGAGTGCTTAAGCTTATGGCTAACTTTCAAATTCACTATACCTGGATTAAAAAAATCATATATCGACTTGACGGGTACTCGCGGCGAGCATGTACGGCGGCAGCGATCCCCACGCAGGCAATGGCTACCCGATGTCCACAAATCCGTCATTGATCGCTACTCTCGCCCCAAGTCTGGAGAACGTGACAATCGGCACCTTTTTGCTGGCGGGCAAATGTATCTCAGGAATAAAACTTTAATAATCAAGTATTTAAAAACAGAATGTCGGCCTTCGAAGTGAGCTAAAAGCTCCGTCCCGTTTGTGCGCATGATACGCGATGATATAAGCTAGCTACGCTTCGCCTGGATAGTGAAGCACAGAAAAACCAACACTTACGCAAGGAACAAGGGGACAGAATGAAGTTCATCAAGACGCTTCTCGCAGCTGTGTGCGCTCTGAGTGTGACCGGGTGTGCAAGCATTGTTGGCGACACGGATCAGAACATCACGATCAACAGTTCGCCTGACGATGCAGAGGTCATCATTACCGATGAAACCAGTCAGGAAGTCTTCTCTGGTGAAACGCCGGCAACTGTACAGCTTCGCAAGTCTGATGGCTCCTACTTCGGTGGTAAGACATACCATGTAACAGTGTCCAAGGAAGGTTATTCAGACCGCACTGTTACGATCGACAGCAACCCCAGTGGTTGGTACATCGCGGGCAATCTGGGCTTCGGTGGTCTGATCGGCTGGCTGGTTGTCGATCCTCTGACCGGCGCCATGTACAACCTCAACCCGGACGACATCGACGCCGACCTCGGCGAAGAAGTCGCGTCTACGGATGAAGGCAGCTCAATGACGCTGGTACTTCTGGAAGACGTGCCGGAAAGCGAGCGTAATAACCTCGAGAAGATCGGCACTATCTAAAACGGCCACAATGCCCTGGTGCAATGCCAGGGCAGACCTGAAAGTTAACGAAATCCCGTTTCCTGATTTTCTCTCATTTTCCAAACTCCGCGATCTCGTTATGCGGTCCCTGACCTTCCCCTGCAAGCGGATTACCGGCAATGTAAAATTTTCGCAACGCTTACCTTGAGAGAAGGTATATCTCGCCGTGAAGAGTAACTGACATACCGCAGAGCAGATCATCACCTGTCCCAAGGCCAATGATTGCAAATTATCGTGCAGGATTAGAAAACCGGTCGCATCATGCGGCAATCGCGGGCTGTCCGGTCATTTCATGACCAGTTGGGATTTTTGTGGTCTAGATGGAGGAGTATAAATAAAAAACCAGCCGTAACTGGCTGGTTTTCAAGAAGAAGTGGCGGAGGGACAGGGATTCGAACCCTGGGAGGGCGCTAACCCTCGCCGGTTTTCAAGACCGGTGCATTCAACCGCTCTGCCATCCCTCCGGCTCACGGCGAGCAATCTTACCAGTTTCTCTGTTTTCGTCAACTGCTGGTTTGCGATCAAGGTGTTACCACCCTCGCTCATTGGTAAAGACGCAACCCGACTCGGGTGATCTTGTTGCCGTCCATCTGGCTGACGACCCAGTGAATGCCGTGCCACCCCACATCGTCCCCGACGACCGGATGCCCGCCAACGCGTAGCGAGATGAACTCGCCTAACGTCATTTCCTGCTCACCAGGACTCAGCGTCAGGCCATAGGCATCGGCGACATCGCGCATCAGGGCATCGCCATCGAGCGAGAACGTACCGAAAAAGGCACGCTCGCGCTTCAGCTTCGCTTCTCCATTGAATAACCGATTCAGAACTGGCAAATCATCGGTGCGTCCTATCACGCAAATCACGTCACCCAGTCGAAGGCGCGTACTCCCCTTGGGGTGCAGCATCGCATGATTGCGAAACAGGGCCGAAATCAAGGCGCCAGACGGAAAACGCAACAAGCGGATGGGAACATCGTCGAGATGCTCACTTTGAACATGATAAACGAACATCTCATAGTCGTTTTCTGGCAATACGCCCAGCGGTCCTCGCCGTTCTGGTGTTGTGCCTTCCGGGACCTCGACGTTCATCCAGCGCGCCATTTTCGGCAAGGTGCCGCCCTGAATCAGCAAGGAAAGCAATACCACGGCAAAAGCCACGTTGAAATACAGCCCTGCATTGTCCACCCCACCTATCACCGGAAAGATAGCCAATACGATAGGGACGGCACCGCGCAATCCCACCCATGAAATGAAACCGACCTCTTTCCAGCGAAACTTGAAGAAGGGCTTGATGACGATGATGACGGCCAATGGCCGGGCCACGAAAATCAACACCAGAGCCACGGCGAATGCAGGCCACGCATAGTCAATCAAGTGGCTGGGGGTGACCAGCAGACCGAGGACAAGGAACAACCCGATCTGACTCAGCCACGCCAACCCGTCATGAACGGGCAAGATGAAATTGAGATGCCGGCCCGGCTGATTGCCTATCATCAAGCCCGTGAGATAAATTGCCAGGAACCCACTTCCTCCCAAGGCGCTAGTCACCCCGAAAACGCAGAAACCAAGCGCCAAGGCCAACAATGAGTACAATCCGGGAGCCAGGTCCAGATGCCTGAGAAGGCGTGCGATTAGCCACCCGGCACCAAGACCCAGGGCAATTCCTAACCCGAACTGCAACAACAGGAAGGTGAGCGTCTCGACAACGCCCCCGATATCGCCGACCAGGAGCTCGACAAGAGTGACCGTAAGGAAGATGGCCATCGGATCGTTGGTTCCCGACTCGATCTCCAACGTCGCCCCCACACGCTCATTCAAATTGACGCCACGGCCACTCAGCATCGAAAACACGGCCGCAGCATCGGTAGAGCCTACGATCGCACCAACCAGCAACCCCTCGGGGATGGAAAGATCGAAGACCCACATAGCCACGAGACCGACGATCCCACTGGTGATGAAGACGCCAAACGTCGAGAGTGACAACGCCGGCTTGAACCCGACACGAAACGTCTTGAGACGCGTGCGCAAGCCACCATCCAGCAGGATCATGGCAAGGGCCAGGTGACCAATCAGGAAGGCGAGCGAGTAATCATCGAACTGTATACCCAACACACCGTCTTCGCCGGCCAACATGCCCAACCCAAGAAAGATGACCAGCAGTGGAACACCGGCCATCGCAGACAATCGGCTGGCGAGAATGCTGAGCGCAATGAGTGCGCCACTCAAGAGAAAGAGACTGTTGATGCTATCCATTGCTTTCCGAACGTCACTTAAAGTGTAAGTATGTCATGTCACGCGTGCGCCTTCGATGACAACCGCCATGAGGCCGTGTAGTCGGCGACTGGCCAGTTACGGACCCCTGAGGATACACTGGCGCACTGCCGGACGCTGATGAGGATATCCATGACGCTACTGCCACGTTGCTCGGGAATGTCATTCCCGAAGCGACTTCTGATACTTATGGTCGGCATAACGCTTTGCCAGTCGGCATTGGCTCAAGCCCCCTCTTCCCAGTCGGAATCCGCCGAAAGCGCTGCGCCAGATCCGACACCGCTGCTGGAGCCGCTGGTCGACGTGAACGCCGCACTATCGATATTATCCGAGGCGTCGCGTGAAACCACAGATGATGTGGAGGATACCCCATCCGTGACCCAGCGCGACCCTGAACCTATCTCGCCTCCCCCCTTGCGACAGATGCGTATCATGCTTGACTGGTATCCCAGTCCACAGCATGCGGCACTGCTGATTGCCCAGGAGCGCGGCTATTTCGACCGTGAGGGGCTGAGTGTCAAGCTAATCACACCGGCAGATCCTTCAGTGCCTGCCAAGCTACTTTCCGCTTCACGCATCGATCTCGCCTTGAGCCGGCAACCCGCCTTGCACAACCTGGTCGACGAAGGCGCCCCACTGATTCGCATCGGTACGCTGGTAGCGACGCCATTGACCAGTTTACTGGTCCGCAGTGACAGTGGCATTGAATCGCTGACCCAACTATCCGGAAAAACCATTGGATACAGCGTCAATGACGGGCTTGATCCAATCTTGACCGCCATGTTGGCGCATCATGGTCTCACCCCTGACGATGTGACCATGAAAAACATCAATTTCGCTCAAGAACGATCATTGGCCACGGAACAGGTGGACGCTGTCGTCGGTGAGATACGGCATACGACACCGTACCAGCTAGACCGGGATGGGATTCCGACACGCAACTTTCTTGCCGAAGAGCATGGTGTTCCACGCTACGATGGACTGATCCTTATGGCCAATCGTGACCGGCTAACGGCTCAACGCGGAGACTTCCGTCGCTTACTGACATCGATCGAAGATGCCACGCACTGGATGATCAACCACCCGGACGAGGCGTGGGAGCTATTGTCAAGCGCACAACCCAGCCTGGATAGTGAAGCCAATCGTGAAGCCTGGCCCGAGACCCTAAGACGACTGGCATTACGGCCGTCGGCCCTGGATTCGGAAAGGTACCGGCACTTTGAACAGTTCTTGAGCGATCAAGAGCGTGGACAGAACGAACGCCATTCGGTCAATCGCCTGGCGACAGATCTGAACTCTTAAGCGGTTTCGGTTTCGACGAGCCCATCCAAAAACTCATTGACCGCCGTCTGGAATGCCTCTGGTTGCTCAGCATGCAACCAGTGTCCAGCGTTCAGGGTCACGACGTGAACCGCAGGCATCACGGCCTCGACATCCGCCAACACCTCGTCACCCACATAATCGGAGTGTGCACCTCGCAGCAGCAGACATGGGCCCTGATAAGAGCCCTCCCCGGCTGGTGCCGCGCGAATATCCTCATAGCCTGATTCGATCTCATTCAGTCCGATGCGCCAATGCATGCAGCCATCATCATCACGCTCCAGATTCGTGGCCAGAAACAAGCGGGTGGGCCTCTCAGCGATATACTCGGCCAACAGTGCATCGACTTCACGACGATCAGCAGGGTGATTTGCCTCTACGTGTCGTAGCGCAGCAAAAATGGTGTCGTGGCCATGCTGATAAACGATGGGGGCAATATCGGCCACCAACAAAGACGCGACACGTTGACTTTGGCGCCTTGCCAGAGTCATGGCCACTTTTCCACCCATCGAGTGCCCTAGAACATGGCAACGACCAATCCCCAGCCGATCCAGCGTCAGCAACACGTCATTCGCCATATCCTCGTAGCTCATCCCCTCCGCATGGGGAGAGCGCCCATGATTGCGCAGATCCACCGCCACGACACGACGCTTTGCCTGCCACTGTTTGATATGCGATCGCCAGTTGTCTGCGCTACCCATCAACCCATGAATGACCAGTAGCGGCAACCGTTCGAGCTGACTATCAGACACAGGGCCACTATCGTGACAATGCAACACAAGACTCATTGATTTCAGTCCTTTATCCACGTTCCTGAATACCGCTACGATTGACTCGCGATGACGGTTTCGTCGGACTGCCCCGTCCAACGAACCAGCCACCGGCTCAATCCACTAAGCAGCAAGCCGTAGAGCGGCAAGAAGAACATCAAGCTGACCGCCAGCTTGATGGTGTAGTCGACGGCAGCAATTTCCTGCCAATGACCCGCCATGAAGGCGTTCGGACTCTGATAAAAGGCAATGGAGAAGAAAGCAACCGTATCGGCCAGATTGCCGAAGACAGTGGAAACAGCAGGTGCAACCCACCAGAAACGGAGTCGACGTAGCCGATCGAAAACATGGATATCGAGTAGCTGTCCCAACACATAAGCCATGAAACTGGCCAATGCGATTCGAGCAACGAACAGATTCCATTCGCCTAGCACGCCCCAACCGGCAAATCCGCCTTGCGGGAACACCACCGACACGACATAGGAAATCACCAGCGCAGGTAACATGACTCGGGCGATGATCTTACGGGCCGGACGTTTCCCGAACAAGCGCACCGTCAAATCGGTTGCCAGAAAGATGAAAGGGAAGCTGAAAGCCCCCCAGGTGGTATGCCATCCGTACAGCGTGAAAGGCAATTGCACCAGATAATTGCTGGCAGCAATCACCAGAATATGGAAAGCAACCAACAGCGCTACCAGGCGCTGTGTTTGAAACGAAGAAAGCGAGAACATCGATCACCTTTTTTGCCGAGGGGTGAGGGAACCCTCAATGCGGATCAAACCGCCCCAGTGTGACGGAGTCGTTGAATTGGGCATTATACCTATGTTGAATCGATGACACGAACTTGTCTGGTTGGCAGGAACCACTTGCTCAGGCGCTTACGCACCTAAGATTCATTCAGCCATTAGTTACATAAACACACACAGCAGACACATCCTCCCATTGACTCACCGTTAACTCATTGGTGACAAAAGGGTGGCGTGGCGTTTAAAGATTTACTAAATCAGTATAGATAGAGAAGAAACAACACGCGTGAAATGAACCGTGACACGTTAGCCCAGGCGTTAGGTATGGCCCGCCCACCCCAGGAGACACACCATGAGCACACGCCAACCCGCCGCTCAGTTGCTAGACGCCGGCGATCCTGCATTCAATGAGGCCACGAACCTGTTAAAGGCCATGGCCAATGACAACCGTTTACGCATACTGTGTCTGCTTGAGGGACAGGAGCTCTCTGTATCGGAATTGAACGCCAAGCTCAGCCTCAGCCAATCGGCACTGTCGCAACATCTCGCGATACTGCGCCGGGAAAACATCGTCTCTACCCGTCGAGCATCGCAAACCATTTACTATTCGCTGCAAGGCAACCATGCAAAACACGTGATAGCCTCGCTGGCTGATTTATATGCCCATCTACCCTGAGTGGCTAGCGTTTTAGCCAGCGAGTCGCATCCACTGCTTCGATGGCACGCTGTATGCCACGCTCGATACCTGACTCCAGAGCCAACCCCATGCGCTCGGCGACGCCTTTCCTTGTTTCGAGGTGCAGCGACAAGACCCGAGCGTACTGCATGCGCTCCAGCAGATAACTCTCGCTGGTACTCAGCACGTCGGCCAGCCCATTTTCTACCGCGTCACTGCCATACCAACTTTCCCCGGTAGCTACCGAGTCGATGTCCAGTGCAGGGCGACGCTCTCCCACGTATTGTTTGAAGAGAGCATGTATATGCTCGAGATCCTCTCTGAATTTATCACGACCTTCATCAGTATTTTCCCCAAACAGTGTCAGTGTTCGCTTGTACCTGCCTGCCGTGTGGAGCTCGACATCCACATCATGGCGCTGCAACAGTCGATGTACGTTCGGTAACTGGGCTATCACACCTATCGACCCCAACACGGCAAAAGGAGCGACCATGAGTTTTTCGGCACAGCACGCCATGAGATAACCGCCGCTGGCCGCCACCTTGTCAACACAAACCGTCGTTTTGATGCCCGCCGTTCTGAGCCTGTCGAATTCGGCCGCAGCATGACCATAGGCATGTACCAGACCACCGGCGGACTCGAGACGTACGACAACTTCATCACCGCTCTCGGCAACGCCCAGCAACGCGGAAATCTCCTGAGAGAAGCGCGTGGTGGCCGATGCCTTCAGGTCCCCTTGAAAGTCGAGAACCCACACCCGGTGCTTCGCTTGGCCCTCGCCCTTCGCGGCCTGCAAACGTTTATCTTCCTTGCGAAACGTCTTGGCCAGCGACTTCCTGGCCGAAGACGTCAAACCTGATAGACGCAACTGTCGCTGACGCTTGCGATAGCGTTGACTCAAATCCTCAATACGAAGCCGACTCTTTTCGCCCCCCTGACCACTTCTGGAACGAGCAACGATGGCAACCACGACTCCCAATGCCACCAACAAGATCAAGGTCTGTGCCAGGAACATCCCAAACTCATACAACCATTCGCTCACAACCGACTCCTTGCTTCGCTAGCTTCGATGAACGCATTATGCCTTTGAAAAGGGTCCACGCCACGACGGACTTGATTGAAACATTCGTTTTAAATACGCTAACGTTCAGTTGCACTCTCGCAACCGGACGACAGGGCCATCAACATGAACCAGCCTCTCATCGACAAGTTACGCAACCGCTTCGATCCTGCTGCCGCTCACGATATGGAGGATATATTCCAGTTCCACTTCAGTGATGCCGATGACTACTACCTATCCATCAGTAACGGCAATCTGGATGTGCAGCAGGGCGAGCACGACGCCCCTTCAGTCACCTTGTCGATGAGTACCGACACCCTCAAGGGGATCATGAGTGGCGATATCAGTGGAATGAACGCTTTCATGACCGGCAAGCTCAAGGCGAGTGGCAACATCATGCTTGCCACTCGCCTGACCAATCTGTTTCCCAAGCGGAGTACCTAGCGGCCAGCCACGCCTTTCACGTGAGTCTCGATAAGGTCCCGTGAAATGGAATGTGGAGGCGGCAGTCGAGGCAGGTGGCGAGGCGAAAACCAGGCAGCATCGACGATTTCCTTATGGTCGATCATGATGCGTCGACTGGCAGCTTCGGCATAAAAGCCCAGCATTAACGAATGCGGAAACGGCCAAGCCTGACTGCGAAAATAACGAATCCGGCCAAGGCTGATACCGACCTCCTCGTGCACCTCGCGGCGCACGGCATCTTCTGCGTCCTCGCCAGGCTCGATGAAGCCAGCCAACGTCGAATAACGGCCTGCGGGAAACCGGGGGCTTCTGGCCAGCAACAACTCGTCTCCGTGCGTCACAAGCGTAATGATACACGGCGAAATACGAGGATAGTTGCGATGGCCGCAAGCGGAACAATGCATGGCGAACTCGCCCGGAACCTGTGCCGTTTCGACACCGCAACGACCGCAGAAGCGATGGTTCCTGCGCCAGCTGGCCACCTGCAATGCCGTCGCCAGCAAAGCAAACTGCGATGCAGGCAAATCGGAAAGCCAATCACGCCCTTCAGGCCACTCCTCTCCCGAAACAGGCTCATCCACGACCACCGCCACCGGCTCATCATGCCAGAATCCCAAAGGGACGGCATGGCTGGGCCAGTCGCAGGCGGCATGCAGGAAACCCTCGCGACTCGAAGGCTTGATCCTGCCCGCTGCCACGTAGATGACCAGTCCCTTCGACACCCCTTGTGGCGGCAAATCACGTCGAAACATCAATGACTCACCGTTGGTTCATCAGGACTCGTCGGCACATCCAGATGGTCCCATAAACACTGACCGGCGGAATCACGGATACCCTGCAATCTGGCTTCATGAGCCTGCTGCTCTTCATGCGTGAGAGGTGGCACAGCCAACCGGGCACGCTGCTCATCGAGACGCTGCACTCCTTGGGTAGCAGACTGCTGATTACCGGCAGCATCAACGGCAGGCGTGGCACTCGCATCCAGCGAAAGAGCCGTCTGTCCACCGGTCATTGCCAAATAGACGTCAGCTAGAATTTCGGCGTCGAGCAAGGCGCCATGGAGGACTCGATGACCATTGTCAATGTCGTAACGCTTGCAGAGCGCATCGAGACTGTTCCTCTGTCCAGGGTGTTTTTCACGCGCCATCGTCAAGGTATCGAGGACACCGCAATGCTTGGCGACAGGACCTAAAAGCGGCTCACCTCGCATCGCGTTAAGCCGCTCGAATTCATGATCGATGAATCCCACATCGAAAGGCGCATTGTGGATGACCAGCTCAGCCCCCTTGATGAAATGCCAGAACTCATCGGCGATGTCAGCGAATACCGGTTCATCGGCGACACGCTCATTGGTGATCCCGTGGATCCCGACCGCCTCAGCCTCGATATCCCGTTCGGGATTGATGAACTGATGATAGGTGTTCCCGGTAAAGCGCCGGTTAACCATCTCGACGGCCCCGACCTCTATCAGGCGGTGACCGTCGCGAGGATCGATCCCCGTCGTCTCTGTATCCAGAATGACTTGACGCATAGCGTTCTCTTTCGCTGATGTTTTCGGTTCAGGCGTCTAGGTAAACCCGACATGGGTGGCCCGGATCAAGCCAGAGCTTCATCGATCGCGTAATTGGCAAGTTCGTCAGCACGTTCATTGCCGGGATGACCCGCATGCCCTTTTACCCACTGCCAATGTACTCGATGCCTTTCGCTTTCTGACAGTAGTTCACGCCAGAGTTCGGCATTCTTGACCGGCTGGCGAGATGCCGTTTTCCAGTTACGACGCTGCCAGTTGGGAAGCCATTGGGTAATCCCTTTACGCAAATATTCGGAATCGGTCCATAACGACACATCGCAAGGTTTCTTGAGAGCTCGCAAGGCCATGATCGCGGCCATCAGCTCCATACGATTATTCGTCGTATGCGCTTCATAGCCATAAAGCGACTTTTCATGCCCCCCACTTTGCAGCCAGGCCCCCCAACCGCCCGGTCCTGGGTTCCCACGGCACGCTCCATCGGTATAGATAGTGACGTTAGGCAAGCTCGTATCCGGATCAGGCGACTCGTTCACTTTCCACCTTGGTGTCGGGCTGTCGGGTCAAGCGCGTCGCATGTCCCAGTGTCGGGCTGCTGAGCGGCGCAGTGAGCGGCAACCGATGCGTTTGTGTCTGCACAGGTTGGCTCCGTCTTCTGGCACGGATCATGAAGGTGTCTCCAAGCGGCAGATTATGTCGCCGTCCCAACGCTTCCAGCCAAGCATTGCGTGGGACACCTCCCGGCCAATGAAAGCCGCAATAATCTACGCGTTCGATCTCGAAATCAACAAAAGCAAGCCAGTCGCGTAACCTGGCTGGAGTCCGCCAATGTCCGCTCCAGGGCATGCATCGCCGGCGGCGAGGCAGGGCACGAGACAAGCCGGTCACCCCCATCGGCCCCCAACCGAAAATGACCAGACACCCGCTGTCAGCGGTCACGCGTGCCGCCTCCTGCAAAACATGGTGTGGTTCGGGAACGACCTCGAGTAAATGGTGCACCACGACCAGTTGTACACTTTCATCCGCAAGAGGTAACTGATCGGGTCGACACACCAAGGTCGATGGACTCGTTGCAAGCTCACGGGTTGGTGACCAATCGATAGCGTGTCGTATCGGACACATATCCGATAACGAAGGAGCCATGCTCAACTCCAGGCGATGATGCCCATGCAGGGCCTCACACACTGGACCGAGGCATGCCCGCTCCGACTGCCAATGCGCTCGGCCATCTGCAGAGGCCCAGTAACGGCGGCCTTCATGAACGATTTGCGCCAACGACATCGTCATATGCGAATTTGACACACTAGAACAAAGCCTCCAAAGTCTCTCGTTTTGTGATCGACCCAGCCATTATGGCAGCAGGATCCGTGTCATGTCTTTCATGTCGATAACTGTTGCACGACTATAAAGGGAGCTGCCTGATTGGTTAAGTCATTGATCTCGACCAGACCGAGGACAGTAGCACCATGCTCAGCGTGACTCCTATTCCAGCCCTCAGTGACAACTATATATGGGTGTTGCGTCAAGACACCACCTCACGTGTTGCCGTTGTCGATCCCGGAGAAGCCGACCCGGTAATCGAGTATCTGGAACGGGAACAGCTCCAACTGAACAGTATCCTGATCACTCATCACCATCATGACCATACCGGTGGGTTGGCTGAGCTCATCCAACGATACCGCCCGCGCGTCTATGGGCCCGACAACCAGGATATCAAGGGAATCGATGAGCACCTCAACGAAGGCGATGAATGCTTGGTCATGGGACGCCAGTTCCAGGTCATCGCTGTTCCTGGTCATACCCTGGATCAGATCGCCTATTTTGCCGCCGGTGTTCCGCCTCTGCTGTTTTGCGGCGACAGCCTGTTTTCAGGCGGATGCGGGCGTATCTTCGAAGGCACGCCGGAACAGATGTTCGAGTCATTGGGCAAGCTGACCGGGTTACCCGACGAGACACTGGTCTTCGCTGCCCACGAGTATACATTGGCTAATTTGCGTTTTGCCGAGGCAGTCGAGCCGGACAACCCATACCTCGGTGACTACACCAGCGAGTGTCAGCGGTTACGCGACCTGGACCGACCGACCTTGCCGTCTACCATGGGACGTGAAGCACTCATCAATCCGTTCCTGAGAACGGAACAGGCCTCGGTTCGCCAACAAGCGGCCTCGCACGGCGAGGCGAAGGACGCCCTCTCGACCTTTGCCACGCTTCGCGCCTGGAAGGACCGATTCTGAGACTCCTCCTCGGATCAGAGTGATCCATGGACGCCACGATAGCGCCCGGAGCCCCATCATGACCTATCTAACGACCCGTCGTTTCAGCCTTGGCTTGGCAGGTAGCGCATTACTGTGCAGTGTCCTGTTGGCAGCCGCTGGAGCCAAGGCGGAATATACACCGCATCAAGGCGGCACTACCTATCATAGTACCCCGAATGCCACGGGCGAGACTCATTTCTGGAATGCCCTCGCGCTCGACCCAGCGGTGCATGAGGATGCCTGGGCCCGCTTGCGCGACAATTTCAAGTGGCAGAACGATGTCGACCACCAACGCGTTCAGGAATGGATTGATCATTACCGGTCGAGCCCGGAAAACATCGTCGCGATCACAGAACGCGCCCGGCCATGGCTGTCCTGGATCACACGACGCCTGGAAGAACGTGACATGCCGGGAGAAATTGCTCTCGTCCCGTTCGTTGAAAGCTCATACGACCCAACCGCACGCAACCCGGGCGGAGCGACGGGCTTATGGCAATTCATGCCTGGTACCAGTGACGCATTAGGGATACCTCGCAATGGCTCTTATGACGGCAGGCTAGATGTCGTAGCATCGACAGAGGCCGCCCTGGATTATCTGCAACAGCAAGCCGAGCGCTGGTACGATGGCGATATCGAACTGTCTCTGGCTGCTTACAATGCGGGATCAGGTACCGTCAACCAAGCGCGACAAGCGGCTATCAACCGAGGCGAAGGCGATAGTTATTGGGATCTCCAGCTTCCCGACGAAACCATGAATTATGTTCCCAAACTGCTCGCACTGGCCGCTATCATCGAAGATCCGGAACGTTATGACGTTGCGCTCCCGGAAATTGACGATTCCCAGGCGTTTGCAGAGATCGAACTCGACAGTCCAATCAGCCTCAGCAGAGCCGCCAAGCTTGCTGATACTAGCCCACGGATACTACGAAAACTGAATCCGGCGCTTTTGGATGGAAGGATCAGTCCCAACAGCATGACGGGACTGCTGGTGCCTGCCAACAAGCGTGATGCCCTGCTCGCCTCGATACAGAACATGGATACGTCTTCCACCAGCACGCCGGGCTGGGGCAACTATCAGGTTCAACGAGGCGATAACCTCTCCACTCTGGCCAACCGGTACGGTACTTCGGTCGATGCGTTACGCTCCAGAAACGCACTGGATGACGATACTTTGCAGGTAGGACAGACTCTTCAGGTACCCACGCAAGGAACGACATTGGCAAAAGTCTCTCGCCGTTGAGAAGCCCAGCAGCCAACAGTTGATATATCGCTAGCGATAACAGTTTACAAATACCACTCTCGCTGACACTTTAGCGCGAAGGTGGCTTTTTATGACTGCACATCGCCATGCCACACAACATGTTGGCTGTTAAACGATCATATCAGGGCATTTTCCATGAGGGTCATCGCGCTTTCGAGATTCGTTCTGCTACTCATGACCAGTCTGATGCTTCTACCGTCGCCCTTGCTGGCGGAGTCGGTGGACGACGTTGAAACCGTACATGGTCTAGCACTCTATGATGACCCTGCGCTACCGGCCGATTTCGACCACTTCCCGCATGTCGACCCTGAGGCCCCGAAGGGGGGTCGATTGCGCCGTGCTGCAACCGGTAGTTACGACTCCACCAACCCATTCATCATCAGAGGTACCCCTGCCACTGGGTTGACCCAGACATACGATACCCTGCTGACCACCAACCCCGATGAACCATTTTCGATGTACGGCCTGATTGCAGAAGGGATTCGGCTGGACCCTGACCGCCGGTGGATGGAGTTCGATATACGCCCCGACGCTCGTTTTCATGATGGAGAACCCATCACTGCCGATGATGTCGTCTTCAGCCTGAACACCCTGGTCAAGCAGGGTCGACCTTTCTACGCCTCCTATTATGCCGACGTCACCAACGTTGCAGCTCTCGATGAGCGAACCGTGCGTTTCGAGTTCGCAGAAGACAATTCCCGCGAACTGCCGTTGATCCTTGGCCAGCTTCCCATTCTCCCTGCCCATTTCTGGAAAGATCGTGAATTCAGTAGTACGACTCTCGACAAGCTCCTGGGATCGGGGCCCTATCGTATCGACGAGATAGATCCTGGACGTCGTATCAGTTATCGCCGTGTCGAAGATTATTGGGGGCGGGACCTGCCCGTCAACAAAGGGCGCTACAATATCGATCACTTGATCTACGACTATTACCGCGATCAGACAGTCGCCCTGGAAGCGTTCAAGGCCGGCAACCTTGATATGCGCATGGAATCAAGCGCACGCCTGTGGGCAACGGCCTATGAATTTCCTGCCGCTGAGGAAGGATTCGTCGAGCGCCTGACCCTTCCCGATGGGCAGCCAGCCGGCATGCAGGCATACATTCTGAACCTTCGACGCGAACAGTTTCAGGATCGACGGGTACGTGAAGCATTGAACCTGGCGTTCAATTTTCCATGGCTCAACGACAACCTGTTCTACGGCGCCTACGAGCGAACTCACAGTTTCTTCGAAAACTCGGAAATGGCCGCCGAAGGACTGCCCAGCAAAGAGGAACTGGCTTTGCTGACCCCTCATCGGGACTCATTGCCAAAAGAGGTCTTTACCCGTCGCCTACCTGTCGACCACCCGTCAGATCGTCGCGAGCGGCTCAAAGAGGCCTACGAGCTGTTACTGGAGGCAGGCTATGAAGTGCGTGATGGCATCATGGTCGACAGTGACACTGGCACCCCTTTGACGGTTGAGGTGCTACTCTACGACAGCCAGTTCGAGCGTGTGGTACAACCCTGGCTGCACAATATGGATAGATTAGGCATCCAGGGCCGTATACGGTTGGTCGACGTCAATCAGTACCTCAGCCGTTTGCGCGATTTCGATTTCGATATCATCGTTGGCAGCTTTCCCCAGTCGACCAATCCCGGCAACGAACAGCGCGAGTTCTGGACGAGCCCTTATGCCGACCAACCACGCAGCCGTAATCTGATAGGCCTACGCGATCCGGTTATCGACACGTTAGTCGAACAACTGATCCGCGCCGACTCTCGTGAGGCACTCGACACCGCAGCTCGGGCGCTCGACCGTGTCTTGCGCTGGGGGTTTTACGTCGTCCCGCAGTGGCATTTGGCCGGTACACGCGTGGCCATGTGGGACAAATTCGACTGGCCTGAACCGTTCCCTAGATACCAACAGGATATGGATGCCTGGTGGGTCGATCCCGACCAGGCGCAAGCTGTTCGCGAACGCCAGCGTAACGAATAACAACAAGCCTCAGGAGCGACCGTGGGTGCTTACGTAGTCCGCCGACTGTTACTGATGATTCCGACATTGCTGGGCATCCTGCTGCTCAATTTCGTCATTGTGCAGGCTGCTCCCGGCGGCCCCATCGATCAAATGCTCGCGCGTTTCGAAGGCATGCAGGATACATCCAGCACTCGGCTCGACAGCGGAGGTGGCGACGCTGTCTCATCTGGCCAGTCACGGGGCGCCCGTGGTGTCGAAGAGCGCTTCATACAGCAGTTGGAACAGCAGTTCGGCTTCGATCGTCCCGCCCACGAGCGCTTCATCACCATGGTGGTCAATTACGCACAGTTCGACTTCGGCGAAAGTTTCTTTCGCGATCGTGAAGTGATCGATTTGATGGTCGACCGATTGCCGGTCTCGATCTCACTAGGACTCTGGACGACCCTCCTCGTTTACCTGATCTCGATTCCACTCGGGGTTCGCAAGGCTCTCCATCACGGCTCACGCTTCGATGTGTGGTCATCCGGGCTGGTCATCGTCGGTTATGCCATTCCCGGCTTTCTGTTCGCCATTCTCCTGATCGTTCTATTCGCCGGTGGCAGCTATTTCGAGCTATTCCCGCTACGCGGACTCACGTCGCCCAATTTCAACGAACTTTCCATGCTCGGCAAGGTCAAGGATTACTTCTGGCATATCACCTTGCCCGTAATCGCATCGGCTATCGGGAGCTTCGCCACGCTCACCATGCTGACAAAGAACAGCTTCCTGGATGAGATTCACAAGCAGTACGTACTGACCGCTCGAGCCAAAGGGGCCGATGATCATCGGGTACTCTACGGTCATGTGTTTCGTAATGCCATGTTGATCATCATTGCCGGCCTTCCCTCGGCTCTGATCGGCATTTTCTTTACCGGTTCTCTGCTCATCGAAGTGATCTTTTCCCTCGACGGCTTGGGATTGCTTGGCTTCGAGGCCGTCATGCAACGAGATTACCCCGTTATCTTTGGTACGCTCTTTCTTTACACGCTGATCGGCCTGGTGCTCAAGCTAATCTCGGATCTGACGTATGTCTGGGTCGATCCTCGCATCGATTTCGAGACTCGGGAGTCCTGATGGCCATGTTTCATCGCCTTGCGGCTCGGTTATCCCCTATCTCGCAACGACGCTTGACGGTCTTTCGCCACAACCGTCGCGCCTATGTCTCGCTGTGGATCTTCGGCATCCTGTTTCTGCTCAGCCTGTGTGCCGAATTGATCGCTAACGACAAACCGCTGATCATGACGTATCAGGATCAATGGTATGCGCCGGTCCTGATAGATTACCCGGAGACCGAGTTCGGCGGGTTCCTGCCCACGCCGACCGACTACCACGATCCGGTAATACGCGAAAGGCTCGCATCGGAAGGCTGGGCACTATGGCCACCGATCCCCTACTCCTATCAGACCCTGGACATGGAACTCGGTCGTCCCTCTCCTTCGCCTCCGGATAGCCGACACTGGCTGGGCACCGATGACCAAGGGAGAGATGTACTGGCACGCGTGATTTACGGGTTTCGCCTATCGGTCATCTTCGCGCTGGTACTGACGATCGGCTCGCTTGTCATGGGCGTCGTCATTGGCGGCATCCAAGGCTATTTCGGCGGTAAGATTGATTTAATAGGACAGCGTCTGACCGAAATATGGTCGGGTCTTCCCGTACTCTTTCTGCTCATTATCCTTGCCAGTCTCGTCGAGCCCAACCTGTGGTGGTTATTGGGCATCATGCTCCTGTTTTCATGGCTGGGCATCGTCGACGTCGTCAGGGCGGAGTTCCTCAGGGCACGCAACCTGGAGTACGTGCGTGCGGCCAAAGCGCTGGGGCTACCGTCACGACTGATCATGTGGCGTCATGTCCTTCCCAATGCCATGGTAGCCACCATGACGTTCATTCCCTTTCTGTTTACCGGCGCCATAACTACCCTGACAGCCCTCGATTTCCTGGGGTTCGGGTTACCTCCGGGATCGCCCTCGCTAGGCGAACTCGTCGCTCAAGGCAAGAGCAACCTCCAAGCACCCTGGCTAGGCATTACGGCCTTCCTCAGCCTGTCCATCATGCTTTCACTACTGGTCTTCATTGGTGAAGGCCTGCGCGATGCCTTTGATCCCCGCCATATTCAGGCAACCAATACATCACCGACCACCAACCACTCTCAGAGAGTCACTCATGCATCCTGACGCCTTGTTGCGACTCGAGGAATTTTCGGTCCGCTTCGATGGCATCTCCGTCGTCGACCGTCTATCACTGGAGATCCGTCGGGGAGAAACCCTGGCTCTGGTTGGTGAATCCGGTTCCGGAAAATCCGTCAGCGCGCTGGGAGCGATGAATCTGCTACCCCCCAACGCCGACATCGTGGGCGGCCGCTGGCTTGAAGACGTCGATCTATCGCATTTACCCGCCAAGGCATGGTACGGGATCAGAGGGTCGCGCGTCGGTTTCGTGTTCCAGGAACCCATGACCTCGCTCAATCCGCTACACACGGTCTCGAAGCAGATTGGAGAGTCGCTGCGACTGCACCAAGGACTTGGCGGCCAAGCCGCACGCAAGCGTGCGAGAGAACTGCTGGAGCAGGTCCAGTTGCCGCGCCCTGACGAACTGCTCGATGCCTGGCCCCATCAACTGTCCGGAGGCCAGCGTCAACGCGTCATGATAGCCATGGCCATCGCCAACGAACCGGATCTGTTGATCGCAGACGAGCCAACCACGGCGCTGGATGTCACTGTCCAGCAAGAGATCCTGGCATTACTTGCCGAACTCAGAGATGACCAAGGCATGGGCATGCTATTCATTACGCATGACCTCAATCTGGTACGCCGTCATGCCGACCGTGTCTGTGTCATGCAGCAGGGCCGTGTTGAGGAAACGGGGACTGTGACTGAGGTCTTTACCTCGCCCAGCAGCGAATACACTCACACATTGCTGGCCGCGGAACCCAGCGGTAACCCCACTCCCCTTGACGATGCCAAGACGTTACTGCGAACACAGCAACTCAGTGTCAGTTTCTCTCGCCCCAAACGACTCTTCTCACGTCGCCCCCCTCCTTTCATTGCCGTTCAGCCTTTGACGATGACCGTGGCAAAGGGGGAAACACTAGGAATCGTCGGAGAATCCGGCTCCGGCAAAACGACGCTTGCCCAAGCACTGTTGCGCCTCGTACCCAGTCAAGGCGAGATAAATTTCGATGGGCAGCGCCTCGATCGACTGACCGGTAATGCCCTGCGACGACAACGGAGCCGATTTCAGGTCGTTTTCCAGGACCCTTATGGTTCCTTATCGCCCCGTCTCCCCGTTTCATCGATCATCAGCGAGGGGCTGCGATTCCACTTTCCTGAGCTCGATGATCGAGAAGTGGAACGACGAGTCGTTGCCACCCTGCAAGAAGTCGGTCTACCCACGGATTGTGCCGCTCGATACCCTCACGAGTTTTCGGGTGGTCAGCGCCAACGCATTGCCGTGGCAAGAGCCATTATTCTCGAACCGGAGCTCATCGTTCTCGATGAGCCGACATCGGCACTGGACCGAACCGTACAGAAGCATCTGGTCGAACTGCTGCGAGAGTTGCAGGCTCGTCGCGGGCTAAGCTATCTATTCATCAGTCATGACCTGAGCGTCGTGAGGGCCATGGCCCATCGTGTGATCGTGCTCAAAGATGGTAGTATCGTCGAAGAAGGTGGCTGCGAACGGGTCCTGAATGCCCCTCGACACCCCTATACGAAACGACTCATCAACGCTGCTCGCCCTGTTCACCTTGCATGACCCGTCATGTCCGTGAAAAGAGGTTAATCAGTGAGTTTCGAAGCGCAGAAGAGATAACGGTATAAATACATCAAAAACACTGAATCTCGTCCGGACGCAGCATTCGGCATTCGCCCGGGGCCAGTCCGGGATCCAACTGGACGGGACCAATCGACTCCCGATGCAGCGTTTCAACCCGATTGCCAATAGCAGCGAACATCCGACGCACTTGATGATACTTGCCCTCATGAATCGTCAAGCGAGCATCACGGGGCGTCAGCATATGCAATTCGGCAGGTCGTGTGGGCTTGCTGTCACCTTTCAGAAGAAGTCCGTCGGCAAACGACTGCATGGCTTTTTCGGCTGCGCGCCCTTCCACAGGCTCTGCCAATGTCGCGCGATATACCTTGGCGCTTGCATGTCGAGGCGACGTGACGCGATGTGACCATTGCCCATCATCGGTAAGAAATACCAGGCCTGTCGTTTCTACATCCAGGCGTCCGGCAGGATGCAAACGTTCGGCATTGGGCAGATCGATCAAATCATGCAATGTCGGATAATGCGACGAGTGCGACGTACACTCCACACCCGTAGGCTTGTTCATCATCAGATACCTGGGGCCGGTCAGAACCAGCGACTGCCCAAGCCAGTTCACGTCACTCGTCTCATCGACATGCGTTGAAGGGTCCTTGACAACCTCCCCATCGACACGTACTTCCTCTCGACGCACAGCCCGCTTGGCGAGACTGCGTGTCAAGTCCGCGGTTTCACATAGATACTTGTCCAGTCGCATCAGACTTCCACCGTAAAACGGTCGGCATCCATCCAGGCGGGAAACTTTTCCCGGAATCGGGCCAACGATTGGCTATCGATCACGCCAGTGCGAATGAATGGCGTATCGCGCGGTTCATCGATCAGCGGCTCTCCTTTGAAATCGACCAGCATCGAGTCGCCGGCGTAGGATAGGCCTTTGGCATCTTCACCAACCCGATTCACGCCAATGGTATAGCATGCATTCTCGATAGCGCGAGCTTGCAAGAGCGTCCTCCAGGGATGCCGACGAGGCGCCGGCCAATTGGCAACGCACAGCAGTGCGTCGTATTCGAAGCCATCATGTTCGCCGGGCTGCTGACGAAGCCACACGGGAAAACGCAGGTCATAGCAGACCGTCAGCAGCAAGCGTATTCCTTTGTACTCGACGACAACACGATCACGTCCCATGCCATAGCGTTCATGTTCCCCCGCCATGCGAAACAGGTGGCGCTTGTCATAGTGAGCGATATCCCCATTCGGCCAGGCCCAGATCAAGCGATTGAAATAGCTCGCGTGGTCCTTGATGGCCAAGCTGCCCGTCATGACACACCCTCGTCGTTGTGCTTGCTCTCGCATCCATGCGAGTGCTTCGCTCTCTTCCATCGACTGAGCCATCTCGCGCGAATTCATGGTAAAGCCGGTCGCAAACATTTCAGGCAGAACGATGAGATCGGTTTCGGCCTCGCCAATGTCGCCCAGCTGTTCGGCAAGTCGTTGGCAATTCGTCGCAGGATCTTCCCAGCGCAGGTCACACTGCACCAGTGTCGTTCGTAACTCACTCATACGATCATTTTCCTCCCATGGACGACTGCCTCCAGCCTAAACCAGTCACCTCCAGAGCGCAGCCCGAGTCCAGCCGAAGAACCCTGCACACGCACTCAAGGAGTAATATGGTATATTAGCCACTTTTGATAGCGAGGGTATCATGGCTGTCTCGTCACCCCCTACGCCCGACAGGACGGCAATGGCTGGTGTCGGATATGGACTCACCGCCTATCTGATGTGGGGCTGTTTTCCGCTTTTCTTCGCACTGTTCGAAGGGCTTCCCGCCTGGGAGGTCTTGATCCATCGGGTGCTGTGGTCATGCGTGTTTCTCGCTGTCCTGATCACGCTACTCAGGCGGTGGACGCCAGTGACTACCGCCCTGTCCCGCCCTCATCGGCTTGGACGCGTACTCGCATGCGCCTTGCTGATCGGGTTGAACTGGGGCATTTACATCTACGCTGTCGAAAGCCGCCAGGTCTTTCAGGCAAGCCTCGGTTATTTCCTGACCCCCTTGGTCAATGTCGCGTTGGGCATGCTGGTACTGCGTGAACGCATGACGCTTCTACAAGGCATCGCGGTCGGGCTGGCGACAGTGGCGATTGCCATTCAACTGATCGGGTTCGATCAACTCCCCTGGATCACACTCACACTAGCGATTTCATTCGGTACCTACGGTCTTTTGCGTAAGCAAGTGCCATTGGACGGGTTATCGGGGTTGTTCGTGGAAACATTGCTGATTTTCCCACTCGCTCTATTGGCCATCAGTTGGCTGACATCCTCAGGAGCCTCTCATTTCATGGATGACAGCACTACCACGGCATTGCTCATTGCCAGCGGTGTCATCACTGCGCTGCCGCTCATGGCTTTTGCCGGTGCCGCTCGTCGCCTGAGGCTGGCAACCCTCGGCTTTCTCATGTATCTCAATCCGACGATCCAGTTCTTCATTGCTCTGGTGATATTTCAGGAACCCCTATCCAGCGCTCAACTCGGCACCTTCGTTTTGATCTGGATCGGTTTGGCACTCTATTCATGGTCCGCATGGCAGGGTCGGCCCCAACATGCCAAACCACGGTTTCGGGATTAGCCATTGTCCGAAAAGTGCCTAGCGCCAAGGTCCTGTGGTCCTGCTGCATTCCGAGAGGCACCGGCCTCAGTCTTGCCGTCCGGCATGGAAAGCAGGTAATTGAGAACATCATCCAGCACCTGCATCGTTGGTATCGTCCCCTGCCAGAGCGCGACACCTTCCTCGGCACGCAGACTTTCCCGGTAGAGTCTGGCCTGAGTGTCGCCGGAACGCTCGGCCAGATCCAGCACTCCCATGGAGGTCAAGCCTTCCCCATCGATTCCAGGCAACATGATCTGGCAGTGATGAACCCCCTCGGCATTGATGGCAAAACGATACTCGCGTTGTCGCAGGCGCCATTCACTCAATCGCAGCCGACTGATATATCGGACCCGAGCGACACGTACATCGCCGCATAGCACCTGGTCGACTATGCGCCCATTGATACGTCGTTCGCGGCTGGCGGCATTGAGAGCCGGATACAGGAAACCGCGCCGTTGAACCATCCAGTCCAGGCCCCTGGCGACAGGCACACCTCGACCGGGGATCACTGTCAGTTCGCGTCGAGACATGGCGTTCTTGACGGTCCCCTCGCGCAGCTGGCATACGGCGGCAATCTCACGCGCATTGAGATATCCGGGGTTGCTCAGAAACAACCGCTGAGACCTGGCCACTTCCGCTCCCCATTGAGGTTCGAGTTTCAAGCGTACCGCGCCCAGCGCAAGCATGTGTTCCAGCCGTTGCAGTGGCCCGACCGGTCCATGATCGCTCTCCAGCCCCCTCAAGAAGGCCACTAACGCCACAAAATCCCGGCATTCACAAGCGCCATCACCCTGCCATCGGGTCAATGTCGACTCACCGAGCACTAACGATCGCCATCGCTGAGCTTGTTCCTTCAAGTGCATCAAACACAAGGCATCATCGGCTGTCATGGCACCGGAATGACGCAATAACGATTGCAGCGGAGCGGCAACGAAACGACTTGCCGTCTCAAGATCCTCGGCCACCACAGACTCAGTCAACAACTCGTCGAGCTGACGCCCCAACAACTCCGCTTGCAGCCCCGTTGCCGAAGTCTCAATTTCATGCGACATGCACGCTCCATGAAAGCCGATTATCCCTGAACGGACGGTTCTATTTGCTGAAAATGACTTAATAATACTTAACGGCAAAAATAGAGCGTTCTTGAACTAAAAACATCAAAAAGTCACCGAAAAGCGCAAAACGGCACAATGTTGTGCTCATGGCATAGCATGACGCTACATTCCCGAAGTCTTACCAGACGTCTCGGGCGTACCAGGATGAGGACAGTGATCGCATCGCATATTCGACAGAGGATGCTATGATGGTAAACCTATATATGACGCCCTCACGTCAGGCGCCATGTGTTCCGACTAATGCGCAAGAGACCGGCCATTACCGCAAAATGGGCTCAGGCCATTGGCTGCGTCGATTGAAGACGCAGCCGGAGGGATCGAACGTGATGGGGGGAGCCACAACGCGGCTACTGCCCTCCCGACGGAAAATGGAATTCCGCCTGACTGGTCTCGAACGGTGAAGGCCAGCGCTGAGAGACAGCCTTGCGCCGAGTGTAGAAACGTACCGCATCCGGTCCATAGGCATGTAAATCGCCAAACAACGACCGCTTCCAGCCTCCGAAACTGTGATAGGCGACGGGAACCGGCAAGGGCACATTGATACCCACCATGCCGACTTCAATGCTATCAGCGAAGCGACGCGAAGCTTCCCCATCACGCGTGAAGAGACAGGTTCCATTACCGAATTCATGCGCGTTGATCAACTCGATAGCGGCATCCAGGCTTGCGACGCGAACCACGCACAGCACCGGCCCAAAGATCTCTTCGCGATAGATGCGCATATCGGGCGTTACCCGGTCGAACAGGCAGCCACCAATGAAGAAACCATCCTCCAGTCCCGACACCTTGAGCTCACGGCCATCGGCGACCAATTCAGCACCGGCTGCCACACCGTCACCAATATATTCCAGCACCTTGTCACGGTGTTCCGCGGTCACCAGAGGTCCCATATCGAGCCCTGTATCGGTGCCTGCACCGATCTTCAGTCCGGCAATCTTGGGCTTGAGTGTTTCGACCAGCCGGTCAGCCGTCTCGTCGCCAACGCAAACGGCAACGGAAATCGCCATGCAGCGCTCGCCACAACTGCCATATGCGGCGCCCATCAATGTATTGGCAGCATTCTCGATATCGGCATCGGGCAGGAGCACGGCATGATTCTTCGCTCCCCCGAGCGCCTGAACGCGCTTGCCATTGCTGCACCCTCGGGAGTAGATCGTTTCGGCAATCGGAGTAGACCCCACGAACGACAACGCTTTCACATCGGGGGCATCAAGCAGGGTTTCCACTGCTTCCCGGCTGCCATGGACCACATTGATCACCCCCCGAGGCGCGCCCGCTTCTTCAAGTAGCGCCGCGATGGCCAGTGCAGATGTCGGATCCTTCTCCGATGGCTTGAGAATGAAGGTGTTCCCGCAGGCAATCGCCATCGGATACATCCACAGAGGAACCATGGCAGGGAAGTTGAACGGCGTGATGCCGGCAACCACCCCCAAGGGCTGAAAGTTTGACCAGGCATCGATAGCGGGCCCGACATTATGCGAATACTCCCCTTTCAACAATTCGGGGACGCCACAGGCATACTCGACGTTCTCGATGCCCCGCTTGAGTTCTCCCAGCGCATCTTCGACCGTTTTGCCATGCTCTTCGCTGATCAACTGGACCAGCCGGTCGGCATGCTGTTCCAGCAATTGCTTGAAACGATACATGACTTGAGCACGCTTGGCCGGAGGCGTATCTCGCCATGCCGGATAAGCCGCCTTGGCTGCGGCAATTGCCTGTTCGACGGTGGCTGCGTCGGCGTCCGCCACTTGCCGAATCACCTTGCCTGTCGACGGATTGGAAACATCCAGCGTACGGCCTCCGTCGATAGACTCCCCGCCGATGAGATGAGAAATCGATTCCATCAAACGCTCCTGATATTAGTAGGTTGAAACATACCGGTCGGTCGAGCGATCAAGGCAGTTGATCCAGCGTCGTCGCTACGGCATCGAAAAGCCGCTCGAGCTCCGCTTCGGTACTGGCAAACGGCGGGCCGAACTGCAAGGTGTCGCCACCATAGCGTACATAGAACCCCGCTTCCCAAAGAGCCACCGCCGCATCACGAGGCCTGATTGTGGGATCGCCATCACGTGGCGCCAACTGCAAGGCGCCAGCCAAGCCGCAATTTCGGATGTCGACGATATGAGGACGCCCCTTGAGCGCATGCAATTTGTCTTCAAAGACGGGAGCGATCGCACGGACCTGAGCAGGAAAGTCTTCACGTTCGAACAATTCAAGCGCAGCCAGCCCAGCGGCACACGCCACGGGATGGGCACTGTACGTATAGCCGTGCGGGAATTCGATCACGTGCCTCGGGCTCTCGGCATGCATGAATGCATCAAAGATCTCATGCGAAGCGATGACCGCCCCCATCGGCACGGCCCCATTGGTCAACTGCTTGGCGACATTCATGATGTCCGGCGTTACTCCGAACGCCGAGGCGCCGGTATTCGCTCCACAGCGTCCGAAACCGGTAATGACCTCGTCGAAGATCAGCAGGATATCGTGCTGGTCGCAAATGGCGCGCAAGCGCTGCAAATACCCCTGAGGCGGTACGATGACTCCGGCCGATCCCGACATCGGCTCGACCAGGACGGCGGCGATATTGGAGGCATCATGCAAGGCAATCTGATCGAGCAGAGCATCGGCCAGATCCGCCCCGCTATCCGCTTGTCCACGTGTAAAGGCCTGGTCAGTCTGAAGCGTGTGGGGCAAATGAGTGACGTCCATCAATTGCCCATAATGCTTACGGTTGGCGCCGATCCCCCCCAAGCTGGTACCGCCGACGTTCACGCCATGATAGCCCTTGGCTCGCCCGATAAGACGGGTTTTTTCCGGCTTGCCTTTGAGTCGCCAGTAAGCCTTGGCCATCTTCACCGAGGTATCGGCCGCTTCAGAGCCGGAATTGGTGAAGAAGACATGATCCAACCCCGCCGGAGTCAGACTGGCAACCTTCTCCGCCAACTCGAAGGCCAGAGGGTGACCCACCTGGAAGCCTGGAGCGAAGTCCAGACGACCGAGTTGGCTGGCCACGGCCTGTTGAATCTCCTGACGATTATGGCCGGCACCACAGGTCCATAGACCAGACAGGGAGTCGAACAACCGCCGCCCGTGCCGGTCGATGAGATAGCGTCCTTCCGCTTCAGCGACCATCCTGGGATGGTCCCGAAAGTCTCGATTTGCCGTAAAGGGCATCCAATAGGCGGTACTCGATGCCAACTCGACATCGTTCATTGCTTCGACAGAGGATGTCGATGGCATTTCGAAAGGACTCATGAGCACTCCTGTCGTCATTGACGATGATCATCTTGTTCGTCGACTTAGCATGGTCCCCTCAATGAGTTCATAAAAGGTATAATTACCAACACTCACGTTAGACTTTGCTGACGTATTACATTGGACGACCGCGGTCATCCCTCAAAATCGTGCGCATGATCAGGTAGGCTTGCACCTCACGATCAGCACAATTCAGAGCCCACCATGCTCAAGCGTTACTTACCGATACTGCAGTGGCTTCCCCACTACAACCGTCATACCTTGATCGACGATACGCTGGCCGCCTTCGTCGTTACTCTGATGATCATCCCCCAGGCATTGGCATATGCCCTGCTTGCCGGCCTTCCTGCCGTTGTCGGGCTTTACGCCAGCATTCTGCCATTGATCGTGTATACCGTCTTCGGTACCAGTCGCACGCTTGCCATCGGCCCGATGGCGTTGATTTCGCTGATGACTGCCGCCGCGTTGTCGAAAGTCGCACCACCAGGCAGCGAGGCATATATCGATGCCGCCATTACCTTGACCTTGATGGTCGGTATCTTGTTGACATTGATGGGGGCACTACGGCTGGGATTTTTTGCCAATTTCCTCAGTCACCCCGTGATTTCCGGACTATTGAGCGCATCCGGCGTGCTGATCGCCGCCAGCCAGATGGCCAATATGGCGGGCTTGCCCAACGCAGGCTTCACCCTGACACAGCAGTTGGCCAACCTCTGGCGTCACATCGATGCCCTGCATCCACTGACGCTCGCCATCGGTTTCATGTCACTGGGTCTGTTGCTAGCGATACGGCGCTCGGGTCCGTTACTGCAGCGTAGCGGTCTTTCAGCCGCACGCGCCCGGTTCTTGATCAAGATGGGGCCGATCCTGGTTGTGGCTCTCGCTACCTGGATCTGCTGGCTTGGAGAGCTAGCCGGTCGAGGCGTCGCCGTGGTGGGCCATGTGCCAAGTCACCTGCCGCCTTTGGGGTTGCCGTCGACGGATAGCGATATATGGCGTTCCTTATTGGTGCCGGCCCTGCTGATCAGTGTTGTCGGTTTCATCGAATCCATTGCCTTGGCGCAGATGCTGGCGGCCAAGCGTCGCGAAAGTATTTCACCCGACCAGGAGTTGATCGGGTTGGGAACGTCGAACATTGCATCGGCTCTGTCGTCGGGCATGCCGGTCATAGGCAGTCTGTCTCGCACCATGGTGAATTTCAGTGCCGGAGCCCGGACCCCTGCGGCTGGCGCCATATCGGGGATCAGTGTCGCCTTGATCACGTTATTTCTGACCCCCCTTATCAAGTACCTGCCCACTGCCACGTTGGCAGCTATCATCATTGCCTCATCGATCACCTTGATCGATACCGGCACCATACGCAGAACGTGGCGTTACTCGCGTAGCGACTCCGCAGCAATGGGCGCTACCATCGTGCTGACTCTGATCGAAGGGGTGGAAATCGGGATAATGGCAGGCGTGACATTATCGATCGCTCTTTTCCTTTACCGCACCAGCCGTCCTCACAGCGCTCTGGTAGGACGACTGCCGGGTACGGAGCATTTTCGCAATATCGATCGCCACGACGTGGAAAGCGATAGTCATCTGGCGCTACTACGCATCGACGAAAGTCTGTATTTCGCCAATGCGCGTTATCTGGAAGATACCGTCTACGACCTGGTTACCCGGCATCCGGAAATCGAGCATGTCGTATTGATCTGCTCGGCCATCAACCTGATCGATGCGTCGGCGCTGGAAAGCCTCGACGCCATCAATGCGCGCCTGAACGATTCCCACGTCACTCTCCATCTCGCCGAGGTCAAGGGCCCCGTAATGGACCGTCTCAAGTCCAGCGAGTTTCTCGACGAACTGACCGGCCGCGTGTTCCTGAGTACTTATGGCGCCTGGAAGACACTGAGTCGCAATGACGGCGCTCCACAACATTCAGGAGATTGAGCGACTACGCCTCTTCAACCTGTGATTTCACCTTGTCGACGATATAACGCCCGATCGGTAACGCCGATGTCGCCGCAGGTGATGGTGCATTGCATACGTTCACTGTACGGCGCGTATTGACGAAGAGAAAATCATCGATCAACTTTCCTTCACGCGATACGGCCTGGGCACGTACACCTGCAGGGTAGGATCCCAGGTCCTGCAAGGTCAGACTCGGACAATATTTTCGCACATCGTCGAGATACCCCTTCTTGAAGAACGAGTTCTTCATTTCCGTCAGTCCCGGGCGCCAGTATGCCGAACACACTTTAAGAATCCCGGGATCGGAGAACATGGTCGCCATGTCCCGCAGTGACACATCTCGCTTGCGGTAGCCTTCGCGTTTGAGCGCCATGACGGCATTGGGCCCGACAGTGACACTACCATCGATCATGCGTGTCAGATGCACGCCAAGAAACGGCATGCTGGGATCGGGAATGGGGTATATGAGGTGGCTCACGATATCACTGCGCTCGGGCGGCAAGCGATAATACTCGCCGCGAAACGGACAGATCGTGAACTTGGGATCCTTGCCCAGCAATTTCACCAGGCGATCCGCCATCAAACCGGCGCAGGCGATCATATAGCGGCCGACGAACTCACCGCGTGAGGTCTTGACGACCACCTCACCAATGCGTTCTTCCAGGCCGATGACTGCCGTCGACAGCTTGATTTCCCCGCCTCGACGCTCGAACTCTTCTGCCATCGCCTGCGCCACGCGACGGTAGTCGACAATGCCGCTCGAGGGAACGAAAATTGCCCCCATCCCCGTGATGGCAGGCTCGCGTTCGCTCAACTCATCCGCCGACACCCATTCACGTTCCAGACCGTTAGCCGCCGTACGCTCCCATAACGAACGCATGCGCTCCATCTCTCGCTCATTGGTTGCGACCAGCATCTTGCCGCATTCCTCGAACGCGATGTCGTGCTGACGGCAGAACGCCTTGGTCAAGCGATTGCCTTCCCGACAGAAACGTGCCTTGAGACTGCCCGGTGCATAATAGACGCCCGCGTGAATGACGCCGCTGTTATGGCCCGATTGGTGATGCGCCAACTCGTTTTCTTTATCGAGCACCACGATGCGATGCCCCGGATAATCTTCAGCGAGTTGCATGGCGGTCGAAAGACCTAGTATACCGCCACCGATGATGATGAAATCGTACACAGGCACCTCTGTGAATTCTTGTCCATTATCAGGACAGCCAAGCGACTCAAGGATACCGCTCGCCACCCGGCGACTATGCTCGCTATAATTCCCTGATTCTAGAATATCGATGATCGAGGACAATGTCCGCCGTTCCAAGGAAACGATGAATCAATGGATATGCCACCACGCCAGAATCTCGGCATCAGCGCCTACCAGCGTTTGAAGCGTGACATCATCCGTGGTGTCTTTTCTCCCGGCGAAAAATTGCTGATGAGTCGACTGAAGAGCCGCTACGAACTGGGCGTTGGCCCTTTGCGCGAGGCCCTGTCCCAGTTGGTGGCAGAACGTCTGGTCATCGCCATCAGCCAACGCGGCTACCGGGTAGCGCCCGTATCGGTGGCCGAACTGGAAGACATCTACGATGCCCGGGCCGAGCTGGAGGCCATGATGCTACGTCTGGCGATCGAACGGGGCGACGATAGCTGGGAAGCCGATATACTCGCCAAGTCGCATACCCTGAACAAGGTCGTTGAAGTCCATAGTGCCGATGATGCGCTCGATGTCTGGGATAGCAGGCACAAGGCGTTCCATGCCGCACTGGTAGCAGGATGCGGGTCCGATCATTTGCTTCGCGCTCGCGCCGGTCTCTTCGACCAGGCAGAACGATACCGTCACCTATGGCTGCAGGAAACGGTATTCTCGGCACAGGCGCTCGAGGAAAAACGCCGACAGCACAATGCCCTTGTCAAGGTCGTACTGGACAGGCATAGCGAACGAGCCAGCGACATGATGCGCGATCACTTGCTAACGCCATTACCCATCATCACCGATGTCCTCAAACGGCGTGGGCTGATAGCCCAAGCACGTCGGGCCGAAGGAGGGGTCGAGAGCCCCGGGTGATTCCAGGTCATTGCGTCGCTACCGGTTCACACTGAAAACTGTTGCCGAAACGCTCGATATGACTGCTGAGCCTGACTCAGCGCGGTAGCCCGCAAACGAACCGTCTGTCCGGGCTGACACTGTGCCAGACGCGAGCAGGCCAGCGGCGTCAACGTGCCCAAGCGTGGATAACCGCCGATCGTCTGTCGATCATTGAGCAGGACGATCGGCTGACCATCGGGAGGAACCTGGACGGCACCCAGCGCGATGCCCTCCGAGATCATCGATGCCACCTGGCAGCGCAACACGTCTCCTGCCAGTCTCACGCCCATACGGTCGGCACGATCGTCGACCCGCCATTCGTTGTTGAACGCCCTATACAGACTCACTCCCGTGAAATCGGCAATCTGCGCCCCAGGCACCATGGCCAGAGATACCGGCTGACGGTAATCAATACGTTCCGCCGCGGGTTGTTCGTGCTTGCCACCACTCGCGACGGCACAGGAATCGGTGAATAGCAAGCGAGCCCCATCGTCCAGTGACCGTCCGAAGCCATCATGGCCTCCCAAACCATCGCGCATCACGCATGCAACACTCCCGAGTACCGGCTCGGCAACGAATCCGCCTGCCACGGCTAGATAGGCACGAATGCCATTGATTGGCGACTGGAACGTCAAACGCTGTCCTTCCTTTGCCAGGAATGCACTCCCCGGCTGGAGAGGCGTTCCTTCCAGGTGAGCGTCAAGATCCGCGCCAGCAATCGCCAACATGGCATCCTGTTCGACCACCATGGTCAGGTTACCCAGCACCACCTCCAGTGCCGGCGTATTCCATGGATTACCAAGCAGGTGATTACTCCACGCCCAGCCATGTAAATCGGCGGGGCCACCTTGAGTCGCTCCCAGCCGACGCACTCCGAAACGACCAGCATCCTGGAGTGTCGCCAACGGACCGGCACGCTCTACTCGCAGACCACTCATGCCCCCTCCGCGGTCCGGGTTTCCGTTACGGGACGCACATCGCCACCCAGTTCAACGAATGTATCACGGTCGATCGCCACAAAGCGTACCCGATCTCCGACTTGCAACAGGCTGAAGCCGTCTCTATGGCGGTCAAAAAGCGTGACCGGAGTGCGCCCGATCAGATTCCATCCTCCTGGCGACAGGCTGGGATAGGCAGCCGTCTGACGTTCCGCCACGGCCACACTACCCGCAGGCACACGTTGACGAGGTGTCGTCAACCTCGGCACCACCAGGCGTTCATCAAGTCGTCCCATGAAGGCATAACCAGGCGCGAACCCAAGGGCGAAGACACGATAGTCACGCGCTTGATGAATCGCGATGACATCGTCGCGCTCCAGCCCACTGACAGACGCCAGGCGAGTCAGCTCCGGGCCCACGGACTCGTCATACCAAACGGGGACTTCCTTGAACGATGTCTCTGCCGCTTGTTCATCGGGCACGAGCCGGTTCAATACGTTCAATAAGCAGTCTTTTGCTTCGCTGGCGTCATACTGCAACGGATCGTAGTGAATCAGCACGGTTGTGTAGGAAGGCACCAAGTCGATCAAGGCACTGCCGAATGCTGCCTCGCACTCCCGGCACAAGGCAGTCAACCAGGGCATGTTGGTTTCATCTATCGTCTCGAACAACCTGACAAGCCAGGCATCGATACCGGCATTTTCCAGGCGGGGTAATGTCACTGGGTCGTCTCCATCTGCGTGACGGGCCAAACGGTACTGTCGATGGCCACTGCCATCGTCACATGATCTTATGCCGACCTCGCCGAGGGCAACCCGGGAAATTCCGGCGATGCTCGTCATTACTGGGCACGCGGGTTGCGCGGATAGAACCGCTCCGGTAGACGTTCGATGTGAGAAAAAAATTTCGTATCCTTGTAGGGCATCTTCATATATCCCGATACCCCCAGCCCTTCGATGCGATCGATCGCCTCCAGAATCCCGTCGAGGCAATCACGAAACTCTGCCTCACGGGACGGATCGAGCAACCGATAATAACTGTGAATCTTGAGGTGAGTCGGCAGCGCCTCGAAAATGATCATGCCGGTATGATGAATGTGATTCAAAGCGTCCAGCCGCGTCATGATCCGTGGAGGAAGGACCAACGACTCCTCGGGGTCCGGTCCATCCTCGAAATACGAGTGTTCCCGTGACCGATTCTCCAGTTCCGGCACATCGCTGACTTCATAGGGTAGCCGCATATCGGATGGCGGAAGGAACGGCTGATTCGGCGAATCACGATCAATGTGCAGCGTGTCTCTGGCATTGAACAGACAACTCTTGAAAATACCTTGTCGGTAAATCGACCTGGCCAATGTGACCACATTGTTCACGGCCACGACAAAGGCGGGCCTCGATGACGGGTCGTACAGGTTCAACGAGGTATCGAGATAAACGCCTTCGGGTTCCCAGCGCACGGCTAGGCCACCGACGACAGGGTATTGTCCTAACCGACTGACCGCCGCCAGAAATGCCTTTTCAGTATCGCCCATGCCCTGCATGAAATTCTTGTAATAACGATCCAGTTGGATGTCGTTGACCTCACTGTGGGAAGGCGCGCCCCCCTCTTCACGCAGGAAGGCCTTCCGTGAACTATAAACCACGGTATCGATGTCCCGAGCCAGGGATCGCCCCCATACCGGTACCAATGGCGTCTCGAGCGGCTCAGGCCGATCGAGGACCACTGTTCTTGACATACGGGGCATCGCAGCGAGGAAATAATCGCCTGCCTGCCGACGTGTCCCCGCATCGGCAGCCAGCATGCCATCCAGAACTCGTGCAAATTCCCTGGGCAACCCCAGGGATGTGGCGGGCATTGCCTTGCAGCCAAAACGACATGACTGCCCCGATGCCAATGCATAGAGCGTTGCGGCTGCCCCCTGCTCATCGAAACGCGGTGACGATAGAGCTCCCTCGAGCTGCTCCTGACCGATGAAGTAGACATCCCCCAAGCGGGCATTGCTCTGCTGTAGATTGTCCGACATCAATTCCATGACATTCGGCGACACGAACTGCAATTCGGCATCCAACTGTGCGAAGACCGATGCTCCCCAATCGATCAATGCCACGACCTCGCGCTCCGGGTCGAAGACCAGATTGGAAGGTTTGATATCCCCATGGACGACAGGTCGTCCTGCCGGACCGCTGTCTCGACGCAAATAGCGCAAGATATCCGCCAGTTGGTTTGCAATACGCAGAACGAGTCGGGGCGGGAAACGTCCCCAGGCGAGGGACACGTCTTCGAGATTGCTGCCCGGAGCACGCTCCATGACCAACATCGATTGCTGTCGCACGCGTTGAAAATCGATCAGACGCGGAATGCAAGGATGTGCCACCTGATCCAGCATGAACGCTTCTTCTTCCAGACGATCCTGGATATGCCGGGGCAAGGTAATACGAGTGAACTTGAAGACATGGTCGAGAGAGGTAGCAGTACGTCCCGCAAAGACGAAACCATAGGCTCCTTTACCGATCAGCTCGACATCACGGTACCCCAATTGGCCGAGTTGACGCCGGCAAAGCTCGATCCAATCCTTGAGCTTCTTGGCATCACGGTGGCTCAGCAGATAAATCGACTGTTCTTCCGGAATATAGAACTGCTGCAATGACGGCGCCGTCATAACGGCTTATCCCATGTGGAGCAACATGCTGTCAGGCGTTTCCAGATAGCCTTTCCATTCATTGCAGAAGCGCGCCATATGGCCACCGTCCAGGACACGATGATCTCCGGACCAATTCACGGTCATGAGTGCGCGTGCCACAACGTTTCCTGCGGCATCGAAACGCGGCAGCCATTGGATCTTGCCGATCGCCACGATAGCGACTTCCGGGGAGTTGATGATCGGCACGGCATGGGTGCCACCCAGCACGCCAATGTTCGAGATAGTAATAGAGCCCCCTTGCAGATCCGCCTGACCGATGCGCCCCTCGCGCGCCTCTCGAGTCAGACGAGAGACTTCCCGAGCAATCTCCAGAATCGTGAGCTGCTCCGTATGCTTGACGTTGGGAACGATCAAGCCCGCCTCGCTATCGACTGCCATGCCAATATGGCAGCCAGACGGGTAGTGGATCGCCGTCATGTCGTCATTGAGACGACTATTGATCAATGGGTGGGTCTGTACCGCCAACGCCAACGCTTTCATGAACAAGGGCATCAACGTCAAACGCACCCCAACCTGTTCCGCCCTCGGTTTGAGTCGCTCGTGGAGTGCCAGCAAATCCGTGACATCGACATCGTCACTATAACCGAAATGCGGCACCGTCTGCGCCGACTCGCTCATCCTTCTGGCCATGACCGCACGGGCCCCTCTCAACGGTTCGACGCGCCCCTCATTGACCGTAGAGTGATCGGTCGCGGCACTATCCGATTCGATGTGTGCCAGAACATCCTCCTTGAGCACCCTTCCCTCCTTGCCGGAGCCGGAGATCGATCCGAGATCAACACCATGTTCACGGACCAGCCGTCGAACGGCCGGACTGGCAGGTGGGCGTGGAGGTCTCGACGGAGGCGGCGCATCGAGTGTTTCGCTGTCTCCCTGCCAGGCGAACAAAGGAGTATGCACCTTGGCCACCTCTCCTTCCCGATAGTAAAGCCTGGTCACACGTCCCTTGGCAGTCGACGGAATCTCGACTAACGCCTTGTCGGTCATGACCTCAACGACCGGCTGGTCTTCCTCGATACAATCCCCTTCAGCGACCAGCCATTTGACCACCTCGCACTCGACGATGCCTTCGCCTATATCGGGCAGAATGAACTCGCTCATCATGGACCTCCGTCCTGACACCGCCTCAGAATTCGATACTGGCCTTGATCGCTTCGAACAGTTTCCATTGATCCGGCATGTACTCTTTTTCCAGAGTCAGGGGAAACGGTGTGTCCAGGCCCGTGACACGTGCTATGGGAGACTCTAGATAAAGGAAACAACGTTCCTGAATGGTTGCCGCGATTTCGCCGGCGAATCCCCCGGTCAAAGGGGCCTCGTGCGTGACGACCAAACGACCGGTCTTCACAACCGACTCGACCACCGTCGCGACATCCCACGGCATAAGAGTGCGTAAATCGATGATTTCACATGAAATCCCCTGTTCCTCAGCGAACTCGACAGCCGCTTCGATCATGGTCATCTGTGCCCCCCAGCCAACCAGGGTAATATCGTCGCCGGTTTTGAGGACGTCAGCACTTCCCAGGGGCAGTTGATAATCCGCTTCGGACACCTCCCCTGTCGACGCGCGATACAGTCGCTTGGGTTCGAAGAACAGTACCGGGTTGGCGTCGCGGATCGCTGCCAGTAACAAGCCCTTGGCTTGATGCGGATCACGTGGCACGACGACTTTCAACCCCGGCGTGTGGGTGAAATAGGCTTCCGGTGATTGGGAGTGGTACAGACCGCCGGATATACCGCCACCGTAGGGTGCACGGATCGTCAATCCGCCTACGTTGAAGAGATTGCCCGAGCGATAGCGAAACTTCGCGGTTTCACTAACGATCTGATCGAAGGCCGGAAAGATGTAATCCGCAAATTGTATTTCGGCAACGGGGATTGCTCCTTGAGCCGCCAGGCCATTGGCGAAGCCGACGATTCCCTGCTCGACCAGAGGCGTATTGAAACAGCGCGCCTTGCCATATCGCTCCTGCAGGTGGCTGGTAGCACGAAACACTCCGCCGAAGCTGCCGACATCCTCGCCGAAGCAGACGACGCGATCATCCGTCGCCATGGCCGTATCCAACGCGTTATTGATGGCCTGCAACATGTTCATGGTCGCCATGGCTATCCTTCCCCCCGCTCGTCGGGCACATCGATGCCAAGCGCCCGGGCACCGCGTGGGTAATTCTCCGGGTAGCGGCGAATATGCGCCTCCAAGGATTCCAGTTGCTCCGTCAAGCGAGGTGTCACTTCGTCATAGACATCGGTGATCAATGTCTCGAGGGGCGGCGGCGGCCGCTTTTCGGCACGCTTCATGCTCTCGAGCACATCATGCCGATACGTCTCCAGCCACTCCGACTCCTCGTCCTCGCTCCACCACGACAGGTCGATGAGCCAACGCTTCATGCGTCGGATCGGGTCTTTTTCACGCCAGGCTTCTTCCTCTTTGCGCGACCGATAACCAGAAGGGTCATCTGAAGACGAGTGAGCGGCCAGTCGATAAGTCATCGCCTCGATCAATACGGGATGATGCTGCTCGACGGCCAGGCGGCGAGCTTCACGCGTCGCTTCATGCACGGCCAGCACATCATTGCCGTCGACACGGATCACATGCATCTTGTAGCCGAATGCACGAGGCGCCACGCCGTCGGCGGCATATTGTTCCACGGCCGGCGTCGATATCGCGTAGCCATTATTGCGGCAAAAGAAGATGACCGGTACCTGGTGAACGGTCGCCATGTTCAGGGCCGCATGGAAATCACCTTCCGATGCCGCTCCTTCCCCAAAGAAGGTAATGGTACAGTGGCCGTCATTGGCGAGTTTCTGGCCATAGGCATAGCCGGCGGCCTGAGGTATCTGCGTCGCCACCGGTGACGATATCGTCATATAATGCAGTTCGGCGGACCCATAGTGAATTGGCATCTGACGGCCTTTATCACAGTCGCGATCATTGCCGAAAAGCTGATTCATGAATGCATCCGTACTGAAGCCCCGATACGCTAACGCTCCCTGTTCACGATACTGCGCCATGATCATGTCGCCATCGTCCAACGCGGCGGTAGCGCCGATCACAGCCGCCTCTTCACCGGTGCATTGCAAATAGAAGCTCAGACGACCCTGGCGCTGAGCCGCCATCATGCGTTCATCGAGCACACGCGTGAACAGCATGGCTCGATAGATTCGCCGTGCCTTGTCGTAGTCTAGTAAGGGAGATTCGACGCCGGGATACAGCATGCCTTGTGGATCCAGCAGCGCGAAGGTCGGCAAACGGTACTCGTCACCATCCAGCAGTGCCAGTTCATGGACAATGGTAGGCGTCTTGGTAGAGCTCATGACCTCATCCTCGGGGTATCGGTAGAGGTACTCCACTCCCTTTTGGGGAGTTTGCGGTCACTGTCGTGTCGGACCGGATGGGTCGAACACGATTCTACATTTAACGTTAACGTAAAATGGAAGGAGCAACATCCATTGGGTGCATGTTTTATATCCGACCTTGGTCGTAACTGGGCAAGGCACAACCGATACGCTCGAACAGACTATCGACGCACAACGCCAACAGGGCGATAACGATGGCCCCCTGAATCACATAGGCGCCATTACCGTTGACGATACCCGCGATCAACGGATCCCCCAATGTCTTGGCCCCGATTGTCGACCCGATGGCGGCAGTCGCAATGTTGATGGTGACCGATGTCCGAATACCCGCCAGTATGATATCGCTCGATAGCGGCAACTCGACTTGCCACAAGCGCTGAAGCGACGACATTCCCATTCCCCGCGCCGCTTCCATTACGTCATCATCGATACCCTGTAGCCCTGCCAGCGTATTCCGCACGATAGGAAGCAGCCCATAAAGCACTAGTGCGATGATGGTCGGCAGCGTTCCGAACCCCAGTGCGGGAACGGATAGCGCCAGTACCGCAACGGG
Source organism: Aidingimonas lacisalsi (assembly GCF_008079445.1). Classification (GTDB taxonomy): domain Bacteria; phylum Pseudomonadota; class Gammaproteobacteria; order Pseudomonadales; family Halomonadaceae; genus Aidingimonas; species Aidingimonas lacisalsi. The sequence continues at coordinate 188,057 of NZ_VRYH01000004.1, read as the reverse complement.
GGGAAACGTCTGTCCGATCGAGGCAAGTTGGGCCACCAACGGCAGGAAGTCCTTGCCCCAGTGACGTGTCACAGCGATACCGGCTCCGACGCCCAGCAGCGTTGCAATCAAACCGGCAGCAGTCACGATGGCAAGATGGTTGCCGAGCAGCGACACGAAACTGTCGCGGCGATAGATGACTTCACGAGCATCCGGCAACCACAACCTGAACAAGACATCCAGATGCGGAATGACCAACACGGCAGCCGTCAGCATCAGACCCCACAGTATCAGGCGCATGTTCGACCGCCGTACCGACATCACGCATCGTCCCCACGGATGGCATCACGCCAATGCAGGATGCCGATAGGGTTACCGTTGACATCCCTGACCAACAAACGGAACGTATCCCGCCACAGCATGACCGACAAGGCATCTCGCAAAGAATCCGTATCGAGTACGCTCTCGTCATCCGGTAGACATTCGCCATTCAACGCACTCATGCGCATGGCGACCGGAACCAGCGAGGCATGCTTCAACCCAAGGTCACGGCCTCCCAACAAGGATTCGACGAAACTGTCGGCCGGACGTGCGAGCAAGTCCGCCGGCTTCCCCTGCTGAACGATATGCCCAGCTCGCATCACGACGATACGATCCGCCAGTTTGAGTGCCTCATCCATATCGTGAGTCACGAAGACAATGGTCTTCTTCAGCTGCCCTTGCAGGTGCAGGAGTTCATCCTGCAGCGATTCACGCGTGATAGGGTCGAGAGCACCAAAGGGTTCGTCCATCAACAATACATCGGGGTCAGCGGCCAATGCCCGCGCAACGCCAACGCGTTGTGCCTGACCGCCGGATAACTGTGCGGGATACTTATCGCTGAAGGTCTCCGGGTCGAGATCCAGCATCGCCATCAATTCGCTGACACGCGCGGCAATCCGGTCCGGTGGCCATTTCAACAAGCGGGGGACAAGACCGATATTGCGAGACACTGACCAGTGCGGAAACAAGCCTGTGCTTTGAATGGCGTAGCCTATGCGTCGCCGGAGCTGGTCAGGATCGAACGAGCGGATCTGCTGCCCTTCGATACGAATCTGTCCATCACTATGCTCGATGAGTCGATTGATCATGCGCAGCGTGGTCGACTTGCCGCATCCCGACGTGCCTACCAGTACGCACAGCTCACCGTGATTCACTGCTAACGTGATATCGTCAACCGCACATTCGTCACCGAAACGCTTGGTCACACCGTCCAACGCAATCGTCGGCGTGTCATGGTTCTGCATTCGCTACCCCTCGTCGGCACACTGCGGCCAACCCACTCAATGCCATGTCGACCAATACCGCCATGACGATGATCGGAACGGCACCCAGCAGCACCAGATCCATGGCCGCCTGGCCAAGTCCCTGAAACACGAAGGTACCGAGTCCCCCCGCCCCGATCAGTGCCGCCACGGCAGCCAGGCCAATTGCCTGAACACTGGTGATCCGTATGCCTTCGACGATGACAGGTAGAGCAAGCGGCAATCTGACGTGAAAGAAGACCTGCCAACGACTCATTCCCATGCCACGTGCCGCTTCGGTCACATTGGGATCGATACTGTCCAGCGCGACATAGGTGTTACGTGTCATCGGCAGCAGGCTATAACCGATCAATGCCAACGCTGCCGGCGCCCAACCGATACCCTGCACGCCTAGATCGGCCAATAGTGGAAATTGCGATGACAACCAAGCCAACGGTGCAAGCAACAACCCGAACAACGCCAGACTCGGGATGGTCTGGATGACACTGAGGATGGCAAAGACGCTTCTCTTCAAGCCGTCATGGGACCGCATCGCCAACGCCATAGCCACAGCCAGCGTCAAGCTGATGACCACCACCGCGCCCACAAGCAGAGTGTGATACTGCAACGCCGCCGCAAAGTCGTCGGCATTACCTTGATACTCACGCACCAATGCCAGGTCGTTCAGCACTCCCGACCAGAATGGTACTGCCACCGACACGAGAATCGCCGACCACAGCAGCCAACGCCCAAGATGAGGCATACCCAGTCTTGTCTGCACTTCCAGCACCATGAGCAACAGCAGGAAAAGCAAGACCCACAGTCCCGGACCGATACCGACACGCGCAGCTTGCTGGCCGGGTTCGATCATTGCCTGCGCAAAAAGACTCATGCCCCAGGGCCATGACACCCAGTAGACAAGCAGGATGACGACTATCACGACATAACGGCGGGCATTCGCGAACCAGGCCAGCCAGGTCGCGAACATGAATGGAAGAAGTGACAGCAGCAAACCGTCCAGGCCCATGATCGCACGCAGCGAATAGCCCTCTCCCGCCACGATTCGGTTGGGCTGAAGGGTCGCCACATCGACTGCCAGCAACGTTAGCAACGCTGCCAGCATCAACGTGACGAGAACGCTATTGGATGGAGACCGGATCACCGGTCACTCCCGGCCCCTGATGAACTCGCCCCACGATGTCAATCGTCCATTGACTCGAGAAACTCGGCGGCGACGTCAGCCGCATCGGCACCCTGTACAGCCACTTTGCCATTGAGGCGTTGCAGTGTTTTCAGGTCCAGCGCCGAGAAGACGGGTTCAAGCAACGTCTCGATATCAGGATAGGTGTCCAGTACGTCCTGACGTACCACTGGAGCCGGTTGATAGACGGGCTGAACACCGAGAGAATCTTCGAGGACCACCAGATCGAGAGCATCCAGGCCACCATCGGTCCCATAGGCCATAGCCGCATTCACGCCATCGGTCTGTCTGGCAGCGGCGCGCAATGTGGCCGCGGTATTACCGCCTGACAGCACGACCAACTGATCCGACGAGAGTTCGAATCCATAGGCCTCCTGAAACGCCGGCAATGCCGAAGGAGATTCGACGAATTCGGAGCCAGCAGCGAACTTGAACTCGCCACCCTCGTCAAGATAAGTGGCAAGATCTTCCAGCGTTTTCAGGTCATGGTCGCGCGCCAGGTCGCCACGCACACTCATGGCCCACGTATTGTTGGCATCGGCCGGTGTCAACCAGACAAGATCGTTCTCTTCGCCATCGAGCTGCCTGACTTCCTTATAGGCTGCATCGGCGTCCTTCCATACATCGCTATCCTCGCGATCGAAGAAGAAGGCGCCATTCCCCGTATATTCCGGATAGATGTCGATCTCACCGGCAATGATGGCTTCCCGCACGATGCTGGTCCCACCCAATTGAAGACGATCCTGAGTCGCTATACCGCCGTCTTCCAGTGTCTGGATGATCAACTCGCCCAATACCGACCCTTCGGTATCGATCTTCGACGACACGACAACCGGCTCATCGGCCTGAGCCGTACCCAGCATGATGCACCCGCCGACAGCCACCGCAACGCCCAATGAGATCCTGTTCATAGGGAAACTCCCCCATCCGCGACCAATATGCCTGCAGTATAATGAAGCGATATCCCGGTGTCAGGAACTCATCCTGTCACGATGATCAACGCTCGAGCAGGCGTGACCCTTCTACCGATCCACCACCCAGGTCGTTCCCTCTCGGGAATCCTTGAGAATAATGCCTTGCGCCGCCAACTCATCACGAATCCTGTCGGCTGTCGCGAAGTCTCGAGCACGTTTGGCATCACGGCGCTTGGCAATTTGTGCTTCGATCTCGGTCTCGCTCATCGGCAATTCACCCTGTACTCCGCGCAGGAAATCAGCCGGATGCTGCGCGAACAGTCCAAGCACCGCCCCTAAGCGCTTCAACTCATAGGCCAGGGCCGATTCATTGCCCGCCTCATCCGCCTTGGCCCGATTGAGTTCTCGGGTCAGGTCGAATAATGCCGCCAGCGCTTCCGGTGTATTGAAGTCATCTTCCATGGCGGCCGAGAAACGCCGGGCGAACCTGTCGTCGACCGTGCCTGCCTCCGGCGTAACGCCATCGAGCGCATTGTAGAAACGCTCGAGAGATTTACGGGAGTCGGTCAGGGCCGCCAGGGAGTAGTTGATAGGGCTCCGATAATGACTGGCAACCAACAGGTAGCGCACCACTTCCGGGTCATGGACCTCGAGAATCTCGCGTATCGTGAAGAAATTGCCCAGTGACTTGGACATCTTTTCGTCGTCGACACGCACTGCCCCGGCGTGCATCCAGGTATTGACGTAGTGCTTGCCTGTCGCCGCTTCACTTTGAGCGATCTCGTTCTCATGGTGAGGAAAGGTAAGATCCGGCCCTCCCCCATGAATGTCAAAAGTGTTTCCCAAGCAACATGTCGACATTGCCGAACATTCGATGTGCCAGCCGGGCCGACCATCGCCCCATGGTGATGGCCAACTCGCTTCCCCGGGTTTAGCGGCTTTCCACAGCACGAAATCGAGCGGATCTTCCTTGTGCTCGTCGACATCGATGCGAGCGCCGGAGCGCATCTCATCGAGATCGCGGTTATTGAGTTTGCCGTATCCCTCGAAGCGTCGGACACGATAGTAGACATCACCATTCTCGGCCGAATAGGCAAACCCCTTGTCGATCAGGGTAGTGATCATGGTGACGATGTCATCGATATGCGCCGTCGCTCGAGGTTCCTGGTCGGGACGGAGGACATTCAGGCGCGACTCGTCTTCGTGCATGGCATCGATCATCCGATGGGTGAGAGCCTGGATCGGTTCACCGTTCTCCTCGGCACGTCGAAGAATCTTGTCGTCGATATCCGTGATGTTGCGTACATACGTGACATCGTATCCCGACTCGCGCAGGAAACGCGTAATGACGTCGAAGGCCACCATGACGCGCGCATGACCAAGATGGCAATAATCGTAAACGGTCATACCGCATACATACATGCGGATCTTGCCGGGCTCGAGCGGGACAAACGCTTCCTTGCGGCGGGTCAAGGTATTGTAGATCTGCATGCTCAACTCTTCTTCTGCATTTTCGCCCAGGTATCCTTGAGTCCAACGGTGCGATTGAACACCAGCTTGTTATCGCGCCGGGCATAGCGGTCGGCACAGAAATAGCCGACCCGCTCGAACTGAAAACGAGTCTCGGGAGCCGTATCCTTGAGTCCGGGTTCAGCGACGCCTTCCAGCGTGATCAGCGACTCGGGATTGAGGTGCTCGAGGAAATCGGCATCCTTGTCCTTGTCGGGCAGTTCCACCTGGAAGAGATTGTCGTAGAGTCGCAGTTCCACAGGCACACCATGGGTCACACTCACCCAGTGAATCACGCCCTTGACCTTACGTCCTTCCGGATTCTTGCCAAGCGTATCGAAATCGACCGAACAGTGAAGCGCTTCGATCTCGCCGGCATCGTTCTTGATCACATCATCACAGCGGATCACATAGCTGTTGCGCAAGCGGACTTCCTTGCCCGGGGCAAGGCGGAAAAATTTCTTGGGGGGCTCTTCCATGAAATCGTCACGGTCAATCCAGACTTCTCGAGTCAATGGAATTCGTCGAGGTGCCATATCGTCACGTGCCGGATGCCCTTTCACGTCGTACACTTCCTCGAACCCTTCAGGCACATTGGTCAGGACGACTTTCAAGGGCTTGAGGACACACATGGCACGTGGCGCGTTATCCTCCAGATCAGAGCGGATGGCATGGTAAAGCATGGCAATATCGACCAAGCCGCCATCGGCACGGGTCACGCCAATCATTTCACAGAATTTGCGTATCGATGCCGGTGTATAGCCACGACGTCGCATGCCCGAGAGCGTCGGCATACGGGGATCATCCCAACCGTCGACGATGCCATTATCGACCAATAGCTTCAGTTTTCGCTTGGACGTCAACGTATAGTTCATGTTCAAGCGAGCGAACTCGATCTGACGGGGCACGCACGGCACCGGCAGATTCTCGAGAAACCACTCGTACAACGGACGGTGATCCTCGAACTCCAGCGTGCAGACCGAATGAGTGACCCCTTCTATCGCATCCGACTGACCGTGCGTGAAGTCATAGGATGGGTAAATATGCCACTTATCACCAGTCTGATGGTGTTGGGCATGGCGGATACGGTAGAGGATGGGATCACGCAGGTTGATGTTGGGCGACGCCATATCGATCTTGGCACGCAGGACTTTGTCACCCTCGGCAAACTCACCGACACGCATGCGTTCCAACAACTCCAGGTTCTCTTCGACCGAACGCTCACGGTAAGGGCTCGGTTTGCCGGGTTCGGTCAACGTACCTCGATACTCGCGAATCTCGTCGGGCGTGAGATCATCGACATAGGCCTTGCCTTCACGAACCAGATGCTGCGCCCAGGCATACAACTGATCGAAATAGTCGGACGCGTAGCGAACATCGCCCGCCCACTCGAAGCCCAGCCATGTGACATCCGCTTTGATAGCATCAATGTATTGCTGTTCTTCCTTGGCCGGATTGGTATCGTCAAAGCGCAAATGACAGTCGCCACCGAATTGCTCTGCCAGTCCAAAGTTCAGACAGATCGACTTGGCATGCCCGATATGCAAGAACCCGTTCGGCTCCGGAGGAAAACGCGTAACTATCTTGTCGACCTTGCCTTCATCGATCTCATCGCGAATTTGGTTGCGGATGAAATTCGGGGCCGTGGTGCTGTCATGGCTCATGGGATGTCTGAAAACCTCTTGCTGGGTTACGCAAAGAACCGGATCGACTTCGCGTGTCGGTGCAAAACGGCTATTATAGCGTGACGCCACCGTGCAACGCCAAGGCGTGCTACTCCTCCATATCGCCGCGCCGACGCGAAGCGTGGGCACGAAGCGGCGATGTCATGCAATCGAGAACAGTTTCATGATCGTTTTAGACACTAATTTTGGCGACATCGTCATTGAGTTGCATCATGACGAAGCTCCGGAAACCGCTGCCAATTTCGAGCATTATGTCAACGATGGGCATTATGACGATACGCTATTCCATCGCGTGATCGATGGTTTCATGATCCAGGGAGGCGGATTCGATAGTCGCTTCGAGCAGAAGCCTACTCGCGCACCGGTTCACAACGAAGCGGATAACGGCCTCTCTAATCGTCGTGGCACACTCGCGATGGCACGTACCCAGGATCCTCATTCCGCCACAGCACAGTTCTTCATCAATGTCGCCGACAACAACTTCCTCGATCACAGTGGCAAGCACCTCCAGGGCTGGGGGTACTGTGTCTTTGCCGAAGTCGTCGACGGCATGGATATCGTCGACAAGATACGTGCTGTGCCGACGACGCGCCGCGGCATGCATGGCGATGTTCCTGCAGAGGACATTCTCATTCGACGTGCTTACCTTCGCAATTGATCCTCGGCAGTCGACGCCTCACCAACCAACATCATCCGCTAGTTGGACCTCGACATGACGACCTTGCTGATAGCTGACTTGCACCTTCATCCCGGTGCAACCGAAATCACCGATGGTTTTTTCGACTATATCGAACGTCGCGCCTCCAAGGCCGACGCACTCTACATACTGGGTGATTTATTCGATGCATGGATCGGCGATGACATACTGGATGCGCCAGGCATGCATCCGCTCGCAGAAGATGTCATAAACAGACTGGCCGCGCTGAGTCGACTCGGTACGGCCGTGTATTTAATGCATGGCAATCGCGACTTCTTGCTCGGACAACGCTTTGCCAATGATTGCCAAGCCATGCTACTGGACGAGCCCACTATCCTGGAGCACGACGGCGAGCGATATCTATTGATGCATGGCGACAGTCTATGTACCCGAGATGAAGCATACATGACTTTCCGAGCTCAAACTCGCGATCCCGAATGGCAGGCCTACATCCTGTCCTTGCCCATTGAGCAACGCTTCGAACTGGCCAAGACACTCAGAACCCAATCCGGTGAAGCAACGTCCACCAAGGCCGAAGACATCATGGACGTAACGCCCGACGAGGTCGAGAAAGCGTTGCTTGACCAGCGGGCGCACCACATGATTCACGGCCATACCCATCGTCCCGACACCCATGAATTGAAGCTACAGGGACAGACAGCCATTCGTTACGTACTCGGCGACTGGCAACCAACCCGCGGCTGGGACATTCTCATCGAAGATGGGGCACGCCCCCAATTGCGGGATTTCCCACTCAAGTAACGCTTTTCCAGCCCAAACCACGACCGGCCCGATGGCTCCATACGAGCCACATCGGGCCGGTCGGCGTACGCCAATGCGACGACTATCGTATCATCGCTCGATCGTCGCTTCTTCCCTCAAGTGTTCCGAAAGACCTTGGATAGCCGCCTGGGCACGCAACCGCTCTGCCATCTGCGCGACATTCCCCTGAGATTGCTCATCGACCTCCCCCTCTTCGACACTATCGAGAGCGATCAACGCCACTGACTCATCAGTAGCGACCTGTCCATAGGTCGATTCCTCGTCGGCAGGGACCTCCAGTCGGAATGCCCCACGGACGACCGCCTCCGGGGCCGCATCATGATCACGCGTAACCCGCTCGACGCTCTGCCAATCAATATTCAATGACTCGCCCTGACGTAAACGGTCCAGTCGCGAATTCGCCAGCGCTCGCAGTCCTTCACGCATCAGTTGTGTCTCGACAGCTGATGCCACCTCGGAGCGCACGTCGTCGAGGGGCAGAGTGGTCGCCGACCGATGATCAACGACGCGTACGACCATATGTCGATCGTTGCCAAGTTCGATCACGTCGCTGTTGTATCCTTCCTCTAGCACGTCGTCACTGAACGCGGCATCCATGACGCCCGGCTCGGACAGCACTCCTTCGGCCCCATCACGTGATACCCAGTCGCTCGTTTCAAGTGGCACACCGACGCTATCGGCCACACTGGCCAAATCGTCAGCCGCAAAACTTTCGTCGATCAGCTGCTGTACCTTGTCATTGAACTGCTCTTCCACCCGTGCTTGCGCCACCTCCTGACGAAGCTCGTCACGCAGTTCCTCGAACGCAGGCATATCGATGTCGGTAACCTGCAGAAGGTGCAAACCGCTATCGGTCTCGACGATACCGGAAACCTCATCTTGCTCCAGCGAAAACGCGGCGTCATCGAAGGAATCACCAAAAATACCCGGAGTAATGACCCCTAGGTCACCGCCGTCCTGGGCAGATGCCGAGTCGTCCGAATACTCCTGCGCCAAATCGGCAAACGACTCACCCTCCTCGATACGCTCACGCAATGACGACAGTTGCTCTTCCGCTTCAGCACGATCATGCTCATCAAGCGATAACATGATATGCGACACACGACGATCCGCCTCTTCCGCACGTTCGGCATAAGCATCGCGAAGCGCCTGCTCCTCGACATCCACATTATCGGCCAGACGCTGACGATCAACGATGACATAGGCTAGCTGAACCTGTTCAGGACGCCGATAAGCATCCTGGTTCGCTTCATAGTAGGCTTCGATATCCTCGTCGCTCGCTTCCGGTACTTCCTCGAGGTCATCCGGCGTCAAGAGGTGATAACGAAAACTGCGACGCTGGTATTCCAGCCTTTCCAAGCGCTCTCGCTCATAAGATAGCGAGAAATCACTCATGGCCAGTCCTTGCTGTAACTGACGACGTTGAAGATCCTTGCGCAACTCCTTCCTGAATGTATTAGGCGTATATCCAGCCTGAGACAAGCGCTGCTGGAAACGCTCGGAGGAAAAGCCACCTTCGTCATCCTGAAACTCGGGTAAAGACACAATGACCTCGTCGAGCTGATCGTCAGACAAAGCCATCCCGCCCTCTTCAGCATACTGGGTCAACAACGTACTGGTAATCAGCTCATTCAGAAGCTCCTGGCGCACTTCATCCTCGGCTTCCGGAGGCACCCGGCCAGAACGCATGGCACGCTGGACCTGTATTTCCAGATCCTGGCGCGCAATGCTCTCGCCATTGACTTCAGCCACTTCATTTTCATCATCACCGAACAATCCCAGCAGTGACTCGGCCCCGAACAGAGCCATAGCCAGGATGACAACGCCTATGATGATCTTGACGCCCCAGCTACTGGAGCCTTCCCGAATACGTTGCAGCATGTGCTGGCCTCACACTAAGCACTTAACAATAGCGGCAAGTGCCTAATTACATGTCTCTAACAAAAAGGCGCACCGCTCTCGCGATGCGCCTGGATACGAACAACGACGTAGAACACTTACCCAGTTCTCAGTTGACCGAATCCTTGAGCGCTTTACCTGCCTTGAAGTTGGGTACTTTAGCGGCACTAATCTGGATCGTTTCTCCCGTCTGTGGATTACGTCCTGTACGTGCAGCACGCTCCTTGACGGAGAACGTCCCGAATCCAACCAGAGAGACAGAGTCACCCTTTTTCAGGCTGTCCGTGACACTTTCCACCATGGCATCAAGTGCACGGCTAGCGGCAGCTTTAGGAATATCAGCAGACGCAGCGATCGCCTCGATCAGCTCAGATTTGTTCACACTTCACCCCTTGACTGTTACGAAAATTGACTTTTAATTGGCGCTTTCTAAGGCCACCTTGCAAGCTCGTTGGAAGAACCTTTTTATAGCAATGCCATAAAACGTCTGTCAAGTAACCTTAGCCACCAACCCCACCATGTCAGGCTTCATATCCTGATAATCGGGAAAATTATCACTAATGCGTACTAATCATTGAGTGGGAAGAAACAGGATCATTCCGATGTTGTTCATCGTTTTCTATCTCTGCATTCCCAGCCAAGGCCACGTCCAGAACTTCATCGATCCAGCGTACGGGCCTTATGTCCAACGCATCCTTGATATTATCCGGAACCTCCTTGAGATCACGCCGGTTTTCCTCAGGTATTAGCACAACCTTTATACCACCACGACGTGCCGCCAGCAATTTCTCCTTGAGACCACCGATCGGCATCACTTCACCGCGTAGGTTGACTTCACCAGTCATGGCAACATCACAGCGTACCGGGCGCTCGGTATAGGCGGAAACCATAGCCGTCACCATGGCGACCCCGGCACTCGGTCCATCCTTCGGCGTTGCCCCTTCGGGAACGTGAATGTGCAAGTCCTCGTTTTCGAAACGCTCTGCATCGACGCCCAATTGCAAGGCGCGGGCTCGAACCACGGTCAAGGCAGCACTGACGGACTCCTTCATGACATCGCCCAGCGAACCTGTCTTGTTGGTCCGCCCTTTGCCGGGAGTCACGACCGATTCGATATTTAACAGTTCACCACCCACGGATGTCCAGGCCAGGCCGGTGACACGACCCACCTGATCTTCCTGATCGGCCAGACCATAACTATATCGGCGGACACCCGCATATTCTTCAATATCAGTCGCTGCGAGCGTATGAGGCGCTTGGGCACCCTCCTTGCTCGCTGTTTCCAGGCGTTGACGAAGCACCTTCCTGCACACCTTGGCAACCTGGCGCTCCAGCTCGCGCACACCAGCTTCACGCGTGTAATAGCGAATGAGCTCCAGCAGAGCGTCATCACCGAATGCCAGTTCGTCGGACTTGAACCCATTGGCCTTCAACTGCTTGGGCACGAGGTAACGTCGAGCAATGGCCAGTTTTTCATCTTCCGTGTAGCCTGGCAAACGAATGATTTCCATCCGGTCCAGCAAAGGCTCAGGAATGTTCATCGAATTTGCAGTGCAGATGAACATGGTATCGGAAAGGTCATAATCCAACTCGAGGTAATGGTCACTGAACTTGTCGTTCTGTTCGGGATCCAGTACCTCGAGCAGCGCGGAGGAGGGATCACCGCGGTGATCCATGCCCAATTTATCGACTTCATCGAGCAGGAACAGCGGGTTCTTGACACCAGCCTTGCTCATCCGCTGAACGATCTTACCCGGCAGCGAGCCAATATAGGTTCGTCGATGACCGCGTATTTCCGACTCATCGCGAACCCCACCAAGAGCCAAGCGGACATACTTGCGGTTCGTTGCCCGCGCAATGGACTGTCCCAATGACGTCTTGCCGACACCAGGTGGCCCCACCAGACAGAGCACTGGCCCCTTGAGCTTTCTTACCCGCTTTTGAACGGCAAGGTATTCAAGAATACGTTCCTTCACTTCCTCAAGACCATGATGATCTTCGTCAAGAACACCGGCGGCCCTGACCAGGTCATGCTTGACGCGAGTACGCTTTTTCCAGGGTACCGAGATCAACCAGTCGAGATAAGAGCGCACGACCGTAGCCTCTGCCGAGGTCGGAGCCATCATCTTGAGTTTACCGAGTTCCTGATTGGCTTTTTCGGCCGCCTCTTTCGGCATGCCGGAATCCTTGATCGCCTGCTCGTACTTGTCCGCCTCATTCGGAGCGTTTTCAAGCTCCCCCATCTCTTTCTGGATGGCTTTCATCTGTTCGTTGAGGTAATACTCGCGCTGGGACTTTTCCATCTGGTCCTTGACCCGCGAGCGGATACGCTTTTCTACCTGTAGCAGGTCGATTTCCGCTTCAATGAGCGCCATGAGGTGCTCGATACGGTCCCGCACGCGATCCATTTCAAGCAGTTGCTGCTTGTCATCGATCTTCAATGACAAATGGGCACAGATGGTATCGACCAAACGGCTGGGATCCTCTATGCCCGATAGTGAACTGAGAACCTCGTTAGGCACTTTCTTGGAAAGCTTCACATACTGCTCGAACTGGTTCAGCAGTACACGAACCAGGGATTCCTGCTCTCGCGAGCTCAGAGGTTCGCTCTCACGTAACACCGCCTCAGCCTGCGTGTACCCCCCATCCGCTATGCTGATTTGACCAACATTGGCACGTGAAGCCCCCTCGATGAGTACCTTGACGGTTCCATCGGGCAGCTTCAGCAGCTGCATGATTTCGGCAACCGTACCCACCGCGAACAGATCGGTACTGTCTGGATCGTCCTGGCCGGCTTCTCGCTGAGCCACCAACAGGACACGCTTGTCCGCCTCCATGGCCGCTTCAAGCGCATGGATGGATTTTTCGCGGCCGACAAACAAGGGAATCACCATCTGCGGATAGACGACCACGTCGCGCAAGGGTAACAGAGGGAGATTCAGGGTCTGTGCGTCGTGCTGCTGCATCGCAGACGTTCCTCAATAATGAAGGGATTTGGTCAAGTGATGGGGGTGGATGGAGACAATTCCAAGTGCCGGCCTGGACGTTGGCATATTCACGCCACGAATGACGTGAAAAGGGGTCGCATTGGCGACCCCTTCGTCCTCAATCGGCCCTAGCCATCCTTGCCGGCCACCTTGCCTTCTTCCTGATGAGAGTAAATCAGCAGGGGCTCACTTTCGCCCGCAATGACGGAGTCGTCGATAACGACCTTGGACACGCCTTCCAGAGACGGCACCTTGTACATCGTATCCAACAACACGCCTTCCAGTATCGAACGCAACCCGCGAGCACCGGTTTTACGGGCCATGGCTTTCTCGGCCACAGCTCGCAGTGCATCCTCTCGGAAGTCCAGTTCCACCCCCTCCATGTCAAACAGTTTGACATACTGCTTGATCAAAGAGTTCTTGGGTTCGGTCAGAATCTGGATCAACGCATCTTCCGATAGCTCGGTCAACGTTGCAATGACGGGCAAACGACCCACGAACTCTGGAATCAGGCCGAACTTGACCAAGTCTTCCGGTTCGACATCCACCAGAACATCGCCAACGCCTTTGTCGGTCTCCTTGCTTTTTACCGTAGCATTGAAACCGATACCGCCTTTCTCCGCGCGGTCCCGGATCACCTTGTCCAGTCCGGAAAACGCACCGCCCACAATAAACAGGATGTTGCCCGTGTCCACTTGCAGGAACTCCTGCTGGGGATGTTTTCTCCCCCCTTGTGGCGGTATCGAGGCAGTCGTCCCCTCGATCAGCTTGAGCAGTGCCTGCTGCACCCCTTCCCCCGAAACATCTCGAGTGATCGAAGGGTTGTCGGACTTGCGAGAAATCTTGTCGATCTCATCGATATAGACAATTCCCTTCTGGGCCTTCTCGACGTCGTAATCACACTTCTGCAACAGCTTCTGTACGATGTTCTCGACGTCTTCACCGACGTAACCTGCTTCGGTCAAGGTCGTGGCATCGGCAATAGTGAAGGGGACGTTCAGCAATCGTGCCAGAGTTTCAGCAAGCAGTGTCTTGCCACTACCGGTCGGGCCGATGAGCAGAATATTCGATTTGCCCAACTCGACATCGTCGGACTTAACCTCGGCACGCAGACGCTTGTAATGATTGTAGACAGCGACCGACAAGACCATCTTGGCCCGATCCTGTCCAATGACGTAATCGTCCAGGGTATAACGAATTTCACTCGGTGCAGGCAACCGTTCTTCTTCAACCTCGGAATCGGCTTCCAGCACTTCCTCGCGAATGATGTCGTTGCAAAGATCGACACATTCATCGCAGATATACACGGACGGGCCTGCAATCAGCTTGCGGACTTCGTTCTGGTTCTTGCCACAGAACGAGCAGTACAGCAGCTTGCCGCTCTCGTCCTTGCCCTTGCCGTCGGCCATTCGCGTACCTCTTGACTAACAGCGGCCTCAGTGGGCTCACTGGAAAATATTATGGGTGAATGTGCTGCCATTCACGCTATCAGGATGTCGGACGCTTATCCAGCATGGCATCGATCAATCCGTACTCGGCAGCCTGCTCACCAGTCATGAAGTTGTCACGATCCGTATCCTTGGAGATCGTATCGATCGACTGACCGGTATGATGCGCCAGAATGGTGTTGAGCCGGTGCCGGATGCTCAAGATCTCTTTGGTATGGATCTCGATATCCGATGCCTGACCCTGATAGCCACCCAACGGCTGATGGATCATCATCCGCGAGTTGGGCAGGCAGTAGCGCTTGTTCGCAGCGCCCCCTGCCAACAACAGCGCCCCCATGCTGGCCGCTTGCCCGATACAGACGGTGGAAACATCGGGTTTGACGAACTGCATGGTGTCGTAGATTGACAGACCCGCTGTCACAGAGCCGCCCGGCGAATTGATGTAGAAATGGATATCCTTGTCCGGGTTTTCGGATTCAAGATACAGCATTTGAGCGACGATCAAATTGGCCGTGTAGTCTTCAACTGGCCCAACCAGGAAAACGACACGCTCCTTCAGCAGCCGCGAGTAGATGTCATAGGCTCGCTCGCCGCGTGCGCTCTGCTCGACCACCATCGGCACCAGGCCGCCCGCGTTTTGAATATCGAACTCATTGCTCATCGGTGTGACATCCTTCATCGCGCTTGGAATTCGCATTGCCAGAGGCAGTATCCCCCGGCTGCACCAACCGTACCATGTCGGTCATCAAGCAGCCGAGGCCACCCCTCAAGCCTTGGTTTCGTCCTCGGACGGCGTCTCGTCGGCCTCTGCATCATCAGCCCCTTCATCGGACTCCGGCTGTTGCTGGGCTGCTTGAAGGGCTTCTTCGTAAGACATCGGGACATCCTGCACGTTAGCCTGCTCCAGCAGTTGGTCCACCGCCTTGTCTTCCAGGATGGACGACTTGATCTGGTTCTTGAGCTGTTCGTTGTTCATATAATAGTCAACGACCTGCCCAGGCTCCTGATACTGTTGAGCGACCTCTTCGACCTTGGCTCGAATCTCGTCATCGCTGGCATCGATTTCGTTGACCTTGATGACTTCGGCTAACAACAGTCCGACCTGTACACGGCTCTTGCCCTGTTCACTGAAGAGTTCGTTTGGCAACTGAGAAACATCGAAATCTTCTCCCAGACCGAACTGTTGTGCCGCCTGGCGCTTGAGACCGTCGATTTCCTGTTCGACCAGTGACTGAGGGACGGGAATATCATTGACGCGTTTCAGCGCTTCCAGAACCTGCTGCTTGACCCGATTGTCGATCGCCTTGTCAGCTTCACGCTGCATGTTCTTGCGAACTTCGGCACGGAAGGTCTCCTCACTGCCGTCTTCGACACCGAACTGCTCGAAGAAGGAAGCATCGTATGCAGGCAGTTGCTGCGCACTGACCTTGTGAACCTTGACCTTGAATGCGGCTTCTTGACCGGCCAGATTCTCGGCCTGGTAGTCCTCGGGGAACGTCACCTTGATTTCCGTGTCGTCACCTGCCTGCGCGCCACTCAACTGCTCTTCGAAACCGGGAATGAAGCTGCCCGATCCCAGCACCAGGTCATGATTCTCGGCACTGCCCCCCTCGAACGGTTCACCGCCGATATAGCCCTGAAAATCGATAGTGACTTGATCACCATCGGCAGCCTCCCGCTCGACCTCTTCCCATGTCGCATGCTGCTTACGCAGCGTATCGATCATCTCATCGACATCGGCATCGCTGATATCCACGACCGGACGCTCGACATCCGTGCCTTCGATACCGTTCAGTTCGATCTGAGGATAGATCTCCAGCGTGGCGACGAACTCGAGGTCCTTACCGTCTTCATCGACGGTTGGCTCGATTTGCGGGTTCCCTGCCGGGTTGAGACTTTCCTGGGTGATTGCCTGGACGTAACGCTCACGCATCAACTCGCCCACGACTTCGTTACGGACACCGCGGCCATAGCGCTGACGTACCACCGCCATCGGCACCCTGCCTTGACGAAAGCCATTGAGGCGGACGTTCTTGGCGGTGTCCTTGAGACGAGCCGCTACGGCCTGGTCGACCTCTGTCGCCGGCACTTGAACCTTGACACGACGTTCGATCTGGGAGGTCGTTTCGACGGAAACTTGCATGAATAGTCCTCTACCGACTGGGGCGTTCCAGTGAATGCGTTGAAAGAATCAAAGGGGCAATTTTAAGAACCCCGCACCGCGCTGGCAAGCGCGCCATGAGAAGAAAATGGGGTGTATCGCGTGACATTACAACCGTAAGACGCCAATTTTTACTTCATGGCAGTGCCTCAGGCGATTCGGACAGACCACACCCAGCGCGTACCACCGGGCAATCTGCTAGCAGGAACGGCCATGACAGGAGGGTCTTCGCAATTGGGGTGGATGATGGGGATCGAACCCACGACCACCGGAGCCACAATCCGGGGCTCTACCACTGAGCTACATCCACCACGAAGAATAACGGTAACGGGCCAGGGAACGGACATATCGACCGAAACCATCAATGACGCCTTACCATCGATAAAGTACCGATGACAGAACACGAGTCGCGAAGTGGGGTGGATGATGGGGATCGAACCCACGACCACCGGAGCCACAATCCGGGGCTCTACCACTGAGCTACATCCACCACTACCGAACTCGGGCTTCATAGTCATCTGGCCAAGCAGGATATGTCCAGCCAGGCAACTGGCGCGCCCAGCAGGACTTGAACCTGCAACCTACGGCTTAGAAGGCCGTTGCTCTATCCGGTTGAGCTATGGGCGCATATTACTGCTCAAGGATCCTGCAAGCAACATTCACACGACCAACATGCCAACCAAATCAACATGTTGTGGTCGGGGTGGAGGGATTTGAACCCCCGACATCCTGCTCCCAAAGCAGGCGCGCTACCAGACTGCGCTACACCCCGTGCACATTGCACGGCCTCGTTACCGCTACCGCAGGCTCGCCAATGCGAGGCGTATTCTACGTATGTTTTCCCATCGGTCAAGTCTTTAGCGATGTCATCACTGACTTTGGCTTTGCTATGAGGCCTGCACGTGCGAAAATTCACCCTCTTTTGACATCCGCTTCCGGGGAGACATTGATGACCGCACGACTTATCGATGGCAAGGCGATTTCTGCGCATATCCGCCAACAGGTTGCCCGTCAGGTCACCATTCGTCGCGAGGCGGGAACCCGCCGCCCGGGCCTTGCCGTCATCCTCGTGGGAGACGATCCTGCGTCCGCAGTCTATGTACGCAACAAACACCGCGCCTGCGAAGAGGCCGGCATACTCTCGATGCGACACACGCTATCCCCGGATGTCAGTCAGCATGCGCTGGAAACATTGATCGATGAACTGAACGACGACCCCGCAGTCGACGGCATACTTCTGCAACTGCCGTTGCCCGCACACCTGGATGAGCGCCCTCTCCTGGAACGCATACAACCCGGCAAGGACGTCGACGGCTTCCACCCCTACAATCTCGGACGGCTGGCACAGCGCCTGCCGATTCTTCGTCCCTGTACACCGAAAGGCGTAATAACGTTACTACAGGAGAGCGACCTGCCAGTGCGCGGTTTGGATGCCACCATCGTTGGCGCTTCGAACATCGTCGGTAGACCCATGGCTCTGGAATTGATGCTCGCCGGAGCGACGACGACGGTCTGTCATCGCTTTACCGAAGACCTGGCATCCCATGTCCGACGTGCCGACCTGCTGGTGGTTGCCGTCGGCAAGCCCGGTATCGTCAACAGTGATTGGGTCAAGCCTGGCGCCATCGTTATCGATGTCGGGATCAACCGCAACGAGGAAGGTTACTTGGTCGGCGATATCGACTTCGAGGGTGCATCGGCGCGTGCCAGTCATATCACACCGGTGCCGGGAGGCGTCGGCCCGATGACGGTGGCCTCGTTACTCGAAAACACGCTCTTCGCTGCCGAGCTGCATGACAATACAGGCACTTGACCCTCGGGCATCCGCCTCTGCCGATGTTGAGTTTCTCTCAAGCTTTCCCGCGTCCTGTCGATAGACGCTATAACGGCATTCTCATCAAGAAGCGACAAGGAAAGCGAGGAATTCCTCATGAGCGACCAGGTCAACGAACCGAGCCAAGGAGCGCATGCTCTCACCGCCCAGCAGCGTCTGGACACGTTGCTGGCCCAGCTCAACAGGCAGTCGGGCTCCACACCTCCGCAGCACGAGGGCGACCCCGGCGTTGCCCCCACTCCAACGCTGGGCGAACTGAGCATGCCATTATCCCGCATCAATGAAGCCATGCGTCCGTACCGTATCGAGTTCGACATCAACAGCTATGAAAACCGTACGGTAGCCAAAGTGATCGACCGGGACAGCGGCGAAGTCATCCGACAGATCCCGCGGGAAGAGATCTTGCGCATTGCCGAATCATTGAGTGAAATGCAAGGGCGTCTTATCGACCTGGAGGCCTGATCCCCGCATGTCCAACAACTCGCACGCAAGGGGTAACGACACTCGACGAGCCGACAAGGTGCTTATCATCTATAGCGGCGGCACGATTGGGATGATCGCCGGCGACCATGGCCTGGAACCGTCTCGAGGGTTCGAAGCGCAGTTATGCGCCGCCCTGGAACACCTTGCCGCCGAGCGCCTGGATACCTTGCCGGCTTTCGACATGACGGAAACTCACGCGCCGATAGACTCCAGTGCCGCCAACCCCGCAGACTGGCAAATGCTTGCCGGTATGGTTGCCGCGTATCATGCGGACTATGCCGGCATCGTGATCCTGCACGGCACCGACACACTCGCCTGGACGGCCAGCAGCCTGTCCTACCAACTGTCGGGAATCGACCTACCAATCATTCTAACCGGAGCCATGACGCCTCTTGCACACCAGGGAAGCGATGCACTCGAGAATGTCGAAGCGGCACTACGCTTCGCGGCTTGCCGTCAATTGCGAGAAGTGGCCATTTGCTTCGCCGGCAAGCTGATGCGTGGCTCACGCACCCGAAAATGCCATACAACGGCCCATGATGCCTTCGACAGCCCCAATTTCTCCGTCATCGGGGACATCGTCGACTATCAGCCACGGCTAACATCCGCCGCGTGCCAGATGACACGACAACGCTCTCCAGACTTCGAACTCGCGAATTACCGCGGCATGCACCCGTCATCGGTTATCAGAGTCGTTCTCTGGCCAGGGTTTGACGCTGCACTACTACGGCAATGGTTAACCAACGATCATGTCCGCGGGGTACTGCTGGAGATCTGGGGCGGCGGCAATATGCCCGACGACCCGCAACTGACGGATGTGCTCGCCAATGCCTCGCAAGCCGGAGTACTGATCGCAGCTATCAGTCAGTGCCCACAAGGCGAGATATCCATGGGTACGTATGCAGCCAGCCAAGGATTGACGACTGCCGATGTGCTATCAGGTGGCGACATGACGCCGGAAGCGGCCATGACGAAACTGTTTCACCTGCTTGCACAACCTATCGGCGACAAGGAACGGAGACGGCTCTTTCTCACCTCTCTTGTCGGAGAGCGTTAGCCATCAAACCTGCATATTCATGACATCCTTGTAAGCCGTCACCAGCCGGTTTCTGACCTGAACCCCCATTTCGAATGCCACGCTCGCCTTCTGCTTGTCGATCATGACATCATTGAGCGCAACATCGGGATCACCGGCCTGAAAAGCACGCTCCTGGCTCTTGGCGGATTGCTTGAGCTCATTGATGCGCTCGATCGACGCTTGCAATTCGTCGGCGAATCCCTTCTCACCTACCGTCGTCGCGACTTGCTGTCCTTTTTCTGGCGACATCGATGCCTGGCTGGCCAGCGATTGCATTTGCGCCAGCGTCTCCTGAATGGCAGTGGCACTCATACCCAACTCCTGCGCTCGTATCGGATGCCAGCAAGCCTAACAAGTCTGAATCATAGCCAAGCAACCAATTGCCGCCTAAAACGTCGGCTTTTCTTCCCTTTACCCTGTTCATGCTCGCTCATAATAGCGTCCATCACTCGTCCGCCCGTCGAAGTGTCAAGCGGCAGCGAGATACGCAACGCAAGGCGTCCCTGGATCGTGGAGCCAATGAGATTGCTGAGTCGATGGATTGTGGAGCCAAGAGCCGTAATGAGTCCTGTAACCGTCCCCTCGGCCAAAGGAGGGGAGAATGAGTAACGCCGCCTCGGCTAACGAGACGACGACCAGGAGCTCGTCGAATCAAACCAACGATAGCCGGCAAGCGTTCACACGCCTGCTCGGGCAGCTTCGTGGCAACCCTCTGTTGCCACTACTGATCGTGGCGGCTGCCGTCATCGCCCTCGTCATCGCCCTACTACTCTGGGCTCAAAGCCCCAATTACCGCGTCCTTTACAGCAACCTTGCGGATTCGGATGGCGGCCAGATCATCGATGAACTCGATCAGCGGGAAATTCCTTACCGGTTCAGCAACGGTGGCAGCACCCTGCTCGTGCCTGGTGATCAAGTGCATACACTACGCTTGCAGCTCGCTCAGCAAGGGTTGCCGGAAGGTGGCAACGTTGGCTTCGAGATCATGGACAACCAGGCGTTCGGCGTCAGCCAGTTCACGGAACACGTCAACTATCAGCGCGGACTCGAGGGAGAGCTGGCTCAATCGATAGAGGCGCTCGGCCCGGTATCTCGCGCCCGTGTCCACCTCGCGATGGCCAAGCCATCGGTTTTCGTTCGCGAGGAGGAACCGGCGAAGGCCTCTGTCGTGTTGACGCTCCATGGCGGTCGCACACTGGGGGAAGGCCAGGTCAACTCCGTCATTCACATGGTCTCCAGCAGTGTGCCGGAACTGGCAGCGGAAGACGTCAGCGTCGTCGACCAGCGAGGCAACCTGCTGTCAAAACCCGACAATGGCAACAGCGATCTCGACGGTACCCAGTTGAGCTATATCGATGAAATCGAACGCTCTTACCGACAGAGAATCGAAAACATCCTCACCCCGATCCTGGGGCGCGACAACGTACGTGCGCAAGTTGCCGCACAAGTGGACTTTTCCCGCCGCGAGGAAACCCGAGAACACTTCGAGCCCAACCAGGCGCCGAATGAAGCCGCCATCCGCAGCGCCCAGGAAAGTGCCTCCTACGATGGCGGAGATGCATTGGCACTCGGGGTGCCCGGTGCGCTCTCGAACACGCCCCCCGGAACGGCCGCCTCTCCCATCCAGACACCTTCCGACGCCCAGGATGGCGATGAACAAGAAGGCGACGAAGACCAGGGGGCCGGTGACGATGAAGGCGCCGACGCGGATGCGGAAGACAACGAAACGCCCGGCCGTAGCCAATACGACCGTGTCGTCAACTACGAAGTGGACCGCAACGTCGAGCACATTCAGTACCGTCGCGGCCAGATCGACCGGCTATCCGTTGCCGTAGTCGTCGATTACCAGGAAAGCGTCAACGACGATGGCGAGGTTGAACCGACTCCCATTGACGACGAACAGATGAATCAGATTCGCGGCTTGATCCGCCAGGCAATGGGATTCTCCACCGCACGCGGCGACCAGATCGAGGTCGTCAACAGCCCGTTCACGGAGGACGATAGCGAACAGGTTGCCCGTGCGTGGTGGCAATCACCTGACGTGCAGAGCTTGGCCATGGCACTCGGCCGCTATCTGCTGGTCGCCTTCGCCGCCCTGATGCTGTATTGGCTGATTCTGCGGCCCTTCATTCGCCGCTATACCGACCAGCCGGTCGTGGCCGGCGGGGGCACCCGGGCCATCGGCGATGACAGCGAGCGCGAAGAAAACGCGGAAAGCGCCGAAGTCAGCGAGCCTGCGGCCTATACACCGCCTCCACGCAAAGGACCGCAACCCGCTGATTATGAACAGAGCCTCAAGGATGTGCGTGAGATTGCCCAAGAGGATCCTCGCCTGATTGCCATGATCGTGCGCAGCTGGATTAATCAAGATGACTAACTTTGCCACTAAGAAAATGTCCAATGCTCGCCGTAGCGCCATTCTACTGCTGGCTCTGGACGAAGATAGTGCCGCCGAAGTCTTCAAGTACCTTTCACCCAAGGAGGTACAGGATATCAGTCAGGAGATGGCAACCCTGGATCAGGTCTCGCACCAGGAAATGCACCAGGTCCTCAACGAGTTTCACGACGAGGCTCAGCAATTCACCGCGGTCAACCTGCACTCCAGCGACCATATTCGCTCGGTACTCACCAAGGCATTGGGCAACGAACGAGCATCCAGCCTGATCGAGGACATCCTCGAGACCACCGGCACCGGCTCGGGCATCGATGCGCTCAACCTGATGGAAGCGTCGATCGTGTCGGAGATGATCCGTGACGAGCATCCCCAGATCATCGCGACCATCCTCGTTCACCTGGAGCGTAATCAGGCCGCTGACATCATCGAACTGTTCGACGAAAGCCTGCGTGATGACGTCGTGCTTCGCATCGCCACCTTCAGTGGCGTTCAGCCTGCCGCCCTGCAAGAACTGACCGAAGTCCTCAGCGGCATGCTGGACGGACAGAACCTCAAGCGCAGCAAGATGGGGGGCGTTCGTACCGCCGCCGAGATACTCAACTTGATGAATTCCAGTCAGGAAGAGGAGGTCATCGACACGGTACGGGCACACAGCGAAGACCTGGCACAAAAGATCATCGACGAAATGTTCCTGTTCGAGAACCTGCTCGACCTCGACGATCGCAGCATTCAACTGGTGCTCAAGGAAGTCGATACCAATTCGCTGGTCCTGGCACTCAAGGGAGCACCCGATGCGTTGATGGAAAAGTTCATGCGCAACATGTCGCAAAGGGCTGCACAACTGTTGCAGGAAGACATGGAGGGACGTGGACCGATCCGTGTCTCGCAAGTCGAAAACGAGCAAAAGGCCATTCTGCAGGTCGTAAGGCGTCTCGCCGATAGCGGAGAGATCGTGCTGAGCGGAGGAGACGACACCTATGTCTGATCCGCACTTCTCCCGCCCCCACTCTACGGGCAACCAATGGCGGCGCTGGCAAATGGACGAGCTGGGGCGGCCGCAGCGTGAACGTCAAGAGCAGGAACGACAGCGCCGTGAGGCCATTCGCCAACAGGCTTACAAGCGTAATGCCGAATATGAAGCGATACGTGAACACGCCCGTGAAGAAGCGCGCAAAGAGGGCTATCAGGCGGGCTATGACGAAGGATACGCAGCCGGCTATACCAAGGGCGAAGAGGAAGGACGTATCGCCGCCGAGACAACGATGCAGACGCGGACACAGGAAACGGTGCAACCTCTGATACCGCTGGCCCAGCGCTTTTCACAGGCACTGGAACGACTCGATGAAGATATCGCCGATGAACTTGTCACACTGGCACTGTCAACCGGCCGCCAGTTGGCAGGCGATGCGCTGACGGCATCCCACGACCATGTACTGGAATTGGTACGCGAACTACTCCATGTCGAACCCAGCCTTTCCGGTAAACCACGCCTGTGGTTACACCCGGAAGATCTCGCTCTGGTCAAAGAACACCTGGGCGACGAACTCGACGCAGCCGGGTGGCAGCTACAGCCCGACGATCAGATACAACGAGGAGGCTGCCGTGCTACCAGTGCCAGTGGAGAACTCGATGCCACCTGGGAAGAGCGTTGGCAGTCGGTGACTCGTCAAGTCCGTCGTCGCCATCAGACAATACGGCCGACTGCCGGGGATGATGACTCATGACACTGGCTTCGATCACCAATCCACACCACGACCACTGGCAACAAACCCTGCAACGTGTCGGGAAGCGTATCGAACGGATGCCGCACTACCGTGCCAGTGGGCGAATCATTCGGGCAACCGGATTGGTACTGGAAGCCGTCGGCCTGCAAGTGGCTGTGGGCAGTGCCTGCCATATCGAACTGCACCCCGATAACGGCCTGCACGGCGACAATGTTGCTGAAGCCGAGGTCGTTGGCTTCGCCGGTGAAAAGATATTTCTCATGCCTTTGGCTGAACTGAGCGGCTTGACCCCTGGGGCACGGGTTTTTCCACTGGGCGATGGAGAAGCCAGCAGCGCACGGCGATTCCCGCTGGGGAACACCCTACTGGGCCGCGTCGTGGATGGGAATGGCCGCCCCTTGGATGATCAGCAACCGCTGGGTGACGCCCCGCATGCCCCATTGTCCACCGCCCCCCTGAACCCGTTGAACCGAGCACCGATCGAGACACAGATCGATGTCGGCATTCGTGCCATCAACGCCTTGCTCTGCGTCGGTCGCGGCCAGCGTATGGGGCTGTTTGCCGGCTCAGGGGTCGGGAAATCCGTTCTCTTGGGCATGATGGCACGCTACACACAAGCCGATGTCATCGTGGTCGGGCTGATTGGCGAGCGTGGCCGTGAAGTTCAGGACTTCATCGACAACATCCTGGGTGACGAAGGCCGCAAACGGGCCGTGGTCGTCGCAGCACCGGCTGACACCTCCCCCTTGCAACGATTGCAAGGCGCGTCCTACGCCACACGTCTGGCTGAAGATTATCGCGATGCAGGATGCAATGTGCTCCTGATCATGGATTCATTGACTCGCTATGCCATGGCTCAGCGTGAAATCGCCCTGGCGATCGGTGAGCCGCCGGCCACCAAAGGGTATCCCCCCTCGGTGTTCGCCAAACTGCCCAATCTCGTTGAGCGTGCGGGTAATGGCAAGCGCGGCGGTGGCTCCATCACCGCCTTCTATACGGTGCTCACCGAAGGTGACGATCAGCAGGATCCCATTGCCGATTCCGCACGAGCCATTCTCGATGGTCACATCGTGCTATCTCGTGAACTCGCCGAAGCTGGGCACTACCCGGCGATCGATATCGAGGCATCGATCAGTCGCGCCATGAACGCGATCACTCATGGCGATCAACAACGGCAAGCGCAACAGTTCAAACAACTTGTGTCGCGCTACCAGCGCAATCGAGACCTGATCAGTGTCGGCGCCTATAGCCCCGGGCATGACCCGGAACTGGACCAAGCCGTGCAAATGTATCCGCAGCTCGAACGTTTCCTGCAACAGGGCATGCATGAGCGTGCCGACATAGCCGCATCACAGCAATCCATGGCTGCGTTGATGGGAGGTAACCGATGACGGATCAAACGCCTCTGGACACTCTGGTCGAGCTCGCCCGTGACGCTCGTGACAACGCCGCGAAAGCTCTCGCTGACGAACGCCAGTCACAACAGCAAGCAAGGGCGCAGATCGACACGCTGGAGGGCTACCGGCTGGAATATGCACGTCGCCTGCAAAGCGCCATGCATAGCGGCATCGACCCGGCCAGCATGCAGAATTATCAACAGTTTCTGCATTCACTCGACGCGGCAATCGGACGTGCCAAGCAAACACTGGCACAACAGAAGCAGCGCGTTACCAAAAGTCAACAACAATGGCAGCAGAAACAACGCACGCTGTCATCCTATGACACCTTGGTGTCACGTAGAGAAGCCCGTGAACGACAGGCCCAGCATCGCCGTGAAATGCGCTTCAACGATGAGATGAGCGCCAACATGCAGGCACGTCGACAACGGGACGATAACCATAGTGGAACCGGACACGGTTACCAATGACCCGGTCATATCGACGTGACACGGAATAACGAGACCCAGGCGCGGCAATCCGCTGCCGCCTGAAAAGGAGGCCACATGGACATCACCACATTACTGGCCGCTACCGGCAAGTCATCGACCCCCGCCTCCGGCCAGCCGCGCGATGCGGGCGGAGACATGTCGTCATTTGCCCAGCAGCTCGAACAGGTGGCACGTGAACATCAGGGAACCTCGACGGCGGATTCCGGCAAACTGCCATCGAACTTGATGCAACAGGATCAGGAAGACACATTGTCCTTACGTCAGATCATGGAACGCCTGGGCAACCCCGAGACGCTCTCGGAGGATATGCTCGGGACCCTGGCTGATGAGTTGGGCGCCGTACTCGACCGACAAGGACTGGACAGCCAGGCGCTCGTCGAAGGGCTGACCGCTGATGGCCTCCTGGACGAGGACTCAGCACTCGGTCAAGCGCTAACTGCCGACGGCATCGATCTCGACACTCTCTCCAGCGAGGAAGCATTGGCTGCCATTCAGGAACAGCTAACGCAACTCGATGACACCAGCGAACTGGCTCAAATCACGGCGAGTTTCATCGACAACGGCGTACTTCAACGCGGCGGGCAAACGTTCTCCGACACCATGACCTCGACAGTGAGAAACGCGTCGGGAATGGCGGCAAGCGACACGCCGGGAACAGCGGTTGGCAACACCGCCTCGTCGGGCAACCCGAACAATACAGGCTCCTCTGAGAGCCTCATCAGCCGACACGTCTTGGCTCAAGCCGCCTGGAATACGCAGCAACCGGGAGCCACACCAGCCAATCCGATGATGCAGGCGGTTCAAGGCGACGCGGAAGGCGCCTGGAAAGAATTCAACTTTCAGGACAACCTCATGCAACAACGCGCTGACGGCTCCGCCCGTCATGCCGATCCGTCGCCAAGCCTTGCATCGCTCAATGGCAACACACAGCCGGTAACTGCCGCCGCCACGAGCGCCACGCCCACTGCCACGCTGACGCAACCCGTAGCCAGCCAGGCATGGCAACAACAACTCGGACAGCAACTCGTCAACTTGTCTCGCAGCGGTGAACAGCAGATCGATCTCAAGCTCAATCCGCCCGAACTAGGCCCCTTGTCGGTCAGCCTGAAAGTCGGGGACCAAGGCGCCCAGGCCCAATTCCTGTCGTCTCAGGTCCAGGTCAGGCAAGCCATAGAGCAAGCCATACCGCAACTACGGGAAGCGCTCGAGGAACAGGGCATCTCCCTCGGTGAGGCCATGGTCGGTGACCACCCCCAAGGACAGCAGCAACAAGCCGGATTGGCGAACGATCAATCCGGCCGCCGTTATCCCGGCTCCGCATCCGGCCTTGATGGCAGTGTTGCACTCGAGGATCAACCGGCAGATGTCCTGTCGGCCGACAGCTTGTCATCTGCCTTGAATGGCCGCGTCGACTTATATGCCTGATCGGCAGTCAGCGCGATTCAATTCGGCCTACATTCGAGCCGATTGCCGCCGATAACTCGTATCAAGACCGGAAATGCCGAATGCAAAGCGTGAAGATAAGCGCAATAGCCCGGTCTTTTCGAACCATGACGATGGCTTGGCTATCGCCATAATCTTCAGTGTCTTCGACGTGCGCCTAGGCGCACCGTACGAGGCCGACCGACAGCAAGATGGCAAATATAATGGCGAAGAAACGTAGCGGCGGAACACGCAAACCCTGGTGGGTCCTGGGCTTACTGATCATCCTCCTGTCCATGGGCAGTTCAGCGGCGGTCTACTATCTACTGGACGAAACCAGTGGAGATACCGGCGAACAACAGTCGGAAGGTGAACAGCAACAGGAGGTTGTCGCTCCTCAACCCAGCTACATCAAGATCGAGCCGTTTACCGTCAACTTACAAAGTGATGAATACGACCAGCGACTGCTCTATGTCGGTTTGTCCTTACAAGTCACTGACGAAGCAACGAAACGACGACTCAAAGACAACATGCCGCAGGTCAGGAGCCGGCTGATCATGTTGATGTCCAGTCAGAATGCTGAAGCATTGACCTCGCCTAAGGGCAAGGAAGCATTGACGGACGAGGTTATCAGTCTCTTCGAACGCCCTATCGGGGGAAGCGAGGAGCCACTGTCCGTCGATGACGTGTTGTATACCGAATTCATCGTCCAGTAAACGTCAACCGACGACGGGCGAGACAGACTACGGAAGTGCTCGAGCGCTATGTCCCAAGACGATATGCTATCGCAGGATGAAATTGACGCCCTTCTCAAGGGCGTCAGTGGTGAGGAAGAATCGGCGCCCACCGCCGAAACGGGAAATGATGCGCGCATCAAACCCTATGATCCCGCCACGCAGCACCGTGTGATTCGCGAGCGACTGCATGCGTTGGATATCATCAACGAGCGCTTTGCTCGCCACTTCCGCATGAGTCTGTTCAATCTCTTGCGACGCAGTGCCGACATCACGGTGGATACCGTGCGTTATCAGAGCTACAGCGATTTTGCGCGTAACGTGCCGGTACCCACCAACATCAATCTGATCGCCATGAAACCGTTACGTGGCTCGGCAGTGGTGCTTTTTCCACCCAACCTCGTCTTCATGGTGGTCGATAATCTGTTTGGCGGCGATGGGCGCTTCCTGACCAAATCCGAGGGCCGGGAATTCACGCACACGGAACAACGCATCATTCAGCGCATGCTGAGATTGGCGATCGACGGCTATCAAGAAGCCTGGGCCTCGGTCTACCCCCTCGAGTTGGAGTATGTCCGCTCCGAGATGCAGATCAAGTTCGCCAATATCACCAACTCGCCCAACGAAATCGTCGTGAACAGCACCTTTCATCTGGAGGTAGGCAATCTCAGCAGCTACTTCCAGATATGCATGCCCTATTCGATGATCGAGCCCTTGCGGGATCAACTGTCCGGCCCTCTGACCGATAGCCATCCCGAGGAAGATCGTCTATGGGGTCAGAGGATGGCCGGCGAGATCAAACACTCCAACGTGGAGTTGATCGCCGATTTTGTTGATATCCCGTCCACCATCGGGCACGTCATGTCCCTCAAGGTGGGAGACGTACTGCCAATCGAACTGCCGGACACCGTCACGGCCAATGTCGATGGCGTCCCTGTGATGCATTGCGATTATGGCAGCCAGAGTGACCAGCGCGCTTTACGAGTCAAGCAACTGATCGATCATGCACCGGGCCAACAGCCCACCGAGGACGCCTTCGTCAAACAGTCGACGCCGCAAGCCAAGGAATCTGATAATGACTGATCCCAAGAACCCTGAAAATCAAGACGGAACCACCGGTGAAGACGATTGGGCGGACGCCATGGCGGAACAAGGGGCCGATGGTGGCGAAGAAGACCCCTGGGCGGCGGCACTTGCCGAACAGGAAGCGAACGAGTCATCCGCCACCGACCCGGAGCCTCAGGCTGACACGAGTTCTGCCTCGCAGGCAGCTGGTGATCAGGTCTTCAAACCACTGGACAAGGATGCCGGAAACAGTGGGATGCGCGACCTGGAAATGATCATGGACATCCCGGTCAAACTCACTGTGGAGTTGGGCCGAACGCGCATCACCATCAAACAGTTGCTGGAACTCGCTCAGGGATCCGTCATCGAGCTCGACGGTCTGGCCGGAGAACCGATGGATATTCTGATCAACGGATACCTGATCGCTCAAGGCGAAGTCGTGGTCGTGGACGATAAGTACGGCATTCGTATCACGGAAATCATCACGCCCTCTGAACGCGTACAGAAACTCAACCGATGAGCGAACCATCCGCCGACATGCAAGGAAACGGCCCGCGTGTGGACACCAGCGGGCTCGACGCCCTCTCGAGTCAAGGCTGGGACGCTGCCGCCTCCAATGGCGACTCCTTGTTGAGCATGACTGCACTGGGCAAGACGGCCGCCGTGCTGGCGCTGGTGATCGGCTTGATCCTGTTGTGTAGTTATCTGCTCAAACGGTTCGGTGCACACCGCCATATGGGCGGACGCCATCTGGAAGTCGTCGGCAGCGTCGGGGTCGGACAACGCGAGCGAGTGGTCATCGTTGCCGTCGACAATACCTGGCTGGTACTGGGAGTGGCCAACGGTCAAGTCAACAAGCTGCACGACCTCCCGGCTCCCGTCGACGAGGAGGCCGATCTGGATACGTCACAAACGGCCAATGACGGCTTTGCTGCACGCTTTGCTCGCGCCATGAAGGACAACACCCGTCAACGCTTTGCATCACGCAATACACGAGGTCAACGGTGAGGCGTCAATCCAAGCGTCATGGTATCAAATCACTGTACCTGGCCCTTCCACTGGTACTGCTGACCCTGTTACCTACCCAGGGCATCGCTCAGGAAATCCCCGGTATCGTCAGCCAGCCAACGGCCGATGGTGGTCAGCAGTGGTCCATTCAACTCCAGACCCTGCTATTGCTCAGCTCCATGGCGTTTCTGCCGGCGATGCTGCTGATGATGACCAGTTTCACTCGCATCATCATCGTCTTGAGTCTGCTACGTACCGCCATGGGCACACAGTCGACGCCTCCCAACCAGGTGATCCTCGGATTGGCCCTGTTCATGACCCTGTTCATCATGTCGCCCGTATTTACCGACGTCTATAACGTCGCCTGGCAACCGCTATCCAATGACGAGATCAATTTCACGACCTTCCTGGAACGCGGGGTACAACCCTTCCGTGAATTCATGCTGGCACAAACACGGGAGCCTGACCTTGCGCTGTTCGCCCGACTCGCCGATATCGGCGACATGCAGGGCCCCGAGGATGTTCCCTTGCAGGTGCTTTTACCGTCATTCGTCACCAGTGAATTGAAGACCGCCTTCCAGATCGGTTTCACCATCTTCATCCCCTTTCTGATCATCGATCTTGTCGTCGCCAGCGTGCTGATGTCTTTGGGCATGATGATGGTTCCGCCCGCCACGATCTCGTTGCCATTCAAGCTCATGCTCTTCGTTCTGGTCGATGGATGGCAATTATTGGTGGGGTCATTGGCGGAAAGTTTTTACCTGTAAACCAGGTTCCACGACCTATGATCCGACGACGGCTACGGCTATCGCGGGTCCCGATCTGACGCACGGCGTCCAGGAGGTAATTGCATGTCACCGGAAATGGTCATGAGCATGGCCTATCAAGGGATGCGTGTCACGCTATTCCTGGCCGGGCCCCTACTACTGACGGCCCTGGGTATTGGCTTGCTCGTCAGTCTCTTTCAGGCCGCCACACAGATCAATGAGATGACATTATCCTTCATCCCCAAGATGCTGGGGGTGTTCGCTGTACTCACCTTCGCTGGCCCTTGGCTGCTCAAGGTGATCACCGATTTTACCCGTGAGTTGTTCAGCAATATACCGACGATGATCAGCTAGGCATGGTCGAGGTCACATTCGCGCAACTGCACGGCTGGCTGGTCGCCTTCTTGTGGCCGTTCACCCGCATCACGGCCTTCTTCATGGCCTCGCCTCTGTGGGGACATAGTAGCGTACCCAATCAAGTCAAGATCGGGTTAGGTGCCCTGCTTGCCGTCGTTGTCGCGCCCACGCTTCCCCCCATGCCGGATATCCCTGTCATGTCCTGGGCGGGATTGGGGGTCATGGTGGAACAGGTACTGATCGGCATATCGCTGGGAATCGTGACACGCGTCATGTTCGCTGCCGTTCAGGCGGCCGGCGAATTCATCGGTCTGCAAATGGGGCTCGCCTTTGCGACCTTCTTTTCTCCGGATACCGGCGCCAACTCCATGGTGCTATCCCGCATTTTCTACATGATAGCGCTGCTGATGTTCCTCGCCTTGAACGGACACCTCATCGTGATTGAAATCCTGGCCACGACATTCGATACGTTGCCGATAGGGCTAGGCAGATTCAATGCCGGCGGGTTTGAAATGCTGGCGCGCTTCGGTTCAACGATCTTTCTCTCCGGCATGTTGCTGGCGTTGCCATTGGTCGGGTCGCTGCTGATCATCAACCTGTCACTGGGCATCCTCAACCGTGCCGCCCCGCAGCTCACCATCTTTTCCATCGGCTTTCCGATGTCGTTGATCACGGGGATCATTCTACTGATGGTGCTGATGACCGATTATCAGCGTTTCCTGGAACGGCTATTCACCGAAACCCTATTCTTCATGCAAGACATGCTGGACACTCTGGCGCCATTGAATTGAATGGCCAAGCGGCGAATCCGGCCATCGCGCCCTGCAACCGATACCCCGACACGACGAAGGGCCCCATCCAGGGGCCCCTCTCTACCGATCGACTGCCAAGCTAGATCTGATCGAATAGCGACATGCTATTGATATCGGCAAAAGCCTTTTGCGAAGCCTGAAGTCCTACCTGCGCCAGGCTGTACTCGGAAATCGCCTCGGCATAATCCAGATCGACGAGTTCCGACATGTTGTTTTCGTAACTCAACGCCCGATTATTACCGACGGCATCGACCACATCGAGTTCGTTGATTCGGGCACCGACGGACGCTCGCACTGTCAGTACGTTATCGAGGCTATTATCCAGTTCACGGCTGACGCTCGACAGCGTATTACGCAAACTGGCCGCCTCCGCCGGTGTCTGGTTTTCGGATCCCAGCGCCGTGATGGCATCTTCCATGCTCTTGAAAAGGCTGGTATTACCCGCTTCGGCCGGCCTCACCTGAAAGCTGTCACCATCGCCAGGGGCGTCACCCTTGAATGTCATTTCCATGCCGGCGAATGACAAAGGAACCTCGCCACCCTGCAGACTATCGTAAGCCAGGTTGGTGTCACCACCGGCATTCAGTGATACGGGATCGCCGGCTTCGTCGAGCACCTGCACCCGCATCTCACCGGCATCCTCGTAGAATTCGACGTCGTAGGACTCCCCATAGCCGGCGGCAGTGGCGTCGACACGGTTGGGTCCCTTGAACGTCACATCGCCCGTATTGCCGTCATCGGCACGCGCCACATACCCGGCCCCGTTGGGAACGCTGTTGAAGACGTCCTCGCCGCTATCTCCCGAAGGCATCTTGCGCGAGGCATCGATCTGCTGCTCCTTGACCTGATCGTCGCCGACATACTCGATTTGACCGTTACTGCTGACGAACGGCGGATCGGACTCCTGATACCCGCCAAACAGATAACGACCATTGCCATCGGTGCTATTGGCCTGACCGATCAAGGTTTCATAGATACCGTTCAGCTCGCTGGCCACGGACTCGCGGTCGGCATCGCTCAGGGTGTCATTGCTCGCCTGGATCAGCAGCGTCTTCGCACTGGTGATCGCATCGCTGACGCTATTCAAGACACTCTCTTCCTGACTGAGGCTGTTGCGAGCGCTGACGCGGGCATCGGCATACTGTTCATTCACGGCCTGTGACTGAGAGACACCGACGGCTCTCGAGGCAGCCTGTGGATCATCGGAAGGATTGACGACCTTACGGCCGCTGGCGATCTGCTGCCCGACCTGCATGAAATCGCTCTGCTGGCGATTCATGGAAGACAACCCTTGCTCGAACATGGTAACGGTGCTGATACGCATCGCGCTCTCCCACTCCTTGTTTACCGGATCAACGCAGTCCCAGGATGGTATCCATCAAGGTGGTTCCGGTTTCTATGACCCTGGCATTCGCCTGATAGAATTGCTGGTAGCGCACCAGGTTGGCCGCTTCTTCATCGAGATTGACGCCGGATTCCGACTGCTGCACCTCACGCAGTTGCTCGGTGAGCCCCTGCTGGGCGTCCAGGTTGACCTGGGCGATGTTGGTATCGTTGCCCACATCGCTGACCATGGAGGCATACGCCTCACTGAAGCTGGCCTGATTGTCGACCATATCCCGATCCTGCAGGTTCTGCATGGCCAAGGCGTTGCGGTTGTCCCCCGTTCCGGTAGCCGCCTCGTCAATGGACAAGGTATCACCGTCTTCAGGCATGCCGTCGAGCGTCATGCTCACCCCATCGATGGTCAGGGTGTCGCCGACCTCCAGGTCGACACTGGCCGGATCGGTCGCTGTCTCGCCATTGACGAGGACCTCCGCACCCAAATTGCCACCGGCACTGTTTTCCAACGTAAAGGTGCCTGCCGCCGCATCCGCCCCCGAGACCTCCATGGTCAGCGGATTCAGCGTGTAGCCTTCCGCCGTACGGACATCACTGGCCGCAAGATCGCCGCCATTTCCCTCATCGGCGTCGACGGACAGCAACTGACCGGCCGCGATATCGGCCCCATCGTTGATCAGGTTTTCGATACCACCGGCTCCCTCGCGGGTCGGCTGTACCTGAAAGCGATCGCCGGCATCCGGCTCTTGATCCAATGTCACTTGAACGCCATCGAACGTCAGCTCATTACCATCCTGCTCGAAGGCGACGTCTTCCCCCGTATCCCGTCGTGTCACAGTATAGTCCGTACCATCGTACTGGATATCATAATCGCCGGTCGTCAGTTCGCGGGTATCGGTAAACGTAGCGTCAATACTCGCATCACTGGTATTGGTATCGTTGGCGATGGCTTTGGGCGCGGCAATCGAGAACATGTCGCCGCCCCGCTCCCCATCGAGGTCGACACCCTGGCGTTGCTGATCATTGAATTCCGCGGCCATCGTAATGGCCAACTGACCAATCTGGTTCTGGGCCTTATCGAGCGACTCTTCACGGAAGCGCATCAAACCGCCCAGTTCACCACCTTCGAACGTTTCCGCGCCGAGCTCCTGGAGGTTACCGCCGGAGTCGCGATAGCCCACCATGGTACGCTCGGGGTCTGCGTTGGAACTCATGGTTTCCAGTGTATTGACCCGGTCACCGGATACCAGCGGTTTACCGTTGCCAATCGTGAGGTTATATGTGTCGCCGTCCTGCTTGACGACATCCACGTTGGCGATCTCGCTGATATCGGAAATCAACTGGTCACGTTGATTGAGAAGGCCATTGGGCGCTTCCCCGTTCTTGGCCTTGGCCAAGGTGATCTCTTTATTCAAGCTCGCCAGCTCTTGCGCTGAATTGTTGAGCTCGGTGACGCCATCCTCGATACGCCCATTGATGCCGGACTGCATGTCATTCAGGTAACTGTCGAAGGAACGGAACTGTGCGGACAAGGTGTCGGCGTTACCGATCACCCCTTGCCGGGATGCCGGATCGGATGGCGCCCCCGCCAAGTCTTCCATGGACGAGAAGAAATCCTGAATCAACGGCGACAATCCGGCCTCGCGGTCCGCCAGCAGGTCGTCCACCTGACTGATCTGCCCTTCATAGGCCTCGAGCGCACTCGAGGTACTCTTGGCGGCATTGAGTTGTTCGGCGACGAATTCATCGAACTGACGCTGCACGTCGTTCACCTGAACGCCGCCCCCCGTCACGTTTTCGCCCAGCAGCGTCAACTGGCGGTTGTATCCCGGTGTATTGACGTTGCTGATATTGCTACTGGTCGTTGAGAGCGCTTGCTGTGCCGTATTGAGCCCGCTCAAACCTATCGAAAAGATACTCATGATTCCCTTCCCCAGGCGGTACTAGTCGAATTATCGGCCTATCGTCGAAAAACTTGAGCCGGAACCGGCCTCATTGATCAGAAAATGCGGGTGGGTACCTGCTCGGTCGAGAAGGTATCTCGGCGAGCCGTCGCGGGTAGCGCGTCATCGCCCCGCTCGGCCCTCATGCCCTCCATGACCGCAATCAGCTTGTCGGCATACGCGGGATCGGTGGCATAACCGGCACTCTGGAGCTCACGTGCCGCCGCTTCCGGCGAAGATGCCGTCAATACGTCGGCATAACGGGGATTGTCGCCGATCAGACGCGCATAGTCCGTGAAGGCGGACTCGAAGTCATCGTAAACGCGAAACCGATCCCGCACGCTACGAGCCTCACCATCGACATACTCGGTGGTGGCAATATCCGTGGTCTTGCCTTGCCATTGACTCCCCGCCTTGATACCAAAGAGATTGTGGCTGTTCCCGCCATCGGCGCGCGGGATCTCACGCCGCCCCCAGCCGGTTTCCAACGCGGCCTGAGCCAATATGACCTCTGCCGGCACACCGGTCTTGTCACTGGCGGCCCGTGCCGGGGCTTCTAGCTCATTCAGGAAGGCTTGCTTGTGAGAGTCGAATGCAGACGTCATGCGTCGGTCGCTGGCGTCATCTGGCATGGGTGTCGCGGACCGGGTATCCAGTTCATCGGCTAACATGCCATGTACTGGATCACGCCCCGTCTCTTCTGCGCTGTCACTTCCCAGCACACGCGGTGTCCCGCGCGGTATCCCCGCGATGAGATCGTCGCTCGTATCATTCCCGCTACTGGCGGAAGCCGCCGCAGGCACCATGCCGCGCTTCTCGAGCTGCTCGACCAATTGGTCCGCCACACCGAGCCCTTGTCCGGACAGATGCTGGGACCACTGCTGATCGAGCATCTGGGTGTAGAACTCGGTCTGCTTATTACTCAGCAAGCCGGATTCGGGTACCGTATCGCGCATGCTTTTCATGACCATCTGCATCAGAATCGCCTCGAACTGCTTGGCAGCCTGAGCCATTTCCTCTCGTGGAGCATTGCGCGCACTCTGCTTCATGCGCTCCAACCCCTGCATATCGAGCGCAAACTGCGAACTCAGATCGTTTTCGATGGCCATCAGATGATCTCCAACTCTGCCCGCAAGGCGCCGGCGGCTTTCAATGCCTGAAGGATCGAGATCAAGTCTTGCGGTGTTGCCCCCAATGTATTGAGCGCATTCACGACATCGACCAGATCGGCGCTATCGTCCATGTACTGCAACGGCGCTTCCTGCTGCTCGATATTGATATCCGCTTCCGGCGTCACTACCGTCTCCCCCTCACCGAAAGGGTTGGGCTGCGAAGCATTGAAGCGCTGACTGATCGTGACCGACAGGTTGCCGTGAGCCACGGCGGCACGATGCAGAGTGACGGCGCTCGACAATACCACCGAGCCGGTGCGCGAATTGACGACGACCTTGGCCGGCCCCTCGCCGGGGTCGACATCCAGACTCTCGACTCGCGCCAGAAAATTGACCCGTTCGTTATCGCTCAATGGCGCCTGCAAGCGAATGACCCGGCTGTTGACCGCACTGGCGACAGTAGATCCGAACTCGCCATTGATGGCTTCGACCACGTCTCTCGCCGTGCCGAAGTCGGCGTCGTTCAGCTCGAGCTCCATGACGCCATCGTCACCGGCCATCTGTAGAGGAACCTCTCGCTCGACCGTCGCACCGCCATCGATTCGGCCACCCGCTTGCTGGTTGATCGACACACTGCTGCCCGCCGCTTCGGCGCCGGCTCCCCCGACATGGAGATTCCCTTGCGCCATGGCGTATACCTCACCATCGGCCCCCTTGAGAGGCGTCATCAACAAGGTACCGCCACGCAAGCTGCGCGCATTCCCCACCGACGACACCACCACGTCCAATTCCTGGCCCTGTTGGGAAAACGGTGGCAATTCGGCCGTTACCATCACCGAGGCCACGTTACGCACCTGCATGTTCGTCCCTTCCGGTACGTTGGTTCCCAACTGCGACAGCATGTTTTCCAGGCTCTGGGTCGTGAAGGGCGTCTGCATGGTCTGGTCGCCGGTGCCATCGAGCCCCACGACCAGGCCATAACCGACCAGGGCATTGTCGCGGACCCCGGCAAAGCTGGCCAGATCACGCAATCGTTCACTCTGGGCCGGCGCACTGAGCAGCAAGCCAACCAACAGCGTCAACAATGCCGTGAAGCGAACTACATAGCGATACGATGTCATGCGAATCACACTCTTGAACGTGGACACGAGCCGGCAACGCCAGACAGGTCAGAATGGTGAAACATTGAGGAAGAACCGTTGCAGCCATCCCATGTGCTGTGCTTCATCGATATAGCCGTCACCGACATACTCGATGCGTGCATCGGCGACTTCCGTGGACGGCACACGATTGTTGCCATTGATCGAACGCGGATTGACCACACCGGAAAACCGGATGAACTCGACACCTTGATTGATCGCGATCTGCTTCTCGCCACGCACCCGCAAGTTGCCGTTATTCATGACTTCAAGCACGGTTACCGTCATGGTACCGGTGAACGAGTTGCTGGCTGCGGCACCGCCACCGCCTTCGAAATCGTTCTCGCCTTCCAGCTCGTAACCGTACTCCGCCAAGGCCTCGAGCGCATCGGGCAACTGTTCCAACCCCAGCGAACTCGATCCGTTGCGATTGGCGCTCGATGACGCATCCTTGCTGGCACTGACCTCTTCGTCGACCACGATCGTCAACACGTCACCCGGCGCACGTGGGCGACGATCCTCGAACAATGGCTGATGGCCGCCCCTGGCCTGGTAAATGGCGCCATTGGCCTGCCCTTCCTGAGGTTCAGGAATCTCGATCTGCTCCTGCTCGCCCACCACCGACGGACGCGGCAACTGTGCACAGCCGGCCAATGCCAGAATTGCAGCCACACTGACGGCAAGTTGAAAACAACGGTGCAGCCTGTCCTTGTTCATCATCATGGCCTCGCCAGGATTACAGCTGGCTCAACCGGCCAAGCATTTCATCGGATGTCTGTACGGCCTTGCTATTGATTTCATAGGCACGCTGGTTCTGGATCATGCTGACCATTTCCTCCACGACATTGACGTTGGAGGTTTCGACGTACCCCTGCTGAATCGTACCGGCGCCATTCATGCCGGGAATGTTGTCATTGCGTGGACCGGATGCCTCGGTTTCGCGATAGAGGTTGCCCCCGATACTTTCCAGCCCGGTCGGGTTGACGAAGGTCGACAGCGTCAACTGACCGATTTCGTTCTCCTGAGCCGTCCCCGGTTCCGTCACGGAAACGATGCCATCCTCACTGACGTTGATGGACAAGGCGTTTTCGGGAACGGTAATCGCCGGTTCGACCGGATAGCCATTGGCGGTGACCAACTGGCCGTTCTGGTCGAGCTGGAAACTGCCGTCACGAGTGAATGCAGTCGTGCCATCAGGCATCATGACCTGGAAGAAGCCGTCACCCTCGACAGCCATATCCCGAGAATTGCCGGTATTTTCCAGGTTGCCTTGGGTATGCAGCCGTTCCGTGGCAACCGGGCGGACCCCGGTGCCAACCTGCATGCCCGACGGCAGCGTATCCTGGGCCGATGACTGTGCTCCCGGCTGACGGATATTCTGATACAGCAGATCCTCGAAAACGGCACGAGAACTCTTGAAACCATTGGTGGAGACGTTGGCCAGGTTATTGGACGTCACATCCATCTGGACTTGCTGCGATTCGAGACCGGTCTTGGCGGTCCATAATGATTTGATCATGATTATCTTCCCTGCGCCTGCCTGAATGTCAGGTTCGCATTAGCCGCTGATTGAGAGCAGATTGTTGGCTCGCTGCGCATTCTCATCGGCCGTCTCTATGCTCTTCATCTGCATGTCGTAGCGACGTGCCGTATCGATCATCGCCACCATCGTTTCGATGGGGCTGACATTGCTGCCTTCCAGCGAACCGCTGACGAGGCGTACGTCTTCATCCTGAGCCAGCGGTACGACCTCGCCCTCAGCGTTGGGCAGCGTGCGGAACAACCCGTCCTCCCCGCGCTGCAGTTGCTGATCTTGCGGGTCGACCAGCTTCAGACGACCGACATTGGCAATCGCATCGGCAGTCTGCCCCGGTTCGATCGCGCTGATGGTGCCATCCTCACCGATGCTGACGTCGGCCCCCAGCGGTATCACCACCGGCCCGTTCTCCCCCATGACCGGCCGGCCGGCACTGGTCAAGACTCCGTCGGCATCGACTTGCAGATCGCCTCGACGCGTGTACGCTTCGCCACCGTCGTCGGTTTGAACGGCTAGCCAACCGCTCCCGTCGACTGCCACATCCAAGGCACGTCCCGTGCTATTCAGTGGCCCCGGCGACATATCGGCCCCAGGGGTCGTCGCCGCCACCGACACACGCGTCGGCAGGCCTTCCCCTTGCACCGGCACGGCCCGCATCGCGGACAGTTGGGCGCGGAACCCCGTGGTGGTCGCATTGGCCAGGTTGTTGCTGACCACGGACTGCTGGTCCATGGTCTGTTTGGCCCCGCTCATCGCGGTATAGAGAATGCGGTCCATCTCAGCCCCCGATTAACGTAGGTTGACGGTGCCCTGCAGCACTTCGTCCTGAACCTTCACGGTCTGTGAGTTGGCCTGATAGGTGCGCTGCGCAATGATCAGATCGACCAGTTCCCCGTTCAGATCGACATTGGAGGTTTCGATGGTGCCCGACTCGATGGAACCGAACACGCCCTGACCGGCCTGCCCCAACAGTGCCTGGCCGGACTCGCTGGTTTCCGCCCAGACGTTGTCGCCTTGCGGATCGAGGCCGGCCGGATTGCGGAAGTTGGCCATGGCGATCGTGCCCAGCACCTGGGACTCCTCGTTGGAGTAGTTGCCGATGATATTGCCGGCATCGTCGATGGTCGTGCCGACCAGGCTGCCGGAGCTATAGCCATCCTGGTTGAGCGAGCTCAGCTCGAAATCGTTACCGAACTGAGTGGTCCCGGTAAAATCCATGGCAAGGTCTAGATCGTTTGCACCACCCCCAGGTGAAAACTCAAAAGTACCGAATGTTGAAGCAGCTTCATTTAGCGTGCCGTCATTATTGAATTCGAGTGTGCCGGTATTGGCGCCATCGACTGTGCCATTCATGGCCTGATGTACGTCCCATTGATTTTCACCAATCTTGGTAAAATACATGGTCAAATCATGAGAATTGCCTAAGGAATCATAGACAGTAGCGCTATTGGAATATGAATAAGTATCGGAGTCGGTTGCATCAAAGGGGGTTGCACCCCGATCAACCTCATCTACCCCCGAATCCAGGTTCAGACTGGCATCGATGCCCGTCGTCGGCGACGCCTCGAGCGCATCGGAGGGCACCTGCAACTCCTGCGGCTGCCCCCCGACACCGACCCCGGCCGGGTACCCGGTAAGGCGTGCCCCCTGGGCATTCTCCAGATACCCGTCAGCCGTCAGCGACAACTGGCCATTGCGGGAGTAGACGACCTGCTCGTTCTGACTCATGCGGAAAAACCCATCGCCGCTGATGGCGAGGTCCAGGTTACGCCCGGTGCTCTCGAGCGTGCCATCGGAGAAATCCTGCAGTACGGCAGACACCCGCGTGCCCAAGCCGACTTCGGCGCCGGCATACACATCGGCGAACTGCGTATTGGAACTCTTGAAACCCACGGTTTGCGAGTTGGAAATATTGTTGCCGATCACATCCAGGTTATCGGCGGCGGCATTGATGCCACTGAGCGCTTGTGAAAAACCCATGTTCAGCTCCCTGTGCGTTTGATGGTGCTACCGGCCTGCGTTCCGGAACACGTCATGGTCATGTCGAATGCTCGTCTCGCTTTCTCGGAAGTGGCTCACTCCCGTCATCAATTCAGGATCTGACGGACATCGTTCAGGCCGATCTGCCCCAGTTCCAATGCCCCGCCAAGATCCAGCAACGGCCCGTCATCGCCCTCGGCAACGCCACTGACCCGCGCATAGCCGAGCGTTTCATGGCTCACGGCTTCTCCCGCTTGCGTCGCTTCTACCGACACGCGATAGGTACCGTCGGGAGCCGTTTCGCCATTCTCCAGCGTGCCGTCCCAGGTGAAGGACTCGACGCCCTCATCGAGGGAACCGATCTCGAAGCTGCGCACGACTTCGCCATTCTCATTGGCGATCGTCGCCGTCACCTCCTCGGCAGGGGAATCCAGCTCGATACCGAACGGTGTGGTCGCGCCATCATTGACCAGCACGTGATCCGCAGGTACCAGTACGCCCTGATCGATCAGTGAAGCTGCCTGGAGAGTATGCCCCTCGTCGATCTGGCTATTGATATCTTCCAGAGACGAGTTGAGGTCGTTAATCCCCTGGACCGTATTGATCTGCGCCATCTGCGAGGTCATCTCGGCATTTTCCATGGGATTCATGGGATCCTGGTTCTCGAGTTGCGCTACCAGCAGCGTCATGAAGCTGTCGCTGATATCCTCGATACCTCCGCTGGCGGTACTCCCCAGGCTGGCTGAAGACCGCCCTCCGGCATTGACGCTATCGAGCACCGAACTATCGATGGAATTGCTCATCGCCCTGTCTCCGTTTAGTTCTCGCCGATGGTCAAGGTCTTGGTCATCAGCTGCTTACTGGTATTCATCACCTCGACATTGGCTTGATAGGAGCGTGACGCCGAGATCATGTTGACCATTTCGTGCGCCGGCTCGACGTTGGGCATGGTCACATATCCCGCCTCATCGGCCAGTGGATGATCGGGCTGATACTCCTGACGCATCGGCGAGGGATCCTCGATCACTTCGTCGACACGAACGCCGCCGATGCCACTCTGATGGTTGGCCCGCGTCTCGAACATGACCTGCTTGGCGCGATAGGCTTCGCCATCCGGACCAGCAACGCTGTCGGCATTGGCTAAATTGCTGGCCGTCACGTTCATGCGCTGCGACTGAGCACTCATCGCCGAGCCAGAGATATCGAAGACAGAAAACATCGACATGATGTCACTCCTGCTGATTCATTATTCGGGTTGCATCGCGCTCTTCAGCCCCTGAATGCGACTGTTGGCCAGGGTAAGACTGGCCTGATAGCGCATGGCATTATCGGCAAACTGGGTTCGTTCACGGTCCATATCCACGGTATTACCATCCAGACTCGGTTGGTCAGGGATGCGATACTGCATATCGACACCGGCCGAGGCGGGCGCCTGCCCCGAGATATGACGCGATGACGTCACCTGCAGCTCCATCCCTTGGCCCTGGCTGCGACCTTCCTGCATGACGCGCGACAGCTCTTCGGAAAAGTCGAAGTCTCGCGCCTTGTAGTTCGGCGTATCGGCGTTGGCAATATTGCTGGCCAGCACTTCATGGCGCTGTGCGCGTAGATTGAGCGCTTGCTTGTCAAAGCCCAAGGCGGCACTAAGTTGGTCAATCATCCTTCTGGCCTCATTATCGCCACCGGTGACTCCCGATGGTTTACCAAAGGAAATTTGTCAGAGTGGAGAATAGTGGGGATTTTGTCAGGGCAAAGGGATGAATAAGCGCGTTTTGAATAGCCATTTTCCCGTATGCATGATCACGAGACGGTCTAGAATCGTCTCGTACGAACCCATACCGACCTTCAGAGACGAACCGTTCGAACGAACTGACGGGTGACACGATGACACTATCGCCATACTCGCTGTTTCGCCGCTTGTGCCGGCTGGCCATCGTGCTATCGATGTCTGTGTTGCCGTCTTATGCCGTTGCAAGCGACGAAGTCATTCATCAAGTCCAGCAATTCCTGTATGAACGTGTCAGTGAGCTGGGTGAAGACGTGCAGATCGACGTGCGCCCGCCATCGGCCAGACTCGCCGAGTGCGAAGCGCCCTCACCCTTCCTGCCGCATGAAGACAGCGACCTGACCGGCCGTGTTTCGGTAGGCGTCAAATGTGGCCCCGATGGTCAACAAGTGCGATACATGCGCGCCACCATCGAGGTGATAGGACAGTACGTCGTGCCGGCACAGGATATTTCGCCCGATACCGTGATTACGCAGGACATGCTCGCAACGCGCAAGACCGAGCTGGGCAGCCTGCCCAGGGACGCCGTTCTCGAAAACGGGCAAGCCGTCGGCCAGCAGGCAACCCGATTCCTTGCCGCCGGCAAGGCATTAACGCAGCGTCAGTTGCGTGAAGTCGCACTGGTCGAACGCGGTTCCCGAGTCAAAGTCGAGGCCCGCGGCAATGGTTTCTCGGTGTCACGCAAAGGCGAAGCCATCGACAGTGGCGGGATGGGCTCCAGGGTCAGGGTCCGCCTGGGCAATCGCGAGACCTTGACGGCCAGAGTCACCGGCGAAGACCATTTGGTGGTCGATTTGTAAATGGGGTTCAAGTTCTTTGTTCGCTGGTCGATACTAGGGGAAAGACACGTTCAAGAGAGACGCTCGTGAAAATCGATAGCACTCAGCCGCTGACTCGCCCGGATCAGCAGCAAAACACCGAAAAGACGCAAGAGTCACGCAGCAAGAGCGAGACAACGGATGCGTCGTCGCCGGCTGCGATGACGCATCTCGGCCAGAATAGCGGGGATGCCAGCCAGGATATTGACGGTGCACGGGTTGAAGAGATCCGCCAGGCCATCAGTGATGGCCGGCTGGAGATCCGCGCCGACAAGATCGCCGACGGACTGATAGACAGTGTCCGCGATCTCCTCGGGCAATCCTCGAGCGAGTAACGAAAACGTACACTCTCTGTCGTCACAGGAAGCGCCATGAGCCTCAGCGACCATCTGAAGAAACAGCATCAATGTATGTCGTCGTTGCTCGAATTGCTCGATGACGAGCGTCGGGCTCTGGCCACCGGCCGGGTCGATGGTCAACGGCTGAACGACCTGGCGGAGAGCAAGCAACAGCGTTTCGACGAGCTCGAGCGACTGGAATCGCAACGTCGCCAGGCACTCCAACGGCTAGGCTATGATAACAGCCGGCAAGGTAGCGACCGAGCGGCCCGCGATGCGGGTTGCCGTGACAGTTGGCAGGACTTTTGTGATACCGCCGAACGCGTTCGCCGACTCAATCAGCTCAATGGCAGCGTGATACAGAATCGTTTGAGTCATAACCAGCGGCTGCTCAATTTCCTGCATGAAGCCGCGGACAATGGCGTCTATGGTGCCGACGGTCAGGCCCGCCGACAAGGCCTGGGCCGCGTCGCTTCCCAGGCCTGATCTGATGCCCTAGAGCCAGGCTACAACCGGCTCTCCACCCGCTCCAGAATCTGGCGGCTGACCTGATTGACGAGGGGTTTAGCCGCCTTGTTGACCGCTCGTTCCACGAATCGGTTACGGATCTGATAAACCAGCGTCAGCGTGACTTCCGTACCGTCATCAATGGGTATCAGACGATAACGTCCTTGATTATGGACGCCATCGAGCGACTCCCACGCCAGCACCTCGGGCGAACGCGACTCGGTGATCTTGACATCGAACGTCCAGTCCATC
Organism: Aidingimonas lacisalsi; assembly: GCF_008079445.1. GTDB lineage: Bacteria > Pseudomonadota > Gammaproteobacteria > Pseudomonadales > Halomonadaceae > Aidingimonas > Aidingimonas lacisalsi. The sequence goes on along the minus strand of NZ_VRYH01000004.1, from coordinate 143,191 downwards.
CCGACAGCATGCACATGCCAACGGTAGCAATCGTCGCCCAGCGGCTCGATAGCCTGGATGAGATCCGAGTAGTCGACGAAATCCTCGACCCGCTCGAGCAGGGCAAACACCCGCTCCGGGGGAGCATGCAGAATCGCACTGTGTTCGATAGTGGCCATATCATTCCCTGGCGGTTGGTCTGCTGCGACCCACGAGAGTAACGGCCGCGTCCCCTATCCGCTACCCCCATTCTGGTCAGCGCCAGCCATGATGGCTACAATAGCGCCTCACGTTCGGACCGGACCCCGGACACCCATTGCAATGCGATGGGAGGACAAATTCTCCGATACAGGCGCTTCTCTCATGCCGAACTTCTCCACGCCTTCCCATCAGGGCAACGAAGCCGTCGTCATCTACTCTGGCGGCATGGACTCGTTTACGGTTCTACACCATGCCATACGCATGGGCGAGCGTGTCCATGCGCTCTCTTTCGACTATGGGCAACGACACGGGCGCGAACTCGATATCGCCGCCCGACAGTGTCAACGGCTGGGCATTCCGCATCGGATCGTGGATATCCGCGCCATACATGGGCTGATCGACCAATCCGCATTGACCGATGCCGGTCGTGCCTTACCCTGCGGTGACTATGACAGTGAGACAATGGCTGCGACTGTCGTTCCCAACCGCAACATGATTCTGCTGTCATTAGCCATCGCCAACGCCGTCAACATCGGCGCCGCCCGCGTCTTTTACGGTGCCCACGGTGGCGACCATGTGCTGTATCCCGATTGTCGTCCGGAATTCGTGCAGCGAATGAACGACGTAGCCGCCATCGCCAATTTCGATGCCGTCGAGATCATCGCGCCCTACCTGGACAAGACCAAGGCCGAGATACTCGCCGATGGCGTGACGATGGGCCTGGATTACCGGTCCACCTGGACCTGTTATCTGGGGGAGGAACTCGCATGCGGTGAGTGTGGCAGTTGTCGAGAGCGTCTCGCTGCGTTTCATTCCAATGGCCTCGTCGATCCACTGCCCTATCGTCAGGAGGCTCGCTGATGTATCACATCAAAGAGGCCTTTTACACGCTTCAGGGAGAAGGAGCACGAACGGGCCGGGCCAGTGTTTTTTGCCGTTTCAGCGGCTGCAATCTATGGTCGGGGCGTGCAGTCGACCGCCCTCGTGCCTCATGCCGATTCTGCGATACGGATTTCGTTGGAACCGACGGCCAACATGGTGGGAGTTTCAGCGATGCTGCATCACTGGCCGAGCACTTGCTTTCGTTATGGCCAACAGCGACAACCGCTTCCGCCGTACCCTATGTCGTTTTCACGGGCGGCGAACCCTTGTTGCAACTCGATGCCTCTCTCGTCGATGCCATGCACGCTCGGGGTTTCGAAATCGCGGTGGAAACCAACGGGACATTGCCCGCCCCCGACGGTATCGATTGGCTGTGCGTGAGCCCCAAGGGAAGCAGACAGCTCGCCCTAGCCAGCGGGGACGAACTCAAGCTCGTCTATCCGCAGGACGACGCACCGCCGGAGCGTTTCGAAACCATGAATTTCACGCATTTCTATCTGCAGCCCATGGATGTCTCCCCATGGGACACCGAGCGTCAGACGACATCCGACACCATCGCCTACTGTCTGAGATCTCCTCAATGGCGGCTGTCTCTGCAGACCCATAAGATCACGGGAATCGACTGATGACGCTATTCGTCAATGACTTGAGCCACATGGATGTCTCGCTGTACTGCACGCAGCAAGGGTTGATGGGAGCCTCCTGGCATGTCGACGTCGAACTCGATGGCGAGCTGGGCGAGGATGGCATGCTGTTCGACTTCGGTGAGGTCAAACCATGGATCAAAGCCCGGCTCGATCGTGGTGCAGACCATACCTTGCTCGTACCGACAGAGGCCCCCGGCGTTACGGTGACCGAGTGTACCGAGGGGCTATGTCTGCATGCAGACCATCCGTACCCACTGGAGGTGCGCGGACCGCGCCAATCTTTCACTCTGCTGCCCTGGAAGGCCATCACTGCCGAGCGACTGGCCGACCAACTATCCGCAGAACTGACCCGTCGTCCTCCCCCACGGGTCGATGATATACGCTTGTCACTCCGATCGGAAATGATCGAGGGTGCCAGTTATCGTTACAGCCATGGGCTCAAGCACCATCGCGGAAACTGTCAACGAATAGCGCATGGTCACCGCTCACGCTTAGTCATCCGGCTGGACGGGAAACGAGCACCAGCACTGGAATCCCATTGGGCCCAGTGGCTAGATGGCCGCTACCTGATTGATGAAAACGATATCGTGGCAAGCGAGGATGGGAATGCCGAGGAACGCGTCACCATCCGCTATCACGCGTCTCAAGGACGGTTTCACCTGCGACTGCCCCAAGCATGCTGCGCCATACTAACGACACCAACCACCATCGAACACATCGCCGCCTGGCTTGCCACGAGGATTGCCACTGCCGAAGGCAAACGCTGCCGTGTGCAGGTTTTCGAAGGCATCGGTAAAGGCGCCATTGCCGAAAGCGAATCATGATGCAACACCTTATCGCTTCAGACATGTCAGCTTCCGGGGGAGAATGCCGGCCCGGGTGTGGCGCTTGCTGCATTGCTCCATCCATCACTTCATCGATCCCCGGCATGCCGGATGGCAAACCTGCCGGCGTGCGCTGCGCCAATCTGGATGCGGACAATCTGTGCCAACTCTTCGGTGACCCGCGGCGCCCCACGGTATGCCGCCGATTCGACTACGACCCGGCGCTCTGCGGAGACGACAGGGACCAGGCCATTGCACGACTGGCCGAGTGGGAAGCGGCTACCGGACAGTGACCACGCCAAGCGTGTCATGCGTCTCAGAATTCTGCATCGACTGGGTGGGCCTGCCGTTGATCGAGCAGTGTCCGCCAGCGAACCAGTACCGGCGCATCGGTATGCGATACTTGACCAAACAGCCGGCGGAAGCGTTGACGTGCTTCGTTATCCTCGGGATCGATGAGCGTCAACCACAATTCCAACGCCCCCAACTGCTGGTGCAGGTTCTCGTGTTCCCTGGCCTGATCGAGCGCTTGTTCGACCAAGGCGCGAATGACCGAGACCGGATGGCCCTGGTGGTAGCGTACACGCGCCAGCTGACATGCCAGTTCCGGTACGTACAAGGACTGCCGTTCCTGGGCAAACAACAAGCACTGGTCCAGGTAGTCCTCGGCACGCCCATAGTCACCCAGCGCAATGCAGGCATCGACGTACCAGAGGATCGGCCGCTGGTAACGATCACGCCCCGTCACCTCGTTGAATTCCTCCATGCTGTGTTCGATCTGTGCCAGGCCTTCGCTATCGCCCGCCAAGGCCCGCTGCCAGCCCAGCGTGTACTGCGACGACATCCGCCATAGGTGGAGATCGGGAGAGCCGGTCAGTTCGAAGGCGCGTTGAGCGCTGTCGCCGGCCAGGTGGACATGCCCCAACTGACGATACAGTGCTGCCGCGAACATCAGGGCCATCGCCAACGAACCGGGGTGGTTGAAGGTCTCGGCCATTCTTATGGCAGCCTCGGTCTGTCGCTCGGCCCGGCGGTAATCGCCACGCAGGCATAGCGCCCATCCCTGGAAACAGGCGGCCGCTACCTGCGGATGGTCGGAGAAGGGCAGCCATTCGATCAACATCGGTTGATTGAGAGGATCGATCTCTTCCAGGTGATCGTAAGCCTGGCGTATACGCCCGGCCCAGTACTCGCAATTCGCTCTGGCATAATCGGCAAGCCGCCGATAACGCGGATCCTCCAGATGGGCCGCCAGATCGCTCAGCTTCGATGCAAGCGTAAACGCATCCGCATGGGCATGCCGTTGACTACAACCGACCCAGAGCCCCCAGGTCACGAGGAAGCGCTGTTCAAGGTCCTCTTCTTCATCCACCTCCAGATCGGCCACTTCGCTTTCCAGCAACTGTCGGGCACGTACGAAACTTTCATGAGCCGTTGGCGAACCATGCCCTTCGAGAGCGAACGCCGCCTGGCCACGAACGGTCAACAAACTAATTTCTCTCTCGTTCTGACCGTCGACGTGACGCAAGCTGGCCAAACCGAAATCCGACATTTTCATGGCCGTGCGGTTGGCACTCACCTTGAGCGCCTCGCGTGCCGCCAATTCGAAGTAACGCGCTCCCCTGGCATAATGCCCGCTGCGGCGAAGATGCACCGCAAAGTCACCAGGATGACGACTGATCCAGACGGGGAACTGCTCCTCGACCAGCGTCACTATCTGGCGATGGATACCGACGCGAACGTCACGAGGACACGACAAGTATGCCGCTTCCTGCAGCAACTGATGACTGAATTGGAAATCACACTCGTCTGCCTGTCCACAAGGCTCGATGATTTCCAGACGACACATTTGTTCCAGGGCTCGCTTGAGCCGTGCTTCCTGCCACTGGCTGCAAGCCGTCAGAAAATCCAGTCGGAACTGGCGCCCCAGTACGGCGGCGATATGAGCGATATCACGATCGGTATCCAACTGGTCGATGCGACTGGCCAGCAGACCGAGCAACCCTCGCGGCAATTCGTCGATGTTGAAACTACGCCCCTCGCGCCGGTCCATATCAAGCCGACGGCAGATCTCCTGGAGATACAGCGGGACACCATCGCATCGCTCGATCAATTGACTGCGCAAGCGAGGGCTGAGGTGTAATCGATAACGTCGTGCCAGTTGCGACAACAGACGCGAAGACTGTTCGCCATCGAGCCTGTCCAGCACGATCTGCTGGTCCCAGCGAAGCTTCACGGGTAGCGCTTCGCGGCCATGGTGACTCGCCACCAGCAATAAAGGACAGTTGATCGGTAAACGTGCCTGCAAGCCGGCCAGAACCTTGACGGAGGACTCATCCAGCCATTGCAGGTCGTCGACCATCAGCACGAGGGGATGATCGGCGGTTGTCCATTCAATAAGCCGATGAAGTAGCTGGACCACCAGATCAATAGCTTCCCCGCTCTGTACCAGCGCCGACGCCTGGGCTGGTTCACTTAGCCCCAAGGCCTCCTCCAGCCACGCACGCTGACCGGCATCGAGATCCCACTGCATGCTGTCCAACAAGCGGTCGAGATGATGCCTTTCGAGGTCTTCCCCCATGTGCCAACGTAGAACGTGACGTGCAACGCCAAAAGGCACTTGAACCGACAGGCGGGTGTTGGGTTGCCAGCAAACTGCAGCTTCCCGGTGTCGTTCGAGTTGTCGGAACCCGACCAGCAGCGCCGACTTGCCCATTCCCGATGCCCCTCTGACGAGCACGCTCTGGCGCAATCCGATGCCGGCCCGCGCCAACGCATCGCGTAACATGCGTAGTGCCGATTCACGTCCAACCAACGTTGGCGGCAAGGCCTCACGTCCCCCTTCATTGACCCCCAACACCAGCGCCCGCAAGTGCACCTTGCCATCACTGGCCACAAGACGTGATGACAGACGAGGCTGCAGATCCAGTGCAGGGGGCATGTGTTGGCTGGCCTCCTGGGAAATCACCAGTTCACTCCCATCGGCTGCACTCATCAGTTCCAGTGCCCCTTGAGTTACCTGACCCAGGGGGTCGACCAACTGACGTTCAGGGAGATAGACCGCACGGCCGCTATTGAGCCCTGCCGCCAGTTCGAAGCGTGGCACCTCTCCATCCTCTGTCCAATGGCGCTCGCTTTCTTCCGGGAGCGCCCGTCGGCAGTGTTCGTATAGCGCGACCAGTTCGGCCAGTTGATGAGCCTGACCATGAGTCCCGAAGCAGGCCAGTCCCAGTCCGCCGGTCGCCCCCGGCAGCCAAAAGCCCCCTAGATGATGACATTGCTGCTCTAGCCAACGGAGCAGCTCGAATTGCAGCGACAGGCAGGCCCGGGTTTCCGCCCGATCCTGGCACTCGCCGATCAAACGGAGACGAATGGCCATGACCGACAGCTGTCGATGATCGATCTCACTGTCATGAATGGGAGCACTCTCCAGCGACAACGCACGGGAAAAGGCACCTTGAGGGGACAGCCCCTGCATGTCGGGATGCCCTTCGGACCAGTAGCGAGCCAATTGCAGGAAACTCGGCTCTGGCTGCTGACCGGAAAGTGCCAACAATTGCAAGTAGGCATTGTACTGCTCGTGAGCCGCCGCCGACTGGCCATGTTCGGCCAACTGGCGTACCAGACGTTCGTGGAACGGGCCGTATCCGGAAAAGCGACTCACCAACGCCCGCAAGACATGATCGGGGACATCGTCATGCTGATCGAGAACACGTTCGGCGAAGGCGATGACTTGCTGACGCCATTCGCTGCGGACCCGCACCAACCAACGCTGAAACTCGGCACAGGCAGCCAATTGCAACTCTTCGACCAGGTCGCCTTGATACGACTCGATAATGCCTTCGAGTGTCGCAACGTCCGGTGGAGAGTCGAGCAACGCCTTGAGCTCATGCAGATCGAACTGCCAGCGCTCCGGTATCCGGAATGCAATGGTCTGCCGTGATACGACCAGCACCTGGTCGGCATCGTTGCCTAACGACTGGCGCAGGCAATGCAAGGCATGCCGCAGATTCGTCCGTCCGGAAGACAAGCCTTGGTCCGGCCAGAGCAACTCGGCTAGCGTGGCCCTGTTGACTGGCTGCTCATGCAACAATAGATAGACAAGCAGCGCCTTGACCTTGTCGTAACTGAATTGCGTAAGGACATCCTCACCGAGGGTGAGGGAGAAATGACCGAACAACGATAACTTCTCGACTTCCCGCATGATCTGGTTCCTGCGTTGTTCTGACGTTAGTAATCGTCGTCCGCCCGATGTCCTTCTTGCGTGACCTCGTATCTCAGGCGGCAGCCGGCATGCCACTATGGAAACGAAAACTCGAATCCGGCGAGCATATCAACCGCTCTTCTTCCATCGAAAAGCAAGCAATTCTCGCATCGACATCATCACTGCCGGTATCAGCGGCGGCCTCCCGGGCCAGCATCAGATAATCCTCGTAATGACGCCCCTCAGACTTAACCAGACTGCGATAGAACTTGGCAAGCTCGGCGTCGAGATGAGGAATCAATCGAGCGAAGCGCTCACAGCTTCGTGCCTCGATAAAGGCACCGACGATGAGAATATCGATCAAGCGCTGCGGATCATCCCCACGGACATGGGCGCGTAGCCCTGCCGCGTAACGCGATGCGCTCAAGTGACGATAGGCAATGCCCCTGTCCTGCATCAACTTGATCACCTGCTCGAAATGCAGTAACTCCTCTCGCGCCAACTGCGACATCTTGGTCAGCAGCAGAGGACGATCGACATAACGATACATCAGACTCATGGCCGTCGATGCCGCCTTCTTCTCGCACTGCGCATGATCGATCAACAACAGGGTCTGCTGCCTGAGCGCCGCTTCGATCCATTCATCAGGGGTAGCACAAGGCAGAAACGCCAGCAGTTCGTCGGGTAATAGTGACTCTATCGTGTCATCCACCAAAACACCCCTTCCTTTCATTATCAGTCCAGACTCGGGCGACAGCTTAGCGTGACCATTGGGATGGCTCTTGCCCACTTGCCACTCCCAATACGCTGACATCTTGCCATGGCATCGTCATCGACCAAAGTTCCAAGATTGTCGACAACATCTTGCTTAACATTGTCGACAGTTTCACGTAGAATTCGCCTCATCTTGGTTAACGCTTACCATAAGCTCCAGAACGAGACTTTTCGACGACGTTAGTCACCGATACCGCCATGGTTGATGGTTGACTCGTTGATCGACAGATAGCGGTTCACGGCCTTGCTTCCCATGCCTTGCCCCGCCCAACCGATGACGGAAAGCTCGTTTTGGCCACGCAACCTGATGAGGGCCCTATCGTGCTTGAAGCCTACCGCCAACACTTAGAGGAACGCGCTCAGGAGGGGATTCCCCCCAAGCCGCTGGATGCGGAACAGGTCGCTCAGTTGATCGAATTGATCAAGCGTCCCCCCGCCGGTGACGAGCAGTTCCTGCTGGAACTCCTTACCGACCGCGTCCCCCCGGGCGTCGATGAAGCGGCTTACGTCAAGGCTGGCTTTCTGACGGCCATTGCCAAGGGCGACACCGAATCGCCGTTGATCGATCGGATGCACGCTGTCAGGCTGCTGGGAACCATGCAGGGGGGATACAACATCGCCACGCTGGTGGAACTGCTGGACGATGCCGATCTAGCCAAGGAAGCCGGCGAGCAACTCAAGCATACACTGTTGATGTTCGATGCCTTCCACGATGTCGCCGATCGCGCCAAAGCCGGCAACGCTGTGGCCGACGATGTCCTGAACTCATGGGCTGAAGCGGAATGGTTTCTCTCCAGACCCAAGCTGGATGACAAAATCACCTTGACCGTTTTCAAGGTTCCCGGCGAGACCAACACCGACGACCTGTCACCAGCACCGGATGCCTGGTCCCGCCCCGACATTCCCCTGCATGCCAATGCGATGCTCAAGAATCCTAGAGACGGCATCGAACCGGACGTCCCCGGCGAAAAAGGCCCATTGGCGCAGATTGAGGCCGTGCGTGCCAAAGGGCATCCGGTCGTCTACGTCGGCGATGTCGTTGGCACAGGGTCGTCACGCAAGTCTGCCACCAACTCCGTGCTGTGGTTTTTCGGTGATGACATCGCCAACGTCCCCAACAAACGTGCGGGAGGCTTCGTATTCGGTAGCAAGATCGCTCCGATTTTCTTCAATACCATGGAAGATGCCGGTGCACTGCCTATCGAAATGGACGTCTCCAAGCTCGAGATGGGGGATGTCATTGATGTCTATCCTTACCAAGGCAAGGTCTGCAAGCATGGGTCCGATGAAGAACTGACCACCTTCGCACTGAAGACTCGCGTCATCCTCGATGAAGTACGCGCTGGTGGGCGCATCCCATTGATCATCGGGCGTGGCTTGACCGACAAGGCACGTACCGAGTTGGGAATGGGCCCGTCCGATGTCTTCAAGACCCCCGAGCAACCGGCCGATAGTGACAACGGCTATACCCTGGCACAAAAAATGGTCGGCAAGGCTTGTGGCATGGATGGCGTGCGTCCCGGCATGTACTGCGAACCGAAGATGACGACTGTCGGCTCCCAGGACACCACCGGCCCGATGACCCGCGACGAACTCAAGGATCTGGCCTGTCTGGGCTTCCAGGCCGACCTGGTGATGCAATCCTTCTGCCATACCAGCGCCTACCCCAAGCCGGTCGATGTGGAAACCCATCATACACTGCCCGATTTCATCATGAATCGGGGAGGTGTCTCCTTGCGACCGGGCGACGGCATCATCCACTCATGGCTCAACCGCATGCTGCTGCCTGACACCGTCGGTACGGGCGGCGACTCTCATACGCGCTTCCCGATGGGGATATCCTTCCCTGCCGGCTCCGGCCTGGTGGCCTTCGCAGCAGCAACGGGTGTGATGCCGCTGGATATGCCTGAGTCAGTGCTGGTGCGCTTCAAAGGCAAGCGTCAGCCCGGGGTCACACTGCGCGACCTGGTTCACGCCATCCCCTACTATGGAATCAAGGAAGGCCTGCTGACCGTCGATAAATCCAACAAGAAAAATGCGTTCTCCGGACGCGTCCTGGAAATCGAAGGCCTCGAAGACCTCACCGTTGAACAGGCATTTGAACTGTCCGACGCCTCCGCCGAGCGTAGTGCGGCCGGCTGCACCATCACATTGTCCGAGGACAGCGTCAGCGAATACCTGACGTCGAACATCACCCTGCTGAAGTGGATGATCAGCAACGGCTATGGCGATGAGCGCACGATCGGACGTCGCATTCAAGCCATGGAAGAGTGGCTTGAAAACCCGAGTCTAATGCGTGCCGATGACAACGCCGAGTATGCCGAAGTCATTGAAATCGATCTTGATGAGATCAAGGAGCCGATTCTCTGCGCACCGAACGATCCCGACGATGCCCGCACCCTGTCGGATGTCGCCGGCGAGCGGATCGAAGAGGTCTTCATCGGTTCTTGCATGACCAACATCGGCCACTTTCGGGCCGCTGGCAAGTTGCTCGAAAAACAGCCTGCCGGGAGCTTGAAAACCCGCTTGTGGCTTGCGCCACCGACCAAGATGGATCAACATCAGTTGACCGAAGAAGGCTATTATGGCGTTTATGGTCGAGCGGGTGCCCGCATGGAAATGCCCGGCTGCTCCTTGTGCATGGGTAACCAGGCACGGGTAGCCCCGAAATCCACCGTCGTCTCGACTTCGACACGTAATTTTCCCAATCGCCTGGGTGATGGTGCCAATGTCTACCTGGCCTCGGCGGAGTTGGCCGCCGTAGCGGCTGTGGAAGGCCGGCTACCCAGCGTGGAAGAATATCGAAGCTACATGGGGGAGTTTGATGCGATGGCCAGCGAGATCTATCGCTACATGAACTTCCATGAAATCGAGGAGTTTCAGAAAGCTGCCTCGAATGTGATTCCCGTCGCCCAAGAAGCCTGATTCAGGTCTTCGGGCCTCAGGAAGCACGGGAATTTCGACTCCGATGCTCGCAACATCGTAAGCGGCGAGGTCGTTCTTGACCGAACCGCTGGAGCCGATGACCGAAACACCCCGCAATCGAGCGGGGTGTTTTTTTGTCGCCATATCGCAACGACACTGTACGTTTCGTCACAGTTTGGCGTTGTCTAAATCAACGAGACTCACCTAGAGTAAGGAAAGTCATACAGATGTTTGTTGGCAGGATGCTGGCAAATCACAATTAGCGGTTTCATCGCAACGTCACCGTTATCCGGCATTCAAGGAGAGAGATCATGCAACTCAAGACAGTTCTCGCCGCGTCTCTGGCATCCTCGACACTGCTCGGTGCCACAAGCCTCATGGCGGCACCCGACGAGCTTGAAGGCTTCTATTTCGGGGCTGGTACCGGTTTCAGTTCATTGGAAAACGACCGCGATGACGTCGACGATTTCGTCGAAGCCGGTGCCGAAGATTACGACATGGATGATAACGACAACGTCTGGAAAGGATTCGTCGGCTACGAGTTCACCCCCTATTTTGCCACGGAGCTATTCTATTCAGACCTTGGGCGCACTCGGCTGGAAGGCAATAATGGAGCGAATACCGACCTGGAATCCGATGCCTATGGGGTCAACTTGATCGGACAGCTGCCAGTCACCTCGTGGTTCACGGCCTTCGCCAAAGTGGGCATGGCCGATTGGGAAACCGATGTCGATGGCAATCTTGGCAATGCCAACATCGATCTCAAGGATAACGATGGAACGGACCCTGTCTATGGTGTAGGCGCCCAATTCAACTTCGATCCTTTCATGGTCCGTACCGAGTACGAACGTTACGACTTCGACAGCGATTACCAGATAGACACGTTTACCGCCTCAGCCGGCTGGCGATTCTGACATCGCTGACGACAATCGAGCATACCGGGCGCATTGCCCGGTATAGCCGATGCGAAGGAGAAATTACGGCGATCGAAGGATTTACCCACACGACATCTATGGCATGATCCAAGGTATCCCTATTCGCTTCGGAGCCAAAGTCATGAGCCATATCGTCACTCCCGACATTTGCGATGCCCATCCTCAGGTCGATGTTCTGGACCCGCTCTTCGTCAATTGCGGCGGACTCGACGCTTTCCATGGCCCTATTCGAACCATCAAATGTTTCGAGGACAATTCCCGTATCAAGGAAGCCGTAGCCGAACCGGGCGATGGTGCCATTCTCGTCGTCGATGCCGGAGGGTCGTTGCGATGCGCCGTGCTCGGCGACATGCTCGCCGAGCAGGCAGCCGGCAATGGCTGGGCCGGGATCGTCATCTATGGGTGCGTGCGGGATATCGATGTGCTGGCAGAAACCGAGCTAGGCATCCAGGCACTCGGCGTTCATCCACGTAAGAGCGAAAAGCACGGTGAGGGACAACGTGATATCGATGTGACTTTCGCGGGAGTCACCGTCACGCCCGGTCAATGGTTGTATGCCGATAATAACGGTATCCTGATTACCGACGAGCGCCTTCCTCTGGAGAACTAAGCAAACACCATAAGGAAATCGTCATTGGTCAATATTGTCACGTGACGTTCTCGATGAGAGGGTAATGGGCATGCCGAACCATGCCAATGCCGAGCTGACACTTGCCAAATTGGCCCAGGACGTCACTCGTTCGCTACGCGAGCATTTGAGGCCTCTGGCGATTTTCCACGTCTTTTTCACCGTTCTGGCCGTCACGGTACTGCTCCCCGCAACGGCTTGGTCACTGGCTCATTTACTCCGCCAGATCAACCGGCCGATATTCACCAACCATCAACTCTGGGAGTTAGTTCTCTCTCCGTTGGGTGTGCTCTGGGCGATGGCGACGCTATCGCTGACATTCCTGATTCTTTACCTGCAACAGGCCGGCATGATCCTGGTCGCGATTCGACCGCGGGGCAATCGTTATCGTGTTGCCATCGAAGCACTCTGGTCCGTAGCATGGCGATTCCCCGGGCTGGCTGCGCTCACGATCATCCAGGTCAGCGCTCACGTTTTGCTGGCACTCCCCTGTCTGTTGTCACTGGGGTGGCTCTATGATGCCTTGCTCGGCCATCTGGACAGCTACTATGTGCAACGTGTCCGACCACCGGCACTCTGGTACTTTATTGCCGCCAGCCTGCCGATCGTCACGCTCTGGTTGTATCTGGCCGCCAGGCTCTTTCTGCGCTGGCATCTCTCGCTACCAGCGCTGATCCTCGAAGGGGCCTCTCCCCACGTCGCCCTGACACGCAGCCATCAGTTGACCCAGGGGCACAAAATACGACTCGTCGCCCCCGTCGCGACCGTCGTTCTCGCCATACTGCTGTTGCCCCTCACCACCAGTTGGCTGTTCAACAACTCGGCCCTGCCGTTTCTGGATCTGCTACCTGAAGATATCGATCTCGTGATACCGGTGATGCTGGCCTATCTGATCATCTATCTGATCCTGATGCTTGCCGTCACATTCATCGGTATTGCCATCAACAGCCTATTGATGAGCTGCCTGTATCTACGTCTTGCACACCGGCAACCTCGCCCAGCACCTCCACCACCGAGCAAGCATCCCTGGGGCTTGGCCTGGGCTGCCGAAGCGTTGGTATTGGTTTTCGCCGTATTCCAGGCGTGGGGGATACTCACCAGTTTCGAATTGCGAGACGATGTCATGGTGACGGCCCACCGCGGCAGTTCCATGGCGGCGCCGGAGAACACCCTTGCCGCGATTGAACAGGCCATCGTCGATGGGGCCGATTTCATCGAAATCGATGTGCGGCTGACCAGCGACGGTGAGGTCGTGCTCTTTCACGATAGCAACCTGCAACGCCTTGCGGGTAGCTCGATGGTCGTCTCCGAAACGACGTTGGAGACCTTGAAAACGGTCGATGTGGGTAGCTGGTTCGGCGACCCCTTCGACAATGAGCGGATTCCCACTCTGGAACAGGCCTTTCAGCAAACGCGAGGTCGTGGACGCCTTTACATCGAACTTAAACCCGATGCGGGTACGGCACCACAACTCATCGATGCCGTCATCGAGGAACTCGAGAACGAACAGGCGCGTCGCGAACGATGCCACCAACAAGAATCGATGACGCACCAATGTGGCAACCCCGATATCTTCGACGATGTCGTCATCGCATCGATGTCGCCAACGCTGGTACGCGAAATAAGAGCACAGGCCCCTCGGTTACGAACGACCCTGTTCGCTCAGCTCGTGCTCCCCGGGGGGCTCAGTCGTTCCAGCTTCGACATTCTGGGATTGCGATACAATCGCATCACTGAAGATGAGGTCCAGCGAGCCGCTCGTCATGATTACGAACTGCATGCCTGGACGGTCAACGATACTGCCGACATGTCACGCCTGATCGACATGGGCGTCGACAACATCATCACTGACCGTCCTGGTGCTTTGACCGAGCTGTTGAGGACTCGCCGTCGCCTCAGCGACGGCGAGCTCATGCTGGTCAAGTTGCGCAACTGGTTACGCTCGTGAACGTCAATGCAACGCGACCATCGATTCAGGCAAGCGCCTCGCCCGCCAGCATGAACCAGGTTTCCAGAACAGCATCCGGATTGAGAGAGACGGAGTCGATCTCTTGCTCCATCAACCATTTTGCCAGGTCCGGATGATCCGAAGGGCCCTGACCGCATATGCCGACATACTTGCCTTGCGCCTTACAGGCGGTAATGGCCATCGCCAACAATTTCTTGACGGCTGGATTCCGCTCATCGAACAGATGCGCGATGACGCCGGAATCACGATCGAGCCCCAAGGTCAATTGGGTCAAATCGTTGGAGCCAATGGAAAAACCATCGAAATACTCGAGGAACTCGTCGGCTAACAGCGCATTGGCCGGTAGTTCACACATCATGATGATTCGTAAACCATTATCGCCTCGTGCAAGGCCGCACGCCGACAGTAGACTGGTGACCTCACTGGCTTCATCGAGGGTGCGTACGAAAGGCACCATGATTTCGACATTATCCAGCCCCATCACGTCACGCACACGCTTGATTGCGCGGCATTCCAGTTCGAAGCAAGCTCGGAAGGCATCGGAAATGTAGCGCGAGGCACCACGGAAGCCCAACATGGGGTTCTCTTCTCCGGGCTCGTAGAGCTTGCCACCGATCAGGTTCTCGTACTCGTTGGACTTGAAATCGGAGAGTCGCACGATGACCGGTTGCGGGTAGAACGCGGCTGCCAATGTCGAGATACCTTCGACCAGCTTGTCGACATAGAAACTGACCGGATCATCATAACCGGCCGTGCGCACGTCGATGATCTGCTGCAGGTCCAGCGGTAAAGTATCGTAGTCCATCAACGCCTTGGGATGAACGCCAATCATCCGGTTGATGATGAATTCCAGCCGCGCCAGGCCGACCCCGGCATTAGGCAGGCTAGCGAAGGCAAAAGCCCGGTCCGGGTTGCCGACGTTCATCATTATCTTGAACGGCAAGGCAGGCATGGCGTCGACACTGGTGGTCTTGCATTCGTAATCCAGCAATCCTTCATAGACATGCCCGGTGTCGCCTTCGGCGCAGGATACCGTGACGTCACGCCCCTCCGTTAAACGCTCGGTCGCCTCACCGCAGCCCACGACAGCGGGAATCGCGAGTTCGCGAGCGATGATGGCGGCATGGCAGGTACGTCCCCCGCGGTCGGTAACGATGGCCGACGCCCGTTTCATGACCGGCTCCCAGTCCGGGTCGGTCATGTCGGTCACCAGCACATCGCCTTCCTGAACCTTGTCCATGTCATCCGGCGTCATGACGACCTTGACCGTGCCCCGGCCAATTCGCTGACCGATGGCGCGTCCAGTCACCAGTGTTCGCCCCTTTTCATTCAGGTGGAAACGTTCCAGCTTGCCGCCTTCCTGCTGCGACACCACGGTTTCCGGCCGGGCCTGGACGATATATAGCTGGCCGTCGTCACCATCGAGAGCCCACTCGATATCCATGGGTCGATCATAATGGGTTTCGATCGTCACGGCCTGGCGTGCCAACTCCATGATCTGTTCGTCATTGATGCAGAAGCGCGTCCGATCCACCAGTGGAACGTCCACCGTCGCCACGGACTTGCCGGCACTGGCATCTTCCGTATAGACCATCTTGATCAGTTTCGAGCCGAGAGTGCGACGCAAGACGGCAGGCCGCCCCGCCTTCAATGTCGGCTTGTGAACGTAAAATTCGTCGGGGTTGACCGCCCCCTGCACCACGGTTTCCCCCAAGCCCCAGGAGGCAGTAACGAATACCGCATCGCGGAAGCCGGACTCCGTGTCCAGAGTAAACATGACACCGCTGGCACCCGTTTCCGAACGCACCATCTTCTGGATACCGGCAGACAGCGCAACGCTCTCATGGGGGTAACCGCGGTGAACGCGATAGGCAATCGCGCGATCGTTGAACAGCGACGCAAACACTTCGTGTACCGCCCGCTTGATGTTGTCGAAGCCTTCGATATTCAGGAATGTTTCCTGTTGCCCGGCAAACGAGGCATCCGGCAAGTCCTCGGCTGTCGCCGAACTGCGCACGGCCGCCTTGAGGTTGGGATAGCGGGAAAGGAGTTCCTGGTACGCCTCATACAACGCTTGTTCGAATGCCGGCGGCAACGGCGTATCGATCACCCATTGGCGGATCTCGGCACCGGCCTTCGCCAGGGCGGACACATCATCGACATCGAGCCGGGCCAGTGCGTCATTGATGCGCTCATTGAGACCTTCGTGCGCCAGAAATTCGCGATAGGCATGTGCTGTCGTGGCGAAACCGCTGGGCACACTGACGCCCAACTCCGCCAGGTGGGAAATCATTTCCCCGAGCGAGGCATTCTTCCCGCCTACCTGCTCGACATCGCCCATGCCCAACTGGTCGAACCACAAGATGTACTCGTTCACGCATCCCCCTCATTCTCACTGAACGACATACCGCCGCCATATCGACACGCCGGCACACTGTTCTGCACCCTATCAAGGGGAACCACTATTCGCCATTGGTCTAACAGCGAAGTCACTGGAGAATTTTTACAACAATCGGGATAAGGTGGCGAGTTATGTAGTCATCCAGCCCAACGGGACATCACTCTTTCATCACGCAACAACGGGGTTATTCATGTCACGCACGGCCTTTTTCATCTCCGACGGTACCGGTATCACGGCGGAAACGTTGGGACGCAGCCTGTTGGCTCAGTTCGAGAACGTCGATATGCACATGATCACCAAACCTTATGTCGACACGACCGACAAGGCGCGAACACTGGTTCAGGTCATAGAGGCAACGGCCGTTCGAGACGGCGAGACGCCGATCATCATCGATACGATCGTCGACGCTGCCATTCGTGCCATCATCAGCCAAGCGCCAGGATTCAAGGTCGATATCTTCTCGACCTTTCTC
Organism: Aidingimonas lacisalsi; assembly: GCF_008079445.1. Lineage (GTDB taxonomy): Bacteria > Pseudomonadota > Gammaproteobacteria > Pseudomonadales > Halomonadaceae > Aidingimonas > Aidingimonas lacisalsi. The sequence continues at coordinate 126,350 of NZ_VRYH01000004.1, read as the reverse complement.
GAGCCACTGGAAAAGGAACTGGCCACACACTCGACCTACACCGTGGGGCGTACACACTCCATTGGCCGCGACGACGTCTACATGGACCGCATTCACTCGGTTCATTTCGCACTCGACAACGATGATGGAGCACGGACATACCAGTACGACAAGGCCGATGTCATCCTGATCGGGGTGTCGCGTTGCGGCAAGACGCCGACATCACTCTACCTGGCGCTGCAGTTCGGTATTCGTGCCGCCAACTACCCGCTCACCGAAGACGATCAGGACGAAGATGGCACGCTCAAACTGCCTGCGGTACTGAAACCCTATCGACACAAGCTCTTCGGCCTGACCATCGATGCACGACGGCTCGCCGCCATACGCAGCGAACGTCGCCCGAACAGCCGTTACTGCTCAATGGACCAATGCATGCAGGAAATCCAGCAGGTGGAAACGCTGTATCGCCATCTACACATTCCTTACATCGATACCACCCGCTTCTCGATCGAGGAGATATCGACCCGCATGATTGCCGAAACCGGTCTGCATAGACGCTTTTCTCCCCATTGAGCGCTGTCCGCCACATCGACATCATGACACGATGCCCTGCTCACGCAGTTCGGCAATTTGTGCTTCCGACAATCCCATCCCTGCCAGGACGGCATCGCTATCCTGGCCCAATGCCGGCGGCGGACGCCGACTGGTTCTCGACTCGCCATCGAACCTGAGCGGATTGGCCACTTGAGGGATAGCGACACCGTCACGCATCAGCGTCGTCACCATGCCGCGGTGGCTGACCTGAGCATCGTGAAGCGCCTCCGTAATCGTGTTGATCGGCCCCGCTGGAATGCCGTGGCGTTCGAACTCTGCCAACCATGCATCGCGCCCACGCTCGGCAAGACACTCGGCGATCATCGGCACCAATCGATCCCGGTGCGCGACGCGTGCCGCGTTGGTTGCATAGGCCTCGTCGTCGCTCCACTCCGGATGCTTCAGCAGATCCGCCAAGCGTGCAAATTGCGTGTCGTTGCCGACCGTCAACACTAAATAGCCATCGCTGCAGGCAAATGCCTGATACGGCACGATGTTGGGATGCGCATTGCCATGACGGTCGGGATCCCGATGCCCCACCAGGGCATTGAGTGACTGATTGGCCAGCGTCGCGACCTGCACATCCAGCAGAGACAGGTCGATGTATCGCCCTCGCCCCGTACGGCCGCGCTCATCCAATGCCGCCAGTACGCCAATGGCAGCATACAAGCCAGTCATGACATCGGTGATGGCGACGCCGGTTTTCATCGGCATGCCATCGGGGTCGCCGGTAACGCTCATCAAGCCGCCCATGGCCTGGATCATGAAGTCGTAGCCAGCACGCTGGGCATACGGACCATCCTGGCCGAACCCGGTGATCGAGCACCCGATCAGCCCCGGATTGCGCTTGGCCAAGGAGGCATAGTCCAAGCCGTAACGTTCCAGCCCGCCAACCTTGAAGTTTTCAATCAGGATATCGGCTTGTTCGGCCAGCCGGCGAATCAATGCCTGTCCACGCGGATCGGCGATATCGATGGCCAGCGACTGTTTCCCCCGGTTGGCGCACAGGTAATACGCGGCCTCATGGACATCATTGACGGCATCTTCCAGCCAGGGCGGCCCCCAACTACGCGTATCGTCACCTCGTTCGGGACGCTCGATCTTGATGACCCGAGCGCCAAGGTCCGCCAGCATCTGTCCCGCCCACGGACCGGCCAACACTCGTGACATGTCCAGCACCAACCTCCCTTCCAGAGGATGTGTCATGACTGTCTCCCATCGGTCTGACTACGCGCTGTATGAACAATGACCGAACTCACGCATACGCCGTCATCAATCGGCTCACGGTCCCCATTGGTTGCAGTCTTTCGCTGTCTCATGACTGATATCCACCCATAGCTCGTCGAGCGTTCAACAGATCTCAGGAAAAGGCTTGAATGCCAGTCTGGGCGCGCCCAAGGATCAACGCATGGATATCATGGGTCCCTTCGTAGGTATTGACCGCTTCAAGATTCATGACATGACGAATGACATGATACTCATCGGAAATGCCGTTACCGCCATGCATATCGCGTGCGGCACGCGCCACATCCAGCGCCTTGCCACAATTGTTACGCTTGATCAGCGAAATCGTCTCGGGCACGAGCTGGTCATCATCAATCATTCGCCCCACACGTAATGCAGCCTGAAGCCCCAGGGCGATTTCGGTTTGCATATCTGCCAGCTTTTTCTGGATCAACTGATTGGCAGCGAGCGGCCGCCCGAATTGCTTGCGCTCCAGCGTATACTCACGCGCGGCATGCCAGCAGGCCTCTGCCGCTCCCATGCTGCCCCAGGCGATGCCATAGCGGGCCCGGTTCAAGCATGAAAAGGGTCCCTTGAAGCCCTGCACATTGGGTAACCGTTGTTCATCGCCGACCTCGACGTCCTCCATGACGATCTGACCGGTAATCGACGCACGCAGACTGAACTTGCCATCGATCTTGGGAGCGCTGAGGCCCTTCATGCCCTTCTCGAGGATGAAACCGCGCAGGATATCCTCTTCATCACGCGCCCAGACCACGAACACATCGGCGATCGGCGAGTTGGTGATCCAGGTCTTGGCACCATTCAGCCGCCATCCCGACTCGGTCCGTCGTGCGCGTGTCGACATACCACCAGGGTCAGAACCATGATCCGGCTCGGTCAGCCCGAAGCAGCCGACCCATTCGCCACTCGCCAGTTTTGGCAGGTAGGTATCTCGCTGCGCCTCACTGCCGAAAGCATGGATGGGGTACATCACCAGGCTCGATTGAACACTCATGGCGCTACGGTAACCGGAATCGACGCGCTCGACTTCGCGAGCGATCAGACCATAACTCACATAGTTGAGCCCGGCGCAGCCATACCCGGCAATAGTAGCGCCAAGCAGTCCCAACTCCCCCATTTCGTTGAGGATCTCACGATCGAAATGCTCATGGCGATTGGCCTCGAGCACACGGGGTAATAGCTTATCCTGGCAATACCCCCGCGCCGTCTGCTGGACCATCCGTTCCTCTTCGTCGAGCTGATCGACCAAACGGAACGGGTCGTCCCAGGTCATCGGTGTAATCTGACTCATGGCAGGCTCCAAAATTTCTACATTTTGAGATAATGTAGACTAATAATGATTCACTGCCAAGCGCGATGAGTGCGAAGCATCGCCGTCTACAGCGACTTCAGTGGATGCGCTGCGGCACTCCATAATGGCTGCAGCATGGCCTCGACATGCGCATCCGAAACCTCCGAAACATGCTTGTGCGACCACCGTGGTTGCTTGTCCTTGTCGATCAATAACGCGCGTACGCCCTCACCGAGATCGCCGCGTAGGCAACACTGAACGGACAGGTTCAACTCGTCTCTGAAGATATCGGCCAGACTCGCATGACGATGACGGTTCAACATATGCCAGGACAGCCGCGCGGTCAGGGGACACCCTACTGAGAGACGGTCACGATTCGCACGTAACCATTCATCATTGCTCGAATCACTTAGAATGCGCCGCGTTGCTTCGAGGTCATCGGCGGTGCCTGCCAACCTCTGCAAATGATCTCGCAGAGGCCAAACGCGCGCCGCCGGCACCGACGAGCGATCGTCGAAATCGTCCAGGATGGACATGACGGCCGCAAACGCCCCGTCGTGGTAATTCGCGCCAAGCAAGGCATGCATGAGTGCCGCATGCGATTCACGCGGGATGAATCGGTCTGCCAATCCCAGATCCAGAGCGTCGCGGGCATTCAACTGGGCTCCGGTCAATGCCAGATAAGCGCCTATGCCCGGCGGCATGCGATTGAAAAACCAGCTAGCCGCCACATCAGGATACAGACCGATACTGATCTCCGGCATGGCAAGTACAGAGGTTTGTGTCACCAGACGCTGGCTGGCTCCTGCCATCAGGCCCAGACCACCGCCCATGACGATACCGTCCCCCCATACCAGTAACGGTTTGGGATAGCGGTGAATACGGTAATCGAGATGATACTCGGCCGTGAAATAGCGCGTCGCAAAGGTTGCCGTTGCGTCCTTATCGCCCTGTATCGACTGATACAGGGCCACGATATCGCCCCCGGCACAAAACGCTTTATCACCATCGCCTTCCAGCCAAACCGCAACGATCCGATCATCGCTCGCCCATGCATCCAGCTTGGCAGTCAGCGCATCGATCATCGCCAGGGATAGCGCATTGAGCGATCGCGGCGCATTCAACGTCGCGATACCGATACGCCCGCCAGAGCGGGTACTTCGTTCCTCGAAATGTACCGGGGAGTCGGTCATTGGGTATCTCCTGTTCCCATGCAGGTTGAACCATCATTCGACATTCATGACAATGAATGACTGCATCTTACGTAAACGTCAAAAAGCATGACCATACCATGCTCATGGATATCGAAACTCGAGGGCAAGCGTGCATGCACCAGAGCGATCCGACAATCGAACCAACGGATAGCGTTTCCAACCGTAGCGACACTCGGCGCCACTACACGATCGGTGAATTGGCACGTCTGTTCGATATCACGCCTCGTACCATCCGCTTTTACGAACAAGAGGGATTGCTGGAGCCGGAACGACGTGGCCAAACACGTATATATCATGACAAGGAACGCGTCAGGCTCAAGCTCACGCTGCGCGGTAAACGGCTCGGCTTCTCGCTCGCCGAGATACGTGAGGTCGTGGAACTTTACGATGCCATGCCCGATGGCGATGTTCGGCAATTGCGCCGACTGCTGGAACTTCTCGCTGAAAAGCGTGCCGAGATGCAGCGTCAGCTCGAGGACATTCGCTTGATGCAACGTGAACTCGATGATGTCGAGAGTCGCTGTCGCAATGCCCTCGCGGATCGGACCTGACGGATACCCTGGTCTGTCATTGATCCTGCGGGGCGAAAATGCCGGGGGCATTACGCCAGTAGCCCTTGTAGTCCATACCGAAACCGAATACATAGCGATCCGCCACTTCCAGACTGCAGTAATCGGCCTGGAGTCCGGGAGCGGCCTTGCGATCATGGCGCTTGTCGACCAGTACTGCCGTGGCGATACTGGCCGCTCCCGCGGCACGGCAGTAATCCAGGATCGCGGAGAGCGTGGTTCCCTCGTCGAGAATGTCGTCGACGATCACGATATGGCGATCGGTCATGGGGATCTCGGGGGAGACACGCCAGAACAACTCTCCCCCATGCGTACCACCGCGATATCGCGTCACATGAAGATAGTCGACCTCCAATGGGAACCCAAGACGCGTCAACAGATGGCCGGTAGTGATCAAGCCACCATTCATGACGCAATAGAAGACAGGGAGTTTGTCGCCAAGTGCTGCGGTAATATCGGCAGCCATCCGGTCCAGAGCTTTTTCGACCTGTGACTGATCGATGAGACAGTCGGCGTTGTCCATCAGGTCGCGCATGCTGGCCAAGGAGTCCTGTTCAGTGGGCACGAGTTTAGGCATCGCTCTCTTAATCGTTGGCTGGAGAATCGGCGCCCGGCTCGTCGCCGCGTAACGGACGCGAGCCGGGCGAATGATCTTGGCCCGGTGTTTCCGGGCGTTCACTTGCAGCCCGCTGCTCATCGATCGAGCCCTCAGGCCGCCCGCGGCTTCCCGTATCGCCGGACGCCTGTGTCTGCGCCATATCATGCAAATGCACTTCACGTGATGGTATGGCCAGCGCGGCATCGTGGGATGCGATGATGTCGGCAATCCGCAACAGTACGTCCTGCTGGATATCCTGATGCTCGGCCCAATCGGTCGTACGGGTATAGGCATGCACGAAGAGCTCAAGATCATCGTCACCGAAGCGCTGGAAGTTGACCAACGTTGTCTGCTGGTGATCGAGGTACTCGTGAGCATCCAGCATCTGGCGAATATCGTGGACGATGTCGCGGACTTGAGGTAGATCCTCGTAGCGCAAGCTTAGCTGCTGGAATATCCTGCGATTGAACATCCGCGAGGGGTTTTCCACGCTGATCGTACTGAACGTGGCATTCGGCACATACAAGGGGCGGGAGTCGAAGGTGCGAATGCGCGTCAATCGCCAACCGATATCTTCCACGATACCTTCGATGTCACGGTCCGGCGAGCGTATCCAGTCCCCCACCTTGAAGGGATCATCGAGATGGACTGCCAATCCACCAAAAAAATTCGCCAAGACGTCACGTGCGGCAAATCCGACCAGGATGCCGCCGACACCGCCGAATGCCAGCAACCCTGACACGCTCATCCCCATGAGCTGAAAGGCAAGCAGGAAAACCACGACCATGATGATGGCACCGACCACTTTACTGACCGCTGATGCCGTCGTGGGATCCAGGGACCTCGCCTTGTGTTTCGCCGGCGGAAAAATGAGCCGCTTCTCGATCAAGCCGACCAAGCGCACGCCCGTCCATGCAAACATCAACAGACTGAACAGTCCCGCCAGATGTCCGTAATGGTCATTGATCCAGTCCCACTCCAAGCGCAAGCCGGTGAAACGCAGCAACCCGACAATGGCCATGCCCCAGATCCAGACCCGCAACGGACGCCGTAGCGCCATGACGATGGTATCGTCCCAGCGGTTGCGGGTTCGTTCCAATAGCGGACCCAACCGCCAGATCAACAACCAGGCCGCCAGATCGGCAACCGCGGCAGCCAGCAGCAGCAGCGCCGGGATCACCAACCAGTCGGGAACGCCCAACCGGGCTTCGACCAATGTTTCGAGCGGGGTCATCCAGTCTTGCATATCAATGATCGCTTTGCTGGCTAGCCAGGGCCTCCAAGCGTGCGTGTGCGCGTCGCCAACGAGATAGTGCGGACAGCGACGCCAGATTCGGCCGAGCACGACCGTAACGCAAACGAGCCTGACGTTTCCCTTGCCGATCCCGGCAGACAGGCAGTGCGTTCATGACGGCATCACGATCATTGCATACCAGTGCCATGTCACAGCCGGCATCGAGTGCCGCACTGACACGTTGGGCGACATCACCTGCGACACTCGCACCGACCATGGATAGGTCGTCAGAAAATATCGCTCCCTTGAACCCCACGTCTTCACGCAGCATGCCCAACCAGTTGGGCGAAAACCCAGCGGGGCGTTCATCGAAGCAGGAGTAGACCACATGTGCCGGCATCATCCCCTCGAGCCGAGACGCCAAGGCGGCAAACGGCACCAGATCTCGAGCCCGTAACGTCTCCATCGAACGAGGGTCGATGGGAAACTCGTGATGAGAATCCATGGCCACACCGCCGTGTCCCGGGAAATGCTTGCCTACTGCCACCATGCCCGCCTCATGCATACCATTGATGAAGGCACCGGCCAGGGTCGTCACTACGTGCGGTTCGCCTGAAAAGCTGCGATCGCCGATCAGCGACGAGATACCACTGTCGACATCCAGTACCGGCGCGAACACGACATCCAAACCACATGCGGCCATTTCCAGTCCCAGCAACCATCCCGCATCCTGGCAACGTTGGGTGACCGACTCAGGCGCGTCGTGATACCCCTCGGCCAACACCGACATCGACGGCATGCGAGTCACACCCTTGCGCAAGCGTTGTACACGACCGCCCTCTTGATCGATGCCCAGCAGGACATCAGGCCGTACGCGTCGTATGTCGGCACACAGGTGCTGCACCTGATCGGCATCCTCGATATTGCGTGAAAACAGGATGACACCCCCGACTTCAGGGCGCGTAAGCAGGTCATTGTCCTCACTGGTCAGCCGAGTCCCTTCAATATCCAGCATCAGGGGACCGAGAGGTTGAGTCATGAGCGAATTCCTTGGTGTTGAGGGCGATGATTCTAGAGCAATGCGTTATCCGACGACAGGCATTCTCTGACGCCTCCTTCACCGGGTGGTATCAAACATGGAGCCAAACCGGCGTACCAGGAGTCACGCGATCGAACACGGCCAGTAGCGCGGTGTCATGCAACCGGATGCAGCCATGCGAGGCCGGTGTCCCCATCGGTTCATCCGGGGGCGTGCCATGCAGGTAAATATAGCGTCGCTGAGAATCGACGTTTCCGCCACGATTGACACCGGGCTCAAGGCCGGTCAGCCATAGGATCCGAGTCAGGATCCAGTCGCGCTCGGGAAATGATCGCGCCATGTGTGGAGAGTAGATTTCTCCCGTTGGACGCCGCCCACGAAATACGCTGCCTGCCGGCATCCCATGACCGATCATGGCACGAATGTAGTGCCAGCCAGCCGGCGTGCGACCACTGCCTTGCTGCTGACCGATGCCGGCTGCACCCGTGGATACCGGATAGTCTGCCTCACGGTCCCTCCCCCGCCAGACGCACAGGCGTTGCCCGGTCAGGTCGATTTCCAACCAGACATCATCTTCGGGAGGCAAATGAGAAAGTCGCGGCGTTTGCATGGCCCGAACTCAGCTGGCTGTTGGAAAGTGGTTAGCTTCCGCCGACGGCAAGGGAGCCTGCATGGCAGCCACAACGACGGGACGCAAGCGATCGACCAATTCGCGCACACTGACGTGTTCGCCGTAATCCTTTTCCGCAATGTCGCGCAAGGCATCCAGGCCCGATAGTGTGAATATCACGGTCCCCAGAACGAAGTGCAACCGCCAGAATCGCTCGGCATCCGGTAAATCAGGCGTCGCCTGCCGAACAAGCGATGAGAAGCGCGTGAACACACTACCATAGTGCTCCTGGATATAACGGCGCAGATGCCCTTGAGCCTGACTGTAAGCCAACCCCAACAGACGCATGAACACCTTGAGGCTATTGCGCTCCGCCGGCACTTCGAGCACCGTTCTCGCCATGCTGTCCAGTAGCACTTCCAGGGGAATGACATCGCCCTGGTAGCGACGTTCCAGTTCATCGAGCACGTCATGAAAGCGTTCAGTGAATGGGTCCAGATAACGAGCGAATACGGCTTGAATCAATGATTTCTTGGAGCCGAAATGGTAATTAACGGCTGCCAGGTTGACTCTGGCCTTGCTGGTAATATGACGCAACGACGTCTCGGCAAAACCGCGCTCTGCAAACAGCACTTCAGCGGTATCGAGTATCCGTGTGACTGTATCGTTCTGGGCCATGGAACCGCCTCTCGTTATATTATAAACATTTGTTTGAAACGTGGGTCGATTTTACGCATATCATATCCGGGCCACAAACCAATGCGTTTCAAACGATAACGGTATCCCGTTCGATCCATCATCGGTAGGTAAGCCGTGGAAAACAAGCAGCGGGCATGACTGGATGCAATTCCATGCTGTATACTTAACCAAATAGCTACCGATGCCGGAGGTTGTCCCATGTCCCGCGCCCTGACCCCGCGCCAACAGAACGTCTATGACTTCATCGTCAAGACTGTCAACGAACTGGGCTACCCGCCCACACGCGCGGAAATCGCCAAGGCGTTGGGGTTCCGCTCGCCCAATGCCGCCGAGGAACATCTGCGCGCACTGAACAAGAAGGGAGTCATCCGCATGATCGCGGGCACGTCTCGTGGCATCCGACTCACGACGCAGGATCATGAAACCGAGACGAGCACCAGCGGCGACCATGCACCGGCTCAAACAGGCCTGCCCATCATCGGCGATGTTGCCGCCGGCAGCCCCATCCTGGCCGAAGAACATGTCGACCGCTATTGCCCACTACCGCCGGACTTTTTCACTCCCCGTGCCGACTATCTGTTGCGTGTCAGAGGGCTGTCCATGCAGGACATCGGAATCCTCGAAGGCGACCTCCTCGCCGTACATCGTACCGACCAGGTCCGTGACGGTCAGATCGTTGTCGCTCGGCTCGAGGATGACGTCACGGTCAAACGCTTCAAACAACATGGTCACCACGTTCAATTGATCGCGGAAAATACCGACTTCGCCCCCATCGATATCGACTTGAAGACGCAGCATCTGGAAATCGAAGGTATCGGTGTCGGTGTCATTCGTGGCGGCAGTGGCCAAGCCTTGCATTGATGGAGCCATGAGTACGCGGACGCGGAAAATCCTGCATGCCGATTGCGACTGTTTTTATGCCGCCGTCGAAATGCGAGATGATCCGGCACTGAAAGACGTGCCGCTTGCCATTGGCGGTAGCGCCGAACGACGCGGAGTGGTCGCCACCTGCAATTATCCGGCACGTACCTATGGCGTACGATCGGCCATGCCGACGGCAAAGGCATTACGCCTTTGCCCCGACTTGTTGGTGTTGCCGCCCGACTTCGACAGATATCGTGCCGTATCACAGCGCATACAATCGATTTTTCACGAACTCACACCGCTGGTCGAGCCTCTCTCCCTCGACGAGGCCTATCTTGATGTGAGTGACGTTTCACGCTTTCGCGGTAGCGCAACCTGGATGGCTCAGTGGCTCAAGGAGGAAACCTACAGGCACACGGGAATCACTCTGTCGGTGGGCGCCGCACCGGCGAAGTTCCTTGCCAAGATCGCCAGCGACTGGGACAAGCCGGACGGCCTATACGTCATCGAACCGGCGCGGGTCGAGCCCTTCCTGCTTGACCTCCCCGTGACACGACTACATGGCGTCGGCCCGGCAACGGCGATGAAACTGGAAGAGATGGGCATAAAAACCTGTGCAGACTTGCGGACATGGCCACTGGAGTCCTTGATCGATCGGTTCGGAAAATTCGGTTACCGGCTTTATGAACTGTCGCGCGGGATCGACGACCGCGATGTCGCCATTTCCCGCGAACGCAAGTCCGTAAGCGTCGAAACGACCTATGATCGCGATCTGCCCGATCTTGACACCTCCCTTGACGCCCTCCCCCCGTTGATCGACAAATTGGACGGTCGTCTGGCCCGTCAAGGGAGGCCGTCGCTGGACAAGGTCTTCATTAAAGTGCGTTTCAACGACTTCAGCCTGACCACCCTGGAAATCGCCGGACAGGACATCGACCGGACGCGTTATGCCACATTGCTGGAACAGATCTGGCGGCGCAATCCGCGCCCGATACGGCTACTGGGGGTCGGCGTCCGGCTGACACCCCGCGAAGGACAACGCCAACTCAGCCTGTCGCTGGATGCCATCTAGCGGATAGCAGGCCCGACGCCGTGTGTAGAGACACTCCAAGGCTTCAGGGCCTAGGCGAATACGACTGTCTTGTTGCCATCAATCAGTACCCTATCCTGTAGATGCCAGCGCAACCCACGCGCCAATACCAGCTTCTCGATATCCCGGCCGAAGCGCATCAAGTCAGCGGTCGTATGGCAATGCGATACACGATGAATGTCCTGCTCGATGATCGGGCCAGCATCGAGCTCGGCAGTCACGTAATGACATGTTGCACCTATCAATTTGACCCCTCGTTCGTACGCCTGATGATAAGGTTTGGCACCAGCGAACGAGGGCAGGAAGCTGTGGTGGATGTTGATCACTCGGCCTCGATATCGCTCACACAGCCCTGGAGGCAGGATTTGCATGTATCGTGCAAGCACCACGGTATCCGCTTGCACCTGGTCGATGAGACGCTCGACCTCGCTAAATGCCGACGTCCTGTCAGCCGGCGCCACAGGTACATGGTAATAATCGATGCCATGCCATTCGACCAGCGACCGCATGTCGTCGTGATTGGAGATGACACAGGCAATATCGCAATCCAGCTCGCCAGCGGTCCAGCGATAAAGCAAGTCAACCAGACAGTGTGATTCACGTGACACCATTAACACGATACGCGAACGTTGAGCCGTATCGGTCAATGCCCAATCCATGCTGAACTCGTCGGCAATCGGAGCGAAAGACCGCCGCAACGCTTCAATGCCCACGGCAATGGAATCCGCCAGGATTTCATAGCGCATGAAAAAACGCCCGGTCATCAGATCGGAGTGCTGACTGGCTTCAGTAATCGAGCCGCCATGTTCAGCAATGAAACTGGAAACGCGTGCCACAATGCCGACACGATCAGGACAGGATACGACGAGACGATAATAATGGGACATCGGTAAGCCATCGGTCGAAACAAGAAAACATGCCGGGAAGAATTGCCATCTGATGCATTAGTCTAGCGAATTCTTGACGGTCAGGACATCTGCGTTGTGGCGGCGCTTACCCATCCCGTATGATGGAGTTCTCTCATACTCGATATCGTGTCCACCATGTATCAACCTCGCGTTCAGATTCGCCAACGACAGCGTCCTTCCCTGTACTTCCTTTCCTTGGGGGGATGCGGTGAAATCGGCATGAACTTCAGTCTGTACGGTTATGAGGGACAATGGATCGCCGTCGATTGCGGGATGATGATCCGTCAGGATTTAACCGAGACCCCTTTGCAAGTACCCAACCCGGACACTCTTGATGACCTGAATATCCGTCCAGAAGCGTTGGTGATAACTCATGGTCACGAAGACCATATCGGCGCCATTGCCTGGCTCTGGCCTCGCTGGGGCTGCCCTATTCATGCCACGCCATTGGCCGCTGCCCTGTTGCGGGCCAAATTCAATGACCACGGACTGACGACCGACAGTATTCATGTAATCGACCCGGGGGATGCCTGCGAACAGGGGCCTTTTACGATTCGCTTCCTGCCGGTAACGCATTCGATTCCTGAGAGTTGCGCCCTGTTGATCGTCACGCCAGAACAACGCGTGCTGCATACGGGAGACTGGAAACTCGATGCCGACCCAGTGATCGGGTCGCCACCGGACGAAGCCATGTTTCGAGCACTCGCTCCGGTCGATTTGGTCGTTGGAGATTCCACCAATGCGGCGACGACCCCATCGACACGCAGCGAAGGAGACGTGGCCCGCGCGCTGGAAAGGAGATTGGCGGAATGCCGTGGCCGCATCATTATTTCATGCTTTGCCAGTAACCTGGCTCGTGTACTCGCCATTGGACGAGCCGCCGAACAATGCGGTAGACGCATCAGTCTCATGGGACGCTCCATGGAGCGTATGGTTGGCATTGCCCGTGGACTGGGATACCTCGACGATTTCCCTCCGACCGTTCCCGTTCACGATCTCGGTTACCTGCCACCGGAAGAAGTCCTGGTCATCGCCACCGGAAGTCAGGGTGAGCCTAGATCGGCTTTATCGCGACTGGCACGCAATCAACATCCGAATTTCGAATTGATACCCGGCGACAGTGTCATCTTTTCGGCCAAAGCCATCCCGGGAAACGAGCCTCTAATCGAGCGACTTCAGCAAGGTCTCAAGCAACTGGGAGTGGTCATCTACGATGGTGAGAACCACCCGGAATTGCATGCCTCAGGTCACCCGGGACGGGACGAGATCACCACGCTCTACCGCTGGATTCAACCACGTTACCTGCTTCCCGTTCATGGAGAAAGACCCCACCAGAAGGCCCACCAAGCCCTTGCCAAGGCGCTCGACATTCAAGCGCCCTTGACACCCTCGAACGGCGACTTGATTCGTTTCAGCGCCAGGGAGTTGACGCACGAGGCGAGCCATCCACAGCATCCTTGCATCATCGACAGGAACCGCATCACCCCGCTTCCCGAGTTGTTCAATGCCGAATCCGGCGACCATGACCGCTTCGGCACCCTGTTTCTCGCCATTTCCGTGATGCCGAACGGGCACGGATGGTGTCGCATCGGTCTGCCGCTCATCGAGTCGCAGATGACAGCCGCGCTGGACGAAACCGCTCTCATAGCGTGGCTTGATGACCATCTGCCTAGTTTGGCGAGCCACCATATTGCACAGCTTCGTCAGGCACTGCGTCCACTACTGATGGAGTATCTGACAACACACATGCGCCACCTGCCGTCGGTCCACTTGCAATTAATCGCCGCATAGGCAGATGGCGCATTTACACTAACCATGGTAGCAAGAGTCGACATGTCCCGACATGCGCCGATATCGGATCCTGCGCCGATACTTACTTACCCGGAATGCCATTCAGGATTTCTTGGCATTCTTTGGTGGACGTCCACGACGCCGCTTGGGTTGCTCCGGAACGAGGTCATTCAGTGACAAGCCGGCATCATTGATCGCTTCACGAATTTCAGCCAACTTTCGCTCTTTCATGGCTTCCTCTTCCCGGCGCTTTTTCTCCTCCTCTTGCTTTTGCTCGATAACCTCTCCGATAACCTCGGACAGTTTACTGAGCTGTTCCATACTCAATTGGCGTGCAGCAGCACGGGCTACGTTCTTGTTACGAGCGATGCGCTCCAAGGATTCGGAAGACATTGGCCTCCTCCATGCTGAGGGTCAAAAAAACGTATCGATAGATACTGTGGTAAAAAGTATATGCAGATATGGCACTTTGGCAAGAAAAGTCAGTCAATAATTCTTTTGCCAAGGTGACATAAAGAGAAGGCCAGTCAGCAACTAAGTGAAGAGAATCGCTCCGTATTAAGGCATTAACCCCCCGTCATGTTCATGAAGCGAACCACTTGCACATCGCCATCAGTAGTGAAATGGTGGCGTTCCGGTTTCAATGGCATCGCCTCGATAATGCGAGTTTTCAATGCATCCATGTCTCCAGGGTAACGGCGTAACACCTCACGTAAATCTACGGAATGCTCATTGCCGAGGCAGAGCAGCAAACGCCCTTCCACAGTGACCCTGACCCGGTTGCAGGTCGAACAGAAGTTATGGCTATGCGGGGAAATGAATCCAACCCGAGTCTCGCTATCCGTCATCCTGAAATAGCGCGATGGCCCCAGTGTCGTTTCGGTCGTGGGGACGAGAGAATGCCGTTCCTCGATCATTGACTGGACTTCGTCACTCGAGCAGAAGGTTTCTGCTCGCGAATGATCCGATACATCGCCCAGCGGCATCTCTTCGATAAAACTGATGTCCACGCCTTCCTGACGCGCGAACTCGACCAGATCCAGCACTTCGTCGTCATTGCGACCCTTGAGGATGACAGCGTTGAGCTTGATACGCTCGAACCCGGCATCCTTGGCAGCGCGGATTCCATCAATCACTTTGCCTAATTGGCCGGTCCGCGTCAGTCGATGGAAACGTTCCGGATCCAGTGAATCAAGACTGATGTTGAGACGCTGCATTCCTGCTTGTCGCAGCGACTCTGCATACTTACCCAATCCGGCGCCATTGGTCGTCATGGTGAAATCCTTCAGCCCGGGCAACTCACCGATGTCGGATACCAGTTGATCAATGTCGCGTCGAACCAACGGCTCACCGCCGGTTAAGCGGATTTTCTCGACGCCTAATTCTACAAATGCCCTTGCGACCATGGACAACTCTTCCAGAGTCAATATCTGGGCACGGGGCAGAAAGGTCATGTCCTCGCTCATGCAGTAAACGCAGCGAAAGTCGCAGCGGTCAGTGACCGAGATCCGCACGTAACGCACCTGGCGATCGAAATTATCGATCAATGTTGTCATTGCTCATCCTCCCAGCGATTGGCATCGCGCTGATCGGCTTCACGCTCGGCAACCCAGTAGTGACCGCTACGGGTATGCTCTTTTTTCCAGAAAGGCGCTCGCGTTTTGAGAAAATCCATGATGAAAGCACAGGCATCGAATGCATCACGTCGGTGAGCACTCGCCACCAGGACCAACACGATTGGATCGCCCGGCGACAAGCACCCGACTCGATGAATCAGACTTACACCCTGTAACGACCAACGATGCATCGCTTGTTCCGTGATATCGGCAAGTGCTTGTTCGGTCATGCCCGGGTAATGTTCAAGCGTCAACGCCGTCACGTCCGGCCGTTCATTGAAATCACGCACCAGGCCGGTAAAGCTGACCACGGCACCGATATCGGTGCGCCCCTTCGTCAGAGCCTGCTGTTCTCCTCCAGGATCGAAAGGCGCATGCTGAACGCGTATCATGTCATCCTCCCGTAACCGGAGGAAAGAAAGCTACCTCGTCACCGTCACTCAAGGGGGTATCGTCACTGCCCATGACCTGATTGACGGCACAGAGAACACGCTGCCCTTGCAACAGGGAAAACCGCGAATCCCGCTGACGCAGCGCCTGCTTCAGCCCCGCGATATTGGTATGTTCCAGTTCGGTGAACTCAACGTCCAATTCACTGACACCCATCCGTTCACGCAGCTCTGCAAGGCATTTGACACGTAGACCGGGCGATGCACGACGCGGTGGCATACCCACTTCTCCATCACTGCATGAGGCCGTCACGATAGGTGTTTCACCGGGTTGTCGTTTGAAATCCCCCGATGCTCCCCCTGTCTTGGCATCAAGGCGTATAGCACCAATGACCATACCCTTGTCGACTGCCTTGCACATGTCATAAAGCGTCAGGCAGGCAACGGAAACCGCAGTCAGTGCTTCCATTTCCACCCCGGTCCGGCCATTGAGACGACACCGAGCCGTTACATCGACTTGCGATGCCGCCTCATCGACTCGAAACTCGATTTCCACCTTGGACAGTGGCAAAGCATGGCAGAGCGGTATCAATTCATGCGTCCGCTTGGCCGCTTGAATACCGGCAATCCGGGCAGTGGCCAAGACATCACCCTTGGGCAGCCCCCCCTCGACCAGCAGCTCCAGCGTCTCGGATTGCATCTGGACATACCCGCTGGCCACAGCCTCGCGACGGCTCTCTTCCTTATCGGCCACATCCACCATGTGGGCCTCGCCACGGGCATTCATATGACTGAGATTCATGTTATCCGACCCACTCATAATAGTTCGTGAAAGGGTTGCACAAGCACTCGATCACCGGCGGCAATCGACTCCAGCTCTGCGCTGATCTCGATCAGGCAATTGGCTGACACCATCGACGATAGAATGCCTGATCCTTGCTGACCAGTGCTTCTGACCCATAACCGTCCCTCATCGTCACTACGGTAGATACCACGCACATAGTCGACCCGCCCACGCCGGCTGCGTAACGACGATTCTGCGCTGGCCGTGAGCCGTCGAGGTGCCCAGTGGAACTCTCCCTGCAGTCGTCGCAACGCAGGCTGAACGAATTGCAGGAATGTCACCATTACCGCCACCGGATTGCCGGGTAACCCGAAAAACGGAACCCGCTGCTCGCCAAGCAGGCCAAAAGCGAGCGGACGACCGGGACGTAGTGCGATACGCCAGAACCCCAACTCACCAAAGTCATTGAGCGCCGCCTTGATCCAGTCAGCCTGTCCCACCGAGACACCACCGCTGGTGATGACGGCATCGGAGCGTGCCGCCGCTTCCTGTAGTGTGGCACGAATAGCATCGCGACGATCGGGCAGAATCCCGGCATCATCAACGTCACACCCCAAGCGTGTCAGCAGCCCCAGTAACGAGAAGCGGTTGGCATCATAAATCCCCGCTTCAGGCAGTGGCTCTCCCGGCGAGTTGACTTCGTCACCCGTAGAAAAGATCGTTACTTGCGGGCGACGATACACGCTGGCCTCAGCCACACCCAGCGACGCCAGGAACCCAAGATGTTGCGGCTTTATCCGGGTTCCTGCCGTGAAAGCCAGGTCACCACGCCCGATGTCCTCGCCGGCCTGACGAACATGTTGACCACGCTTGACCGTCTCCGGCTGCGATACGCTCATCCAGACGACACCATCGCCATCCCGGCTTTCATCAAGTTGCTCATTCATGATGACAGTATCGGTACCCGCCGGCATCGGCGCACCGGTCGTAATGGCCACGGCCTCCCCGGCAACGACAGGCCGGTCATGTTGGTATCCAGCCAATACATGCCCCGCGAGACGCCACATGGCATGATCGGAAAGCCGCTCAGTCCATGCCAACGCAATGCCATCCATGGCCGCATTCGTCCGTTGGGGCACATCGATGGTCGAGGTCACATCCTCGGCAAGGACACGGTCGAGCAGCGAACTCAACGGCAAGGTTTCCATCGCCAACGGGCCTGGCACGAAATCCTGCAAGGCCGACAGGGCTTCATCTACGCTCAACATTCGTTCGCCTAGATCGAAACAGGACAGACTCATGACCCGGCCCCCCGAGGTTCGTCCGGCTCGTTGTTCCCCGCTCTCGGAGTACGTACCGATGACCAACGACTCGGCCATGCCATGACCCAACTCGCGATGGCGTCGAGATCGTCGAGATCCAACAATTCGACACCGGCAGGTACCGGCACGACCGCATCACAGGCAACGGCTCGGACCCAGGTGTCGGACATCGCCAGCATGTCCTTGCCGAGCGACACGCGATGGAGTTCCAGCTTGGGCACCGGCCATGATTTAAAGCCTTCGATCAACACCAGGTCGGGCCGTAGTGAGCGCACCTGATTGATCAGCGACAGCAAGTCCGGTTCGTCCTGGTCCGGCGTTTCCATCATCAAGGCAAACCGAGTCCGTGACGCGACCAGCATCGGCGCTGCTCCCGCTTGCCGCAAACGATGACTATCCTTACCCGGCTGATCGACATCGAACTGATGATGCGCGTGCTTGATGACGGCAACATGCATCCCCCGTTCACGCAGCACGGGCAATAACCGTTCCAGCAGCGTCGTTTTTCCGGTGCCACTCCAGGCGGCGATGCCCAATAGCGGCAAGTTTTCCTGATCCAGTGTTAACGTCATAATTTCGACCGATCCGATCTCAGGGGGCCTGGGAAGCCCATCTCGCCTCGAGGTATGCTTTGTCATCGTCGGAATTGAGATTGGCAAAGGCCGATGGACAATCGCTGAAGTCCACATGACACCATGAGTGACGATCGTACCAACGATCAATCTTGCGTTCGCCGGCGACCAGGGCCGCTTCAAGATCCTCGGCAAGCGCCACGCGGATGATCGCGACTACGGGATGAGCCCTGTCACCATCGTGAGCCACGGCGATATCATGCTCGCCTTTCCCCGTCCAGAGCCTGTCAACCAGGTCATCGGGAAGGTCGGGGCTATCACATGGCACGATGACAAGCCATTCGTCATCCGTCGCACACAGCCCACTCCAGATCCCCATCAACGGCCCTTGATACCCACCTTCGCGATCTTCAATGACACGATCTCCATACCGTCGGTAAGCCTCGAGATGACGGTTGGCATTGATTAGCAATTCTCTGACCCGTCCCTGCAACGGACGACAAGCGTGTTCAATCAATGAGCGGCCAGCAAAGGGTTCCAGGCCCTTGTCACGCCCTCCCATGCGCCGCCCTTGCCCTCCGGCAAGGATAAGGCCGGATAACGATTCGATCTGCATTGACGAGTCCCCGGCATTACGGAATGGATAGATGACAGATTACCTCAAGGTGAGGGTATGCAGACAGCGGCTTGAATCAGAGCACGACCAAAGTCTCCGACTACGTTCTCGCCCTCGGTGCGTGAAAACAGCGGACCACTGGCGGAGGAATGAGACACGCATATTTCGGTGAGGACCCAACGGACGGTATGATGTCGTCAAGGATCTTGAACAAGGACCCATCATGAGTGGATTCGATGTCGGAGGTCGCCTCAAGACACTTCGCATACGGCATGACCTGTCACAACGTGAACTGGCCAAACGTGCCAACGTCACCAACAGCACCATTTCATTGATCGAGCAGAATAGCGTCAGTCCCTCGGTGAGTTCGCTGAAGAAGATTCTCGATGCCTTGCCGGTTTCCATCAGCGAATTCTTTGCCGGGGAGCCGACGCATGAGACGAAAGTATTTTATCGCGCTGACGAGTTGACCGACATCGGTGACGGTCAGCTGTCGTGGCGCCTGATCGGTGCTCGACGACCGGACCGTAGCATGTCCATCCTCCACGAGCGCTACCCGCCGGGATCCGATACCGGTGAAACCATGCTGGAGCACGAGGGAGAAGAAGGCGGAGTCATTGTCACGGGCGTCATTGAACTCACGGTGGGTGACGAGGTTCAGCAACTCGGCGCTGGCGATGCCTACTACTTCGACTCGCGTATACCGCACCGATTCCGTAACGTCGGCGATCGCGAGTGCGTCATCGTCAGTGCCAATACACCGCCATCGTTCTCCGACGGCGGCAGCGCCAAGCATCACGGTTGACAGTGAGCATCACTCCTTGGCCGGTGGCAACAAGGCATTGAGTATAATACCCACCAGGGCCGCGAGACTGACTCCCTGAAGCGTAAATTGACCATTCCCGACCTGCATACCACCGATGCCGAACACCAGAATCAAGGACACGACGACCAGATTGCGTGGCGCTGTCAGGGGGTTGCCGGCGCGAACCAGTGTATTCATGCCTACCACGGCGATCGAGCCGAAGAGCAGCGTCATGATGCCACCCATCACCGGCCCTGGAATCGATTGCAGAACGGCTCCCAGCTTGGCGACGAAAGCCAGCACGATGGCCAGGCATGCTGTCACCAGCATGATTCGTGGGTTGAATGCACGAGTCAACGTGACGGCCCCTGTCACTTCGGAATACGTCGTATTGGGCGGCCCACCGAACAGGGCGGCCGTCGAAGTCGCCAGACCATCGCCTAGCAGTGTCCGGTGCAATCCCGGGGAATCAAGGTAGTTCCGGCGAGTGACCGAGCCAATAGCCACCATATCGCCGATATGCTCGACGGCAGGCGCTATCGCCACGGGAACCATGAACAGGATCGCCGCCCAATGAAAGCTCGGTGGCGTGAACGACGGCAGCGCCAACCAGGCCGCCTGATGGATCGGCGACAATTCGACCACTCCCATGGCAAGCGCCAGCAGGTAGCCTACAGCAATCCCGCCGAGGATCGGTACCAGGCGCAGCAGTCCTCGAGCGAATACGGCCAGTACCAATGTCACCAGCAAGCTGACCATGGACAGCGTCAGGGCCTGGCCGTAAGCGATATGGTCACTGGTCTCGCCGATTGCCATGTCAACCGCCACTGGCGCCAATGCGAGACCGATGACCATGATCACCGGCCCAACCACGACTGGTGGCAACAGTCGGTGTAGCCAGACGGTTCCTTTCACGCGCACGAACTGGGAGATAGCGACATAGACCAATCCTGCCGCCATGAGGCCGCCAAGCGTCGCGGGTATGCCGAAATTGCTGACCGAGCCCTGAATCGGAGCAATAAAGGCAAACGAAGACGCCAGGAATACCGGTATGCAACGGCCAGTCACCAGGTGAAAGATCAGCGTTCCCACCCCCGCAGTAAACAGTGCGACATTAGGGTCCAGCCCGGTCAACAGAGGAACCAGTACCAACGCCCCGAAGGCGACGAAAAGCATCTGTGCACCGATCAACACAGTGCGTGGTACAGAGTCGGTAGGCGCCTCCTCCGGGGCGGCGGAATCACTCATGGAAGAATCTCCCTTAGCGGCGAATGAACAGCGTCGGGCCGGGCACGAGATGACGTCGCGACTTGCCATCTCCCGGCGCCGCGCAGTTTACCCCACTTCTCCGCTATCGAGATATTCCCGTAACCGTACCTCGGCCTCATCGCCAAAGAGAATGTCACACGCCTCCCGCAAGCCGGGTGAATCGCGGATGGTTTCCTCCGGCACCACCAGCGAGATCTTCGAGCGTCGACGCAAGAAATCCTCCAGCCGGGTTACCATCTCGCGACGCTGAGCCTGGCGCAATTCACAACGCAGATACTCGGTGCCCGCTATCAATACGTCGCCCTGGCGAGGGTCCTGACGGATATCTTCGAGCATCTCCATGGCAGCCGCTCCATAGCGCCGCCACAGGCGCAGACTCAAGGGTTCGGTCGCATGATCGTCGGCCCGTTCATCCAGCCCCATCAGACGTGCCTGATGCATGAAAGTCTCTTTGACCGATGTCGGCGGCTCTCCGTACCAGCAATAACCAGCATACGGTATCTCGATACCCAGTCGTTGCACTTCATCGACGACTTCTTCGCCCACGTTCAGGCAATCGGTCAACTTGCCTCCGAATATGCTCAGATGGCGGCGCTGACGATCGACATCGATGACATGCTTACGCGACAACTGCAGGAAATCACGATCGTCGGTGCTGCTTGCCTTGACCGCCAACGGCCTGACACCACAACGGGTAGCTATGATATCGCTCTCACACAAGGGAGTATCAAGGCACAGCCGTTTGTTGATGTTATCCAGCACGAACTGGATGTCCTCCCGAGTGACTCCGACATCGGGGTCATCCACACGGGTATCGGTCGTCCCGATGCAGGTGCGCGGCCCCATCGGAATGACGAAGAACAAGCGACCGTCATCGGCAAAGAAGGCCAGTACCCGCTGGCTGTCGGTAAGCCGTGGCACGATCAGATGAATGCCCTTGGAGAAAACGTGCTGGTACTCGGTAGGTTGTGCGGATAGCCGGTTGAGGCGATCGACCCAGGGGCCGGTTGCATTGATCACTACGCGAGAATGAATGTCGAAGGTGTCACCGCCGATCCGGTCACGCACTCGAGTCACCCAGCCCTCTGCATTATGCTCGGCCCCCAGCGATTCCACATAGTTGGCGGACACCGCACCGAAATCCAGGGCACTGCGCACGAAATTGAAGACGAAACGGGCGTCATTGTCATGCAGATACGCATCGGAATATTCAAAGCCCCCCACCGCTCGGGACGTATCGATGATCGACTCGCGCCGACTGATCTCCTTGGCCGTCAAATAATGAGGGATGCGCGTGAACGCGTTACCGATCAACCAGTAGAGCCACGTTCCCAGCCACAAATAGCGTGGATGGTAGCGAAACCCTTGCGTGATGGTAGTCAGAAAGCGGATTTCCTGCACCGTGGAAGGGTAACTTTTGATCAGGTGATTGCGACTCCTGCAAAGTTTCCGTACCAGAGCGAAATCATGACTCTCCATGTACTTGATACCGCCCCAGACCAGGTTCGATGAATGCATGCTGGTACTGCTGGCGAAATCACCGCGATCGATCAATGCGACGCTGGCGCCTTTGCCACTCAATGCGGCAGCCGCTGACGCACCATTGATGCCACCACCAACGACCAGGACATCGAAATCACGCTCCGCCAGTTGGCGGATGTTGTTCGGAGGAAGTGGCATAGCAGGGCCTTATTCAGACAAAGCCCCCCCTCGGCGTGCGCCGGGCGGGGCCGTGATCCCGTTCGGGCAACCGGTCACTGTAATGTCGGGCTCTTTACTACTTGAGCCGTCGGCGACACGGAGAACTCGTCGAGATAGCCGCGTTCCGGTTCTCCGCTCACCGCGGACAGGCCTTGCCGGCCTGTCCGTCATCGATCAGCGCGTACCGGCAGCCATCCAGTCTTCCATCATTTCGTCATAAGGCACGGTAGTACCCTGCGGCATCTCGTCATCGAGCTTGGCCTTGGGCGCGCCGTCCTGCTCCAGCCAGTAGCCGGGATCGCGCTCGTCGTTGAGCACCGGCGAGTAAGTCGCGAATACGCCGGCCCTACCCAGTCGCCGCATGATGTTATCGAGATCCCCCGCCAGATTGTCCAGCGCTTCCTGAGGCTCGATCTCACCATTGACCGCTGGTGCCAGGTTCTGCCACCACAATGGCGCCATACGCGGATAGTCGGGAACATTGGTACTCGACGGCGTCCAGTTGGACTCGTTGGGGCTGCGATAGAACTCGACCAAACCGCCCAACTGTGGTGCCATATCACTCATCTGCTCGGAGAAGATGTCCGACTCGCGGATCGGCGTCAGTCCGGCCATCAGTTTTTCGAGCGACACGCTCTTGGAGACGGTGAACTGGGCAAACAACCAGGCCGCCGTGCGCCGATCTTCCGGCGTGGAGTCGAAGAAGGTCCAGGCTCCCACATCCTGATACCCCACCTTCATGCCCTCTTCCCAATAGGGGCCGGTCGGTGACGGCGCCATACGCCACTTCGGGGTACCGTCTTCATTGTTGATCGGCAGTTCAGGATCGGTCATATCAGCCGTGAAGGTCGTGTACCAGAACATTTGCTGAGCGATGTTGCCCTGTGCAGGGACTGGTCCAGCCTCACCGAATGTCATGCCACTGGCTTCAGGTGGCGCATATTGCTCCAGCCAGTCGACCATCTTGGTCACTGCAAATACCGATGCCGGCGAATTGGTGGCACCACCACGGCTCACACTGGCTCCCACCGGCTGGCTCTCTTCATTGACCCGAATGCCCCAGTCGTCGACAGGATTGCCGAAGGGGACGCCGGGGCTGCCCATACCGGCCATGGAAAGCCACGAGTCGTGGAAACGCCAGCCCAGGGACGGGTCGCGACGACCATAGTCCATGTGGCCGTAGACAGTTTCACCATCGATCTCACCAACGTGGTCGGTAAAGAACTCGGCAATGTCCTCGTAGGCTGTCCAGTTGGTCGGTACGCCCAGCTCGTAGCCATAAATGTCCCGGAACTGCTCCTGCAGATCCTCGCGCTGGAACCAGTCGTAGCGAAACCAGTAAAGGTTGGCGAATTGCTGAGTCGGCAACTGGTAGATGCTGCCGTCCGGGCCGGTTCCATACTGGATACCGATGAAATCATCAAGGTCCAGGGTCGGCAGCGTATAATCCGACCACTCGTTTTCCATGGCCTCGGAGAGGTTGATAGTCGTGCCGTAACGAATATGCGTACCGATGGCATCGGTATCGTTGACATAGCCGTCATAGATATTGCGCCCGGACTGCATCTGGGTCTGCAGGTTGTTCACCACATCACCCTCACCGATGATGTTGTGAGTGACCTCGATACCGGTAAGCTCCTCGAACGCCTCGGCCAGCACGTCACGCTCATAAATATGCGTTGTCAGCCCTTCGGCGACAGTGTTGATTTCCATGTCACGGAAAGGTTCGGCAGCCTCCGCGAACCACATCAGTTCCTCGATCTGTTCCTCGCGGGACAGTGTGGAACTCTGGAAATGCTCATCGACCAGCCGCTCGGCAACGGCACGAGCATCCTGTTCCTCGGCGTGCAAAGAGCCGCTTGCCAGCATCACGCAAGCCGTCAATAGAGAGAGTCGCGTTGTTGTCGGTTTCATAATGACCTCTTTTGAGTGGGGTTCATCCGTGAACGATTCGCTCCATGGATCACGATCAGCCCCAGCGCAGCAATACCAGCAACCAGAGTGCCGATGCGCCAAGCGCCAACCAGAGACTGAAGGAGGTGAAGCCAACCACCCCCAAGTGGATATAGGCAGCAGACAGCAGCCCGATGAAGAAACGATCACCACGTGTCGTCGAAATGGGCAGGAATCCCTTGCGCTCCACCGTCGGCGACGCAATTTCCCAGACGGTCATGCCTGCCAGCAGAGCGGCAATCGTGCAGAAAAAAATGGTAGTGGGTAACGTCCAGACCATCCATTGCATGGCATGTCCTCCTCAAGTCCGGCCCAGGGCGAAGCCCTTGGCGATGTGATGACGAACGAAGTAGACAACGACGATGCCGGGCAGAATGGTCAGCACCCCGGCCGCCGCCAACGCCCCCCAATCGATGCCGGACGCTCCCTTGGTTTGCGTCATGACGGAAGCGATCGGCTGTGCCTCGGTGGCCGTGAGAGTACTTGCCAGCAGTAACTCGACCCACGAGAACATGAACAGGAAGAACAGCGTCACACCGATGCCCGAACTGATCATTGGAATGAAGATCTTGATGAAAAAGCGCGGGAAGCTATACCCATCAATGAACGCGGTTTCATCGATTTCCTTGGGCACGCCACTCATGAACCCTTCGAGTATCCAAACCGCCAGAGGAATGTTGAACAGGCAGTGTGCCAGTGCCACGGCAAAGTGCGTGTCGAACAGACCCACCGTGTAGTAAAGCTGGAAATACGGCAGCAAGAACACCGCCGGAGGCGCCATCAGGTTGGTCAAGAGCCAGAAGAACAGATGCTTGTCGCCAATGAACTGGTAGCGACTGAAGGCATAAGCGGCCGGCAGCGCCACGACGATACTGATCAGCATGTTCATCAGCACATAACCGAGCGAATTCACATAGCCCATGTACCAACTGGCTTCGGTGAATATCTTGGTATAATGCTCCACCGTGAAATTTTCCGGCCACAGTGTCAGACCGCCCAATATCTCGGTATTGGATTGAAACGACATGTTGAGCAGCCAGTAGATCGGCAACAGCACGAAGACGATATAGAGCGCCATCAGTCCCCGTCGACGCCACTGTCGAGAGACAGGACGTGCCTGCCGACGGCGCTGTCGATCGGTGGCAGCCGCTCGCCGACGTACCTCCTCGGGAGTCGCGGGCATAGAGTCCGTCATCTCTCAAGCCTCCGGATTGTTATTGTCTTTCTGCATATTCATGATCGCGGTGTAGAACACCCAGCAGACCAGCAGAATGATCAGGAAATAGATCAGCGAAAAGGCGGCCGATGGGCCCAGGTCCTGCTGGCCGATGGCCATGGTGGTCAGCGACTGACTCAGGAACGTCGTCGAATTCCCCGGCCCACCCCCGGTCAGCACGAACGGCTCGGCATAGATCATGAACGAGTGCATGAAGCGCAACAGCACGCCGATCACCAGGACATTGGTGAGTTTGGGCAGTTGGATATAACGGAATATCGACCACGTGGAGGCGCGATCGATGCGCGCCGCCTGATAGTAGGCTTCCGGGATCGAACGCAGGCCGCTATAGCACAGCAGTGCAATCAACGGCGTCCAGTGCCAGACATCCATGATGACGATCGTTGCCCAGGCATCCACGGGGCTGGATGTGATGTTGTATGAATAGCCGAGTTCACGAAGACTCCACCCCATCAGCCCAATGTCGCCGCGAGTAAAAATCTGCCAGATACTGCCGACCACATTCCAGGGAATCAGCAAGGGCAAGGTCACCAGTATCAGTACCGCCGAGGCTTGCCAGCCTCGCTTGGGCATCAGCAAGGCAATACCGATGCCCAACGGCACCTCGATTGCCAGCACGGTCAGTGAAAATGCGAACTGACGTAACAAGGCAACCTGCAATGCCGGATCATTGAGCATTACCTCGAACCATTCCGTGCCCGTGAAAAACCGTGTATTCGCGTCAAACACGTCCTGTACCGAATAATTGACGACCGTCATCAACGGGATGATCGCCGAGAAAGACACCAGCAACAGCATCGGCAGTATCAACCACCAGGCCCGGTTGTCACGTACCTTGTTATTCATGATCCATCTCCACCCGATAGTCATCGACGTACAGACCCACCCAGCGTTCTGGAAAGCCAATGTATGCTTTGTCGTGTGGCGTGACACCGCCCTCTTCCACACGCGCTTTCAGTGGCCATTCACCCAGCCGCAGTGAAAGTATCGAGTAAGTTCCCAGATCCTGAACATCGTCCACGTCCACCTCGACGCTTCCCCCGCCGGGCACCGCACTCACCTCGATGAATTCCGGCCGTATGCCGATCTTGACGTTATCGGAACGGCAGTTGGCGACACGCTCCAGCAACCGGTCGCTGCTTGACGGTAGCGCCGTCCGTCCGCTATAGAGCGTACCGTCACTGACATGCACATCCAGGAAATTCATTCCCGGGCTACCGATGAAGTAGCCGACAAAGGTGTGTCCAGGTTGCTCGAACAGTTCCCGGGGAGTACCGAACTGAACCACCTGACCTTCATACATCACGGCGATCTTGTCGGCGAACGTCGAGGCTTCGAGTTGGTCGTGAGTGACATAGATCATGGTGATGCCGAAACGCTGGTGGATCTCCTTGAGTTTGCGGCGCAACTTCCACTTGAGTTGAGGATCGATGACGGTCAGGGGCTCATCGAACAGAATGGCCGACACATCATCGCGCACCAGTCCGCGCCCCATCGAGACTTTCTGTTTTTCGTCGGCAGTGAGGTTCTTGGCCTTGCGCTTGAGTTGCCCACTCAGCTCCAGGACATCGGCGACTTCACTGACCCGTTCACGGACACGTTCTTCCGAGGTCCCCACGTTACGCAGCGGGAAAGCCAGATTGTCGTAGACCGTCATGGTGTCGTAGACCACCGGAAACTGGAAAACCTGCGCGATGTTGCGTTGTTCCGGCGGCAGTGCATTGACCACCTCGCCATCGAACAACACATCACCGCGCGACGGTTCCAGCAAACCGGAGATGATATTCAGCAACGTCGACTTTCCGCACCCGGAAGGCCCCAGCAATGCATAGGCACCACCTTGATGCCAGACATGATCCATCTCGCGAATGGCATAATCCTGGTCGCCGTCGGGGGTTTGCAGATAAGAATGAGCCAAGGACTTGAGAGTGATTTCCGCCATCTCACACACCTCCCAGGTGAGTGGGTATATGCACCACGCCACCCTGCCGGTCGAAGGCATACATTCTGTGCGTGGGGAAATACAGCGATACCGCTTCATCGACGCTGAACTCGTGCACACCCGCCAGATGCACCGTCACTTCGAACCAATCGTTGTGCGCGTGCAGAAATGTTTCCGACCCACTGATCTCGGCGAGATCGACCGTCATTTCGAGTCGAATGTCGCTTTCCGCTTGCGGTGTCAGTGAAATATGAGACGCCCGGACTCCAAAGCGATAGTCACCCGGGGGCAGGTTGCGGAAGGCGTCATCGAGCGGAAAGTGCAAATGGTGGTCAAAGGTGACTTCGCTACCCGACACGATGCCGTCGATGACATTCATCGGTGGCTCGGAAAACATTTCAGCGCTACGGATATCCCGTGGCCGATGGTAAACATCCTCGGTACGGCCATACTGCAGTAGCCGCCCCTCGTGAAGCACAGCAGTATTCCCGCCCAATGCCAGGGCTTCGGCGGGCTCCGTGGTCGCGTAGACGGCAATACAGTGTCGTTCGCTGAACAGTGCCCGGAGTTCCTCGCGAAACTCTTCCCGAAGTTTGTAATCCAGGTTGACCAGAGGCTCGTCGAACAGGATGACATCGGCATCCTTGACCAACGCACGCCCCATGGCGGTACGCTGCTGCTGCCCTCCGGACAGTTCCAGAGGATAGCGGTCAAGGAGATGTTCGATATGCAACATTTCGGCCGTTTCGCGAACACGGCGATCAATTTCGTGTGATTGAACGTTGGCCAGGCGTAGCGGCGACGCAATGTTCTCGTAGACACTCAATCCCGGGTAATTGATGAACTGCTGATAGACCATGGATATGTTGCGGCGGCGTACCGATACGCCGGTCACATCTCGACCATCCATCAGGATACGCCCGCGGGTCGGTACATCCAGCCCCGCCATGAGACGCATCAACGTCGTTTTCCCGGACAGTGTGCGACCCAGCAACACATTGAACGAGCCCGGAGCCAACTCGAGATCAACTCCCTCGACATGGGTCTCGCGCCCAACCTCGAGGTCAATATTTTCAAGGATCAGAGACATGCGTAACTCGACGTAGTCGTTGTTGTGAACTGACACGCGGCGTGGCGTGAACTCACAGTAGTCGAGATTCGCTTTCAGACACAAATGTGGTTTATCGAAACTGATGATGCAGTTCCGTCAGATGAGCGCCAAACGGAAATAACTTGCTGATTTACAAATAAAAAAATAAAATATTATACTTTAGATGCAAAGATAGGATGGCGTAACGAAGAGAAAGCGCTCGCTCACTTTTTCGCATACGAAATCGTGAGCGAGCGTAGCCTACAGCACGAACATGGTCACAGGGTCAACCCGACTCAGGGCGTGTCGGGCAAATCAACGGGTACCGAATATCTTATCTCCCGCATCCCCCAATCCTGGCACGATGTAACCGTTCTCATCGAGCCGATCATCAATGGCCGCCGTATAGATCTCTATGTCTGGATAGGCGTCCTGTACACGCCGCAAGCCTTCCGGCGCTGCCACCAGTACGATCACCTTCATCAGGGGGCAACCGCGAGCTTTCAGCATATCCAAGGTCGCAACCATCGATCCCCCCGTTGCCAACATCGGATCGATCACGATTGCCAGTCGCTCATGCAGGTCGTTGGTAAACTTTTCGAAATAGGGAACCGGTTCCAGCGTCTCTTCATTGCGGTAAAGTCCCACCACACTGACTCGAGCACTGGGAATCAGGTCGGTTACGCCTTCTAACATGCCTAGTCCCGCGCGCAGGATCGGTACCACGGTGACCTTTTTGCCTTTCAGGTGTTCAGTTTCAATCGGCTCCCCATTCCACCCCTCAATGGTCGTGGGCTCCACCTCGAGATCCTGAGTCGCTTCATAGGTCAGCAGTTTGGCGACTTCCCCAGCCAGTTCACGAAAACTCTTGGTACTGATATCGGCAGCGCGCATCAACCCCAGCTTATGTTTGACCAAGGGGTGTTGAATGGCATGAACGCTCATGGACGGCTCCTGGCTGGATGGGCGGAATGCATCGGCCGGGAATTCTAGCTCGAACTGCGTTGCGAGTTAAGCCACGACTCAAGCAGGTGTATCGGGTAACTGCCAATCGATGGGCCCACGTCCCCGTGCCATCAGAAACTCGTTGGCCTGCGAAAAATGCCGGGTCCCGAAGAATCCACGGTGTGCCGACAATGGTGACGGATGCGGGGCATGCAGCACCAGGTGGCGTTGACGATCGACGAACGAGGCTTTCTTCTGCGCATAACTGCCCCAGAGCAGGAAAACCACACCATCGCACTGTTCATTGACCGTCGCGATGGCCCGGTCGGTGAACGTCTCCCACCCTTGACCGCGGTGCGACCCGGCATTGCCCTGCTCTACCGTCAGCACACTGTTGAGCAGCAGTACTCCCTGTCTTGCCCAAGGCTCGAGAAAACCATGATTGACGGGCGTCGTGCCGACATCCTGGGCGAGTTCCTTGTAAATGTTGACCAGCGACGGAGGCGTAGCCACCCCTGGACGCACCGAAAAACACAACCCATGGGCCTGGTTGGGGCCATGATAGGGATCCTGGCCCAACACCACGACACGGACCTGATCCAGAGGTGTCAGCTCGAAAGCACGAAACCAATTCGTCGAGTGTGGGTATATGACCTTGCGAGCGGCTTTTTCACGCGCCAGAAACTCCCGCAACTGCTGCATATAGGGCGCTTCGAACTCACACTCCAGATAATGATTCCAGCTATCCGGTAATGGTGACGACATCGTCCTCAATCCTTGCGCTTGACCTGATCGACGAGCGGTTCGACATAAGCGACGCCGAGATCCCAGGGAAACTGTATCCAGCAATCCTGGGCGACTTCGGTCAGATATTGATCGACCAGAGGGCGTCCATCCGGTTTGGCATAGACGGTCACGAAATGCGCCTTGGGCAGCATTTCCCGCACTTTGTTGGCCGTCTTGCCGGTATCGACAAGATCGTCGACCAGTAGCCAATGTTCTCCATCATGCTCGATACCCTTGAGAATCTGCAAACCGCCTTGATCCATATGCTCGTAACTCTTGATGCAGACGGTATCGATCAGGCGAATATCGAGTTCGCGTGCGATCAAGGCGGCCGGAATCAAACCGCCGCGGGTAATCGCGACGACACCCTTGAAATCCCGCTCGACGAGATTGTGACACAGTGCGCGGACATCCCGGTGCAGTTGATCCCAGGAGACCGTAAAATGCTGGTGATAACGATCACGGCTCATAGTGCAATCACTCGTCTTCGGTAAAGGAACATACAGCGAACACACCGAAACCGGCATCACGTATTCTCTGTGCGCCACCCAGATCCGGCAGGTCGATGATAGTGGCGGTCTCCACGACCCGACCGCCGCTGCGTGAAATGAGCTTGGCCGCCGCCAGCATGGTTCCTCCGGTGGCAATCAGGTCATCCATGACGAGGATGCGATCGTTCTCGCGAAAGGCGTCGGAATGCAGCTCCACTTCCGACTGCCCATATTCCAGCGTATAGGTCTCGCTGATCGTCCTGAACGGTAACTTACCCTTCTTGCGAACCGGCACGAAACTACAATTCAACTCGTAAGCGAGTGGAGCCCCGATAATGAAGCCGCGGGCATCAATGGCGGCAATCGCATCCAGATTCATCTCTTGATAGCGATGCACGAAACTGTCTATCAGCTTACGAAACGCCGCGCTATTCTGCAGCAGCGGCGTGATGTCACGGAAATTGACCCCCGGCTGAGGCCAATCGGGAACGGTGCGGATGACGGACTTGATATAGTCGTCGTAGATGCTCATTGCCACTCTCAGTCAAGGAAAAGAAATTTAAGTACGAACACGATGGCCAACACAACGACCGCAGGATTCAGATCCTTGAAACGGCCCGCCAGGGCTTTGATAGCGGTGTAGCTGATGAAGCCCAAGGCGATCCCTTCGGCAATCGAGAACGTCAGGGGCATGGCCAGTGCAGCAATCAATACCGGGGCCGCTTCCGTGGCATCCTCCCAATCGGCATGTGCCAGGCTACCGGCCATCAATACGGCCACATAGAGCAGTGCACCCGCCGTCGCATACGCCGGAATCGATCCCGCCAACGGCGCGAAGAACAGACTCACCAAGAACAGCACTGCCACCACGACCGCGGTCAACCCCGTGCGGCCGCCCGAGGCGATTCCCGAAGCGCTTTCAATGTAGCTGGTCGTCGTCGACGTGCCCAGCGCAGCCCCCGCCATCGAAGCCGTGGAATCCGCCATCAAAGCGCGCCCCAACCGGGGCAACTTGCCCTGTTCGTCCAACAGCCCGCCCCGATGGGCCACACCGATCAGGGTACCGGAAGTATCGAACAGGTCGACGAACAGAAAGGCGAAGATCACGCTGAGCATGGCGATATCGAAAGCGCCGGCGACGTCCATGGCCATGAAGGTTGGTGCAATCGACGGTGGCGCGGATACCAGCCCGCCATACTCATTGTGTCCCAACAGCATGGCTAGCAAGGTGACGCCAAGAATGCCGATCATGACGGCACCAGTCACACGCAGATAGGCCAATGCCGTAATGACGAAGAAACCCAGCAATGCATACAGGGCCTCTGGCGAAGAGAGATCGCCCAGTGCCAACAACGTCGCGTCGTTGTCGACGACGATGCCGGCATTCTGTAGTGCAATCATGGCCAGGAAGAGGCCAATGCCGGCAGCGATACCCAACCTCAACGACATCGGGATCGAATTGATGATCCACTCCCGAATCTTGAACACGCTCAGCAGGAAGAACGTCACACCGGACAGGAACACCGCTCCCAGGGCAGCTTCCCAGCTATACCCCATCCCCAACACGACGCCGTAGGTGAAGAAGGCGTTCAAGCCCATGCCGGGGGCAAGTGCAATGGGATAATTGGCCCACAGCCCCATGATCAGACAGCCGATAGCCGCTGCCAGACAAGTGGCGACGAAGACGGCGCCGTAATCGACGCCCGCCTCCGAAAGAATGCTCGGGTTGACGAAGATGATGTAGGCCATCGTCAAGAAGGTCGTGATTCCCGCAATGACCTCGGTACGGATACTCGTACCGTGTTCGTCCAGCTTGAAATGGTCGTTCAACAGACGTTTCATCATTGTTCATCCAGTCCTGCACAGGACAGTAGGATTCGTCTGAAACATCAGCCCATGCTGCCAGTATTCAGCCAAAACCTAGGCGCCCTCGCTCCAAGAAAGCCGCACATGGTACCCAAAGGCCTGCGCTGATGCGAGGCACAAGGTCGCATGGCGACGCCAAACCTCAGAATACAAGCAAGCCCCCGGCCAAGCGCCAGCTTGGATAGCTAACGGAAACTTGACGGAACGGTCAATTTCGATGCCTCGACCTCACCCCTTTTTCCTTGCCATGACCCGCTCGACCGTCTCGACAATGGCCTGTGTCTGGGGATCGATCTCAATGTTCACACGATCATTGGGACGTCGTTCAGACAAGGTCGTTCGCTGCAGGGTTTCCGGAATCAGATTGACACAAAAGCGGATACTCCCGTGTTTCGAAGCCACCACCTCGCCGATCGTCAGGCTAATACCATCAACGCCGATGTACCCCTTGTCGAACAGAAAGCGCCCTTGGCTATCGGGAAGCTCGAACCATAGACGCAAATTGTTGGGTGTCTTGTTGACCTCCACCAAGGTGGCCATGCAAGAGACATGTCCCGACATGGCATGCCCGCCGATTTCATCACCGAAACGAGCCGCCCGCTCGATATTGACGCGGTCGCCGACTTGCAGTGTGCCGAGATTGCTCACACGTAGCGTCTCGCGCATCAAATCGAAGCTGACATCATTGCCATCGATCGCCGTTGCGCTCAGGCAAACGCCGTTGTGGGCCACGGACGCCCCCAGCGCCAGCCCTTCCAGCAGGTAGTCATCCATCCTGACTATATGGGTGCGAAAGGCCTCGTCCTCGATGATCGATACGACTTCGGCCATCCCCTGAATGATCCCCGTGAACATGCTGTCATGCCTCGCAAGCGATTATCCGGCCTCGGCACATCCGAGGCACGCGTCGATGAAGCCACTAGTCTAGGGAAGCAGGCCCGGTAGCGTCCATCGGCAATCGTCGAGCCGATGGTAATCGCTTTTTCGCCCCTGAGCGGCTTTCACAGCAATATCCTCTGACAAGATCGTCATCGTCTATTGACATGTCCCAATATAATTGACACTTCGCCGAATCGGTTCTTAAAATAGTGCGATTAATCTCGGCGCCGATTTGTCCCCAGATTGCGGGCGCCCCCGGCTACTGGCACGCTTCACACTGCCCAGTGCGGGAAATACTGCTAAAAGGGTGTGTCCAGCGTTGATGGCCACCCCACCAGGGTGGCCTTTTTTTTGTGCTGCCGCCCCGTCGTCCACACAGATCAAAGGCAGGTCAATGCCCAACAGGATCATGATCGCCCTCGACAATATCTCCAAGGTTTACGGTAGTGGCTCCAATGCCGTCACTGCTCTCAAGGATGTCAGCCTGAACATCCCCCAGGGCAGCATCCACGGTGTCATTGGCTTATCCGGTGCGGGCAAATCGACCCTCATCCGTTGCGTCAACCTGTTGGAACGCCCGACCACAGGGCATGTCAGCGTCGATGACCAGGACCTGACGACATTGAACCGTGCTGCGCTCAACCGCGCACGCCACGGCATAGGCATGATCTTCCAGCATTTCAATCTGCTAACGTCGCGGACGGTCTTTGCCAATGTCGCCTTGCCGCTGGAACTCATGAAGGTCGACCGGGAAACCATTCGTGAACGCGTGCACCCATTACTGGAACTGACCGGTCTGTCCGACAAGGCGGAGAGCTATCCAGCGGAACTGTCGGGAGGTCAGAAACAGCGGGTGGCCATTGCCCGGGCACTGGCCAGCCGTCCCAAGGTTCTGTTATGCGATGAAGCGACGTCAGCGCTCGACCCTCAGACCACGAGTTCGATCCTGGCGTTGCTTGAAGATATCAATCGTCGACTCGGGCTGACCATTCTCCTGATCACCCACGAAATGGAAGTCGTGAAAAGTATTTGTCACCGGGTAAGCCTGATATCCGACGGCGAGCTGGTCGAGGAAGCCGAGGTCGGCGATTTCTTCACGTCGCCGCGTACTCGGTTGGCCCGACGCTTCATCAATGACTTCCTCGAGCTGAATCTGCCCCAGTCCCTACGCGACAGGTTGCTATCCGACCCGGCGCCCGATGCACACCCCGTACTGCGTCTAGCCTATGCCGGTGACTCGATATCCACACCGCTGATCTCACGACTCGCTCGCGACTGCGACATCGACATCAGCATCCTGGAAGCCAAGGTGGAATCGATTCGCCACCGCACGCTGGGGTTGATGATCGCTGAATTGGTCGGCCCGGCGGAAAAAACCCGTGAAGCCCTGGCGTACCTCGACAATCATGATCTGCAAGTGGAGGTGATTGGCCATGTCAAACGCAATGATTGAACTGATCCTCGCCGCGACACTCGACACACTCTACATGGTCGGTGTCTCTGGATTCATAGCCGCCCTGGCAGGTATCCCGCTCGGGGTATTGCTGTATGTGACCCGGCCACGACAGTTTCTGGCATTGCCCGTCCTCAACCATCTATTGGGCGTCGTGACCAATATCGGGCGCTCGGTGCCTTTCATCATTTTGATGGTGGCGATCATCCCTTTCACACGCATGCTCGTCGGCAGTTCCATCGGGCTCAACGCTGCTGTCGTACCGTTGACGATCGCGGCCATTCCTTTCGTTGCACGCCTCGTGGAGGGATCGCTCAACGAAATTTCTCCCGGCTTGATCGAAGCGGCTCAATCGATGGGTGCCAGCCCGTGGCAAATCATCATGAAGGTGCTGCTACCGGAAGCTCGCGGGGGCATCATTACCGGGCTGACCATCACCGTCGTGACGCTGGTCAGCTATTCGGCAATGGCTGGGGCCGTCGGCGGCGGAGGTCTAGGAGACCTTGGCATCCGCTATGGCTATAACCGTTTCGAACCGACCATCATGCTCATCACCGTCGTCATCCTGGTCGTCATGGTCCAAGGCTTCCAGAGCCTGGGGGATTACCTGGTGCGACGGAGCGATCACAAGTGAATCCATTATATCGATAACCAAAAAGAATTTTGCTTTTATCTTTTATACCTTTAAATTTATTTCGACAGTAAAAACGGAACACACAGCCAAGGAGATCTCAATGACGACAACTGCCAGCAAACTTTTCGGGACGGCGCTGCTGAGCCTCGGCATGATCAGTGCTCCGGCATTGGCCGACCATGCTGACAACCACATCAAGGTGGGCACCGTGGCTGGGCCTGAAACCAACATCATGCAATTGGCCGCCGACATTGCCGACGAGGAATACGGGCTGGAGGTGGAAATCGTCGAATTCACCGATTACGTGACGCCCAATGCCGCACTGGCCGATGGCAGCCTGGATGCCAACGCCTATCAGCATGAACCTTACATGCAAGGCATGATCGATGATCGTGGCTATGATTTCGCGGTTGCAGGCTACACGTTCGTTTACCCGATCGGGGCCTATTCAGAAACGTATGACAGTATCGATGAGCTTCCCGAAGGCGCCACGGTGGCTCTGCCCAATGATCCATCCAACGAAGGGCGCGCCCTGATCCTGATGCACAAGGAAGGTCTGATCGAGCTCGACGATCCCGACAATCTCGAGGCCACCCCCATCGACATCGTCGACAATCCACACGATTTCGAGTTTCGCGAAATCGAAGCAGCACAGCTTCCACGCGTTCTGCCGGACGTCGACATGGCGTTCATCAATAACACCTTTGC
The DNA here is from genome assembly GCF_008079445.1 of Aidingimonas lacisalsi. GTDB lineage: Bacteria > Pseudomonadota > Gammaproteobacteria > Pseudomonadales > Halomonadaceae > Aidingimonas > Aidingimonas lacisalsi. The sequence goes on along the minus strand of NZ_VRYH01000004.1, from coordinate 89,564 downwards.
TCAGCCTGCCGGTTTGCAGCTCGACGATGCGCTAATCAGCGAGGGCCCCGACTCTCCCTATGTCAACCTGATCGTCGTACGCAACGGTGACGAGGACCGTGAAGCCATTCAACAATTGGTCGAGGCGTATCAAACGGAAGCCGTCGCCGAAAAAGCAAAAGAGCTGTTCAAAGGTGGTGCCGTTCCCGGCTGGGAATGAGACTGCCAGCATAAACGCTGACGAGCCGGCCTCCGGGCCGGCTCATTGCGTTCAAGGAGATGTCATGCCTCTTGACTACGACCTTCTCGCTCGACAACTCGACGCGTTACTCGATACACGTGATGCCCTGACCAACATGGCACAGACCTGCGCACTCATCATGCAGGAGGTTCCTGACCTGAATTGGGCGGGTTTCTATGTGCAGCGAGAGCCGCAGCGCTTGTCGCTGGGTCCGTTCCAGGGCAAACCAGCCTGCAACCCCATCCCCTTCGACACGGGAGTGTGCGGTGCAGCCGCTCGGCATCGCCGCACGCAACGCATCGACGATGTTCATGCCATCGCGGATCACATCGCATGCGATCCGGAATCGCAAGCTGAACTCGTCGTGCCGGTCGTCATCGACGACACGCTTTGGGGCGTTCTCGATCTTGATAGTCCAATACGGGGCCGCTTCCGTGTGCACGACCAGGCAGGCCTGGAACACGTGCTCGATGTATTCATTCGGCGTAGTGACCTCACCGTTACTCTGTAGCGGTGACTTCGCCGTGAATCCATGTCCTGAATCAATAGGCAATAAAAAAGCACCCCGCAGCGAAGGCCACGAGGTGCTTCCATGTCTGGTAGGACCAAGCGGATTTGAACCGCTGACCTCCACGATGTCAACGTGGCGCTCTAACCAACTGAGCTATGGTCCTTTATTACGGTTGCCAAACCGAGAATGGAAACTTGGTAGGACCAAGCGGATTTGAACCGCTGACCTCCACGATGTCAACGTGGCGCTCTAACCAACTGAGCTATGGTCCTATTCCATCTCATTGTTCACTATGACAACGGGTGCGTATTTTACGGATTCACCCCATGAATGCAAGACCTGCTCGTCAGCATTTGACGCGTTCAACCGCATCCAACCAGCCTCGATACAACGTCTCGCGTTCCGACTCCGGCATCCGTGGTGTGAAGGTACGCTCGCAACGCCATAGACCGGCGATCTCATCAAGGTTGCGATACCAGCCGATATGCAACCCCGCCAGATAGGCGGCGCCTAACGCAGTCGTTTCCAATACCGTCGGCCGATCGACAGGTACACCCAGCATATCGGCCAGAAACTGCATGACCCAGTTGTTGCTGACCATGCCGCCGTCGACGCGTAGGGTCCCGGTGTTGACTGAAATATCATCGTTCATGCATACCTGCAAGTCACGCGTCTGGTAACAAACGGCCTGCAGGCCCGCCGCCACGATCTCGGCAATACCGGTATCCCGCGTCAAACCGAAAATGGCGCCGCGAGCCTGAGGGTCCCAATGGGGTGCCCCCAGTCCGGTGAAGGCAGGTACGAGATAGACGCTGTGGCCGCTACGCGTCTGTTGCGCCAGCGTTTCAGTATCCGCCGCCTCGGCAAATAACTTGAGGCCATCACGCATCCACTGCACGGTGGCTCCGGCAACGAAAATGCTGCCCTCCATCGCATAGGTCGTCTCCCCATTGAGGCGATAACCTACGGTGGTAAGCAGCCGGTTGCGGGACGTTTCGGCACGCTGCCCCGTATTGAGGATCATGAAGCACCCTGTCCCGTAGGTGCTCTTGCCCATACCAGGCTCGAAACACGCCTGCCCGACGAGCGCCGCCTGCTGATCGCCCGCAACACCGGCAATGGGGATGTCGCTTCCCAACCACTGAGTGTCGACGCGACCGAAATCGTCACTGGAATCCTTGACCTCGGGCAACAGACTGGCGGGGATATCGAACAGCCTCAGTAACTCGCCATCCCACTGCTGGGTATGAATATTGAACATGGCCGTGCGTGACGCATTGGTCGCATCGGTCGCATGGACACGCCCTCCCGTCAGCCGCCAGATGAGAAAAGTGTCCACGGTACCGAAGGCGAGTTCGCCACGTTCGGCGCGCTCCCGCGCCCCGTTGACATGATCGAGCATCCAGGCCAGCTTGGTCGCCGAAAAATACGGATCGATCAACAAACCGGTACGCGACTGCACCCAGTCGCCATGCCCGGCATCCCTCAGTGCTTTGCAAGCATCCGCGGTACGGCGATCCTGCCAGACGATGGCAGGATGCAGTACCTCCCCGGTATCGCGGTCCCAGATCAATGATGTCTCGCGTTGATTGGTGATACCGATTCCGCCCAGTTCGTCGGCGCTGACACCTTGAGCCTTCAATACCTCTCGACACGTGGCAACGACCGAGGACCAGATGTCTTCAGCATCGTGCTCTACCCAACCATCCTGAGGGAAGTATTGGGTGAACTCTCGTTGAGCCGCACCGACGACATTGGCGTCACGATCAAACAGGATCGCTCGAGTGCTGGTGGTACCCTGATCGATGGCAAGCAGATACGAAGCCATGGTCTAATCCTCGGTGGTTATCGGGGCGTGCATGTATGCGACTTTCGCTTTTACACGTTTTATTTTCGTTTTTGCTATCATGATGTTCGTTTTCGATAAACGAGACTAAACCAGCAGCGACAAGCGCTCAATCGATCGGTGCGCCGATTGCCTACCACCATGGTCGTATAACAGCTTGGCGACCAATCGGGACAATGGCTAACGAGGAGACGATATGACACAGCAGGAACGCCAGGAATCCATTGTCGATCTTGTCCGGCGCCAAGGGTATGCATCCATTGAACAACTGACGTCCCACTTTGTCGTGACGCCCCAGACGATTCGCCGCGACCTGAATGCACTTGCCAATGAAGGGTTGATCCGACGCGTTCATGGTGGAGCCGGGCTGGAATCCAGCACCGTCAACACGTCCTACCATACCCGCAAGGCCTTGAACCTCGAAGCGAAACAACGAATCGCGGCCTTGTTGGCATCGAAGGTCCCGAACGACTCGTCGTTGTTCATCAATATCGGTACCAGCAATGAAGTCGTGGCCGAAGCCCTGCGCCACCATCGAGGCCTGGAAGTCATTACCAACAACCTCAATGTCGCTGCCATTCTCCAACACAATGACGACTTCAATGTCATCGTGGCCGGCGGCCAGGTTCGTTCACGTGACGGTGGTATCATCGGCGAAGCGACCATCGATTTCATCAACCAGTTCAAGGTCGACTATGGCATTATCGGCATCAGTGGCATCGATGAAGACGGCTCGCTGCTGGAATTCGACTACCAGGAAGTACGAGTCGCCCAGGCGATCATTCACAACTCACGACAAGTGTTTCTGGCCGCGGATCATTCGAAGTTCCATCGCAACCCCGTCGTTCGCCAAGGCAATGTTGCGCAACTCGATGCGTTGTTCACTGACCGTCAGCCACCGGATAGTTTGATCCACCTACTGGAAACCAATGACGTCGCCCTCCACATTGCCTGATTGAAGAGGGAGACAGGGAGGTCGCAGCATGGTTGGACTATTTCTCGCCTCTGTGGCAACCGGCCTGTTAGCGGCCACATTGCTGGCCAAGCTGCCCTTGCATGCCTGGTGGATACGTGCCTGTGAGTTCCCTCGCCTGCAGATTGCCGGTCTCGCACTACTGACACTCATCGGGTCGTTGATAATCGCCTCCGACTGGCAGTTGCCCGTCGTCATCGCGTGTCTGATCGTGCTGCTCATTCAAGGCTATCGCATCCTCCCCTGGACGCGACTATGGCCTACGCAGGTCAAAGACGCCGAACATGGTGACGGCGATCGCCATGTCACGTTACTGATCGCCAACGTTCTGACAACGAACCGACGATCTCAAGCGCTCATCGAACTGATACAACGCCACTCACCGGATATCGTCTTGACGCTGGAGAGTGACGGCTGGTGGCAACAGCAACTCGATCCAGTACTCGATAAGGATTACCCATACTCGCTGAAAATGCCGCTGGACAACCTGTACGGCATGCACCTTTATTCGCGTCTACCTTTGGATGAGCCACGGATCGAGTGGCTGATACAAGAGGACATACCCTCGATGCACGCCTGGGTGCAACTGCCAAGCGGACATCGCTTCAAGCTACATGCGCTTCACCCCCGCCCGCCAGCACCCAATGAAAGCGAAGAGTCGTTGTGGCGCGATGCCGAGTTGTTGTTGGTCGGCAAGGAGATCCACCGGTCAGGCGAACCGTCGCTGGTCGCCGGCGACCTCAACGATGTCGCCTGGTCACGCTCGACTCGGCTATTCTGCCGCGTTAGCGGCATGCTGGATCCTCGTCGTGGCCGTGGCATGTACAGTACGTTTCACGCCAATTACCCGTTGTTGCGCTGGCCACTGGATCATGTGTTCGTCAGCGAAGAATTCACCCTGGTATCGATACGGCGCCTCGCCAGTATCGGATCGGACCATTTCCCGATACTCACGACCTTCTGCTACCGGCCATCACGTGCCGAAGAACACGATCCCCCGGAAGCGGCCCCTGAAGAGCGTCAGGATGCGAACGATACCATCGATGAAGCGCAGGCTCGCGACCAGACGTCCTGACACTCTCCAGGCGACGAATTCATTACTCGGGAATGCCGCCTTGCGTCAACTGAACAGGATCGAGTAGACGCTCGAGTTCCTCTCTATCGAGCTCCGTTTCTTCGTCGGCCACATCCAGAATCGGCCTACCCGCCTGGTAGGCTTTCTTGGCGATCGCTGCCGCGGCATCGTAACCAATGACCGAATTCAGCGCGGTCACCAGGATCGGATTACGTGACAAGGGGGCCTCGAGGTTTTCCTTGCGTACCTTGAAGGTCGCAATGGCCCGGTCAGCCAGCAAATGACTGGTTTGAGTCATCAACGTCAATGACGACAGCACGTTGTTCGCGACTAGCGGCAGCATGACGTTGAGTTGGAAATTACCGCTCTGACCGGCCACGGTGATGGCACTATCCAGCCCCATGACCTGAGCGGCAGCCTGAGCGGCGGATTCAGGGATGACGGGATTGACCTTGCCGGGCATGATGGAACTGCCGGGTTGAAGCGCTTCCAGCTCTATCTCTCCCAATCCTGCCAATGGCCCGGAGTTCATCCAACGAAGATCGTTGGCAATTTTCATCACCGTACAGGCATAGCCACGCAAATGGCCCGAGAGCTCCACCGCAGTGTCCTGCGACGACAAACTGGCAAAGAAACTGTCATTGCTGGCCAGCGACAACCCCGTTTGACGCCCCAGCGCCTCAGCCATGCGTTGAGCGAATTCCGGGTGCGCGTTGATACCGGTACCGACCGCCGTACCGCCTTGCGCCAACCGATTCAAGCGTCCCTGGCATTCTTCGAAGCGCTCTATTGCCTGCCCAACCTGACTGGCCCAGCCATTCAGCTCTTGGCTCATGCGTACCGGCATGGCATCCATCAAGTGCGTTCGCCCCGTTTTGACCACGGCATCCAGCGACTCCGCCCGAGTGTCGATGACCGACCGCAAGTGCCTCAATGCCGGCAGCAACTCGTCCTTGATTGCCAGTGACGCCGAGAGATGAATCGCCGTCGGAATGACGTCGTTGCTCGACTGGCCCATGTTCACATGATCGTTGGGGCCGACTTCCACGCCTTTCCGCGACGCCAGATGCGCGATCACTTCGTTGACGTTCATGTTGCTCGACGTCCCCGACCCCGTTTGAAAGACATCGATGGGAAACTGGTCGTCATGGCAGCCATTCAGGATGTCACGGGCTGCGCCGATGATTGCCTCGGCGCGGTCACCATCCAACAATCCCAGCTCGGCATTCACTTCGGCAGCAGCGAGCTTGATCCGCGCAATGGCATGAACGAAGCGAGTGGGCATGGCCTGCCCACTGACGGGAAAGTTATTCACGGCACGTTGCGTTTGAGCGCCATAGAGTGCATTGGACGGCACTTCCAGCTCACCCATGCTGTCGCGTTCAATCCGAGTATCGTTCATGACTGCCTCCTATCGATTTACCGTCCACGGCGCCCGGCGACCCCATCGGCGCCTTCGCTACGTACCCATTCTGTGAAGGTTGCGCTTACCCGCACGACTTTCAAGTGACTCTCCGAAAATGAGGAAAATCATACTGCAAGCGCATGACGACCCTCCTATGGTGAATCCGCATCGTAGTCGATTCCAGCTAGTGGACTTAGGCCGTTGACAACATCACGACCAAAGAAGCGCAACGCCTGCGATACTGCAAGGTAGGCGCCATTCAAGGAGAACCGCCTATGGATACCGATCCCCAACTACAAACGGATATCCTCCGGCTGCTCGACAACAGCTCGGGAATACTGTTCGTCAAGCACCTATGGGAGCATTTCCCCGAACACATGTTCATCATTCGGGTCGAAGGTTCGCGGGACTTCATCATTGAAGCCGTCAATCCGGCACAACAAGCCACCTTGGGCCACGATACCAACTGCACGGGCAAGCGTATCGAGGAGTTGCTGCCATCCCCGACCGCCGATGATGTCATTGCCAATTACGCTCGCTGCGTCGCCGAAGGCCGCCCGATTCGCTACGAGCAAAAAGGGATCTACATCGGCCCGGATGGCGTTCACCGCAGCGGCCACTGGCTGACCTTGTTGGTCCCGATCAATGATTGTCAAGGCAACATTGCGCACCTATTTGGCGTCGCGCAGAACCTGACCGAACTGCATCTCGCCAGACATGCCCTGGAACGACATAACCTGGAACTCGAACATCGTGTCGCCGAGCGCACTGCCGAACTGATGGAGGTCAACCAGCAACTCACCCACCTGGCGACTCACGACCATCTCACCAATACGTATAACCGACGCCATCTCGTTCATCTGGCCGATATCGAATTGCGCCGTGCCCAACGCTACGCACTGCCGCTATGCCTGCTCATGCTGGATATCGATGACTTCAAGACCATCAACGACCATAATGGACATGCGGCAGGAGATGAGGCCTTGCGGGACATCGCCGACATGATCGTCGGCACGGTACGCGATTGCGACCTCGTTGGCCGCTATGGCGGCGATGAATTTCTGATCGTCATGCCGGAAACGTCGTTACCCGGGGCACGTGAAACGGCGGAACGCCTGTGCCGATCGCTACACGAAGGCGACCGCACTCGGCGCACAATCAGTATCGGCATCACCGCCAGGCGCCCCGAAGATGATCAATTGGACGCTCTCGTGCAGCGCGCCGACGCATTACTGTTAGCTGCCAAGCGCAATGGACGTAACCGTATCGAAGTGGAAACGAGTGAACCGGACGACCACTCCATCTGAGCCAGGAGGCAGCATGAAAATCGCCATCAATGTGGCATGGATCATGACATTCGGCGTGTTGATGGGCGGATGCCAGGCAGTCGATCCCTGGGGAGAACGCTCTCCCCGTCGTGTCGAAGTCATTGAAGCCGGCGAGGAAGCCAAGGATACCGAACGCGAATCGGAAACGACACCACGCCCCAGGGAAACGGACCGCGTAGAGCGGCAAGTCGCGTTCCCGGAGGACGAATATGCCGCTCTGGAAAAAACCGGCAATGCCACAATCACGGGGCGTATTGCTCTCTCTACCCCTTCAGGCGTGAAATACGGCTCCGGTGCGGCGATCTCCATCGCTCCCGTCACGACCTATTCGGCCGAGGCCGCCGAAATGGCGCTGGCCGGCAAGGCCGTGGAACCCGCCGACCCACGGGCCCGGGCCTATACTCACCGTACGCGAGCCGATGATCGTGGTTTCTTCAGGGTCAACGGCTTACCGGGGGGCGACTTCTATGTCTCCGGAAGCATCCAGCCATCGCCCAACGCCCGCCCCCGGATCATCATCAACCAAGTCAGTGTCCGGAACGGCCAGACCGTAGAAGTCAACCTTCAACGCTGAGGGGCTCGGACGAACTCACCACCCCAGCGCCTGCTTGACGAAAGGAATCGTCAACTTGCGTTGTGCCGACAAGGAGGCACTATCCAATGTCTCCAGCACATCGAACAATGCACTCAACCGGCGCGGTCCTCGATGCAGGATGTATCGCGCCACATCGTCCGGTAACTGCATGCCGCGGACTCCTGCCCGCAACTTCAGCGCTTGAGCTCGTCCTTCATCGTCGAGGCGTTGTACATGGAACGTCATTCCCCAACTCATGCGTGATGCCAGGTCGGGGAGTTGAAACGCGAGTTGGCGAGGCGATGCATCGGCAGAGATCACCAATCGCGTCCCCGCCTCTCGCAAGCGATTGAAACAGTGGAACAGCGACTCCTCCCACCGCCGTCGACCCAATACCCGCTCCAGATCGTCTATCGCCACCAGATCGAGTTGTTCCAGCCCTTCGAGAATGTGCGGCGGGAAGTGCCAAAGCTCTGCCAGCGGGAGATACAAGGAGCGTCTGTCGCGAGAACTGGCTTCATGACAGGCGGCCTGCAGCAGATGACTGCGCCCGACATCCTCGCCACCCCAGAGAAACAACAAGGGCTCTCCATCGGCATCGAGTTGCCGACGCAGCGTCTCGACCAATGAGGCATTGCCGTGCGCTAGATAGTTGTCGAAGGTCGCATCATCGCGAATGCTGACACCCAATGGCAGTTGTGCCGGCCCCGGACTCATGAAGACTCCTCGTCTCGGCGACGTTGGGCATTGTCGTAGAGACTACTGTGTTTATAGTGTGCATGCAGGTAGCGCAATACCACCATGATCATTGCAGCAGCCGGCAATGCCAGCAGCACACCGGTAAAACCGAACAACTGGCCGCCGGCCAGTACGGCGAAGATCACTGCCACTGGATGCAGGCCAATCCTGTCGCCCAACAACTTGGGCTGCAGAACCGTACTTTCGACCAATTGGCCAACCGCAAACACCCCAGCGACCCCAAGCAAGGGCAGCAGATCGCCGAACTGGAAGAATGCGACGACCGCCGCCACCGAAATCCCCACGATCACCCCCAGATACGGCACTATGCTAGCCAATCCTGCCAATAGCCCGATCAAGACACCGAAACGCACCCCCAACAGACTCAACCCGACCGCATAGATGATGCCCAGGCATATCATGACGACGAGTTGACCGCGCAGGAAAGCGGCAAGAACCTCATCACACTCCTTGGCGAGCCGGGCGATTTCCGGTTCCCAACGCCGTGGTAACGAGGCGTGAATACTGGCGGTCAGACGATCCCAGTCCAGCAACAGATAGAACGTCACGACCGGAATCAGCGCCAGATTGGCTATCCATCCCAACAGAGCCATGCCGGAGCGTGATGCTTGCGCCAGTAGATTGGCCGCAAAGGTCCCGGTTTCTCGCCAATTCTCGACGATCGTATCACGCATCTGGTTGATATCAGGCGTCAGGTCGATCCCCGTCAACGCCTGGACGCGAGGCACGACCGTCGATTGCACCCAGCCGAGAATTCCCGGTATCGACTCGACCAGTTGTCCCAGTTGCCGCCCCAGAATCGGGATCAGTATCAACAGGGCCGACACGACGACCACCGTCAACAACAAAAACACCAGCGACACTGCCAAGCGGCGCGACACACCGCGGGCTTCCAGCCAATCGGCCAGGGGATCGCCAAGATACGCCAGTATCATACTGACGAAAAAAGGCATCAGAATCGGCTCCAGGCTGACCAGCAACCACAGCAGAGCCACGACCCCGATCAACACCCACCACGATTTACGCATGACGCCTCTCCCTGGTCCCATTCACATGCATCGACCGGTATCGACGGATACCGGTTCGCCGGTGCGTCCTCGCCCTCTCGGTGCTACAATCCACAGCGTTTTCATTCCCCTTGCCTATCACGTGCTGTGCAACAGGAAGCCTCATGACTTCGAGTTCATCGGATACCCCCGCTAACACCACGTCGGACCGGCCTTCATTGAGTTACAAGGATGCCGGCGTGGATATCGATGCCGGCAATGCCCTGGTCGAGCGTATCAAAGGCGTTGCCAAGCGTACCACGCGACCCGAGGTCTTGGGGGGACTCGGTGGCTTCGGTGCCTTGTGCGAACTGCCCAGTGGCTATCGCGAACCCGTTCTGGTCACCGGCACCGATGGCGTCGGCACGAAACTCCGCCTGGCCATGGACATCGGTAAACACGACAGCATCGGTATCGACCTGGTCGCCATGTGTGTCAACGATCTGGTCGTGGCAGGTGCCGAGCCTCTCCTGTTCCTCGACTACTATGCCACGGGCAAGCTCGACGTGGATATTGCCGCCGACGTCGTTACCGGTATCGGCGAAGGCTGTACCCAGGCCGGGTGCGCTCTGGTGGGTGGCGAGACGGCCGAGATGCCAGGCATGTATGAAGGCAACGACTACGATCTCGCCGGCTTTTGCGTCGGTGTCGTGGAAAAATCGCAGATCCTCGATGGCCGTCAGGTCGGCGAAGGCGACATCATCCTGGGACTGGCCTCATCGGGCCCGCACTCCAATGGCTACTCGCTGATTCGCAAGATTCTGGCAGCCGATGCGTCATCGCTGGATACACCGGTCGATGGTAAGCCGTTGCGCGATGCTCTACTCGAACCGACCCGTATCTACGTCAAACCGCTGCTTTCCCTGTTACGGGAAAGCGCTGTCGACGTCCACGCACTCTCGCACATCACCGGCGGTGGACTGCTCGAGAATATCCCCCGAGTGCTCCCCGAGTCGCTGGCGGCGCGTATCGATACGACTGCCTGGCAACGTCCAGCGGTCTTCGACTGGCTCCAGTTACAAGGCAACGTCGATACCCACGAAATGTACCGGGTCCTCAACTGTGGCATTGGCATGATCGTCATCGTGCCACGGGCGCATGCCGACGATGCGCAGGCTCACCTCCAGAACCAGGGAGAAACCGTCTACCGGCTCGGTGAGGTCGTTGCACGCACGGAGACTGACGCACACGTTCGTCTGGAGAATCTCGACGCATGAATGACACCAGCCATACCGATGACACCAACGACATGCAGGCCGAACCGGCGGAGGCGCCCCGCGTCGTCGTCCTCATTTCCGGCCACGGCAGCAACCTGCAGGCCCTGCTCGACGCCCAATCCTACGATGAACTGGGTGGCGAGATCGTCGCCGTCATTTCGAACAAGGCGGATGCCTATGGTCTCAAGCGGGCACGCGATGCCGGCATCGATGCCGTCGCCTTGCCACATCAGGAGTACAATAGTCGAGAGGCCTATGATGGGGCGCTCATCAAGGTGATCGAACGTCATGAGCCCGACCTGATCGTGCTGGCCGGTTTCATGCGTATCCTCACGCCGATCTTCGTGCAACGCTTTTTTGGCCGCTTGCTGAACATCCACCCATCACTGCTACCGGCCTATCAAGGGTTGAACACCCATGCACGCGCCTTGGCCGATGGTGTCGCCGAGCACGGCGCCAGTGTGCATTTCGTCACGGAAGAGCTGGATGGTGGGCCAGTCGCCATGCAAGCCGTTGTCACCGTCAGCGACGGCGATACAGAGGAACGTCTCAAGGCCAGAGTTCAAGCACGCGAGCACCTGATCTACCCGATAGCGGTTCGCTGGTTCCTGGAAGGACGCCTCCAACTGGCCGGCAGTTACGTAACATTCGATGGTACGCCACTGCCCTCACACGGCCTGCGCATGTCGCATTCCGACGCTGCCGAAGAGCTCGACGAAGACGTGGACGTGGGCACCTCCGAATCGTGAGCCGCGTGGCAATATCTCGCCCCTGCGGCTGTCACCCTTGCGTGACAGCCTCGGGTCGAGCGCGTTCGAAACGCTCCTGGATCACGGACAAGCGTTCGGCCGCATGATCCGACAGCGGTCCACTGGCCGCAAGAACGTGCTCGATATGCGCCAGATCGGCATCGATGTCGTCATTGCTTGCCCCTTGCAACAATGAGGGAAGCGCATCGAGAGCAGCCTGCCGGTCCATTCTCAGTATGAAGAACTGATCTCGTACCAGCGCCTTGAACTCAGCCAGATCGAGCTCCCCTTCCAGCTCGGCACGGGATGCCTTGAGACGCTGGAAGTTGCGTTCATCGGTCGCAGTCGCACCGCCCAGCACATAGATCAGAGAGCGTACGACGGCTTCCACACTGCCCCCCTCAGCAACGCGTTCAGCCAGTTCCGCCTTGCGGGTGGCGATGAAGCGGCGGTGCTCGGGCTCGATGCCGGGTCGCCGATGCAGCGGTTCTCCTGTCGCGCCGAGACCGACCATGGTCTGCAACCAAGGTTGACCGTAGAACTGCATGAAGAAATTCTCGGTGGCTTGATCTCGCAAGTCACGATACGTATTGAGTGCTGCCGTGATTTGGTCGGAAGCCATGCCCTCCACCGTTCGCCACGGGTTATCGTCATCAACGCGGTGACGATCGTTTCTGACCGACTCTGCCAGGACCGGCACCGGTACCATCAGGGGATTGCGATCAGAAAACAGCTTGTAACCCAACCGAATCGGGTGCAGGCGGCGTATCCAGCGTGCGGCTGATGGGGTCATCATCGCTTGCAGCCACGGCTGAAGTACCATCTGATAGATCCCCAGATTAATCTGGGATACCCGTTCCAGCGTTGCGAAACGACGCTCGTCGTCATCGATCGGCATGACGATGTCTTCGACGTCTTCCAGGCTTCGTGGCGAGAACTCGAGCAGATAATCGCCGTCGACATGTTCAGCGTCCTTGGCACCTTGCGCCGCTCTCTCGGTCACTTGAGTTTCATAGAGTCCCGGTGGCAATACATCGATATAGTCCATGTTGGCCGTGAACTCCGTGTGTTCCTTGCGAGACACGTTGCCCGACACGAAGATCCCCAAATGGCCTGTGCTGTCATGGACGCAATAGACGATCGTCTGCTCATGCGCCTGAATGTCGTCGACATCGGCATACAGATCACGAATCCAGCCCAACGCCTGTGGCGGCGGCGTAATGTCGTCACCCTGGGAACAGAACACCACGATCGGCGAACGCACATTGCGCAGATCGATACGGCGGCCGTCACGCGTCGTCAATTTCGCACTACTCAGGCGATTGCCCACGAACAGGTTGTCGACGATGTACTGAATCTCTTCACCACCCAGCACCACGTGCCCACCCCACCAGCGTTCGAACTGCAAATACCGCTCGGCCTCGCTATCCACGTTGGCATATAGCTGGTACTGCTTGGTCCAGAGGGTATTGGCCGGGTTGAGTTTCTCGAAGTTCTGGACCAACCAGGCGCCATCGAACAAACCGGCGCCCAGGTCACTGGCAAAGGCCGTCAACCAGCTTCCTCCGGTCAGTCCTGCACTGTAGCGCATGGGCGCCTTGCCGCGCTCGCCGGCCCAATAGGATAGCGGGGCACCGGCAATCAGGATCGGGCCGAAGCAATCCGGTTCAAGGGCAGCGGCCATCATGACCTGCCAGCCAGCCTGGCAATTGCCAACGACCATGGGTTTTTCGGACACATGAGCATGGCGGGCATTGATGTCATGCAGGAACGCGATCTCTGCATCCGCAACGTCTTCTACCGTCTGCCCGGATACCGGAAAAGGCAGAAAGCCGATGAAATAGCAAGGGTGCCCGGCGCGCAGTGCGACACCAATCTCGCTATCCGGCTTGAAGCCACCGATACCGGGCCCATGACCCGCACGGGGGTCCACGACAACGAACGGACGCATATCGGGGTCGATCTCCACCCCGGCCGGGGGCACGATACGCAACAGTTCGTAGTTGACCGGACGCGGCAGGTCACGCCCATCCATCAGCACCTCGGTTTCGAACCCCAGCACATTGGGCTTGGTCTGCTCCATGTGCTCCAGATACTGATTGCCTCGTTGACGCATGACGTCAAGATAGAGCACTTGCCGCTCGATACCGTCACGCCAGTAATCCAGCGCCGCGCGTCCGATGCCCAACGGATCGCAGAAGGTTAACGCCGTAGCCGCCAGGGAATGATAGGCCGATAGCATGATGGCTCTCCGGTTCGTCGCGCTCGATCGCTATGGTGTCGACGTTTTTTGTGCAATGCAAAATACAGCCTAGCGCGAAACCGGCAAGGCTGTCATGTGATACGCATCATCATCATGATAGCCGCTGATCATTCGATCTCGATCAATACCTCACCAGGCGTCACGCGATCACCTCTGACGACATGTATCGCCCGCACGACACCGCTTTGCCGCGCATGCACTTCCGTCTCCATCTTCATTGCTTCGGTAATCAAGACGGGTTGACCAGCCGCGACTGCGTCACCTTCCACAACCAGTACATCCACGATATTGCCGGGCATCGCCGTCGTGACATGGCCAGGTGACGTGGCTTGGGCACGCCCATTTCCCCGCGACGCGGGCTGATAACTGTCGCGGGGTTCGAATACCACCGACTCCGGCATGCCATCCAGCGTCAGATAGACCTGCCGTTTACCACTGGTGTTACTGCCCACTCCCGTGATCTGGACCTCATAGGATTCTCCATGCACGTCGATCACGAACTCGGTAGGCGTACCTTCGCTGACGGGGCGCTGCTCGCCTTGTTGCGCCGGCAAAGGTTCAGGTACCAAAGTGCCATCACGACGTCCGACCAGAAAATCCCGGCCGATGTCGGGAAACATCGCATAGGTCAGGACATCGTCTTCCGTATCAGCCAGACTGCCGAGCTCCTCGGTCAGACGTACCATTTCCGGGTCGAGGGAGTCGGCGGGACGCCCCTCCTCGACCATCTGATTGCCGACGGCAAGATGGCGAATCGCCTCATCCACCGGTGCCGGTGGATGACCATAGCCACCCAGCAGATAGCGTTTGACCTCATTGGTAATCGACTTGTAACGACTGCCCGTCAGTACATTGATGACCGCTTGCGAGCCAACGATCTGTGATGTCGGGGTCACCAAGGGGGGGTAACCCAGTTCGGCCCTGACTCGCGGAATCTCTGCGAATACATCACGAATCCGTGACAATGCATTCTGCTCTTTCAACTGATGGGCCAGGTTGGACATCATGCCACCGGGAATCTGATTGAGCTGTACAGAAACATCCTCCTGGGTAAACTCACTCTCGAAGGCCGCGTATTTACCTCGAATGTCCCGCAACCGGTCGCCTACGGCCTTGATCGCCTCCAGGTCCAGGCCGGTATCGAAGTCGGTATCGTGAAAGGCAGCCACCATCGCCTCGGTTGCAGGATGACTGGTGCCGCCGGAAAACGCCGAACTACATGTATCGATATGACGACAACCGGCCTCGACCGCCTTCAGGAGGCACTGGGAAGCCAACCCGGACGTGGCATGAGCGTGCAGGTGAACGGGGACCTCCACAGCATCGACGAGCGCACCGACGAGGTCATAAGTGGCATACGGGGTCAATAGTCCCGCCATGTCCTTGATTACAATGGAGTCGGCGCCCATATCGACCAGCCGCTTGGCGTCGGCGACGAACATATCCAGCGTATGCACGGGACTCACCGTATAGCAGAGCGTCCCCTGGGCATGCCGGTCGACAGACTTGATCGCCTGCATCGCCGTTTCCAGGTTGCGCAGATCATTGAGCGCATCGAACGCCCGAAAGATGTCGATCCCCCCCTCCGCGGCGCGGGCAACGAAGCGAGTCACGACATCATCGGCGTAATGCCGGTAACCGAGTAGATTCTGACCTCTGAGCAGCATCTGCAGCGGCGTATTGGGAATCGCCTGCCGGAGACGACGCAACCGTTCCCAGGGATCTTCCTTGAGAAAACGGACGCAAGCATCGAACGTAGCCCCTCCCCAGACTTCCAGGGAGTGAAAACCGATTGCATCCAGGTCAGCGCAGACCGGGAGCATGTCCTCGGTGCGCATCCGCGTGGCAATCAACGACTGATGGCCATCGCGTAACACCACATCGGTGACATGGACACGGGAAGCCGGCATATCGCTCATGGTTCTCTCCTCATAGCCCGGCATGAGCCGCGATGGCGGCAGCAATGGCCAATGCCACTTCTTCGGGATTGCGTTTGACGGAATAATTCAGCAACTCAGGATGCCCGGCGACGAACCCGGTATCAAAGCGGCCGCTGCGGAATTCGGGATGTCTGAGAATTTCTTCATAGAAGGGTGCCGTGGTCTTGATCCCCTGCAGACGCATGTCGTTCAGCGCACGAATTCCCCGATTCAAGGTCTCCTCCCAGCTCATGCCCCAGACGATCAACTTCAAGCACAAGGCATCGAAATAGGGAGGGAGTTGATAGCCGGTATAAATCGCCGTATCCGTCCTCACGCCCGGTCCGCCCGGGGCATAGTAGCGGGTAATCCGGCCAAAGGAAGGCAGGAAGTCATTACGAGGGTCTTCGGCGTTGATGCGAAACTGGATGGCGTGGCCGTGATGACGGACATCCTCCTGTCGGAATGACAACTTCATACCCGCAGCGATGCGGATCTGTTCCCGCACGATATCCATGCCGGTAATCGCTTCCGTGATCGTATGCTCGACCTGTATCCGTGTGTTCATTTCCATGAAGTAGATCTCATTCCCCTTGACCAGGAATTCGACCGTACCGGCATTTTCGTAGCCTATCGACGCAGCGGCACTGACCGCCAATTCCCCGACATAAGCCCGTTGCTCCGGGGTCAAATGCGGGCTCGGCGCGATCTCGATCAGCTTCTGGTTACGCCGCTGAACCGAGCAGTCTCGTTCGAACAGGTGGATCACACCGCCACGACGGTCCGCCATGACCTGCACTTCAATATGGTGAGTGCCGACGATGCACTTTTCGAGGAACACGTCAGCCGACCCGAACGCTTTATTGGCTTCAGCAGCGACACGCCGCCAGGCACGCTCTAACTGTTCAGCATCGTCACAGCGGCGAATGCCTCGGCCACCACCACCAGAGGTCGCCTTGAGCATCACCGGGAAGCCAATCCGAGCGGCAACGCGCTGCGCCTCGGCGAGGCTCTCCAGATGACTATCGGAGCCGGGAGTGACCGGCACGCCAGCTTGGCGCATAGCCGCACGCGCGGCGGTCTTGTCTCCCATCCGCGCCATGACATCGGCATCCGGCCCAATGAAGGCGATCCCCTTCTCACCACAGACACGCGCCAGCTCGGGGTTTTCCGACAGGAAACCATAGCCGGGATGGATGGCATCGCAACCGGTTTCGCGTGCCAGATCGACCAGTCGCCGAATATCGAGATACCCTGCCATGGGATCGTCGCCGAGGAAATAGGCCTCATCCGCGCGTTTGACATGCAGGGCGAACCGATCAGGGTCGGTATAGACGGCAACCGACCGTATGCCCATTTCCGCACAGGCGCGACCAATACGAACGGCGATTTCGCCACGGTTGGCAATCAGTAGCTTACGGAACACGATGCGTTCTCCGGGGTTGCGTCCAACGCAGGCATAAGAAACACTCGGGGATAACGACGTGCCAGCGGCGGTACATCATTATTACGCTACCCGCCCCGGCTTCAATAGAAAAATTGATATTTTTTTGCCAACCTATAAGTTACGACTTATAACTAGCGGAAGCATTGATGACACGCCCCAGTCTGCTCAATCGCCTGACGTTTCGTCAGTTACAGGTCTTCCAGGCCGTGCATCGCCAGCAGTCATACTCACGTGCCGCGGAACAGCTCGGGCTGACCCAGCCAGCGGTCAGTGCACAAATCCGTCAACTGGAACAAGCCCTCGAACAGCCGCTCTTCAAATATGCAGGCAAGACGCTCCATGTTCTGCCGGCCGCCGATGCACTGGCCGCGTCGGTTCAATCAATCTTTGGACAAGTCTCGAGCCTGCAGATGGAACTGTCGGAACTGGCGGGCACGATACGCGGGGAACTGAATCTGGCCGCCGTCTCTACGGCGCAGTATGTCGTACCACATATTCTCGCCCGCTTTCGAGCGCGCTACCCGGAGGTACAGATTCGGCTGCGGGTGTGTAATCGTGGCCAGGCGTTGGAGCGATTGGCCGAACGACGTGATGACCTCGTCATCATGGGAATGGTTCCCGAAGACTCGAATCTGTCCTTCATGCCGATTCTCGACAATGAGATGATTCCCGTCGTCTGGCCCGGCCATCCCCTCTTGAACGAGGACAAACCGACGCTGGACGATTTTGCCCGCCACTACGTACTGATGCGAGAGCCCGGTTCGGGCACGCGTACAGCGTTCGAGGAATTCGCCGCTCGTGAACGAGTCTCGCTGTCCCATACCATCGAGCTGGGCACCAACGAGGCGATCAAGCAGGGCGTCATGGCCCATCTGGGCGTTGCCGTATTACCTCGCCTGGCCGTTCAACTGGAACTGGCTTCCGGCTTATTGGCCTCGCCGTCACTGCCGGGATTCCCTCTGCGTCGGTCATGGTGCACGGTCTACCCCAAGGATCGGCACCCGTCGCCGGTCACCGAGCTGTTCCTGCGTTTCGTCCGGGAATTGCTGCCGGAACTCAATCGCCACTTCCAGGCACCATTGGAGCCCATGCCGGGGCATGGCGTCGTGTGCCTTCCCGTGGCCGAAAACACCAGATTCTAGGCCACGGGATCCAGCGCCGACGACTCGCGTCCGGTTTACTTCACTTCGACGCCGTGGGCCTGTTTATCGGCGTGGTAGGAAGAGCGCACCAATGGGCCTGACGCCACGTGGGTGAAGCCCATGGCTTTTCCCTGCTCCGCAAACCAATCGAAGGTATCGGGATGCACCCAGCGATCGACTGGCAGGTGATCGCGAGACGGCTGCATGTACTGGCCGAGCGTCAACATATCGACATCATGATCTCGCAGGTCGCGCATCACCTCGATCACCTGCTCGTCGGTCTCCCCGACGCCGAGCATCAAACCGGACTTGGTCAACACATCGGGCCGACGCGCCTTGTATTGCTTGAGCAGATCCAGTGACCACTGATAATCGGCCCCCGGACGCACCGTGCGATACAGCGCGGGTACGGTTTCCAGGTTATGGTTGAACACATCGGGTGCCGTCTCTTCGAATGCATCCAGAGCCACGTTCATGCGACCACGGAAATCCGGAACCAGCACCTCGACTTCGATCTCGGGACTATCGTTACGAATTTCACGGATGCAGTCGGCAAAATGCTTCGCCCCGCCATCACGCAGATCATCACGATCCACTGACGTGACGACGACATAGTTCAGCCGCATTTCAGCAATGGCTTCAGCCAGCTCGCGAGGCTCGTTTTCATTGAGCGCGTTGGGACGACCATGGGCAACGTCACAGAACGGACAGCGGCGCGTACAGATATCTCCCATGATCATGAACGTGGCGGTCCCCCCATTGAAGCACTCGCCTAGATTCGGGCAAGAGGCTTCTTCACATACCGTATGCAGACCGTGCTTGCGCAGCGTCTGTTTGATACGTGTGATTTCAGGCGATACCGGCATCCGAACCCTTAGCCACTCAGGCTTCTTCGGGATGGTTTCGGTCGGTATCACCTTGACCGGAATGCGTGCCACCTTCTCAGCGCCGCGCAGCTTGACACCACGTTCGGCACGTCCTTTCTTGGCAGCAGCGGCCTTGCTTTGTGTAGCGGCAATCGTCTCGGTCATGATCGTTATCCTGCTGTTCGAAAACGTGAGAGAAAACTAGGCAGTCGCCGACTCGTCAGTCACAAGCGCAGGCGGCATACCAGACTGATTCAGTGCATAACAGCCCAAACGCAATGCCAGACAACGAACCAGACGCGAAGCCTCGGCATGGCGATCAAGCGGCATTGTTGTCAAATCGGCCAGTTGAGTCATGGCCTGCCCTGCATAGCCACAGGGGTTGATTCTTGCAAACGGGGACAGATCCATGTCCAGATTGATGGCAATGCCATGGAAACTGCAACCTCGGCGAATCCGCAACCCCAACGATGCGATCTTGTCAGCACCGACATAGACGCCTGGGGCATCCGGCCGTGCCCGGGCAGCGATACCGTGCTCCCGCAATGCATCGACGACCGAATTCTCCAAGGCATCGACCAGCATGCGAACGCCGATACGAGCACGTTTGACATCCAGCAAGGGGTATAACACCAATTGGCCAGGCCCGTGATAGGTGATTTGTCCGCCTCGATCGGTATCAACGACCGGAATGTCGCCGGGGAGTAGCAGATGCTCCGCCTTGCCGGCCTGCCCTTGGGTGAACACCGGTTCATGCTCCACGACCCACAACTGGTCACGCGCATCACCGTCGCGCTGGTCGGTGAATCTACGCATGGCTTGCCACACCTCACGATAGGGCTTCAGCCCCAGGCAATGGACATCCAGTTGCCCACCCTTGGCTATCATTCAGAGCACCATGTGAACGCGACCGGTTGCCTTGAGGTCGGCAAACAAGGACTGCAGCTGCTTGTCGCCCGTTGCCGTGATTGTCACACGCAACGACTGGAAACGGCCATTGCGACTGTCGATGACCTGAACGCTATCTCGATCGAGTTCAGGGGCATGCTGTTCGAGGATCGCCATGACCGCATCGTGAAAACCGTCGACCGCATCACCGACGATTTTCAATGGGTAATCACATGGGAATTCGATTCGGGGTTGTGGCGTTTCCGCGTCACCGGTCGTCTGACGAAGATCACGCAAGGACGAGTCGCTCATGAGATTTACTCGTTAGTACGCATTTCCGAGTATTCTACTCAACCTATCGGTAACTACCAAACCAGAGCGGATGACGAGACCCGAGGGAATGCCCCCGAGTCAGTCATGAAGGTAACGCCATCAATCGAAGAAGCCAGCAATGAAGCGCTTGACCATATCCATTAACCGCTTGAAGAGACTGCCTTCATCCACATCTTCCAGTGCCACCAGCGGCACTTCCTTCAATGTCTCGTCAGCCAGGGTGATTTCCAGTGTACCGATACGATCCCCCTGCGCTACCGGGGCCTCGATCGATTCAGGCATACTGAGACTCGCGGATAGCGAATCGTCACTTCCCCTGGGAATCGTCATGCGGATCCGCTGGTCGACACCCACACTCAGTTGATCGGACTCGCCACCCCAGATACGCGGCGCATCCAATTCCTCGCCTTCGTCATAAAGCGTCAAGGTCTCGAAGAAGCGGAAGCCATAACTCATCAGCTTCTGGGTCTCTTGAGCGCGAGCATCTTCCGAATCGGTACCCATGACGACGGAAATGAGACGCATGCCATCGCGCTTAGCCGAAGCGACCAGGCAATAGCCGGCAGCCTCGGTATGCCCGGTTTTCAGGCCATCGTAACTGGAATCACGCCACAACAGACTGTTGCGATTCGATTGAGCGATATCGTTGTAGGTAAATTCCCGTTCCGCATAGATGGCATAGTGTTCGGGGTAGTCATTGATAATGTGGCGGGACAACGTTGCCAGATCGTGAGCGGAGGCGTAATGGTCAGGGTCCGGCAGCCCGGTCGAATTCACGAAATGCGTATTCTCCATGCCCAGCCGTTCGGCCTGTTGATTCATCAACTCGGCGAATGCGGCTTCACTGCCCGCCACATGTTCAGCCACGGCGACACTCGCATCGTTTCCGGATGCAATGATGATACCGTGCAGCAACTCCTGCAGCGGTACGGTACTGCCTTCCTGTATGAACATCCGCGAACCACCGGTTCGCCAGGCATTTTCACTGACACTCACCTGATCATCGAGACCGAGGTTGCCACGATTGAGTTCATGCTCAACGAGATACGCCGTCATCAACTTGGTCAGACTGGCCGGCGGCAAGGACTCGTCGGCATCGTGCTCGACCAGCACTTCACCGGTATCGGCATCCATCAACAACCAGGAGGAGGCATTGAGTTGGGGGGGAGACGGGATCAGCGTCTGTGCACCCGGTACTTCCTGAGAGGTCGCCGTCACCGGCAACAAACTCAGGCATAACAGCACCAGCAATACGACCAGGCGGCGCGAACCCACGGATAGTAGTGACTCTCTCATGACTGCATGTCTCATGATGATAGAAGGATGAAGGATAAATGCCTGAAATTATGGCAACCGATACGTTCTGCCCAGCATCGCTGCCGTGACAGCCGATGTAAGAACCGATGAAATGATATCAGTGCCCACTGCGTACCACCACGGTCTGTTCGATACCTGTTCGACGCAGTTTCTCGCGCAACGGGACGAGCGCACTCTCCTCGTCGCGAAGCGGGCCGACTTGTACCCGATGCAAGCCGCTCTCGCTGGTGACACGCACTGGTTGCTCGAGTGACTCTTGAAGCTGAGAGCGCATGCGTTGCGCATTTACCGACGAGCTCAACGCAGCAACCTGCAAGAAGACACCTTGCCCCTCGGAGGGACCCGCCGCCCCGGGTTGATCGTCGACCGCCATGATGCTAGCCGCGCGGCGTGCACTGTCATCAAGCGCCTCTGTCGCCTCGCCGGCGGTGGTTTCGCCCATGGCCGATTCATCAGCACTGGCAGACGCTGTGGCCCGGTTATCCACGCCACTCCCCGCCTGACGGGAAGCGACGTTACCAGCCTGCTTATGTCGCCAGTCTGCGGGATCTATCACCTCGACACGCACCCGACCGGTGCCATGTCCAAGAATGTCCAAGCGTGACGCCGCTGCATATGACAGATCGATCTCACGATCGTCGTGAAATGGACCGCGATCGTTGACTTTGACGATCACGGAACGGCCATTATCGACACTCGTGACGCGTGCGTAGGACGGCAGGGGCAGTGATTTATGCGCGGCAGTCATCTTGTACATATCATAGATTTCGCCATTGGACGTGGTATAGCCATGAAACTTCTTGCCATACCAGGACGCCGTCCCGCGACTTTCATAGTCACTGGCATCCTCCATGACATGATATTGCTTGCCCAACACTTCATAGGGAGACGTATTACCGCGCCGGGATCGAGGCTCACTCCGGGGAACGGCATTGGGAACATCCGAGACATCCGGCGGTAACTCCGGGTAAGCATCCCGAGTCATGGCATACCGCCCGGCGGCACTGTGAGTCGCATCCGACGAGGACGGTACCGAATCATCCCGCCCGGTACTCGGACCGCCCCCGGAACTGGCACAGCCAACCAGCAACATCGTCATGACTGCCAGGCACACCGCCTGGAAAACACCGGGGTACCAGCGCTCGTGAGTCATCAGCGCGCCTCCCTAGCATCACGAATGGCATCCGCCAGTTCCGTCACTGCCATCGCATACAGGTGACTGTGATTATATCGGGTGATCACATAAAAATTATGATGGCCCAACCAATAGGTGTAACGAACGCCGTCATCTGCCGCATGATCGAGCGCGATGGGAACGACGTTGTGCGACGTCGGCAGCTCATCGACGGCATCGATACCGTAATCCGACAGAGTGTCGAGTGACACGTAAGGCTCCCGTGTGGCATTGAAGTCGATACCATCGGGCCGGCTTGAGGGCCCTCGGGCTCGGCTGACGACCGGCTCGCCCGATTGCCAGCCATGTTCGGCAAAGTAATTACCGACACTGCCTATCGCATCGACCGGGTTGCCCAGCAGATCCCGCACACCATCACCGTCGAAATCCACGGCATAGGCCCGATAGCTCGTAGGAATGAATTGCGGGTAGCCCATTGCCCCCGCATACGATCCCTTGGGTTGGCGTGGATCGACATCTTCCTGGCTGGTGATTTGCAGGAATGCCGCCAGTTCACTACGGAAGAATCCACCTCTCGACGGATGCTCGAAGGCCAGAGTGGCCAAGGAGTCGAGCACACGATGACGGCCGGTATGACGACCGTAAGCGGTTTCCACGCCGATGATGGCGGCCACGAACTCACGCGGAACACCGTACCGGGCTTCGACTCGCTCGAACGCGTCGGCGTAATCCTCAATGAACGCCACCCCCTGCTCGATCCGTTCATCGGTCAGGAAAATATCGCGGTACTCATCCCAACGCAGACGCCCTTCGGCGGCGCTGTCCATGGCATCGAGCACCGTCTGCTCGAAGCTGGCGTCACTCAATGTCGATTCAAGCCAAGCCCGGTCTCCTCCTTGAGCCACCAGCTCATCGATCAGAGCCGCCGCGTCCGGATTATCGTCAGGATCGAAACGCGCCGCCTCTACGCTCGAGGACATCAGCGATAACCAGGCCACGATCAGCAGACCGACACCATCATTGATGACACGCCGGGTCTTCCCACGAGCGCGACACTTCGTCATCAGCATTTAACTCCCTATAACATGCTTACCATCACCGGTTAACGTGACAACAGGCGACGGTGGGAATGGACGGACATGAGAATACCGAAACCAATCAGCAAGGTCACGCTCGACGTTCCCCCGAAACTGACCAACGGCAGAGGCACACCGACGATGGGTAGAATACCGCTCACCATCCCCACGTTGACGAATACATAGATAAAGAACGTCAACACGATGCTGCCGCCCAACAACCGCCCGAAACTATCTTGCGCCTCATTGGCGAGCCACATGCCACGCATGACAATCAACAGATACAGCACTAACACCAGCCACATACCCGCGAGCCCGAACTCTTCACCCAACACAGCAACGATAAAATCGGTATGTCGCTCGGGCAGAAACTCGAGTTGCGACTGGGTACCTTCCAGCCACCCCTTCCCCAGGACGCCGCCACTGCCGATCGCGGTCGTCGACTGTATGATATTCCAGCCGGCCCCCAACGGATCCGTATCCGGGTTGAGAAACGTCAATACGCGTTGTCGTTGATATTGGTGCATGGAGAGCCATAGCACCGGCAACGCGGCAGTGACCAATGCGGCAATGACGATAATGAAGCGCCATGACAGCCCCGCAAGAAGAATCACGAAGACCCCGGAGCAAGCAACCAGCAGGGAAGTCCCCAGATCGGGCTGGCGGGCAATCATGATGATCGGAACGACGATCAATGCGGCACAGACCAGCAGGTCACGCCAGCGCGGCGGCAATTCACGTCGGCTGATATAGGCGGCCAGCATCAAGGGCATGGCCAGCTTCATCAACTCCGAGGGCTGGAAACGAAGCACCCCGGGAATGACCAGCCAGCGCTGAGCCCCCATTCCCATATCCCCCATGATCTCCACGGCCAGCAACATCAAGACGGTGCCACCATAGGCGACCGGCGCCCACCGTAGCATCGTCGCCGGCGAAATCTGAGCGATGACGAATAACACGGTCAAGGCAACGCCAAAACGCGTCAGTTGGGCAATCACTGTCTGCATGTCCTGACCGCTCGCGCTGTACAGCACGATCAATCCCGATCCCATCAACACCAACAGCAACGACAGTAACCAGGGGTCGATATGCAGCCGGCTCCACAGGCTGCGCCTACGAGTCACTCCTCTATGTCCGCCCGTCAATTCCATTGAATTCATTCACCCTTGAGTATCAGGCATCGCATTGTCGTCGCTGTCGGCTTCATCAAGCACCTTGTCCGGATCGAGCTCGTCGTTATCCGGTCCCAGCAACCAGGCATCGGTCATGGCGCGCGCCAGATGTGCCGCATGGGTGCTACCACCACCGGCATTCTCGACAATCACGGAAACGGCAATCTGAGGATCGTCCACCGGCGCAAACGCGATGAACAGGGCATGGTCGCGCAGCCGTTCCTCCAACTCTTCGGCATCATACTGTTCATCCTGACCCAGCGAGAATACCTGAGCAGTCCCCGATTTCCCCGCCAGCCGATATTCAAGCCCCTCGCCGATGCGCCGAGCCGTTCCTTCGCTACCGGACACCACCTGCTCCATACCGGAAAAAACCGTATCCCACCACGCCTGGTCGTCCAGGGTCAGGTCTTCCTTGGTACCGGGTTGCTCGATGTCGACACGCTCATCGTCGATTTTCTGTACCAGCCGTGGACGAACCCACTGACCGTGGTTGGCCAATACTGCCGTGGCCGTTGCTAGCTGAAGCGGTGTCACCTGCCAGTACCCCTGGCCGATACCCACCGACAGGGTTTCACCGGGATACCAGGGATCGCCGAAGCGTTCCCGCTTCCATTCGCGCGACGGCATCAGACCGCTGCTCGCTCCCTGAATGTCCAGGCCGGTGCGCTCACCGAAGCCGAATCGGTGCATATAGTCCGAGAGAGCATCGATCCCCATTTCATGAGCCAGGCTATAGAAGTAGGTGTTGTTGGACACGGTGATCGCCCGCTTCATGTCGACTCTGCCATGTCCCCAACGCAACCAGTTGCGATAACGACGTGAGTCATTGGGTAACTGGAAATACCCGGGGTCGTAAATCGTTTCCTCAGGAGTGATCTCGCCATTGGCCAATCCCGCAAGCGCCAGGAAAGGTTTGACAGTAGACCCCGGGGGATAAGTACCGCGTATCGCGCGGTTGAACAGAGGCAAGTCGATATCTTGCTGCAGTGCCTGATACGACTGCTGATCGATGCCAGTCACGAACTGGTTCGTATCGAAACCGGGAGCCGACGCCATCGCCAGGATCCCCCCGGTTTTCGGTTCGATCGCCACGATGGCGCCGCGGCGTCCGTCCAGAAGCTCGTGAGCCAGTGCCTGCATATCCTTGTCGATGGTCAAGGTCAGATCCTGTCCCGGCTCCGGGTCCGTACGTCCTAGCTCTCTCAACACTCGACCACTGGCGTTGGTTTCGACCTGACGAACTCCCGCCTTGCCATGCAGCTCGTCTTCGTAGAACCGTTCTACGCCAGTTTTGCCGATGAAGTGAGTCCCGGCGTAATCATTGCTGTCCAGCGTTTCGAGTTCTGCGGCGTTGATGCGCCCCACGAATCCTAGCGCGTGCGACATGATCCTGGCATAGGGATAATGGCGCTGAAGCTGCCCTTCCACTTCGACGCCGGGCAAGCGGTAACGATTGATCGCCAACTCTGCGATTTCCTCGTCATCGAGCCCACTCATCAACAGCGCGGGCTGGTAGGGTCGCTGTGGCCGGCGAGCCCGTTCACGAAAGGCATCGGCCTCTGCGTCGGACAAGCCCAGGATATCGACCAGCAGCGTCAGGGTTTCATCGAGGTCCTCTACCCGTTCGCGCACCAGGGTCAGGTTATACGTCGGGCGGTTTTCCGCCAGCAACACGCCATCACGATCGTAGATCAAACCACGATTGGGCGGTAGAGGCTCGACACGCACCCGATTGTTCTCGGAGCGGGTGATGAACACCTCATGCTGTACGACCTGCAGATAGAACAAGCGCCCCATCAACAAGGCAGTCAGCAACACGACCACCAACAATGCCAACAGCGAGCGGACACGGAATATGTGCGCTTCATGCTGCGTGTTCTTCAGAGTACGAGGGGGTTGTAACGTCGAACGACGCTGTTTACGCATGAAGCCTACCCGACGCCATCATTGGCATCCACCATATATCAATACTCTCTCGATCACCCTGGCATGGCATCAGCGATGGTAAGGATGACCCACCAGCAGCGTCCATGCCCGATAGACTTGTTCAGCAACCACCAGACGTACCAGAGGATGAGGCAGCGTCAACGGCGACAGTGACCAGCGCTGTTCCGTCCGGGATGACAGCTCGGAATCCAGCCCATCAGGACCGCCGATAAGCAGCGCAACATCTCGTCCTTCATGGCGCCAGCCATCGGCTTCTTTCGCCAGACGCTCGGTACTCCAGGACTGCCCTGCGACTTCCAGTGCGACGCACATCTCATTGCCACGCAGCCGCTCACGTATTCGCTCGGCTTCCAATGCCATTGCCCGTCTGACGTCAGGACGTTTGCCACGGGCACCCGGGGCGATTTCATGAACTTCCAGGGCAAAATCACGAGGCAGGCGCTTGCGGTACTCCTCCACGCCACGCTCGACCCAGTCAGGCATGCGTGAACCCACCGCAAGCATCTTGACTTTCACGCCTGTTCTCCGTGACGAACCTCATGGATATCGCTGGGAAAATCCGACCAAAGCCGCTCGAGGTCATACGTTTGCCGGGTCTCGACCTGCATCAAGTGGACGACCAGATCGCCTAGATCGACCAGCACCCATTCGGAACCGGTACGCCCCTCGACCCCCAATGGTTTGATGCCCTGCTGCTTGGCCTTCTCGACGACATTGTCGGCCAGCGCAGCCACATGCCGCGACGATGTGCCGCTGACCACTAGCATCAGGTCCGTCACACTTGTCAGGCGTGACACATCCAGAGTGACGACATCCTGACCCTTGAGCTCGTCGACAGCGTCCATCACCAAGGACTTGAGTGCATTGATGTGCATAGCTCCTCGTGGTTGTGGGGATTCATCGATCACCATTCTACTCCAGTTTTCACTCTCGGTAGGCACCCGATGTCTCGAGATAAGACGCAACGGCATCGGGTACCAGATAACGGATACAAAGACCGCGGCGACAGCGTGCCCGAATGTCAGTCGCGGAAATTTCCATGGCACTGGGCAAAGCGAGACGCAGAACGCATCCCGCGCGTCGAGACGTCAGCCACTCCGGCGTGTCGACCAGACGGTGCTCGACCAGGCGTGACAGCTCCTTCGGCAGGGGGGCGTAATGACCGGGACGGTCGATGACTACCAGGTTCGCCAATTCGAACAGCCGTTCCGGTTTATGCCACTGCGCCAGCTTGAGGAACGCATCGGCTCCCACGGCCATGATCAGGCAGGCATCGGGACCATACGCCTCGCGCAGAGAGGTCAACGTATCGGCAGAGTAGGAGGGGCCATCGCGGCGCAGTTCACGATCATCGGCCAACAGGCCGGGCGTATCGCCGATGCCAAGCTGCAACATTTCCAGCCGCATGCCGCTCGACACCCCCGGGGCTTCCCGATGCGGCGGAACATGGGCCGGAATCATGTGAACGCGATCGAGCGACAGCGCTTCGCGCAACTCGACGCCACTACGCAAGTGTCCCAAGTGGACGGGATCATACGTACCACCGAACATGGCAATACGAGTCATGGAGACGCTCTCCACATGCCGGGACTCGCCATCACTCACGAACTTGTCCGTCCCCCAGCACGATATATTTGCGAGTCGTCAGCCCTTCGAGACCGACCGGTCCTCGGGCGTGCAACTTGTCGGTGGAAATACCGATTTCCGCACCCAGCCCATATTCACCGCCATCGGCGAATCGAGTCGACGCATTCACCATGACCGAACTGGAATCGACCTCGGCCATGAAGCGACGAGCTCGGGTGTAATTGTCAGTCACGATCGCATCCGTGTGATGCGAACCGTACCGCTCGATATGTGCCAGGGCTTCGTCGATACCCTCGACCACCCGAATCGCCAACACCGGGGCCAGATATTCGGCATACCAATCACTCTCCTCCGCCG
Source organism: Aidingimonas lacisalsi (assembly GCF_008079445.1). Taxonomy (GTDB): domain Bacteria; phylum Pseudomonadota; class Gammaproteobacteria; order Pseudomonadales; family Halomonadaceae; genus Aidingimonas; species Aidingimonas lacisalsi. The sequence goes on along the minus strand of NZ_VRYH01000004.1, from coordinate 60,409 downwards.
GCGTCACAGTCGGCAACCATTCACGCGTACGCTCGCATCCCCGTAGCGCGACGCCATGCTGGGCATATGCAGTCGCCAATCGCGGTAACAACGACTCGGCGACCGATGCCTCCAGCAACAGCGTTTCCATGGTGTTGCACGTCCCATAACGATGCGTCTTGGCATTCACGGCAATCGCCAGTGCTTTATCGAGATCGGCATCGGCATCGACATAAACGTGACAGACACCATCCAGATGCTTGATGACCGGTACTCGGGCTTCGCGGGAAATTCTCTCGATCAACGACTTGCCCCCGCGTGGAATGATGACATCGACATAGGTCGACATGGTTATCAAATGGCCGACGGCGGCACGGTCAGTCGTTGCTACGACCTGCACCGCGGTTTCCGGCACACCGGCCTCCCGCAGGCCGGCGATAATGCATGCAGAGATCGCGGCATTGCTGTCACGAGACTCTGAGCCGCCACGCAGAATACACGCATTACCGGCCTTGAGGCAGAGGCTCGCCGCCTCGATCGTGACATTCGGGCGCGATTCGTAGATGATGCCGACAACGCCAAGCGGCACTCGCATCTGCCCTACCTGAATGCCACTCGGTCGAGAGCGCAATCCGTCGATCTCACCCACGGGATCGGGTAGGGAAGCGACCTGATGCAGGCCGTCGATCATGGCATCGATACGCGCGTCGCCAAGCGCCAGCCGGTCAAGCAACGCCTCATCCAGACCGTCTTGACGCCCCCGTTCGAGATCGGCGTGATTGGCAGCGGCCAAGACGTCACGCGATGACGACAGATTGGCGGCAATGGCACGCAACGCAGCGTTCTTGGTACCACTATCGAGGCTTCGCATTACAGTGCTGGCCAAACGGGCCTGTTGACCCAATTGGTCCATGTAAGCGGCAATGTCGGTGATAGCCTGAGAGGTCTCACCAAGGGAAGAGCGGGAAGCGTGTTGTGACATGCAGGCTAGTGTCTCCTCAATGCGATAAACTCAATATAATTAACGTCGGTGCAGATACATTAGCGACAGCTGGCAGAATGGCGACGTTGACAAAAAAGACATCATTCCAAGATATCGACGAACCTACGCAAGGATCATGATAAGTCACCATGCAGAACGAGTACAAAGCCGGGCTATACCGATTCAGTCTGATCACTAGTGCCTCGCTGTCAGGGCTGTTATCGACGCTTGCCGACAATCCAATGGCCACTGTGATACTCCTGCTGGCCACTGCATGGTTGCTGCTGACCACCCTGCTACTCGATGTAACGCCACGCTGGCCTCTCCCCTTGCCCTGGCACTGCATTCCCAGCTTCCTGTTGGCCACCCTGATATGGCTGGACCCATCGCGTTACGCCGTCTGGTCATGGAGCTGGGCATTGTTGTTGATACTACCCCAGCCACGCTGGACAAGCATCCTGCATGTCATCCTGGCCATCTTTGGCTGGTGGCAGTTCCATGACTTATTGGCGCCTCCAGTGTGGGCGCTTTACGGGCTATTATTGTCGCTGCTGTTGCTCATCGGGCAATCCAATGCACTTCAACTGCGTTCATTATGGCAAAATGCCGCGCAATGCGACCAATTGATAACCGGGCAACGCCTCTGGGCGGCCGACGGGCTAATCGACGACCTGGCACGTGAACACGCGCGCAGTGACCGCGAAGGCACCCATGCCGAACTGCTATTGCTACGCACCGAACGCCGGCAACAGCGCCAGGCTGCAAACGCTCTCTGGAATCACCTGGCAGCTTTCGAACACTGCTACCGGATCGACCATCACACCCTGGCCGCCCTACTGATCGGCAAGGACCTCTCCCATGCCCGCCAGCGCCGCGAGCTGCTTGTCAAGGAGCTACCGGAATCGTCGCGTGTCCGCGTGGTCAACCTGGCTCAGCCACTGTCGCTGACCGACGAGTACCAGGCTCTGGAGAAACAGCAGACCCCCAACTACTGTATCGAGGAAGCGCAGCGACATGGATGACATGACGAAAGGCACGCTGACGCGCCTGACCACACTGAGTTACGCCAGCGGTGCGCTGATCGTCGCCGGCTATGCCCTATGGCAATACCTGATGGGGAATTACACCCGCATCATCCTTCCGAGCAGCCTGGTCGTGGTGCTACTGGTCGCGACCCTGCTCCGCTCGCTGGAAAGACCTTACCACTACCTCTCGACCTGCCTGGCCTTGGCAGCCGCCTATCTGTTGATCGCCACGGAACTACATCATACGGACACCTTGCCGAGCCTCTGGCTAGGGTTCTCCGTCATCCTGGCCTTCCTCGTATTGCCGTTGATCACCGCCTGGCTGACCAACCTCATGCTGGTACCCCTCTGGCTATTTCTCCTGGGTGACCTGGCGATGCCTCCCTTCACGTTGCTGGCCTATCTGACCCTGTTGCTATTCGGCACGCTGGTTCCTTGGGAGCGATGGCGACTACGCACGCGTCTCTACACGACCAACCAGTACGACTCTCATTGTGATGCACTGCATACCAGCCTGATTCATGAGCGACTTACCGGCGAAGTCGAACGGGCACACCTGCTGGAACGGCCATTGAGCGTACTGGTCATTCACCTACCACAGTATGAAATGGCACACGAACAGTTCGGCATCCGGTTGAGTCAGACGCTCGCGCAACAGTTCTGTCATGCCGCACTGCATACGTGTCGTGGCCAGGATAGTCTGGGACGCGTCGACGGGTCGCTCTTCTGGCTCCTCCTCCCCAATACCGGAGAAAGCGGCGCACTAATGGTAAAGAACCGTCTCATGAGCGCCATCGATGCCACCGTACTGCCAGAAACCGGCCCGGTCCGGGCCGATATCATCGTGAGCCAACCGCATACGGGTGAAAGCCCAACGGAGTATCGTCATCGCCTGGAAGCTCAAGGCACGCAATTGATGGGCACCCTGCATTGATCGACGGCCACTGGTTATCCCAGCTCACACCATCGCCCACTCTGCTGATCCTGATCGTTGCCACCATTGCACTACTGGAATCGTTGGCGCTCATCGGGCTGCTGATTCCCGGTATCGCCCTGCTGACAGCGGCAGCCAGCCTTGCCGGGCATCAGCAGATCAGCCTGATGATCCTGTTATCGGCAGCCACCATCGGCGCCATCATCGGCGATGGCCTTAGCTTCGCGTTCGGACACATCCAACGCGATAGCATTCCCGGCCGCTGGCCATTTCGCGCCCATCCCCAGTGGCTTGCACGCGGCGCACGTTTCTTTCAACGTTACGGCGTTCTCTCGGTCTTCATCGGCCGATTCGTCGGTCCCGTTCGCCCGGTCATCCCCATGATCGCAGGTATGCTGCACATGTCTCCCTGGGCGTTTGCCAGTGCCAACATCGGCTCGGCCATTCTCTGGGCGCCAGCCTATCTGCTCCCCGGTTACCTCTTCGGTCGCTCCTGGACTCACTGGATGGACTTACCCGCTGGCAGCCTGCAATGGCTGACACTACTCAGTCTCGTCGCTGCCTTGCTGGCATTCGCGTTTTCCTGGTTACGTCACCAGCTTGCCAGAGAAGGTCATGTCTATCGCGGCATGGTGCGACTGGCTCGACGCCATGGATGGTTACGACGTTGGTGGTTGGGGCCGAGATGGTCGCGTCCACGACGTGAAGTCCCGCTGGCTTCGCTCTGCTTGCTGCTGACATCGATGACCGCTCTGTCGGCATGGACCCTGCTGATTCTTGAGGCCGACACGCCACTTGGCATGGATGAACAGGTACGCATCCTCGCCGACGGCTTACGTACGCCATTGACACTCCACATCAGTGAAGGGCTGGCCTACATCGGGGACCGGTACGGCATCCTGGCGCTCTGCATTCCATGGCTAGTCTGGCTGGGCTGGGCCAGACATTTCTCGACATTATGGCACCTGAGCGGCGCACTCGTGACCACGGCACTGACCAATACCGTATTCAAGGCCCTTGTAGCTCGTGCCCGCCCCGACACCCCGATGCATCTCGCCGACTCCCTCGCCTACCCTAGCGCGCATACCTCGATCTCGGTCGTGGTGTTCGGCCTGGCCGCCGCCTTCGTCGCCCAGGAACTGCCTCATCGCCGGCGTTTCTTGCCCTACTGGCTGGCAATACTGGCCTGCCTATCCATGGGCTTGTCACGCCTGTTGCTCGATGTCCATTGGCTTAGCGATATCGTCGGCGGGGCACTACTGGGACTCGTGATCTGCGCTGTGACACGCATCAGCCATCAGCGCCTCACGCCTCCCTCACTGAGCCAGGCTCCCTGGGTACGACTGGCGTTGTCATCAGCGGGCTTGCTGATCGCACGCTTACTCTGGCTGCCCCACGCCTGAGCCCCAACGGGGCATCAAGCGATGCTCGATACCCAACTGATTCAGAATACGAGCGACGATGAAATCGATCAGATCGTCGATCCGCCCGGGATAGTGATAGAACCCAGGTGCAGCCGGCATGACGGTCGCCCCCATGCGCGTCAACGACAGCATGTGCTCGAGATGGATCGCCGACAACGGCGTCTCACGGGGGACCACGATCAACTGACGGCGCTCCTTGAGAGCCACATCTGCCGCACGCTCGATCAAATTGTTACTGGCGCCGGTCGCCACTGCCGATAGCGTGCCAGTGGAACAGGGGCAGATGACCATCGACGACGGCGCCCCCGACCCCGAAGCCACCGGCGCCATCCAGTCCTCTCGCCCAAAGCAGCGAATCTGACCTTCAACCGCACCGCTGCGCTGGCACAGCGCCACAGCCAATCGCGCCGGTTGAGCCGGTAGCCGCACATCCGTCTCGGTCGCAATCACCATGTGCGCAGCTTTGGAAATCATCACCCAGACTTCATGACCGGCGGCTACCAGACAATCGATCAAACGCAGGCCATAAGGCGCCCCCGACGCCCCGGTCAATGCAACGGTAATCGGTGCTCGGAACTCACGTTCGCCCCGCTCATTCATCCATGCTCTCCAGTGCCGATAGCAATCTGTCGTGAATGCCTCCGAACCCTCCATTGGACATCACCACGATGCGGTCACCCGGTTTGGCCTGCGCCACGACTTCAGTGACCATGCCATCGATGGTGGTGGCCAAATGCGAGGGCACGAGACTCTCGTCGACCAGTGGCGCCAGCGACCACTCCAGTCCTTCAGGCTGATACCAGAACACACGGTCGGCGCTGGATACACTAGCCGCCAGGCGGTCCCGAAGATTGCCCAGCCGCATGGTATTCGAACGCGGTTCGATGACGGCCAACAAGCGACCTTCCAGGGTCGCCGCCCGCAGTCCCTCGAGCGTTGCGGCAATGGCGGTGGGGTGATGGGCAAAATCATCGATTACCTGAATTCCCCGCACTTCACCACGCACTTCCTGGCGACGATGCGGACTGGCAAAATGCGCCAGCGATTGGCAACCTGCCGTCAGGGCAACGCCACACTCACTGGCCGCCGCCAGGGCCGCCAAGGCATTGCGTGCATTATACGTCCCCGTCAATGACCAATCGACGACGGCCTCATCGCTGGCGCCCTCCTCCTCGCGGATGACCCGAAAGCGGCGGGCATCGTCTTGCCGGCATTCCACTCGCCACGGGCTGGACTCAGCCGTTCCGAAACGGACCACCGGCGTCCAGGCACCCTGCGCCAGGACGCGCTCCAGTGCCGGCTCATGATCGGCCACCAGCAACTTGCCATCACCAGGTACCGTACGAACCAAATGGTGGAACTGCCGCTCGATCGCAGTCAGATCATCGAAGATATCGGCATGATCAAACTCAAGGTTGCCGAGAATGGCAATATCCGGCCGGTAATGAACGAACTTGGAGCGCTTATCGAAAAAGGCCGTATCATACTCATCGGCCTCGACCACGAAGGGGGCGTCGGCGTGTCCCAGGCGAGCAGACACCCCGAAATTGCGCGGCACGCCACCGATCAGAAAGCCTGGCGACTGTCCGGCATGTTCCAGCAGCCAAGCCAGCAAGCTAGCGGTCGTCGTCTTGCCATGCGTGCCCGCCACGGCAATGACACGCCGACCGGGCAACACTGCCTCGGCCAGCCATTGCGGACCGGACACATAAGGCAGACGGGCTTCGAGCACGGCTTCGACTTCCGGATTACCGCGCGACAACGCATTACCGATAATCACTCTGTCCGGGCGAGGCAACAGGTTGGCGCCATCATACCCTTCCATCAACGTGATACCGGCATCGGTCAATTGCGTGCTCATGGGCGGATAGACATTGGCATCGGACCCACTCACCCGATGCCCCAACTCGCGGGCGAGCAAAGCCAGGCTCCCCATGAACGTACCGCAGATACCTACAATGTGGAGATGCATTCCAGCGTTGGACTCCTTGATGCCGTGACCATCAGCCATAATGGCAGGGAGACTAGCATGCGACCCTCATGCACTCCACACGGAACAGTCGCCGAGACAGCGAATTCGAGTGGGAGAGCCACGTATGTCAGCAACGCCAGCGTTTCGACGAACGAACGACTTTCGACTAAGATAACGCTCTCGTTCATCGAGTTCAGGTTTACTCGCTCACGATACAGCGCAGGAGCAAAGCAGCCCCATGGCTCAGCACAACGCCTTCTATGCCCAATCCGGTGGGGTTACCGCCGTCATCAATGCCAGTGCCTGCGGCGTCATCGAGGCTTGCCGGCGTCACGACGATCGCATTGGCAAGGTCTATGCCGGACGCAACGGGATCATTGGCGCCTTGACCGAAGACCTGATAGATGTCTCGCAAGAGTCCGACGACACGATCGCCGCGCTGCGCCATACACCAGGCGGCGCCTTCGGCTCCTGCCGTTACAAGCTCAAGGACATCGAAACGCACCGCGCCCAGTACGAACGTCTGATCGACGTCTTCAAGGCTCACGACATCCGTTATTTCTTCTATAACGGCGGTGGCGACAGCGCCGATACATGCCTGAAGGTCTCGCAACTGTCGGAACACCTGGGGTACCCACTGACCGCCATCCATGTCCCCAAGACGATCGATAACGATCTACCGATCACCGACAATTCCCCCGGTTTCGGTAGCGTCGCCAAGTACATTGCAACATCCACGCTGGAAGCGTCACAGGACATTGCCTCGATGTGCGCCACATCGACCAAGGTCTTCGTGCTGGAAGTCATGGGACGCCATGCCGGTTGGATCGCCGCTGCCGGCGCGCTGGCCGGTCAGGGGGAAGGCGACCCTCCGCACATGGTCATTTTTCCCGAGATCGATTTTTCCCGTGAAGCCGTGATGACGCGCGTTCAAGACGCGGTGAAACGTTACGGCTATTGCGTGATCGTCGTCTCCGAGGGCGCTCGTTATCCGGATGGCACGTTCCTAGCCGACTCCGGCAATACCGATGTATTCGGCCATCGCCAACTCGGTGGCGTGGCACCGACGCTGGCCGGCATGATCAAACAGGATCTGGGTTATAAATACCACTGGGCCGTTGCCGATTACTTGCAACGCGCCGCCAGGCATCTGGCCTCGAAAACCGATGTCGAACAATCCTATGCCGTGGGCGCTCATGCCGTCGAACTGGCGCTGGCCGGCAAGAATGCCATGATGCCGACCATTGAACGCGTATCCGATACCCCCTATGAATGGCGCATCGATGCCGCCCCGCTGGCAGAGGTCGCCAACCGGGAGAAATTCATGCCGCGTGATTTCATTCGCGAAGACGGATTCGGTATCACGGCAACGTGTCGACGTTACCTGGAACCATTGATTCAGGGCGAAGATTACCCGCCATACGACAACGGGTTACCACGAGTCGCCAAGCCGAAACTGGCCCGTGTGGCGCGCAAGCTACCCACCTTCGAGCTATAGGCACGCCATCTGCGATAGGCGTCCGAACACGGCCGGTTTCGCCCCCTGGCACACAGGAAACGGGCGAAACCGGCCATTCCTCCCACGCGACATCATCGCAGCAACCATGATAGTACCAGGAGCAACAACAGGATACCGGCAATGCCTTGCCAGAAGTTGGCCGGCTCGCGGAAGACTCGCGGACTCGTGGAACGGGCAGTGTCACTTCGAGGTTCCCGCAACATGACCAGAAACTCGGAAAGCCGCCGGTAGCGCAGTGCTCGCTGCGGATCCAGGGCGCGCCGCAAGGCATCATCCAGCCCCGCCCCCACCTCGGGATTGAGCGTCCGGGCGCTACGATAGTTCAGCAGCTCCAGATCGGTATGCCCTCGCAATTGGTGTGGCGGTAATTCGTAGGGCAACTGTCCCGTCAATAGCCAGTAGACGGTGGATGCCAAGGCGTACTGATCGCTACGCCGACCGACATCATCATCCAATGCATATTCGGGGGCACTATGCTCGGTCAGTCCGAGTTGCCTGGCCAACTCTCGTGACCGCTTGTGCCCATCGCCTTCACGCAGCCGGCACGCACTGAAGTCGGCTAGAACGACCTGTCCATGTCGATCGATCAATACGTTATCGGGATGAATCTGTTGGTGCAGCAGGTCGCGGCGATGCAAGGCCTGAACGGCCTTGCCCAGTTGTCGAGCGATATCCAGGCGTTGCGACAGACTGGCTTGAGGATGGCGTCGCGCCCAGTCACTCAGCCGTTCGCCGTCGATGTAGGCCATCAGGTAATACAGGTAACGCCGTGGGCGCGACGACTCCATCACCTTGGCCACGAAAGGCGAGTTGACCCGCTCCACCACCCACTGCTGCAACAGGAAATGTTCCAGGTAAGCGTTGCGGGTCGATAATTCGGGACTAGGCGCCTTCATGACCATCTCACGGCCACTGTACACATCCTGAACGCGGTACACCCGGGACTGCGCCGTGCGGGATAATACTTCCTGGATTTCCAACCCATCGAGGCGCTCCCCCTTGGCCAGCTCAGGGGGAACCGGCAAGTCACCATAGATCTTGCCGGGCTCGTCACTCTCTTCTTCAGGTAACTGATCGATACGCAGCAGTTGGAAACAGAAGGTTTCTCCCCCATAACCGCGTTCCTGAGCACGCTCGCTCGCCGCTTCGCAGAGCCGCTCACAAGCAGCATCCAGATTGCTGGAATCCTGCCGGATCAGATGTACGTAATCCGACGGCATCAAGGTGCCGCCCACGGCACGGGTGGTAAAAAGGAAGATATCGCCCTGCTTCAACGGCGTGTGTACATAGTCGATATCGATACTGGCATCCATGCCCAGCGCCCGAGAAGGATAGCGGTAACCGCCCAGATCAGTGACATGATCGCGGGATAATTGCTCGAATTCCGCCCCGCGTAAGCGGAACACCAATGTATCCCCCATGTGGAACAGATGCGCTTCACTCCCGCGAAACACCATCGCCGACAACGACGCGATATAACTGCCTCCCGATACATGACCGCTCTGGCTGAAACACCAGCCGTTCAAGGCGTGCAGCACACGAGTCGCCGATGTCTTTACATCCCAGTGGTCCGGAGTCGAGTAATAATCCGTCAGGAAGCCTCGGACACTGAGGTCACCGGCTTGCTTGGCAATGGCATTGCGCGACGTGGAATCGCTGATGACTGCACTGGCGCCCTTGATCCGCAACAACTTGTCTTCGGGTATGCGCACCGACATCGAACTTCGATGATAACGACGATCCGGTGCAACGAATGCCTGTCCGACACTAAGCGACAACTCCGACTCCATCTGGACGGACTCCTTCATGACGGCCGATCCCCTCGATCGAACACGTGATGCCCCCTTTCGTTACCATGAATGCCGACTATCATACACGTCATCCCCCACCCGGGTGTCCAGATGTGTCGCAACCGATCCGTCACCCGCTTTCGTCGCATTGGTAATCGGCCGTCGCAATTCGTATAATTCGGCCGTTTTCCAGGCCTTACTGTCTCTGGCCGACGATCATTCATTTCCGATGTCAGCCGGCTAATCAAGCCGCTGTCACCTGGTCTGTCGAGGAACAGGCCGCTAACAGCCATTGCAAGGATTCAACGATGAGCTTCAACAAGATTCCCGCCGGCAAGGACCTTCCGAACGACGTTTTTGTCGCCATCGAGATCCCCGCCAACCATGCACCGATCAAGTACGAGATCGACAAGGATCTCGACGCCTTGCTGGTCGACCGCTTCATGGCTACCCCCATGTTCTACCCGGCCAACTACGGCTTTATCCCGAACACCCTGGCCGATGACGGCGATCCGCTCGATGCACTCGTGGTCACGCCGTATCCTGTACAGCCAGGCAGCGTGATTCGCGCTCGCCCCGTCGGCATCCTGAACATGACCGACGAGGCCGGCGAGGACGCCAAACTGGTCTGCGTTCCCCATCAGAAATTGACGGAATTGTATGACCATGTGCAGGAAGTGACCGATCTGCCCGAACTGCTGCGCCAGCAAATTGCTCACTTCTTCGAGAACTACAAGGATCTCGAGAAAGGCAAATGGGTCAAGGTGGAATCCTGGGAAGGCGTCGACGCGGCCCGCAAGGCGATCGAGAAGGCCGTAGACGCCTACACCAAGGCCTGACGTTCCCCGTTCACGTCATCTATCGGGCGCCTTGACGGGGCCCGATATCGGGTTCCTGTCAATTGCCTGACGACACCGCCGGCTCCTCTGCGTCGCTTGCGTCGGCATCCGTCGTTGACGTGTCAGTGCCACTGCCGGCTGTCTCCGTCGACGACGAATCGGCGGCACCGCTCTCACTCACGTCGACATCCGCCAACCGCTGCGACAGTTCGGCGATCAACTCTCTCGCCCGCTGCGTATGATTGGCCATCATCAACGAGTGGTTGGCAAAGATCCCGAACCCCGAGCCATTCAGAACCACGGGGCTCCACAAGCGGCGCTGAGTTCGCTCCAGCTCGGTCATCAGTCCTGCAGTCAACTCATCGACGCCGGCTTGCTCGAAAAGCTCTGCCTGATCTTGTTCCATCGCACGTAGCAAATGCATCAGCGCCCAAGCGCTACCACGGGCTTCATAGAAATAGTCGTCGACCTTGTACCAGGGTGTCTGCGATGACATTTCCTCGTTATCGACGTCCAGCCCATGGATGACTCCCGACTCGCCGACGCTGGCAGACAGTCGAGTCGTCAAGGAGGCCAGGCGCTCTTCGACACGATCCAGCCAGGCAGAGACCGCTTCGCCGTCATGACGAAATCCCGCTGCGTCACCACTGCCCAGCGCCATCAGATACTCACCCAGCAAATCGGTACCCTGTTGCAGACGCCGCTCGGTCGACGGGTAAAGCCAATCGCGACTATTGGCCTGGAAACGTTCCGTTGCCTCCTCCACGACGCCCGGTGAGCCGGCTGCCAGCGTCGACAGCGACGATGACATGTCCCGTACCTGCCGTAGCACTCCATACTCCCAGTTAGGCTGATTATCCAGCCATAACCCTGGCGGCATGAAGTCATTGCGCAAATAGCCGCCGGGCTTGTCCAGCAGGGTATCGACCAACGTCATCAAGGTCGCGGTGGTGACAGCCCCGGCTTGCTCATCAGCGGCCGCCGTATCGGCAGCAGCATCACCCCGCTGTATGTCTACCACCCGGTCGACCTCGAATGCCGGTGGTTCACGGCTCCACCAAATACCCAATGCCAGTGTTACCAACAGGTAAAGCACCAGCAATGCCAGCAACGGTTTCCATATCCACCCATACTCGGGACGCTCGAGTACGTCGGACGTTCTTCTTGATGCGGCAGTCTTGCGTTTACCGAGTGCGGCCATGATCACGCCATCCTTGCACCTGAGACTGAGGAAGTACCGGCTCGACTCTCGCCGATACGATGCATGAGAGTTATCCTAGCATGCGAACCTGCGGACGCCTTCCACGTATCGGAACTCGCGTCGTCCCCAAGGGTCGCAGAAATGCGTCCGAGACATCCATCGCCGCAACGAATATAGGCAGTGTGAGGAGCTTCGCGTTGATTCACCGATTGATTCTACTGGCAGGCATCGTGCTGCTGTCATTCTCCAGTGCGGTTTCAGCCCAATGGTTCTCATCGGACGACAACGAGGACTTTCTTCCCGTCAATGACGCCTTCCAGGCCAGCGCCTGGCACGATGACGACACGCTGTATGTCGGTTTCGAGAATGCCCAAGGCTATTACCTGTACCGCCACCGTTTCCAGATCGAAAGCCGCGACGACACCGCACTGGGCGACCCCGTACTCCCCCCCGGCGAGGCCAAGACCGACGAATTCCTGGGCGACGTCAATGTCTTCTATGATCGTGTCGTGATCGAGGTACCGCTGAAAAGCGAGGCGGCCACTCCGTTACCGCTCCGCGTCACGTTTCAAGGCTGTGCCGACGCCGGTCTCTGTTACCCGCCCGAAACCATCGAGCTCGATGCGGGCGCCAGTTCACCGCCCAACCAGTTCGCCGACTGGACAGCGAGCGGTGACAATGACGCCTCGCCCCTCGGCTCACCCGACGGCGAGGCCACTGTCGAAGGAAGTCGCAGTCTGCTGAGTGCGGATGAACGTTTTCACCGCATACTCGACGAAACGAACCCCATCTGGATGCTGGGTCTCTTTTTCCTGGCGGGACTCGGGTTGACATTCACGCCCTGCGTGCTGCCGATGGTTCCCATCCTGTCATCGATCATCGTCGGCCAGAACCCGACCCGACCACGGGCTTGCCTGCTCTCACTCAGCTATGTAGCCGGCATGGCCGCCACGTACGCCCTGGCAGGCGTGCTGATGGGCCTGTTCGGTGCCGGACTCAATGTGCAGGCACGCCTACAATCGCCACCGGTACTCATCACCTTCGCGCTACTGTTCACGCTGTTTGCACTCGCCATGTTCGGCGTCTTCAACCTGCGTCTTGCACCCAAGCTGGCCTCTCGGGTCGAACAGTGGCAACAACGCGCACAACGCAGCGGTTATCTCGGTCTGGCCGCCGCCGGCGCCCTATCGGTGCTCGTCGTATCGCCTTGCGTCTCGGCACCACTGGCCGGTGCCCTGGTCTTCATCTCGACGACAGGTAACGCACTGATGGGCGGCATGGCGTTACTGGCGTTGGCCCTTGGCATGGGTGTGCCCTTGGTCATCGTAGGTACATTCGGTACCACCCTGATGCCCCGCAGCGGTGCCTGGATGAATGGCGTCAAAGCCGCCTTCGGTGTGCTCCTGCTGGGTATCGCCGTGTGGCTCGCGTCACGTTTGATTCCTGACTCGTTGTCGCTATTGCTGTGGGGAACGCTCGCGACAGGCAGTGCCCTGGCGCTAGGCGCATTGCGCTTCGACACGCCTCAAGGGTGGCCACGCTTGCGCCAAACGGCCGGTATCCTGTTACTGATCTGGGGTGTCGCCCTCGTGCTCGGCGCCGCACGAGGTGGCAACGACCCATTACGGCCTCTTGCCCCGTCAAGTGGCGAAGCCAGCCAGACAGCAACCACCGGCGGTGACCGTCGGTCGACAAGCGATATCACGACCGTGACACGCCTCGACGAGTTGGAAAACGCTCTGGCATCCGCTCAGAACAACGGTCGCCCGGCGTTCGTCGATGTCACGGCCGATTGGTGCATCTCCTGCCAGCGCATGGAGCGTAACGTCTATACCGACCGCCGTGTCGCAGACGCCTTATCCTCCTTTCGACGCATTCAGGTCGATGTAACAGAAAGTAACGATGACACTCGCCGGATCCTGGAACGTTTCACGCTATTCGGCCCGCCCAGCCTGCTGTTCTTCGCTCAAGGCGAGGAGATACGCAATGCCCGCATCCAGGGTGAAGTCGACAGCGATGAATTTGCCGCACACCTGCGCCAACTTCTTGGTTGGCTGGACGAGCAACGCAGTTGATGCCTCGACCACGGCAAGGAGTGACGTCCATCGTTCTGGACACGCCCGGCTTTTTTCGGCAAACTCCGCCGCTAATGCCTTAAAGGGCCACTTGAGACGGTAACGTGCAAGATCGTGCCGTGATCTCGACGAAGTTTGAGCAGGTTGACAGCGCCTTCCAGGCTAACTGTCAACTGCACGCCAGTTGCCGCGATCGATCTCCGATCCCGAGGACATGCACCAACACACTACCGATTGAGATAAACAGCATGGATATCCGCAAGGTCAAGAAGCTGATCGAGCTGTTGGAAGAGTCCAATATCAGCGAAATCGAAATCCAGGAAGGTGAAGAGTCGGTAAGAATCAGCCGCCATCCCAACGGGGTTCCACAACCCGCTGCTCCTGCACCTGCAGCCGTTGCGCAACCTGCGGTACCGGCCGCGCCGCAACCTCAGGACGTGGCTAGTGCGCCTAGCGCAGCCCAGGAAGAAGGGACGGATCAGCCCGAAGGACACCCCATTCCGTCTCCCATGGTCGGCACCTTCTACCGGTCGCCCGCTCCAGGGTCCAAATCGTTCGTTGAAGTCGGTCAAAGCGTCAAGAAAGGCGAAACGGTCTGCATCGTGGAAGCGATGAAGATGATGAACCAGATTGAGGCCGACCGTGACGGCACCGTCACGGCGATCCTGATCGAAGACGGCGAGCCGGTCGAGTTCGATCAGCCGTTGGTCATCCTGGGATAACCTCCGTGACAGTTCGCCATGTCATTATCCGGCATGACCTTCCGAATCCTCATGACAACCTGGGCGTATAAATGATGTTGGACAAGGTACTCATCGCCAATCGCGGCGAGATCGCCCTGCGCATACTGCGTGCGTGCAAGGAACTGGGCATCAGGACGGTAGCGGTGCACTCCAAGGCCGACCGAGAACTCATGCATGTGCGTCTGGCCGACGAGGCCGTGTGCATCGGCCCCGCTTCATCGGCACAATCCTACCTGAACATACCCGCGCTGATCAGTGCCGCCGAAGTCACGGACACCAGCGCCATCCATCCGGGATACGGATTTCTCTCCGAGAACGCCAACTTCGCTGAACAAGTCGAGCGCTCAGGATTCACGTTCGTCGGCCCGCGGGCAGAAACCATCCGCTTGATGGGCGACAAAGTGAGTGCCATCGAGTCCATGAAAGCGGCCGGCGTTCCGACCGTCCCCGGCTCTAACGGTCCGCTACCGGATGATGAAGCCAAGGTGATCGCCATGGCTCGTCACATCGGTTACCCGGTCATCATCAAGGCGGCTGCCGGCGGTGGAGGTCGCGGCATGCGGGTGGTACACAGCGAGGCCCATCTATTGTCCGCCGTCAGCGTCACCCAGAATGAAGCCAATTCCGCCTTCGGTGACGGCACGGTCTACATGGAAAAGTTCCTCGAACAACCGCGCCACGTCGAAGTTCAGGTCCTCGCCGACGGGCAGGGAAACGCTATTCACCTGTACGACCGTGACTGTTCGCTGCAGCGCCGTCATCAGAAGGTGCTCGAGGAAGCCCCCGCCCCACAGATCGACGAAAGGGCCCGTCAACAGGTGCTCAAAGCGTGTACCGATGCGTGCCTGGAAATCGGCTATCGCGGCGCCGGTACGTTCGAGTTCCTGTACGAAAACGGCGAGTTCTTCTTCATCGAGATGAACACCCGGGTCCAGGTCGAGCATCCCGTCACCGAAATGATCACCGGCGTGGATATCGTCAAGGAACAGTTGCGTATCGCCTCGGGCGAGCCACTGTCCATCAAGCAGGACGATGTCAAGATCAATGGCCATGCCTTCGAATGCCGTATCAATGCCGAAGACCCGCGGACGTTCATGCCATCGCCAGGCAGGGTCACGCTTTACCATCCGCCCGGAGGGTTAGGCGTGCGCATGGATTCCCATATGTATACCGGCTATTCGGTGCCGCCCTACTATGACTCCTTGATCGGTAAGCTCATTACCTGGGGCGAAACCCGTGAATACGCTTTGACGCGTATGCGCAACGCCCTGGACGAGTTGCTGGTGGAAGGTATCAAGACCAATATCGATTTGCAGAAGGACCTGGTCCGCGACGCCAACTTCCAGCAGGGCGGGGTCAATATCCACTATCTGGAAAAGAAGCTCGAGTCGTGAGATCGAGGCTCGTGAGCACGCAAGAGGTGACGGCATGACCTGGCTTCAACTGAAAGCGAAAGTTGCGCCGGAACAAGCGGAACGGCTCGAGGAACTATTGATCGCCGAAGGCGCCAGTGCAATCAGTCTGCAGGACGCATACGACGATCCCGTGCTCGAGCCGGAGCTCGGCACGACGCCGCTGTGGAATGAAACCGTGCTGACCGGTCTTTACGATGACCTGGACGACGTCGAGGCCATGATAGGACGGGTCGGTCAGGCCTGGGCCGCCGACGTCCCCGACGATCCCTGCCCGGACATCAGCTTCGAACTCGTCGCGGATCGCGACTGGGAACGCGAGTGGATGGACGGTTATGAACCACTGCAGATGGGAAAGCGGCTCTGGATCGTGCCCAGCTGGCATGACAGCCCCGACCCGCACGGCGTCAACCTGATTCTCGATCCCGGACTGGCATTCGGCACGGGCACCCACCCTACCACGGCACTGTGTCTGGAATGGCTCGACGAGCAAGCGCTCGCAGGCAGGCTTGACGATCAGGCCATCCTGGATATCGGCTGCGGTTCAGGCATCCTTGCCATCGCCGCACTGAAGCTGGGTGCCACCCACGCCGTCGGCACCGATATCGACCCACAGGCACTCACGGCCAGTCGCGATAACGCCGAACGCAACGAGATCGACGCAAGCCGCCTGTCACTGTACGAACCGGATACCTTCCAGGGCGACGACTATCCGATCGTGCTCGCCAATATCCTGGCCGGCCCGCTCATCGAGATGGCAGCCACGCTCGCCGGATATGTGGCCCCCGGAGGCACGATCGTGTTATCCGGCATTCTTGCCCATCAGGCCGACGATGTGGCGGATGCCTATCGCGATCAGGGGTTGATGATCGACCCTCCCTGCGAGCGCGACGGCTGGGTACGACTGGTCGGCTACCGCTACGACGGCTCGCGCTGAGCCTTGTCCGGACATGTTCCGACAGGGAGTGGACCATTTTCGACTTTTCGCGAGGGGTGCCGATCAGTATGATAGGTGCCCCCGCAGAATGACGCCTGGTGCCGCATGCTCCATGATACCCAGCCAGCAATGCCTGCCATCGGTCGGCACTGCCTGCCTAACCGAGTCATCCTGGCCCCGATGGCCGGCGTCACCGACCGCCCGTTCCGCCAGCTCTGTCGAGAACTGGGGGCCGGATTGGTCGTATCGGAAATGGTGACCTCGGATCCCAGCTTGTGGCACACCCGCAAGTCCCGGCTACGGCTCGACCATAGTGGCGAGCCAGGGCCCCGTTCCGTACAGATTGCGGGAGGCGATGCCGACATGCTCGCCGAGGCGGCTCGGCTCAATGTCGAGCATGGTGCCGAAATCATCGACATCAACATGGGCTGCCCTGCCAAGAAGGTCTGTAATAAAGCAGCCGGTTCGGCCTTGCTACGCGATGAACGACTCGTCGCGGCGATTCTCGAACGCGTCGTTGCCGCCGTCGACATTCCGGTAACGCTCAAGATTCGCACCGGTTGGTGCGCCGATAGCCGCAATGGCGAACGCATCGCCAGGCTGGCGGAAAATAGTGGCATTCGGGCCTTGGCAGTCCACGGCAGAACACGCGAACAGCGTTATCAGGAAAAGGCCGAATACGACACTATCGCCGCCATCAAGTCACAGGTGAATATCCCGGTCTTTGCCAATGGCGATATCGATTCTCCTGTCAAAGCTCGCGACGTCCTCGACTATACTGGTGCGGACGCCGTGATGATCGGCCGTGGCGCTCAAGGTAACCCGTGGATCTTCAGCGAGATCGATCACTACCTTCGCCACGGCCGACTGGCGGATCCGCCATCTCCGATTGAGCGCCGACGAGTCATGCGGGACCATCTCGCTGCCTTGCATGACTTCTATGGCGACACCATGGGGATACGCATTGCCCGGAAGCATCTGGGCTGGTATCTGGACAACCATTGCCCGGGTACGCATCGGTCACTCGAGGCAGCAGAGGCCAAGGCGCTTCGCAAGGTTTTCAACTCCCTCGAGAGCACCACGCAGCAATACCGATTCGTGGATGAACTGTTTCACCATGACGACGTCCATTCCGGACTGCGCATGGGACTGGATGGAATCAGCGCAGCATGACGAGCAGGCAAGCAACAACCCCCGAACAGAGCGTCAATGGCAGCCAGGACCCCTTGGATATCGGCAGTGCCGTCGACGCGCCCACGGTATCGGCCGACGACATGCATGAGCGCCCCCTGCGGGAAGCCGTGGATATCGCCATGCGTCGTTATTTCGATCACCTCGATGGCGAAACGGTCACCGACCTCTATACCATGGTGCTAGCCGAAGTGGAGTCCCCGCTCCTAGCCAGAGTGATGGAGTATGCCGACGGCAATCAAACCCGAGCCGCCGAAATACTCGGACTCAACCGCGGCACGCTGCGCAAGAAGCTCAAGTATTATGACTTGATCTGACGCTCGAGCTGTCCACCCTCTTTCAGGAGCCAATACGGTAAGTTCATGGCCAACCAATCGTCTTTCAGCGACACATCGACTCGACCTCAGCCGATCCGCCGAGCCTTGATCAGCGTCTCGGACAAGACCGGTATCGTGGATTTCGCACGGCACTTGATGGAACGCGGCATCGAGTTGCTCTCCACCGGCGGCACCTACAGACTCCTCTCGGACAACGACATCGCCGTGACCGAAGTCTCCGAACACACCGGGTTTCCCGAAATCATGGATGGGCGCGTCAAGACGTTGCATCCACGGATACATGGCGGGATTCTCGGTCGCCGGGGGCAGGATGATGCCGTCATGGAAGCGCATGACATCGCCCCCATCGACATGGTGGTGGTCAATCTCTATCCATTTGCGCAGACCGTCGCCAAGCCCGATTGCACCCTGGCCGACGCCATCGAGAACATCGATATTGGCGGCCCCACCATGCTCAGGGCCTGTGCCAAGAATCACGCGTATACCACCGTCGTCGTCGACAACGATGACTATGCCCGTTTGATCGAGGAAATCGATATCCACGCTGGCGTTATCAATGATGCCACCCGCTTCGACCTGGCGGTCAAGGCCTTCGAACATACGGCCGGCTACGATGCGGCCATCGCCAACTATCTCGGTCGACAGGTCGATGAAAGCGATGAGACGTTTCCAAGGACCTACAACCGCCAATTTCGCAAGCGTCAATCGATGCGCTATGGCGAGAACCCGCACCAGCGCGCCGCTTTCTATGTCGATGACAACACCCGGGAAGCCTGCGTAGCGACCGCCATCACACTGCAAGGCAAGGCGCTGTCATTCAACAACGTCGCCGACACCGACGCCGCGCTGGAATGCGTCAAATCGTTCGATGACACCGCCTGTGTCATCGTCAAGCATGCCAACCCCTGCGGTGTCGCCGTTGGAGAAACTCAGCGGGATGCCTACGACAAAGCCTTCGCCACCGATCCCACCAGTGCCTTTGGCGGCATCATCGCTTTCAACGAGCCAATCGAGACAGCAACCGCACGCGCCATCATCGACCGTCAATTCGTCGAGGTCATCATCGCGCCCGGCGTAAGTGATGATGTCGCTGCCATCGTTGCCGAGAAAAAGAACGTGCGCCTGCTGGATGTCGGGCATGCATGGGCGAATGAACGGCTCCCGAGTCACGACCTCAAGTGCGTCACCGGCGGCTTGCTGGTTCAGGATCGGGATCTCGGCATGGTCGAACGCGACGACCTGCAAGTCGTCAGTGAGCGAGCGCCAAGCCAACAGGAATTACGCGACCTTGCCTTCGCATGGCGTGTCGCCAAATACGTGAAGTCCAACGCCATCGTCTATGCCAAGGAAGGACAGACCATCGGTGTCGGTGCAGGGCAAATGAGCCGTGTGTACTCTGCCAAGATCGCTGGCATCAAAGCAGCCGACGAAATCCTGGCGGTCTCAGGGTCCGTCATGGCGGCACACCCCTTCTTTCCATTTCGTGACGGCATCGACCCCGCCGCCGCTGCCGGTATCACCGCCGTCATCCAGCCCGGCGGCTCCATGCGCGACCAGGAAGTGATCGATGCCGCCAATGAAGCCGGCATCGCCATGGTATTCACCGGCATGCGCCATTTCAGACACTGAGTGCCAGCTAGACAGGGCTAACCGCCCTGTATCGCGGTTGAAACCGCGCCTACAAAACCAAAAATCTCAGGGGATCCATCGTGTAGGAGCGACTTCAGTCGCGATGGCGCCGTCAGGTGCCGGCGGTACCACCTGGGCAGGGCTGACCGCCCTGTATCGCGGTTGAAACCGCTTCTACAAAACCCAAAAACCTCAGGGGATCCATCGTGTAGGAGCGACATCAGTCGCGATTGGTGCCGGCGGTGCCTCCTGGGCAGGGCTGACCGCCCTGTATCGCGGTTGAAACCGCTCCTAAAACCCCATCCCCTCGGCATTCCATCGGCACAGGTTGTCGTAGGAGCGACTTCAGTCGCGATTGGCGCCGTCAGGCGCCGACGGTACCACCTGGGCAGGGCTAACCGCCCGGCAGCGCCTTATCATCCAAGATCAATGCACAGATACTTGGTTTCGACGAACTCCTCGAGTCCTTGATGTCCGCCTTCGCGCCCGAGACCAGAGGCTTTGACCCCACCGAATGGCGTTGCCGGATTGGAAATCAAGCCAGTGTTGACGCCCACCATGCCGTATTCCAAGGCTTCGGAGACGCGCCAGACCCGTCCCAGATCACGCGAGTAGAAATACGCGGCCAAGCCATATTGCGTGTTATTGGCCACGGCCACGGCGTCTTCTTCGTCCTCGAAGGGAAAGACTGCGGCCAGTGGCCCGAAGGTTTCTTCCTGAGCCACCTTCATGTCACCGTTGGCATCAGTGACCAACGTGGGCGTGAAGAAATTGCCCCCGAGCGGATGTGGATTGCCGCCGAGCAGCACCTTGGCGCCATGTTCGACCGCGTCCTGCACATGCTCGGACACCTTGTTGACAGCGTTCTCGTCGATCAAGGGGCCAATGTTGATCCCTGGCTGGGTTCCATCACCGACATGCAACTCACTATTCATGGCGGCAGCCAATTTTTCGCAGAAGGCATTGACCACACTGGACTGCACCAGGAAACGGTTGGTGCAGACACAGGTTTGACCACCATTCCTGAATTTCGCCGCCATCGCCCCCGCAACCGCGGCATCCAGGTCCGCATCCTCGAAGACCAGGAATGGCGCATTGCCACCCAGTTCCAGCGACAATTTCTGGATATGCTGAGACGCCTTGGCCATGAGATCACGCCCGACTTCGGTCGACCCGGTAAAGGTGATCTTGCGTACCAAGGGCGAGTCGGTCAGTGCCCCGGCAATTTCACTTGCCTTGCCAGGCACCACGTTGAAGACACCACGTGGCACGCCGGCCCATTCGGCCAAAAGCGCTAATGCCGTCGCTGAAAACGGTGTCTGACTCGCAGGCTTGATGACGATCGGGCAACCGGCCGCCAGCGCAGCGCCGGCTTTCCGGGTAATCATCGCAGCCGGAAAATTCCACGGCGTAATGGCACCGACGACGCCGACAGGCTGCTTGAGAACCATCACGCGCTGGTTGGAACTGGCCGCCGGGATGGTCTCACCATAGACACGCCGAGCCTGCTCGGCGAACCAGCGCAAGAAGCTGGCTGCATAGGCGATCTCTCCCGCCGCTTCCTTGAGTGGCTTGCCCTGCTCGAGTGTCATGATGCGAGCCAGTTCATCCTTGTGCTCATGCATCAAGTCATGCCACTTCAGCAGAATGTCGGCGCGCTCAAGCGCCGTCCGCCCCTTCCAGTTGGCGAATGAAGCTTCGGCCGCCGTAATCGCCCGTTCCGTTTCACCACGCCCCAAACGAGGCACCCGACCGATGACCTCGCTATCGGCAGGGTTCACCACATCAATCTGTTCACCACTGTCGGCCGCTACCCAACTCCCATCGATATAGGCAAAGGGGCGGAACAGCGGACTGTCTTGCAGGGATTCCATGGTTTTCTCCTTGCGGGATCCAGCGGCAGTGACGCCGCCGTTCAACGCGATAATTCGTAACTTGCAGAGGCGCTGACACTGTCGCGGTCTCCGACGCCTGACGGCTTCCTCTGGCGGCTACAACAAGATGACAACGGCGCACTCAAGGATGACCATCATCACGCGAATCCGACAACGTAATGGACACCGAGTCGGCAAACCGCAACGCATGGGGCTTGTCGATTTCCACTTGAGCGGTCAGCACCTGCTCATAGGACATGATGACATCAAGGACTTCACGCGTCATGCGTTCCAACAGCAGAAAGCTGTTGTCTTCGACATGCGAAATCACGTGCTTGGTAATGGTCCGGTAATTCAGCGCCTGATCGATATGATTGAACTGAACCGCACTATCGGCCCGATAACGAATGATGGCATTGATGACGACATCCTGACGATTCTGTATTTCGTCTTCCTTGATACCGACATAGGTACGCAGTCGCAGATTCTTGATGCAAATCGTCGCCAGGTCGTGGTCCAAGTGCTGGTCGGTCAGGGCATGGATGGGCATGGAAATGACACCCTCTTGATCGTGAGTACAGTCAACGGCCATTGACCAGCGTCAGGAACTCCTGCCGGGTCGGCTGGTTTTCGCGGAATGTCCCCAGCATGACCGAACTGGTCATGCTGGAATTCTGCTTTTCGACACCTCGCATCATCATACACATATGCTTGGCTTCAATGACCACGGCCACGCCGCGCGCCTCCGTGACGTTCTGAATCGCTTCGGCAATCTGGCGAGTCAGATCTTCCTGAATCTGGAGGCGTCGTGCGTACATGTCCACAATCCTGGCAAACTTCGACAGCCCCAGCACTCGACCATTCGGCAGATACGCAATATGGCACTTGCCAATGAAGGGCAGCATATGGTGTTCGCACATCGAGTAGAGCTCGATATCCTTGACCAATACCATCTCGTCGGTTTCCGACTCGAAAACCGCGCCATTGACCAGCGATTCCAGCGACTGTCCATAGCCACGAGTCAAGAATTGCAGCGCTTCGGCGGCACGCCTCGGCGTGTCTCGCAGCCCTTCACGCTCGGGGTTCTCTCCCAGTCCCTGGATAATGTGATAGAAGTGATTGGCGAGTTGTTCGCTCATGTCTTGGTCCACTAGTGATATCGACTCGATAGGCATAATGTACAAAAGCTACACAAAAATAACATAACTGTACAATTATCACTGCCTGATTGAGACGATTCTAGCGCAACTGGGCCTATCACGCAGTCTACCGACCCGATAAATCGGATCGATCACGCTAGCCAGCGAGGCGGTGACTGCAACGCAAGACGTTGTTGCTCCAGGTTGCGAAGCTGTTGGTCCCAGAAGCTCTCTTCGATGACCCAGGGAAAGGCCCTGGGAAACGCCGGATCTTCCCAACGAGCCACCAGCCAGGCGCTATGGCGTAACAGTCGTAGTGTCCGCAGAGGCTCGATCAATTCGAGTTCACTGCGATCGAACTCACGCCACTGTTCATAGCCTTCGAGAATCTCCGAGAGTTGCATGCGCAAATCGTCTTCGTGCTGAGCCGTCAATAGCATCCACAGATCCTGAACCGCAGGCGCCATGACGGCATCATCGAAATCCACCAGCGTGAACGTCTCATCCCGGCCCAACATGTTGCCCAGATGACAGTCGCCATGCACACGGATCGACGCTGCCGGTGACCAGGTATAAGGAGTCAGAGCCTGGCACAACGATTCGGTCAAGCGCTCATAAACCCGGCGCTGTCGCTGGGTGAGCCATGGACAGTGCAGAACGCGTTCACGACTTTCAGCCACCATGGCATCAAGATCCAGCATTCGTCGTGACACGAAACGGCCCTGCTCGGATACGGAATGCAAACGCCCGATCAATTCGCCAAGGGCAAACAGATGCGCCGGATTTTCCAACTCCGGCGCCTGACCGGCCACATGCGGAAACAGTGCCACCCGGTACCCTTCGTAGTGATGCAGACTGCGGCCTTGCTCATTGCGCCAGGGAGCGCAGGCCGGCACGTCGGCCTGATCCAGCTCCCACAGAAACGCATGCTCTTCCTGGATCTGCTCATCGCTCCAGCGGCCAGGGCGATAACATTTGACCACCCAGCGTCGACCGGACTCATCACGCAAGGAGAAAACCCGGTTTTCATAGCTATTCAGCGCAAACGGTTCATCGGCGACCCAAAAGCCTAACGACTCTACAGCCGCCACCACCCGAGCCGGGTCGAGTTGAGCGAAGGGATGGGCGGATGCAGCGACCATGATGGATCTCCAAAGCGACGATATATCGGCATCCTAACAGACATCGATACGGCGAATCAGACAGAACACGTTCAATGCATCGGTGTCCTGGCCACTGCCCAGGCCTCGACATGATCGGCGCCTGCCTCCAGGCATGCCTGCCCAAGCGCGTCGAGCGTCGCCCCGGTGGTCATCACGTCATCCAGGATGGCCACACTGGCCGGCAACGACGTGTCGATGACGAAGGCGGATTTGAGGTTGGCCCGACGCTGTTCCCGAGACAGCCCGCGCTGGGTGGGCGTCGAGCGTAAACGGCGCGCTTTGATGTAACGCATGCCGAGGCGCTGAGCCAGGCGAGATCCCAGCCAATCGGCCTGATCGAAGCCACGCTCCCTGGCTCGCTGTTCATGCAGGGGGACGGCTACCAGTGCCTCGGGCAAGACGTCCCCGCCCGTTGTCAACGCCCCCTGCAACAACGAAAGCAATATCGCCCCGGCGCGTGGCGAAGCAGAGAACTTGAACCGTTGCACTTGCGCCGCTACGGGGTCGCTATAGCATAACGGCACCCTGGCACGAACGAAGGACGGAGGCTCACGTAGACAGGCGCCGCACGACTTGATCGGTTCGCCCGCAGGGCCACTGAAAGGTTCGGCACATCGCGAACAGGCAGTGCGGTTCCACGGCAGCTCGTCCAGACACTGACGGCACCAGGGGGCACCCTCCATCGCGGCGCCCAGGCAAAACGCACAGCGCCCGGGCAAGGCGTATCTGAGACACCTGTCAACCAACATCACAAACCTGGTTGACAGATAACGCTCAGTCCCTATCATTCCCTTGATCGATCGTCGTTTCCCGATTTTTCCATTCATCGTCCCTGGATCCCGGTATGACGCTAGGTTACAGCCAAGACACCCACGCCGACATTCGCCATGATTGGCAACTCGACGAAATCGAGGCGTTGTTCGCTCAGCCGTTCAACGACCTGCTATGGCAAGCACAACACGTTCATCGGCGCTACTTCGACCCCAATGCCGTCCAGGTATCGACACTCCTGTCGATCAAGACCGGGGCATGCCCTGAAGACTGCAAGTATTGTCCACAATCAGGGCATTACAATACCGGACTCGGCAAGGAAACGCTGCTGGAAATCGACGACGTCGTCGCGCAGGCCAAGGCCGCCAAGCAGGCTGGCGCCAGCCGATTCTGCATGGGAGCCGCCTGGCGACGCCCCAGAGAACGCGATCTGCAAGTCGTGCTGGAGATGGTCAGCCGCGTCAAGGCGCTCGGGCTGGAAACCTGCATGACGCTAGGCATGCTCGATGGCGAGCAGTCACAGCGTCTGGCTGCGGCCGGCCTGGATTATTACAACCATAATCTGGACACGTCCCCCGACTATTATCGAGAGATCATCTCGACGCGCAGCTATGCCGATCGCCTGGAGACACTGGCCAACGTCCGCCAGGCCGGCATGAAAGTCTGTACTGGGGGCATTCTGGGCATGGGAGAACGCCCCAGAGACCGGGCCGGCCTGCTGCAACAACTGGCACGGTTAGACCCGCATCCGGAATCGGTGCCCATCAACATGCTGATCAAGGTGCCTGGCACCCCACTGGAAAATGTCGAGGATCTCGATCCCATCGACTTCATTCGTGCCATTGCCGTGGCCCGCATCCTGATGCCCCGCAGTCACGTCAGACTATCCGCCGGTCGTGAACAGATGGCAGAATCGACACAGAGTCTGGCCTTTCTCGCCGGTGCCAATTCGATATTCTACGGTGATACGCTCTTAACCACCGATAACCCCGACGTAGCGCACGACCATGCGCTCTTCGACAAACTAGGGCTTCATGCCGAACCGGGACACACTCAAGAGGATGAGATTGCCCAAGTAGCAACTCTCGAACGCGCCATGTGGCCACAAGACGACACCCGGTTCTATGATGCAACGCTATGAGACAACCATTGCCCGAGAGCCGCGCCGGCTCGACTGAAATGTGGCGTCAGTGGCTGGAAAAACGGCTGGCACAACAGCGTGGGGACGGCTTATGGCGGGAGCGACTCACCATGTCGCCGTCCCCCTCGGCCAGGCTCCGTGATTTCGCCAGCAACGACTATCTGGGGCTGGCCGGCGACCCGCGCCTCGCCGAGGCCCAAGCCAGGGCAGCGCGGCAATACGGTATCGGCAGCCGTGCCTCGCACTTGGTCAACGGGCATTACGACATCCACGACCGACTGGAAGCACGCCTGGCCGAACTCACCGGCCGACCTCGGGCACTACTGTTCTCCACCGGCTACATGGCTAACCTCGGGGTGCTTCAAGCACTCTGCGATTCGAGCACGCGCATTTTTCAGGACCGCTACAACCATGCCTCCCTGCTCGATGGGGCCGCCCTGTCAGGCGCTCGCTCACGCCGATTCCATCATAGCGCCCTGGAAGACTTGGCCTTGCTGCTCTCGCGAGCACCGCAAGATAGCCTGAAACTGGTCGCCAGCGATGGCGTTTTCAGCATGGATGGCGACCGTGCCAACATCGACGGTCTCACGGCCCTCTGCCAGCGTTACGAGGCCGCTCTGATGATCGACGACGCCCATGGGCTGGGCGTGCTCGGCAAGAATGGCGATGGTTGTGTCGGGCAGCGTTATTCGACGCAGGAAGTGCCGATACTGGTCGGTACTCTAGGCAAGGCGCTGGGCACGGCTGGGGCCTTCGTTGCCGGTGAAAGCCTGTTGATCGACACTCTCATCCAGTTCGCTCGCCCTTATCTCTATACCACCGCCCAACCTCCCGGCATCACGGCTGCCACACTGACGGCCCTGGATATCCTGCACGATGAGCCCGAGCGGCGTGAACGCCTGCATCATCACATCGCCTATTTCCGTCATCACGGCGATGAATTGGGCCTTCCTCTGATGAACTCCGATACGCCTATCCAGCCATTGCTGCTAGGCGATGTCGAACGCGTCATACGCTGGAGCGACATCCTGCGCAGCCAGGGCTTCATGATCGGCGCCATCCGCGAACCGACCGTGCCCCATGGCATGGCACGTCTGCGCATAGCCTTGTCGGCCTCGCACACTCGAGACGACATCGATGCCCTGCTCGACACATTGGGAGAGCTGATCAAGCGGGAGCGTTCATGACCTCATTGGTGCTACTCTCCGGGTGGGGCATCGATGCGAGAATCTGGCGCCCGCTGGCATCGCACTGGCCGGCCGACTGGCAGGTGCTGACCCCGAACTGGCCGGGATATCGCGGGAGCTCGCCATTGGACTCCCCGCTCGACATGACAGAACTGGCCAGGCGCATGGCCGGCCAGCTACCCGGCGACAGCCTTTGGGTCGGCTGGTCACTTGGCGCACTGCTGGCGGCCCGACTGCTGACGCACTTGCCTCGGCCATCGGCGCTGATCATACTCGGCATGGGCAAGCGATTCACGACCCCGAATACCGATGGCCGGGGAGTCAACGACGCCGAATTCGCGATGTTCCGTCGCGCATTCGCCCGAGACCCGGCAGCGACCTGGGCGCACTTCCTGCGCTGGCAACTCGGGGGCGAACCCGAACCGCGACGCTCACATCGCCAATTGCGCGACTTGCTCGGCGACGCGCCTCCCGCCGATGTCACGACCCTGCGACACGGTCTCGAACAACTGCACGAACTGGATATCGGCGACACTCTCGAGCACCCGCCGTGCCCCATCCACTCGCTCAGAGGCAATGACGACCCCCTGATTCCGCCCGGCAGCGATCACGCTCCGCTCCCGGGATGTGGCCATTGCCCCCAACTCTCGCAGCCCGATGCCCTGGCCAAGCGAGTGATCTCGATCGCCGAACGCCAAGTAACGCACTCATGAAGCCGGCCCAGACACTGGACAGTGCGCATGACCAGCGCCTCGGGTGGCGCCGACGCGTGGCACACGCCTTCGATCGTGCCGCGCCTCATTATGAGCAACGCGCGTCAGCACAACACGTCATGGGTGAACGGTTATGGACGGCTCTGCCCGAGCATGCCCATCGTATACTCGATCTAGGCTGTGGTCCCGGCGGGTGGACCGCCGCACTGGCCAGTCGTTACCCCGATGCCGCCCTCGTCGGTCTCGACCTGTCCCCCGTCATGCTCGAGCACGCCAGACACACGCATGGTGATCGCATCGGCTGGCTCTGTGCCGATGCAGCCCACCCACCGCTGGCCGACCAACAGTTCGACCTGCTGTTCTCCAATTTGACCATTCAGTGGTGCCCCGACATGGCTGCCGTCTTCGCCGGCCTGCATCGTCTGCTCGCCGCTCGCGGGTGCGCCCTGATCAACACCCTGGTTCCCGGCACGCTTACCGAGATCGACCATGCATGGTCGCTACCCGACAGACCGGCCGCCCTGCTCGCCTTGCGTTCCGCCGAGTCCTATCGCGACCAGGCACGGCTATGTGGCTTCGAGCACATCCGTCTCGATCAGCGAACGTATCGCTTTCATTACCCTACCTTCGCCGCCGTCATGGCTTCGATCAAAGGGGTCGGCGCCCAGGTCAGCCGCCCCGGCGCCCGATTGACCCGCCGTGACCTCGACCGCGCCACACAACGTTACGAACGCCTGCGCGAGCCACACGGTCTGCCTGTTACCTATCAGTGCCTGACGTTGACACTCACCAAATCGTGAAACCGGTCTACAGGAGTGATCACGATGCCAACCTACTTCATCACCGGCACGGATACCGACGCCGGCAAGACAGTCGTCACCGGCGCCCTGCTCGCCCTGGCCGCTCGCCAAGGCATGACGACACTCGGCCTCAAGCCCGTCGCTTCAGGCTGTCGACCGGAATCGCACGGTTTGAGAAACCCTGACGCGGAGGTACTCCAGAACCATTCCCGACCGGAACCGGACTACGACCTCGTCAATCCTTACGCCTTCGAACCCGCCATCGCCCCACACCTGGCTGCCCGTAAAGCCGGTATACACCTGCAACTGGACGATATTCTAGCCTCCCTGACCTTGGCTCTGGCCGAGTCTCGTGACCTGACGTTGATTGAAGGCGCCGGTGGCTGGCGGGTGCCGCTCAACGACGATCACGACCTGGCCGATATCGCGACATCCCTTTCCCTGCCAGTCGTTCTGGTGATTGGCATGCGTCTGGGAGCCATCAATCATGCTCGGCTGACAGCAGACGCCATCCGTGCCGACGGACTGGCCATCGCCGGCTGGGTCGCCAATCACATGGCACCGGATTTCAGCGAACGCGACGCCAACCTGGCCACCCTCGAATACCACCTGGATGCCCCCTGCCTGGGCCACGTTCCGTACCTCGGTGTCGATGCCGGCGATAGGGAACTGGCACGCCGCGCTGCCGACTACCTGACACTGCCCGGTAGCGATTGACTTGGCACGGCGCATCCGTAGAATATGGGCGGCCTTGGGGGCATTGCGGAAGTGGTGGAATTGGTAGACACGCCAGATTTAGGTTCTGGTGCCGAAAGGTGTGGGGGTTCGAGTCCCCCCTTCCGCACCAAACAGGCTCCCCAAGATAACCAGCCACAACGATCACTCCTTAAATTTTCTGATTTTTCTACAAGATCACTCTCCAACACTGCCCAACAAAACCCTCTACAGCGCCCCCTTCATGTACCCCCACGTGTACCTATTAAAGTTAAGCGGTACAAACGTAGGTAACAGGGAATCGCGAGACTCATGAAGCGGAGTGAGATCAAGCGACGGTCATTGGCTGACACCGTAACTAGCCTCTCTTGAGCCTGAAGACAGTGACTACCGTGAACAGGACAGTCCGGGCTTGTACGTCCGGATCCGACCGAGCGGCAACAAGTCATGGGAACTCAGATACAAACGGGCGGATGGCCAGTGGCGCTGGAAGAAGCTGGGTACATTCCCCCACCCTGCGAGCTCCTACTGAGGCCCTTGCTGCCTTTATATCAAAATGGATATAAAATTTAGGTGTCCAGGATGAAGAGAAGGATCCATGCCAGAAGAAGAAAAGCCCATCGAGTTTCGCGGCGACTCGTTGGATCGGCTACGAGACTTTCCAACTGAAGCCAAGCAAACGGCGGGCTATGAGCTCGGCCGGGTACAGCAAGGCAAGATGCCCGATCACTATCGACCGATGCCTGATGTAGGGCGCGGAGTGATCGAGATCAAGATCAGAGATGCAAAAGAGGAGCCTTCTAAGGGCTCCCACGTTATCCGCACATCATGTGCGGTAAGCGTGCGATAGGAGGATAGAGCATGGCAAATGAGCGTTTTAGCAGTGTGTGGGATGCCATCGAGGATACTCCCGAGCAGGCAGACAGCATGCGGCTGCGCGCCGAGCTTATGGGAAAAATTGCCGATCGCGTGGCCGAATGGAAAGTGACTCAGAAAGTAGCAGCCGAGCGCCTGGGGATTACTCAGCCGCGCCTGAATGATCTTTTGAATGGTCGTATCAGCCGCTTCAGCTTGGACGCCTTGGTTAATCTTTCCCGGCCGGCGCTGGGTGGCCACCTTCACTTCTCTTTCGAGGATAAGCCGAAGGAAGAAGCAATGATTTAATTCTTTCTTAAATATTGGACTTTAAGCCTCCGAAATTCGGGGGCTTTTTATTCAAAATTCAATGGAAAATCAATAAATATCGAGGGCTCGATGCCGGCATCCGCTCACGCTCTGACGTCGTGGTACCTTCACGGCGATCCGCATCACGCTCGGCCTGCCGGACCCAGCTCCGCAGGGTTTCCGGCGTACAGCCGATCTGGGGGCAATGGCGCCGATGGCTGCCCACTGGGAGGGGGAGTTGGCCTCGTGATCAAAGACCATGCGGACCGCCCGCTGGCGTACCTCGGCGGCGTATCGTTTCGACATGCTCATGGCTCCATCCTCTCAAGGTTTGGAGCCTCCGGGAATCCCGGTACGGTTCATGCGCACGGTCATACCGGTGATGCCATAGCACCGGATTACTCCCGCTGGACAGTGCCTCCTGAAGCTATCACCCGACCTAGGGCGTGGTGCGCGTTCGAATGACTGGTACTCGCCATGACGTCATCCCTACATTCGGTTGTCAGAAACGATAGGCTGGCAGTGTCCCGTCCAGTGGTGTAAGAGCGGTGAGGTTCTCCTTCGTTGTTGCAAGTTCGGCGACTGCAACGCTAACGAAGGCCCACGGTGGCTTCACCACCCTCGATCTGCACCACTTCCAGGGACGTCCGGATCCGGAGGAGAATGGAACGTTGCGAACTTGGGTCTAGCTCTGATTAAGGCTAATGAGGCACGGTTATTGCGGCCGGACCCCGGCCATCCGATTCCTGCGAGGGGCACAAGCATGTCAGCAAGACAACAAGTCACGGAACTGCTGAGCAGCGCTGACGTCGAGGTCGGCGGCGAGCGGCCCTGGGATCTCCAGGTCTACGACGAGCGGTTGTACCAGCGCGTTCTGGCCGAGGGGACGCTCGGCGCCGGGGAGGCCTACATGGACGGCTGGTGGGACACCGAGCGGCTCGACGAGTTGTTCTTCCGGATGCTCCGGGCCAGCCTGAACCGCAAGGTGCGCACGCCGGCTATGCTCGGGCGGGTATTGCTGAGCTGGCTCGGGAATGAGCAGAGTCGATGGCGCTCGCGGCGGGTCGCGGAGCAGCACTATGATCTTTCGAACCGGCTCTACGAGGCGATGCTCGGGCCGACCATGCAGTACACCTGCGCCTATTACGGCCCCGACGGGGCCGACGCGCCCCTGGATGAGGCCCAGCGTGCGAAGCTGGAGCTCATTGCGCGCAAGCTGCACCTGGAACCGGGCATGCGTGTACTCGAGCTGGGCGGAGGGTTCGGCGAACTGGCCCGGTTTCTGGCCGCGGAGCACGGATGCGAGGTAACCAGCTACAACATCAGCAGCGAGCAGGTGGAGTACGCGAGAGGGCTTTGCGAAGGCCTGCCGGTCGACGTTCGGCAGCAGGACTACCGCGAGGCGGCCAATGATTCCCGGCAATACGACCGTGTCCTGAGTGTCGGCCTGATGGAGCACGTCGGGCCGAAGAACTTTCGCGCCTTCTTCGAACTGGCCCGGGCCCGCTTGAAGCCCGGTAGCCTGGCGCTGGTCCACACCATCGGCGGCAACATCAGCCACGGCGGCACCGACCGCTGGATCGCGAAATACATTTTCCCTGGCGGCGTGATCCCGGCCGAGGCTCAGCTCACCCGGGCCAAGGAAGGTCTGTTCGTGCTCGAGGACTGGCACAACTTCGGCCCGGACTACGACCGCACACTGATGGGCTGGTACGACAATTTCGTCGCCGCCTGGCCGGATCTGCAACAAAGCGAAGGGCTGGACGAGCGCTTCTACCGGATGTGGCGCTATTACCTGTTGAGCTGTGCCGGCGCCTTTCGGGCGCGCCATCTGAATCTCTGGCAGCTCGTGCTCAGCCACGGCGATCTGCCGCGCTATGTGTCAGTCCGATGAGTAAAGCCGCCTGGGACGCCCACCGCGCCCGCGTGGAGGCGATAGCCGCGGCGCTGACCGAGTCCGAGGGGCCGGTACGCCTTAGAAAGCCCACCAGCAACTTGTTCAGGCCGCGCGAGGATGCCCGCCGGACCGGGATCGACGTGGGATCGCTCAACCACGTCATCGAGATCGACGTCGAGGCCTGCGTCGCCGAGGTCGAGGGCATGACGACCTATGCCGACCTGGTCGATGCAACCCTGCCGCATGGCCTGGCCCCGGCCATTGTGCCGGAACTCAAGAGCATCACGGTCGGCGGCGCGACCACCGGGATCGGCATTGAGTCGGGCGCGTTCCGCTACGGCCTGGTGCACGACATGGTGCAAGAGCTCGACGTCCTGGTCGCCGACGGCCGCGTGTTGACCTGTTCGCGCGAGCAGCACCCGGAACTGTTTTACGGCTTTCCGAACTCCTACGGTAGCCTCGGTTACACCACGCGGGTCCGCCTCCGCCTGATTCCGGTGCAGCCTTATGTCCGGATCGAGCACACCCGTTTCCGCGAGCCCGAAGAACTGTTCGCCGCGATCGGCGAGAAATGCGCGCAACCGACCTGCGCTTTTCTCGATGGCGTGTACTTCGCACCCGACGATTTCGTGCTGACCCGCGCGCATTTCATCAAATCGCTGCCAGCGGGCACCGAGGCCAGCGACTACACCTGGCTCCACCAGTACTGGCGGAGCCTGCGCGAGCAACGCGAGGATTATCTGAGCATCCACGACTACCTTTGGCGCTGGGACACCGACTGGTTCTGGTGCAGCAGGAATGTCGGCGCCCATCTCATGCCGGTGCGGCTGCTTCTCGGACGCAAGCGCCTGTCGAGCGTCACTTACCAGAAGATCATGCGCTCCAGCCGGCGCTGGCCGCTGAGCCTGCTCCAGTCCATTCGGCCGCGCACCGAGGCGGTGATCCAGGACGTAGACATCCCGATCGCCAACGCCGCGGCGTTTCTGGAAGATTTCGAGGCCGAAATCGGCATCCGCCCGGTGTGGATCTGCCCGTTTGTCGTTCCCGACGCCGGGTTCTCGTTGTTCCATCTGCGTACCGATACCCCGTACATCAACTTCGGTTTCTGGGACATGGTCCGCTCCAGCGAGCCCGACGGTCACTACAATGCCCGGGTCGAGGAGCTGGTCGCGAAGCACGGCGGCAAGAAGAGCCTGTACTCGCGCAGTACCTACGACGAGACGACGTTCTGGCAGAACTACGACCGCCCGGCCTATGAGGCCCTCAAGCGCGAATGCGACCCCGACGGGCGCTTTCCGGGGCTCTATGAAAAGGCGGTCAAACTGGGCTAAGACCGGTTGTCTCCGTGCGGAAAATGCTTGTCCATCCCTGGCTTGTTGCGCGCCAGGAAATCGGGGGAGACCGGGACGATCGCGATCGACTGTGAATGCCCCGTCGCGCGTGAGCGCATAACCCGACTGAAGGATTCGATCTAACCGCTTCAGGAAATCATGCGTTTGGCAACGAGGCCGTCCATGCTTGTACTCACCGGCGAAACCGACTAATACCTCTGGATCGCCGAGGACCACGACGCGTACGTCTTCTACAATCTAGGAAAGATCTCCACAATCCCTCGCCAGTGGCGCCGGTTCCCCCGTGGACGTCGCTTCACTGCCACGAGTGCTGCACCGCCCTTGTTCACGCACTCCAGGAGAGATCCAATGTACCTGTCTTACGTGCGAGCGATACTGATCGGCACCAGCCTCTGCACCGCCGAGGCCACCCTCGCGGAGACGCCAGAGTCTCCGGCGTCGACGGTTCAGGAGGTTGAGGCTGAAGAGCTTTTCCCTCTCGTCCCCAGTGAAAACACGTTCGAGGTGGTGGACGGAGACGGCGAGGGACGGCAGGTCGTGATGGAGCTGAGTTCAGCAGACGGTGAAGGCCGCTGGGAAGTTCGATTTGGCGACTACAACATCCTCCATCTATCCAAGCTCCGGGATGGCAGCGTGCTGCTCACCGGTCTGGACGTGCTCACGCAAGGCCAGACCGTGCAGTACGAGCCGCCCGTGGTACTGCTACCCAACAGGATCGTGCCCGACAGGACATGGAGCGCCTCTGGCAGGGCTACGGTCGTTA
This sequence comes from Aidingimonas lacisalsi, assembly GCF_008079445.1. Lineage (GTDB taxonomy): Bacteria > Pseudomonadota > Gammaproteobacteria > Pseudomonadales > Halomonadaceae > Aidingimonas > Aidingimonas lacisalsi. Next base: position 25,741 of record NZ_VRYH01000004.1, on the reverse strand, counting down.
ACATAGAGACGCAAGAGGTCGAACACACGGGTGAGTACCAGCACCGAGTCATGCCCATCACTCGAGAGCGGTATGTGACTCCGGCGGGTGATTACGAAGGTTTCCTGGTGCCGCTCGAGCAGACCATCGATCTTGAGGCTCAGGCGGTGATCCGGTTGTCGCTCGATCTCGGCTTCTTCCCCGGCAAAGGTCTGGTGAAACGTTCGATGAAGTTCGTCATCGACAAACCCTTGTTTTTCGGCTCAACCACACGGCGCACAGCAGAGCTCGCCCATTAGGGCCAGGTTTTGGGAGATCAGTCAGGAATTACCAGCCATCAATCACAGGCTGTAGGGGCTTCAAGCTGGAGTCGCGTGTCGAGCTGCCTCCCTACCACTATGGGGCAATTTTCATTCGTATAACGGCATAATTATGGCGCTTATCGTTTCAGGCTAGGTTACGTAGAGACATGGTGCCGACCTTACCTGGGCGTCGTGGTGTGGTGTCTGACCTTGGTAGGGTTTCCTGTTTGGGTCACAATGTAAAGAAAACCAAGGCCTTTATAACATCAGCTCTCTATGAATCACTGCGCTTAGCCGAAATAGGTCACCGCCTTCCGACGATATCCAGCGACACGGCATTGCCGATCGCCTGAGTCGCAACGATGTTCTTCATGCTCGCGGTCAGCAGGTGATCGAAATTCATGATCGTATTTTCCAGCAGATCCCCGGAACGCCGGCTGTCGGCCTCTCGCTCTCAGTACTATAGAGCCCTAGCAGTCACTGATACTTACGTATATAGTGCCTTGCCATAGTTTTCGGCCGGGTCAGGGCATGTCGATCAATCTCGCCTCCCATCTTCAACGGCGCACGCTGGCCTGGGCACCCGTTCTCAAGGTGATCCGGATACGCACGCCTTCGTAGCATCCATCCTCGTCGTACTGCTGGCCGTGGCCCTAGTGTGGACCGTAACGTGGCGTATTCCTATCGAGCTAAAACCCCGCCAGATGTTCGTTCTGACGACGGCTAGCTGGGTCTCGATCAGTGGCTTCGCCAGCTTGCCGCTGGTACTCGGTGTGCCACAGTTATCCTTCACCAATGCAGTATTCGAATCCGTATCGGCAATCACCACGACGGGATCGACGATCCTGGTTAACATCGAAGAGCTGTCGGATGGCCTCAAGCTGTGGCGCGGCATCATGCAGTGGCTGGGTGGCATCGGCATCATCGTCATGGCCATTGCCATCCTGCCGTTCCTCAAGGTCGGCGGCATGCGCCTGTTCCATACGGAGTCATCCGACTGGTCGGATAAGGTAATGCCTCGCACCGGCGGAATCGCCAAAGCGACATTATCGATCTACATGAGCTTCACTCTCGCCGCAACCGCCGCTTACTGGCTGGGCGGAATGTCGTTACTGGATGCCGTCGTCCATGCCATGACATCCATGGCAACCGGTGGATTCGCCAATTCGGACGCCTCGTTCGGCGCCTATGCCGACCAGCCTCTCATACTATGGATGGCCTCGTTCTTCTTCTTCCTGACGATCTCAGGGTTGGCCTTGAGTCTTTCCGCGTTGGGGCTCGATTTCACCACTGCATTGACCGGAGCCGCCACAGCTGTAGCCAATATTGGACCGGGGCTAGGAGATACCATCGGGCCATCAGGCAACTTTGCCCCACTACCTGATGCAGCCAAATGGTTGTTATGCGTCGGTATGCTGATGGGACGTCTGGAAATCCTGACGGTACTGGTGCTGTTGACGCCAATGTTCTGGCGTAAGTGATACCTACGCCATTATTGACCGGCGACGGAACCGACGCGCGGTGATCGAAGGTAGACGAGCCATACGCTCCCACCACACCTTCGATGAGAGCGTAAGTCGCGTGCCTGCAGCCCAAATCCCCGTCACGTTTTCCGGCGCGGTGGTGTGATCTGTTCGAACTGGGCCATGATGTCCTCTCCATGGCACTCCACAGTCGACGTCAAGACCTTGCCATTCGGCCCCATCCACTCGATATGATTGGTTCCCTCTACCATCAGTCCATTGGCTTCTGCAGCCGTCGATGGCATTTCGCCATTGATGGATACGATGATGGCCCGCTCATTCACATGCCCTCGCAACGGACTCTGCTGGGCGATCCGCAGGATGCGTAACCCTGCCTCATGAGCGTCCGACACGCCCGCCGCTTCTGTGTCAGTATCGCTGTCGTCCTCCTCATCCATGGTGGCATTCAAACGGTCATTGATGTGCGTGCACAAAAGCGCCGCAACAAATAGCAACAGGCTCAGCAAAATACTCCACAACGCCGCTATCAGCCCATAGCGGACGAACATATACGTTGCATAAGGTGCCGAAGCCCCCGCCGCCACCCACAGCAATATGGCAAGAATGAAACGTTCCTGGCGATACAGCATCTCCCCTCCCACACAAGTGAATCACATCCCGATGAGTCATTATCTTCGTTGTTTTAAAAGGACACTCTTCAACACGATGATCGGCCGATATGGAGAAAGCTTGAGGAAATAGATGAAAGGCGCCTGACGGCGCCAAGCGCGACTGAAGTCACTCCTACAAACAACCGGTGCCGATGAAATTCCGGGGTCATGGGGTTGTGGGAGCGGTTTCAACCGCGATGCAGGGCGTTGGCCCTGCTTAGGTGGCGTGGTCAAGCGCGACTGGAGTCGCTTCTACAAACAACCGGTAGGTGGAATACCGGGGTTATGGGGTCGTAGGAGCGGTTTCAACCGCGATGCAGGGCGTGAGCCCTGCCCGCTGGCTGCGACAGCGATGCGTCGTGCTTTCACGCTCCAGCCACTGCCAACGCCAACAATCAAGTTCAGGCTTCAGTCAGACGCGGGGCCTTGGTGTGCTTGAAAGCCTGCTCGTCATCGACGGTAAATACCTTCACCAGACCGGCGAGATCATCGGTTTGGTCATCGAGTGACTGACTCGCCGTGGCCGTTTGCTCCACCAAGGCGGCATTCTGCTGCGTCACCTGCTCGAGTTGAGAAATCGCTTGGTTGATCTGCTCCACTCCCGTCGATTGCTCTTGCGCTGCACTGGTGATCTCGTCAACCAGATTCGCCACCTGGCGGACACTGCCAGCAATCGAATCCAGTCGTTCGGTCGAAGAATTCACCAGCGAGGATCCTTCGCCGATTCTGGCAACGCTGGTATTCACCAAGGAACGTATCTGCCCCGCCTCATCGGCGCAGCGCTGAGCGAGTTGGCGAACCTCCGACGCCACGACCGCAAACCCTCTGCCGTGCTCACCCGCTCGTGCCGCCTCGACCGACGCATTCAGTGCCAGCAGGTTGGTCTGGAAGGCAATTCCATCGATCGCCGAAACGATCGACGACACGGATTCACTGGATGTCTTGATCTCGTTCATCGCCTCGGTGGTACTAGCCGCGACCTTGGCCGCCTCCGATGCCTGTTCGTCCATTCCTTGAGTCAACTGACGCGCCTGTTCTACATGATCAGCCGTCTGCTTCACCGTGGAGGTTATCTCCTCCATGCTGGAGGCCGTTTCCTCGATGGAAGTGGATTGCTCCTGAGTGCGTTGCGATAGATCCTGATTTCCCGTCGCGATCTCCGAACTCGCACCGCTGATGGACTGCGCCGTTCGCTTGATGCTGGTAACCAGCTTCTCGATTTCATCGGTGGAATCATTATACGCCTGGTTGAGCTGTGCCAACTCATCACTGCCTGTAACGACGAGACGCTGGGTCAGATCGTGCTTGTTGTCAGCGATCGTTTTCAAGGTCCGCTTGAGCGGGCCGACGATGCTGCGCGTCACCAGGATGGCCATACCAACAGCGAGCAATGTTATGACTGCCGCCATCGTGGCATACCCCACCAAGGCCTGCTGCGCTTCAGTGCGTAACAGGGATGTGGCTTGTTCGAGTTCTTCCACTATGGCCACTTCCACCTCATGCAAGCGGTTGATCTTCTCCGTCTGCAGGTCGAACCACTCGCCGGCATCGACATCGAAGCCCCCCGACGCCGATCGCTCGATCGCGAGTTCACGCAGCGACTGGGTCCGCTCGAGACTGTCCCCCTGCATCTGCTCCTGGTAGGTCGCCCAAACGTCCTCGACGGCCAATGAACGAAACGACGCCAGAAACGCGCGCTCCTCCCCGACCAACGTCATGAAGCGTTCATACAGCGACGGCGTGAATTCATCGGAAGCAAATACCGATGACAGTATCGCCCGTTCGATTCCCGCCAGATCCTTACCCTGCAGCAGGCTCAGATGCGCCGCCAAGCGTTGTGACAAACCGCCAGTATCCGCGACATGCACGAGTTCGGCGACCACCTGAATCAAGGCATCATTGAGTCGCGTATAATCACTGATAGCGGCATCGACGGACACTGTCCCGGCGTCTACCGCTTGCCGAGTCTGCGCCAGGGTCTCCAGTTCGTCATGGGCGGTCTCGAGCTGCTCGGCAAGCCCACCATCCAGCAAGGCCTCAACCTCGGCAAATTGCTCATCGAAAACCGACACGCGTTCATCCGTTGCCGAGCGCTGTGCTACCAACCGATTAGCGAACCGTTCCCCCTCACTACCGATATACCCCGCACTCTGGCCACGCTCACGTTGAAGTTGATGCACGAGGTCGCCGGATACACGAACCAAGCCCGTCAACGACTGCAAATCGGCCAGATGGCTTGCATGACTCTGACGCTCGATCATCTCGTCGCCAGCAAGAAAAAGTATGCCCAGGATGGGTAAGAACAGCACCAGGACGAATTTCCTGCCCATGGGAAGACGCTGCAATAAGCTATTCATTATGTCGTTCTCTCCTCTCGGTTACGACATCGGCGAGCGATGCCCTGGGTCAGAAACCGAAGAGGCGCCACAGCTTGTGGAATTGCCAAACGTCCCTGCTCTCAACCCTTCAATGAATACGTATCGACACGAATTCATTTAACTGAAGCTAAATTTGCACGCTATCGACCACGATGCGCGGTTGAGCACAAGGGCCATTTCAACCGCGATGCAGGACGTCACTCATTTTGACAGTCGCCTCCTAAAGTTTCACAATAAAATGAAATATTGGTGGCTAATGGCGATGTCTCATGATGGCAACGATCAAAGATTTACGTTTACACAGCCGCGAGTTGCTCGCGGTTACTCAGCGTGGTGAGGCTGTAACGATTACCTACCATGGCAAACCCTGTGCGAGGCTGGCACCGTACGCCCCCCAACAACAGCCACATGACAGGAAGTCCCGCAACCCGGCGTTCGGTTTATGGCGTAACCGCACCGCTACGAGCGTCGATGAAGAAGTACGCAAGCTACGCCAACCCAGGTCATTCCCTTCATCGGGAGAGTAACCAATGATCATCGACACGGATGTCTTGATCTGGAATCTACGCGGCGACGAAAACGCTGCCCGTTTTCTGGACGACCACAACGGCTTCAGCCTGTCCATGGTCACTTACATGGAACTCCTGCAAGGTCTGAATAACAAACAGGAACTTCGCATCCTGCGGCAAGCCATTCATTACTGGAACGCCGCTCTCCTGCCTATTACAGAGGGGATTTCCCATCGTGCGGCATTTCTCGTCGAAACCTATGCACTCAGCCATAACATGCAAATGGCAGATGCACTGATCGCCGCCACCGCGTTACAACAAGGCGAGCCCCTAGTCACCGCCAACGATCGACACTATCGGCATATCGACGCACTGGACATCGACATCTTCCGCCCTGCCTAAGCCATTGCGACTGAAGTCGCTCCTACGACAACCTGTGCCGATAGAATGCCGTGATGATGGGGTTGTAGGAGCGGTTTCAACCGCGATGCAGGGTGTGAGCCCTGCCTGTTTCACCGACGTTTCGGTGGCGTGATCTGTTCAAACTGGGCCATGATATCGCCGCCATCGCATTCGACCTTCGAGGTCAACACCTTGCCGTTCGGCCCCATCCATTCTATGTCATTCACGCCCTCGACCATCAACTCATTGGCCTCGGCCGCCGTCGACGGCATCTCGCCATTGATCGCCACGATGATGGCTTTCTCGTTCACATGTCCACGCAATGGACTATGCTGGGCGATGCGCAAAATCTTCAATCCCGACTCAATTCCTTCAGGTAACGAGGAGCCGCCCTCCGCTTCCGGCATCTGTTCAGTTTCCAGCAAGGCATTCAACCGCTCATTGATGCGTGTACACCACAATGCCGTCGCAAACAGTAAAACGCTCAGCGAGATGCTCCACAACGCCGCTACCAGACCGAACCGCATGAATACATAGATTGCATACGGTGCCGAAGCCCCGCCGCCACCCAAATCAGGATCGCAAGAATGCCCCGTTGCCGGCGATAATACATTTACCCTCCTTGAGCTAGCCTACTTGAATTAGTGTCGTCTTTATTATGGATAAAGATCAGGGCATAACGGAGATATCGGCAGCATGCTGGGAAACTTTAAGAAATCATAACCGGGACAGAATATGTCTGGTTCACAATAAACAAATCATCGACCGGTGGGCTATCTACCATAGTTAATATGTTTTAGGATTAGAGTATCGACGCCCCCCGTCGCTACGCCAAGGAGGCTAAGCGCCGAGTCAGCACGGAAGGCAGTCATTTCGGCGAATGACATCGCAAATGATACAAGGGGTCATACCATGCATTTCGCCGAGAATACGGCCGCCAAGGTGGTCAAGTCGCTCATGGATCGCGACCATGAGCTATTCATCTTTTCAAACAGTCTGACCGGCACCCTCTCCGGCGATATCACCTGGCTCGATGCCGACACGGGACACCTCACCATCTGTGCGGATTCCCGGGGTCGAGATATCTCCCATTACAGCCAGGACGGTCGCTTGTCCTTCGATATCGAGGTCCAGGATGACGATGGCGGCGCGGAGATATTCAATTTCGAGAGGGTCAGCTCCATTACCATCAAGCGTGACCACCACCTCTACGAATTCCAGTGTCAGCTTCCTGATTCCGTGCTGCTCAACGACAACCGTGACGCCATTCGCATCCCGTTCATCCTGGGAATGCATGCCCGCGTCAATTGCGAAGTCTACGAAGATGAACTGAACATCAAGGGCAAGCTGCGCAACCTCTCGATCGGTGGTTGCATGATCGATATCGCGATCGAAGACAGCGCTGCCCTGCGCGTGGATCAGGTCATACCCGGGGTGCTCATCGACTTTCCCAACGGGACATCGATCTCCACCAAGGGATTGATTCGCCACATTCGCCCGTTCGGCTCATCGACTCATGCCGCCGTGGGCTTGCAATTCATCGAGAAGGATCACGCGCTCGACGAACACCTGTTTCATGTTGTCGCGGAAGCCGAACGCGAGGTCGCGATACGCACCGGCATGAACCCCGAAGCGGGCGCCGGATCACCGTTGTTCATCGCCGGGAAGAAAGAAAAACAGATCATGCGACGCGAAGCGCAGGACAAGGTAAAACACGCGAACCAGCCTCCGATGACGCGTGGTGTCAAAGAGCTCGCCAAACAGCTCCACATCATCCTGATGTTCCTCAAGAATCAGAACACCTTCCCCGAAGACACGCTCTATGACTGTGTCGATACGCTGTTGCTGCTCGTCAACAAGGACCGCAAACAACTGTTGTATGCCCTTTCGCTGCTACGCAATGAAGCGGAATGGGTTCGCCACGCCATTCAGGTAGCCGCAACACTGGCGGATTTCATGATCGGCAGGGACCCGCACTCCCCGTATATTCTGGAAAGTGTCGCGGGCGCCTTCATTCATACCATGGGCAAACCGCTGATGCTGGGTCCGCACCTGCCGACCCTGAAGGCCAACATGACGCCGGACCAGAAAACTCTTCTGAAAGGCCACACCACGACCTTACTGGAAACGTTGGATACCGCGGGCTGGCAACCCAGCCAACTCTGTCGCAATGTGATTGAATATTGCAATGAACGCCTGGATGGCAGTGGCTACCCTGCGGGCAAGACAGATCAAGACCTCAACGATACCGCTCGGTTGATAGGGCTGATCAAGGTCATCAACAAGCTGATGCATCCCCGCAACGGGGCGGCCCCCCGTGCGCCTCTGGATGCCTACCGGTGGGTCAGCGATCATGACGAACAGTACGATAAAGCGCTGCTGGTCGAATACATTCAGATATACGGCCTCTATCCAATCGGCTGTCTCGCCCAGTTCTCGCGCAGATTCCTGGCATGGATCATCGACACTGACAGCAAGGGCATGCCGACCCGAGTCAACGTCGTGAAAAACCTCGCCTTTCCGAATACGGCCATCAGCACCGAACTGGAAGCGCACGATTTCATGCAGATCGGTAAACTTGAAGGCATCGCCAACCCGGATGACTACGATATTGTCCCGAAAGAAGGTTGATCTTTCAGATGCATGAAATGACAATAGAAGGTATCTACTTCGTACTATCGCATAGTCATCATATCACCTGCGAAGCCTTGATCCTCAGATAACTCCGTGGCCTTATGCCACGCCGTCACGTTAATCGGTCACTGATTTTTCGCTGACCCAACGCCGGCTCAAGCGTCCGTTTATTCGGCACCTTGGGTCGACACTGGTATACAGCGGCTGGAATGACAGTGACATACACATCTGACGACAATCACTGCGCCCTCAAGTACCAAGGCGTCTGGTCGATGCCCTGAATAACAGGGACGCTCTTTCCTTGATTGCTGCAACCGATCTTGCCATGGCTAGATGCGATAGCTGTGACCACATACATGAGGCGTCTAATGCGACTGGACAAGCTCAACGATACAAGGAGTGCTTAATGCACGACGAGTATGAGCTATTGAAGGCACAGCAGCATATTCATGAGCTGATCGCCGAGCAGCATCCTCTTGAAGACACTCTCGATGCCATCGCCCACTGGCTGAGCCTGCTGCTTCCCAGTGCCACCATAGTCTTCATGCGCCATGACCCCGACGAAGGCACATTGAGCCTGGTACCCAGCAAGCACTTTTCTCAGAGCTATATACAACGGCTCCAAGCCGTGCCAATCGGACCCGGTGTCGCTTCCTTCGGCACATCGGCCTTCGAACGCCGTATCATCATCACCGAGGACATCACGACCGATCCTCGCTGGGAAGGCTTGCGGGAAGCGGCCATGGCCGAGGGACTTCGCGCCTGCTGGTCAAGCCCGGTAGTGACTGCCAATGGAGAGCTGTTGGGGACCTTTGACACCTACTACAGTTCTCCTGAAAAGCCTACCGTAGACGACAAGCGTCGACTGCGCCAAGCGGCGGCGCTGATTGCGCTGGCATTGATCCGCGACCGTGATATACAGGCGCATCGTACTCTATCCGAGTGGCACCACTCGTTGTTCGTCAATCATCCGGACGGAGTCTATTCGTTCGACCTGGAAGGCCGTTTCCAGAGTGGTAATGCCGCCCTCGAACGAATTACCGGCTACTCCGAAGCCGATCTGGTAGGCCTGCACTTCAACCAATTCATCACCCCCGACTACCGGGACCTGACGCAAGCCGCCTTCGATACCGCACGTCAGGGTGAAGCCATCACCTACGAAACCATGGGCACGCACGCCTCAGGACACCCTTATTATCTGGAGATCACCAACTTCCCGGTGATCATCGACGGCGAAATCGTTGGCGTCTACGGCATCTGCCGCGACATCACCCAGCGTAAACAACAAACCGACGAGCTGCGCCTGCTCAAGCGTGGCGTTGATGCTAGCCCGAACGGCGTCTTGATGGTGGATGCCTGCAAGCCCGACATGCCAATTGCCTATGCCAATCCCATATTTTCGACCATGACCGGCTACGGGCATGAGGAAATCATTGGAATCAACTGTCGCTTCCTGCAAGGCCCCGAAACTGACCTCAAGGCTGTCGATGCTATCCGTCACGGGATACGCGATCAGCGTGATGTTGAAGTGACACTGCTCAACTACCGTAAGGATGGCACGCCGTTTTGGAATCAACTGGTGATCAGCCCCGTTTTTGATGACAGAGGGACCTGCACTCACTTTATTGGCATCCAGCAGGATGTTACCCGCCAGAAGGGGCAGGACGCCCGGATCGCCTATCAAGCGAGTCATGACTTGCTCACCGGCCTGCCCAATCGTACGGCCTTCGATGCCCGCCTGTCAGAGGCCTTCCATTACAGTCAGCAGCATCAGAAGCTGCTGGCAGTGATGTATCTCGACATGGATGGCTTCAAGACTCTCAACGATGGCCTAGGTCATCATCTGGGCAACAAGGTGCTGGCCAAGGTGGCTACACGACTTCACGCGCTGGTCAGCGAAGGGCAAACGCTGGGACGACTGGTAGGTGACGAGTTCGGTCTGCTTCTGACGGGGTGCGATAGCCACGAGCAGGTCGTCGAGTTGGCAGATCGTATCCTGGAGACGTTGGCAACGCCTTTCGAAGTCGATGACCATTGCCTTCATATCAGCGTCAGCATTGGCATCGCCTGTAACGACATCACGCTCGATCAACCCCACGAGTTGATGCAGCATGCTGACCTGGCCCTGGAGAAAGCCAAACGGCAAGGGCGCAACACCTGGCAATGGTATCGGGATCGCGAGGTAGCAAGCATCAAGGACAGTGTACTATTACGACATGACTTGCATACCGCGCTGCACGAAGAGCAATTTGAACTGTACTACCAACCGCTGGTGGAAACCACGAGCGGACGTGTCTGCGGTGTAGAAGCCCTGGTACGTTGGCACCACCCTAGCCGCGGCTTAATAACACCTTACGAGTTCATATCGTTGGCCGAGCGCACCGGCCAGATCATCCCATTGGGACGCTGGGTGCTTCGCCAAGCCTGCCTAGAAATGGCACAGTTCCGCACGGAGGAAGAGCGAATATTGCCGGTCGCCGTGAACATCTCCTCGTTGCAGTTTCACCGCGATGGCTTCCTCGATGAGGTACGCCGAATACTGGAAGAAACGGGCTTACCGCCGAATCAACTGGAATTGGAAGTCACGGAAAGTGTATTTCTGGACGGCGCATCCCAGGTCATCGACATGATGGAGACGCTTAAGGCTATCGGCGTCCGTGTGGCGATCGATGATTTCGGGACCGGCTTTTCCAGTCTCAGTTACCTGCGCGACTTACCAACACACAAGGTTAAGCTCGACCGCAGCTTCATCGCTGACACACTGTCCGACCCTCGCAGTGCCGCTATCGTCCAAGGCGTCATCACCATGGCACACCACATGGAGATGATGGTCGTTGCCGAAGGCATTGAAACCGAAGCGCAGCAGCAGGACATGGTCCGCCGACATTGCGACCTGCTACAGGGTTACCGATTTGCAAGGCCCATGCCACTGGCAGAGCTGCGTTCATTGCCGGAACGTCTTCCGGCCAAGGGTTTCGGACACTCTCTTTGAATGCTCCTCTTCCTTGAGTGTTCCCCCCACAAGATGTTCATGTCGATGGGAACAGTCGCACAGTGGCAGGAAGCTTGAGCGAATGATGACCAGTGACTGTCAACGCATCGCTCAATCCGGCGATGTATTAGCGCGCTGCAATTCCTGTATTCGCTCATACAGCTTCCGAGCACTATCGACTGCCACGACCTCGTGTTGATCCAGTTCCAACACCGGCCCGGAACGGCGATGGCCGGAATCGGTCACTTCCTGGAACGCCGTGGCATAGCGGTTCATCAGGTGCTCGAGGTTCATCATGATCATGGTGATCTCGAGTTCGAACTCCATCACCTGGTTTTCCAGCCGCCGCCGCTCCGCCGGGTCGTCCGACGCTTCCTCCAGCATCGACTTGAGCGTGTTGTTGACGACACGCTCCGTCGCTTTGACCTTGGGGAGGATGTCGTCAAGAAGGTCGCGAGGGGTGATATTGTGCTCTGTCAGGGTCATTAAATGGATCTTTCTATATGTGTAAGGTTTTGACGGTGAACCACCCGTCTGACAAAAACGACACCTCCACGCCGTCAAGATGCCGTGAACGGTAGCCGCTGTGAAACCAAGGAGGCCCGATGGACTAGGCCTCCATAAGCCCCTATTCCATTCCCTCTGCTAGGCGGATATCGGCAATACCTGCTGAAACTTGAACCGCCCCCATACGAAGACGTTGTCAATCCCCTCACCAAGCTCGCAACATGACAAGGATGACACCCTACGCAATTTCAACAACAAAATCGATTTTTATAAAAAACCATTAAAATTTAATGTCATAAAATCAAACCAATCAATCTTGGCGAAGATACGATACGACATCACTACTCAAATATTTCGAAGATAGACAAGACTCAACAAATTCAGGATCATAAAATGCGACCCTATCAATGACTTCTATTTCTTCCGAAAAAGCAGACACTTCACTGGTGTTGCGCTTACCCTTGTTCGGGTTATGATGAACACCAACGATTTCAGAATGCATTTTTTTAGCATATTCTTTGTCAGATACACCAAGACCAAAAGTAGAGCCTATACTCACAGCTTTCTCAAAATCATGAAAATCTGATGCATTCACCCAACAATAACACCCTCCTTCTTTTTTATAAACACTCTCAGCCTGAAGCTGTCTATAGTACGAATCCAAAACCCCCCAAAAACACATCTGGTAGTCTGATAAGGACTCAGGAGAAAAAATAGGTAGACTCCCAGGTACCGATGGGTCTGCAGAAAAATGTCTTCCCATCTTAGAGCGTACAGGAATACTTCCACGTACATAAAGACTTCGTGCAGTTTCCCTAAAGTCTCTATTCAAAAAGAGCAAGCCCGGCATTCGCCCCATCCTCAGCAAAGGAATCAAAAACCCCTTACCAAAAACATTACTTGTCTCAATATAATTTTCTTCATCAAAAGAATCTATCGTAGATAGCTTTTTTTCAAGAAATTTGATCGCATTTCTAGGGTCAGATTTCACATGTGGGAAAACGCTTGCGTAATTCGGCTCCGGTTCGTGCTCTGATCTTACGTTATCAAATATTTTGAAAACTTCAGTAACCATCGTGGTCCCTGTACGACCATGAGTGACCGCGAATATTAAATTTTTATTTGAATTCATTTTATATATCTTTCCCATCAATTCTCTTTACAGGCTTTGCAGGATTACCAGCAACTATCGTATTTTCCGGAACATCCTTAGTGACCAGGCTTCCCGCAGCCACTACTGCATTCCTTCCTATCTTGGCAGGGCCAAGGACAGTAACACCTGAGCCAAGCCATGCTCCTGATTCCACCTCAATATCATTGCCGCTATCAGGTACCGCTTTTAATCTATCCATACCTGTTTTCGTATAATCATGACTGCCTGTAAGCAACATACAACGATGGCCAAAAAAACAATTTTCATGAATTGTCACATGGCCTGATCGTGTATTTATCAAAAGGTCATTAACAGAGATCGTTGCTTTATCCAAATGAATACGACTTCTATCACCCCATACCCTCACCTGCTTAAGTTCAGCCTCTGCAATATATGGCATCAATATCTTGGCAAGAGCTCTAAGCTCACTCTTCTTGGCTGTTTTAACCAGCTTGAGAAAATCACTATCTTGATTTTCACGTTGTTTCTCATCACTCGATACATTCTCTTTAGGATCAGACTGTACAATCGGAAGCATAGTTATGTTCTCCCCAATAACTTGTCGATTTCATCAGCTATCGTATCGTCTTCATCATCCGGGTCGTGGCTGCTGACGTCATCTATCTTTGTTTGTTCTCGAAAAACCAACTGTTCTCCAATAAGATACTCATCAGCTTTTTCCTCATCCACGATGGAGATGATTTTATAAGCCATGTCTTTCATGCCATAGGCTGTATGCAGTAGGAAAGCTAATTTCATCTTTTGGTTGTCGTCTATAGATTCCATTCGTCCCTGACTAGGCAGCAACAGCACATCTGCATGCGTCAACTCCGTCGCTTGGTGGCGGATCAAGTCATCTCGCGCAGGGAGATGACTCTTGTGCTGAAGATTGTTAAGACGATAGAAAAGAAAGCTGTTGTTCTGTGCCCATGCTGTCACTTTATCCAGCGTTGTCTGTCCTTCATGTGTCGGCTGAAAGGTAATACGCGCCTGGATCAACAGCGTATCTTTCAAGGCTGTTTTGCCATTCTCGAGTATCGTCCCGGCATCACAACGATCATCCAGAACTAACCAATCTAACGATGGCAGCCCTTCTATCTTGTCAAGCGCAATGGTATTGAGCGGTAACTGTGCCAATACCTTGGCGCCTTGGGCTTGCTCATCCGATAGGTCTTCCGAGGGCAGCGGCGGTAACGTAGCCGTCATCGATGGGTCAAGGCACGTGTAGAGCGTTGCTGGCTGCCCATCCCCCAATGAGGTATTGGGGTAATGGTGTACGCCCTCATGCTGGATCAATGAATGCTGCAAAGCCTCACTACGAGGGTCAAAAGTAATGACCTCGAACGCATTCAGCGACAGCATCTGTTGTGTCGCGGCATGGTTCAGCAATTCGCCACCATTGTCGATGGCGATGACCTTGCCCTCGAACTGGAAGCGAAAGCCGGAATCATCCGAATCCGCAGCATCGTCTAGTACCGGCTCGATATGAACGGGGTCATCCTCATCGTCGAACCAGGCTTGCCCTTCCTTGTTGAAGGTCAATGCCGCCGGTGCTTTATCCTCACAATAGCGCTGCCAGATCGCTCGCATGGCCGTCGTAAAATGCTTGGCGAAACGCGGGCCGTCGCACACCGGCGATTTAGTCAGCACCTCACGCAGATGCTGGCGTATGGTCGATAGGCTATCCAGGTCGCCGGCCAGTTCCAGAACACGCTCCCGGTACTCATCCCAGCTATTCGTCACCAACTCCGGCATGCCGGCATTCACCAGGTGGGTGGCACTATGGCGACCGGCAAAGGTCGGCCCGGGCATGGTAACGACAGGCACACCCATCAAGAAGGCTTCACAAGTCGTCAGTCCACCGGAGTAGGGCCAAGGGTCCAAAGCGATATCCATGCGGTTATAGGCTTCCAACAACTCATAGTTGCTGCCGGGGCCCTCGATAATCAGTCGCTCCCTCGCTATGTCATGGCACTCCATCGTTTGATACAGCCGCTCACAGAACGAGTCGCTCGCATAGGGACGACCTTTAAGAAACAACCGTGAATCAGGCAACTGATGCATGATCTTTGCCCATTCCTTGAAAACGACTTCATTGATTTTAGTTGGATTATTAAAACACCCGAGAGTGATATAACCATTATCTTTGGCCGGTAGGCTAGAAACCGAAGGCACCTTGTCTGGAATATCAAAGCAAATATAATCATCCGGCATACGAATTAATTTTTCAGTATAGAGGCCATCGACTCCCTCAGGAGTCTCAACAGAATCCGATAGCAGATAGTCGATGGCCTTGACACCCGTGGTGTTGATTAGTCCGCCAACCCATTTGACAATCACCGGCGCAGGCTGCAAAGCCATTGTGTACATCCTGTTACCACTATTATGGCCGGACAGATCAACAAGGATATCGATTTTGTCATCCCGTATTTTCTCTGCCAAGGATTCTGCTGTCAGGTGATTTATATTTTCCCAGTGACTGATGGCTGATCGAATGCGCTTTGTCAGCGAATCAACCTTGCCATTCGTACTATAGGCAAAACATTCGAAATCATGGCAGTGAAGGTTTTCCAGTGCCCGAATTATCATCTTGCCCGCCGGGTGACGATTGAACCCATCGGAAACCATACCAAGACGAAGACGGCGGTTCATCTTCTTGTTACATGGCACCGGTCGATCAGGTAGAGAAGCAGGTGCAAAACGCGGTTGCCATTCACGACATACCTCAAAAATGGTCTCCGGCTTAATATCCGGAAGATAATGCAATAACGTCAACCGGTTGGAATAAGGGGACGAAACAGTACCTGCGAGATCAACTGCACGTTGATAATAGGTATTAGCCTCATCTAGTAGACCAAGGTCACGGCGTGCATTGGCCGCATTATTCCAGTGACTAAAGTTTCTTGGATCTTTCTGTATTAGTTTTTCAAAAACTTCCGACGCTTCTTCATAATGATGCAACGCATACAGAATCGTGCCTAAACGATCCAGCATCCGCACATCATCCGGTGCTATTCTTTCGGCGTTTTTTACATATCTCAGCGCATCTTTTTTGTGACCTCGGTCGTAACAACACGAGGATAAAATCAAATATGCCTGAGAAGAATTAGGCTTTAACTTCAAAACTTCTTCTGATATTGTTTCAGCAAACTCTAGCTTCCCTAGCTTTTGATAGCAATACCCTAATTGTTCCAGCAACACATGATCTTCAAGTATTACTTCTCTGGCATATTCAAGTAATTGACGTGCTTTTTCATATTGCTTATCTCGTATGAGAAGACGTCCTAGAGCTCTCCATCCATCGGGAGACTTAGGATTTTTTTCCGTCATCTTACGCGCCTGGCTGATCGTCATACCATACGTTCGATTGACTCTCTGCTTCTTTTTGACGTTACGCTTTGCCATGATTAACCATCACAGAGTGAGTTTGTGTCAGCGTAACCCATGATGGTACGTCACAAGCCTTGAAAACGGCCATCGAACATCGCTATTCCAAGCTTTTGAGATAGGCACACTCTCCAATTCCACCTCTACCCATGCCCTACACAGCAAAAGGGTCGACCGCAGTCGACCCCTTCTGTACTACATTCAGAAATGCTGTTATCCGAGAAGCGACAATGCGTTCTGCGGGATCTGGTTGGCTTGTGCCAGAACCGATGTGCCTGCCTGCTGGAGGATCTGTCCACGCGTCATTTCGGAGACTTCAGTAGCGTAGTCGGCATCCTCGATACGAGAGCGGGCATCGGAGAGGTTGGTTTCGTTTGTTGCGAGATTATTGATCGCGCTATCAAAACGATTCTGAATAGCGCCCAGCTCAGAGCGGAGGCTATCGACCTGACCCAGTGCTGTATCCAAGGTTTCGAGAGGATCTTCAGTCAAATCACCCAACAATGCATCTTCCTCAGAGTTCACCGTTACTTCGACGGCTGTATTGCCATCGTCATAGGTAAAGTCGCTTTCATCTACTGAAATGGCGACGGTATTTCCATCAGTATCTTCACCAGTAACGAACCAAGCACCGTCTTCGTCCTGCTGCAGTTCGGTACCGGTCAATGCCGTACCGCCAGTGTCATCGGTAATCGTGACATCGGCTGCTGAGATATTTTCACCATCTCCATCCTGAAGATCACCATCAGCGTAAGCAGTCAAGCCATCCATATCGACGCCATTGACATTGAAATTTTCGAGGCCCAGTGTCTCAGCGTTAATTTCCTCTAGATTGATGTCGATGGTTTCCCCATCGTTAGCACCAACCTGAATTTCCAGGCTATTTCCTTCAGACAGCACCTTGACACCGTTGAAATCGGTCTCTTCGGAAATACGGTCGATCTCGTTCAGACGCTGGCCGATTTCGTCCTGGATGGACTGAAGGTCTTCCTGAGAGTTGGTGCCGTTCTGCGCCTGTACGGTCAGTTCACGAACGCGCTGCAGGTTGTCGTTGACCTGGTTCAGACCGCCTTCGGTGGTCTGAGCAACGGAAATGCCGTCGTTGGCGTTACGCTGCGCCTGGCCCAGGCCGGTAATCTGGCTGCTCATACGGTTGGCGATCGCCTGACCCGCGGCATCGTCGGCGGCGCTGTTGATACGCAGACCAGAGGACAAACGCTCCATCGCTGTCGTCTGCACGTCTTGCGAGTTGCTGAGGTTCTGCTGCGCGATTTGCGCGGTAATGTTCGTATTGATTACAGACATGATGATGTCCTTCCTCTCGTTTGTGTGGCTCCATTGGCGGGCCGCGATGGTGCAACCATTCCCGGGCCTGCCACAACGGCGCCGTTGGCCGTTATTCCTGTTATCGGAAGGTGTCGAGAAAGCTTTAGGGCGAATTGCAAAAAATTTTGGAACGTGGGAAGACGAGCGGTATGGCGTATAGTAACGGGGAAGGAAGACGAGTGATGAGCGGCGACCTGCCGCTCATGCCATGCCCGGAGACTAACCCAGCAACGACAATACGTTCTGAGGTAGCTGGTTTGCCTGTGCGATCATGCTATTGCCTGCCTGCTGCAGAATGCGCGATTTGGTCAACCTGGCAGATTCCGCGGCATAGTCGGCATCCATGATTCGCGAGCGAGCAGAGGCGAGTTGAGTTTCGACGCTCCGGCTGCTTTCGATGACCGAACCCAGCCGGTTCTCCATACTGCCAAGCTGGTTGCGCTGACTATCGACCATCCCGATTGCCCGGTCGAGCGCCGCCAGCGGGTTGGCCGGTTGTTTCAGGCGGATGTCCTGGGCCGCCTCGGTAATATCGATACGGGTATGTGGCGAGCCGGCACTGATCGAGTCATCGTTGCTGAATCCGTTGGCATCCGTCTGCACATTCAGGTTGTAGGTGGTATCGAGGTTGGACGGATGATAGATGATCACGTCGTTGTTACCGTTGATCGTCTTGATCAGAATGTCATTCCCTTCGGTATCGACCAGACTGGCCACTTTGAAGTTGCCGTAACTGGATTCGCTGTCCGGCAGGTCAAAGTAGTAGTTGCCATCACTGCCCTGCCGCAACACGTCCGGATGGTGCTCACCATTGGCATCGGTATAGTTGATCTCGACATTGCGAGGATCGATCGTCACTGTCGACGTGCCGCTGACGGTACTGACTTCATGCGTGTTGGCATCAAACGTCGTGGTGCCGGTTCCCAGGGCGGAGACGGTGAAGGTATCGCCGGACGAGTCGCGCACGACATCCAATCGAGCCTCATGATAGCGATATACGCCGCCTCCTTCGTCGACTTCGATCATGTACTGGTCGTCCGATTCACGCTGCATCAACCGCACATCGCCGGATGCCAACGGATTCCCTCCCGCATCGCGGAAATCGATCTCGCTATCATCGCTCGGCAAAGTGAGCTGGGGCGTTTGATCGATATCGCTCGTGCCGGCGATACCGCCATCCCGTAACGGTATGTCGTCATCGGCATACACATTGACGGTCGTTGTCCCGTTACCGTGCGTTATCGCACCGGTACGACTTTCGTCCACTCTGTAATAGGCCGGTGTGCTGCCACTTTCGATATACTGGAAGCCATCCGCTTCTACGACCCCCTGACCGGAAGGCGAGAGATGGCTGTTATCGCTGTGATAATAGCTGACACTGACATCGGGGTCCGTGACGTCTGCCCCGGCCAACGTATTGACGGGCGAAACGCCCCCCGCAATCATTGGCTGGTCATCGATGGCCTGGGCGGTCAGGCTGCCACTACCGGCTTCGAAACGTAACTCGGCTTCCAGGTAGCGGGTTTCACCGTCGCCGGCGGTATCGGCAATCAAGTAGCGCCCATCATCGCTTTGCACCAGCTCACCACTGATGGTATTGCCATTGTTGTCCAGAAGCTGGGTACTCGTCGTGCCGGTCGATGCCGGTATCTCATCCACCGTGCCGTAGAGTCGGCTCGCGTTGACATTCACCTGGCTTTGATCCGTTGCGGTATCGTGCGACGCACTGACATCCGCATCGTAAAATACCGGCTTACCTCCCTCCTCACCGCTGACGTAGTAGCCGTAAGAGCCATCGCCGCTGCCTTGATTCATGTTCATCAGGCGCTCATTGCTTACGCCAGCCGCCAGGCCACTCACATTCAGCTCGGTATGCGGCGCATCGACATGAATGTCCAGGGCGCGTCCAGGTAAGGTGTTCCTGGGGGTCACCTCGCCTTCGATACCGGCAACCGTGAAGTCTTCCAGCCCTAGCGTTGCCACGCTGAAACCGGGGGACGATAAATCGACTCCCAACTGCTCGCCATCATGGGTTCCCACCTGCAGGTCGATGCCTCCGGCCTGACCGTTCAATAGCGGGATACCGTTGTAATTCGCCGACTCGACCAGGCGATCGATTTCCTTGAGGTTGGCATTGATCTCAGCCTGGATAGCGTCGCTGTCGTCCCAATTCAGAGTGCCATTCAGACCCTGCACGGTTAGCTCACGAACGCGCTGAAGATGGTCGTTGATCTGGCTCAACGCGCCTTGCGCAGTCTGAACCAGTGATACCCCATCATTGGCATTGCGTTGAACCTGGGCGTGTCCATTGACCTGACTGGTCATGCGGTTGCCGATACCCAGCCCTGCCGCATCGTCTTTGGCGCCGTTGACCCGCAACCCTGAAGCCAGCCGCTCCATGGCCGTTTTTCCCTCGGATAACGACTGTTGACGATGCTGCTGGCTCGTCATTGCCGCCAAATTGGTCTGAATCGCACCCACGCCATCCCCTTGTGTTCAGTCACACCCAGAACTCGCTATCGGCAATAGCGAAGTAAACTTGATGTCAGGCACAGGCAATGACGGATAATGCACAAAAGAGGGAAGAGTGAGAGGCGACGCTGCGTGCCCGGCGAGAGATAGAGATCACGCACTTCCTGGAACAGCCCACTTCCATTACGGTAGGCCGCTCATATCAACCATTCATGCTGCCGTGTTCAACGTTCCACCTGGCGGTGCCGTGACGCCGCTACCGGCGAGCGCATTGTAGAGTGCAATGGCACTATCGTTGCTGGCAGGCGGCGTATCGGTCGCCGATGCGGGCGGCGAGCCTGCCGCTTCGACAACGCTGGCGGGCCGTTCGTAAGGAAGCGCGTCGTACCGCGTGGCGTCGCCCTGCCAGCCTTGCGCATCAGCTTGCATCAGTTGAGCAGTCAGCCGATCATCCAGCGAGGGCGGTTCGGGTTGGCTCGTTTCCGGCTGCCGATCGAGCGGTTCCGAAGCGTCCTCCCCGTCGCTTTGTTGTACGGCTTGAATCCAGGCCAGGTCATTGGCACGGGCACCGGCATTCTCACCACTACGGCTGGCGTTGGTATGCTCTGTCGCCTGTACGTTGCGAACCGGCGTCGCCGTCGGCGATTGGTAGGGTTGAAAGCTGGCTACCGAGGTGATTTGCATGGGGTGCCCTCCCCTGACTCCCTGTTCGGTGTCAGGTCAGTATTGAAGATGGGTGGCATGACTTCAAGCACGAAACGCACGGCGGGAGTTGGCCGACGACAGTGGTGGTGGGTAAACTGTAAGCCAGCAGTCGTATCAGGTGTTCGCCATGCGTATCTCACAGAAACAGGCCGCGACGATACAGTCGATCTGCCAAACGTGGTTGGGAGACGATCTCGACCTGCGTGTCTATGGCTCTCGTCTTGATGATAGCCGTCGGGGTGGCGACATCGATTTGCTCGTTATCACGCCATACCCTGTCTCCCGCTTGAGGCGTGCTCAACTGACCATGGCACTGGAGGACGCTCTGGGCATCGCTGTCGATGTGTTATGTTACCAAGCTGGCACGACACCCTCGCCGTTTGCCTCCATCGCACTGAACCAAGCACTCCCACTGAGAAACGTGGCATGACTGACGATATCCTCACAGCTCAGAAACGACACTTGGCCCGATTGCTGGAAGCCATACAGCGTTGCGCTTATTTCCTCTACCAATCGGAGCAACGTATCCAGTGGCCATTGGCAGGTGAAACGCTCACTACGAGGAAAAAGGATGTCGATCTTTTCGAAACGCTGGCCGCCATCAATGAGCGTTTTGCGAAATTGCAGGACTCTCTGGCTACCGCCATGCGTCACTGCGCTTATCTTGCGGGGGAACCAAGTGACAACTTCCTGAAGGTTCTTGGCTTCTTTGAAAAAGAAGCAGTGATCACCTCTCGCGAGGATTGGCAGCGTTGTCGTGCTGCGAGAAACCTTGCAGCCCATGACTACGACACCGATTACCTGGAAACTGCCGAACACTTCAATACGCTGCACCAGCTTTCCGGCATCTTATATGCGACTTCCGAACGGTTCCTTGCTTTCTGTGAAACGCAGCTAGGCGTTTTGCCTATTAGCGATGATTTCTCTCAGGAATTCCAGTCCATTACCTAGGTCGTGCTGCATGCCCACTATCGACCTCTTCCTCGAACTCAGTAAGGAAACCTGCCTGGCGCACTACGAAGGCCGGGTGGAGAACGTCTTCGCCTATAGTCTGGATGGGCGACGGGTGGTGTTCCCGGCATCGGCATTGCGGCGGATCGTGACGGAAGATGGTGTTCAGGGGGTGTTTCGGTTGCGCTACTCCTCGGAGGGGCGGTTCGAGTCCATCCAGCGAATCGAACAGACATCGTGCTCCACCCATCGCGACTGAAGTCGCCCATAACGCCGATCCCCACATAATCAATGAGTTAGGAACGATTTCAGTCGCGATGACGCCGCCAGGCACTCAACTGTGCCACCTTGGCAGGGCTAACGCTCCGCTTCGCGGTCGAGGTTGAAACCACGCCTACGATGCCGCCCCTATTTGAACATCAATGCGTCGCAATCCCACTTAAAAGTCACTAACTTATTGATTAGAAAAGACTTATCTACTAAAGCTTTGCCTCTCTCGGCCGATCTCCCTTTTACAAGCCAATGACAATTCTACGTATATTAGGGGGTAGTGATGCTGGGAAAGCTCAATCAGATAAAGGTCAAATACGCCATTGCGTTCATCGCTGTGGCACTGTCGCTATTGGCGATCGTGGCCGTGGATGAACGGCTGGTCAATGCGGTCAAGGAGCGCATGACGGCGTTCAGCAGTGAGTTCAATGTCGCGATCTCCGATGTCTTGAACGCTGACCGGGATCTGTATCAGGGCCAGATGGCGTTGCTGGAATTCCTCGATGAGGATCCGGACAGCGAGGCCGGACAACAACTCATCGCCACCTATGAAGAGAATGCCCAGCAAGCCTATGACCGAATGCATGCCTTCGAGGAACGCATGGCGGCGTATCCGGAGGTGGTGTCGGAACTCGATGAGTTCGAAGGCCGTTTCGAAGCGTGGGAGAGCGTGTCCGGCGAGATCGCCGCATTGCATCGTGATGGCGAGGCGACTGAAGCGAGAACCCTGTTCCAGGAAGAGGGAATGACCCGCTTCAATGCGTTGCGCGAGATCTACGACCTGGGCGGTCAAGCAGCGAACGCCAAGGTCGCCGAACTGGAAACGGCCATGGTCCAGCGCATCAGCACACAACAGACGACGGTCATCGTGATCTCGGCATTGATTTTCCTGGCGGCAACGGCCATCGCGCTGATTGGTCCTTACCGGATGTCGAAAGCGATTCGCGAAATCAGCGGGCGTATCCAGGAGATAACCGAAGGCGATGGTGACCTGACCGCCCGTATCCACAGCCGTCGCAACGATGAGATCGGCGAGCTGGCCACCCAATTCAACGGCTTTATCGCTCGTATCGATACGACGCTGCAAGCCGTCAGTGCGAGTACCTATAGCGTCAACTCCGCCGCGGACGAAATCGCCAAGAGCAGCCAGGATCTGGCGTCGCGTACCGAGCAGACAGCCTCGAATCTGCAGGAAACGTCCTCGTCGATGGAAGAAATCACGTCGACAGTGCGACACACCGCCGATACGGCAACTCAGGCCGATGAACTGGCACGCCATAGTGTCGAGGTGACACGCAATGGCCAATCCGCCATGCAGGACGTCGAAACGACCATGACCGATATCAGTGATTCGGCGACACGAATCAACGAAATCATCGGTATGATCGACTCGATCGCGTTCCAGACCAATATCCTGGCGCTGAACGCGTCCGTAGAGGCCGCCCGTGCCGGAGAGCATGGCAGAGGCTTCGCCGTCGTGGCCGAAGAAGTTCGTACACTGGCCGGGCGTTCGAGCGATGCGTCGCGTGAAATCCGCCAACTCGTGGAAACGTCCGTCGCCAACACCGAGTCCGGTGCCGAAAAGGTACGCAAAGCTGGCCAGACCATGGAAGATATCACTGAAAGCATCAATCGAGTCACGGAAATGATTGGCGAGATCAGCGCCGGCTCTCAGGAACAGAGTAGTGGCATCAATCAGGTCAACACAGCGGTTACCGAGCTCGATACCATGACTCAACAGAACGCGGCCATGGTCGAACAAAGCAGTGCCGCAGCCGACGAAATGAGCCATCAAGCGGAACGACTGACCGCCCTGATCAGCTCTTTCCGTCTGAGCGACAACAGCACGTCCGAATCACGGGAGCATCATGCGCTGTCCCACCAGCGGCGTGCAGAACCTAAGCAGCCACAGTCCGATGAAGAGCAGAAGTGGTTGGAATTCAGTTAAACGCATCGCCCATCGCGGTATGGAGTCGCGATGGGCGCCATCAGGCGTCTGGTACGACCCGTCCAGCAGGGCTTACGCCCTGCATCGCGGTTGAAACCGCTCCTACAACATCGAACCCCAGCATAATCAATGAGGTAGGCGCGACTTGAACCAGTGGCGTCGGCTTTCTTCAGTCAGCGATTCGGCAATTGATGCCAGCCGGGTATCGGCCATCAGGGTTGTCGAGTCGCAGGCGGATGCCGAAGGTGCCGCTGGATGGATCGATGACGCTGTCGATACGTTCGATAGCCGCGGTAACGGTCTCGTCGACGGGTGCTTGTAGGCGAATATCGAGGGTGTCGCCGGTGGCGTACTGGCCGAAGGCTTCCAATGGCATGACGAGGTCGATGCGCAGCGGGTCGAGCTGGACGATCTCGAGAATGGGAGTGTTGTCGATGAATTCGCCTTCTTCGCTTTCCAGGCTGGCGATGACGCCATCGAAGGGGGCTTCACCGGTCTGTTCGCCGAGACGCGCTTCAGCCAGGTTGGCTTGCAGACGGGCAACGACGACATCGGTATCGATCTCGTCGCGTTCGCTTTCGCTAAGCATGCCTTTTTCGATCAGACGTTGGTTGCGTTGCAAGGTGCGCTGGGCGTAACGCTGGCGGGCGCGTTCGAGTTCGAGGCTGGCTTGTTCCACCTCACGCTGGAGGGTAAATAGTGTCTCGCCCTCGTCTACTCTATCGCCGCTATCGACACGAATGTCGTCAAGCATGCCGGGCACCTGGCTGGACATGGTCGCACTCCGACCGGGATCGACCAGGCAACTGACGGCTTCGATACCGTTGTTTTGCTGAGCGATGGCAAGCGCAGGCATGCCAAGGCATGTCAGTGTAGTGAGCATGAGAAATGAGCGATGAAACATTGGTGACAACCTTGACTAACGGTGAATGGACTACCGGCCTACGGCCGGATCGCGACTGAAGTCGCTCCTACAACCCCATATCGAGGCTGGTACTCCTACGGTGCATATGGTGGCCAACCCACGTAGGCGCGGTTTCAACCGCGCTACAGGGCGTACGCCCTGCTCTGTGACACTGCCGGGTGCCTGCCGGCACCTATCGCGACTGAAGTCGCTCCTACAAGAACCCATGCAGTGGGGTTGTAGGAAATGGGATGGACCCGTCCCTCCATGTGCCAAGATGAAGATTAACGCCATCTGCGTGTGCATGGGGCACCACACGGCATCTCGAAGAGAGGGTCCATCCATGAATAACATTAGCATCGTCGGCATTGATCTCGCCAAGCATGTTTTCCATCTTCACGGGGTCGATCACAAGGGGCGGGAAGTGTTCAGCAAGAAGGTCTCTCGATTGGCGTTACGTACGACGCTGGCTCAACTGCCTCGCTGCGTCGTCGCCATGGAGGCTTGTGGCGGTGCTCATTACTGGGCCAGGGAGGTCCGAGCGCTGGGACACGAGGTACAGTTGATTCCTCCTCAGTACGTGAAGCCCTTCGTGCTGGGGCACAAGAACGATGCTCGGGATGCCCGAGGCATCGCTGAGGCGGCGGCTCGCGAGGCCACGCCTCGGGTCGCCCCCAAGACGCAGCCACAGCAGGCACTGCAAGCCATGCATCGCGTGCGTTCCCGAGCGATCGCCAACCGCACGGCACTGGGCAACGAGCTACATGGCTTGCTCGCTGAAATGGGAA
>NZ_VRYH01000003.1:363657-606465 GCF_008079445.1 Aidingimonas lacisalsi | reverse complement strand
ATGCTGCGCTCGGGTAATTCCTGCAATAACTGACTTGGCAACAGCATCCCGTGGGATTTGCCTTGGCATAGAGTCTCCTTTGCTCTCTAACAGGTATTAGCTAGCCCGCTCGTTTATTGACTTGAACGCCCTGGCGCGTTTAACAATGTTATACCGCATGCTATCTGCTCCCTAACCCACTGAAATATTTGGCCATTAAGAATAGTTCGGCTAAATAACACCAATAAACGCGCCAATTGCATTTGCTGGAGAGTCTGCTTGAGACGACAGCTTTCCCGCAATCGCTTTCATCGACTCAAGACTCCAGACCGCATCGTTATGCTTGTTGCTGGAGTAGTCACGGGCATCGCCCTGGAAAGACAGTGGAACACGGTCATAGAAAGCGTCGGCAGGTCCATCCGCCCCCGGCGGTCGTGCGAGTGAGGTGTGATGCAGGGCTCTGAGGAAGCCGATGCCATAAGACCATCCCATGCGTATAAGTTATCTCATTATGATGTCATGAGGTTCAGCCTAGCATTCGACACGGATCACCAACCACGTTCCGGATCAACGGCGACCCATAGCAAGACATGGCTACCTGCCCGAAAAGACTTTAAACAACCGACCGAGGCGAAGCGTCGAGGTGAGGGGCAATAGAAGCACGCCGGCGATTACGATCAACAGCATGCCCATGAACTGATAAATCGAGGGAATCTCGCTGAACAGCACGATGCCCCAGAACGCCGCGAAGACGAGATAGGCGTAGTCGAACACGCCCACGATGGTGGGAGAGCCAACCTGAAAGGCCTTGGCCGTCAGCGTCGCGGTAATACTGATGAGTACCGCCAGCATCATGAGCTTCAGCAGCAGTTCGAGCCATGTGGTCTGGTCAATCGCCTGACCGATGCTGTACGAGTTCGGCGAAATGTCGACGAAGCCACACACGCTGACCATCGCGACGAGGCACAACGCGCCGTTCATTGCCGCCGCGAGTGCGGTCGAACTCTCGGAGTTCAGGTTGGTGCGCGTGAGCAACTGGGCAACGGCATAGAGCGCCGCCGCAATGATCGGGAGGAAGAGGTAAGCGTTCACCTCCTCTCGCCATGGCTGAAGTGCCACAACGACGCCGGCAAAACCGATGACGATCGCGCTGACGCGTCGCAGGCTCAGCGACTCGATTCGCAGCACCGAACTGAAGACGCAGATGAACACCGGTGTCGTGTACAGTAGCGCGGCAGCGAGTGAGAAAGACATATGGGGCAACGCGATGTAATAGCACAGCCACATCATCGCAAGCAGCAGACTGCGTACGACGATCAGCCCGTAAACCCCGAGTTTTTCGCGTCGCAGCCTAGGCAAGGATCTCGACACGATCGAGCCGAACGATAGGAGCAGTACGACGGCAAAGACCGAGCGACCGGCGATGAGCCAATCCAACGGGATCGCATCGGCGAAAAACTTGATGAAGGCATCCCCTGTCGCCATTGCCGCAACCGCGGCAATGATGATCAGGATTCCCTGTGTCTCGGAATCATCCATGTGTCTGCCCCAGCGATGTGAATCGTCTCCATGATCGCTCGTCAATGCGGTTGCGCCAGGTTCATCGCCCGGGAGGAAGGCAGTAGTGCCAAGCTCGCCCTCATCTCACGCACTTCCTCGCCCGGTGGGCGGCCGAAAAACCGTTTGAATTCACGACTGAACTGCGACGGGCTCTCGTAGCCTACCCGGGCCGCGGCACCCGCCGCCGTCAGACTATCACGTATCATCATCAAGCGGGCGTGATGTAGCCGCGTCGACTTGATGTACTGCAGCGGAGAGGTTCGTGTCACCGCCTTGAAGTGCACATGAAAGACCGGTGTGCTCATACCGACGTCGTTGGCCAGGCGCCCGACCTCGAGAGGCTCGGCGTAATCGGCATGAATGCGGTTCAACGCCTTGGCGATCCTGCCGAACTGCCCTTGCCGGGCAAGCGCTGAGCGCAGGCTTCCGCCTTGCTCGCCGACTAGCACGCGATAGTAGATTTCACGCACGATATTCGGCGCCAGTATCTGTGCCTCCAGCGGCGAAGAGAGCGCCTCGAGCAGGCGCAGCGTCGCGTTCGCCATGGGTTCCCCCAGTGGCGTGGAGACGATGCCACTTGGCGCGGCCAGCGCGTGCCCCTCCGATTGCTCCAGTCTCAACACCAGGTCCGCCACCATTGCCATATCCAGACGTATCGCAATCGCCAGCAGCGGCTCCTCGGGGCTGGCCTCGGTTTCCGAGGTGAACGGCAGCGGCACCGACAGCACGAGATAGTGCAGGGGATCGTAGCGGTAGACCTCATCCCCCAAAAACCCCCACTTACGCCCCTGGCAGACGATCACGATACTCGGCTCATAGAGCACCGGCGTATGCCGCAAGGGGCGATTCGAACGCATGAATCGCACTCCCTCCAGCAACGACTCCGTATACCCCTCACCGGGAGCGAGTTGATAAAGCCGCTCGACCATCCGCGCATGAGGCAAGGGTGTAAGCGAGTTTGTCATGACAAAAGCACTAACTCGAGAAGATTACAATCAGACTATCATGCTCGGGAAAAAATTATCCCAAGACATCCATAACAATAGTTTTAGGCAAACACGCAATAGCAATGCATCTGCCCCATCGCAGCCCGCGCCTCTAAGCTTTCACTCATGGTCGTTCGACCTATACCCGGCGTTCCGCTTGCGGATGCCTTGGTCACCAATACGGAGACGTTTCATCATGAGTCAAGCCTCGAAAGTCATTCTTCTTACCGGTGCCAGCAGCGGCATTGGCGAAGCCACGGCCCTGCTGTTGGCACGACAGGGCCATCGCCTGGCGATCGGCGCACGCCGTACCGACAGGCTGGAGGCGCTGGCACGCACCATTCGCGCCGACGGCGGCCAGGTGGACTATCGCGCCCTGGATGTGACGCAGCGGGAAGACGTGCAAGCCTTCACCGATGCCGCGCTGGAGCGCCACGACCGCATCGACGTCATCATCAACAATGCCGGCGTCATGCCGCTCTCTCCCCTGGCCTCGCTCAAGCTCGACGAGTGGGACCGCATGATCGACGTCAACATCCGCGGCGTGCTGCATGGCATCGCCGCCGTCCTGCCGACCATGCAGTCTCAGGGCAGCGGACAGATCATCAACATCTCATCCATCGGCGGCCTCTATGTGGTACCCACCGGCGCCGTCTACTGTGCGACCAAGTATGCCGTACGCGCGCTTTCCGATGGGCTGCGCCAGGAACACGACAAGCTCCGCGTGACCTGCGTCTACCCCGGCGTGGTGGAATCGGAACTGGCCGACACCATCACCGACGCCAGCGCCGCCGAGGCGATGCAAGCCTACCGCCAGATCGCCCTCAAGCCCGAAGCCATTGCCGCCGCGATCGCCCATGTGATCGATCAGCCTAGCGATGTCGATACCAGCGAGATCGTCGTCCGCCCCACCGCCAGTGCCTAAACGCCAACGACAGTGCGAGGAAAACGAGATAAAGCAGAACACGCGGGCTTGCCGTCTAAACGTTCCGATTACAACATCGCCCCACCATCGACGGCATAGATGGCACCCGTGGTATAGGCGGATTCATCCGAGGCAAGGTGGACCGCCAGGGCGGCGATCTCCTCGGGACGGCCCAGTCGACCCATCGGCTGGCGGCTGATGAAGGCCTCACGCGCGGCCTGGGCATCGCCGGTAGCATGCATGCGGTCGACCAGCGACGGGCTTTCGACCGTGCCGGGGCGTGACGGTGTCCTCGACTGCCCCACCGGAATACCAGGCGAGCAAGGACGCCGATCTCCCGACCGAACACGCCGCCCTGGTCAACACGGCCAGTTGGGAAGCCATCTATCAGGATGTATCGCGCCAGGCGGTCGCCCGCTCGGCCTACGGCGCCTGGCGAATCATCGAGACCGAGCTGGCCGCCAGCTATGGCGTCAGCCGTACGGTGGCGCGAGAAGTCCTGGCGCGACTGAAACATGTCGGCATCCTTCGCAAGGATCAACGCGGCCGGTGGTTGCTACCCACGCTGACCTCCGAACGCATCACCCAGCTTTATGAAATGCGCTGGATCCTGGAACCCAAGGCCCTGCGCCATGCGACGCCGAACCTGCCCCGCCAGCTACTCGACGACATGAGGCACGAACTCGATGCGATGCTCAGTCAACCTGACATCGTGCTTCCCCAGAAGTATGACCGGCTGGAGCGACGGCTGCACGTGGAACTGCTCTCGTACGGCGACAACCAGATCCTGATCGAGACGCTGCAGCACTATCATGCCCTGCTGATCGCCAACGCCCACCTCTACGACACGACGCCCTCCGCCTACGACGTCGATCCTTTCATGGAAGAACACCTAGCGATCGTCCAGACACTCCAGGCCGGCCAGCCGAATAACGCCGCCGGACTCCTCGAAGACCACTTACGCGGCGCACTGGATCGGGTGCTCGGCCGTATCGATTACATGGTACGCCACAAATCGTTCGACCCGCTGCCCTACCTCAAACCGTTGTCGGATCAGGCGGGGCCGTGAGCGATCAACGCCTATCGCCATTCGGGATACGGACGCTGTCGCCTGGCTTGTCGCTGAGCCGCAATTGTGCCTCGATAGCAATCTTGTCGATGACCGACCAGACCCGAGCAATCTTTCCGTTCTCGCATTCATAGAACACGTTCTCTGCAAACGAGACCGTCTTTCCGTTTACCTCGAGATCGAGAAACCTTCCCGTCGGCGTGCAGTCGAAACGCAGCCGACTCGCGATACACGGCGGGTCAGCGATCAAGCGTTCGACGTTGAAGTACAAATCCGGTATCGCTTCGAAGTCTTTCTCCAGCATTTCACGATAGCCCGGCACCCCAAGCTGCCTGCCGTTGTGCTCGACGTCGATGCTGACGAAGCGCCCCAACGATGGCCAGTCTTGATCGTTCAGGCAGGCAATGTAGTCCCGATATAGCTTGAGGAGCTCTTGCTTGGTCATGTGCACGCTCACTGGATGAAGAGGAAGTCGAGCCGCCATCAAACGCCTGCCGGCAATTGGAACTCAGGCGGCAATCCTCCTGTCATGATGAGTGTAGGGCTAGCATAGCCCTCACACGCAGCAAGCAACAGGAGGCCACCATGGATGTCGGAACGGCCATGACAGGTCAACAGCCCGCGGCGCAAGCCGCTCAGGCGATTGCGGCCTGAGCCAGTTACGTCATTCACGACCTGTTGCCAGGGAGGAACTCCATGAAAGCGATCACCCGTGATGACCTGAAAACCATGAACGAAACCGAGCACGAGGACTTCGTGCTACTCAACGTGCTGCCGCGAGACGCCTTCAACAAGGAACACATTCGCACCTCGGTGAATGTGCCTGCAGGCGATCCCGATTTCGCCGAAAAAGTCGAGGCGCTAGCCGGACACAAGGATCGCAAGATCGTTGTGTACTGTGCGAACTTCGATTGCGATGCTTCACCCAAGGCAGCCAAGAAGCTCGAGGAAGCCGGTTTCAGTCACGTCTACGATTACGAAGGCGGTACCAAGGATTGGTTCGAGCAACAGCAGGCCGCTTGAGCATAGCGTGCAGCCTGCTTCATTGAGCCACCCTCCGCCCTGGAGGATGGGCCGACTGTCGGCCGTCATGGCGAACGAATCGCCATGGCGGTTTTAATTGCAGCGCCAGGCTCCACCATTACGTCAGGTCCTGATAGGGGTTGTATGCCACTTCCCAGTAGTGCCCTTCTGTATCTTGAAAGTAACCGGAGTATCCACCCCAGAAAACGTCCTGTGCCGGCTTGATAAGCGTGGCACCTGCTGATACCGCCTGGTCGAGAACGTCATCAACATCTGACTTGGTGGCCACATTGTGGGCAAGCGTAATGCCACTGAATCCTGACTGGGTGGTCACCGTTGATCCGATGTCCTTCGCGAGCTCCTCCCGGGGATAGAGCGCCAACCATGTTCCCTCCAGGCTGAAGAAGGCTATATCGCCGCCTTCAACGTCGTGCTTCGGCAGCCCCAGGCCTTCACCGTAAAAGCGCGTGGCCCGATCCAGATCATCCACTCCGAGCGTGATAAGACTGATTTTCGGTTTCATGATTTCCTCCGACAATGACGCCCTGCCGTGTGGGAGCCGGCCAGCGGTTGCCGCACGGGAGCAGTGAACTGTTCAGTGGCATCCGGCAAACGATGACCGACCTCGTTACCGGTCGGACAACGCGAGCCTCACCCCAAGGACTCCGAACGCTCCCGCAAAGCCGCGCCTGAACCACGCCATTACCCCGGGCTTTGAAGTGATATACCGTCGCGTGGCTGATGCAAACGCCCCATAGCCGACAAACACGATGAATGTCAAAAGCATGAACATCGCTGCAAGGCTAAGCATATAGTAGGTTGGCTCGGGTGTATGACTCGGTATGAACTGGGGCAGAAATGCCAGGAAGAACAAGGACAACTTGGGATTCAGGATATTCAGCAAGAGGCCGTTAACGATGATCTTGACGTCGGAAGTGGTTGTTCTCTGTCCCGACATCTGTAGTGCTCCCCCCTCTTGCAACACACTCCACGCCATGTAAAACAGATAGGCTACGCCAAGGTATTTAACGAACTGGAAAGCCAACGCACTGGTATGGAGAAGAGCAGCAAGGCCAGCAATACTGGCGATGATATGTGGAACGATTCCGAGAGTACAGCCAAGGGCGGCAACTACACTTGCCCGCCAGCCGCTGCCGACTCCATGCGCAAGCGTGTAGAGGACGCCTGTCCCCGGCAGCAGAACCACGATGAGCGAGGTTGCGAAAAATTCCAGTGTCATAATGACGCTCCTAGGCGTTGTCGTGTCATGACTCCCAGCCTAGACCAAAGAACAGCGTGTCTCATGACGGCGATTTACGTACCCAGTGAGGATCGTCAGGCAGGTTCAGCTTGTGCCCGATCAGTGCAGTACGGATTCATGGATGCCTGAATGATCCGATACATTCGGCCAGCCGATTCACGCTACACACAAGCAGCGCCAGCATATTCAGAAACAGTGCCGCCGGGCAGCGCGCCGGTAACACATTCAAGACCATCAAGGAGCGTATTGTGAACCCCGAGGATCTGGAGAAGCTGGTCACCCGCAGGATGCCGTTCGGCAAGTATGAAGGCCGGTTGATCGCCAACCTACCCGGCCCCTATCTCAACTGGTTCGCCCGAGAGGGATTCCCGTCCGGCGAGATCGGCCGGCTGCTGCACCTGATGCATGAAATCGACCACAACGGCCTGGGGGCGCTGCTCGATCCATTACGTGAGAAACATGGGGCCTGAATGCCTCAATCGGCATCATGTCCCCTGAAGCACATGCAGCATCATACGCGCAGACGACGTCACGCTGTCTACATCGGCCAACATCTCTTCTCCAGCGACAGCCTTTCACGACCCCGGCTCCGTCATCGATTAGACTATCGTCCCAATTAATGAATATTGAATGCAATGTTCATTAACTATAGGTTGGCTACTTCGCCATGGCTCAAGAAAAAGCCACAATAATGACAATGAGGAAGGCAAATGGGACTAAACTTGGGCCAGAACATAACTCGCCCTTGTGAACGGAAGCCGACCTGTGGGAGGTACTCGACACCGGCTTCAAGCCGTACGGCGCGGGTCTAAGCATGGGACTGGAGTGAGTCTCGAAGTGATTGCTCCATCGAGACGAATATCCAGAGCATCCACGGAGATCCCTTAACCATGGCCACTAGAGACATCCACGGTGCCGATAACGATGACGTGAGGACGTTAGTCCGTTCGGTAATATCCAGCATTTCTCCCAAGAGAAATCCCATGGAAGCGACGAAAGTCGTATAGTATGAAGGTATGATAGGTTCTACCTTCCCCTGTAAGAACAGTTAATGTGCTTTTGCAGACAATGGCCATTGGCAGGTAACAGTAATCGCTAATTTATTAGCACTGCACCGAAACCCAACAACATTGGCTAATACACAAATACTGCAACTAACCAACACTTCATAAGGATGACAAGACAGCTTTTTTTGACAAGCCATCAGCCCAATATTCAGTCCCATCAGGAGATGATATGTCATTCACAATCAACTATTTAACAAGAATTGAGTTTGGGGATGATGCGCTATTTCAGCTAGACGAAACCCTGCAGCGGCTCAATATAAAAAGGCCGTTACTGATTACTGACAAAGGCTTGAGCTCCTCAAGCATAATCAATAAAGTCATCGACGCATCAAGTTACGTGACTCCATCATTGATTTACGATGCAACGCCCTCCAACCCCACAGAAGCGGCTGTCGGAGAGGCACTGGAAACAATGCGTCGACAAGAGTGTGACGGTCTTATTGCCTTTGGTGGGGGTTCATGCATCGATTTATCGAAAGCGGTCAGGCTGCTGGCGACGCATCCAGGCCCGCTACGTCAATACGCAGCCATAGAGAAAGGCAGTGAAAAGATCACTTCCAATATGCCTGACTTGATAGCAGTACCAACGACTGCCGGCACGGGAAGTGAAGTAGGGCGAGCCACTCTCATCACTATGCATGACAATAGAAAACTCGGCTTACTGTCTCCGCATCTCATACCGACAACAGCAATCTGTGATCCCGAGCTTACCATGGACCTGCCCCGGTCTTTAACGGCAACCACAGGCATGGACGCTATCGCACACTGCATCGAAACATACCTTAGCCCCAAGATTAATCCACCGGCAGAGGCCATTGCTCTTGACGGTTTATCACGCGCAATAACGAATATCGAAGCGGCGGTAAACGAACAAAATGATATCAGTGTACGCTCCGAAATGATGATGGCCTCCCTAGAGGGCGCCCTTGCCTTTCAGAAAGGGTTAGGTGGTGTACATTCATTATCTCATGCGTTAGGAGGGTATCACGACCTCAACTTACATCACGGTACTCTTAATGCGGTATTGCTGCCAGCCGTACTACGCTTCAATGAAAGCTATTGCATGGAGAAATACAAAAGAATAAGCAGCATCATCAATGTAAAAGTAGACGAAACACCAGATCAGTTTTTTTACAACCTGAATAAAAAGCTCAATATCCCGACTCGCCTACGCGACATGGGAGTTCCAGAAGATATCTTGGAGGAAGCGGCACAGTGGGCCTTGGAAGATCATTCTACAGCAACCAACCCCAGGCCTCTGGACACAGACGACTTGTACAACCTGTTGGTTGAAGCCTATTAATAATGACCGATGACATCTTTCAGCATAGGAGGCATTTAGAACAATCAGCTGATGCACCGCTCAATGAAACAACAACACATGAGGTGAACATGTTTATCAAACAAAATCAAAAGACTGTAAAAACGACACTCTTATCAAGCATTGCCGCGACAGTACTTATCGCTTCTGGCCCCTTGTTCGCGGATTATCCAGAGCGCCCGATCACCCTCATTGTTCCATGGGCAGCCGGAGGTGGAACGGATGCAACGGCCCGGACCATAGGCAAAGCCTTGGAGGAACAGCTCGGACAAACGGTTAACGTCGTCAACAGAACAGGGGGAAGTGGCGTTGTCGGCCACACGGCAATAAGCAACGCTGACCCGGATGGTTACACGATTGGTCTGGCAACGGGCGAAGTCAATATGATGCATTGGCTTGGGCTCACGGATCTGACCTATCGTGACTTCACGCCAATTGCCCAGATCAACTATGACTTCCCTGGGGTCCAGGTTGCGAGCGATGCTCCCTACGACTCTCTGGAGGAGTTGGTCGAAGCTATCCGTGAAGAGCCCAAGGGCACCTTCACCGCATCAGGTACGGGTCAAGGCGGGGTCTGGCACTTGGCATTCGCCGGCTTCCTCATGGACCAAGGCATGGCGGCAGATAAAGTCAGGTGGATTCCTAGTGAAGGGGCGGCTCCAGCCATGACGGAACTGGCGTCAGGGGGGATAGACATCGTCCCAAGCTCCGTGCCCGAGGCACGTTCCATGATCGAAGCGGGACGCGTCAAGAGTCTCGGTGTCATGGCTCCTGAAAGGATTCCTAGCTTTCCCGATGTACCCACGATTGAAGAAGAATTGGGTACCGATTACCAAGTTGGGGAATGGCGTGGTATCGCAGGTCCTACGGGTATGGATCCGGAGGTTGTGTCCACTTTGGAATCAGCCCTTGAAGACGCCTATAACAGCGATACTTATCAAGACTTCATGTCTGAACAGGGTTTCGGTACCGAATGGAGGAATGCCGAGGAATTCGGTAATTTAATGGAGGAAATGGATGCCGTGTTCGGAGATATCGTTCAGCAAGTTGGGTTAGCAGCCGACTAGGGGCCAAATAATGAGGGACTTCCTTATTGGGCTGGGCTTCATCATTGCTGGCGGTGCGATCATCTACACAGCTCAGCAATTTCCTACACTGCCTAGTCTTAGCTTTGGTCCATCACTTTTCCCCTCCTTGGTAGGAGGGGGATTTTGTCTTGGTGGACTTCTCATGGCTTCGTCCAACATAAAGATTGTCATGGCTTCAAGTGGATTTCGGCAACGGGAGCCAATAGAGTGGAAATCACTCATGCACTCCCTTTTGCCAGTCGTAATGATTATTTTCTACATAACGTTCAGCGATATGCTGGGCGCATTGACGACAATAGGCTTGATCATGTTCGTCTTGATGAAAGCGAGAAAAACACCAATCTTAATTGCAGCTATAACCTCAATTGTAATGTCTTCACTCATATACTTCATTTTTTCAAAGTATTTACTCATCCCCCTCCCTCAGGGTGAACTTTTCAATGAGGTGAAACAATGGATGCTGTAATCAATGGGGCTCACCTCGTTTTCTCGCTAGATGTCTTGTTAGTGATAGCTTTATCCGCC
The DNA here is from genome assembly GCF_008079445.1 of Aidingimonas lacisalsi. Lineage (GTDB taxonomy): Bacteria > Pseudomonadota > Gammaproteobacteria > Pseudomonadales > Halomonadaceae > Aidingimonas > Aidingimonas lacisalsi. The sequence goes on along the minus strand of NZ_VRYH01000003.1, from coordinate 595,661 downwards.
CTATTTGGAATCTTTGTTGGCGCAATTCCAGGTTTGACAGCGACCATGGCCGTTGCATTACTGGTACCTATCACTTTCTATATGGATCCGACACCAGCTATAGCTGCCATTGTGACGACTTCAGCCATGGCCATATTTTCTGGTGACATTCCAGGAACTTACTTAAATATTCCAGGAACCCCTGCATCAGCAGCTTATGTTTCCGAATCCTATCAACTGGCTCAAAAAGGCAAGGCTCGGGAAGCACTGGGCACAAACCTTATATGCTCAGTTTTTGGTGGAATATTTGGTACGATCGTATTGATCATCGTCGCTCAATCACTAGCTGAGGTAGCGTTACAGTTTAGCGCGTTCGAATACTTCTGGCTTGCCATCCTTGGCTTGACATGCTCTATATTCATTTCATTCGGTTCAAAGACCAAGGCCTTCCTCTCCTTATTATTTGGAATCATGTTATCTACAGTTGGCCTGGACATGATGAGTGGAGCTCCACGTTTTACCTTTGGAATCCCGGACCTAATGGGTGGAGTTAACTTTATACCAGTCATGATAGGCATGTTCGCTTTAAGTGAATTGATGAGCTATTACGGTTCGAGTTCCGAGAAAAAGACGATTGCCGCGATCTCGAAAGATAGCATATTCAAGAACGCGCCTCATAATTTGATGAAATACAAGAAGAATGTTCTTCGCGGTAGTACTATCGGGACCTTCATAGGTGCCCTCCCAGGTGCCGGCGCAGATATAGCAGCGTGGATATCTTATGCGATGGGAAAGTCCATGTCCAAAGATAGAAAGGCCTATGGGACAGGTAACATCGAGGGTATAGTGGATGCTAGTTCCGCCAACAATTCGGGCATAAGCGGGGCATGGGTTCCTGCGCTCGTATTTGGTATTCCGGGGGACTCCATTACGGCGATAGTCATTGGGGTACTATATATGAAGGGCATGAACCCTGGCCCAACAATATTCATGGATGAATCCGGACTTATTTATGCACTATTTATTGTTTTCATCATCGCCAACCTTATGATGCTGCCGATAGGATACATGGCCATACGGCTATCCAAGATATTTATCTTGACACCAAGCAAAATCTTGATGCCAATCATACTCTGCTTCTGCATTGTCGGCGCTTTTGCCATCAACAATAGCATCATTGATATTTGGCTGATGCTGATTGTAGGTGGCATCGCGTTCGTACTATCAAGAAACGACTTTCCGATGGCCCCTGCCATATTAGGTTTAGTACTAGGAGGAACGGTTGAAAATAATTTCATGAGCGCAATGATGCGTACCGACGGCAATTTTCTGAGTTTTTTCTCACGCCCGATAAGTGCCACTCTTGGCGTTATTGTCATACTAATTTGGGTATCGCCACTAATCATTAGTTGCGTAAAAAGAATCAGGGGCATGCGAATAGAAGACACCGTATCAAGATAAGCGGATTTACCATGGATCTGTCGATACATGGAAACGAAACGCACTCACAGCTGCCCGGGAGCCGTTATGCAGACGACATACAATGCCTCAAGAATGCAGGAGTTTGGTCACGACATCCTGCGACACGCTGGCCTGGATGACGAGAAAGCAAGCACTGTCGCCGAAATTCTGGTCGAAGCCGACCTCATGGGACATACGACGCATGGACTTCAATTATTGGGACCCTATTTGGCTGAAATCGAGTCGGGACGCATGGCCAAAACGGGCTCGCCTGACATAATCTCCGAACGTCCCGCCGTCGCCAATTGGGATGGTCGTTATCTGCCTGGCCCGTGGCTTATTGTCGAAGCCATGAATGACGCAATGAAGAAGGCGGAAACTTATGGGACCGGGACGATCACGATTCACCGCTCCAACCATATTGCATGTCTTGCCGCCTATCTGAAGCGTGCAACTGACCGAGGAATGATGGTCGTCATACACTCGTCGGACCCAGCCGCCAGGTCCGTGGCACCACATGGCGGACTGGAAGCCACCCACTCTCCCAACCCGATCGCCGTTGGGTTCCCGACGACGTCAGACCCCGTCTTGCTGGACATCAGCACCTCCATCACGACGAATGGCATGGTTGGCAGACTACACAAGCAAGGCGAGCGGTTACCTCATCCATGGCTGAAAGACGCTTCTGGCCAGGTCACCACTGACCCCAGCGTACTGTTCAATGAGCCCAAAGGCAGCATTCTCCCTGTGGGTGGTATCGACCATGGCCATAAAGGGTATGCGCTCGGCCTCATGGTGGAAGCCTTCACGTCTGGGCTCGCTGGTCATGGCCGCGCTCAGGAACCGGCACAGTGGGGCGCTTCCGTATTCGTGCAACTACTTGATCCAGAAGCTTTTGGTGGCCTGCCCTCCTTCACGTCGGAGACAGCGTTCCTGATTGAATCCTGCCGGTCCAATCCGGTGCCGACAGGAGAGTCTCCGGTTCGCATACCCGGTCAACGTGCGCTGGCTTTACGCCAAACTCATCGTCAAGAGGGCATACCATTACCTCCTGGAGTGGCTGACGTACTTTCTGAATGGGCCAGTAAGTTGAACGTCCCGTTCCCCGATCCATGCTGAGAATGGAAACCGTAATTGGCAAGCCGTCCAAACTGTTCCATACTCGAGATGACAGTCAGGCTAGTATCCTGTCATACAATCAAACATCTACCATTCGAGAACAACGCCAAGGAATGGTCACGCCATGCGACTGCAAGACAAGACAGCTCTGATCACTGCCGCCGGGCAGGGGATCGGACGTGCGACTGCCGAACGTTTCGCCGCCGAGGGTGCCAAGGTCATCGCGACGGATATCAACACCGAAGCGTTGGCCGAGTTGGCAAAGACGCCGGGTATCGAGACACATCCACTGGATGTGCTGGATGCCAACGCCATTGATGCGCTGGCTGAAGCGTTGCCGCCCCCCAACATCCTGTTCAACTGTGCCGGGCATGTCGCCGGAGGCGCCCTGTTGGAGTGCGACGAGCGCGACCTGGAATTTTCCCTGTCGCTCAATGTCATGGCCATGTATCGCATGATCCGTGCTTTCCTGCCGGGAATGCTGTCGCACGGCGGCGGCAGCATCATCAACATGGCGTCGGTGGCTTCCAGTCTGAAAGGCGTGCCCAATCGTTTCGCCTATGGTACGACCAAGGCGGCAGTGATCGGCTTGACCAAGTCGGTTGCGGCTGACTATATCGGTCAGGGCATTCGCTGCAATGCCATCTGCCCCGGCACGGTGGAATCCCCGTCGCTGAAAGCCCGCATTGCCGAACAGGCAAGACAGCAGGGACGCGACGAAGACGAAGTTCACCGGGAATTCATCGCCCGCCAACCGTTGGGTCGGCTGGGAACTCCCGAAGAAATCGCGGCACTGGTCACTTACCTGGCAGCCGACGAATCCGCTTATACCACCGGTACCGCCCAGATCATCGATGGCGGCTGGTTGAACTGATACGAGGACCTATTGACGATGAAACTGTTGCGTTTCGGCCCGCGTGGCCATGAAAAGCCCGCACTTCTGGACGACCAGGGTGTCATCCGCGATCTCTCCGCGCATATCAACGACCTGGCCGGTGATCACCTGAGCCGCGACCAGTTGGCCGACCTGGCCGAGCTCGATCCCGCCAAGCTGCCGGCCGTCGATCCCGGTGAACGCCTCGGCCCTTGCGTAGGACGCGTCGGCAAGTTCATCTGCATCGGTCTCAACTATTCCGACCATGCCGCCGAAACCGGCGCGGAAGTTCCGGCCGAGCCGGTTCTTTTCAATAAGTGGACCAGCGCTATCTGCGGCCCCAATGACGATGTCATCATTCCGCGCGGCTCGCAGAAGACCGACTGGGAGGTGGAACTCGGCGTGGTCATCGGCAGCGAAGCCCGCTATGTCGATGAACAGGATGCCATGAATCATGTCGCCGGGTTCTGTGTCATCAACGATGTCTCCGAACGGGAATTCCAGCTCGAACGGTGCGGCAACTGGGACAAGGGCAAGGGCTGCGATACCTTCGGCCCGATGGGCCCCTGGCTGGTCACCCCCGACGAAATCAAGGACCCGCAAGATCTCGCCATGTGGCTGGAAGTCGACGGTAAGCGCTATCAGAACGGCAGCACGCGGACCATGGTCTATCAGGTCCCTTACCTGATCAGTTACTTGAGCCAGTTCATGAGTCTGCAACCCGGCGATGTCATCTCGACCGGCACACCGCCAGGTGTCGGCATGGGGCAGAATCCCAAGGTCTATCTCAAACCCGGTCAACGCATGCGCCTGGGTATCGAGGGGCTCGGTGAGCAGAGTCAGAACGTCGTTGCCGATAGTACCGCCTGACAGGTACCTCCTGAGGCATCACGACACCAACACGAGAGGGTCAGGAGTCATGGGCATGAGTCGAACAATAGCCAGTGATACCCATCAACAACCCAGTCTGCGTGTCCATGCCGCCGACAATGTGCGTGTGGCGCTCAAGGACCTCCATGTCGGTACCGAGATCGAGGACGGTGGCAGGGTGATATGCATTGCTGAACCCATTCGGCGCAAGCACAAGTTCGCCCTCCACCCACTCGCGGAAGGTGACACTGTCGTGATGTACGGCGTGACGGTGGGTCGTGCCACCCGCCCGATCGGCGAAGGCCAGGCCATCACCACCGGCAATACCGAGCACTCCACCGACAATAGTCAGCCCCAGACGCGTCATGATGAGTGGCAGGCTCCCGATGTCAGCGCCTTCACGGGGGTGACATTCGATGGTTTCCACCGCCCCGACGGCCAGGTGGGAACGGCCAATTACTGGCTGGTCGTGCCGCTGGTATTCTGTGAAAACCGCAATATCGAGGTGCTGCGCCAGTGTGTAGCCGACGCCCTCGGCGACGACCCGTACCGCGACTACAAACGTATGGCTCGGTCCCTGTTGCGCGGCGAGACGGTTGACACCTTCCCCGGCGAAACCACACAGGAACGTTTGTTCTCCAATGTCGACGGCGTCCGGTTCCTGACGCACACCCACGGCTGCGGCGGGACCGATGACGATGCTCAGGCATTGTGTCGTTTGCTGGCCGGCTACATCTGCCACCCCAACGTCGCGGGGGCTACCGTGCTTAGCCTGGGCTGCCAGAAAGCGCAGATGGACATGCTCAGTCGGGCCATCACTGAACGCGATCCGCAAGGCCTGCGACCGGTACACTACTTCGAGCAACAGGCCACTCACAGCGAGACCGACCTGATTCGCCAGGCGTTGAGCACCATCTTCGACGGACTGGCCGACGCCAACCGTTGCGAACGTGCACCGGCGCCGCTCTCGAAACTCACCATCGGTGTCGAGTGCGGCGGTTCCGACGGTTTCTCTGGCCTGTCGGCCAATCCCATGGTCGGCGCCACCATCGACCGTCTCGTGGCCCTGGGCGGCAGTGGCATACTCAGCGAATTCCCCGAGCTATGCGGGGTCGAGCACGAGTTGCTGGCCAGGTGCCGCAGTGACCAGGTCGCCGAGCGCTTCCAGCAACTGATGGAAGCCTATCAGCGTCACGCGGCTGCCGTTGGCGCAAGCTTCTCGATGAACCCGTCTCCCGGCAACATTCGAGATGGCCTGATCACCGATGCCATGAAATCCGCAGGCGCAGCCAAGAAAGGCGGCGATAGCCCCATAGTCGATGTCCTCGATTACACCGAGCCTCACCAGCATCGCGGCTTGAATCTTCTCTGTTCGCCAGGCAACGACGTCGAATCGACAACGGCACTGGTGGGCTCCGGCGCCAACCTGGTGATCTTTACAACCGGCTTGGGCACGCCGACCGGCAACCCGATCGCGCCGGTACTCAAAGTAGCCAGTAACAGTGAGTTGGCCCAGCGCATGCCCGATGTGATCGATTTCGATGCCGGCCCGATCATTCGCGGCGAAGCGCAGATCGATGAGTTGGCAGCACAGATGCTGCAGAGGTGCATCGATACGGCGTCCGGGCGCTATCGTCCACGCGCCGTGCAACTCGAACAGCTCGATTTCATTCCCTGGAAACGCGGCGTCTCGCTATAGTCCCGGACATGGACCGAACAGGATGATGCGTGGTCACTCGGCCTTTTGAGAGAGCCGCTTCTTGAGTTCCATGTAGGTGCCGTAGTGCCGGTCGAGGTGGCGACGCATGGCCGCCTCGGCGGCGTCGGGGTCGCGTGACTCAATGGCCTCGATGATTTCGGTATGTGCCTGCAAGGCCGCTTGATCTTCGCCCTTTTGCTGTAATACTTCGGCACGCCGGTCGTCAAGCCATTCGGACAGCGCATCGTGGATGGCATCGAAGATGGGGTTGCAGGCGATCGATGCCAATACCCCGTGGAAATCATTGTCGGAGCGTTTGAAACGCGCCTCGTGCCCCAGGGCGTCACGATTGGCTTCAAGTGCCCCACGCAAGCGCATGAGGTCCTCGTCGGTCGCATGACACGCCGCATATCGCGCCAGCGAAATCTCGAACATGGCGCGCGCTTCCTGAAAATACTGTTGACCTTCCGATTTGACCAGTAACTGCCGGGTCACCCCGGATAGACGTGCCATTACGGCCTCGGCGGTGGGACGAATGACCCGTGCACGGGTTCCGCTGTTGATGGCGATCAATCCCAGGCGCTGCAGGTAGAACAAGGCTTCCCGAACCGCAGGCCGACCCACGCCGAACTGCTCCATCAATTCACGCTCGGTCGGTAGTTGGTCGTCTTCCTTCAAGCGGCCTTCGAGAATATCCACTTCCAGTTGTTCAGCCACTTGTTCGGAGAGCGTTTTCCGCTCCACCTTGTATCGACTCATTCGCTAGCACTCCTCGCCACGGCTATCTGCATGCGCCCATGTTACTCCATTCATGCCCTATGTTGCTTGGCCATCATCAATCGTGCACGGCCAATGGCGAGATCCCCAACTCGTCAGCCAGGCTTTCGTAGGCTGCCAGGTTGGCAGCGTCCAGCGGTATGCCCTCGGCGTCACGACGGGCCTGACAGCGCCATTCACGGTCGCCGGGCGCCATTACCTCGGCGTCGTCGAGAGCTGGTTGGGAACGCAGATCGTCCAGATACTCGCGCATGCTGGCCTGAAAGGTCTCCCGATTGCTGAATGCTTCCGGTCGCATGGCCAGGAAAAAATGCCCGACACCGCGCGGAGTCGACATATCGGGGCCCCCCATGGGTAGCAGGCGGAACCCATTCAGCATACCGGTCAGTGTCGAGCTCAACACTTCGACCATGCCCGCCAGACCGGCTCCCTTGAAGCCGAAATTGGCGCCCCCCAGAGGAAGCAACGAAGCGACCGACGCAGGATCACGAGTCACCTCCCCCGCCGCATCGGCGGCCACATCGGGCGGTAATTCACGCCCGATGGCGCCATACTGCTGCACGCGATTCCAGGGGATAGTGCTGGTAGCCATATCGAGCAGGTAGGGAAGCTGCCCCTCGACCGGTGCCGAAAAGGCAATCGGGTTGGTACCGTGAAACGGCGCTTTGCCCTCATGCAGGCGCACGAAAGGATCGGAATTGCACACGGCCATGCCGATCATTCCCCGCTCGGCGGCTGCCAGGGCATAGCATCCCGCCGCCCCGAAATGGGACGAATTGCCGACCGCAACGGCACCGATACCGCACGCCTCGGCCATTGCACACGCCTGGTCGATGGCTTTGTAACCCGCCAGATGACCGAAGCCATCATCGGCATCCAGATAGCCGATGGCCGGAAGTTGCTGGTGAAATTGCATCGTCGGGCTTGCCTTGATACGTCCACCTCGTACGGCGTTGACATAATGCGGCAACAAGCGCAATCCATGGCTATCGACGCCCATGCTCGACGCCGTCAACAAGGCACGGGAAACGGCTTCAGCGCTGGCGTCATCGACATCGCAATGTCGCAAGGCATCGCCCATGAAGACTTTCAGGTCAGCGGCATCGACTCGTGCCACATCGTCATTTCCCGATTTCATCGTCATCCCTTATCGATAAACAAGCGTCGGCAGCCACATGGAAATGGCCGGAATGAAGGTGACCAGCAACAGCGCGGCCACCAACGGTACCAGGAATGGCAAGGTGCCGCGCATGCATTTCTCGAACGAGATATGCGACACCTTGGACAGGACATAGAGCACCATGCCCACCGGCGGCGTCAGTAGTCCGATCATCAAATTGAGTACCATGATGACACCGAAATGCACCGGATCCACACCCACGCCGACCGCAAGCGGCAACAACACCGGCACCAGAATGGTGATGGCCGCAATCGTTTCCATGAAGCAGCCCACCACGATCAAGATGAGATTGATCAGCAGCAGCACGGCAACCGGATTATCCGCAAACGGCCCCATGAGACTGACGAGATGCTGTGTAACCTGATTACTGGTCAGGATCCAGGCGAAGATCGATGCACCGGCCACGATCATCAGAATCACCGCCGTCGTCTCGATGGTTTCCATGCTGACCTTGAGCAGGCGTTGCCAAGTCAGGGTCCGATAGACCACACCCCCCAGGAACAGTGCGTAGACGACCGCCGCTATGGCTGCCTCGGTCGGCGTCACGGCACCGGATAGAATGCCGCCGACGATGATGACCGGCGTCAACAATGACAGAAACGCCCGGGCGAACGTCCGGCCCAATACCGGCAGCGCAAAACTGGCATCACGCGGGTAACCACGCCGACGCGCCAGCAGCGTGATCATCAGCATCAGGACGACACCCATCAGCAATCCCGGGACTAGACCGGCAACGAACAACTGCCCTACCGATGCCGAGGCCATCACGCCATAGATGACCATAGGCAAGCTTGGCGGAATGATCGGTCCGATGGTCGATGACGCTGCCGTAATGCCCACGGCGAACTCCTGGTCGTAACCGGCATCTCGCATCGCCTTGATTTCGATGGTGCCCAGGCCGCCGGCATCGGCGACCGCCGCCCCGGACATACCGGAAAATACGATACTGGCACCGACATTGACGTGTCCCAGACCACCGCGCATCCAGCCCATCAATGCCTTGGCGAAGTCGAAAATGCGCGTCGTGATACCGGCATTGTTCATCAGGTTACCGGCCAGGATGAAGAAAGGAATCGCCAGCAGCGGGAAACTGTCGACCCCGTTGATCATGCGGTGGACGACCACGATATCCGGGATGCGTCCCACCAGCAGTATGTAGAGCAGACACGAGCCTGCCAGACCGATGGCGATGGGAACGCCCAGCACCAGCATGGTGAAAAGTGCAGCAAACAGAAACCAGAGGTAGTGGCCAAGCAAGGCCAGCACAACGCAACCGACCACCGCCAGCGCAGCGATAATCGGGGGAACCAGAAGGCCTCGCCAACGCGTGGCCGGGGCATGGGTCATGACTGTGTCTCCCGAAAGCGGCAGGGTTTATCGTTTATCATCGGTGAACATCAATTCGCTGGTACCCTCTCGCCAATGCCGAATGGTTGCTTGAATCGCACGCAACGTCATCAGCACGAACCCGCACAGCACCAGGTAATACAGCAAGCTCTTGGGGATATCCACGGATACCATCATTGAGGAGGTCTGATTCGCCAGCTTGAGCGTGAGCCAGGACATCGCAAGGTAGAACGCGATACTGACGAGATCCACCAGCGTCGACATGGTGCGTCCTACGACACCGGGCATATAGCGATAGAAGAACTCCACGGAAATATGGGAGCACGTCCGAACCGCCATCGCACTGCCGAGAAACCCGACCATGACCAACAGGTAGCGGGCCATCTCCTCGGTCCAGGCAATGGAGTTGCCCAGTACGTAGCGGCTGAAGAATTGCAGAAAGACATCGAACGCCAGAATCCAGAACACCCCAAACGTGACGTAATCCTCGATGCCATAGTCGCGAGCGTCGAAGACATCGTCGTCGGGAACCTCAAACGTGACCTCTTCGGCAGGCCGACGATCCTCGGTCATGAAACCTCCTCAACACTTCACCCCCCATGCCGGGAGGTGAAGCGATGGCGAATGGAACGTTACTGGCCGATGGCTTGCAAGCGATCGTAGGTTTCCTGATCCCATTCCACGTCCTCACCGGTATGGTAAGGAATCACGGCTTCACGGAATGGTTCGGTCTCCACCTCGTTGACGGTCACACCCTGCTCTTCGAACCAGGCGACAAGATCTTCTTCCTGCTGCTGGATGTCTTCGGTGATACGCTCACCAGCTTCGGCATAGACCTCACGGAAGATTTCCCGATCTTCTTCGGACAACCGATCCCACAGGGGCCCGCCGGCGATGGTGATCAGGGAGTCAGTGATATGGCCGGTCAGGTTGATGTAATCCTGAACCTCATAGAATGCCTTGGCCCGAATGGTCGGCAAGGGGTTTTCCTGCGCATCGACCGTTCCCTGCTGGAGCGCCAGATACACCTCGGAGAAGGCGATGGGCGTCGGGTTGGCGCCGACGGCATCCGGGAACATCATGTACAGCGGAGCGTTGGGCGTGCGGATCTTGAGATCCTCCATATCCTCCGGTGTATTGATCGGCTTGTTGGATGTCACATGGCGCTTGCCATAATAGTTCATGGCCAGCGGCACATTGCCGGTTTCATCTTGATAGCCCTGGGCGATTTCCTGGAACAGGTCGCTTTCGGTATAGGCTTTCCAGTGATCGAAATCACGGAACATGTAGGGCGCACCGGCAATGCCGATCGGACCATAGAAACGGCCGGCGAACTGGTTACCGGTATAGATCAAGTCAACCGTACCCAGCCCCAGGCCTTCGTTGATATCCGCTTCTTTCCCTAGCGAGGATGCGGGATGCACTTCGATTTCATAACGCCCATCGGTGCGCTCCTCGATCTCATCGGCGGCCCAGAGGGCCCATTCATGATAAGGCTCGGATGTCTCATAGACGTGGGCGAAATTCAGGGTCTCGGCGTGCGCCGTTCCCGCCAGCGTCACACCTGCGGCCAGGAGTGACAATGAAAACCAGTGTAGAGGGCGGCGCTGGCTCGTGCTCGTCATACCCATATTGTTGTTCTCCATGCATGAGAAAATTGCCATGACTCGACATACCGTCGAGCCTACCGATGGCGCTTATGTATACGTGTCATACCATCATAAGAAAAGCTAGCTACTCGTGACGCAACACGCAACCCTCCGTTGGGATCAGACATCTGCCACTTTGGTGGTGTGGCGGTACAACGCCGCCAGGACACCGTCATCGCCGAAGCCGCCCGCCTTGGTGACGAGTGGCTGATTCCCGTCGATATAACCACAGACCATGCCAGGAGCCCACTCGCCAACGACCTCTATCCGCTCAGCACCGTACCGAGCCAGTACGGCCATGGCCGTGTCGCCTCCGCTCACGCACCAGACTCGTCCGGGCTGAGGATTGCGCGCATCGCCATCGACCAGTACCTCGGCCATGCGTGAGGCGACATCGGTGGCGGACCATTCACCGACCGCCTCGCCGGGAATGACCAGAGCATCACCCGATGGCAGCGCCGCCTGCGGCTCCAGAGCCTTGATCACAGGCAACTTCGGAAACGCGACTCGGCAGCTCGCAATCTGACGACGAGCCTGAGGACTGCGAGACCCCATCGCCACGACCCACCCCTCAGGCGACCATGCCGATCCGTGTTTCAACGTGCCGTAACGCTGCCGGGCGACCGCCTCCGTCAAGCCTGACGCCCCCACGGCCAGCCAGTGTCCGGCGGCGGATAGCGCGACATCGGCTATCGCATCCAGCGTCGTCGCATCGTCGGCATCGATGACACAATTCATGCCGTCTGACGCCATGTCGGCACTGGCACATCTTGTCATCGGTAGGCCGACTGCCTCGAACAACGCTACCAGATCGCCCCCCGGCGCCGGCGAACAGGCATCGCTAACGTAGGCTGTCGTTTCCAGTGGCTCACCATGAACGAAGACACATCCTTGCGATACGGTCCGGCCTTGACTGGGTACCGCTGGCGCGACGAGCAGGGCACGGGAGAGATGACGGTTTGCCGACAGACATTCAGCCGCCACCTGGCCACGTAAGGTCGAATCCACTTTCTTGATCCAGAGCTCAGGCTTCAGGCAACTCGCAGCTTCTATTGCCTCGGCCACTCGCGACGCCGCTCGCTCGGCCGGTAAGTGACGGGATTCGGTCGTGATAGCGACCACATTCGGTGCGCTACCAGCCGACATGCCCTGGAGCGCCGACAGCGATGTCACGGCCTGCGTGACTGCCCCACGGGCCGCAAACGGAGCGGCAGCATCAAGCGCTCCGGTCAAGTCATCGGCGATAATGACGACGTCACTCATGACGGTCGACGAGTCGCCAGGCATGGTCGATGGCCGCACGCATATTGGTGGCATCGGCACGCCCCTGCCAGGCGATATCGAAAGCCGTGCCGTGATCCACCGAGGTACGTTGAATGGGGAGCCCCAGGCTGACATTGACCGTGGTGTCGAACGCGATCAACTTGACCGGAATGTGCCCCTGATCATGATACTGCGCCACGACCAGGTCGAATTCACCACGGCTGGCTCGATAGAAAACCGTATCTGCCGAGATGGGCCCCTGAACATCCCAGCCGCGTTGCCGCGACTCGCTCACTGCCGGGGCGATGATCCGGTCGTCTTCATCGCCGAAAATGCCGCCTTCACCACAATGCGGATTGAGTCCTGCCACGGCAATACGCGGAGCCGTTAGTCCCAGGCGCCGGAGATGATCGTAGCCCGCCGAGACCGTGTCCATGATGCGCTCGACAGTGACACGCTCGATAGCGTCACGCAGCGAGACATGCGTGGACACATGGATGGTCGACAACCGTTCGGAGGCCAGCAGCATGAAGGACGACGGCGCCCCCGTCAGTGAGGCCAACATACCCGTGTGACCATCATAGTAGCGCTCGGCAGCGTGCAGAGCGGCCTTGTTGAGGGGAGCCGTCACGATCACGCCGGCCCGACCGGCCTGGACCAACTCGACCGCCCTGGCCACGCAACGAAACGCGGCCTCGCCTGCCGCGGCACTGATCTCGCCAGGCGGAATCGCTCCAGATGGCATGTCGATCTGTGCCACGGGGACACAACCAGCCACCTCGGCGTCACGTTCGACGTCGCAAAACGACAGGTCGAGTTGCGCCACCTGCGATGCCCGCGCGAAGGTGGCGCAGTCACCGACCAGCAAGGTGCTGGCCCGCTCATGTGCCGACAGTGCCGCCAGTGCACGACAGATGATTTCCGGACCGATCCCGGCGGGGTCCCCCATGGTGATCGCCAGTGAATAAGCGGGCACGGCATGTGAAGCGGATGTCATCATGGCATCAACTGCCCGCCGTTGACCTCGATGATCTGCCCCGTCACATAACCACTCATGGCATCACTGACCAGGAACACGTAGGCCCCGATACAATCCTCGGCAGTGCCCAGCCGTCCCTGAGGTATCGTCGCTCTGGCCGCCTCCAGTTGAGCGTCATTGGAGTACCGTTCGTGGAAATCAGTCGCGATGGTCCCCGGTGCCACGGCATTGACTCGAATGTTGTCGCCGCTCAACTCCTTGGCCATGTTGCGTGTCAGGGTACTGACGAAGCCCTTGGCCGAGGCGTAGAAACCGGCACCCGGCCCCCCACCGTTGCGGGCGGCGATCGAACTGGTGTGAACGATACAACCGCCACCCGCACGACGCAGATAGGGCAAGGCGGCATGGCTGGCAGTGACTACCGAACGCACATTGAGATCCATGACCCGGTCGTAGTGGGCATCATCGATATCGGCTAGTGTCACGCGCCCCAACATGTCGCCAGCATTGTTGATCAACACATCGAGACCGCCCAACTGATCCGCAGCGTTGTCGACGACCGCCGCTGCTTCATCGGAACGGCTGACATCCCCTTTGACCAGCACGGCCTTGCCGCCATCACCGACGATGGCATCACGTACATCGCGTGCCCCGGCTTCACTGGAATGATAGTGAACGGCGACGTGCGCGCCGAGACTTCCCAATTTCCTGGCAACCGCCGCTCCGATGCCACGACTCGCCCCGGTGACCAATACTCGCTTGCCTGACAAATCGTCGAACATATGACGCTTCTCCTCCTGCTTCTCGTTAGACTGGAACATACCGCCCGATGATGCCTCGATCCTGCGGTTACGCGAACTCATTGTCATGAATGGCTAGAGGCATTGGTTTCGCGTTGATAGTATACCTATCATACATAGCGACAAGCATAGTCGACTCAAGACGGAATGCCATCATGTCACTACCTCTCACCGCATCATTCACTGGAGTCCTTTATGTCTTCCGATGCACGTCAATGTCTTCCTGAAGATCCTGACAGCGCCCTGTTGGTCGGCCGGGTATGGCGCCCTGCTCCCCATGAATATCCCGCTCTCGTCGTCGTGCGCAATGGCGAAGTCATCGACATCAGTGATGCCTGCGGCTGCATGGCCGACCTGCTCGACCGCGATGATGCAGCGTCGTTCGTCCGCTCCGTCCCGGGCGAGTCGTTGGGCACTGTCGAAGAACTGCTCACGCAATCGATGACAACCCATCCGCAGGGTCCCACGTTATTGGCCCCCTGTGACGTGCAGGCGATCAAGGCATGCGGCGTCACCTTTGCCGTCAGCTTGCTGGAACGGGTCATTGAAGAGCAGGCCGGCGGCGATCCCGCCAGGGCCAGCGAGCTGCGCAGCGAATTACAGGCACTGATCGGGGAAGACCTGTCCAGAATCGAGCCGGGCTCGGAATCCGCCATGTCGCTCAAGCAGGCTCTGCAATCGCGTGGTGCCTGGTCGCAGTACATGGAAGTCGGTATCGGTCCCGACGCTGAAGTATTCACCAAGGCACAACCGCTTTCATCAGTAGGGTTCGGCACGCCGGTCGGCTTGCACCCTGCCTCCCAATGGAACAACCCCGAGCCGGAAATCGTGCTCGCGGTGGATTCGCAGGGAGGGATCAAGGGCGCCTCGCTAGGTAATGACGTCAACCTGCGCGACATCGAAGGCCGCAGTGCCCTGTTGCTTAGCAAGGCCAAGGACAACAATGCGTCCTGTTCCATCGGACCTTTCATCCGCCTGTTCGATGACGATTTCACGCTGGACACCTTGCGCCAGGCCAAGGTGTCGCTACGGATCGAGGGCGCGGATGACGGCTTCGTGCTGGAAGACAGTAGTGACATGCGCGAGATCAGCCGGGACCCACAGGACCTGGTGTCCCAGACCATCGGTACCCATCACCAGTATCCGGACGGTTTCATGCTGTTCCTGGGTACCATGTTTTCACCGATCCAGGATCGTGATGGCGCCGGCCAAGGGTTCACTCACCATATCGACGATACCGTCACTATTGCGACACCGTCGCTGGGTGCTCTCGTCCACCGGGTCGACCGCTCGGACAGGCTACCGCCGTGGACCTTCGGCATCCGTCAATGGCAAGCCAGCCTGGCTCGCCGCCATCAACAGTAAAAGCCAGCGCCAGCGATATTGGAGACAATCATGACAACGATCACTCACCTAGACGTCCAGGACATCCGTTTCCCGACCTCGAAGTCGCTGGATGGCTCGGATGCGATGAATGCCGCTCCCGATTATTCGGCCACCTACGTCATCGTGCATACCGATGACGAATTCGAGGGGCATGGCCTGACATTCACCATCGGTCGCGGCAATGAAATCTGCGTCGCCGCCGTCAAGTCGCTCGCTCACCTGGTCGAAGGACGAAGCCTGGCCTCCATCACCGACAACATGGGCGCCTTCTGGCGCGAGATCACCGGCGACAGTCAACTACGCTGGATCGGCCCCGACAAAGGCGCCATTCATCTGGCCACCGCCGCCATCGTCAATGCCGTCTGGGACCTGTGGGCCAAGCACGAAGGCAAGCCGGTGTGGAAACTGCTGGCCGACATGTCCCCCGAAGCATTGGTGCGCTGCCTGGACTTCCGTTTCGTCACCGATGCGCTGACACCGGAAGAAGCCATCGCCATGTTGCGGCGCAAGCAGGACGGCAAGGCGCAGCGTGAGTCGGAAATGCGCCAGCACGGCTACCCCGGCTACACCACCTCGGCCGGCTGGTTGGGCTACTCGGATGACAAGGTACGCCAGTTGGCGCGCGAGGCCCTGGCCGACGGCTGGACTCACTTCAAGCAGAAAGTCGGGGGCGACCTGGAAGAGGATTGTCGGCGTGCCCGGCTGTTGCGTGAAGAAATTGGCTGGGAGCGCCCACTGATGATGGACGCCAACCAGATGTGGGACGTCGACGAGACAGTTGCCAACATGCGTCGACTGGCCGAATTCGACCCATTGTGGATCGAGGAACCCACCAGCCCCGATGACGTCCTCGGCCATGCCGAAATTCGTCACCGTCTCGCGCCCATCGGCGTGGCGACAGGCGAGCATTGCCACAATAAAGTGATGTTCAAACAGTTCCTGCAGGCCGATGCACTGGACTACTGCCAGATCGATGCAGCACGACTCGGAGGCCTCAATGAAGTCATCCTGGTGCTGCTCCTGGCGGCCAAGTTCGATGTACCGGTATGCCCGCATGCGGGCGGTGTCGGGCTGTGCGAGTATGTGCAGCACGTCTCACTGTTCGATTACATCGCAGTATCAGGGTCCCTGGATGGCCGCATCCTGGAGTACGTCGATCATCTACACGAACATTTCATCGACCCGGTAACCATCACGAACGGCCACTATCAAGTACCTACGGCGCCGGGCTACAGTATTACCATGTACCCCGATTCGCTGGCCCGTCACCGGTACCCCGATGGTGAGGCTTGGCAGAACGGCCAATGACGGTCGGGGCCACCCGAGACTTCGACACTAGTGACGGCATGGAGCAAGCATGACAACAGACAATGCCGGTATCCTCGACACCCTGGCCACACGGCTGGGAGAGCGTGGCGTACTCCGCGCCGAGGAAGAGGTTTCCCGTTACCTGCGCGACTGGGCCGGAGACGAATTGGGTACCCCCCTAGCCGTCGTCCGGCCACGCAATACCGCTGAAGTCGCCGACACCGTCAAACTGTGCCATGAGCACAACCTGCGCGTGGTGCCGCAAGGCGGACATACCGGCCTTGTCGGGGGCGCCTTTCCGGATCGCGACCAGGACGAATTGATCATCAGTCTGGAGCGCATGAATCGCATCCGCGATCTGGACCCGGTCAACTTCAGCATGACGGTGGATGCCGGCTGCATCCTGGAAGCGGTGAAGCAGGCTGCTGACGCCGAGGATTGCGATTTTCCCCTATCGCTGGGCGCCCAGGGCAGTTGCCAGATCGGTGGCAATGTCGCCACCAATGCCGGCGGCCTGAACGTATTGCGCCATGGCATGATGCGGGAACTGGTGCTGGGGCTGGAAGTCGTGCTGCCCAACGGTGAGATATGGGATGGCTTGACCGCTCTGCACAAGGACAATCGTGGCTACGACATCGCCCAGTTGTTTCTCGGCAGCGAGGGGACGCTGGGCATCGTGACCGGTGCCGTGCTCAAGCTCGTCCCCAAGCCCGAACAGACGCGCACCGCGATGCTCGGCCTACCCTCGGTAACGTCGGTCATCGAACTCTACAGTCTGGCCAGGCGCGGCTGCAGCGACCTGCTTTCGGCATTCGAACTGATTCCACGCCGCTGTATCGAACTGGCCATGGAGGCCTCACCACAACTTAGCGACCCGATGGACGAAGCCTATCCATGGTATGTGTTGATGGAAGTCTCGGCCACCGGCCCCGTCGATCTGGGAGAGATGCTCGAACAGTTGCTGGAATCCGGCATGGAGAAAGCATTGGTGCTGGATGGCGCTCTGGCCAGCAGTGAGGCTCAATCCCAGCATTTATGGCAGTTCCGGGAAAGCATGCTGGAAGGGCAGCGCCAGCGAGGCAAGCACTTGCGCACCGACGTGTCGGTACCGATCTCCGCGATCCCCGCCTTCGTCGATCGTGCTGACGCCATGGTCACGGAGGTCTCGCCCGACTCGACCGTGATCGCCTACGGTCACGTCGGTGACGGCAACCTGCACTTCAACATCCTGCCACCGCCGTCATTATCCGACGAGGACAAACATACCCTGCTCCACGACCTGGAACAGCGCCTGTTTGCCATCCTTGACGACTTCCGCGGCAGCATCAGTGCGGAACACGGAATCGGTCGAACCAAGCAGGCTGCGTACCTGACCAGACTGTCACCGACGGAACGCGAACTCCTACAAGGCATCAAGTCACTGTTCGATCCGCACGGCATCATGAGCCGCGGCCGCATCCTGCCGGAGTAAGCGGACCACAAACGAATGCCGGCGCTGCATCCAAGCAAGCGCCGGCATAAACGTCCTGTACGGACTAGGCGTCAGGCCCGCTGACGACGCCGAACGGGAGCATTGTCATCCTGACGACGACGCGGCGGAGGCCCGGAGTTTCCCTTGTCCTCGCTGATCGCCAATGCCTGACCGCCAACACGTGCCCGCGACATCTTGGCCAGGATACCGGCCGGTAGTGAGCTCGGCAGTTCGATGGTGGAGAAACCATCACGGATATCGATGCGCCCGATCCGATTGCCTTCGATACCGCCTTCATTGGCCAGCGCGCCGACCAATTGCCCGGGCTTGATGCCATCCTTGTGTCCGACGGCAACACGATAACGTGTCATGCCTTCGCGAGGACCGCGGTCATCACGGCGACGCGGCTTGCCTTCACGCGGCGAGTGCTCCTTGCGCGGCGCCTGCAACCGACCGATGGATGGTTCCTCCGCACGAGCCATGGCGGCGAAGGCACAAGCCAGTTCGACCGGATCATGACCTTCTTCGATCAGCCGCTCGATCAGCGCACGCTGCTCTTCAGCACCACTGGTTAGCGTCCCGACCGTACGAGTATGGAACGCCTCATCGCGATGGGCCCGGATAGCGGCCTCATCGGGAAGCGCCATCTCCGACATGTGCTGCCCGGTAGCCTGTTCCAGCCAGCGTACCTTGCGATTCTCGCGAGCACCGGCGAAGGTGATCGCTACGCCGCTACGCCCGGCCCGGCCCGTACGACCGATGCGGTGGGTATAAGCTTCGCTATCCTGGGGCAGGTCGTAGTTGATGACATGCGTGATACGCGCCACATCCAAGCCACGTGCAGCAACATCGGTGGCAATAAGCACATCGACCTTACCGCGCTTGAGACGCGTCACGGTGCGCTCGCGCAGGCTCTGATCGAGATCGCCCGACAGCGCTGCCGCATTGATGCCACGTGCCGTCAACTGCTCCACCAGGGTGGTACAAGACGCACGGGTGCGAACGAAGACGATGGCACCATCGACCGGCTCCACTTCCAGAATGCGCGACAGTGCCTCCAGCTTCGCGCCGCCATCGATACGCACGACATGCTGATCGATGCTTTCGGCGGTACCGGCACTGGCTTCGATCATGACCTTGACCGGGTCGACCAGGTAACGGTTGACGATACGCTCGATCTCCGCCGGCAACGTCGCCGAGAAGAACACTCGCTGGGCGGTTTGCGGCGTATCGGCGACGACACGCTTGACGTCGTCGATGAAGCCCATGCGCAGCATCTCGTCAGCCTCATCCAACACCAGGGCGGACAAGCCGTCGAGCTTGAGGCTGCCACGATTGAGGTGATCGATCACGCGACCCGGCGTTCCCACGACGACCTGGGCTCCACGCTTGAGAGCACCGAGTTGTTCGCGATATTCCTGGCCGCCACAGAGCGTAGCCACTTCCAGCCCTTTGAGATTCTGGCCATAACGGCTGAACGACACAGCGACCTGCTGCGCCAATTCACGAGTCGGTGCCAATACCAGCACCTGGGGCTCGCGGCGCTCGATATCGAGACGCGAAAGGATCGGCAGCGCAAACGCAGCCGTCTTGCCGGTGCCGGTTTGTGCCTGGCCCAGCAAGTCACGCCCTTCGAGCAATTCGGGAATGGTACGCTCCTGGATCGGAGACGGTGTTTCATAGCCCAGAGTTTCCAGGGCTGAGAGTACGGCAGGCACAAGTGCCATATCGCCGAAAGTCGACGAAGCGACAGAAGTCGAGGTCATCAATCACACCTTGAGTTAGCCGGTCAGTCCGGCAACGAAAATGGATGGTGCCCCTGATTCAAGCCAATTCGCGTCAGCCCTGCTTTCGAGCAGGATGCACACGAGCGTCTGGGACACCGGTCGCACCTGGCATTCGATTCACGTACCGAGCATGACACCAATCTCGTCATGCCCGACCAAGCACTTATCGGATCGTGTCCGACGAGCACTCTCGGCAAATCGCTGTGGCGACCGTTTGCGCCTTGATTCGGTAGTTACCGACGCGGGGCGCTCCATCTATTGAGTCAGACACCCGGATAGTCTCTCGGGCGTCTCGCAAAGCATCGTCACTGACAACCGCCTTACCGACGGCCCCATGACGAAAACGATTCGTTACGATGGTGGGGTCAACACATGCGAGGAGTGCGCATGCTACCATTGGCTAATCCACCTGACCAGTCTTTTTCATGGAGCCCGATCATGTCGAACCTTTGGGTCGATGCAGACGCCTGCCCTCGCGCAGCTCGCGACATCATCGTCAGAGCAGCGGAACGAACTCACACATCGACAAGGTTCGTCGCCAATCACCAAGTGCCGCTCCCCGCCTCACGCTGGGTCAGGTCGATGACGGTCGCCAGCGGTTTTGATGCCGCCGATCACGAGATCATCGATCGCCTCGAAGCCGGTGACCTGGTCATCACGTCGGATCTTCCGCTGGCGATGGAAGCGCTCGACAAAGGCGCGCGCGTCATGACGACGCGAGGGGAAACGCTCGACCAGAACAACATCCGCGCCCGCGTTCAGATGCGCGACTTCATGGAAACGCTACGCGCCAGCGGCGAACACACCGGCGGTCCCAAGGGATACTCGGACATCGACAAGCGCGAATTCGCCAATGCGCTCGATCGCTGGCTGGCACGGCAACCCGCCTCCTAACGTTAAGGGTGGTTCTATAACCCGTCCCTTGACACTTCTCCTCACCTCGCCCGGATCCCGTTGCCCGGCAGTCGCTCACGATCGTGCGGCCGCTCAAGGTCGAGCCACGGGCCCTTGGGAACGATACGGGTCGGGTTGATGGTGTCATGGCTGTAATAGTAGTGGCGCTGGATATGATCCATATTCACGGTCTCCGCCACACCGGGCCATTGGTAGAGTTCACGCAGATAATTCGACAGGTTGGGATAGTCTTCGATGCGTCTGAGATTGCATTTGAAGTGCCCGTGATAGACGGCATCGAAACGCACCAGGGTGGTGAACAAGCGAATGTCCGCCTCGGTCAGCCACTCACCAGCCAGATAACGGTGATCGGCAAGACGCGTCTCCATGCGATCAAGCGCCTTGAAAAGGGCCGTCACGTGCTTGTCGTAGACAGACTGCTGCGTCGCAAACCCGGACTTGTAGACACCATTGTTGATGTGGTCATAGACATCGGCATTGATGGCATCAATGGTTTCACGAAGATCCTGGGGATAGAAATCGAACCGGTTGCCGGTCAACTCATCGAAAGCGGTATTGAAGATCCTGACCAGGTCGGCGGATTCATTGTTGACGATTCGCTGCTCGTGTTTGTCCCAGAGGACAGGCACCGTAACACGCCCCGTATATTGCGGATCGGTCAAGGTATAGAGTTCGCGATGATAGGTCACACCGTTGACGGGATCCCCACTGGCGCCTTCGTCCTGGTGATAGGTCCAGCCCTGATCGAGCATCAGTGGACTCACATAAGACATGCCGATCAGCGATTCCAGCCCCTTGAGCTTGCGCATCAACAATGTCCGATGCGCCCAGGGGCAGGCCAGCGACACATAGAGATGGTAACGACCGGCTTCAGCGAGCAAGCCCCTCTGCCCTTCCGGCCCCGGTTGACCTTCTGCCGTGACCCAATCCCTCAGTTGCGCCGATTCGCGGACGAATTCGCCGCCATGCTTCTCCGTGTCATACCACTGGTCGTACCAGGTACCATTAATCAGCAGTCCCATGACGACTCCTCCCGACTGTTTGAATATCTGATTCCACTCTAATACGACGCAGTCGACCATCAAGCGGATAAATTCGCCTTATTCGTTCGATGCCGTCGAATCATAAGCCGCCTCACAGCACAGCGTTACCGAATTCAGCAACGCCTCGGCCATCGCCAGGGTCGCCGGTCCCGCTCGGTCTCGATCGCGATGGATCAGTTGCATCGGCGCTTTGCGGATTCCTCCCGCCACCAAGGGCAAGGGTTGCAATCTCTCCGCAGCCAAGGCGGGCTGGATCAACGTTTCGGGCATCCACGCGAACCCCAGGCCACGCTCCAGCATATCCAACGAGGTGGCGAGGTGACTGACCGTCCAGCGCTGTTCCGCTTTCAACCAGCCGGCATCCATCGACTGACGCAAGGCCGAATCCCTCACGACCAATTGGCGATGGCGTTCGAGATCGCGCAGATCCAGCGCCCGCCCCAGTTGATGAAGGGGATGCTCGGGATGCGCCACGGCGATGAAATTCACTGTCACGATGGGCTCTCCCAGGAACCCCTGTGCTGCCAGTCCCGATACGACCAGGTCAGCGCGGCCGTCATAAAGCATTTCGATGCCACCGTTGAGCACCGTTTCATGTAACTGGACACGCACATAAGGGTAGGTAGCGGAAAACACCTCCAACGCATGCGCCAGCGCATCGGGCGGAAATATCTGATCGACGGCCAGCACGACTTCCGCTTCCAGACCTTCGGCCAGCCGGCCAGCTACATCCTCCAGGACTTCGGCACCTTCCAGCAGTTGGCGGGCCCGGCGCAGCAGCAACTCGCCGGATTCCGTCAGCCTGACTTGCCGCCCCACCGGCTCCAACAAAGCCACTCCCAACTGCTCTTCCAGCTTGTGCACGGCATGGTTCAGTGTCGAGGGACTCTTATGGATCGCCTCGGCGGCCCGGGCAAAGCCACCATGGTCGACGACAGCCGCCAGCATTTGCCACTGCAATAGTGTGACTCGTGACATGGATCACTCCATACGTTCGATATTATCGAAACAATAGACCAAAAATATGCGATTAACATTCGAAAAAACTGACCTACAATGACGATATCAGTAATGAATTGGCAATACCGACCTATCCGGGAGTAACGACATGGCAAACGCAAAGACACAACGACGCATCGAGCGCGTGATTAGCAGTCACCCCAGTCAAGATGGTGATGGTGTCAAAATCAATCGCCTGCACGATTTCGAAGGTGGACTGGACCCCTTCCTGATGCTGGATGAGCTGGGTTCCGATCAACCGGATGATTACATCGGTGGCTTTCCACCGCATCCACATCGGGGTATGCAAACCCTGACCTATGTGATCCATGGGGGCCTGACCCACGAGGACCATCTAGGCCATGCCAGTACCATCCATGCCGGGGATGCCCAATGGATGCACACCGGGCGGGGTATTATTCACTCGGAAATGCCACTGACCGACAACCAGGGACTGCATGCATTCCAGTTGTGGATCAACCTCGCCGCCAAGGATAAGCTTTCGCCGGCCACTTACCGTGACGTCCGCAGCACCGAGATGCCTCGACTGGCCGGACACAACGCCGGTCTGATTGCGTTGGGAGGCACATGGCGGACCACCGACGGTGCGCAGGTCGAAGGCCCCCTGGATGCTCTGGCGGGACACGGCGGAGTTGCCCATGTCACACTGGCCCAGGATAGTCGGCTGGACCTGGAGCAGCTATCGCCGACACTGCTCGTTTATGTATTTACCGGGACTGCGACAATCGGCGATCAATCGGTTCCATCCGGCCAGTTGGCTCGCATGAGCGAGGGGGAATACTTACCGTTGACCGCTAACGAAGATACCCAGTTACTACTGCTGGCAGGAACGCCTCATCGCGAACCTATCGCTCATTACGGCCCCTTCGTCATGAACCATCGTGAAGAGCTGGAGCAGGCCCTGGACGACTATCGAAACGGCACCTTGACGGGTTAAGGTGATAGAAAGCGAAGCGTTCGAGGATCCAACGCTTCGCTTTCTTGGTCGGGCAAAGGCTGAAACAACGCTGACATCATGCACTAATTCCCCGGATTGAACCTGTGAATCACTGAAAATTCGGGGCATAGCGAGTCGTTAGCATGACATCCTGTATTTATTTACAGGATAGGCATTTTATTTATCATGCGTTAAGGTCATCGTGCTTTTTTTATCCAGCTAAAAAGTACGGTCACCACTCATGTTGCGAATACTTCATTCGCTGCCCCGCACGCACAAGTTACTTCTGTTACCTGCCGCCACCATGGTTACTGTGCTGGGCACGCAAAAAATCTTCTCCGCTTTCGACGAACAAAATACCGATAGCGACTCCCGAAAAATCGTCACCGTCCCCATCGAAGTCGACACTCGTGTTGCTACGCTTCCCGAGGCTTCCAAGCCCTCGACACTAGCGCAAAGCATCCAGATGGCCATGGTTGCGATCGACGAGCTTGAAGCCCCCGCGCTCGCCGACATTGACCCGATTTCCCGCGCCGAAGCTGCCAAAATCGATGAATCCCTGGCACAGTTGGACACTGGCAAGACCAAGTCGACTGAGGGCAATAGCACGTCATTGGCCACGACCGATAATGGCGATATTGACAATCGAGTACTACATATTGCCATGCAATTGACCGGCGACGCAGTGTCAGGCGATGACGCCACCGGCAACGCCGATTACATTGCTGGCGGCACCTCCTACGATGATTTTTCGGCAGACCCTCTGGAACTGTTTGACGATGGTAGCGTATTTCTGGATCAGGAAATCGTCGCCAAGGAAGATCATGTCCCACAGTGGGAAAGCTACACCATTCAGCAAGGCGATACCTTTGCCGTGCTTGCCGAGCGGTCGCTAGGCATGGGGTATAGCGACGTCATGGAACTGCTGGACAGCGTTCCTGACAAGAACGTCTTGACGCATATGCGTACCGGTGACAATTTCGAATATCAGCTGGATGACAGTGGGCAGTTACTCGCGTTACGAATAATGAAGAACTCCCGCAAGGGCTATCTCATCCAGCAAGAAGATAGTGGCTTCGACGTTTCCGAGATAGAACGCTCCGGCGAAGCAACACAGCGCCTATTCGCCGGCAAGGTGACCGGCAGTTTCGGTCGTTCCGCGGAAGCCACGGGATTGTCGGCCCGGGAGGTTTCCTCTCTCTCGAACGTTCTGGAAAAGAAGCTGGATTTCCGCCGGGATACGCGTAACGGCGACCGATTTCATGTGCTTGTCGAATCCGACATCATCGATGGTGAGAGTCTTGATGCCCGTGTGCTCGCCGTGCATTACGAGGGCGAACGCATGGATCTGACCGTCGTGCGTAACAGCGCCGACAATCGCTTCTATACGCCGGAAGGTCAAAGCCTCGATCCTGCCTTCAGTCGCTACCCCTTCAGCGGCGACCATCGTATCAGTTCGTCTTTCAATTTGAGACGCAAGCACCCGATAACGGGCCGCATCAGTCCCCATTACGGCACGGACTTTGCCATGTCGACCGGCACACCGGTGGAATCCCCCGCCGATGGACGTGTCAAGAAAGTGGGTAATGACCCGTTGGCGGGGCGTTATCTTGTCATCGAACACGACAACGGCTATCAGTCTCGCTACCTGCATCTGTCTCAACAAACCGTGGAACAGGGCGAACGAGTCTCGATGGGGGAACGCATTGCTTTCTCCGGCAATACGGGCCGCAGTACCGGTCCTCATCTGCATTACGAGATCATCGTCAACAGCGATCGCGTCGATCCCATGCGTGTCGATCTGCCTGAAAGCCAGAACCTGAAAGGCGAAGCGCTGGCCAGTTTCAAGCAAGAGTCCGAAGAGCTTCTGGCTCGGCTGGAAAACGGCGAGAATGGTACCGTCGTCGCCAGTACTGGCAGGAACCGGGAAGCGCAGAGCAACAGCGACGATACATAGCGCCCTCAACCGTCTTCCGTTGCAACGACAACACCCCGCTTTTGCGGGGTGTTGTCGTTGCAACATCCCTGCTATGACTCATGACAAATGCCGATAGACATGCACCATTGCATTCTTATTGTGCAAACCCCGCCCGTATCCTCCCCATATGGTGCCTCGATCTGACTGTTCCCTCTCGCCTTTACAAGCAGACAAACTTAAATTATTGATATTAAATCTCATTAAAAAATCTGGCAGCCATGTTGCTTGATTAGAGAACACCCAATACAAGACGTAGACCAGGCTCCTCAAGGGGTACGAGTGCGTCGAACCGACCTTCAATGGTGAAGGATCAAGTCTCCGTGTTCGACTGTCATTCGACGAGGCAACCCCATGGACATTCGTAACAAAGCGAACAAGATACGTCTTCTCAATTTCAAAACACCACAGATGCGAGCCTTCCATCTCTCCTGGTTCGCATTCCATATTTGCTTTTTCGGTTGGTTCGGCATCGCCCCACTAATGGCAGTGGTACGCGACGATCTGGGACTGACCAAAACGCAAATCGGCAATACCATCATCGCCTCCGTCGCCATCACGGTGATCGTACGACTGCTGATCGGTGTACTGTGTGACCGTATCGGCCCTCGCAAGGCCTATACCTGGTTGCTCTGCCTCGGATCGATCCCGGTGATGGGAATCGGCCTGGCCGACAGCTTCGAGACGTTCCTGCTGGCGCGACTGGCCATCGGGGCTATCGGTGCCTCCTTCGTAATCACCCAATACCATACCTCGATCATGTTCGCCCCCAATGTCGTGGGTACGGCCAATGCCACCTCGGCCGGATGGGGCAATCTGGGGGGTGGCACAACCCAGATACTGATGCCGCTGGTCTTTTCCGGCGTCATGATGCTGGGCGTCAATGAAGCCTTTGGCTGGCGACTCGCCATGGTCGTGCCCGGCATCGTATTGTTCTTGGCCGGACTGGCCTATTACTTCCTGGCTCAGGATGCGCCGGACGGTAACTTCGAAGACTTGCGTGCACGCGGCGAACTGCCCCCCGCCAAGGGTGAGCACGGCATGAAGGAAGGTCTGACGACCGCCGTCAAGGATATCCGTGTCTGGGCACTGTTCATCGTCTATGCCGCTTGCTTCGGTGTGGAACTGACCATCAACAACATCGCCGCTATCTACTTCTTCGATAACTTCGACCTGACTCTGGCGACAGCCGGCATGATCGCTGGTCTGTTCGGGCTGATGAACATTTTCGCTCGTACCCTGGGCGGGATTTTCTCGGACCTGTTTGCGCGCAATGGCGGCCTGAAAGGACGCGTGCGCTGGTTATTCATCGCCATGCTGTGCGAAGGGATCGCATTGATGTTTTTCTCTCAGATGCACGTCCTGGCACTGGCGATCGGCATCATGCTGGTCTTCAGCTTGTTCGTGCAGATGGCCGAAGGCGCCACCTTCGGTATCGTGCCGTTCGTCAACAAGAAAGCCCTGGGCGCCGTTGCCGGCATCGTCGGTGCCGGCGGCAATGCCGGTGCCGTGGCAGCGGGTTTCTTGTTCCGCTCTGAAACGTTGACCTATCAGCAAGGCCTGTTCTTCCTGGGCGTGGCGGTCATCGTCGCATCGCTATGCGCCCTGCTGGTCCGTTTCTCACCGGAAACGGAAGCCGAAGAAGATGCCGCCTATCAGGATGCTGTCGGAAACCAGCCTTCCGCCGCTCTCTCGCTGCGCTAATACACTCCTCCATCCCTATTGAAACCGCTGCCCTCGGGCAGCGGTTTTTGTTGATGATTCTTGTCACCTTACGCCATGATGGAATCATTAGCGTTATAACCACTGACGAGATGAGGAGGAACGATGCGTCAACGAGTTCTGTTGATTACCGGTGCATCAAGTGGCATCGGGGCGGCAACGGCGCGGGCAGCCGCCAAGGAAGGGTTTCAGTTGGTACTGGCAGCACGGTCTGTGGACAAGCTGCAGAATCTCGCCCAGGAACTGGGGCCCGAAAATGTACTGACTGTCGGCTGTGACGTCACATCGATGGATGATCAGCAGAGTATGGTCGACCAGGCGCTGGAGCGTTTCGGCAGACTCGACGCCGTTTTCGCCAATGCAGGTCGTGGCGGCTCGCCGGGAGGCTTCAGTGGTGCCGATCACCATGCCTGGCACGACATGATTCTGACCAATGTCTATGGCGTGGGTGTCACGCTTCAGGTCACACTGCCGGCACTTCGCAAGACCCAGGGCCACGTCCTGCTCACCGGTTCGGCTGCCGGGCGAGCAACCATTCCCGGGTCGATGTACAGTGCCACCAAATGGGCCGTCAGCGGCATCGGTTACAACCTGCGCGAAGAGCTGCGCGGCAGCGGCATTCGCGTCACTCTGATCGAACCCGGCATGGTCGACACACCCTTCTTCGACGAGCCGCCGACGCATGCACTGGAAGATCGCGACATCGCCAATGCCGTCATGTATGCGGTCAATCAACCGGAACATGTCGATGTCAACGAGATCCTGGTCAGACCCACCCCGCCGACGGAGTGATGTTCATGCCAGGATCATGATCACGCAGGCGGCGGTCAGGCTGCCCATCACGACATTGAAGACCCGCCAATGTCGTGCCGTCTTGAGCAGTCGCCCCAGGGCAACCCCAAAGCCCGCCCAGATGGCGATCGATGGCAAGGTCACGATGCCCATGATCATGATCACGACCACGGCCGACGCCACGAAGGCATCGCCAGTCAAGGTGAACGACGCCACCCCCGAAATCGCCATTACCCACGCCTTGGGATTGGCAAACTGAAACGCTGCCGCCTGCAACAAGGTTAACGGCCGTCCCTCGGTTTCGCCGGTAATGGTCTCCGGTGGCGGAGCGCTGGCAATCTTCCAGGCCAGCCACAGCAGGTAAAGACTACCGACCACCTTGAGACCTTGCTGCAAGACGGGCCACTGCTGAAACAGGGCCCCCAGCCCGGTGGCCACTCCCCCCATCAGGGTCATCACGCCGATACTGATCCCGAGCATATGGGGCAATGTCCGAATGAAGCCGTAATTGGCGCCGGACGCCGTCAGCATCATGTTGTTGGGACCGGGTGTTGCCGTCATGCTGATGGAAAACAGCGTCATCGGACCTGCCAGGGCCAAGAGTTCCGTTGTCGACGTTCCCAGGACATCGCTCATGTCGCTTCCTTGATTGTAAGGGTACAATAAAGAAAATACAGGCAAAATTGCAGATACAATTGCAACAATGTCAGTATGACAAGCAACGAATCACCTGCAAGACTCGATTTGTCACCCCGACAATACATTGTCATCCTGACAAAACCCGATGGTGTCGATGATGAATGCGATCCGCGAAAACGCCCGGGCCCGCTGCCAGTGGCTCCCTTCTCTCGAAGCCATCTCGACGCCCCGCTACCAAGCCCTGGTCGACCAACTCGCTGCCGATATTGCCGACGGCACTCTGGCGCCCGGCGACCGCCTGCCGCCTCAACGCCTGCTCGCCGACGCCCTGGGCGTCACGGTCGGCACCATCACCCGCGCCTACCGGGAAGCGGAACGGCGCGGCCTGGTGGAAGCCCGTGTCGGCAGCGGCACTCGCGTCAGGGAGCGACGCAGTGACGCTCCCCGCTTTCACCATCTGTCCCACGCCGCCGACGACAGCATCGACCTCTCACTGAGCATTCCGATTCCCCATGTCATGCGCCAGCAGCAACTATCGGGGGCCTTGGCGAGCTTGTCCCGCCACGATCCGTCGGTGGAGACCGCCCTGGCCTACCAGTCCGAACAGGGGAACCGTCATCATCGCCGGCAACTGGCCGACTGGCTGACTACCCAGGGCCTGCCCATGGAAGTCGACGAACTGCTATTCACCGAAGGGGGACAGCATGCCGATTATCTGGTCCTGCAAGCACTGATACATCCGGGTGAAGCCGTGGCCTCGGCAGCCCTGACCTATCCCGGCATGATCGCAGCGGCACGCCAACTGGGGCTCAAGCACATCGCCGTGCCGATGGACGATCAGGGGGTACGTCCCGATGCCCTGGAGAGACTCTGCCAGCAACAGCGTATCCGGCTGCTGTATGTCATGCCGGAACACAACAACCCCACCGGATGCCATATGGGGCCGGAACGACGACATGCGCTCGTCGACGTGGCGCGCAGACATGACATGCTGCTGCTGGAGGATGGTGTGCAGTTCGTGACTGCAGAAACGCGAGGCACCTCCTTCTACCAACTGGCGCCCGATCTGTCGCTATACATCTTCAGCACCTCGAAGTTGCTCGCCGGCGGTCTGCGGTTCGGCGCCTTGCGCGCGCCCGCAGCGTTGATCCCCAAGCTATGTGCCGCACTACGAGCCCAGTGTTGGGCACCGCCGGATCTGATAGCCGCCGTGGCTTGCCAATGGCTGACCTCCCCGGAAGCCGACTCCCTGATGCGCTGGCAGTGGCAGGAAGTCGCCATCCGACAGCAGCGAGTCCAGGAGGTTCTCGGCGCGCACCAGCCGAAGGCCCACCCCTGCGGGTTCCATGCCTGGCTGACTCTTCCTGACCCCTGGCGAGCGACGGATTTCGTCAGCCGCGCCGCCGAACACGGCGTCACCGTGATCAGCGCCGACCCCTTCTGCGTCGGCAGCCAACCAGCACCGCAGGCCGTGCGACTCTGCGTGACGCCGCCCGCCGACCGCACTACATTGGAAACGGGGCTGTCGCGCCTGGCTGAACTGCTGGAGGAAGAGCCACTACGTGTTTCACCGATGGTGTGAGCCCCTACCAACCAACTAACGATCCTGGAGGCCTACGATGTCAGATGCGATAGATACGCAAGGACGTTGCCTGTGCGGTGCCGTGACGCTGCATGTGTCCGCCCATGACCCTCATGTGGATGTCTGCCACTGCCAAATGTGTCGTGTCTGGAGTGGCGGGCCAATGATGGCGGTCACGGCGTCCAGGGCGCCTCGCGTCGATGGCGAAGCGGACGTGGCGATTTACGCGTCGTCGGACTGGGCGGAAAGAGGGTTCTGCCGCCACTGCGGTACCCACCTATTCTACCGTCTCAAGAGCGGTGAGCATTACGCCATTCCCGTAGGCTTGATGGGCGACACCTCCCCTTGGGAGATGACGCTGCAGATATTCACCGATGAACAACCGCAATATTACGCTTTCGCCAATGACACCAGAACCATGACCGGCCAGGAAGTGTTCGAGATGTTCACGGGCGATGCATCGTCCTGACTCGCTCACTCCACCTGATTCAGCAGCTGCATTCCCTGCTCGATATCCGCGGCGATGGCGTGGCAGAACGCCTCGATGTCGCCGCGCGACAGCGCCTGGGTTACCTCACGGTGGTAATCATCGGCAATGGTCGACGCCCCCCAACGCGTGCAGATGTAACGCATGCTCGGTCCGTACTGCAGCCACAGGCTTTCCACGATCGGCAACAACACCCGTGACTGGCTGCGCCGGTAGATGTGGAAGTGAAAGCGGTAATTGCCGCGCATATAGCCCAGCAAGTCGGACTGTTCGATCGCCTCATCGATCTCGGCATCGATACGCCGCAGTTCGTCGATATCCTCGGCCGTGATATGCGCGAATGCCTGACGGGACACTTGCGTCTCCAGGCTCTTGCGCGCAAACAGCACTTCATGGAAACGCTCACGGCTCAGCTCCGGAACGATGATCTTGCGGCTGTCGGAAAAGACCAGCGCCCCCTCCGTCACCAGCCAGCGTATCGCCTCACGCGCCGGCATGGCGCTGGTACCGTACTCGGCGGCCACCCGGCGAATGGAGATCACATCAGCGGGACTGAAATCCCCTTCACACATACGGACGCGCAGGGCGCGATGCAGACGTGTCGAAGCGGTATCCGGCGAGAAGGCATCCTGACTGGTATTGGTATCCATGGGGTCACGACATCGTTCGTTATGGGTGATTGCCTCCTACCATAACGCAAATCCATGGCTTCGGCTGCTCATCGGCTCACGAACCTCTTGTGCATTGACAGTACCGTTGTTAATGTGATCACACATGTGTGATCACAACAATCGCAACGACACATCCAAGGAGTTTCCATGACCGTGGCGCGCTGCCCGTCCTACTACACCGCCTCGATCGTCGAAGAATCCGACTACCCCTCTCTCGCAGGCGATCACCGTGTCGATATCGCGATCATCGGCGGTGGTTTCACTGGCGTCGCCACGGCCGTCGAACTGAGTGAGCGTGGCTATCGCGTCGCCGTGATCGAAGCCAACAAGATCGGTTGGGGAGCCAGCGGACGCAATGGCGGCCAGGTCACCGGCAGCCTGTCCGGGCAGGATGCCATGATCAAGCAGATGCGCCGCACCCTGGGTCGTGATGCCGAGTCCTTCGTATGGGATCTGCGCTGGCGCGGCCACGAGATCATCAAGGCACGGGTGGAAAAATACGGTATCCCCTGCGATCTCAAGCATGGCCATCTGCAGGCGGCTTACAAGCCCTCTCATCTGCAGGCGCTACGCGATGACTTCGCTGCCTCGCAGCACCACTGGATCGGCGAGCACGTCCAGTGGCTCGATGCGGATCTCGTGAACCAGACCATCGGCACCACGCTCTATCACGGTGCGATCCGCAACGACTACAACATGCACCTGCACCCGCTCAACCTCTGTCTGGGCGAAGCGCGTGCGGCAGCCAGTCTTGGGGCACGGATCTTCGAAGCATCGCCGGTCGTGGACATCGAACATGGTACGACCCCGACCGTAGTCGGCGAACATGGCCGCGTCCAGGCCGACAGCGTAATTCTGGCCGGCAATGCCTATCACCGGCTGGAACGAGGCAAACTCAGCGGCAAGCTGTTTCCCGCCTCGCTCGGCATCGTCACCACCGAACCGCTGTCCGACGCAACGGCCGCCGCCATCAACCCCGATGATCTGGCCGTTTATGACACGCGTTTCGTCCTCGACTACTACCGCCTGACCGCCGATAAACGGCTGCTATTCGGTGGCGGTGCCAACTACTCCGGCAAGGATTCCGACGATGTCGGTACCGAGCTACGTCCACGGCTGGAACACACCTTCCCCCAGCTCCAGGGCGTCAGACTCGATTATCAGTGGCAGGGCATGGCAGGCATCGTACTCAACCGCATTCCCCAACTCGGCAAGCTTGCCGACAACGTCTATTACGCCCAGGGCTACTCCGGCCACGGCATCGCGACCTCACATATCGTCGGCGAAATCATGGCCGATGCCGTGACCGGTACGCTCGAAGAATTCGATGCCTTCGCCAACGTGAAGCACTGGCGCGTGCCCTTCAACGACCGGTTCGGCAACCATCTGCTGGCGCTCGGCATGTGGTACTACCAACTGCTGGAAAAGCTGCGCTGAGCGAGACGTTTCCTTCCCCATAAACCCACACGCGACAAGAACAACACGCGATTAGGTGAGATCGATGGAAATCAATGGACCTCTGATACTGCTCCCCACCGCCCTCGTGCTGATCCTGGCATTGTGGACCCGACGGGCCCTGGAACCCCTGGTATTCGGGGCATTCATCGGCACGTTGATGATCGACCCACGCAATGCCCTGAGCACGCTGTCCGACAACCTGCTGACGGTCATGACCGATGAGGACGTGGCCTGGGTCATCCTGGTCTGCGGACTGATGGGCAGCATCATCGCCCTGCTGCTCAAATCCGGTTCATCCCGTGCGTTTGCGCAATCGCTGATGCGCTATACCACCAACAAGCCACGTGCGCTGCTGGGCTGCTGGTTCATGGGTATCATCCTGTTCGTCGATGACTACCTGAACTCGCTCGCCGTCGGTACCTCGATGCGCAAGATCACCGACAGCTTCAAGACCTCGCGGGAAATGCTGGCCTATGTGATCGACTCCACCGCCGCGCCGATCAGCGTGATCATCCCGATCTCGACCTGGGCGGTATTCTTCGGCGCCCTAATCGAGAAGAATGGCCTGGCAGCGGACGGCCAGGGCGTGTGGACCTATATCCAGTCCATCCCATTCATGTTCTACCCCTGGATCGCAGTGGCGATGGTACCGCTGGTGGTCTCCGGCAAGATTCCGCTGATCGGTCCGATGAAAGCCGCCGAGCGCCGCGCCGAATCCACCGGCCAGTGCGTCCCGCCGGGCGCCGAACAGGTCGACAAGGCCATCGCTCATCTGGCCGAGAACGAACATACCCAGGGCAGCGTCTGGTCGTTCATCCTGCCCATGGTGTCGCTGGCCTTTTTCACCTGGTGGTTCGATCTCGACTTCCTGATGGCCGTGCTGCTGACGCTGGGTGGCATGATCGTCGCCTTCATCGCGATGAAGAAGCTATCGCCGGGAGAGACCTTCGACAACATTCTCGATGGCTTCAAGTCGATGCTCGATGCCCTGGCGGTACTGGTCGGTGCCTTCCTGTTCAATGAGGTCAACACCACGCTCGGTCTCAATGAGTACATCATCACCACCGTCGAACCCTTGATTACCGGGGAACTGTTACCGTTCATCATTTTCACCGTGATGGGCTTCGTGTCCTTCGCCACCGGCTCGAACTGGGGCGTGTTCGTCATCATCCTGCCCATCGTCACGTCGCTCGGGCACAGCCTCGGCGCCGACATGACACTAGTGATCGGTGCGACACTCTCGGCCAGCACCTTCGGCAGCCACGCCTGTTTCTACTCGGATGCCACGGTACTGACGTCCCAGGCGAGTGGCTGCACTCCCTTCCAGCACGCTTTCTCCCAGTTGCCCTACGCCGCCCTGGCCGGCTGTCTGGCTGCCGTGATCTACTTGGTGCTGGGCCACATGTAACCGGGAAGGAAACCGCTATCATGCGCGATGACCGTCATCACGTCTTCTGGGCATCAACCGTCAATTCCCAAAGCCAGCGCCGGTCGCTCGTGAACCGTCGAAGCGCCGATGTCGCCATCGTCGGCGCCGGCTTCACGGGCCTGTGGAGCGCCTATTATCTGAAGACGCTTGCACCGCACCTCGAGATCGCCGTGATCGAGGCCGAGCGGGTCGGCCATGGGGCCTCGGGGCGCAACGGTGGCTGGGTGGTCGGCAACCTGGCCGGGCTGGAGCGGCATATCGGCGGGCTTCCCATGACGCACCGCGCGGCGTGCTGCCGACTGGTGGCCGACAACGTCGATGACATTGGCCGCACCCTGGCCCGGGAAGGCATCGAGGCGGATTTCCACAAGGGCGGTGCCATCTATGCCGCCGCTCGCTATCCCGACCAGGTAGCCATTCAACAGGATTACCTGGCCCACTTGCACGAACTGGGGCACGACGAGGCGAACTGCTACTGGCTGGATGCCGATCAACTGGCCGGGAAAGCACGCTTTCGCAACGGCTATGGCGGGATCCACCATCGCCAGGTCGCCACCATCAATCCACTCAAGCTGGTGACAGGGCTGGCCGACACCGTGGAGCGCCTGGGGGTCACGATCTATGAACGCAGTCCTGCGACGAGTATCGCTAAAGGCGAAGTAAGCACTTACGAGGGGGGCATTGAAGCCTCCAACATAGTGTGCGCCACTGAAGGCTACGCGCAAGACTTCCATGATTTCCGACGGCATGTCATCCCTGTGCAGAGCCTGGTCATTGCCACCGAGCCCCTGTCGGCATCCACCTGGGAAGAGATCGGCATGCAGGAGCGCCCCGCCTTCGCCGACGCCAGCCGCCTGATCAACTACGGGCACCGCTCCGCCGATGACCGCCTGGTCTTCGGCGCGCGTGGTACCTACCGTTTCGGTGCCAGACCCAAGACCGACCACGCCATCAGCGACACCGATATCGCCATGCGCCGCGACCTGCTCACGGACCTGTTTCCGGCTCTCGAAGACGTTCGCATCACGCATGGCTGGGGTGGTTCACTCGGGCTGTCGCGTAACTTCAGGCCGCATGCCATCGTCGACCGCCGCACCGGCATCGCCACCGCCGGCGGCTATGCCGGTGAAGGAGTGGCCGCCTCACACCTGTTCGGACGCACCCTCGCCGACCTGATTCTGGAACGCGACACCGATATCGTTCGCATGCCCTGGGCCTTCGCCGACGCCAGCCATGCGCAACTGCTCAAACGCTGGGAACCCGAACCGCTGCGCTGGCTGGCCGCCCAGACCATCACGTACAGCTACGCTGGCGAAGAAGCCTTGATGCAACGCCAGCGTCACACACCGCTACTCAAGCCGGCATTGATGAAGACGAACGATTTCTTCGCCTCGCTCATCGAATGAACCGCCCCAGTTAGTGCTTACTCATGGCCTGGATCTTCGATGTGGGCCATGAGCGCCCGACTCAGTCGAAAAACGCCAGCGTTCGCACCTCGATGCTTTCCCTCGGTGGCGCGTCCAGCGGCGTCGTCGGGTCCTGGAAGGCAGTGTGAGGCGTGAAGCGCACTCGGCCATCGTCACGCGAATCGTAGCCCTTGATCAGCAGCCCTTCGTCGCGCCGCAGGTCGGGAAAGTAATACCAACGCTGAGTCGGATTATAGGCCAGGTGATAGATCTCACCGATGCGATCCGGGTAGACGAGATCGGTCGCCACCAAGTCAGCGTGATCGAGGGTCGACGCGTCGAGCAGGGCAAGCGGCGAACGTTTTACCGGCCCGCGTATCGGCCGCCACCAATTGATCTGTACCACCGGCACATTGCCCATCCGGGCGGCTTCCTCTTCGCCCAGCACATCGCGTATACGTTCGCGTCCGGAACGCTCGGTATAGTCGTTATGTACCCGGTTGGCAGGACCGCGTATGTCGCGCTGCCCGGCATCGCTGCGTCGGGTATGATCGAAAATGACGACGCGACTTGCGCCGGTGACTTCCTTGATCAATGTCTCGACTTCAGCATAGTAGGCGGTTGTCACTGCGGCATCATCATACAGATCGTCGACCGCTGTCTCCCGCCCATGCAACTCGAATCCATGCGTGTCCAGTGACAGGCGCGTCGACTGCAAGCGGCCATTGTGCATCGTCACCTCGCGCACCTCCTGCTCGGCGAAGTATTGCGGCTCACTGGCTCCGGTCAAGGCTTCGGTATGTACGTAGGGTTTTTCATCGCGCCTGACCAAGAACGTCAACGTCGCGGTGAGACTGGAACGATCACCTGTCGTGCGTTGCATATAAAGCCTCCTGACCCACGGAATACCGCCTCGATGCCGGCCTGTCGTTGCTCCTTTCATTAGGTATAGGGTCTGGACAGGCCACTTTCAAACGCGTATCGAGCCAATGTATCCAAGGTAAAGCGCTTTTTATCGACTCACCATCATGATGCCGGTGAGCAGGGCGACACCGCCAACCACGAAATTCATCGTCAACGGTTCGCCGAGCAGCAACGCCCCGAACAACACGCCGAAGATGGGCGACAGAAAGGAAAAGATGCCAAGCTGCGAGGCGAAATATCGCCGCAACAGGGCGAACCAGAGCAGCAGTGCGGCAAAAGAGATCACCAGCGTTTGAAAGGTCAGGCTGGCGACAACCGCCGCTGTCATGTGCGTACTGCCCAGATCGCCGAGCATGGCGGTCAGCGGCAACAGGATCAGGGCGGCAATCGCAAGTTGATAGCAGAGCGTCTGGACCGGTGGCGCTTCAGAAAGCGAGGAGCGCCGTATCACCAGCGTGGTTGCCGCCCACGCGAGCCCCGCCAGCAGCCCCAGAAGATCGCCAAACAGGATGTCCCCGGCATTGTCGATACCGGTATCCGGTGCCATCGCGACGACCATGCCTGCGAATGCCAGCACGACGCCACCCCACTGCTGGCCATTCAACTGCTCGCCCGGGACCAGAAGATGCAATCCCAGCGCCGCGAATACGGGTGCCGTGTAGAGAAATACGGACATGTGTGACGCCAGCGTATGGTTCAGGCCCCATGCCACGAAGACGAACTCGCCGGTAAATCCCAGCCCGACCAGTAGACCGGGCCCGAGCTGCGCACGTAAATCGGACACGCGTACGCCTTGCCAGTAAGCCAGCACTGTCACCAGACATGCGGCGATGAATGAACGCAGTGCGATCTGAGTCAGCGGCGATATATCGGTAGCCACGGATTTGATCGCCACTTGCTGAAACCCCAGCGCCAGGCAGAACAGTACCATCAAGCCACTCGCCTGAAGATCGATGGGCCGTCTGGCCGACGTGTTCGTCTGCGGTGCTGAACGCGTTTTCGTCAATCGCTTGCTGTATGCCATGACAGCCTCCCTTGGCGCTGAGTGGCGCCAAGTTGAGCATTTGCGAACACAGCCGCCAAACGATTAATCTGCCGGTCTAGGCTTAGGAAAACTCAATTCATGAAAATCGAACGATTGCCTCTCAATGCGCTTCGTGCCTTTGCCGAAGCGGCCAGAGCGGAAAGTTTCAAAGTGGCAGCCGATCGCTTGAGCGTGACGCCCGGAGCCGTCAGCCGTCAGATCAAACAGCTCGAGGACAGGCTCGGCATCGCGCTTTTCGATCGGCATCCCAACGGTGTGCATGTGAACGAGGCTGGGCGGCAACTGGCGGATGACATTCATGCCGGGCTGGAACGCATTACCGCCGGAGTCAATGCAGCCAGTGAGCGGGCCCGACGTGCCACGTCACTGACACTGAGTGCCCCGCCGTCATTCATGCAACTGTGGTTGCTGCCACGCTTGGCGGAATTCGAGGCCGAGGAGGGGCATATCGAGGTGTCACTGGATGCCAGCCAGTCATTGACGACACCCGCCTGGTACGGCGATGGCGCCCGACTGGCGATTCGTTACGGGCAAGGCCCCTGGCCGGGCGTCAACAGTCACCACTTGCTCGGCGATACGCTGTTCCCTGTCTGCTCACCGTCATTGTTGACTCAGGGTCCCCCGCTCAGGGAACCGGCAGACCTGGCCAATCACACGTTGCTCGAGGTGTCCTGGGAATCGCGCCAAGGCCTCGCCTTTCCAGGCTGGCAAGCGTGGCTCAAGGCCGCCGGTGTCGCCGATACCGTCACACCACCACAGCGTCGCTATTCGCTATTCGGACTGGCAATGGATCACGCGATCGCCGCGCGCGGTGTGATGCTCGCCAATCCCCCGGTCGCCAAGGACCGGCTGGACAGCGGTGTGCTCGTTCGCCCATTCGGCACGCACCATGTACTCCCCTCGCCGTTCACCTATGATCTGATTCTGCCAGCCTCCGGTGAGGCGCCGCCTGCAGTCCGACGTTTCATCGACTGGCTGATATCGAAGGCCCACAGCTTCGAGCGTGAAACGGCAGAGCGATAGGGCACGCCCTGTTCATCCCTTGCCTTGCCGCGTCCAGAACAGGGCGAACAGTTCCGATTGGGTGCTGATACCAAGCTTGTGGTAGAGGTGTTTCTTGTGGCTGCGCACCGTTTCGATGCTGATATCCAGGCGGCGGGCGATACCTTTCGTGGAGCAGCCACTGAGCATCAGTTGGCTGACCTCCCGTTCGCGTTCGGTGAGCATGTCATCGTCCAGCGGGAAAGGACGCCGAGGGGTCGTGGTGTAGGAACGCTGTGTCACCGCCTGATCGATATCGCTTTCGAAATGCATGCGCTGACGCATCAGCGGTAACAACCACGGCTGAACCAGCGCCATGAAACCGATGGCATCGGTGTTGTAACGCGCTTGCGAACCCAGCGACAGACACAGCGTGCGATCGACATCGAGCGCCACGTTGAACTGCACTTCATCGTTGACCACATTGCGCTGGAAATACCGCCGATAATACTCCGTGTCGGTAAAGCAGTCCGGCGCCACGTCATCCAGCCGATACAGGCCGTCACGATCGCCCTCACCGATGGCGATATAGAAGGGATCGAGCAGATAGAGTCCATGGCGGTAATCCTGCAACAGCCGTTCGTCGCTCCCCTCCTCTTCACCACTCACACCGAGCAACACCGGCGGCTGCGTGCGCGAAAAGACGACCGCCATCCAGGTATGAAACGTCAACGAGGTCCGCAACAACCGCACGATCCCCAGCCAGAATGACGGCGAATCCAGTTTATCGACTGCCTGGCCGAAACCTCGATGCCAGGCCAGTGTTTCCAGAGACGACATGACGCCCCCCTTTTGTGGTAACCCTTCCATGTCATAGGCAAACGGGTTCACCGCGCTACACTTGGGCGTTGAGTATCCAATAACAGTCCCGTCAGGGATGGTATACCGAAAGGCCATCAGCGTCAGCGGAAGACACCTCTTGATCACGGCGACATGGACACCAATCCCTCCGGATTACACCATTCCCTTCGACTTGCTCACCGCAGCCAATAAGGACAACGCATGCTGACGTTTCACTCGGAAGATACCAAAAAGCGCCAGGCCCGAACCGAACTCTATGGCGGCACTCTGGTGCCTCCCTTCGAGTGTCCGGAACGGGTCGATATCATTATCGACCGCGTCCGCCAGGTCGGTCTGGGAGAGGTCCGCTTGCCCGGTGCATATGGGCTCGAGCCGGTGCTGGCCATTCACGACGCCCGCTACATCGCCTTTCTCGAGACCGCCTGGGATGAATGGGTCGCTGCCGGCCTGGACGGCGAGCCGATCCCGTCGATCTGGCCGGCTCGACGCCTGCGCAGCGATGTCATTCCCGACAATATCGATGGCAAGATCGGCTACTACGCGCTGGCAGCGGAAACCTCGCTGTCACCGGGCACCTTCGAGGCCGCCGAAACCAGCAAGGACATCGCGCTATCTGCGCTGGATCACGTGCTTCATACCGGAGAGCCGGCATTCGGTCTGTGCCGTCCACCGGGCCACCACGCCGCCGTCGATCAATATGGCGGCTACTGTTTCTTCAACAATGCCGCGATCGCTGCCCAATGTGCGCTCAACGACGGCATACAACGAGTCGCGATCCTCGATATCGACTTCCATCACGGCAACGGCACCCAGGATATCTTCTACGATCGCGACGACGTGCTGTTCCTCTCGTTGCATGGCGAGCCCAACGATGCCTTTCCCTACTATCTGGGCTTCGCCGACGAAACCGGGCGAGGCAAGGGCGAGGGCTTCAACGTCAACTACCCGCTGCCACGCCACACTGATTACACCGCCTGGTCGCAGGCGCTCGACCGGGCCATCGAGCGTATTCGAGCCTACCGTCCGGAACTGCTGATCGTCTCCCTGGGGGTCGATACCTTCGAAAGGGACCCCATCAGCTTCTTCAAGCTCATGAGCGAGGATTTCATCGACTGCGGCCGCCGGCTCAAGCAGATCGGCCTGCCGACGACCTTCCTGATGGAAGGCGGTTACGCCGTGGAAGAGATCGGTATCAATACCGTCAATGTACTGACGGGCTTCGACGGCACTTGATTCACCAGCACCGACAATAACGACGCATGACGCCACCAGCCGCACTCCATCGACAATGTCAACAAACAGGAACCGGCAACGATGACTACCACGACCGCAACGACACCCAACGACGACCGTTCGCTCAAACGCATACTTGGCTTGCCATCGCTGGTCTTTTTCGGCCTGGCCTACATGGTGCCGCTGACAGTCTTCACCACCTATGGCGTAGTGACCCAGGAAACCGGCGGCCACCTGCCCACCGCCTATATCGTGACGCTGGCAGCGATGTTCTTCACCGCCTACAGCTACGGCCGCATGGTTGAGAGCTATCCGGCGGCCGGCTCGGCCTACACCTATGCACGGCGTTCCTTCGGCGGCCACACCGGCTTCATGGTCGGCTGGGCGCTGCTGCTCGACTACATCTTCCTGCCGATGATCAATTATCTGGTGATCGGCATCTACATGAAGGACTACTTCCCTGCCGTGCCGGAAGCGGTATGGATCGTCGGCGCCATCGGCATCGTCACGGCCCTGAACGTCCTGGGCATCAAGCTGGTGGCAAAGATGAATTTCCTGATCATCGCCTTCCAGTTGGTCTTCCTCGGTGTCTTCATCGCCATCTCCTTGAGCGCCTTGGGTAGCGGTGAAACACCGTCCCTGATCGCGCCCTTCTACAGCGAGGACCTGTCCGGGACCGCCATCGTCGCCGGGGCCGCCATCCTGTGCCTGTCGTTCCTGGGCTTCGATGCCGTCTCGACGCTCTCCGAGGAGACCCGCGAACCACGCCGTGACATCCCCCGCGCCATCATGCTCTGCACCCTGGTCGGCGGCACGCTGTTCATCATCGCCTCCTGGGCCGGCCACATGGTCTTCCCCGAGTGGCAGAACTTTCGCAATGCCGATTCCGCCGCCGTGGATGTGATGCGTCAGGCCGGCGGCACCTTCATGGTCACGTTCTTCACCGCCGCCTATGTCGCCGGATGCTTCGCCTCTGCCATGGCCTCGCAAGCCAGCGTATCGCGCATCCTGTACGCCATGGGACGTGACAAGGTATTGCCCAACCGCGTCTTCGGCAAGGTCAGTCAACGTTACGCCACCCCCATCGGTGCAACGCTGGTCGTCGGTGCCATTTCGTTATTGGCGCTGGTGATCAGCCTGTCACTGGCTGCCAACATGATCAGCTTCGGCGCCCTGGTGGCCTTCTCCTTCGTCAATCTCTCGGTGCTCAAGCACTTCCTGATCGATCAACACAAACGCAGTGGCAGCGATCTGATCCGCTATGGTCTGCTGCCGGGCACCGGATTCCTGCTAACCGTCTGGCTATGGACCAGCTTGTCGTCGACCACCTTCGAAGTCGGGCTGACCTGGGTTGCCGTCGGCTTCCTCTATCTGGTGTACCTGACCCGGCTGTTCAGGGAAGGTGTACCGGATTTCGAACTTCAGGAAGCGTAATCCCTGAAGCGGCGACGGTGGCATTTCCTCCATGCATCGGTTATTGATAGGAACGTTTCGACGCTTCGTTCGACCGATGCATGGCAGGGAGACAACCGCATGAGTCTGGAATCCGTTCGCCGCTTTTTCGCCGAGAAGGCCCCCGATATCGAGGTGCTGGAACTCGAAACCAGCACCGCCACGGTGGATCTTGCCGCCGAGGCACATGGTGTCGAGCCCGGTCAGATCGCCAAGACGCTGGCCTTTCGGGTCGGTGATCGACAGGTACTGGTGATCGCCAGCGGCGATGCCCGTTTCGACAATCGCAAGATGCGCCAGACGTTCGACAACAAGGCGAAAATGCTGGATGCCGAAACGGTGCTGGCATTGACCGGTCATCCGGTAGGGGGTGTCTGCCCCTTCGGGCTCGCCACACCTCTGCCGATCTATTGCGATCAATCACTGAAAGCGTATGACGAAGTCCTGCCCGCCGCAGGGGCCCACCACACCGCCGTGCGGCTCTGCCCGGAACGGCTGGCGACGCTGGTCGATGCCGAATGGGTGGATGTGTGCAAGTTGCCGGAAACGGAAACACGGGAATAAATCGCGACGGTTGGAAATTCACGCCTGCGCCGTTATGATGCACCACAGCGTAAAGTTCGACCGACATGGTGCATGACAGGCATTCACGAACTGGGCCATGCGCTGATATCGCCTCCCGATACTATCGTAGCTTTTTGATTATAAAGGGCGGGGTAAAATGTTGGCCCAATTTTCGTATAGTATGATGTGAAAAGAAAAAGCCAAGCGAGGCTTGGCTTTTCACCCGATTTCAGCGTCGCTGCCTAGGCAGCGATGAACCGAGTGAGCTGGCGTGCTCCCCTAGTCCCCTTCGGGGGACTTTTTTTATTGTTGTTTGCAGGGGTTGTTTTTCATCAAGTGTCGACCGTCTGGCGCCTCCGTACAACACGACTTTCGTTGAACGGTCACATCACTGTCATCGTCGCCTGCTATGTGCTCTCACCTGTCAACGCTATTGGCCTCAATACCTCAATCGACCAGACTGGTACCTTCCTGATATCCCTATGAGGCCCCTGGCATGTCACTCCTCACGTTACGTTGGGCCAAGGCGGTTCTATTGATGCTGTGTGTTGGAATCGTTCCGCACACCATGGCAGCTATCGATCGCTCGGCTCTGGACTCCGCCGTCCAGAAGGCCGGTGAGCTGTCGCGCACCCACACGTTGCTGGTTGCCATCGATGGCGAGACAGTGATCGATCGTGGCTGGCGTGGCCACGCCACCGACGAAACGGCAAACATCAAATCACTCTCCAAGCTACTGATCTCGGCGCTGGTAGGCATAGCCATCGAACGTGACATCATCGCGGGGGTCGACCAGCCCGTCGTCGAGTTGCTCGATCGCCGAGTGCCCGGCGATGTCGACCATCGCGTCAACGACATTACCGTCGGGCATCTGCTTTCCATGCAGGCGGGATTGGAACGTACCTCCGGCGCCAACTATGCCGGTTGGGTCGCCAGCGATAACTGGGTCCGCGATGCACTGACACGTCCCATGGTCGGCGAGCCCGGTGGACGCATGCGCTACTCGACGGGGAACAGTCATCTGCTCTCGGCGGCACTGACCGAGGCAAGCGGCCGCAGCACATTGGCCCTGATGCGTGACTGGCTGGGCGAACCGCTGGGTATCGCCATTCCCGCCTGGACACGCGATCCGCAAGGTATCTATTTCGGTGGCAACGAGATGAGCCTCACCCCGCAGGCGCTGCTACGCCTCGCTGAACTCTATCGCCAGCAAGGGAAGCATGCTGGCGAGCAAGTGCTGACTGCCGAATGGATCGAGCGTTCATGGGCACCGAGAACCCGTTCCGTATTCAATCAGGACTTGTACGGTTACGGCTGGTTCAGGACTGAGCTGGACGACACGACGGTCCACTACGGCTGGGGATATGGCGGCCAGTTGCTGTTCGTCATCCCCGCACGGAACATGACGATCA
This sequence comes from Aidingimonas lacisalsi, assembly GCF_008079445.1. GTDB lineage: Bacteria > Pseudomonadota > Gammaproteobacteria > Pseudomonadales > Halomonadaceae > Aidingimonas > Aidingimonas lacisalsi. The sequence goes on along the minus strand of NZ_VRYH01000003.1, from coordinate 551,164 downwards.
TCATGACCTCCGACCCGACGCCCCCTTCCAATGGCAGCACATACCTCGAGCAGGCAAAAGCGGTGGTCGAACGGATGATCGCTGCCGTCGAACCGTCCTGATCGACATCCATCTGTAGTGTGCTGTCATCTTTCCGGTCAGCGCTGGGCCGGGGTCTGCGCGTCTTTGAGGCACGACGCCGGGCTGGTCTCGGCCATACTCACCACACTACCGACGATGATCAGGCAAGGCGACGGTAGCGGCTGCGCCGCCAGTTTGCGCGGCATGTCGGCCAACGTTCCAACTAATGCCTGCTGATCGGGCAGGCTGGCGTTGGCGACCAGCATGATCGGCCAGTCCTCCGGCAACCCGGCACGGTGCAATCCGGCACAAATGGCCGCGACCTTCGAGAGCCCCATATAGAACACCAGGGTTTCATCGGTACGCGCCAGCGAGTGCCAATCCGGTTCGCCGCCTTCACGGCAGAGCTGGGCGGTGACGAAACGCAACTGCTGGGCATGGCCACGGTCGGTGAGCGGAATCCCCGTCTCGGCACAGGCCGCCGATGCGGCGGTGATTCCAGGCACGATTTCAGCGGGAATGTCGGTTTCGCCCAGCGCGGCGAGTTCCTCTCCCATGCGACCGAACACGCCGGGATCACCTCCTTTGAGGCGAACGACCGACTTGCCCTCACGGGCGAGCGTGGTCAAACGAGCGCCGATCTCGGCCTGGGGAACACTGTGATGGCCCCGTGCTTTGCCCACGTAATAGCGCTCGGTGCTGGGCGGAATCAGGGACAGTACGTCATCGCCGATGAGGCGATCGTAGACGATGGCATCGGCCTGTTGCAGCAGGCGCACTGCCTTGAGCGTCAGTAGTTCGACGTCACCGCTACCCGCCCCGACCAGATAGACCGTACCGGGTCGGCAGTCACCGCAGAGTCGCGCCGGCAGCGGCAAATCGCGGCCAGTCGAGCGGGACAGGACGTCGAGATAGCGCGAGACTCCCTGGCTCATGCGAGCGAGGAACTCAGGCCACTTCTGTTTCAGGTGTCGTTGCAGAGTGCGCATGAGTGCTCTCCTCTTCAATCAGGGATTTCAATTCAGGAACGCAGGAGCCGCACTGGGTACCACACGCCAGCCGGGCCCCCAGCGCCTCGACGCTGGTATCGCCCTCGCGAATGGCATCGACGATGACCTTCTGGCCGACCTGATGGCAGCTACACACCAGCGGACCATTATCGGCTTCCCCCGATTCGCAACCGGCCAGCAGGCGGCGCCGCTGATTCTCATCGAGCCGCTCACCGGCTTGCGCGTCGGCAAAGCGGTCATCCAGCCAGTTCATGCCGGGTAATTCACAGGGCGGCGCCACCATCAACCACCAACACAACCGGCCGTCCTCGATACCGGCAGCACGCAGTCGGCCGCTGGCGGGATCGTCGCACCACAGCGAGGGAGACACCGGCAGGAGCTCCTCCACCCAGGCCAGCCAGTCACGGCGTTCGCCTGGCTCACCACCGGCCAACTGCAACCGCTGGCAATGCCCCAACGGGATACGGGTCCAGTAGCGGTTGCCCTCCTGCCAGTCGGTGTCGCACCTCAGTGATTCCGCCACCAACAACGTGGCTTCCCAGCCGACCGACATTGGCGCCAGCGACACCGCCCCATGCTTGGCTTCCGGCTGCCCGGACAGGGAATCGATGTGGGCCTCCAGCAGTCCGCCGGTACGGGCAGCCATGCTGAAACGGTCGGTCCAGTGAATGGGAATGAACACCTCGCCGCGACGCTGGCCCTTGGAGAGACGTACGCGTCCGCAATACTCCCCTGTCCGGCTGGTCAGGCACGCCAGTTGCTGATCGCTCACTCCCAGCGCTGCGGCATCGGCGGGACTCACTTCGATGAAGGGCTCGGCACGATGATTCATCAGTCGCGGTGCGCGGGCGGTCCGCGTCATGGTGTGCCACTGGTCGCGGACACGCCCGGTATTGAGGCGCAGTGGGCGTGCCGCACTCAGGGCCTGTTCAGGGGCTCGGGGACGCACGGGCACCAATGCGGCGTGCCCCGTCGGTGTCGCGAAACGGCCGTCCTCGAACAAGCGCACCGTGCCAAGCGGTGCAACGCGGTTGACCGGCCACTGGATCGGTGTCAGCGCATCGTAAGCGGCCCGATCCATGCCGGCCAGTCCCGAGATATCGAACAACCGGGATCCTTCACCCGTATTCTCGAAACCTGAGAGTCGAGCGTGTTCATCGAATATCTCGCCGGGATGCGTGTACGGGAAAGCGGCGCCGAAGCCCAATCGTTTCGCCACCTCGACCATGATCCACCAGTCGTGGCGCGCCTCGCCGGGTGGCGGCAACATGCCGCGTTGGCGTGAGATGCGCCGCTCGGAGTTGGTGACGGTGCCATCTTTCTCGGACCAGGACGTCGCCGGCAACACGATATCGGCATAGTCCATCAGATCGGTATCGGCCATGCAGTCGGAGACGATCACCAACGGGCACTTCGCTAGTGCCGCCCGCACTCGATTGGCGTCGGGCAGGCTGACCGCCGGGTTGGTCGCCATGATCCACACTGCCTGGATCGCGCCGCTCTCCACGGCATTGAACAGTTCCACCGCCTTGTGGCCGGGACCTTCCGGGAGTCTCGGCGTCAGATCACCGGTGCTCCAGAAGCGGGTGACCCGCTCGATGGCACCAGGGGTGTGATAATCCATGTGGGCCGCCAACTGGTTGGCCAGGCCTCCGACCTCACGACCGCCCATGGCATTCGGCTGGCCGGTGATCGAGAACGGTCCGGCACCGGGCAGTCCGAGCTTGCCGCCGGCCAGGTGGCAATTGATGATGGCATTGCACTTGTCGGTGCCGCTGGTGGACTGGTTGATCCCCTGCGAGTAGAGCGTGACGACGTGCAACTGGCTGGCGAACCAGTAGAAGAAGGTTTCCAGGGCTTCGCTATCGAGATCACAGTCGGCAGCGATCGCCTCGATGCGGGTATCGTCTTCGCGTGCGGCCGCCAGGGCCTCGTCCAACCCTGCGGTATGCTTGTCCAGGTAGACGGTATCGAGACGCCGCTTATCGGCCATCCATGTCAGTAGCCCACTGAACAATCGGGCATCGCTGCCTGGCTTGAGACCCAGATAGAGATCGGCGATCTCGCAGGTATCGGTCACACGCGGATCGATCACCACGACCCGTAGCAAGGGATTGCGCTGCTTGGCCACTTTCAGGCGCTGATAGAGTACCGGGTGATTCCAGGCCAGATTGGAGCCGACCAGCACGACCAGTTCGGCCTCTTCGATATCTTCATAACTGCATGGAACGGCATCGGCCCCGAATGCCCGTTTGTAGGCGGCAACGGCGGACGCCATGCAGAGTCGCGAATTGGTATCCAGATGCGGCGTACCGAGAAAGCCCTTGAACAGCTTGTTGGCGACATAATAGTCCTCGGTCAATAACTGACCGGAGAGATAGGCGGCCACGGCGGAATCACCATACTCGGTTCGGGTGGTGGCCAGGCGGCTGGCGACACTCTCGAGTGCCGTGTCCCAGTCCACCTCACGGCCATCGACCTGGGGCGCCATCAAGCGTCCATGCCGGCCGAGGGTTTCATGCAAGGCCGAGCCCTTGACGCAGAGACGCCCGAAATTGGCAGGATGGTCGCGATCGCCTGCCACCGAGGTCACCGTTTCGCCATCGTGTATCGCCTCCACGCCACAGCCGACCCCGCAATAGGGGCAAGTCGTGCAGATCCGTGTTCCGGTCGTGGACTCCGGCTTGTCCGTGGGCTGTTGCATTGGGCCCTCCAAAAGTAAAAAACGCCCAGACCCGGTACCTGGAAGAGGTTACCGACACTGGACGTCATTGCCTGATATGCAGATGAATTCTTGGCGGATCGTCGCTGATCCGAGGGCGGTATCATGTCGCCCCACGCTCTCTACTTCATGAATGCAATAGTTATGCCACCGCTTCAGGGAACGATGCCGGAACTACAGTAAAATGAGAGAGTTAAAGTCCATCATCGACAGGCCGATGCATGGCTGGATGCCGCCATCACGGCAGACATTTGCACCAAAGAGATGCATCGATGACTCTGCCGGGCACGTTGTTGACACAACCCATCGGCACGCTTTGGGAAATCCGGCTCATGCTCGACCGCCCCTAACCGCCCTCTTTTAGGGCATTTGTTCACTAATAGCACCAGAGTGGAACATGCTTTGCATGGTATGAATTATAGTTACCGTGCGCCAGTTTCGATGAGTGAGCCAACGCCCATGCCTGCAGCCTCAGCACTGAAAGTTCTGTTGGTCGACGATGAGGTGGTGCGCGCCGCCATGGTCGAGGAGGCACTGATCAGCGAGGGACATCAGGTCATCTGCCACCTGACGAGCCCCGCCAGCCTCAACGACATGGTCCGGCGTCATCAGCCCGACGTAGTGATCATCGACATGGAATCGCCTGATCGCGACACCCTGGAAAGCATGTCGCAGCTCAATCGCGAAAACCCGCGACCTGTGGTGTTCTTCGCCGACGAACACGACCCCGATACCATGCAGGCCGCTCTCAAGGCGGGGGTCAGCGCCTATGTGGTCGATGGCCTTGTACAAAGCCGGGTCAAGACCATCATCGATGTCGCCATCGCGCGTTTCGATGCCTTCCAGTCGATGCGCAAGGAGCTCGACAAGACGCGTAACCAGTTGGCGGAGCGCAAGCGCATCGAGCGTGCCAAAGGGTTGCTGATGAAACAGCAGAGCTGCGATGAAGAGGAGGCCTATCGCATGCTGCGCAAGATCGCCATGGACCGCGGCCAGCGAATTGCCAAGGTTGCCAACAGCGTCATCGATATTCTCGAAGGTCTGGAGAAAGGCTCATGAACGATATACCCAAAGCCGAACTGGATCGGTTGCAACTCGGCTTCGTCCCCCTGCTCGATTGCGCCCTGCCGGTCGTCGCGCGGGAGGGAGGCTTCTTTGCCGAGGAAGGTATCGAGGTGACACTGCTGCGCCAGAACGCCTGGGCGACGCTACGCGATAAGGTAGCCGCGGGCCTGCTGGATGGGGCGCATATGCTCGCTCCTCTGCCGCTGGCGATGAGCCTGGGGCTCGGCCGCGCACCCTGCGACATGCTGGCGCCGATGCTGCTGAGCCGCAACGGCAATACCATCGTGCTGTCGAAGGCACTGGCCGATGCCTCCCATGCCACGCTGACGGACGATCCCACCACCAGTGCCAGCGCCCTGGGCGATTATCTCAGGCATCACCCTCACGAGCACCGCCCGCGGCTGGCCATGGTCTATCCGTATTCCTGTCATCACTATCAACTCAGCTATTGGCTGGATCTGGGCCATATCAGCCCCGATCGACATGTCGAACTGATCGCCATGCCGCCTCCGCAGGTGGTCGACGCCATGCGTGATGGCACCATCGACGGCTTCTGCGTCGGCGAGCCGTGGGGGTCGCTGGCACAAGCCGAGGGGGTCGGGCGGCTCGTCGCCACCAGCGCGCAGTTATGGCCCGATCATGCCGAGAAGGTGCTGGGGGTGACCCGCTCATGGGCACGCCGCTATCCGACCACTCTGACACGCGTCATGCGTGCCCTGCTGCGCGCCAGTGAGTGGCTCGCCACCGATCGGCAACATGCCGACCAAGCACTGGCTTGGCTTGCTCTGCCTCCCTACCTGGATCGTTCGGTTGCCCATCTATCGCACTTCGCGCTGGATTCCCCGCCCATTCGCCAACGGCTTTTCGGCCCGGACATGCTACGCCCGGAGCCGCGCGCCATGGAGCATATCGCGGAATATATCGATCAGCATATGCGCCATAACGGTCGGCAACTGGACCGCGACACCGTCGCCGAATGTTACAGCCCCGTGCATTTTGATCGGTTGGCGCACCAGTAGCGTGCACGACGTGGAGGTGTCTACCGCCACGTCAATCCACCCGTATAGACATAACACACTGATAATAAAATATATTATCTTTATTTCCGGCATCCTGGCCGGATTCTTGAATGATGACAGGTAGATTCCGTCGTCCATGATGTGACGACGCCAAAATTCAAGGCGGCGCGACCGCCAGGTAGTCAAAGGCGACTGCCAACGAGTGTGACGAAGACGTCTCTTCATGCCCCTTGATCACAGGCGGGCATGCAGGGACGTCTTTTTTTATGGGATTCACCGAAGGAGGCATCATGACCTCTCAAACCACATCCCAGAACGACCATCTCGTCATCGTCGGCAACGGCATGGCGGGACAGCGACTACTGGAAGCCTTGTTAGCCAAACCCGGCCGACCCAAGCACATCACGGTGATCGGCGAGGAACAGGCGCACGCCTACAACCGGATTCTGCTCTCTCCCTGGCTCGCCGGCGAGATGGACCGAGAGGCCCTGACACTCCGAAACACCGACTGGTACCACGAGCATGGCGTCAAGCTGGTTCTCGGCGAACGCGTCGAGACCATCGACCGCGAGACACAACGGCTCACCACCGATACGGGGCGGGAACTGACTTATGATCGGCTTGTTCTGGCAACCGGTTCCCGCCCCACGTTACCTCCGGTCGACGGCATCGATCTCGAGGGTGTCCTCGGGTTCCGAGATATCGAGGATGCCGAGACACTGATCCACCTGTCGGAATCGCTCGATACCGGTGCTCCCGCGGTCGTGATCGGTGGTGGTCTACTGGGCCTGGAAGCCGCCGAAGGGCTGCGCAAGCGCGGCATGTCGGTCAGTGTCGTCCAGCGCAGCGAACGCTTGATGAATCGCCAACTCGATGCCACCGCCGCACATTTGCTCGAAGCGGAATTGATCAAACGTGGCTTGTCCGTCGTCACCGGTAGTCGTTTGGCCTCCCTGACGGACGACGACAACGGCCATGTCAACGGCTGCCGCCTGGAAGACGGTCGTTTCCTGCCCGCCCGCTGTGTCGTCATCGCCGCCGGCATCACGCCCAATTCAGAACTGGGACAGGCGACCGGCCTGGCGACCCGCCGTGCCATCGTCGTCGATGACTATCTGACCACCTCCGATCCGGCGATTCATGCCCTCGGCGAGTGCTGCGAATTTCAGGGCCAGACCTATGGCCTGGTCGATCCGATCTGGCACCAGGTGGATGTCCTGGCCGCCCGACTGGCCCATGAGGTCGTCGATGGCTATGTCGACGTCCCCACCGCCACCAAGCTCAAGGTCAGCGGCGTCTCGCTCTACGCTTTCGGCCCCATCGAGGCGGACGACGAGCACGACGTCCTGACGTATCACGATCCTCAGCAAGGCGAGTACCGCCGGCTGCTACTGCGCAACAACCGAATCGAAGGGGCCGTACTGTATGGCGATACCACCGCCGGCCCCTGGTACTTCGAACAGTCCATGGCCGAACGCGACCTCGGCAATTGCCGTCAGGCGCTGCTGTTCGGCCCTGCCGATGCCACCCCGCTACTGGCGGCATCGCACGATGAACACGATACCCCTGCCTATCAGGAGGCCGCATGACTTCCACCGACAAACAACGACTCATCATCATCGGCAACGGCATGGTCGGCCACCATCTGGTCGAGCAGCTGGTCGAACGTGATGCGACGACGCGCTACGACATCACCGTCTTCGGCGAGGAGCGTCACCTGGCCTACGATCGCGTCCACCTGTCCGAATACTTCGCCGGCCGCGATGCGCAGTCATTGGCACTGAGCACCTCGGACTATTACGCGGAGAATGACATTGCACTGCGACTCGACGAAGCCGTCACTGCCATCGATCGCGACAATAGCGAGATCGTGACGCCCCTGGGGCGCTACCCTTACGACCGGCTGGTACTGGCGACCGGCTCCTATCCGTTCGTGCCCCCGATTCAAGGCGGCGACCGCCCCAACTGCCTGGTCTACCGCACGCTCGACGACCTGGATGCGATTCGCGAAGCGGGCAGGAATGCCAATACGGGTGTCGTGGTCGGCGGCGGGCTGCTCGGCCTGGAAGCCGCCAATGCCCTGAAAGGACTCGATCTCGATACCGCCGTCGTGGAGTTCGCCCCGCGTCTGATGCCGATGCAGGTCGACAGCGAAGGCGGCGAGTTGCTGCGTGAGAAGATCGAGGCGCTGGGGGTACAGGCCTTGACCGACCGCGCCACCCAGCGTATCGAAGATGGCGAGGCCAGCTACCATCGCATGGTGTTCCAGGACGACAAGGTACTGGAGACCGACCTGATCGTATTCTCCGCCGGGATTCGTCCGCGCGACGAACTGGCCCGCGCGTGTGCCCTGGAAATGGGCGAACGCGGCGGCGTGGTGATCGACGATCACTGCCTGACCAGTGATCCGGCCATTCTCGCGGTGGGCGAAGTGGCATTGTGGAACGACAGCATCTTCGGTCTCGTCGGCCCCGGCTATCAGATGGCCAAGGCCGCGGCGAATACCTTGACCGACGGTAGCGAACGCTTCCAGGGCGCCGACATGAGCACCAAGCTCAAGCTGCTCGGCGTCGATGTCGGCGCGATCGGCGACGCCCATGGCGACCGGACTCCCGGAGCGCGAATGTACCGCTACCTGGATGAAATCAAGCAGGAGTACCGCAAGCTCGTCGTCTCCAGCGATGGCAAGAAGCTGGTGGGTGCCATGCTGGTCGGCGATAACAGCTATTACGACACCTTGATGCAGTATTACAGCAACGGCCTGGAACTGCCTGACGACCCGGCCTCGCTGATTCTGCCGTCGAGCGAAGGCGCCCCGACGCTGGGTCCCGATGCCCTGCCCGATACGGCCACCATCTGTTCGTGCCACAACGTCACCAAGGGCGCGGTGTGCGAAACGCTCGATGCCGGCGCAACCGACCTCGGCGCCGTCAAGGCGGAGACCAAGGCCAGCACCGGCTGTGGAGGGTGTGCAGCGCTGTTGAAGAGTGTCGTCGACCATGAGCTGGAGGCCCGCGGCGTCGAGGTCGACCAGTCGATCTGCGAGCACTTCGCCTATACGCGCCAGGAGCTCTACTCCATCGTGCAGGTCGAGGGCATCAAGACCTTCAGCGAACTGCTGGAAAAACATGGCCATGGCCTGGGCTGCGACATCTGCAAGCCCGCCGTGGCCTCGATCCTGGCCTCCTGCTTCAACGAGCCGATCACCGATGCCGCGCATGTGCCCTTGCAGGACACCAACGACACCTTCATGGCCAACATGCAGAAGAACGGCACCTATTCGGTCGTGCCGCGCGTACCCGGTGGCGAGATCACGCCGGACAAGCTGATCGTGCTCGGCGAGGTAGCCAAGAAGTATCAACTCTATACCAAGATCACCGGCGGCCAGCGGGTCGACCTGTTCGGCGCCCAGCTTCATGACCTGCCTGATATCTGGCAGGCGCTGATCGATGCCGGCTTCGAGACCGGTCATGCCTACGGCAAGGCCACGCGTACCGTGAAGTCGTGCGTCGGCAACACCTGGTGCCGTTACGGTGTGCAGGACAGTGTCGGCATGTCACAGCAGATCGAGCACCGTTACAAGGGGCTGCGTTCACCGCACAAACTCAAGTTCGCGGTCTCCGGCTGTACCCGCGAATGCGCCGAAGCACAGAGCAAGGATGTCGGTGTAATCGCCACCGAACACGGCTGGAACCTGTACGTATGCGGTAATGGCGGCATGCGTCCACGCCACGCCGAACTGTTCGCCACCGATCTCGACGATGAAACCCTGTTCAAATACATCGACCGTTTCCTGATGTTCTACATCCGTACCGCCGATCGCCTGCAGCGGACCTCGGTATGGCGCGAGAACCTGGAAGGCGGACTGGATTATCTGAAGGCCGTCATCATCGAGGACAGCCTGGGCATCGCCGAGGAACTCGAACAACAGATGCAGACCGTCATCGACACTTACGAGTGCGAATGGGCCAATACCCTGAACGATCCGGAGAAGCTCAAGCGCTTCCGTAGCTTCGTCAATGACGAGCGCCCGGATCCGGATATCATCATGACGAGCGAACGAGGCCAACTGCGCCCCGCATGATGGGATCGCGGCTAAAGCCGCTCCTACAGCCAGCTCGGTTAGCGAGTTCGTAGGGGTGGTTGCAACCGCGATCATCGTGAATGAGCGATCCTAGATAGTCCCAAGGAACAACCAATGACGACCGCAACCGCCCTCAAGACCGAGACTGACACCATGACCTGGCAAACCATCTGCTCCAAGGCCGATCTGGTCGACTTTTCCGGCGTCGCCGCCTGGCTCGAGACCGCCGATGGCCCCGTGCAGGTGGCACTATTCTACCTGCCCGGACACGACCAGGAACTCTACGCCGTGGATCATCACGATCCATTCTCCAAGGCCAACGTGATTGCGCGTGGCATCGTCGGCGATCTAAAGGGACAGCCCGTCGTGGCCTCGCCTATCTACAAGCAGCACTTTCGCCTTGAAGACGGCCAGTGCCTGGAAGACGAGTCGGTGCAATTGCGCACCTGGCCGGTGCGTTTCGACGGTGAGCGGGTACGGATCCATGTCTAACCAACCACGCAAGGTGGTTGAGCGCGACCGCCAAAGCAGCCATCGGCTTCGCTCAGATTATGTTGGCCTATGGCGCAAATATCGACCGTAACCTCACTATGGAGTTCTCTCTCACTCTCGTTCGGTAGCAACCCCTCATTCCGCCTTGTCGGTCACGGCCCGGGTAGCGTACTGATCATGTTGCTTGCCCCCCTTGAGGATCCAACTCACCACGATGACTCCAGCCAGCAGTGCCATGCCAAACAGGGCCAAGGCCAGCGAATGACCAAGGGCATCGATCAGAGCGCCGGTCGTGATCACCGGAATGCTGAAGCCACTGTAGGCCATCAGGAAAAAGCCCGCGCTCGCCCGGGCTTTGTGCTCTCCCGCCACCTCGAGCACCCCGCTCAGTCCTCCCAGGTAGACGAACCCGTAGCAGGCACTGCTGGCGGCGATCGTCCCGACCAGCACCGCGCCCAGGACACCTTGCAGTGCTCCCCAGGCTATCAAGGCGTAGGAGACGGGAAGGATGACCAGGCCTATGCGAGTCGAGACGAGCGGCGGCAACTTGCGTGCCAGCGGTTGGAACAGGATGCCGCAACTGCAAATACCGAATGTCGTGAATCCTGTCCAGCCTGACAGCCCATGCCGGGCCAAGGCCGAGGGCAGGATCGCGATGACCAGCCCTACCGTTGCCCAGGCAAGCAAAATGGATAGTCCATAGGCAAAGACACCTGGCGGATACATCGGCAAACGCAACATGTCGGCCTTGCTCTGCCTTGGGACGTCATCTTGCAAGGTGATCACGAGCAACAGTGCCAGCGACCCAGCCCCAAGGTATATCCAGAAACTAGGCGGTGTCAGACTTGGCGAATGGAGAATGAATAGACTGGTCAGGGCCGCTCCAAGACCGAATCCCAGCGATGTGCTAGCCGTCACCCAGTTGGCCGGCCTCCGGCTATCCTCGCCTTTGAACAGGTCAAGCATATACGCCGGGGCGACCGCCGATGTCAGCGCTGTCCCGATGCCCATCAAGAATCGGGCTATGGCCAGAGCGACAAGACTTGGCTCGATGAGAGTCAAGGCGGTGGCTGCCAGACACAACAGCAAGGCGACAACGATCAGAGGACGGCAGCCGACACGTTCGGAAAGTCCATTCAGCAGCAGGAGGACAGGCATGATACCGACAACATAGCATGAGAATGCCACCGTCGTGGCGCCCACCCCTGCCCCATCTCGCGCGGCGAACGCCTCGTATAATGGTGCCTGGAGATTCACCGCGGTGGTGATCATACACAGCGCGAATGCGAGGCGCATGGCATTGATCTTATCCATGGCGACGGCCCAAGGTGAACAAGGAAATCATATATAGCATCATCATTCTCAATTGCTCGACGAGTTTTGGCGCAATTGCCCGAACCGGATATCGCTTCCAATTGGAGAGCGGCGAGTATCACGCCATGTGGCGTGGAGTCACTAATCTCGCACCTCTATGGTTCGCGGATAAGGTACAGTGACGCATGATTATCAAAGCACTGTTCCTGTATTTTTCTGAACGGTTGGGTGAAGCAGGGAGCGCGTTAGCATGAAGCTGGAAGTCGACAAGCACTCGGATAAGCCTGTCGTACAGCAGGTGGAGGAAGGGATACGCGAGTGGATAGAGCGACATGGAGCCGGCGGTGGTAGCCGTCTACCTTCTATACGGCAACTCTCGTCAAACCACGGCATAAGCCGCAATGCAGTGATCGAAACCTACGAGAGGTTAGTTGCCCATGGCTTGGTCCGCTCCAAACCGGGTTCGGGATTCTACGTGGCCGAAAACACAGCCAGCGTCCACCCAAAGGATCCATTGGCTCAGACAAGCCTCGAGGACATATCCGATGAGATGTGGAATCTCTTCAAAGCCGACGAAGATGGCTTGAAGCTCGGCTGCGGCTGGCTCCCCAATCATTGGCGCGAGGGAGACGACCTGACATATGCGATACGCCATGTCACCCGAGAGAACCGTTCAGGCATATTCGATTACAGCACCCCCATGGGAATACCGGAGCTTCGAGCCTTAATCCAAGAACGGGTACGTTTGCTTGGCATCGAAGCGGATCCGAACCAGATTCTGATGACTGGAGGCGGAAGTCATGCACTGGACCTCATCATTCGGCTGATGCTCAAGCCCGGCGACGTGGTATTTGTCGAATCACCAGGCTACTACAATCTCTTTGGCTTATTGCGTCTTCAACAGATCAAGATTGTCGGCGTACCCCGTCTTACCGGCGGCCCCGACACGGAGCAGATGGAATATCTGCTGTCCCAGCACAAGCCGAAGCTGTTCTTCACCAATAGCGTGTTCCAGAATCCCACGGGAACGACACTGGTCCCGACCGTCGCCCACCAAGTGCTTCAGCTCGCCGAAAAGTACGATTTCCAGATTGTCGAAGACGATATCTACGCGGACTTTCAGTATACTCCCTCGATTCGGCTCGCCACCCTGGACGGACTGCGTAAGGTCATCTATCTCGGTAGTTTCTCCAAAAGCCTGTCCTGCTCGTTGCGAGTCGGTTTCATCGCTGCGGAACCTCACCTGATCAAGCACCTGGTCGATGTAAAAATGCTCACCAATATTTCGGCCTCACGTTTTTCCGAGCAGGTGGTCATGACCATGCTCCAAAACGGTTCCTACCGGAAGTCAATGGAACGAATCAGGGTCAAGTTGTCTGGCCAGATGACCTCAGCCTTGAACCTGATGAAAGACGCAGGTTGGGAAAGCTATGCAGAGCCTGCCGGCGGCATGTTCCTCTGGGTGCGACATCCTCGGGTCGCATCTTCTACCCAACTGGTCCGGAATGCCCAGCATGCCGGAATCAGCTTGTCGCCGGGGCACATATTCCTGCCCCAGGGGACCAGCTCTCCCTGGCTACGTATCAACGTGGCTTACACACGAGACGCAAGGGCGACACAGTTTCTCAGCGACCCTACCGCAATCGCGACATAAAGCGCTGTCGGTTGCGCACCTGGCCGGTGCGTTGCGACGGTGAAGCGGTGTTGATCGAGGCCGAGTGACTCCAGCGTGGAAAAACCGACTGGCAAGAATGGCATTTCCGGTTCATCTTATTGTCATAAGAACGAATGAATCGAATCCATCAACCTTGAACCGGAAAGGAGGGAATCAGACGCGAGCCACGCCAGGAGAGCGACGCTGGCGCCGATGTCACATGCCGGTCACATCACGCTGCCAGTGTCGAGGTTGCCATCAACCAAGGAGTGCCTTTGCCGATGGTACGACTCGACAAGAAAGCCACACGGCTTTACGTGCTGGACACCAATGTCCTGATCCACGACCCCGCTGCCATCTACCAATTCGAGGAACATGATGTCGTCATACCCATGACGGTCCTTGAGGAACTCGACAAACACAAGAACGGCATTCGCGAAATCGCTCGCACCGCCCGGCAGGTCAGCCGCACCCTCTCCGACCTCACCAGTCAGGTCACTTTCGCCGAAATCCAGCAAGGCATCCCGATTCCCGGTTCCATCGGTCCCACGGGTCGATTGCGCTTCCTGTGCTATCAGGATCTGCTGCCGCTGGACAACATGGAGGACAGTCCCGACAACCGGTTGCTCGCCGAAACCTGCCGGCTGCGCGATGAACGCCCCGATGCCTCGGTGATCCTGGTCACCAAGGACATCAACCTGCGGGTCAAGGCATCCGCGCTGAAAGTGCCGGTAGAGGATTACCTCAACGACCGGGTCTTCTCCGATCGCGACGCCATGATCGAAGGAGCGAAGGTCTATGCACGGGCCGGCCAGCATGGCGCCGAACTCTGGGCGTCGCTGAATGTCGAGGTGAAGGTCGAACGCCAGGACGACCACACTTTCTATCACCTCAAAGGCGATATGCCGGATGACTGGCATGTCGGCATGCTGGTGTCGGACAGCGAGAACGGTGCGGAATTCGAGGCTGTCGTGCGTGAGGTCGGTCCGCATAGCGCATGCCTGCAACTGCTCACCAATTACCGGCATCATGCCGGTGTGTGGGGTGTGCATGCTCACGACAGTCGCCAGAACTTCACCCTCAACCTGCTGATGGATCCGGAGATCGACCTGGTAACCATCGCCGGCAACGCCGGTACCGGCAAGACCTTCATGACACTCGCTGCAGGCTTCCAGCAAACGCTGGATACCAAGCTGTTCGAGCGTATCGTGTTCACCCGGGCACCGATCCCCATGGGCGAGGATATCGGCTTCCTGCCCGGCACCGAAGAGGAGAAGATGTCACCGTGGATGGGGGCATTCCACGACAATATGGACAACCTGCTGCGTGACGAGCACGACGGGTCGAGCAGTTGGAACGATGGCGCGACACGGCAACTGCTCGGATCGCGGGTTCAGATTCGTTCACCGGGCTTCATGCGGGGACGGACCCTGAACGACACTTTCCTGATCATCGACGAGGCACAGAACTTCACTCCCAAGCAACTCAAGGCATTGGTCAGCCGAGCGGGTCGCAATACCAAGATCGTCTGCCTGGGTAACGTCGGCCAGATCGACACCCCGTATCTGACGGCCAATACCTGCGGCATGGCCGCGGTGGTGGAGCGCTTCCGCGACTGGCCGCATGCGGGTCACATTACACTGCAGAGCGTGGAACGGTCACGCCTGGCGCTAGCCGCCGAGGAGTTGCTCTAACGCAACACGAACGAGCGAATGGTCCAGTCAAGGCGCCCGCTCCGGCGGGCGCTGAGGTCAGGAATGGCGGTTGGCGGCTTCTTCCAGCAGGGCTTCGCTCTCGCTACCGGGGCCTTTTTCCAGAATCTGCTTGGCATCCGCGTACAAGCAGACGTAATGGTTGCATGAAGCGCAGAATACCTTGTCATCGGGGTTGTGGACTTCCGACACTCGCATGCGATGGCTCCCGCAATAACGACACCCTACGGGTAGACGAAAATCCTCGGACAGATCGGGCATGGAGCACTCCTTGTTGGTCGAGATTCCTGTTCGCTTTCCCCACCTGGGGCCGGGTGTAAATACCATCCCCCGCCTATTGATGTCGCAAGACCACACTCAGATTATTGGCCGGCATGTCGACGACACGTTCCATTTCGAAAGCGTAGCGTTCCGCCAGTTCCACGACATGTTCCAGGTCACGTATCCCCCACGCGGGATTGCGCTGACGGAGCTCGGCATCGAAGGCCTCGTTGCTGGAAGCGGTATGCTGACCTTCCCGCTTGTAAGGGCCATACAGATACAGCACACCGCCTGCAGGCAGATGCTCCCCCGCTTCCGCCAGCAGAGCCTCGGTCGCTTCCCAGGGCGAGATATGCACCATGTTGATACAGACGATGGCGTCGACGTCGTCGATCGGCCAGGGACGCTGGGTCACATCGAGTTCCAGCGGTGCAAGCAGATTGCCCAGCGACTCGGTGGCCCGCCAGGCGTCGATCGATGCCAGGGCCTGTTGACTGGGATCCGTGGGTTGCCAGATCAGAGTCGGCAGTGCCCGGGCGAAATGCAGCGCATGTTCGCCGCTACCACTGGCGACTTCCAGCACCGTGCCCCGCTGGGGCAAGCAATCGCGCAGCACCTCGAGAATCGGGTCGCGATTGCGTTGCGTGGCAGGACTTGATAGCCGCGCGCTGGATTGACGAGACATTGGATCGAGAGACTCCATGGTTTACTGACTTCCCAACCGCTCGGTGAGCCAGGCACTGATATCGGGGACTTGTTCCGGGCAAAGCGAGTGTTGCATGGCATAACGGCGATACGTGACAGCATACCCCATCGTTTTTGCCCGGTCCGCCCCCTTCTGCCCCAGGGCTTCAGGCACTACCGGATCGAAGCTGCCGTGGTGAGCCTCGATCACCAACCCACGATTGGCGTCGCTGGGTTCGATGCTATCCGCCGTGGCGAAATAGGTCGACAGCGCCAGCAGCCCACCCAGCGGCTTCGGATAGGTCAACGCGGCCTGATAGGCCACTGCGCCGCCTTGGGAAAACCCGGCGACGATGATACGCCGGCTGTCGATCCCTTTGTCGATTTCGGCATCGATCAACCCGTGTATTCGCGCTGCCGACGCCATTAGTTGAGCCTCATCGACTCGCCGATCGAGGTTGGCTTCAAGAATGTCGTACCAGGCCGGCATGGTCATACCGCCATTGACGGTTACCGGCATCCGCGGCGCATGTGGCAGCACGAAGCGCACTGCCATGTCGGCCGGCAGGTTCAAGGCCGGTACCAAGGGTTCGAAATCATGACCATCGGCCCCCAGACCATGCAACAGAATCACACAGGCATCGACGGGCCTGCCGGATTGCGGTTCGATGATCAACTCGTCGGTTGTGCTCATGCCAGCCCCTTCGCGGTGAATTTTCAATACCCTACCGCAACGCCACCGGTTCGGCGAGGGCCGTCGACACGATTCACAACACCTGCAAGGCAGGTGTATCCAGTGCCATCAGCAGATCCCGGTCACGCTCATAGATATCCGGCTTGAAAGAGAGTTTGCCATTCTCATCGGCATTGACCGTCCAGTAATGCAGAATGATCGGCACCGGCTGGTCCAGAGTGACGTGACGCGTCTGTCCCTTGTCGATGACACTGGCAATCGCTTCCCTGTCCCAGCGGCGCTCATCGTCGAGCAACAACCTCACCAATTCCATGACATTCTGCACCCGGATACAGCCGGAACTGACTGCACGCTGAGGCCTGTTGAAAAGCGACTGAGCCGGCGTGTCATGCAGATAGACGGCATGGTCGTTGGGAAAGCGTATGACCACCTGCCCCAATGGGTTCGCTGGGCCCGCCGGTTGACGCAGCATCAAGTTCGGCGGCGATTCCCAGTCGATTTCTTCGGGATCGAGACGTTGCCCTTCGGGATCGATGACGACGAGGTTTTCTTCGTCCAGAACGTCCAGGTCCTCACGAATCCGCGGCAGCATGTCCTCCCGATAAATGGTCGGTGGTACCGTCCAGGTCGGATTGAACGTCAGATGCGTGATCGACGAACGCAGGGTCGGCGTCTTGCGATACGGCTTGCCGACCACGATGCGGGACTGCCAGACATCACCGTTGGGTCGATAGTAGCTCACTTCGTACCCGGCGATATCGACCAGCACGAAAGCTTCCGGCAGACCGTGCAGCAACCAGCGCGCCCTTTCCAGATTGACGCGGATCTGATCGATACGGGTATCCACATCGACATTGAGCGCGGCCCGAGTCTTGGGCCCGATCACCCCATCGGCAGTCAGCAAGTGACGGCGCTGAAATGCTCTGAGGTCATTCGCCAGTTGCTCGTCATAGTAGCGGGGCCCTCGGGGCCGGTCATCGAACGATGATGTGCCACCGTTCGTCACGCGAGTATCGATCTCGGCATAGTAATCGTCATTCGCGGGGCGATCCGCCGGGTGGGTCAAGGCCGCCAACCGCTTGCGCAGTAACAGCACATCCTCATCGGTATCGCCCGGCCGTAAAGACTCGTCGCGCGCCGGCAAGCGCGGCCAGCCTCCGGCAGACTGGATCGCGCGATACCGTGCCAGACCATCACGCAGATGCCGATACGGTGGATGGTCTGGGCGCACCTCCTCGAACAGCGCCGGCAGGTCGCCCTCATCAACGGCATAGGACACCCTGGCCATGGAAAGCGAGAACGAAGGCCGCTCCATATCCCAGCCTTGCTCGATACGCCGAGGATCGAGCTTGCCATGGTGAAGGTGTTCCAATGCCGTCAGCATGGTCCGTGTCATCTCCAGATCGAATCGCGCGCGTTCGTCGCTATCCTCGCCATGCCGATACACCGCTCGATAATCCGGCAGCCACCGTTCGGGCCGATAGTCCTGCGGCTGCAGGCCGTCATTCGCCAACGCATCGATCTGTTCGATCAGTGCCTGGATCGAACTTTCGTCGCTCCAAGCCGGCTGAAACCCTCTGGCGGCATAAAACTGCGCCACCTTGCGGTTGGGAGCTTCCCCATCTTCCATGGCCTCAACGCGCTTTTCAATCGCGGACGCGGCAGTATTCGCCATTGCCGATACCGGCAACGCCCACATCAAGCCCAAGACCATCCAGACTCCCATCCATCGGGCTCGGATCCGCCATTTTTCCATCAATCGACTCCTACAGTTCCCTTGCGTGGCATTGGCCTCACGCCACTCTATGGTCATAATAGCCGCTGATTTGTCGACACTGTAGGAACCGGAGCCCCCTGACGATGCCAACAACAACATTTCGCAGGATATTCGACTTTCGCTGTCTCGTTCGCCACCTTTGGCCCATCATTCTATCGACCCCACTACTATTGAGCAGTGTCTCATCCCTGGCCGCACCACATGCCACGACCTTACAACGTCTGGCACCCAATGCGAGTCCCCACGTGTTAAGACTCGCGACCAGTGCACTGCACTGTGCCCAGCCGGGCGCCGAGAAGCTGGCAGTCATCGATTTTTCGCGTTCCGCCAATGAGCCCAGGCTCTGGGTGTTCGATCTGGTCAATGATCGCTTGCTGTATGAAGAACTGGTCTCTCATGGCCGTGAAACCGGTGATGAAAATGCACTGTGGTTCTCCAATACTCCGGACAGTCATCAATCGAGTCTGGGGTTGTTTCGCACCATGAACAGTTACGATGGCAGCAACGGTTATTCACTGCGCCTGCAAGGACTGGAAGACGGTATCAACGATCTCGCTTACGAACGCGCCATCGTCATGCATGGCGCCGATTACGTCAGTGAATCCTTCATTGCCGAAAACGGTCGCCTGGGGCGTAGCCTCGGCTGCCCCGCCGTTCCCCAGGACGTGGCGGGGCCGTTGATCGATAGTATCAAGGAAGATCAATATCTGTTTGCTTACTATCCTGATTCACAATGGCTCGCCGAGTCCAGTTTTCTCAACTGCCAGCGCGAGTCGATACTGGCAGAAAGCATCGATGCACGCGGCGGCCCCGGCCGTGATCTTGCCATGCAAACGACTCCACGATAATCACGGGATACCATGGCGGTACTACTCTTCAAACTACGCAACGTCCCCGACGAAGAAGCCGAGGAGGTCCGCCGCCTGCTAGACGAGCACGGCTTCGAAACCTATGAGACCACGGCCGGGCGCTGGCAGGTGTCGTTACCGGCCATCTGGCTGCAGGATGAGAGCCAGTACGAAGCCGCCCGAGCCGTGATCGAAGCCTATCAGCAGGAACTCGGTCAACGCGTTCGCGACGAATATGCCGATCTTCAGGCCCAAGGCCGGGCCCCGACCCTCTGGCAACGCGTACGCGACAACCCGCTAGCCGCTCTGGTCTATCTCGCCGCAATCGGACTCATACTGGCCTTGACGGTATGGCCGTTTCTATCGCTGATCTGAGGTTCAGCCCGTGCATTTGACACAGCCGCGCTCTGGCCCCTGCAATATCCAATGACCTTCTAATCCAAGGAACCTGCTCCATGCCCAAGCCGTTCGGCCCACTGCAACACCAGTCGCTCGCCACCGCCTTGCCGATGCGCTACGCCGCCTATGCACTCAGCCTGTTCGGTCTGGTCACGGCGATAATCGCCTGGGGGGTCGGCAGCGCCTGGGCCTGGAGCCTGCTCGCGTTCGGGCCACTGGCGGCACTCGGCACCCACGACGTGCTGCAACGTCGCCGCACCGTAAGCCGCAACTACCCAATTCTGGCGCATTTTCGTTACAGCCTGGAGTCGATCGGCCCGGAAATCCGGCAATACTTCATCCAGTCCGACACCGACGAACGTCCCTTCTCGCGCGAGCAGCGCTCGGTGGTCTATCAGCGCGCCAAGAACGTGGTGGACAAGAAGCCGTTCGGTTCGCTGCATGACATGTACGCCGAGGGTTATGAGTGGATCAATCCGTCGCTGACTCCAGCTCACATCGGCGATAACGACTTCCGCATCACGATCGGGGAGCGGTGTGCCCAGCCCTACTCAGCCAGTGTCTTCAACATTTCGGCAATGAGTTTCGGTGCGCTGTCGGGCAACGCCATCAGCTCACTCAACGCAGGAGCGAGGATGGGCGACTTCTACCACGACACCGGTGAAGGGGCGATTTCTCCCTACCATCACCGCGGCGGCGATCTCGTCTGGGAAATCGGCTCCGCCTATTTCGGCTGCCGCGATGCCGAGGGTCGCTTCGACGAGGAACGCTTCGTCGCCAACGCTACCCTCGATCAGGTCAAGATGATCGAGATCAAGCTGTCCCAGGGCGCCAAGCCGGGCCATGGCGGCATCCTGCCCGGTGCCAAGGTCACCGAAGAAATTGCCCAGACACGCGGCGT
Organism: Aidingimonas lacisalsi; assembly: GCF_008079445.1. Lineage (GTDB taxonomy): Bacteria > Pseudomonadota > Gammaproteobacteria > Pseudomonadales > Halomonadaceae > Aidingimonas > Aidingimonas lacisalsi. Next base: position 530,468 of record NZ_VRYH01000003.1, on the reverse strand, counting down.
CCCCGTCGGCGAAGACGTCATATCACCCACGACACATTCGACCTTTGCCACGCCCATGGAGATGATGGAATTCATTCGCCGCCTACGCGAACTCTCCGGTGGCAAACCGGTCGGTATCAAACTGGCGATCGGCCACCCCTGGGAATGGTTTGCCGTGGTCAAGGCCATGCTGCAAAGCGGAGAATCTCCGGATTTCGTCGTCGTCGATGGCGGCGAAGGTGGCACGGGGGCCGCTCCACTGGAGTTCATCAACCGTCTGGGAATGCCGCTCAACGAAGCGCTGCTGCTGGTCCACAACACGCTGGTCGGCGTCAATCTGCGCCGAGAGATCAAAGTCGGTGCCGCCGGCAAGATCATCTCGGCGTTCGACATTGCCCGCACCATCGCCCTGGGTGCGGACTGGTGCAACGCTGGACGCGGCTACATGTTCGCTCTGGGCTGCATTCAGGCCCGCAGTTGCCACACCGACCGCTGCCCGAGCGGGGTCGCCACCCAGAACCCGCAGCGCAGCAGCAAGCTCGACGTGAGCGACAAGAGCCAGCGTGTCTACCACTTCCACCGCAATACCATGAACGCCCTGAGCGAAATGCTCGCCGCTGCCGGCCTGTCGCACACCAACCAGCTCGGGCCGGAACACATCCTGCGCCGAGTCTCGCGCCACGAAATCCGCTCTTACGACGCTCTCTTCGCGTATCTGGAACCCGGCGAACTGCTCGAAGACGTGCCGCCACAGCATGAAGTCTTCCGCCACTACTGGAACATGGCCAGCGCCGATACCTTCGACGCACCGCCTCAGGTGATCACACGAGCAAATGTGGCGGGATAGCGAGAGAATCATTGACAGGCCGGGTGTTCCTTTTATAGAACGTTCTTTATATTGAACGATTCTGGGCACCGACATGGACGAACTTTCACTCCATACCCTGGGGCAGCATCTACAGACGCTTCGCCTGGCCCGGGGCTGGTCGCTGTCGCAGCTGGCCGCCGCCGCCGGCATCGCGAAATCGAACCTGTCGCGACTGGAACAGGGCAACGGCAATCCTACACTGGATACCATCTGGCGCCTGGCGGTACAGCTGAATGTCCCGTTCGGCACTCTGGTCGCTCCCATCTATGAGGTGCCGCTGGGCGAGAATGGTGTTCAGGTGCGTCTGCTGGATCAGGGCAAGGAAGATCCTCATGTCGATGCCTACTGGATGCGCTGCGCCCCGAATACGACACGACATGCCGAGGCACATACGCCGGGCGCGCAAGAATCGCTCACCATCATCAGTGGTCAGCTGGAGGCGGGGCCGGTCGATGCGCCAGCGACCCTCGCGGCAGGCGATACTCTCACCTTCGCAGCCGACCAACCGCACCTTTACCGGACTCATGAAGCGTGGGTGACGCTGCTCGTCACCATCGTCTACGCCAGGCAGGGAACCCCGTCATGAACTTGCAGGCCACCCCCGATTTGTCCCGCCCCTGGCTGACGGGCATACGCGAAGCCATACCGCTGTTGGGCGGATATATCCCGGTCGCTATCTCGTTCGGGCTGGTCACCGTCCAGGCCGGGTTCAGCACCTGGGAAGCTGCGCTGATCTCGACGCTGATCTACGCCGGCGCGTCCCAGTTCCTGTTCGTCGGCATGGTCGCCGGCGGCGGCCCCTTGTGGCTGGTCGTCGTCATGACGCTGCTGATCAACGTCCGCCACGTGGTTTACGCCCCCAATCTGGCCCCCTGGCTGACACACCATCGCTGCTGGCCCTGGTTGATGCACGGCTTGACCGATCAAGTGTTCGCTCTCGCCCACAGCCGCCTGCCGCAACTGGCGGAAAGGCAGCGCCTGGGCTGGTTCACCGGCGCCGCACTGATGGCATGGGCAAGCTGGATCGCGGGCACGGCGCTAGGCGCCATTGCCGGTGAGTGGCTGACAGCACGCTGGCCATTGCTGGGTGAGGTCATGCCCTTCGCTCTGCCCTCCTTGTTTCTGGTGCTGGTCGTGCCACGCTTCACTTCCCGCCGATGGTCGCTGGCCCTGTGCACCACCATCGCCACGGCCATGCTCTGTACGTTGGCCGGCGTGACCAACCTCGGCATCCCCCTGGCCGCCATCCTCGGCGCTCTCTGCTTCTACGTCGTGCAGTTCGATACCCGCAATCGGAGGCAAGGATGAGCAGCGTACTCTGGGTCGCCGTGCTGGCCACCGCCATCGGCACGTTCCTGATGCGGTGCCTGCCACTGGTATGGATGCGCCGGCGGCTGCGCAAGCTGGCCGAGAGCGACAGGATAGACGCGATGCCACAATGGCTGAGCATTCTCGGGCCGCTGATGATCACCGCCGTACTCGGCGTTTCGCTCGTCCCCAGCGACCCGGAATCGCCCCTCTCATGGCTGGCCACCGTAATAGGCGCCATTGCCACCTTGCTCGTCTGGTATCGCACGCGCTCGCTTGGCTGGCCGGTGGCCGCGGGCGTGGCGACTTATGGGGCGGTCATCGTTGTGGCGGGGATGGGGGGCTGAAACACCATCGTCGACAGGCATACTGCTGCAATGTCAAAGCCGCCCTCTCACTTGAGGGCGGCTGTATGACGCGGCAACGTCATGTTTATCGCTTTGCTTTTGTCAGGAGCCTGGTTAACTGTTGCCTACTCCAATCCATAAAGCCCAGCGGAGGCATCGCTGGCATATACAGAGCCGGGAAATTGTCACGAACGTTGGAAACAGAGGGTTCGTGTCCAGTGGAAACGGTATATTTGCGTGACATGTTCACTCCTGGTTCATTGAAAACATGGTGAAAAACTTTCAATTCCCTCCACTTCATTGAAAGTGACGTTTGGGTGATGACGGCGCTTGTCAGCACCGCCACCACAGCGACTATCAACTGCATGCTAAGTGAGGCCAACCCCACCAAGATCAGAAATAGAGAAGAAATGACCGGCACAAAATAGGTCAAAATGCCAAGCAGTGTGGTCGGACTCTTCAGTAACGCATACCCCCACGTCATGAATGCCAAGCCATAGGGGCCAATGCCGATCAACGCCGCCATCAGCCAGTCCACGTACGTTGCCCCTTCAGCCGAGGCTTCGAACAGACCATGCAGCAGCAGAGCAGTGCCCGCGACACACGCGAAAATATATTTATAGTTCTTCAACCCTGAGCGGCTGTTATTTTTCAGATAGAGGGAAAAAAGAATCCACGACATGCCCGCCGCCAGTCCTGCGCTATAAGCCAATGGCGAAGTGGATATTCCCTTGTCGGACGAGAGGATCAGTGGCGCCAATCCCGAAAAGGCGACCAGCGCGCCCAGCAGCGTTCGCATTCTCAGCCCCCGGCCTGCCAGCCGGTCGGCGACCAACATGAAACCCAAGGGCCACGTATAGGTCACCAGCGTGACCCTGGCCGGGTCCCCCTCCCCCAGCGCCAAAAAATAGCAATAGAGCGCACCGGTCAGACCGCCAACGCCCATGACCCAGAACCGCCAGTCGCGAAACGGCACTGGTGACTTGCGTTCGTGCATCCACCGCTCGAGTACCTGTGCAAAACCTGCGGCCGAAGACATCGCGATGGCCGCAGTCAACATGGGAGGGAGATGTACCAGATTGCGAAGTACCGGTAGACTCGCCCAAAGGGTGACTGTCAAGAGACCCGCGAGAAGTCCGATAACACTGTGTGAACTTCTCATTCTGTGACTCCCGTAGATGGACCGAAATGCTTCAGTGGCGGGTATCTTGGGGACATTTTCAGTATCATGGAAACGAAGTATTTCGATGGAGCCATCAAGAAACGTGATGACCAGTTCTCATATCCCCAGACCACTGGATCTTGTCGTGCTCAAGACGTTCGTCAGCGTGGTGGACCAGGGTGGATTCACCGCAGCGGCCGAACAGTTGCATATGGCACAGTCCACCGTCAGTGCCCACATGAAGCGTCTGGAAGCAACCTTCGACTGTCCGCTACTGCAGCGAGGACAAAAGGTCGCTACGCCTACGCCACCCGGTGAGCGTCTCCTAGCTCATGCCCGGCAGATGCTCCGCCAGAATGCCCTGGCTTGGCAGGATGTACATGAGCAGCGTCTTGATGGTGTGGTACGACTCGGAATACCTGACGATTATGTGGTCTATCTGCCCGAGGCACTGTCGGAATTCGAGGCACGCTTTCCCGGCGTTGAGCTGGAGGTAAGATGCGGCTTGAGTGTTGATCTAGTTCAAGATGTCAAGGCTGGCGCTCTGGACCTGGCCATTGCGACTCGCCAGCCCAATAGCCCCGGCGGTGAGGTGCTGTGTCGCGAACCGATGGTATGGGCCAGTGCGTCCGGATACGATACCCACCACCGCTCACCATTACCGCTGGCGGTATCGAAGGAAGGGGTGTGCATTTTCAGAGAGCGCGCCATCATGGCCCTTGAAGCGGCTGGAATCGCCTGGCGGATTGCCTATGCCAGCGCCAGCCTGTCAGGACTTTCCGCTGCAGTTCGGGCGGGGCTGGCCGTGACAGTGCTGACACCATCCATGATCGGTCCGGATCTTCGCATTATCGGCGTGGACGAAGGATTGCCCGAGCTGCAGACGACGGAAATCACGCTACATCGTAGCCCCGGGCGCCCCACTGAAGCGACACAGCAACTTGCCGCCCAGCTTCAAGCGCACATAAAAGGACAATCTGCGTACTAGCTACATGGCCCCTGTCCTTTGCCCAGACAGTGAGTCGCTTGCCGTTGACGTGATCCACATAGCATGACCACACCGCACACCACCACCTCAGCCCTTGCCCTGCGTCATTCTCGACGTCCTGCTCAATTCGCTCACGTACGTATCACTGGGTATGCTGGACATAGCAACGGTTATTCACCATGGAGGGGAACACGATGTACCTGAACATGCGAAAATTGGCGACTGTCGTATCCTGGTCAGTACTGCTGCTTTGTTCGCTTGCCGCCTGTGCTCCCATCGCGGATACGGGTGGGATGCGGGAGGAAGTCGCGACCGATGACAATGGCAGCCTCCCACGCGATCCTGAACAGACCGGCCAGCGCTACTTTGATCTGCTCGCGCAAGGGAAATTCGATCAGGCGTATGGCATGTGGGCGCCGGATACACGGATCCGTGAGAGTGGCCGCGATCAGTTCGAGAAATCGATGCTCGTGTATCAGTCCTTTGAGGGAGAAACGGTAGGGGCGGCCAGGATCGAAGGTGCGGCGGGAACCCTACATGCCGAGGTTCCGGTGCAGGTTTCGGGCGAGCGTCGAGGGAAGCCATTCGCGCATCAGGGCACGCTGCGACTCGAGCGGTGCAATGATGTACCGGGCTGCGACGAGCAAGCGCGCCGTTGGCAAATACGTGCGATAGACCTTGAGATGAATTAAGCCGCGGACACAGCCACTGTTGTGGTACGCCATTGATCGATGGCACGACCAAGCCAGGGTATAAAGGCCGTGCTAAAGTAACGAAGGTAAACGGCCGTCGGCAGGTGGCCACCGAAGCGGGCCAACTTCCGAGTCAACGGCATCCACCATACGTTCCACCAAGGCACGAGAGACGACATGGATTTCGAGACAATCTTTGGCTTTCTGCAGATACGGGGCACGAGTTTCGTAATCAATCTGGTCGCAGCGATTGCCATCTTCGTGATAGGTCGCTGGATTGCGAAGTTGCTGCACCGACTCACCGTCAAGGCGATGAAGCGCGCCGACACCGACCCACTGATCGTTACGTTCATCGGCAACATCTTCTATGTGATGCTGATGTTTGCGGTCGTGCTGGCAGCGATCAGCCAGGTCGGCATTCAGACTACCTCATTGATTGCTGTCATCGGTGCCGCTGGTCTGGCGATCGGTCTGGCGCTACAAGGCGCACTGGCCAACCTCGCCGCTGGCGTGATGGTGGTGCTGTTCCGACCTTACAAGGTCGGCGATTACATCGAGGCAGGTGGCGTATCCGGTACCGTGGATGAGGTGCAAATCTTCAATACCGAGCTCAACACGCCGGATAACAGGCGGGTCATCGTCCCTAACGGCCAGATGCTGTCAGGCGCCATAACCAACTATTCCACCCACACAACCAGGCGTGTCGATCTCGTGGTGGGGGTCAGCTACGACGATGACATCGATACCGTGCGGCGGGTGCTCGAAAGCGTGGTGGCCGATGATACACGGGTCCTGGAAGATCCTGCACCGAACATTCGCATCAGCGCGCTGAATGATTCCAGTGTGGATTGGATCGTTCGACCCTGGGTGAAGGCCGTGGATTACTGGGATGTCTACTGGGGGATGACCGAGGAGATCAAGCGACGCTTTGATCGAGAGGGCATTAGCATTCCCTTCCCTCAGCGGGACATGCATGTCTACCACCACGACAATCAGGGCGACGTCGGTTCGACGAGCTGATTCATGCTGGCATATCGACTGCAAGGGCCGCCAAGTGATTGGCGGCCCTTATTCGTGTGAGGAGACATGCAATTCAAAGAAGAGCCCTACCCTCCCTGGCTGGACCCCCATCCTTGGCATCTGTCCAGTGACGCAACCCTTGGGCGAAGGCATCGTGCCAACGCATTATCAGACGTCACACGTTTACCCTACTCCAGGTAACAGCCTTGTGATGTAGGCATTTTGCTCCCTGTTCTGTAAGAAATCACTTACACAGTGTCGACTCATAACCATTGGGTTGATTCACGGAATGCGGCACACTCGATTCGACACCAATAGAGGAGGTGCAACATGCGGCTCATGACAGGCATGAAGTCGGCTGCAGCTATCGCGCTACTCAGTGGGGTGACAGGCTGTGCGGTACATGGCGATGGCTTGGGCCATCGAGAACACCACGAACACAGTGCGACTCAAGGCATACCGAAGGGGCACATGCCCCCACCCGGGGAGTGCCGGATCTGGTACTCGAATACTCCGCCCGGCCAGCAGCCGCCGCCAGGCGATTGTTCACGGCTGCGCCATGACGTGCCGCCCGGCGCAAGGCTGATTCGTGGTTGAGACTGACCAGAAAAAACCCCGGTGAGGTACCGGGGTAAAGGACACTTCTCGCTAACAGGGAACAACACGCCGGCTCACATCAGATGAGACGTACCAATCAAGACACACTTCCAGCGTAGTCATACCATCGTCACTTTTCTGCAAGATATTTGCTACGCGTGATGTAAGCGATCTCTTACAAGCTACTGCCCTCCCAGCGTATCGAGACATCACCCTCGTGTCGTTCCAATCGTTCGGCATGGCGTAAAAAGAACAGCCTTCCCGCGTCCGCCCGATATCATGGCAGGCCAAAATCAATGATCTTTTGACCCTGTCCACCATCGCTCATAACGGGTTGGATTGGTGATTTCGTTATCGGCCATCTATTGGCTGTGTCGGTATGCTGTTCACCGGATGATCATGTTATCCCCGCAACCAGGAGTACACTGGATGTCCTTCTCTTTTCACGGCCACGGACGAGGCCTACTCATGGCCGCCGCCGGCGTTACTGTCCTGAGCGTCGACAGCTTGTTGGTACGCCTGGCGGCCACAGATGGCTGGAACATCATCTTCTGGCGGGGTGGCCTGATGGGGCTATCTCTCGGCTTGCTGTGCCTTGGAGGACGCCGGTTGGCGACATTGCGCGGCCACCTTGGGATCTCGTTGGTCTCGGCGATACTGTTGGGTGTGACGTCCACCCTGTTCGTACTCGCCGTCATGAACACCAAGGTGGCGAATGTGGTCGTCATCCTGAGTGCCGCGCCACTGTTTGCTGCCATCTTCACGCGTTGTTTCCTGCATGAACCGGTGGCCTTGAGAACCTGGCTGGCGATTGCCCTGGCCATGTTCGGCATGCTACTGGTCTTCTCTGGATCACTCAGTGGCGAGGGGCTGGTCGGCGATGCCTATGCACTGATCGCGGCGGCTGCCGTCGGCGGCAACCTGACCCTGCTGCGACGTCATCCCGATCTTGACAGGATTCCACTTATTGCCATTGGCGGAGGTATATCGGCATTGGTTGCCCTGCCGATGGCGACGCCACTGGCACTCACCCCGCAAAGCTATGGCGTACTCGCCCTGATGGGCCTGTTGCAGATGCCACTGGCCACCGCCCTGATCAACAGTGCGACTCGCTATCTGCCTTCGGCCGAGGTAGCCCTGTTTTATCTGGTGGAAGCCGTACTGGGCACCCTGTGGGTCTGGTGGTGGCTGGGTGAACAACCACCACAGGCTACCCTGCTCGGCGGTTCAGTGATCCTACTGACCCTCTTCGTCAATGCCTGGCTTGGCCTGCGTCATTCAGGCAACGGATGTGTCCGGCAATATGGCAGATACAGCGAATGATGGCAGGCATGCTATAACGTCCAGCGGCACTAGCGCTGGTGATGATGTTCGACCACCAGCGCTAAGCGAACTCTCAGGACTTCGCCAATTGGGCGCTGCCGGCCATCGGCCCCGCCTCAAGCGTTCCCCCAACCGACACTACACATCCGATACAGTGCGTCGCCTACAGATTTTCTACTTCCCGCCGATACATGTTGACCAAGTAGTCAACAACAACACATGCGCTCTGATGGAGCGCGAACCAGGGGGAAAAGTGAAGAATCTAACCATTGCCCAAAAGCTGATGATCGCCATCAGCCTCTGCATGATCCTGATCGTCGGCGGGGCCACGGCCATTCAGTATCGCCTGTTCAGCGACCTGATCACCGACCGAGTCACCCAAGAGGAATTGCCGACCACGCTCGAAAGCATTCGTAATGACATCAACGCCACCCTGACCGGGCCGATCACCACCGCCCAGAGCCTGGCGAACAATGGCTATCTGCACAAGTGGCTGGCCGAAGGGGAATCGCGGGAAGATAGCGAGCGCGCCGTGGACCACTTCGAACGGCTGCAGCAACGCACCGGGGCCAACACCGTCTTCTTCGTGTCGTCACTCAGCGGCAACTACTACACGGCGAATGGCGTCGAGCGGACACTGGACCGTGAAGGAGACCAGTGGTTCTACGACATGGTCGATGAGGCCAACGATGCGGATTACGCCCTGGATGTCGATTCCGAAGGCGGGGAACTGAAGGTCTTCATCAATCACGTGGTCGAGATGGACGGCGAACGCGTGGGCGTCGCCGGGGTCGGCTATACCCTGGACACCATGGTCGACACCATCAACAACTATCAACTCGGCGACACCGGCTCGGTATTTCTGGCAAGTCAGGACGGAACCATCAGCGTACATCCTGAAGGCGCCTCCATGGCCGGCCAGTCAGTAGCGGACCTGCCCGGGTGGGAGACCCAGGCCGCCGAGCTGTTGTCCGGGGAAGGCTATCGCTACACCACCCTCACCGACCCACATGGCGCCGAGCAACTGGCCGCCGCCATCGAGGTGCCCGGCACCGATTGGGTTGCCTTTGCGCAGATACCGCGCAGCGAATTGTTCGCCGACCTCAATCGAGCGGTGCTGCTGGTGATGCTGCTCGTGGCCATGATCATGCTGGCAAGCCTCGTGGTCTTCGCGTTGCTGCTGCGCGCCCTGTTCCGCCCGATTCGACGCACCGCGGAAGCCATGGGCGAGATCGCCGATGGCGATGGTGACCTGACACTGCGGCTCCCCGTGCAAGGCAAGGACGAAGCGAGCGAACTCGCCATCCAGTTCAACGCCTTCGCGGACAAGATGCATGACGTGCTTGCCCAGGTCAGGGGCAGCAGTGACGCCGTTCGCCACGCCGCCCAGGAGATCGCCAGTGGCGGGCAGGACATGTCGCGACGCACCGACCAGGCGGCATCCAGCCTGCAGCAGACCTCAGCCTCGATCGAGCAGATCACCGGCACGGTGGAAAACACCTCCACCTCCTCTCGCGAAGCGAGCAACCTCTCGCAATCCGCTGCCGAGCTAGCCCAGGGCACCGGCGACACGGTCACTGACGTGGTCACGACGATGAGTGACATCCAGCACGCCTCCGAGCGGATCGGCGACATCATCAAGGTCATGGATGACATCGCCTTCCAGACCAACCTGCTGGCGCTCAACGCCTCGGTGGAAGCCGCCCGCGCCGGCGAAAGTGGCAAAGGCTTCGCCGTGGTGGCGAACGAGGTTCGTCAACTGGCCACGCGCAGCGCCCAAGCCTCACAGGATATCCGCGGCCTGATCGACGCCTCCGACAAGAAAGTCCAAGGGGGCACCCAGTTGGTGCGCGACGCCGGCAACGCCATGAACGAGCTCGTCGAAGTGGTAAACCGCGTGGCCGGCATGCTCGGAGAAATCAGCCACGCCACCACCGAACAGAGCGACGGCATCGGCCAGGTCAACGTTGCCGTGGCAGAGCTCGACCGCATGACGCAGCAGAACGCCTCGCTGGCGGAAGAATCCACCTCCGCCGCCGAACAACTGCGCGAGCAAGCCGACCGCCTGGCGGAACTGGTCGGCAGCTTCAAGCTCAAGGACGAACCGCAAGACAGCCAGCGATATCCAGCCTTGACGTAACGACGGGGGCCGGACGAAGAATCGTGTGCGATCGACACGGAGGTCGCTCGCTCCATCAACCATCCGACGCAGGCCGGTAGGTAGCTTGCTGCAACGGCAGGATAAGGGAGTATTGGTGGGCCCAGTTGGGCTCGAACCTGCGATCGAAGAATTATAAGTTCGCTTTTAAATCAATAATCTACTGACATACAAGGAAAAGCGACCGTAATAGAGAAAAAGGTACAGTTCTTTGAAATCAGCAAGTTAGCTAAAGTTGAGGATAGCACACGAAGCTGGTGTGTGTACCGATGGTGTACCCTTGATGCTACCGCAGCCACCTTTCATTCGGGTAATACACGTTTGCTAAAAACAGTATCGGAGGAAGCCTTGATACACCGGTCAGTTCGCTGAACCAAGCCGGGGGTGTCATCAACTGCTGGATCCGGTACTACAACGAAGAACGGCCGCATAAGTCCCTAGGCTATGTGGCACCCCGAACATACCCAGCATTAGCCGCTTAGGGCGTACAGAAACTAAAGAGCATTACAGACCAAGGAAAGCCTGAAATATGTCCTTCCACCGTTGCAGCATAGACACGGTGGAAGAGAGCATGATACCTAAAAAAGGATTAGCTGCTCAGATATAATTGAGAATAATTATTACTAGCGACACGCACAGCAATCAGCAGGGTTCCTATCAGAAAGGGGTAGCATGACTGACCTTCGATTACACACAGCACAGATGCCCGCATACCTGGACAAGGAGGTGTCATCGGCTGATCACGACAAATTCGGCCATGCTCACCTTGCGTCGGCACTTCAGGGCCTCATTGAGGATGAAAAGCACCGACCACCCTATTCCATCGGCCTGCTCGGAAAATGGGGAACTGGCAAGTCCACCGTCAAAGGGCTATATCTCGATCACCTTCATACTGACGATCGCACTGACAAGAAAGCGAAAATCTCCGGCATAAAGCGCCGGGATCGTATCCATACGATCACCTTCAATGCCTGGAAATATGGCGGCGAGACTGATATTCGAAAATCACTCTTCCGCCACATCTTTCTTGAAATTGGTGGCACGCACGAAGAAGCCGACCGTCATCTTTTCAAGACTGTTTCGTCGACGGAGTCCCAAAGGAAGCCCTTTAAAGAAATATGGGCCGAATTTGTGGATCAGTACGTTCTGGGCCTACTCGTCGTCGGCGTCTTTGCCGTCCTGTTCGTGGCCCTTTTGGTATTGATGGCGTGGGGATTCGGGTTCGATGATCCGGCCACCTCCGCTGCCAGCCTTCTTGCCTCCTCCGGTATCATCTGGGTGCTTGCCCAAAAATACTTCTCCAGTCTTCCAATATTATCTGCACGGACACCAGTCAACATAACCTCGCCCCCGAGTCAAACTATCGAGGAGTTTGAAGACCTCTTTCTCACCAAAATCCGAAAGTTTAAGAAAGGTGATAAAAAGAATGTTCGGCGTATTGTCGTCTTCATCGACGACCTCGACCGCCTCACCGCCGACGAAATGGTGAGCGGGCTTGACGGCATTCGCAGCCTGATCGAAATGGCCTCGCATGAAATGCCCGGTGACATTGGCATCGTCTTCGTTATCTCATGCGACGAAGAGCGCGTAGCCGACGCCCTGAGCAGGCGGCGCGGCGCGGCTGATCTTCCCGCAGCGGTATCGAATATACAAGACGCGCGCCGCTATCTTGATCGGATTTTCCAGTTCCGCCTGGAAATTCCCCCCTTCCCCAAGCGGGACATGCGCAGCTTTGCACTCGGCTTGCTGGAAACCGAATACCCGGCTTTGCTTGCCGACCTCAAGGAGCGGGAGATCGATCTTCAAGAGCTTGTGGACAGGATGATTCACCCGGCTGTGCAAAGCCCGCGCAATGCCATTCAAATTGTCAATCTATTCGCGCAATCCTGGTGGCTCAGCACCCTACGCGAACGCAATGCTGTCGGCGCCGACAATCCGGGCGGGCTGGGAGAAGGCGTGGTTACGAATAACCCGCTCACACTTGCCATCATATGTGTGATCAGAACCGACTTTCCTGATTTCTATCAGGTGCTTCAAAAGAACCCGCGCGTCTTCGATTATTTCATTGACAGGTTCATTCGACCGGAACCTCTGGAACCCTTACCGGCAGAAGTCCGCGAACAACTGGCAGAGTTTTCAGCAGACCAATCAATTGCCGGCGAAGAAAAGCAGGACAGCCGCTGGGACGTAAAGCCGCAGCACCGCGGCCTTCGCCAATTCATGTCGCATATTCAGGACATTCGGCGCCCTTACAGCCTTCAGCCGCTTCTGGCTCTTTCTCAGGACCCGGTATCGCGACAGCATGGCGACAAGGCAGTGCCCATCGAAGAGGCTCTGCGAACCTCGGATGTGGTCGCGCTCCTGGACGCGGCCGGCCTTACAGGAAGTACGGGAGCGTTCCCACCCGATTTTGGTGCCCTGCTTGCCGACCTTATCGACGACCTGCGTAGCGAAACGCCGACGATACAGGACAACGTCGCCTTTACCGTTTCTCAATTTGACGACAGGATTCCCGAGAATGAGAAGCGACGCACCCTGGGACTTGCCGTACGGCGCGCAGCCGACAGCGACTCTCTGCGCTGGCGTCTCGGTCCGTCCAAACTGCATGTCCTCACGCCCTATGCTGAGAATGAGGAATTACGTGCACTAGGTCGAGCGGTAATCGAAGATATAACGGCTGAGCCCACAAACGTCCGGCTGCCAAGCCTTGAAGCGCCGAGCTTGCGGGAAGGCTGTGAACTTACTAAGTCCGCATCCGACCTTGTCATTACCCTTATGCAGCAGGCCAACCTGCCGCCACAGTCGCAATCTGCTTTTGGTCAGTGGCTGCTACACCGCACGGTAAAGATTACAGGACAGTCAGATCAGCTATCGCTGACCTGGCTCGAGGAGAAGCTGGCCGCCCACGAAGATATCCTGCTTCCCTTATTGCGCGAAGACTATCCAGAGATCATCGCAGAAGAATTCAGCAAGGACGATCCAGAGGCCCTCAATCTGGCCACTGTGACCGAGCGTCTCGATTCTATCTTTACGTATTTCTTCGATCGAGGAACGCAGACACGAGAAAGGTTGTGGAAATACCTTTCGGATTTCGCCGCTTTGCCTGAGCCATCTTTTGTAGCACTTGTTTTCTCGAAATTCGCCGATTGGCATGATTACGCCGATGCTAACGTGGCCCAGTCCATTTTTTCGAATATGTGCGCCCGCTTTGTCCACTATGAGCAAGATGCTGAATCGTGGCCTCTTGATGGCGAATGGGAACTGCGCGATACATTTACAGATCTCACCGAAGCACGCGGGTCATTTGACGATGACAGCATCGCGTACCTGGTTCAGCTTGCCAAGGAATGGTCCAAACCTTCCCGGCAGGCTGCCACCAGCGCATCCAGACTGTATGCGGTTCTCGAGAATGCCGATCCTGCACAATGGACAGCACTAAGTCAGGACTGGGCCAAGCGTTATTTTGCGGACCTGCCGGCCCCATGTCAGCAGGTCCTCCTTGTCACCGTCAACAGCGAGGATGCTCCCGACGAGCCTCGCACAGCCCTGGCTTCAACCATCGCACCATTGCGTGGGCCCAAGCCTTTTGACGACCATAAAATCGAGGCACTTTCCCGGCTTCTCTCCACACTAGATGAATCGATCCTTGAGGCCAGCCCCTTCCTCGAGCAGCTTGAACAATTCATTGACGATACAATGAACCTGGCCCAGCAAAATTCCGGCGATCACCTTTTTTCAAAAATTGAGGCCCTCGCTGGCTACCTGGAAAAGCTGCCGTCTAAAAAGGCGCAGCAACTACTCATTAGCTTCACCCAATTACAGTCACAGCCAACAATCCTAACCGGCGTATATAATGCGATGAGCGAAACCTGGCCGCTGCCGGCTGCTGAAGGTGGTTTCGACTATGCGGCCCAAGAGCTGTTCAACGCCGGTATCGATGCATTCCACCGTATCGATAAATCAGAGAGCGAGGCCGCCGATTTGCTCAAGAGCCTCGACAGGCTCCGCCAACGCGCCCGCCTTGACCAGACAGGCAACCAAGACCAACTCGTTGCCTGCGCCTACAAGCTATGGGCATACGACCCCGAAGTAAGCGAGATGCTTTGCCGCCGCCATCCCGAGGCCGAACGTACGCCTGAGCAGCTCACAGAGCTGGTCGGAACGATCGTCGAAGACGATGATGGTGATGCGGACCGCTCACGAGCTGCACTTGTGCAGGAAATCAGGTGCGCCGCTTCGGAAGATGTACAAGCGGCAACCATGAGCCTTCTCGCACAGCCGCCACAGGAAGCCGATGGCGCCTCGGACCCGGTTTTGGCGCTATGGGCCAATGCAGTATCAGAGCATGATCCCCAGCCGTTACTAGACGCGCTTGTCAGCGAAAGTACGAACGATGAGCAGGCCGTCCGCCTCTATCACCATATCCACGAGAATATCAAGCATATCTCTGACGAGCAGTTCATCACTCTCCTCCAGCAAATCCTGTCCGTTCAAGAAGGAAGAGAGAAGACGGCAGATGCCCTTGTCAGGAGTCTGGAGGATCTTACGGCAGAACAATTCAGCACCGATGATCAACGCCGGGCGCTTTGCGAGGGTGTGCTGTCTGTCTTTTCCGAGGTTACGAAGCTCGATAGAAAGGCTCAACTAGCCAAGGTCTGCACTCCACTCGGACTTAAAAACGTCGTACTGGATGCTGAGTACATAGACAGCATGTCGGAAGATGACTTGCAAATTATCGAGCAGTCCACCGGGAAAATAAGGAAGTAGCCACGACCAATTTATGTGCTCTTATGTGATGCCGAACCTGACCATACTCGGCCCCTCCCCGCTGCGGTCTGAGCCGCGCGGGACAGAGCTGCGATGACTAGAACAGGCTCATCTGTTCGGACCGACCGGGGACGAACAGCGCAGGCGGCCCGCATAGCACGAAGCTTTTCCCGGCAGACTTGACCAGCATGCCGTGATAGAAGCCGTTCGCGTCCGCGCGCGCAGTCCCTGCGTCACGCGTCTTCACCGCGTAGGTCACCGGCGTGCCATCGAACAGCCGTACCGGCACGAGCCGGTACGCCTTGGCCGAGACCACGTCACCATTGCCATACCCCGTGCCGACGCAGGTCCAGAGCGCGCCCTTCCAGGAAAAGGGCGGACGCACGGGCCGGCCCATGCCGATATGATCGGCACTGTACGAGGCATGGATGTCGCCTTCCCCGATAGTCCGCTCTGCCCGGTGACACCACCGGCCCATCGCAAGACGGGTCGGATCGACGGCATAGGTTTCACTGGTGTCGGGTAGATACGTCATGATGCACCTCCCTCGGCCACTTGGTGGTCCGCTGCCATCCGGTCGCAGGCATCGTAATCGATGCCTGCCGCCCGGCAGTGATGTCGCAGATCAGTCAGGAGGTCGATCACGGCGTCCTCGCCGTGATCAGGGTTCTCGCCGCGCGCCCGGCATGCTGAATGCAGCGCTAAGCGGGTAGTTTGTATGCGTTGTGTATTGCTCATGCCGCACCGCCCTTCGCCAGGATTTCAGCAGCCTGCCTGAGTGCTTGCGGGTTTTCGGTGATCGCTGCCGCGTTCCAGGCGGCGCGGGCATAGACCCGCAGGGTGTGCATCGGGGCAAAATGCCGGTCTCATTCGACGGGAAGACCGAAGACGCCGCGCACGGATTCCAGCTCCGAGATACGCACCGGGCCTGTTTCGGGAAAACCGAGCCCAAGGTCACAGAGTCCTGTCGCAATATCCGGGTCACCGGGATAAAGCTCCATGAGGAGCCAGGTGCAGCTCGCATCCGGGGTAAAGAGCTTTACGACCGGCAGGAAGTCCGCGGGCTCCCTGCCCTCTTCGATCAGGCCGGCATTGATGCGGCCGTTGCGCAAGAGCTTTTCGCGGATGGGTGTGGTCAACAGTTTCATTGTCTTGTCTCCTTTTCGTTTCCTTAAGACGCGAGACGAAAAGGACGGGCGCATAAGCCGGGGGATCACCGTCAGGGGAACGGACAACACGGCCCTTCGCCAAGGCTTCGGGCCGCAGGCGGAGGGTGGTGCGGGCAGGCCGTTGATCGCCCGGCGCGCCCGGCCAGGTTCGCGTGAGACTTAAGAAACGAGGGAAAGGAGACAGGCTATTGAAGGCAATGACCGTTTCACCCATCACCGAAAAGCGGCCCCGGCAGGCAAGCTCTCGGTCCTGCTGATTAGCGATTGAGGCTTTCGACTTCCTCGCCGCCTTCGGCCACGATGGCGGCATGCTCGAATAACCGCCGCGTCGCTTTATCCGTGAAGTTCACCGGCATCGCGGTACCGGTGATGACCATGCTGTCGGCGCCGGTTATGATATCGATCTCGATATGCTCACCGGCTTCGAGATGCTCCCGCAACAAAGCATTGATCCGGATGTTGGTCATCTGGCTTGGCCACGGATTGGCGTAATGGGAAAAGCGCCGCCGCAGCCGGATCGTTTCGCCGATGTAATGACGGCTCGGCCCCGCCGCCAGCAGACGAAAGCGGTACAGCCCCGAGCTGTCCGGAACCGCCGGAAAGACGAGCTTCCCGCTATCATCCAGCATCAGGCGTCCCAGAACGCGCCATGTCATGCCCACAGAGAGCTCCAGCGGATTGATGCCGCCCGCTTTCGGTAGAACGCTCACATCGAACTTCTCCGTAGCTGCGCCTGCACGCTGCGAGCCCTGTTCAAAACGCGACGCGGCCTTCCTGCTAATACCGGCATCCCGGTAGAACGTGACGGTTTCGCCGGTCAGGTTGAGATCACCGATCCGCCAGCCCGCCGAGAGCCAGGTCATGGCTTGCCGGCCCTGACGCGCGTCATTCGCCCACCAGGCTGAATGGCGACGCGCGCTCGCCGGTAACGTAAAGCCGAGGATGGATTCCAGCTGCCTGAAACCGGCATGCCACTCGGAGCCGCTCAACGATTCCAGATACGCACTCAGCTTGTCGTATTTGCTCATAGCTGCGCCTCGTCATGCGCAAGGGATCGACGCCGCACGGCTGAAACCCGCCCCGCCGGGGTTCAGTTCACGAGAGCCCGGTCTCCGTCAGGAGATGCGCCGCATCAACACACGGCCCAGCCTCAAGCGGACAAGACCTCCTCCAGCGCCTTGATAATCGATTCCCGCGTGCCGGGCCCCGCTTTCTCCAGATTAAACTCACGCCACCGCACGGCTGGCAGCCGCTCTAGACCTTCTATACCCAGCACTTCCCATGCGGGAGTGCCTTCATAGAAAGAGATCAGGAACGATTTGTGCTCTTCCGGCATGCCGGACAGGACCGTGCTGACCAGCTGGTCCCTGGCATCCAGCAACGTTTCAAGCGCTACGGGCCGCTCCGTCATCCCGGCAAAGTCGGTTTCGTATATGGCGCGGATATCCTTGGCGGGCGGCGCTAACAGGGAATGGGGTGAATGATCGTGGCTGACCAGATAGACGATGAGCGCCGTGCGCAGCTCATCGCTCAAGCCCTCTTCCTCCAGGAGCAGATGAACGTCGAACAGGTCGCGGGGGTGCTGCCGGTCCAGCGCCGCCAGAATCTTGCCAGCATACAGATCAGCAAAGGACAGGACCTGTATCTTCGCAAACCCGAACTCATCCTCGGTCGTCTCCGATACCGGCATCACGGCCGGCTCATAGACGCAGCCCCGCAGGACCGGCGTCACCTCGACCTTGATTTGCAGGCGGTGCTTGGTCCGCACCACGAGCTTGTTGATCGCCCCCTTCCCGCCGGGGGCCGAGCCCTGCACGGTCATGTCCGGAAACGCGCCGGTAATGCGCTCACCGATCCGCTTCAGGGCGCTGTCGATCGCTTCCAGCGATTGCGCCCGCTCTGCCACCGGCTGGTAGGTCAGATCGATATCCACTGACAGGCGCGGCAGATCACGAACAAAGAGATTGATCGCCGTCCCACCCTTCAGGGCAAAGCAGCCTTCCTCGGCGACCAGGGGGAGCACCGAGACGAGAAGCTGTACCTGCTGCCTGAATGTGGGATCAAAGGGCATCCATGTCCTCCGGGACGGTGATTTGATAGGTCTTGTCCAGCTTGCCGCCCCGAATGATCATCCGCTTTCCCTTGCCGAGATCGATCTTGCTGCGCTCGATCATGTCCAGCCACTGAGGCCGGTGCCGGTCGGCAAAGAAGAAGAACAGCCGCTTCACCTTGACGCTCTGCGCCTCCTCAAGCAAGGCCTGCATCTTGCGCGGCCGCAGCGTCACAAGCCCTTCCATGAACTTGTCCACCATGTCGAACGAGGTACTATTCGGCAGCTCGTCGATCAGCTCGAGAATCGCCCGCTCGGTGGCTGAGCGGACCAGCGGCCAGCCCCACGGTCCCCACGCATCGATATCCAGCGCCCCCGGCAGACGGGGCTTCGCCCCGGCCGGGTCCAGAGAGAGCTGATCGCTGTAACCGGGCAGCGCCGGTAGGAAGCGCGCGCGGTTATGCACAACAAATGCCGGCATATCTGGCAGCTTCGAGAGCCAGGAGGGGAGCTTGCGGTCGGTATAGAGGTGGACAGCCTGCTGCGCCTGATAGAGATAGTGGGAATAGCCCCGCATATCCAGGGCGGTCCGCCCGCCAACCGAGACGGGGTAGCCGAGCAACACCTGCAAGGAGATGACGACCTGCTCCCAGCGCAAGACGCCGCGCGGCCGCCAATACACACCACGCACGGGGCTGTCCAGCCAGCCGCTGGAAACGTACTGGCTGCGCAGCGCCCGCGAGTAGCCATGCGCCTCCAGCCACGCCGCATCGACCAGCAGGCCTTCCGGCAACAGGCGCTCCAACTGGTTTAGCTTTCCACCTTTAAGTTCGCTCATGTTATACAAAATAGCATATTTACAAACCTAAAAGTCAGTTTAAACTAACAAGGAAAGGAATAGCCAAACTAAACGAAGTCAGGAACACATAAACCAGATTTGGACACGAAAGCAACGAATACAAGCGTAGGCGAGCCTAAGGGCCCGCCCACATTGCGCGATGCCGGGCAAGAGTTCCAACGCCACCACTCCGATCCGATCGGAACAGCCCTACTACCTGTTCTCTTCTCTATGACTTGCCTGAGGTTTCAACGCCGCGGCATTGGGATCATACGTGAAGTCAGCAATTGTGCCGTCTTTGATCCTTTCCACAGCCTCGTCCACCACGAATAGTGGAACGAGGAACCACTCGCGCGGCACAACGGGATTTCCGAAGCGGTCCATGATCTCGATGTCGAGCCGTGCGGGTTCAAAAATCCGGTGAATTAAGTTTTCTAGCTTAGTGCAGTTGATATTGAACAACTCGTAGGTTGCTACAATCTCTACATCCGCCATCATGAACGTCGGCTGGAGCCGCGCACCAGCTATACGCTTTGAGACGCTCATATTAGTGACGCCGATCTTGTGTATAAGATCGCGGTTTTCTACAACAGTCGGGTGATCGGATTTGCTGCGCAGTACATAGATCGTGCCACTCGCCTCGTCACCTTCGATCGTATCCTGTGCAAACAAGGGGCCAGGGTCGGGTTCAGTAATGCGCCTGCCCGCTTCGTCCTTATTCAGGGCGCGTTGAAGCGAGCGCATGAGCATGTTGCTCTCTGTACCATTATCAAAGATCACACGCAGCCGGGCATCCGTCCGCCCCTGCTCAGTGATGGTCGTTTCCCCCATCTCCGCGACGTAGGCTTTCTGCCCACCTACGATAAAGAACCGTCCCTGTTCTATATCAGCTTTCATCTCGAATGGCCGCGTTTTTCGCAAGCCGCTGTCCAAATCGCTCTGTACCTGATCGAAGAGCGGCTTGAACTCCTCAAAATCCTCGCATTTATCGCGGTTAGCAATTTCCTCGGCTGCCTTTTTCTCGGCACTCGTTCGAACGTGTTTTAGCTCAGTGATCGGAGGGGCTTCGGCCTCGATGCCAAGCTCTGCAAGGAGAGCATCGTCATCCAGCTCATCGGCTTCCGGAGACGACGATAGCACTGATGCGGCCAGGAGTCCTTGATGATCGATCGGCTCAACCAAGTCCCGGCAATCTGGCTGATCGCAGATACGGTCAAGACGAACGGCATACAGACGCTCGAAGATATCACGGTCCTCGCCATGCTGCGGTGCGCGGCCATGTTCTTCATAAAATCGCTGAATTTCTTCAAAACCCGCGATAATCCGCTCTTCGCGAGGAGTGCGGTATTGTGCTTTCTTCTCTTCGACTTCAACGCCAAGCTCGGCGAGAAGTGCATCGTCGTCTTCTGTGAATTCTTTAGCCATTGGCAGCCTCCGCTTTCATGTGGGCAAGAAAAGCCACGCCTTCGGCCATTTTCTTTTCCCATGCGTCAGGCGATGTGATCGAAGGCAGCCTTCCACGCTCCTGCTTGAATTTCACGGCGCGGCGCGCCAGGTCACGCGCTTCTTCGGGCGTGAGCTTTACTTTCTTTGCCGATATGACGGCCTGAACCTGCTTCAGGCTTTCCTCGCTCATCGTTTTGGCGAGAATGGCATAGGCTTCGCTGAACGGGTTGATCCGGTCAATCAGATCGATATCCAGATCACGGACATCCATTGCGAATTTACGGACACCATCAATCAAGGCAGTGTTTCCGCTCTTCTCGGCTTCATCACCGTCAAGTGCAGCTTCTTTGGCTTTCTGGGTCAGATTTAGCGCCGCTATCGCGTGCTGGCGGACAGCTTCCTGATCATCTTCATCAAGTTCAGGGTACTTGTCCTTGATAATCTTTCCCATGCGCACTTGCGTCAATTCTTCAGGAACGAGTTCGTCATCGAACAGCCCACGCTCGACAGTTGTTTTGTCCTGTGCAAAAGCCGCAACAACCTCGTTCAGGTCTTCCTTACAGATGCGCTCCGCTTCCTTGCTCTTCGGTTCGACAAGCCCCTTGATCTCGATCTGGAACTGACCGGACTCTTCATTGAACCCGACATTGCACTCGCCTTCCTTATATCCGCCCTCACCGTAGTCAAAGCCAGGGGCTGGCTCGCTATCCGGTTTCTTCGGGGTGAAGTTGAAGCGTGGTGCAAGTACCTGCTCCATGAGCAGGCTGGCGGCGATCGCCTTAAGAGTGTCGTTTACGGCCTCGGTGACTGCCTCCTCGGCGGCATCCGGTTCGGCAATCAGGTTGGTGAAACGTGCGCTGGTCTTACCTTCGGCATCACGAGTGGCACGACCGATGATCTGGACGATCTCGGTCAGACTCGACCGGTAGCCAACCGTCAGCGCGTGCTCGCACCAAACCCAGTCAAAGCCCTCCTTAGCCTTGCCCAAGGCAATAATGATATCAACATAGTCGCGATTGTCCTTCTGTGTGGGGTCTTCGAGTGCTGCCGATACCTTATCTCGCTTGGCCTGATTGTCATCAACAAGATCGGCGATCCGCAAAACGTGCCCGTCTGAGCGCTGCACAAGCTGGAAACCAGTGTCGGGATCGGTTCCTTGCCACGTGCCAAGAGCGTCGATAACATGCTCGACTTCCTTGATTTTGTCTTTTGTGCTTTCGCGCGAATTCACGGACGGTATATGGATGATCGTCTTCTCGGCAGGGTCCAAAACTTTCAGGATATCGTCAGCATAGGCGCCAGAATAGAAATAATAGCCGATATCGAGCGTCTTCAGGTACTGATAGCCGTTGAGCTGTTCATAGTAGGTGTAGGTGACAGTATCGAACTTCGCCTCGTCATGAGGCATGAGCACAGCCTCGGTATCGCCCCGAAAATATGATCCGGTCATAGCGACGACATGCACTTTGTCTCGCCCGATCAGCTCAGTGAGCTGAGCACCCAGCTTGTTGTCGAGATTGGCCGAGACATGGTGGAATTCATCCACTGCGATCAGGCGGTCATCGAAGGCTTCGATGCCGAATTTTTCGACGGCGTTTCGAAAGGTCGCGTGCGGACAGACCAGCACGCTATCATCGCTTTCCAGGAAGGCGCCCACGGAGTCAGCCTTCCCCCCATCAGTGCCCGGCGCATTACAGAGATTCCATTTCGGCGCGACATGCCAGTCCGCCCAGAACCCGAAAGCGCTAAGCGGCTCATCGGCGAAGCTCGAGCCGATAGATTTTTCCGGCACGGTGATGATCGCCTGCCTAAGCTCCTGATTGTGCAGCTTGTCGAGCGCGATGAACATGAGCGCGCGGCTTTTACCAGAGGCAGGCGGCGACTTAATCAGGAGATACTGCTCCCCCCGCCGCTCAAAGGCACGCTCTTGCATCGGGCGCATACCAAGTTCATTCGACTCGGTGGAGCTGCCATTGCGAGAATAGGTGACGGAAACTGAAGGGACGGATTTCATTTTGAACTCTCTTTCTTCTGTTGGTCCTTTTCTATAGCCTTAACCAACCAGCTCGGCGGCTCCACGATTTGACAGTCGAAAACGTTTTCGGGGACATCTTTCCAAAACTTCAATATTGCTGATGAGAACTGAGCAAGGTTTCTTTCTGAAATTTTCAGATATTCATGGCTTGGAGAGAACCACATCTCGCCGACTTGACCGTGAATTTCTGCGAGTGGATGATCCAGGAACTGCGGATAGTTACTGGCCAGCTCGTTCAAAGAAGGGCCGTCGCCATGCTTGTAAACATTTACGACCAAGCGACAAGCGTCGAGATCCTGGAAATATGCTGAGCTTTTAAGAGGCCAGCCAAAGCTTTCTAACAAATCGAAAAGATCGGAAAGGTTCTTCTTCCAAATGACTTCTCTTGTCACCTCTCCATAATGCCAGTGTTGAACCTCATCGACTAACCATTGCCGCAGGTTCTTCTCCCACTTGTGGAAGAACCCTGACACGATGCTCAGACGCACACTGTCGCGTAGTTCTGTCAAGAGCTGATACCGCCATACGCCATCATCGTAAGCGGCTTCCTCAAAGTCCCCAGAATCATGGCGATCTGGATCGAAATACTGGCCACGCCTTTCGAGGGACTCTTCCGCAGCTCTATCTGCTTCCTCCGAAATGGCATCATCCGTAAATTGATCCAATAGCCGCGCCTTGGCTTGTTGCACATAGAACTCATGCTTTTCTATGAGCTGAGCTCGATGGCCGGAATACATCTGGAAAAGAACACGATCTGCCATCACTCGCTCCTCGCCTTGTCTTGCTTACCTGCCGTCACCTTGGTGTAAAGCTCGAAAAGCTTTTCCAGGCGCTCGGTATCATTGCGGAAGCGGCGACCGATGTAGATGCGCTCCAACACCTCGTCGTTGCGGTCATGTGCCGCGCGAAGATCATCCGGCATCTTTTCCGGATCATAAAGATCGGCAATGGTTGCGGGAAAATGTGCTTCGCGAGCCAACAGGATTTCTTCGGCGCAACGAGTCAAATCCGTTCTATTTTTTTCCGTTAGCTTGTATAACGGAAATGTATTCCAGCTCAAGTTAGATGAGTAGCTTAAACCGTTGCCTAAACGACCTGATAGTGTTTTAGCCCATACAAAATGCAGCTTTGAATTAAACACAGAAAAATCAACAAAAGAAGGCGTAAATATTGCATGAGCCTTATGCGTGACGACCATTTCCGAGTCAAATATACCACAGGGTATAAATTCACGGCTTTCGGAAGACACCTGGGGCACAATCAATCCGAATTTTTTGGCCATATTCCTGTAGCGAAACTGGTGAGGGCGATCAGAAAGTGTTTGTGCAACCTCACCTCCATTCTCCCTAAATTCACGCACAGCTTCGATTCTACTTCTTATCTCGGAGTTTTTTCTGGCGGATTCTATATCATCATCACTGATCCAAAGACACCATCTAATCTTGCCATCAAAAAATTCAGACGTCCCGCTTACCCGCTTGATTAATTTATTAGCAAAGTCGTTATTTGAAATTATCCGATCCCGCTCCTGAGAATACAGAAACAGGTGCCCGCCGTCGGCAGCCTGATTTCCTGTATTCATTTTAGACAAATCTGAAAGCGGGGACGAAAGCCCCGTTACAATCTCATTAGGCCCTGAAACCAAGTAAGGATTTATATGACTTACAGCACGCTTACTGTTTCCAGAAAAAATATAGCGGCGCCCTATCGACCTAGCATTCAACCCAAGAATTGTGCAATAAACACCTGCATTATTAGAGGCATTATTAGACCACTTGAACGGCTCATAACAGAACTGAATTTCGACTCCCTGTGCCAACATGAACGGCCAAAATTTTGGCACATGAATCCCTTGGTTCACGGAACTCGTAGCAACAAAGGCGACACCCGAGAACAGATCTATATGATCTGACGCCTTTGCCAGGAAGGCGCATATGTAATCCAAGTTTTTGTGATTGTACCTACCTTTTGCAATGTCCTTCATTTCGCATTTTTGCTCCGGATCTTGCTTTTTTCCGCCAAGATATGGTGGATTGCCAAACACGTAGGTTTCTCCGCCCTCATTCTCAAAATCTATCTCGGCTTGGTTGAGAGGCGTGCTAAACAGATCATCACCATGGATTTTCACGCCGGTTCCGGTTGGTGGGCAGATACTCAGCCAATCAACCCGTAGTGCGTTACCACAGGTAATCCAGTTCATCGCGTCAAGCGGCAGGAAATCTCGAAGCGCCTCACGCTGGCCGCGATAGAGAACATCACACTGATATTCGGCGATAATCAGCGCCAGCCGCGCTACTTCGGCGGAGAAATCCCGCAACTCGATGCCTCGGAAATTCGTCAGAGGGATATCAGTGCGTCGTTCGGGTTCCCCACGCCGCGTATTAATCTCCGCCTCGATCGCCCGCATTTCCTTATAGGCGATCACAAGGAAGTTGCCGGAGCCGCAGGCGGGGTCGAAGACCCTGATCCTTGCCATCCGGTTACGCAGATTCAGAAGTTTGCGTGCATTATCACCTGCCTCTTCAAGCCTCTCGCGCAGATCATCGAGGAAGAGCGGATTCAGCACCTTCAGGATGTTTGGGACGCTCGTATAGTGCATCCCCAAAGCACCGCGTTCCTCGTCATCGGCGACAGCCTGGATCATCGAGCCGAAGATATCGGGATTGATCTTCTTCCAGTCGAGATTGCCGATGTGCACGAGGTAGGAGCGTGCGATTTTACTGAAGCACGGCACCTCCGTGTCACCAGCAAACAACCCGCCATTGACGTACGGAAAGGCATCTGCCCAGCGTGGCAGCTTCGCTTTCTTCCTTTCCTCGACCGGTATGTTCATGGCTCGGAACAACTCACCGATGACTTCATGGGTGTTGGACGAGTCCCGCGAACTCATCTTATCGATGGTTGTAGTGAAAAGTCCCGAGCCGTCGAAGATATCAGTATCCTCGGCAAAGAAGCAAAAGATCAGCCGAGCCATGAAATGATTCATGTCGTGGCGTCGTTCGGCGGTAGCCCAATCTGGATTGTCTTTTAAAAGCTCAACATAAAGCCGGTTCAGGCGACCAGTGGCCTTAATATCGAAACCGCTCTCGCGAATTTGCTTAACGGTGCTGATACCCGCAAGCGGCAGGAAGAAGCCGAAATGCTCTGGAAAGTCTTCGAATGGACAGACGATCGGCGCGATGTCTGATACAAGCTCTTCCGCCTCCAGCGTGACGCCATCCGTTGCCAGGATGAATTTGACGCGGTTACGGGCATTCTTCGTGGCCGGGCTCTCGCGCAGCTCACGGATCGTGTCGGAGACCTGCCCCTCAGCGCAGACCTTGATGTGGATGTGGTTGGTCTGGAGGACGCCGCCAATATCAGACTTGTTCGTCGCGCCGCTGCGGAGCCGCTTGATCGTGGTCGCCTTGTTGCCGAACGCCTCTAGGAAGGCGAACGGGAACTCTTCTGCATCAAACGGCTGTTCGGCCAAGGCGGAGATAGCTTCTTCGATCTCGACAGCATTCACGGCTTTGCGACTCCCTTTTTGAAGACGAATAGACTAGCAACACAGGTAGTGGCCTGCATCCCCCCTGAGGCGCAAAATATCGAAATATCCACACGGGCTCGCAGTGCCGATCATTGGAGTGCAGTAGCCCCGCATCTCCAGAGCGGTCCGCCCGCCGACCGAGACGGGATGGCCCAGCAACACCTGCAAGGAGATGATGTCGGCATCGGCGCTATAAGTCCGTAGAGGGGGTGCGGACAAAATCTTGGACTACATCGGAGGTAGTTCATGTATTCGTATGAAGATCGCATAAGGGCCCTAGAGCTCTATCTCAAGTACGGCAAGAGCGCGGCAGCAACGGTTCGCGAGTTGGGATATCCCTCTCGAAAAAATCTGCGTCGATGGTACCGCACCTACCTTGAAACCGGTGGCCTACCGGAACGGCCTCCTTCTACACAGAAGTATTCCATCGAACAGAAGCAACGGGCGGTTGGTCACTATCTCAGTCATGGCCGCTGCCTCGCTAGAACCACAAGAGCGTTGGGATACCCATGTGTCGAGATGCTTGCAAAGTGGATTGATGAGCTTAACCCCGGTATGAGACAGCGTTTCACTGGCAAGGTTAGAAGCACAGCGTTGTCACGCGCTCAGAAGCAAGACGCCGTCATTGAGCTGTCTTCTCGCCAGGGGGCCGCTTCAGAAGTCGCAGTCGATGTCGGCGTGAGCAGGCAAGTGCTGTACAAGTGGAAAGATCAACGACTTGATGACGAGGTCGGCCCGACCATGAAACGCTGCAATGATGCACTGCTCGGTAACGGCTGCCTCACACTCACTTTGCCCAGAGCCGGTACCAACGCAAGACGGCCGTCCGGATCGATAAACTTGATCGTATACATACGACGGAACCTCCAGAACAAGTGGGCGACGCCTCACGGCGTGGCCCAACCGCGTCGCCATTCAATGGCAGCGGAAACGGTCGAACCATGGCTGGTCGAATTCACTAGTGGGATGTAGTGTGGATAGTTCAGTCACTAAGGGACGGAACTCAGTCAGCGAGACAGAGTCTCTGTTTTACATCCTTGATACCGAGGTAGACATGCTTGAGGACGCCATTCAAATCAGAAAGATCGATGATGGCAATGAAACCAAATACGAGGTATACGATTCCGATACCGGTACAAGCATCGGCATACATTCAACTCTGGAAAGTGCAGAAGCAGTACGACAGGATATGCAGGAATCTGAAGATTCACCGCATATCCGAAGCTATAAAGACGGCCCGGGAACTAGCTGATTTCACGTCGATGAAATAGGCAATGCGTCCATCAACGAGGTCGGCGCTGCTCTCATGCGTCTGGCCTTGTCTTGGCTGCGTTCGCGCACATTGATCTCTAACGCGCCCTCTGCAGGGCCCCAGCCAGCCACACACCACGCCAACGGCAGTTCCTGGCCATCCCTCAAGCTCGAAATACACGTTGATACCCGCAGCAACAGCGATTGTGACAACCAGCGCGGGGACATCCAGCCAGATCCCGGGTGACAAACCGGCAACGCTGTCCCAGCTTGACTTCCTGCGCAATCTTAGCGTGTTCACGGGCGACATCCTGAGTAATGCCAAAGTGCGTCGGGCCACCACGGTCGGTTGGATGGTTTACGTATCCGCCCTCACGGTCGATGACCTCGGCTCTCAGCGTTTCCTGAAGTGGATGGGTCATAGGGCCTCCGGCGCCTCACGGCGTGGGAGTAAACGAGAAAAGCCCTACCGGGAACTCGGCAGGGCCTCAAATGAAAAAGCGGTCTCGGTTAGTCGTAGTCAGTGCCGTCGCACTCGGGACAAGGCGGCAGGGTATCATCCGGATCGTCCAGAATGACTCGCTCACCACAGTCGCGACAGGCGTAGATGCCAGGACCTGGCTTCTCTCCAGTGGTTGGCATTGTTCTCTCCTCCAGTTGCTGATCCTGTGCTCCAGCACAGAGCCAACTCATCAATCTAGGAGGAAACGCCATATCTCGCCAAACGGCATGTTGGTAATGGCCCCGGAATCGAACCGGGTATCTCGGGGTTATGAGTGCAGCACATGGGGTAACCGGACCGCGCCTGCCATGATATTTCTATTTAAATTCAGTTGGTTATGGCTGGCTTCCCACCTACCCTGCCCACCTTATTGGTCACCTTCCATCAGCAACCATGTCATGTACCTAAAGACATGATGCAGTGGTACGTCGACTACCTGGATGCGTTGGAGGAGGGATTGACTGACGAGTTGAAGACTAGTCTTGATGCCCGAGTGGCATGATAGAAAATGTCCACCATCTGGCAGCCCAGTAGACATTTATCACAGTCGTGTAGAGAGGAGACCGACCTGGCGCCGTAAAGCCAGTCGCATGGCGGGCTCTCATTTGTCATATTTCCTGCGCCATTCAGCCTAAATGCTCGTGTTCAGCACATCAGCTCAGACATGACTATCCTAGTCATCGTTATCATCAAATTCCGGCACTACGGGTGCCAAGCCACACTTACAGCCTAGATCTCTACCAGGCAGCGTGAATCGACCGTTGATGTATAAGCCTTCGCCTACGAGGAAGTAGTGGTGAGCCAATAGCCTCTACCTTGCCCGCTATTTGCACAATCGTCGGGGAGCGTAACGTGACCCGGAGGGTCATAGGAGGGAATGGTGGGCCCAGCAGGACTCGAACCTGCGACCAAGGGATTATGAGTCCCCTGCTCTAACCACTGAGCTATAGGCCCTTACGCAACGCGGGCGTATGATAGCGAATGCTGGCGTTTGAGGCCAGCCATACCTGGATGTCGATGAACGAGGAGCGATACCGTGTCGATCATGAAACGCTATGGATTGGGTGTGGCGCTTTTGTTGAGTGCGGGCGTGGCGCAAGCCGACTGGCAACTGGACCCCGAGCGCTCGCGGATCGATGCTACGGTCATCGAGTTGGCGTCCGAGGGGCCGATTCCGCATCAGCACTCGGTGCGGGAGCTGGATGGTTCGATCGATGAACAGGGGCGCCTGCGCTTGCCGTTACGGCTCAACCAGACCGATGTGCTCGAAAAGCTCGGTGAGTTGCCGCCCTGGCTCGATACCCTGACGGATCGCACGCTGGTCACGCTCTCGACCGAACTGCCGCCGGAACGCCTGAACGACCTGGCGGTCGGCGACTCGTTCACCGAAACCCTGTTGTTCCGTGCCGATACGTCCAGTACCGCTCAGGAGGAGCCGCTGCGGCTGCGTTTCACGCGCGAGAGTGACGACAGTATCCACATCACCAATGCCGAGCGCATCGTGCTGAACGGCAGCGATGTGATGAAGGATGAAACGGGGCGGACGATCGTCAACCTGCTCGGTTACGAGCGCATCGGCGATGAGATACCGGTGGAGCTCAATGCCACCCTGGTCGATCGTTAGACGTCACTGATGCGCTAGGCGAGCGGCACGTCCTCGGCACGCGCCGACCCTGTCTGCACTCGCCACTGGGCGGCATAGTAGCCGTCGAGCGCCAGCAGTGATTGATGCGAGCCCCGTTCGACCACCTGACCCCGATGCACCACCGCTATCTCGTCGGCATGCACGATGGTGGAAAGCCGATGCGCGACCATGATCACCGTGCGGCCGTGGGCGATACGTTTCAGCGAACGCTGAATGGCCGCCTCGGTCTCGTTGTCCACCGCGCTGGTGGCCTCATCCAGAATCAGGATCGGTGAATCCTTGAGTAGCGCCCGGGCCAGCGACAGACGCTGGCGCTGGCCACCGGAGAGGCGGATGCCGCGTTCTCCCACCGGTGTATCCAGTCCTTGCGGCAACGCCTCGATGAACTCCCAGGCTTCGGCGGTGCGCGCCGCCTCGACGACCTCCGCCTCGCTGGCCTCGGGTCTGCCGTAGGCGATGTTGTCGCGTATCGAGCCCTCGAACAGGTACACATCCTGACTGACCAGGCCGATGGCACGGCGCAGCGACGCCAGGCTGACGCTCTGGACCGGCTGGCCGTCGATGCGCACCTCGCCTTGCTGAGGATCGTAGAAACGCAGCAGCAGCTTGATCAGCGTCGTTTTGCCGGAGCCGGTGGCACCGACCAGCGCCAGGGTGGTGCCCGCCGGCACGTCGAGGCTTACCGTCTCGACCCCCGCCCCACTGCTGGCATAGTGAAAGCTGACCGCTTCGAAACTCACCGCCCCGCGCACTGGCTGGGCAAGCTCGCGTGAGCTGTTATCCTGCACCAGAATCGGCACCTGGAGCAGATCGAGGATACGCCGGGTACTGGCCATGGCACGCTCGAACAGGTCGATTACCTCGGCCAGCCCGGTCAGCGGCCACAGTAGACGCTGGGTGAGGAACACCAGCACACCATAGGCACCGACGTTGAGATCACCGCGCAGCGCCAGCATGCCGCCGACGGTGAAGGTGGCCAGAAAGCCGGCCAGGATCGCCATGCGAATCACCGGGATGAAGGCCGAACTCACCCGAATCGCCCGACGGTTGGCCTCGACGTAGGCCTCGCTTGCCGCACGCAGGCGCTCGGCCTCGCGTGCCTCGCTGGTAAAGCTCTTGATGGTAGCGATGCCGGCAAGGTTGTTGGCGAGCCGGCTGGAAAGGTCGCCGACCTTCTCGCGCACATCGTTGTAGAGCGGCCCGGCCTTGCGCAGAAAGTAGAACGCACCCCAGATGATCAGCGGAATCGGCGTGAAAGCCAGCAGGGCGATCAGCGGTGAAATGACGAAGAACACCGCGCCCACCGCCACCACGGTGACGCCGACCTGCACCAGCGCATTGGCCCCGCCGTCGAGAAACCGCTCGAGCTGGTTCACGTCGTCGTTCATGGTCGCCACCAGTTGCCCCGAACTCTTCGCCTCGAAGAACGCCATGTCCAACCGTTGGGCGTGCTCGTAGGTGTCCTGTCGCAGGTCGGCCTGCAGGCGCTGGGCGAGATTGCGCCACAGGATCTGGTAGAGATATTCGAAGATCGACTCGCCGGCCCAGATGAAGAAGGTGAGCACGGCCAGGATCGTGATCTGCTCCTGGGGCGCGGTGAAACCGAGCCGGGCGACGAAGCTGCGCTCCTGGTTGACGACCACATCGATGGCCACCCCGATCAGGATCTCGGGGGCGATATCGAAAAGCTTGTTGATGATCGAACAGGTCGTCGCGGCGACGATGCGCCGCCGGTAGCCCCGGGCATAACGCAGCAAGCGTACCAGGGCATGGAAACTGCTGGTGCTGCGGGAAGGCTGGGCAAGACTCACGGGGATCCTCTCGGCTCATTTGCTGGGGCGAACAGCATACTACGACTCATGCGGGAAACTAGAGCGCGCCGTCGAGCCGTGTCGAGGCGTCAAGCGACCCATTCGGGCCGCTTGAGGTGTGTCCTGTCCGTCTCAGAACGCCCAGTCTTCGTCCTCGGTGGCGACCGCCTTGCCGATCACGTAGGACGAACCGGAGCCCGAGAAGAAGTCGTGGTTCTCGTCGGCACTGGGAGAGAGCGCAGCGAGAATGGTCGGGTCGACGTCGGTCACGCTGCTCGGGAACAGCGCCTCGAAGCCGAGATTCATCAACGCCTTGTTGGCGTTGTAGTGCAGGAACTTCTTGACGTCTTCGGTGAGCCCGACACCGTCGTACAGCGACTCGGTGTACTTCACCTCATTGTCGTAGAGTTCATGCAGCAGCTCGTAAGCGTACATCTTGACCTCTTCCTGATGCGCCGGCGACGCTTCGGCCAGCGCTTGCTGGAACTTGTAGCCGATATAGTAGCCGTGCACCGCTTCGTCCCGAATGATCAGACGAATCAGGTCGGCGGTGTTGGTCAGCTTGGCGTGGCTGGACCAGTACATCGGCAGATAGAAGCCGGAGTAGAACAGGAAGGATTCCAGGAACACGCTGGCGACCTTGCGCATCAGCGGATCCTCGGCGCGGTAGCGGTCGAGAATCAGATCGGCCTTGGCCTGGAGCATCGGATTCTCTTCGCTCCAGCGGAAAGCGTCGTCGACATCGCGCGTGGCACACAGCGTCGAGAAGATCGAGCTGTAGGAACGGGCATGCACGGATTCCATGAACGCAATGTTGGTGTAAACCGCTTCCTCGTGTGGCGTTACGGCATCTTCGATCAGCACCGGTGCGCCGACACTGCCCTGAATGGTGTCGAGCAGCGTCAAGCCGGTGAAGACACGGATGGTCAGCTGCTGTTCCTGCTCGGTGAGCGTGTTCCACGACTGAATGTCGTTGGACAGCGGCACTTTCTCCGGCAACCAGAAGTTACTGGTAAGGCGGTTCCATACCTCCAGGTCCTTGTCGTCCTGCAGGCGATTCCAGTTGATCGCATTAATGCGACTGAGGCGCTTGGCAGCTGTGGCAGTCATATCGTCAATCTCGTCCCGTTAGCGCTGGGGCCAATATAGCCCCAGCGCGTTATGACATGATGATGTCGAGCGTCAACGGCGGTTGCCGCCCTTCATAGAGTGCAGGACACGCAGCCTTCGACCTCGGTCCCTTCCAGAGCGGGCTGACGCAGGCGAACGTAATAGAGTGTCTTGATGCCCTTGCGCCAGGCGTAGATCTGCGCCCGGTTGAGGTCACGGGTAGTCACCGAATCCGGGAAGAACAGCGTCAGCGACAGCCCCTGGTCGACGTGTTTCGTCGCTTCGGCATAGGTATCGATGATCTTCTCGGGACCGACTTCGTAGGCGTCCTGATAGTACTCGATATTGTCATCGCTGAGGTACGGCGCCGGATAGTAGACACGACCCAGCTTGCCTTCCTTGCGGATCTCGATCTTGCCCGCCACCGGATGGATGCTCGAGGTGGAGTGGTTGATGTACGAGATCGAGCCGGTCGGCGGTACCGCTTGCAGGTTACGGTTGTAGAGCCCGTACGCCATGACCGATTCTTTCAGGGCCTGCCAGTCCGCTTGACCGGGAATGGCGATACCGGCTTTCTCGAACAGCCCCCGGACCTTCTCGGTACGCGGCTCCCACACCTGATCGGTGTACTTGTCGAAGAAGGTGCCGTTGGCATAGTCGGACTCGGCGAAGCCGGCAAAGCTCTGCCCTTTCTCGGCCGCCAGGCGGTTCGAGGCACGAATCGCGTGATAGGCCACGCAATAGAAGTAGATATTGGTGAAGTCCAGGCCTTCATCGGAACCGTAGAAGATCCGCTCGCGCGCCAGGAAACCGTGCAGGTTCATCTGCCCCAGCCCGATGGCGTGCGATTGCGCGTTGCCTTCGGCGATGGACGGCACCGACTTCAGGTTGCTCATTTCCGAGACGGCGGTCAGGCCGCGCACGGCGATCTCCACACTGGTGCCGATATCGCCGGCATCCATCACCTTGGCGATGTTCATCGAGCCGAGGTTGCAGGAAATGTCGTGGCCGATCGCGCGATAGCCAAGGTCGTCGTCGTACTCGGTCGGCGTATTGACCTGCAGGATCTCGGAGCAGAGGTTGCTCATGTTGATCCGGCCGGCGATCGGGTTGGCCCGATTCACCGTATCCTCGAACATGATGTACGGGTAGCCGGACTCGAACTGCAGTTCGGCGATCGTCTGGAAGAATTCGCGGGCGTTGATCTTGTCCTTGCGAATCCGCCGGTCGGCGACCATCTCATCGTACTTCTCGGTGACGCTGATATCCCCGAACGGGACGCCATAGACACGCTCGACATCATAGGGCGAGAACAGGTACATGTCCTCGTTCTGCTTGGCCAGTTCGAAGGTGATGTCGGGAATCGTCACGCCCAGTGACAACGTCTTGATGCGAACCTTCTCGTCGGCGTTCTCGCGTTTGGTATCGAGAAAACGCAGGATATCGGGATGGTGAGCGTTCAAGTAGACCGCCCCGGCTCCCTGACGCGCGCCCAGTTGGTTGGCATAGGAAAACGCATCTTCGAGCATCTTCATGATCGGCACGATACCCGAGGACTGGTTCTCGATATGCTTGATCGGCGCGCCGGATTCACGCACGTTGCTGAGCAGAAAGGCCACCCCGCCGCCGCGCTTGGAGAGCTGCAGTGCCGAATTGATGGAGCGGCCGATGGACTCCATGTTGTCCTCGATACGCAGCAAAAAGCACGAGACCAGTTCCCCGCGCTGACGCTTGCCGCAGTTGAGGAATGTCGGCGTGGCCGGCTGAAAGCGGCCGCTGATGACCTCGTCGACCAGCGAGCGAGCCAGGGTTTCGTCACCACGCGCCAGGTTGAGCGCGACCATGCACACACGGTCTTCATAGCGTTCGAGATAGCGCTTGCCGTCGAAGGTCTTCAGCGTGTAGCTGGTGTAGTACTTGAACGCGCCCAGGAAACTCGGAAAGCGGAACTTGTAGGCATACGCCTGCTCGAACAGCGACTTGATGAAGGCACCGTCATACTGAGCGAGGACATCCGCCTCGTAGTAGCCTTCTTCGACCAGGTAATCGAGTTTTTCTTCCAGCGAATGGAAGAACACCGTGTTTTGATTGACATGCTGCAGGAAATATTGACGCGCTGCCTCGCGGTCCTTGTCGAGTTGCAA
Source organism: Aidingimonas lacisalsi (assembly GCF_008079445.1). Taxonomy (GTDB): domain Bacteria; phylum Pseudomonadota; class Gammaproteobacteria; order Pseudomonadales; family Halomonadaceae; genus Aidingimonas; species Aidingimonas lacisalsi. The sequence continues at coordinate 495,729 of NZ_VRYH01000003.1, read as the reverse complement.
CTCGCCTTCCGGACCGTACAGGTTGAGCATGGCGTTGAGCGCGTGATAATCCAGCGCCCGCGCTTCCGACGTCTCTCCAGCATGTCGCTGTGGGGTAACTATGCTTGACGTTTCCAAAATTCCTCGACTCCCTTGCGAACCTCGGTGACATCATCTGGGGTACCAAGCAGCTCGAACCGATAGAGCAGTGGTACCTGGCACTTTTCAGCGATGATCCGGCCCGCCAGGCAGAAGGCCGCACCGAAGTTGGTGTTACCAGCGGCGACCACTCCACGGATCAGTCCGCGGTTATGCTCGTCATTGAGAAAACGGATGACCTGCCCCGGAACCGCCCCTTTGAGATGGCCATTGCCATAGGTCGGGGTGATCAATATGTAGGGGGAATCGACACGCAAGAACGGGTCATCGCGATTCAGTGGAATGCGTTGAGCCGGCAGCCCCAGCTTTTCCACGAAACGGTGCGTATTGCCGGAACGTGTCGAGAAATAGACCAACTCCCCCCGTGTTGCAGGCTCCGTATCGAGCGCTGCGGTCTGACTCATGCCACCAGAGCCTGAATCCTGTCCGGACGGAAGCCTGACCAGTGGTCTTCCCCTGCGACAACGACGGGTAACTGGCGGTATCCCATGTCTTGAACGGTCTCGAGCGCCGTGGGGTCTTCGGTAAGATCGATGACGGTGTAATCGAGCCCCTGCTTTTCCAGGGCACGGTAGGTGGCATTGCACTGGACGCAAGCGGGCTTGCTGTAAATCTTGATCGTCATGATTACGACTCCCTCTGTTGACGACGCACGGCAGCGTGATGGTTTGCGGACACCGTCCATGAACGGCACACCACATATGGTAGAACACGCCGAGAAAAAATCAATATCTGGTTATTGTAGCGAATTGTGATCGGCGACCAGTCAACGTTCGGAGTCAGGTGATAGGCGGTTTTTTAGCGGGTCAAGTGATGGGCAATCGCCATCTTCAACGGAGCTGCGCGTTCGGCCAGACGGAGTCCGGCATGACGCAACAGGCGGGCCGGTGGGCGATCGTCGGTATATAGCGACACGATCGCCTGAGTGGCCACATAGAGCGGGCCGGTTGCCAGGCGGTGATGGCGTTCATAGGGTACCAGAACGGCCGGACCCCCAACATCTTGTGCCTGACGGTGGGCGACGATAACACGCCTGGCCAGTTCTTGCTGCCCCTGAAGGCCGAGGTTGAAACCGTGCGCCGTCACGGGATGCATGCCGACGGCGGCATCGCCGACCAGAGCGAATCGGCGTGCCACGAAACGATGCGCATAGGTACTCACGAGCGGGTAGACGGCAGGCTCGCCCTGCTTTCGCATGTCGCCAAGACGGTAGTCGAAACGCGCTGCGATATTGGCCGCAAAGGTATCGTCATCCAGGGCCGTCAGCAGTTCCATCTCACGCTTGGGTAGCGTCACGACCACCGAGGATTCATGCGCCTCCAGTGGCAACAGCGCCAACGTCTGGCCGTGATCGAACCACTCCCAGGCCGATTGGTCATGGGCTTTATCGTGTCGCATGCGGCACACCAGCATGCTACGGCCGTTATCACACATCTCGGCGCCGATGCCCATCTGTCGCCGCGCTTCCGAAAAACGGCTATCGGCAGCCACGGCCAGCTTGGCCTCGAGCCGGGTGCCGTCATCGAGCCATAACCGGGCATGTCGGGAATCGCTATCGATACGCTGCAACGCCGCTTCATGCCAGGACACGCCGTCGCATTCCGCCACGGCATCGAACGCCGCCTGGCGTAGCCGGAAATTGGGCACCAGCATGCCCAAGGGCGTACGCGCCTCCCCCTGGCCAGTCGATATCGTCATGGCAAACGGCGAGCCGCCGTTGAAGATGCGTGCATCACGCAAGGGAGACACCTCGTCGGCGGGGATACGCGACCAGATATCGAGCCGTTTCAGAACCGCCTGCGACGCATGGTTCAGCGCGATCTCGCGCCCATCCGGTGTCGGATCACGCAGCGCTACCAACGGCTGCTTGTCGACCAACGCCACCGACAGCCCGGCACTTGCCAGCGCCCGGGTAAAGCAGAGCCCGACAGGTCCGGCCCCGATCACAGCGACATCGACGCGCATTTCGACTCCTTCTCCATGACCACATGCCGACCGAGGCGAACGGCAGTCTGTTGCAATAAATGCAAATTACTCTTATTGAGTTTAATTGTCATCTTCACTACCCTGAGCCGCGCATTCCAATACCAAGCATCCTCAGCAAGGGAAACCGCAATGAAAAAACCGCTGACACTCGGCCTGGTGGTAACCGCCGGGTCGATGGCAACCGGCCTATACGCCCAGGAAAATCAGGATACCATGGTGGTGGTTGGCTCCCGTACCCCTACCCAGATCGATCAGGTACCCAGTGCCGTTCAGGTCGTCGAGGAAGCAGAGCTACAACAGCAGCTCGAAACGGGGGCCGACCTCAAGACGGCGTTAGGCAAGCTGGTGCCAGGGCTGGATTTCGCGCCGCAAGGTCGGACCAATTATGGACAGAACATGCGCGGGCGTAGCGTACAGGTTCTGATCGATGGCATCTCGATGAACAGTTCACGGGGATTATCCCGTCAATTCGATTCCATCGACCCCTTCAATATCGAGCGAATCGAAGTCCTGTCCGGTGCCAGCAGCCTCTACGGCGGCGGCGCCACCGGTGGCATCATCAACATCATCACCAAGAGAGGCGAATCTGGTGGGCCACACTGGGAAAGTGAAGCCGGCGTCACGACCGGTTTCAACAACAGTGACGACCGAGACTACCGAGTGGCGCAATCCGCCAGTGGCGGCAACGAACACATTCAGGGTCGAATCGGCGTCGCCTATCAGGACAATGGCCGCCAATACGATGGCAACGGCGATGAAATTTTTCCTGACATCTCGCAAACCGATCTGCAGGATAATCGCAGTATCGATATCTTCGGCAGCTTGACTCTCAACCTGGATACCAATCAGACACTGGAGCTAGCTGCCCAGCTTTACCGTTCAGGTTACGAAGGGGATCACAGCGTGTATTTTCCTAACCTGGATGCCGATCCCGCCAACCTGAACGATGCGGAAATTCGCGATGGCTTCAGTGCCGATCGCGAGCCCGAAACCGACCGCAAGATGGTCAACCTGCAATATCACAATGCCGATTTCCTCAATCAGAATTTTTACTTACAGGCCTACCATCGAGAGGAAGAAGCCAGCTTTCATCCATTCCCGTATGTCTCAGACTATGACGACCTGGATGGCGATGGTTCGTGGGATGTCGATGAGCCAGTCAATCAATATGCTTTCTCTGCCTCCAAGCAGAATACCGACCTGACAGGCATCAAAGCCTTGTTCGATGCCCAGCCTGGGCAGGATGTCAGCCTGACCTACGGTATGGATCTGGACCGAGAGTCTTTCGACGCTTCCCAGATGTATTTCGATACTGCGCTCACCGATGCCAGTGGAGGTTTGATCCAACGTAATGCTGGCATTTCCCCGCGCTATCCCGGCTACCAGATCGATACCTATGCCGGTTATGTGCAGGGTGACTGGCAAGCAACGGATGCCTTGAAGCTCAGCGGCGGTATACGCCACCAATATATGGATGTGGAAATCGATGATTTTCAGGGCATCCCGGGTGGCGAAAACAACTACGACGCCACGCTTTTTAACACCCAAGCACTCTATGACTTTCAGAATGGACAACAGAGTTGGATTCAGTTCAGTCAGGGCTTCGAGCTTCCCGATCCCGCAAAATATTATGGCCAGGATGCAGGATTCAACGTTGCTGAGAATCCACTCTCTGCCATCGAGACCAACCAAATCGAACTTGGCTGGCGATATCAAGGCACTCATTGGCAGGCACAAACCGCTGCCTATTACGCCTGGTCCGATGAGTCACTGGAATACAATCCTGACGGCTTGAGCGTTAATGTCGTCGATGAACAAAAGCGAGACTACGGTCTCGAGAGCAAAGTAACCCGTTACTTCGACAATGGTTTCGAAGCAGGGGGTACGCTCCATTTGGTACGTTCCGAGCAGAAAGACGACAGTGGCGATTGGGAAAAGCGTGGTGTCGATACCTCATCACCATCCAGTGCCACCGCCTTCGTCGGGTGGTCGGACCTCGACCGATCCGCACGTCTTCAAGCCAATCATGAGTTCGATCTGGAGGATGACGAAGGTGGTCGTATCGATAGCCACACCACTCTCGACTTGTCATTGAGCCAGCAGACCGACGTCGGCAAAGTCAGTTTGGGTGTCCAGAACCTACTTGACGAAAGTTATTCAACGACTTGGGGCCAACGTGCCGCCTCGCTTTACTCCCCCTACTACGGCCCCGAATATCTCTATGACTACCAGGGGCGTGGCCGAACGTACACTCTCAGTTGGTCCATGTCCTACTGATTCATCGCCCCGATGCTCGCTTTCGCCCCGCACTGTTGCGGGGCTTTTTAGTGGATAGGACGACGTTCCTGACGTGTTACCAAGCAACCCTCTCGAACGGAAAGCATATCCACCCGACGAGCGACACGCCGCCTTCGCTTTTCACCCCGAAGCGCAGGTATTGCATCTCTTCAACGAGCGCAGTTGGGTTCCCCTGCCGCCTCATATGCATGCCGATTTGTCAAACCTCATATCGCCTGCGTGGGCCCCTTTGCCGTCGATACGTATGCAGCATTCAGGTATTGGTGCTGTTGGCTCTCCTGACTGAAACGCCAGGAAACATTCTGGATCGGGTATGCCCGAATCATGCCTGATCGGCAGTACCCACTATGGAGGGAGGGAAAAGGGCATCAGCCCCCTTGCAACGCCGTCATTCATCGATTCTGGCAATGGCATCGCGGCTGGCGAGCTCGCGCTGTTCGCCGGTTAGCTCGACAAGGCCGCCATCACGCATCTCCAGCAAACGATCGGCATGCTGAAAGTAGTGATCATCGTGGCTGATCGCGACCACCGTTTTCCCCATGTCGCGTAAATGGGTCAACAACTCGCGGTAGAATGTTCGACGAAATTGTGGATCCTGGTCGGCGGCCCATTCGTCAAGCAGCAGGATGTCACGTCGTTCGGCGATGGCCAGCAGCATGGCCAACCGCTTGCTTTGCCCTTGAGAGAGTTGAGGGTTGGTGACACGCGGCCCCTCGAAATGCAGCTTGTCATGCATACCGAGTCTGGCCAGCCAGGCCTCGACCAACGATGGATCGGGTGGCTCACCATCAGGGCCAAGCAGACGGTCAAAGAGGTGGAAATCGGTAAACACCGCTGAAAACATCTGACGATAGGCCTGCCAGTCCTGACTGGCCACTGGCCGACCATCGACAAGAATCTCGCCACTGTGCGGCTGGTAAAGACCGGTCAACAAGCGAGCGAAGGTTGACTTCCCGCTACCGTTGCCGCCAATCAGAAACACCAGATCGCCACGCTGCAGCGTCAGATCGATAGGCCCGATCTGAAAGCCTTGCGCGGCTTCCCCTGCCGCATACTGGAAGGTCACGCCTCGAAACTCGATGGTCTGCCATCCATCCAGGTTGCCATGATGTGCAAACCCTTCCTGATAGTCGGCCAGTGCCAGCGTCTTGAGCTTGTCATAAGCGACCTGGGCATTGAGCAAGGTTGGCAATGCCCCCACTGCCTGAATCAAGGGTGTCCTCAGGAACAATAGCGTCAGCGAATAGGTCGCTGCCACACCGGTCGTGGCCCACCCCAATCCCTGGGCCAGGAAAAACACCACGCCGATGGCTGCCAGCATCATGATGTTGGACCAGTTGACGGCGCTGAGATGGAAGGTATCGGAACGAATGATGTGATGACGATAAGCCAGGGAATCGTGCTCGAACACCTCATCGTAGAACCACCTGGCACGATCACGATTGAGAGCCAGCTCTTTGCGTCCCTCGATGACCGACTGATAATCCTTGTAGAGCTGGTCCTCGGTCTCACGCAACCGACTCATGTAGCGATAGACTCGCGATACCAGCACCCATCCCACCAGAACAGTGACTGCTACCCAGACCATCATCACCATCAACATGCTGGGCGACAACCAGCCGAGATAAAGGACGGCCCCCAGCGTCAGAATGATACCCTGCACCAATTCCGGCAAACGCACGAACGCTACGGTGATATAGCGAATATCACTGGAGAGGCTGGCCAGTAACCGGGCACTCCCCACCTGTTCGAGACGTTCGATATCGGTGTCCAGGATGCATTTGATCAGTTTGCCGCGCAGTTGGTAGACGAAATGGTGACCTAACGTGGTCAGTGCCAGTTGCGACCCTAGCGATATCAACAACAGCAGCAGAATGAGGCCGAGAAACTGCGCCAGTACCACGCCTGGCGTTCCCTGCAGGTCGATCAGCCGTTGATTGATGAATGCAATCACCCCGATGCTCAGGCCGGCGCTAGCCAGGCTGAGCAGCATGACGGCGAGAAAAGGCCAGCGATAGTATCGAAAGACGACACGCAGCAGTTCCATGAACGATCCTTGTCGACCCACAAATGGTGCATTGCATTGTATTGTGACGCATGACCCGTTAAAGTCAATAATGATTCTATTTCTTATTTGAAGACGACAGTCGGCCTGCTCGACGGGCAGCAAGGATGGCCGTTCAACACACTCAGGAATGATGACTGCATCTAGTTACCCCGATACCTAGAGACACGCTGCCATGCCGGAACCATCGACACGACACTGCTTTTCCGCCTTTGACTTGCGTCGCTTCGGCGATCATTACGGCATTGCGTATCGGTTTCCGATGCTGACTTCCAACTGCACGCCCCATGACGAGCAACGTGCCACGGTCTTTCAGGGAAACGTCGAGGAGTTCCTGCTGCGACCCGGCATCCGCCTGACAGCATCCGATATCGATGTTCTCGAGCCATACGAATCGACCTCGCTGCTGGCAACCCCGCTATTCATCGTCGTGATACTCCAAGGGCAGGTTCGCGTTCGTCTTGGTCAGCAAGAGCGATTGCTGAGCGAGGGCATGGCCATGAGCACGCGCTTGGGCAATACCCTGGCACTGAGTGCATCCCAACCGCCCGGACAGCATCTCAGGACATTGAACCTTTCGTTGAGCACCGACGCCCTTCGCGAGCACGCCGACAACGATGCGGCACTGAGACGATGGTTCGAGGACGCCGACTTCCAACTGCACACCTGGCACTTACCAGGGTATCTCCTGCCATCGTTGGATCATGGTTTCAGTCACGCCTGGCAAGGCATGCAACGCCAACTGCTGCTCGAAGGGCTGGCATTACAATTGATCGCTCATGGACTTCCTTTAGCGTCGGTATCGGAGAAACGGCAACACGCGCTGCTGCCCCAGGAACGACAGCGACTGGAACTCGTGCGCAACCTGCTGCGCGATGAACCGACCCAGGAACACACGCTGCAAAGCCTGGCAACGCTCGCCTCGATGAGCCCCAGCAGTCTACGCAGCAAGTTCCGTACGCTATATGGCGAATCCCTGTTCAGCTATCTTCGCGACCGCCGGCTCGAACTCGCCAGGAGCTATCTCCAGGCAGGTTTCAACGTACAGCAAGCTGCCCATTTTGCGGGATACCGCCATGCCACCAACTTCGCCACGGCTTTCAGGCGTCGCTACGGTGTGCCGCCTAGCAGCCTGTCGTAAGAACGTATCATACGTCTCGAGTCACTCATCATACGATTATTGTCAGCATGCATACCCTGACTCGTGACAAAAAATGAAATAATTCTCATTACTAGAGAAATTCATAATCAGGGATCTTTTCATGCTGACAAGACATCCTCTCTCATTGGCGGTCGCCCTATTGGCGAGCGGTATGCTGACGCCAGCCTGGGCGCAGGAAGAAACGTCGACGACCACGGCAACAGCGAGTGACGATGCCGAGTCACTGGATACCGTCACCGTGACTGCACAACGGGCAGCGACCAAGACTCAGACCCCCTTCATAGAAACACCGCAGTCTGTCTCGCGCGTCGATCGCGACGAGATGGATGAGCGCGACACCCGCACGCTCAGGGAAGCCGTGCAATATACGCCCGGGGTGTATACCAACCAGGTCGGTGCGTCCAATCGCTACGATTACCTGGTCATGCGGGGGTTCTCCGACGGCAGCCTGAGCAATACCTACCTCGATGGCCTCAAGGTGATGGGCGACACCAACGGTTACAGCTCGATGGTGATCGACCCCTATTTCCTGGAGAGTGTCGAGATCGTCAAGGGCCCGGCCTCGGTGCTTTACGGTCGCTCGTCGCCCGGGGGGCTGGTGGCAATGACCAGTAAGCAGCCCCAGTTCGATACGCAGCGTCAGTTGCGCCTCAGCGTCGGAAACAATAGCCAGCGCAGCGCGGCATTCGATTTCACGGGACCACTGGACGACGAGCGGCGTGCCGCCTATCGCGTAGTCGGGCTGGCCAGCGGCGCGGATACCCAGTTCGGCCCGGTCGAGGAGGAGCGCTATGCCATCGCTCCCTCGGTGACCTGGGACGTTACCGATGACACGACCCTGTCGTTCATGGCGTATCTGCAGAAAGATCCGGAAGGCGGTTACCACTCCGGTGTGCCTTACGAGGGAGCGGTGGAAAGCCACAATGGTCAGCAGATCAGCAATAACTTCTTCGACGGCGAGGACGATTACGACAAGTTCGAGCGTACCCAACGGATGTTCGGTTACGGCCTCGAGCACCGTTTCAATGACGCCTGGACTGCGCGTCAGAAGCTGCGCTACCTGAACTCGGATACCACCCTGAACCAGGTCTATGGCTATGGATGGGTGTCACCCGATGCCAACGAGTTGACTCGCTATTACTCCGGTGGCCGGGAATCACTCGAAGCCTGGACAGTCGATAACCAACTCGAGGGACAATTCTCCAGCGGCTTCATCGACCACACCTTGCTGGTGGGCGTCGACTATCAGAAGCGCGAGAACGACGTGGTCTGGACTTCAGGCGCCTTCCCTTCTATCGACGCCTTCGATCCACAATATGGCGCCGATCCCATCGGGGATATCGTCGTCACCAACGACGAACGCCACGAACTGACCCAGACGGGCGTTTACCTACAGGATCAGATGGCGTTCGATCGCTGGCGCCTGACGCTCGGCGGCCGCTACGACTGGGTCTCGATCACCAATGAGCAAAAGCTGGCCGATCACGAGGATACGCTCGACGAAACCTATTTCAGCGGCCGCGCTGGGCTCTTGTATCTGTTCGATAACGGGGTCGCACCCTACGTCAGCTACAATACGGCCTTCACGCCGACCAGCTTCGTCGATATCGACGGTGATGTGCTCGACCCCATGGAGGGCGAGCAGTGGGAGACAGGCCTCAAGTACCAGCCACCGGGCACGCAAGACCGCTACAGTCTCTCGCTTTTCCGCATCAATCAGGAAAACGTCGCGACCAAGGAGCAGCCCACCGACCCCTACCGCTCCATCGGCGAGATCGAGTCACAAGGCCTGGAAGTGGAAACCCGTAAGCAACTGACGGACGAACTACGCCTACAAGCCGCCTACAGCTATACCGACATCACCTACGCCAAGAGCGACGTAGAGAGCGAGGAAGACAGCCATGCCATCTATGCACCTCGCCATCAGGCCAGCCTGTGGGGCCATTATGCCTTCCAGGACGGCGCCCTCGAAGGGCTCGATGCCGGCTTGGGCGTACGCTACTACGCCGACATCTATGCCGATCGTGCCAATACCGAGAAAGTGCCCGACTACACGCTGGTGGATGCCACTCTTGGATACGATCTCGAACAATTCGGCCTGGAAGGCATGAGCGCTCGACTCAAGGTCGGCAACCTGCTCGACAAAGAGTATGTCGCTTCGTGCAACTCTCTGGACTACTGCTATTTCGGTGCCGAACGCAACATTACCGCGTCAGTCAGCTATGACTTCTGATGACCGACAAAGTTGATAACGATTCGTATTGACTTTACAGTGGAGGCTCCCACGTCAGAGGTTCAGTCATGAATGCACCTGCTCACTTACCGTTTGCCACAGTGACCACGCCATGTCTGAGCGATCTGTACGTGGGCCCTCTCGAGTCCCTGGCACCCCCATCCATCGGTAGCGCACCGAGTCATGCCTTGGCTGGCGGTCAACTGCTCGATGCCGGTACGCTGGACAACCTGCTGGAGCGATTCGCCGCTCAGTACGGGCACGGTGACCGTCGTGCCATCGCATCGCTCTGGTCGAAATGGCACATCAACGCCGTACTGGCACCGACCTTGCTCGCCAATCTGATCCTCGAGCGCGAACTCCCGATTGCCCTTGAAGAGACTCATCTGGTGTTGACACCCGAGGGTCGAACAGAGCGCCTGTGTCTAGTCCACGAAGGGACTCCCCTCGTGTCGCGAGGCCTATTTGCACGCTTCAAGACACTGCTCGATGGTCACCTGGCGCCTCTGTTCAAGATGCTGTCCGACCTATCCGGCGCCTCTACTCGTGTGTTCTGGAGCAATGCGGGTAATGTATTCGAACATTACGCCACAGCGATCGAGCGACATCCCCAAGCCTCACCCGGGATTGCCGGGGAAGCGCAGGCGTTGCTGGAGTCACGCCACTACCCCGATGGGCGCCGCAACCCGCTGTATCGCCCGATACGCTATATCGAGTCACAGAATCAGGACGTCAAACGCTTACGCAAGCTTTGTTGCCTACGTTATCTCCTTCCGGAAATCGGCTACTGCGGCAATTGCCCACTGGAAGGCTGTGACAGGCAGGTCCGCAAGTAATGCGCCGCGCCCCCAAGGGAGCGCGGCGCATTGACATCACGGTCAACTTGACCGTACGAATCATGCTGCCATTCAGGCAGTAGCATCCTGGTAACGACGTTCCACTTCATCCCAGTCGATGACGTTGAAGAACGCTTCAACATAGTCCGGACGCTTGTTCTGGTACTTCAGATAGTAGGCGTGTTCCCAGACATCCAGACCGAGGACTGGGGTGTTGCCATGCATGAGCGGGCTATCCTGATTGAGCGTATTCTCGACGACCAGCTTCTTCTCCGGTGTCACGCTCAGCCATGCCCAACCACTGCCGAAGCGACCGAGTGCCGCCTTCTTGAAGGCATCCTTGAAGGCATCAAAACCGCCGAGTTCACTCTCGATGGCTGACGCCACCTTGCCTTTTGGCTGTCCTCCGCCTTGCGGAGACATCATGGTCCAGAACTTGGCGTGATTGGAATGACCGCCGCCATTGTTGATTACCGGCTGGCGCTTGTCATCCGGAACACGATCCAGGTTGGCGATCAACTCATCGACCGGAACCTCTTCCAATCCGGTACCTTCCAGCGCGCCATTGAGGTTATTGACATAGGTTTGATGGTGCCGGGAGTGGTGAATCTCCATGGTCATGGCATCGATATGCGGTTCCAGCGCGTCGTAGCTATACGGTAATTCGGGGAGAGTGTGTGGCATTTCATCAACTCCTTATGGTTTGGGCTAGAGAATAGTGGCCATCGCCAGTGAATGCACGTAAAACACGACGGGTTCACCACTGTTCCTGCATGCCGTCTCATTGTATGGGGATGAGCGCCAACAAACTCAAGGGCGATTCGACAATCGGGCCCATCACCCCCTTGTACGTGACACCCAACCTTTGATAACCATTCTTATTTGCTTTACAGTTGGCAATTGGCACGGCGTACTAACCACGGCATCGATGTGACGACATCGGCGTTCAGTCCTGCCGTCATTCCCAGTGTATCGCTGATGCGCCAACCTCTGCCAAGCGGAGTCCAACATGTTCGACGTCAAGGCCGCGACCTTCGAGGTCAATGGCAAATGTCTGCTTCACCCAACCGACCTTGGTTTCGCCGAGGGCAATGTATACGGCCTCATCGGGCATAACGGTTCGGGCAAATCGACCCTGCTGAAGATCCTGGCCCAGCAACAACAGGCAAGCCAGGGCGATGTCCGTCTCGATGGTCGGCCGCTGGAGGACTGGGGCCCGCGGGAGTTCGCTCGGCAAGTCGCTTACTTGCCGCAACAGTTGCCCAGTGCAGAGACGCTCACCGGCCGTGAATTGATTGGTTTCGGCCGTTATCCATGGCACGGCTTACTCGGTCGGCTGACACGTGAAGACCACGCCCAGATCGAGCGGGCCATTGAGTTGACCCATACTCAGGATTTTGCCGATCGCCTGGTCGAGACCTTGTCCGGTGGCGAACGCCAGCGTGTCTGGCTAGCCATGTTGCTGGCTCAGGGCAGTCGTTTTCTGCTGCTCGACGAACCACTCGCTGCATTGGATATGGCACACCAGGTCGAAGTGCTGGCACTGATACGCAAGCTATGCGAAGAGCTGCAGCTAGGCGTTATCGTGGTGCTTCATGACGTCAATATGGCAGCACGTTATTGCGACCATCTCATCGCCCTGCATAGCGGTCGGGTGCTCGCTCAAGGTTCCCCCGAGGAAATGATGAAGGACGACACTCTGGAAGCCATTTATGGCATTCCCATGCATATCATGACTCATCCCAGTGGAGAGCACGCTATCGCCGTGATCCATTGACACCTACCTCGGAATGATCGTGTCGGAGCCTTCATTGTCAGTCTTTCCGTCATTCAGACTGCCTGCATGCCTACGTGCCAGGCGAATCGAGCTATGCAGATGGCGGCATGCCTTGTTGGCAGTACTGATCGCGCTCATACCGGCACCGCTGACACTGGCCGCAGACGATACAGGTATTGCCACCATCGACTGGACGCTGGCTGAGACACTGGTGGCACTGGACGCACCGCCCGCAGGCGTGGCTCAGATAGATGCCTACCATGACTGGGTAGGGAAGCCGGCCATGCCCGACGAGGTCGTTGACCTCGGCCTGCGCTCCCAGCCCAATCTGGAACGCCTGTCGGAACTTGCCCCGTCGCGAATCCTGATTTCACCCATGTTCTCCAGGCTGAAGCCGAAGCTGTCACGCATCGCCAAGGTGGAAACGCTGGATTTCTATACTGGCCAGAGACCCTTGTGGGACCAGTTGGTCGAGATGACCCATCAATTGGGAGACATTGCCGCACGTGAAACTGCCGCCGACACCCTGGTCGAGAACACGGAAGACCAACTGGAACGCCAGCGCAATACCCTATCTGCTTCACGGGACCCTCTTTTGATGATCCAGTTGATGGATGCACGACATGCCCGTGTCTTCGGCGATCACAGCCTGTTACAGGCCGTCACTGAGCGTCTGGGACTGGAGAACGGCTGGCAGGAGCCGACCAATGCGTGGGGGTTCTCCCTGGTTGGCATCGAAGACCTCATGACCATCGACGCCCGACTCGTGGTCATCAAACCACTGCCTGTGGGTGTCGAAGAACGACTGGCCAACAGCGGACTTTGGCAGCGTTTGCCCAGCGTCAAGCGTGGTGACGTCATTTGGCTCGATCCGGTATGGACCTTCGGTGGTCTACCATCGGCGCAGCGTTTCGCCAACTTGCTGGTCGAGGCCCTGGAGGACACCGACCGTGCTTGATTCGCGTCTGCGCCTGACACCACCACGACTCTGTCTGACCTTCTGCCTATTGGCAATGGGCCTGGCAGGCCTGGCACTTCAACATGCCGGCGCGTTGTCGACGGCACTGTCTGCACTGTTTTTCCCGCAAGCGGACAATGTCACCCAGATCGTATTGCATTACAGTTGGTGGCCACGACTGACCATCTCTCTGCTGGCGGGCGCAGGTCTTGGCCTGGCCGGCGTCCTGATGCAGCAGGTTCTACGCAATCCCTTGGCAGCCCCCACAACGCTGGGCGTTGCCAGCGGTGCCAATCTTGCCTTGATGGCGGCGACATTGATGGCGCCCTGGCTGTTCGCCTTGGGCCGTGAATGGGTGGCCCTCGCCGGCGGCGGCTTGGCCATGGGTCTGGTGTTCCTGTTGTCCTGGCGCCGCGGTCTGGCCCCCATGGTCGTGGTGTTGGCCGGCCTGGTGGTCAATCTCTATGCCGGCGCACTGGGCATGGCGCTGTTGCTGTTTAATCAGGAATCCCTGAAAGGCCTGTTGATCTGGGGAGCGGGCTCTCTATCGCAGAGCGGATGGGAAGGGGTCGAGTTCCTCTGGCCTCGACTGGCTATCGGCGCCTTGCTGGCCATCCTCCTGCTCAGGCCACTGGCAATCCTTGACCTCGACGACGCCAATGCGCGTAGCCTGGGGGTCTCGCTCAAACGAATGCGTCTGGCTGGACTCGGAGTCGGCGTCTTCCTGACGGCCTGCGTGGTCAGCGTCGTGGGTGTGATCGGTTTCATCGGCCTGGCAGCCCCTGCCATCGTGCGTCTGGCGGGTGCGAGACGGCTGATGCAACGCCTGTTATGGGCCCCCTTGCTGGGGGCACTGTTGCTGGCCAGTACCGACTTACTGCTACAACGTTTTTCCGGCACCCTGCCAACCCTGATTCCAACCGGCGCCACGACCGCAGCACTCGGTGCGCCATTGTTGCTATGGCTGATTCCGCGCCTTGCGTTGCACAGCGGCCATCCAACGACCGCTAACCACAGTCTCATGCGCCGCCACTCCGCACCGGGACGCCTGGCCACTGCACTGAGTGCGCTGCTGGTACTGGCTATCCTCGCCGCCCTGCTGACCGGCCAGGGAGACAAAGGATGGCAGTGGCTCGGCCCCTCACAATGGCTCACTCTGGAGTGGCGCTTACCGCGCCTGCTAGCGGCTAGCGGCAGTGGGGTCATGCTAGCGATCGCGGGGACACTCATTCAGCGTCTGACCGCCAACCCGATGGCCAGCCCGGAAGTACTCGGCATCAGCGGCGGCACGGCCATCGCGTTGATTGGCGCCATCTATCTGTTGCCCGGCGCATCGCACCTGGCACTGATCGGTATCGGTACGCTCGGTGCGCTGGCGGTACTTGGTGTGCTGATCCTGCTCAATCACCGCAGCGGCTTCCTTCCGGAACGGTTGCTGTTGACAGGTGTTGCGATCACGGCTCTCTTCGATGCGGTGCGCGCCATCGTGCTTGCTGGTGGGGACCCTCGCGGCCAGCAAGTCGTGGCTTGGCTGTCGGGTTCTACCTACTATGTCGATCTGACAACCGCCACCACGGTCGCAATACTCGCGCTGCTATTGGCGCTGATAGCCAGACCCTTCACTCGCTGGCTGGATATCCTGCCATTGGGAACTCCGACCGCCCACGGCCTGGGTATCGACATTACGCGTGCGCGTCTTGTTTTACTCGGCTTGGTGGCATTGCTAACCGCCTGCGCGACACTGGTCGTCGGGCCGCTCTCCTTCGTCGGCCTGCTGGCACCACACATGGCGCGCTTGATGGGCTTTGCGCGCGCACGCTCGCATCTACTGGGAGCAGCCCTGGTAGGGGCCATCCTGATGACGGTTGCCGACTGGTTGGGCAGGCAACTGCTCTTTCCCGAAGAAATTCCGGCGGGACTGGTCGCCTCGCTGGTGGGTGGTGCCTATTTCATGTGGGGATTACGCCGTATTTAATAGGGACGCTTACGGTGAGTTCTCCCACCACAGAGATGCCTGGATGGCGACCCCAGTCGCTTCGATGCTCGCCCGATGCCGCGTGCCAGGCATCGGTATCGCCCTGTTTCTGATGCCGTTTATCGCCACGGCCCACCCTCATGGATGGGTCGATCTACAGGTCACGATCACCACGATCGGCATACGCCCTTGCAGTGGCGGCGTACTGCTCCTGGGGTTACTGGAATCGCCCATAACCGATCAACCCACACCAGGCAACCCACTGCTTGATTGACCGCCGACTCGACCTCACCAGCGATAGCTGAGACTACCGATCACACTGCGCGATTCGCCGTAGTAGCACCAAGAGTCACAACCACTTACGTACTCTTTATCGGTCAGGTTAGTGACGTTCACCTGAGCGGTCCAAGAGTCATTGATGTCATAACTGGCCTTGGCATCATAAACAGTATAGGAAGATACCTTGGCATTACTATCCTCAGCAGCATCAACGCTATCGCCTACATAACGTGCACCGGCACCGATATCCAAACCATTCAACACCCCACCTTCGAATCCATAATCCAACCACAACGAGGCCTGGTGGCGTGGTGTCAAACCGGCACGAAACTCACCGCGCTCGGGATCTTCAATGGTGGTATCCAGATAAGTGTAAGCCGCCGTTAGCTGAAGCTGATCGGTCAAATAGCCTACGCCCTCCAGTTCGAAACCTTGTGAATGACGCTCACCACCTTGCGTTTGAGCTAGCTGGGCGTTCGTGTAAAGCGTATTGGTTTCTTTGAGGTCGAATGCTGCAGCAGTTACGTAACCATCAAGCCAATTGGGAGTATATTTCACACCTGCCTCCCACTGCTCCCCCTCGCTGGGCTCGTAGGCTTGCCCATCCGGACCTCGCCCCACTTGTGGGCTGAAAGACTCGCTATAACTCAGGTAGGGTGAGATTCCATAATCTCCCAAATACATTACCCCCCCACTGAATGACAGTTGATTTTCAGTCTCATTATAATCATTTGCAAAGGGATCTTCGCTATAACTTTCGACATCAACTGAGTCATGACGAACTCCACCCAGCAAGATCCAGCGATCACCAAGCCGCAACTGATCCTGCAGATACACACCAATTTGTTCTTTCTTTTCTTCAGCCTGATAATTTAACGATGACGCAGTAAAATTCCCATAATGCGGGTCAAAGACATCAATATCTCCAAAATCAAAAAAATCGCCATTCATATAGTCGATATCAAAATCCTGATAATCAATGCCCAATAACAGAGTATTTTCTGTATTGTCTGTATACCATTTGGCGATCAGGCGATTATCAACAGTGAGAGAATCATAACTACCGTCCCTATACGTTAAATCCCTAGCAACATCACGACCATCCAACTCAAAGCGTGGAGACACTGTACGCAACAAAAGGTCTAGAGTGCTATAACGTAAATTCTGTTGGAACTGCCATGTGTCATTTACATTGTGCTCTAGCTCATATCCCAACGACAGTTGCTCGCGCTCTTGGCGGTCATAATCCGGCTCACCCAGAAAGGTATCACGATCGATTCGCCCAAACGGCGTATCATATAAAGAGCCTTCCGGTGGCCGAAAGCCCTTGCTTGGTGTGCCGTGGTCCTTCATGTAGCTGGCCAGGAAAGTCATTGTGGTGTCATCGGAGAGATCCACCGCCAGGCTCGGGGCTAGATACACGCGCTGATTGTCAGTGTAATCCAACTCGCCATCGCCATCACGGAAGAGCCCGACCATGCGATAGCGCATATTGTCGGTACCGGCGACCGGGCCGGAGGTATCGATGCCCACTTGGCGATGGTCCTTGTTACCCCCCTGGACTTCAAACTCGCCCCTGGCTTCTTCGGTCGGTCGCTTGCTGATCGCGTTGACTACGCCCCCTGGAGGTGCTTCGCCATAAAGAATCGAAGCGGGACCTTTGAGCAAATCGACACGTTCCAGTCCATAGGGCTCTGTCACCCACCAAAAATACCCTCCTTCGCGGAAGAGTCGCAGGCCGTCCTGATAGGTAGAATCCTCACCACTGAAACCCCGAATATTGAACCAATCGACACCATTGTCGCTTCCATAAGGGGTCGCCTGTACTCCGCTGCGATAGCGGAAGACCTCGTCATAGTTATTGACGGCCCGCTTATCCAGTTCGTCTTCTGTCACCTGCGAGGTGGCACGAGGAGTTTCGATAGTCGGCGTATCCACCTTCAATGCCGTTGCCGTCACGACCATGGCGTCATGATTCTCGCCTTGCTGTGCTTGAGTCGCTTCTTGAGCCATCGTGGCGGCTGGCAGACTCAGCAAGGTGCCGGATAGAGACAGGGCCAGGGTTCGTCGAACGGCCAGCATCAATGGGCTGACCGTCAGAGAGGGAGTGACACAGGACGCCATGAGAAACCTCGGGATGCAAAGGGATAAAAGTAAGATTCATGATAATTACTTTTATTTACATCGACAAGAATGCATCCCGCCTATCCGCTTCATGGCTTTACAACCACTGGCATGCGGCTAAACGATTGCTCAGCGATCGAACACCACCGTGCGTTGGGCGTGCAAAAAGACGCGCCGTTCCACATGGTAGCTGACCGCTCGCGCCAGCGTCAGACGTTCCACATCACGCCCCTTGGCCACCAGATCTTCCGGATAGTCGGCATGACTGACCGATTCGACGCGCTGCGTGATGATCGGCCCTTCGTCGAGATCGTCGTTGATGTAATGCGCCGTCGCCCCTACCAGTTTGACGCCCTTCTCGTACGCCTGATGGTACGGTTTGGCCCCCTTGAAACCGGGTAGCAACGAGTGATGGATATTGATCGCTCGTCCGGCGAGCCGGTGACACATATCGCTGGACAGCACCTGCATGTAACGCGCCAGGATGACCAGTTCCGCACCGGTTTCCTCGATCACCCGCCAGACCTGGGCCTCCTGCTCCGCTTTGGTGTGAGGCGTGATCGGCAAATGGTAATAGGGCAATTCATGCCAGGCGACCAACGGCTCAAGATCGGGATGGTTGGAAATGACCGCCCGGATGTCCATGGATAATTGGCCGATGCGATAGCGATACAACAGGTCATTGAGACAGTGATCCGCCTTCGAAACCATGATCACCACCGGCATGCGCGTCTCGGGCGGCGTCAGCTCGAAGGTCATGTCGAACTCGGCGGCACGCTCAGCAAACGCCTCACGGAAGGCGTCGCTGTCGAAGCCATCCGCCTCGGGCCGGAATTCGGCCCGGATGAAAAAGCGTTCGACCAAGCGGTCGTCGAAGGAGTTGAGCTCGGTGATATAGCAACGCTGCTCCTTGAGAAACCGGGTAACGACATCCACGGTTCCCAACCGGCTGGGCGATTGCGCGGCAATGGTCCAGGCTGCCGGTGATGCGCTCATGATCGATACCTCCGTCAGCGTTCGACACCGATGCCATACTCTTCCCCGGCATCCAGCAACCAGCGATAGAGGTAGTCGGCGAAACTGCGTCGTACGACCAGTTCCCACCGCGATGCCGATGACCGACGCAGGATCGCTGACGTCTTGGCGAAACCTGTCGTCACCCCCTTGCCGACCGGAAAGACCGTGGGATCGACATCGTAATGCGTGAACTTCATCAGTACCGCATGTGCCATCTCGCCCTCGATATCGATCACCGTCTGACCGCCACTGACATCGACGATGCTGACATGGGCGTCACCCAGAGCATCACGCAGACGGGTCTCGAGCGAGAATTCTTCCCCGCCGGGCACGATCAGCAGCCACTCATCGGGTGCCAGCCACTGCACGGAGCGTTCACCACTGTCATCATGATTCAATCCATGAGGCTGGCTGGGCAACGACAGGCCAAGTACGTGGCGTAGCGCCTCGTCCAGCACTATCGCCCCACCACGCAGGGTCAGGTGTCCCTGAAAGGGCCGTTCACGCAGCATGACCTGAGAGCTCACCGTGATCGCAGGCGCTCCGGAGCGTTGCCGCGAATAGGCAAGCGGCGATTCGGTGGCGATTTCGACCTCGGGGTGCGTCTGGAACTGGCGGATATCAGACATTCTGACGTGCTCCTTCCGGATCGACGAATTGGGTGCCGACGATCTCGGCTTCATGGATGGTGCCATCGACCATGGGCAGATAGACGGTTTCGCCCATGCGCTGATGACCGCCCTTGACCACCGCCAGGGCGAAGCCGCTTTCCAGCGTCGGACTGTAGTAGCTGGACGTGACGTGACCGACCATGGTCATCGGGATCGTCTGCTGCGGATCGAAGACGATCTGTGCCCCTTCCTGCAACACCACTTCAGGGTTCCTGGGTTTCAGCCCGACCAGTTGCTTGCGATCCGTGCGACGCGTATCGGAACGTGATAGCGCCCGTTTACCGATCCAAGGGAATGGCTTGTCGTAACCGATCGCCCAGTGCATGCCCAGGTCTTCCGGTGTCACCGAGCCGTCGGTGTCCTGGCCGGCAATGATGAAGCCCTTTTCGGCGCGCAACACGTGCATGGTCTCGGTGCCGTAGGGCGTCAGACCGTACTTGTCGCCATGCTCGAACAGGGTTTTCCAGACATGCATGGCGTAGTTGGCCTGCACATTGATCTCGAACGCCAGCTCACCGGTGAAGGAGATCCGGAACACGCGCGCCGGCACATCGGCGACCCTGCCTTCACGCCAGTCCATGAACTTGAAGGACTCGCGATCGAGATCGATATCGGTGATCTCGGCAAGCAGCTTACGCGCCTCCGGGCCGGTCACGGTCATGGTTGCCCAATGATCGGTGACGGAGGTGAAATACACGTCGAGTTCCGGCCACTCGGTCTGGTGCCACATTTCCAGCCATTCGAGCACGGCGGCGGCGCCCCCCGTCGTGGTCGTCATCAGGAAGTGGTTCTCCCCCAGACAACTGGTGGTACCGTCATCCATCACCATGCCGTCGTCCTTGCACATCAGGCCATAACGGACGCGACCGGGAGCCAGCTTGGCCCACTTGTTGGTGTAGACCCTGCCAAGGAACTCGCGCGCACCGGGCCCCTGGATGTCGATCTTGCCCAGCGTCGAAGCATCCAGGATACCGACATGTTCACGCACCGCCCGGCATTCGCGCACCACCGCCTCATGCATGGACTCGAGTCGGCCATTCACGCGGCGCGGATAGTACCAGGGGCGCTTCCACTGCCCGACGTCCTCGAATTCGGCGCCGTGTTCGACATGCCACTGGTGCATTGCGGTATAACGCTCGGGGTCGAACAGTTCCCGGCAGTGGCGACCGACGACGGCGCCAAAGGTGACCGGGGTGTAGTTGGGCCGGAACACCGTGGTGCCCACCTCGGGGATCGACTTGCCCAGGCAGCGGGCGGCGATGGCCATGCCGTTGATGTTGCCGAGCTTGCCCTGGTCGGTACCGAACCCCATGGCGGTGTAACGCTTGACGTGTTCGATCGACTCGAAACCTTCGCGGGTGGCGAGTTCGATCGCCGCCGCGGTGACGTCATTCTGCAGATCCACGAACTGCTTCGGGGCACGCAGGGTCGGCTTCTCGTGTGGCACTTGGTAGAGTGCGCAGGCTGCGCCTTCCGTCACCACTGTTGCCTGGGGGACGTGACGAGCCTCGGTAGCGACCTCGAAGCCCATGGCCGTAGCGGCTACGGCACCGGCTTCGGCACCATCCGCCAATACGTCAGCCAATGGATAGACCCCGCGAGCACCGCCCGTGGTCGTCACGCCTTTTACGGTATGGGGAACGAAGCCGAGAACCTCCTCGTTCCAGGTCGGTCGTGCACCGGTATGAGACGCCAGATGAATCACCGGACTGTAGCCGCCGGAGCTGGCAATGGTGTCGCAATCGAGCGTCTCCACCGGGCCGACGACCTTGAAACCGTCGCGATCGATGCGAGCCACCCGTGCGCCGCTGACCCGTTTGCTACCGGTTGCCTCAATAATGGCACTGCCGGCAATGACACGAATGCCGTGCTTCCGGGCCTGCTCGACGAGTTCTCCCTCGGGCGCTTCACGGGCATCGGCAATGGCCACGACCTCGTGTCCTGCCTCATGCCAGTCCAGTGCGGCGCGATAGGCATGATCGTTACTGGTGGTCAGTACCAGTTTACGGCCGGGTATCACCCCATAACGACGAATATAGGTCGACACGGCGCCGGCCAGCAGATTGCCCGGCAAGTCGTTGTTGCCGTAGACCAGCGGCCGCTCATGGGTACCGGTGGCGAGTACCACCTGCCCGGCCCGAACGCGGTGCAAGCGCGAACGCGGCTGACGCCGACCCTCGATCGTCGGGGCACTATCGGCCAGATGCTCGGTACGCCGTTCGTGGAGCGTCACGAAATTGTGGTCATGATAACCATTGGCCGTAGTGCGCGTGAGCAGTGTCACGTTGTCCCGGGCCGCCAGTTCCTCCAATGCCGTCGTGACCCACGCGTGCGCGGGTTGGTCATCGAGGCGATCGCGACTGTCGAGCAGAGAACCGCCCATCGCTTCCTGCTCATCGGCCACGATCACGCGCGCGCCGGAACGCGCCGCGCTCAATGCCGCAGCCAGTCCTGCCGGCCCGCCACCGATGACGAGCACGTCGCAGTGCCGGTTCATGTGGTCGTAGATATCCGGGTCCGGTTCCGACGGGCTGCGACCGAGACCGGCCGTCTTGCGGATATACTTCTCGTAGGTCATCCACATCGATGCCGGCGCCATGAAAGTCTTGTAATAAAACCCCGGCGGCATGAAGGGAGCACCCAGTTTGCCAATCCAGCTCATCAGATCTTTCTGGACATCGGGCCAGCCATTGGTGCTGTACGCCACCAGGCCGTCATACAACGCCTGTTGAGTGGCACGCACGTTGGGTACCTGAGTCGCTTCACTGGCACCGAGTTGCATGACGGCATTGGGT
Source organism: Aidingimonas lacisalsi (assembly GCF_008079445.1). Classification (GTDB taxonomy): domain Bacteria; phylum Pseudomonadota; class Gammaproteobacteria; order Pseudomonadales; family Halomonadaceae; genus Aidingimonas; species Aidingimonas lacisalsi. Next base: position 473,415 of record NZ_VRYH01000003.1, on the reverse strand, counting down.
TCTTCCGCGCCGGCCGCGACGATGCCCCGCGGACGCGAATACTTGAAGCTGCGATTGACCAGATCCACGCCATTGGCCAGCAATGCCGACGCCAACGTATCGCCGGGATGCCCGGTGTACGCCTGCCCATTGAAGGTGAACTTCAGCGTGCGGGTGCGATCGACACTGCCGCCTGCTGCCAGGCGATTGGGTTGCTTGGTTGACTGACTCATGCCTGGACTCCTTGTGCACCCTTGACCTCGGTCGCCGCTCGATCGTCGGCTGACGATGCGGTTGCAGCCGGTCTGGCGGTATTCGTTTCCGCCGTGATCGTCGGCTGTTCCCCCATCTTGTAGGTCTCGAGAATCTCGTAGGTCACCGTGTGCCGGGTGATATTGAAGAACTTTCGGCAGCCCTGCGCATGCACCCACATTTCGTGATGGATGCCGCGCGGATTGTCGCGGAAGAACAGGTAGTCGCCCCACGCCTCATCCGAACAGTCATCCGGATCCTCGGGCCGGGAGAGATGCGCCTGGCCCTTGGGATGGAACTCTTCCTCCTCGCGATACTCTTCGCAATAGGGGCAGTAGATATGGAACATGGTCATGCCTCCTTAGTGGGCCACGCCGGCTGCGCCGTGCTCATCGATCAACGCCCCACTATGGAAACGATCGATACTGAAGGGAGCGGCCAATGGATGCGGCTCGCCCTTGGCCAGGGTCGCGGCGAACACATGGCCCGATCCGGGAGTGGCCTTGAAGCCACCCGTTCCCCAGCCGCAGTTGAAGAAGAGCCCCTTGACCGGCGTTTTCGACAGGATCGGACAGGCATCGGGGCAGGTATCCACGATGCCGCCCCACTGACGGTTCATCCTGACCCGCGAGAAGATCGGGAACATCTCGACAATGGCCTGCAGCGTGTGCTCCACGGTTGCGTAACTGCCACGCTGACCATAGCCGTTATAGCCATCGATGCCGGCGCCGATCACCAGGTCCCCCTTGTCGGACTGACTGATGTAGCCGTGGACGGCATTGGACATCACCACGGTATCCAGGATCGGCTTCATGGGCTCGGAAACCAGCGCCTGCAACGGATGGGATTCCAGTGGCAGCTTGAAGCCTGCCATGCCGGCCAGTACGCCGGAGTTGCCGGCCGTGACACAGCCCACCGTACGGGTCTCGATATCCCCCCGGTTGGTATGCACCCCGACCACCCGGCCATCGAGTATCTTGAAGCCGGTCACCTCGGTGTTCTGCAGCAGGTCGACACCATAGGCATCGGCGGCTCGGGCGAAGCCCCAGGCCACGGCATCGTGACGCGCCACGCCGGCGCGGGGTTGCCAGGACGCTCCCATGATCGGATAGCGAGCACGCTTGGAGCCATCGATGATCGGCACGATTTCCTGCACGCCCTTGGCGTCGAGAACTTCACTGTCGACCCCGTTCAGACGATTGGCATTGACGCGGCGCTGGATGTCACGCATGTCCTGGAGAGTATGACCGAGATTCAGCACGCCGCGCTGGGAGAACATCACATTGTAGTTGATGTCCTGCGACAAGCCTTCCCAAAGCTTGAGGGAATGCTCATAGAGTGCCGCCGCTTCGTCCCACAGATAGTTCGATCGTACGATGGTGGTGTTGCGCGCGGTATTGCCACCACCCAGCCAACCCTTTTCCAGTACGGCGACATTAGTGATGCCGTGCTCCTTGGCCAGATAATAGGCGGTCGCCAGACCATGACCGCCGCCGCCGATGATGATCGCATCGTATTGCGTCTTCGGCTCGGGATTGCGCCACTGGCGCTGCCAGTCCTCATGATGGCGCAGCGCATGCTTGACCAGCCCGAAACCTGAATACCGTTGCATAGCTTGCTTCTCCCGAGTTGGCCGACTTGCCCCTCTATGCTGCGATGGTATCCCCCGTCTCGGCGCGCAAGATGCTTGGCGACGTCACGGCAAGATGCGTTTGCGACATGACTGTCGCGAATACGATATCGCCAGGCGCCACCCACACCGATGAAGCGGGATTTGCCCCCACACCCGGTTTTTCAGGACAATACGTCTTTCGGCTAACATCTCATCGCATCAGGAACCGCTTTCATGCTTGTCGAACTCATCGCCATCATGGCCCCCGTTTTCGTGGGAGCCAGCCTGGGGTTTATCTGGATTCGCCTGGGCCACGCCTACCCAGTGGAGTTCGTCACGAAACTGGTCTTCAACATCGGTACACCGTCGCTGATCATTGCATCGCTGTCGGGCGCAGATATCGACGCTGGCAGTTTCGGCCGCACCATGCTCGGCACCTTATGCGTGCTGGTCAGCATGGCGCTGCTAACCATCGTCATGGCATGGCTGCTACGTAAGAACTGGCGTGTCCTGTTGGCGCCGATGATGTATCCCAATACCGGCAACATGGGATTGCCGGTGGCACTCTATGCCTTCGGTGAAGCGGGTTTCGCATATGCCATCACCGTCATGGTCACCGTGGCACTGGTCCAATTCACCTTTGGCACGGCGATGGCCAGCCGCAATCGCAACCCACTCCGGACACTGGTCCGTACGCCAACCATCTACGCCATTCTGATCTCTCTGACGCTGTTGCTCACCGATACCGACTTGCCATTATGGCTCGACAATACCGTCGACCTGATTTCGGGCTTCACCGTCCCTCTGATGCTGATCACGCTAGGGGTATCATTGGCAAGCATCCAGGTACGCAACCTCAAGTCAGGACTAGGATTCAGCCTGTTGCGTACGCTAACGGCCGCCGTCGTGGCCTATATCGTAGGTATGCTGCTGTCGCTACCGCCTTTGGCCCACAGCATCCTCGTCTTGCAGATGAGCATGCCGATTGCCGTCTACAATTATCTGTTCGCCCAACGTTCCCAACGTGAACCGCAGTACGTCGCTGCCCTGGTGTTCTGTTCAACCCTGCTTTCATTCCTGTACTTGCCGGTACTGCTGGCATTCATGATGTAGGTCCTCCGCAACTCGCCTCCGCCTGCTACAGTGTCTGAGTGCGGTTCCGACATGAGGTAGTTGCCATGGCAGTCAAATCAGCAGCCCCCCTCCCGGCAGGACTCGGCCTGCTGGCATTCGTGCTTCCGTTAGCCGCTCAGGAAGCGCCTCCTGAGCGTATCGAAAGCGATCACCTGGACTTTCGGTTGGTGCAGTTGGCCTCGGACCTGGAACACCCCTGGTCCACTGCCTTTCTCCCCGATGGACGCTACCTGGTGAGTGAGCGCCCCGGACAGTTGACACTGATCGACGACGGCGAGCAGACCACGGTGGAGGGCGTACCGGAGGTTTCCGCCCAGGGTCAGGGAGGATTGCTGGACTTGGCATTGCATCCCGACTACGGCAATGGCGAAAACGACTGGCTCTATTTCAGTTATTCCAAACCGGGAGACGGCGGTAGCGCCACGGCCGTGGCACGCGCTAGATTGGCGGGCACATCCTTGCAAGATGTCGAGGATATCTTTGTCCAGAGCCGCTTTTCCGCCCCCGGACGCCACTACAGCGGTCGTCTGGCCTGGCGCCAGGACGACGCTCTGTTGCTGGGCATCGGCGACCGCGGCCGCGACCCGCAACGCGCCCAGGACAAGAGCGACCACGCCGGTGGCGTCATGCGACTCAACCCCGATGGCAGCGCGCCCGATGACAATCCCTTCGTTGACGAGGAAGGCGCCCTGGACGAGTTGTTCACTCTCGGCAACCGCAATATCCAGGGCATGACGGTCGCCCCCGATGGCACTATCTGGGCTACCGAGCATGGTCCTCGCACCGGTGACGAAGTCAACCGAATCGAAGCCGGTGTCAATTACGGTTGGCCGGTGGTCTCCCGCGGCAACGACTACGCGACCAACGAGCCGATCGGCAAGAATTCCGCTCCCGGGATGCGCGACCCGCTGCATGTCTTCGCAGGCCGCTATGCGCCCTCGGGGCTGGCTTACGTCAGCAGCGGCCACTACCCGGACTGGCAGGATGACCTGCTGGCCGGAGGGCTATCCAGCGAGAAACTGACCCGCCTGACCGTCGAGGGCAACGCTGTCGAGGCCGCCGAGCTGGTACTGGAGGGCGAGATCGGTCGCATCCGCGATGTCCGACAGGGGCCTGACGGTTATATTTATCTGCTCACTGACGAAACCAATGGCAGTCTCTATCGTCTCGAACCGCTGGATTAATCGGACGGTCAATACTCGACGACGACATCGCCCCTGGGCTTGCTGCAGCACGTCAGGATGTACCCCTCGGCGATGTCCTCTTCGGTAATGCCACCGTTGTGTTCCATATCTACCTCGCCAGTACGCAATGACGCCCGGCAGGTGCCACATATGCCCATACCGCACGCCTTGGGAATATGGAGCCCGAGCTTGGCGGCAGCCGCATGCACCGTCTCGTCGGTCGTGACACGCACGCTCTTGCCCGATTCGCAAAACTCGACATTGACCATGTCGCTGACGTTGATTTCCCCGGCCTCGACTTCGGCCTGCTCCGCCAGTTCGATCACCTCTTCCTGCACATCGGCCGGCGTGGCACCGAAGGTTTCCTGATGATAGTGCGCCATGTCGAAGCCATTATCGTGCAGAATGCCCCGAATGGCCTTCATGAACGGCGTCGGTCCACAGCAGAAGATTTCGCGCTCGAGAAAATCCGGTGCCATCAATTCGAGCATGGGCTGGTTAACGTACCCACGAAATCCGGCCCATACCTCGCCCATGTCCTGACTGCGTTCACACACGATATGCAGCTTGAACTCGGGTAGCCGCGAGAACATATGGGTCAACTCGCGGTGGTAAATGATATCGCGCGGTGAACGTGCGCAATGGATGAATTCCAGGTCGATGCTGGCGTTGGTATCGAAAAACCAGCGCGCCATCGACATCAACGGCGTAATCCCCACCCCACCGGATAACATCAGAATCTTGTCGGCCGGGTAGTCGATGACGTTGAAGTCGCCGACCGGTCCATGGACGGCCAACTCGTCGCCTACTTTCAGATTGTCATGCAGCCACGATGACACCTTCCCTCCCGGCAGGCGTTTGACCGTGATCGAAAAGCTATACGGGATCGAAGGCGAACTCGAGATCGTATAGGAGCGCATTATCGACTCACCGTCGATTTCCAGTTCCAGCGTCACGAACTGTCCCGGCTTGAAGAAGAACATCAGCGGTTGTTCGGCCATGAAGCAGTACGTACGAACATCCCAGGTTTCCTGGATCACCTTGACGCAGCGCACCTGATGTCGGCCATTGGTCCAGGTCTGAGTCGTCACCTGATTGAGGAAGCTCGTGGTCATGGTCGTTACCGCCTGTCTGGAATGGGTGATCGACATGCGACACAGCGCAATGTTTCACGCATTCTGCGCAGCCTTGGTTGACGCCATTTGTCTGGCAACGACATGGACATGTCACTCATTCCCTCCTCCCCAAGAAAAAAGCAGACTCCCCGTCGCGTACGACGCAGTAGGTGTCGCCACCAGACAACTCTGTTTGCGGACACTGTTTCAGACTCGGTCAACATCCACGTCAACCGCTCAAGGACACCTGACATGCCCGCGCTGACCTCCCAACGTCTGGACGACCCCTTGGCTGCAGTACGCGAATCGACCGCAACGATGCTCGAGCATCGCATGCCGGGTCATTCACTTCCCCAACCGTTCTACAACGATGCCCGTCTATTCGCGCTGGACATGCAGGAAATCTATGCCAAGGAGTGGCTGTTTGCCGGGCATACCTGCGAGATTCCCGCCAAGGGCAATTACATGACCCTACAGATCGGCGATGGCTCAGTGATCATCGTGCGTGGCGATAAGGGGGAGATTCACGCCTTTCACAACACGTGTCGCCATCGCGGGTCACGCCTCTGTACCGCCGAACGCGGCAAGGTCGCCAAGCTGGTCTGTCCCTATCATCAGTGGACCTACGACCTGGATGGTCGTTTGCTGTTCGCGGGAACGGAGATGGGCGCCGACTTCGATCTGTCAGCTCACGGTCTGGCACCGGTCGCCGTCCGTGCGGCCGGTGGCTATATATTCATCAACCTGGGCGAGAATCCAGCCCCCATCGACGACTTCCTGGTCAGCCTAGAGCATTATTACGAGCCCTATGACATGGACAACGTCAAGGTGGCCGCCGAATCGAACATCATCGAGCAAGGCAACTGGAAACTGGTCATGGAGAACAATCGTGAGTGCTACCACTGCGATGCCTCACACCCGGAATTGCTGAAGACGTTGTCGGAATTCGACGATGCCGAGGATCCCCGTGCCTCGCCTCAATACAAGGCGTTCTGCCAGCGTAAACAAACTGACTGGGACAACGACGGCATCCCATGGCAACAGGCACGCTTCGGACGGCGTAACCGGATTGCGCGTACCCCGCTGCTGGAAGGGGCCGTGTCGATGACGCTCGATGGTAGAGCGGCCTGCAACAAGTTGATGGGCCGCATGACCAGTGCCGACATGGGCACCCTGCGCATGTTGCATCTGCCCAATTCCTGGAACCATTTCTGCGGCGACCACGGCGTTTCCTTCCGGATATTGCCGATATCGGCTCAGGAAACGCTGGTCACGACCAAATGGTTGGTTCACAAGGATGCAATGGAAGGTGTCGACTACGATATCGAACGACTCCGTTACGTCTGGGAAGCGACCAATGCCCAGGACCGCCGACTGGTCGAGGAAAACCAGCGCGGTGTCAACTCGATGGCCTATCGTCCCGGCCCTTACTCTCCCACCTACGAGTTCGCCGTCATCGACTTCGTCGAGTGGTACCGCGAGCGCATGCTCGCCAACCTTGGCAAGGAAACCTCGCATCTGCACCTTGCCCAAGGCTGATACACGCACTCCTACCAGGCCCGAGCAGACGGGCCTGGTTGCCAGTCATTGACGTTTCTGGTGCCCTGCCGCGAACGCACTGACACAATCACGGTCACAAGGTCGGTTTCTCGTGTCGCATTCAGGGACGTCGTATGCGCTTGCGTAACATCATCATCTTGACCGTCATCGTGCCGCTGTTCGCCATATTGCTGGTTTTCAGTCTGGTCGCCATCAAATCGCTGGAAGACAACGTTCGCTCCAAGCTGCAGAACGAAGTACAGATCATCACCCACGCCATTGGCACGACCCTGAGCTATTCCCTGGACAATGAAACGCCCGAGGCCATGCAGGAGGCCCTGCATTCGGCCTTCTCTTTTCACCGCATCTACGGCGCTTATGTCTTCGATGAGAGTGGCGACAAGATCTATGGCCTGGGATTGGGCGAGGAACTATTCGAACCCGAGGACATTCATGCCGTCGCCGAAAGCGGTGAACAGACTGGCGCCTACCGAGAACATGAACGCTGGAATTACTACTCCACTCTGATGCCGCTGACCTCTCCGGACGGCGAGGTGCGTGGCGTCCTGCAGGTCAATCGACTGAATACCGGTATCGAGAATTACACGGGATTCATCAGTCTGGTGGCCGTGGCGGTTTTCACCGTCGGCGCCGCCGGTATCGTGCTGATGATCTGGTGGGGGTTCCGCCGCCATATCGAACGACCGCTCAATCGCCTGCTAGGCGTCATGGAACGTGTCGAGCAGGGAGACCGGGAACATCGTGCTTCCGTCGAGGGCCCCGAAGAGTACCGGCAGCTATCGATCGCCCTGAACGGCATGCTGAATGCCATGGCGGAAAAAGACGCCGACATAGAAGCACGGCAACAGAAAGAGATCGAGCTGGAACAGCGCCTGCGAAAGTCCAAGAAACTCGCTGAGCTCGGCGTGCTGGCCGCCGGGGTCGCTCATGAAATCGGTGCCCCCTTGACGGTCATCAATGGTCAGGCACAGCGTCTGACGCGTAGTGAACACATGTCTGAGGACGAACAGGCCAAACTGCAGCGCATTCGCAGCGAAGTCGACCGCATCGTCGTGATCGTTCGCCAACTCATGGATCTCGGCCGTCAACATAATGTGGAAAAGGAGTCATGTCGCATCGGTGAGCTGGTGAGCACCGCGCTGGAACTTCTCGAAGAGGAGATGGATACCCACACGCCCCGCCTCGACATCGACCTGCCCGAACCGGAGCCGGAAATCGTCGTCAACGGGCAGCAACTCATCCAGGTGATCACCAACCTGTTGCATAATGCCCTGCAGGCCACACCAAGCGGGCACGTGCGTATCCAGGCCAGGGTGGAAGGCAATGAGGTCAACTTACGTATCGAGGATGATGGTCCGGGTATCGATGACGACGTCAAGAATCAGGTCTTCGATCCCTTTTATACGACCAAATCCGTAGGACAGGGCAGTGGCCTGGGACTATCGATGGTTCACCGCATCGTCAACGACCATGGCGGCACCATCGGCGTCTTCGACAGTGACCTCGGTGGTGCGGGTTTCGACATCACGCTGCCGATGGACTCCCACGCAGCCACTTGACAGGACGGCGGATGAAATGGACAAGGAGATCAATGTGCAAGCCCCTATCCTGATCGTGGAGGATGATACCGCCATCCTCGAGCTACTCGAAGATGAATTGCGGGATGCCGGCTATCGAACACTAGGTGTCGGTAGCGCCGAAGAGGGCATTGCCACCCTGAGTCACGAGTCGGTTGAACTGATCATCAGCGATGTGCGGTTACCAGGTCTCAGTGGTATGGAATGGCTGGAAAGACTGCGCGATGAGGGAAACAAGGTCGGTTTCATCGTGATCACGGCCTTCGGCACCATCGAACAGGCTGTCGAGGCCCTTAAGATCGGCGCCGACGATTTCCTGACCAAGCCGTTGGATCTCGAGCATGTTCAGGAAACCGTGTATCGCGTGCTCGAAAATCGCCGACTGGCTTCGCGACTCGCTGAGGCCGGTCAGCAGAGTGCCCACTTCCATGGCATCGTGGGCGCCAGTTCCGCCATGCAAGAGCTGTTTCACAACGCCGCCAGGCTGGCTAAAAGCAATGCACCGATTCTGATTCTCGGAGAAAGCGGCACCGGCAAGGAACTGCTCGCTCGGGCCATCCATACCGAAAGTGCCCGTTGTGACGCACCGTTCATTGCCGTCAACTGTGCCAGCATTCCCGCGGAATTGATGGAAAGCGAATTCTTCGGTCATGTGAAAGGCGCCTTTACCGGCGCCAATGAAGCCCGTCAGGGACTATTCCATGCAGCCCATGGCGGCAGTCTTTTCCTTGACGAGATCGGGGAAATGTCGATCTCTCTGCAAGCCAAACTGTTACGGGCTCTGCAGGAAAGCACTGTGCGGGCCGTCGGTGCTGAAAAGGAAGAAACCGTCGATGTGCGTATCATCGCTGCCACTCACCGCGACCTCGAGAAGGAAATCGAAGCGGCGAATTTCCGCAGTGATCTGTTCTATCGACTCGAAACCTTTTCCCTGAAGATCCCCCCTCTACGCGACCGCAATGGCGATATCGATCGTCTGATCGCCGCCCTCATCGACAAGCATGCACACTCTCAAGGCAAGCATATCGAACGGGTGGAACCAGCGGCCCTGCAGCGGCTCCTGACCTACCCGTACCCGGGCAATGTCCGTGAACTGGAAAACGCGATCATGCGCGCCGTCACGCTCGCCGAAGAGGGCGTTCTCCATCATTCCGATCTACCGGAACGGATACGTGAGCACGCAACTCGCCAGACGCTGGCGTCTGGCGACGAAACCGACGTACCCGCGACTCAGGCCACGACCTGGCCAAGCCTGGAAGACGTCGAACAGCGCTATATTCAGAAAGTATTGGACGCGACAGGCGGCAACAAGCGCCGAACCGCCGATATCCTTGGCATTGCACGCAAGACACTCTATCGGCGGCTCGATCATGGTGAGGAGTGAGTGTGTCCTGATGTGATACGACACCTCCCTCAGGCATACCTGAGGGGGCCAACCGCTACTTACATATCGTCAGCCGGCTCGCTAGTGACACCATTTGGCTCTTCCTCCGGGAGATCAGCGGTTCCGTCTCCGAAACCGGCATCTTCGCCGCTGGCGTCATAACTCTCCTGGGCGCCTTCCTGGGTTTCCCAGTTCTCTTCTCCCGGGGCGCCGCCACTTGCATCACCACCGACCGTACCCTCGCTGGATGGCTCTTGCTGCGGCGCTTCCGGGTTGTGGCTCTCCATGCCCTGGCCAGACCCATTCATGCCATTGTCTGGCTCAGAGGCGCCGGGTTCGGTTTCACCACCGATCGTGCCCTCATCCGCTGACTGTTCGGTGGACTGCGGGCTCGGATCCTCTTCTTCCATGGCCACCGCCATCGGGCTCGCAATCAGGCTCAGAGACACACCCAACACCCCGAGTGACTTGAGAAATCCCTTGGATAACATCATTGCTCTCCTAACATCAGCGACTATACAGTCCATGAGCCGAATGAATTCACTGTCATGGTTGACTGAATCCTGCTCCCCGCGCTTGTTCCTTGGACGCGTAATGGGCTCAGGCAACCAACCTGATGCACAACCCATGCCAACAACATGATACCAGGGATATCAACGAGTTACGAAAGCTTTCTCCACAAAGAAGCAGAGCAGAGCGGGTGTCATCCGACACATGGGTCACAATGACACAGCGACCCGAGACACGTCCCGGACGTGCAGCATCGAAGCCACCCTGGATGCTGGGTTACGTTACCGCAGACCAGGCAGCAAGAAACGCTCTATGGCCTGGCGTACGGAGGGCAACATGATGTCGGTATGCTGCATCCATTGCTGTACCTGGCTCTGCAACCCAGGGACGCCGACCTCGATATAGCGACGCAAGGCCATACGCGCGCACGTATCAGGGCAGGACCCTTCGGGAATGCGAATCCCCAACGCCACCAATTGGCGCCGGAAATCTTCGCCGTCGATCAAGTCTACGATCATCATGTGGACCCCTCCTCGCCTCAACCGGCTATCACCGTTGCCTCGGCCTTGTCCAAGCGACAGGCTGCATACTTGAATTCCGGAATCTTGCCGTACGGATCCAATGCCGGATTGGTCAATAAGTTGACTGCCGCTTCGGCATAGCAGAACGGCACGAACACCATCCCTTCAGGCATGCCTGCATCGACACGACTCCGCAACGCGATATGGCCCCGGCGTGTCGTGATACTGACGGGGTCCCCCGGCTGCAGCCCCAGACGCCTCAACTCACCAGGCGCCAGGCTGGCGACAGCCTCTGGTTCCAGGTCGTCTAGCACGCGAGTGCGCCGCGTCATGGAACCGGTATGCCAATGTTCGAGCTGACGCCCCGTAGTCAGGACCGTGGGGTACTCGCCATCGATGGGTTCATCGGGCGGTAACGGCAGTGTCGGGCTGAACTTGGCGCGGCCCGATGTCGTGGGAAAGGTATTCGAGAAGACGACATCCTCGCCAGGCCCATCGTCGTGATGGCACGGATACGTCACCGAGCCTTCAGCCTCGAGACGCTCCCAGGAGATATGATCGAGTGACGGCATGCCTCGCTTCATCTCGGAAAACACATCGCGAGGGTGACGATAATCCCACGGTAGACCGAAGCGCCTAGCCATTTCCTGAATAATCCACCAGTCCGGCTTGGACTGGCCCGGCAATGGCATCGCCTGTCGTCCCAGTTGAACCTGTCGGTTGGTATTGGTAACGGTGCCGTCCTTTTCCGGCCAGGCGGATGCCGGCAACACGACGTCAGCGAACTGGGCCGTTTCAGTCACGAACAGATCCTGCACGACCAGATGCTCCAGCGTACCTAAAGCCGCGCGCGCATGGTCGAGGTCCGGGTCGGACATGGCGGGGTTCTCCCCTTGGATATACATGCCCTTGATGGTGCCATCACGAACCGCGTCCATGATTTCCACGACCGTCAGCCCCGGCTTGTCGTCCAGAGGTGTATTCCAGAGCTCCTCGAAAGCCGAGCGAACCTGAGCATCGGACACCGGTTGATAATCCGGCAGGACCATGGGAATGAGACCGGCATCGGACGCGCCCTGTACATTGTTCTGACCACGCAAGGGATGCAGGCCGGTGCCGGAGCGGCCGGTATGGCCGCAAGCCAGTGCCAATGAAATCAAGCAGCGGGCATTGTCGGTGCCATGGGTATGCTGTGAAATGCCCATACCCCAGAAGATCATGGCCTTGTCAGCCGTGGCATAGAGCCGCGCCACCTCACGAATCGTATCGGCACTCACACCGCAGCTATCAGCCATGACTTCCGGGGTCATGTCCCATACGTGGGCCTTGAGTGCTTCGAAGCCCTCGGTATGAGCGTCGATATACGCCTGGTCATAGAGACCTTCGGTGACAATCACGTTCAGCATCGCATTGAAAAGCGATACGTCGCTGCCCGGGGTGAAACGCAGGGTGCGATACGCATGCGCCCCCATCGCCTGTCCTCGGGGATCGATGACGATCAGCTTGGTCCCCTGCTTCGCCGCCTGCTTGAAGAAGGTCGCCGCCACCGGGTGGTTGATGGCAGGGTTGCAGCCCGTCAGGATCACGACATCCGCTTGTTGCGCCTGCATGAATGACGCTGTCACAGCGCCTGACCCGATGCATTCCATGAGCGCGGCCACGGAGCTGGCGTGACATAGCCGCGTGCAGTGATCGACATGATTGGAACCGAAGCCGGTTCGCACCAGCTTCTGGAACAACCAGGCCTCTTCGTTGGAACACTTGGCGCTACCGAATCCAGCCAGGGCATTGGGACCATGAGCGTTCTTGAGCGATACCAGCCCTTGTGCCGCCCGGTCCAGGGCTTCCTCCCAGGTCGCTTCACGAAAATGACTCCATGGCTGGGCAGGGTCGAAGTCGGGATCGACCCCCTTGGGGGCGCCTTCACGCCGGATCAGAGGCACCGTCAGGCGTGATGGATGACGTGGGTAGTCGAAGCCGAAACGGCCCTTGACGCAAAGACGGTTATGATTGGACGGTCCGTCCCGCCCTTCGACGAACAGGATATCGTCGTCCTTGACGTGATAGCGCAACTGACAGCCGACGCCACAATACGGACAGACGGAGTCCACGGTACTGTCCGCCACCTTCGAGTCACCGCGCCCCGCGGAATCGATCAGCGTTGCCGGCATCAACGCGCCGGTCGGACAGGCCTGCACACATTCACCGCAGGCGACACAGGTGCTATCGCCCATCGGATCGTCGAAATCGAAGACGATCTTGGACGCAGCACCACGATGTGCCAGCCCGATGACATCGTTGACCTGAACCTCACGGCAGGCCCGCACACAAAGATTGCATTCGATACAGGCATCGAGATTGACATTCATTGCCGAGTGGGTCGCATCATGCATCAGCGACGCCTCGCGCTCGGCGACATGATGCACCGTCGGCTCCGTCCGCACCGATTGTGGCGGAAGCCACTCGCGCACGGCCGTGGCATCGATGGCCAATTTGTCGGCCATATCCCAGAAGTGGCTGGAACGATCGGGACTCTCTTCCCGCTCGGGCTGATCGGCGATCAGCAGCTCCATCACCCCCTCCCGCGAGACACGAGCCCGATCGGATGTGGCGCTCTTGACGGCCATCCCGGCCTTCGCTTCACGCAGGCAACTGGCTGCAAGGGCCCGTTCCCCTTCAATCTCGACCATGCAGACCCGACAGTTGCCATCGGGGCGATACCCCGGCGCATCCTTGAAGCACAAGTGAGGTATGGTTTCACCGGCGCGCTTGGCCACCTGCCAGAGCGTTTCGCCGGGATAGCCACTGACCTCGACACCGTCCAGCGTCAGAGTGAAAGCCTCGGCGCGGGAATCCGCCGGCGGAGCGAGTACGGTATTCATGATCGGTCTCCTCGACTTTTATCCCTTGACGATGACGTTCTGGGCAGCCAGCGGCTCGCGAAAATCCTTGAGCAGGCCCAGTACCGGATTGGGTGCCGCCTGTCCCAGGCCACAAATCGATGCATCCATCATCACCTGGGATAAGCGCGTCAACTCATCGACATTCCATTCATCGCGTTCAAGCAGCGTCAGCATCTTTTCCGTTCCGACCCGGCACGGGGTGCATTGACCGCAGGACTCATCGGCAAAGAACGCCAGCAGATTGGTAGCGACTCGGCGCAGATCGTCTTGATCGGAAATGACAATGATCGCCGCGGAACCGATGAAACAGTCCTCTTCCTGAAGCGTATCGAAGTCCAGCGGAATATCCGCCTTGGACGCCGGTAACATGCCGCCGGAGGCGCCACCGGGCAGATAGCCCGCCAACGCATGTCCCTCCTGCATGCCGTCGCAATACTCATCGATCAATTCACGCAACGTGATACCGGCCGGTGCCAGATGCACCCCTGGCCGTTTGACTCGTCCCGAGACGGAAAAGCTTCGCAAGCCGTTTCGGCCATGTCGGCCATGACTGGCAAACCAATCGGCCCCTCGTTGCCAGATCAACGGGATCCAGTAGACGGTTTCGACATTATTGACCAGTGTCGGACGGTCGAAGAGACCGCGCTGGGCCACGAACGGCGGACGATGGCGCGGCTTGCCGGGCTTGCCTTCCAGCGATTCGATCATTGCCGACTCTTCACCGCAGATATAGGCGCCGGCCCCTCGACGCATGACGATATAGCCAGGCGGGGCCAAACCGGCGCTTTCCAGTTCGGCGATGGCTTCGTGCAGCACGCGGTGCAGCCCGGGGTATTCATCGCGCAGGTAGATGTACAATCCCTGAGCATTCACGGCCCAGGCACTGACCAGCGCGCCTTCCAGAAAACGGTGTGGCGCACGCTCCAGGTAGTAACGATCCTTGAACGTTCCTGGCTCACCTTCATCGGCATTGATGGCGCAATAACGGGGTTCACTCTCCTGGCGTACGAAGTACCATTTCTTGAAGGTGGGAAAGCCGGCTCCTCCGAGACCGCGCAGATTGGCGGTTTCCAGTGTCTGCATGAGCTGGTCCACAGAGACGCGGCCAGCGCGGCAATCGGCCAGCAGATCATAACCGCCCTCGCAGCAATAATCGTCGAGATGCTGCCAAGCTCCCATCTGGGGATGGACCTCACCCTCTGCGACGATCGTCGCGACACGATCACGGGTAGCGAATCCGACGTGCCGGTGGCCTACCTCCACGACCGGCGCCATTTCGCAACGCCCCATACATGGGGCACGCAGTACCCGGACCTGATCGGCATCCATACCGGTAGCCAACTCACGTCTTAGCGCCTCGGCCCCGGCCAACTGGCAGGACAGGGAGTCGCAGACGCGAATGGTCATAGCCGGTGGTGGGGCCTCGTCGTCATGAACCACATCGAAGTGAGCATAGAACGTTGCCGTTTCATAGATCGCGGCCATGGGCAGATTCATGAATGCTGCCAGAGCTCGCATGAGCCGTAGCGGCAAATGGCCCTGTGCATCCTGAATGACATGCAAATGCTCGATCAGAAGATCGCGCCGTTGCAGCTCGGGGAATCGCTGTTCGTCACCAAGCAGTACGCGCAGTTCATCGAGCGCAGCGGGCTCGAGATCACGGCCGCGCGACTTGGCCCGAAAGCGCCGTTGGGGGGTCACGGTCTGGACGGTCATAGCGTGCTCTTGTTGGTCGGTTCTGCCGCCGATGTTATCTGTTACCTCTCCTTGAATGTTGGCACTGCCTGCGCGACCCGGCAATGATCATAAGGTCGGGATTGGGTGCAATGACTATGTCGATGTCGCTTACAGCAAACCTGCAGCGCCGACAGTCGGCGATGTTTTGAATTTCAGGCATCAGCGACTATGGTTATGGCGCGTGCTGCTTATTTCAGCGGAGGAAGCCCCATGAACGGTCAAAAAGGAGCGAACGACATGCCTCACAACGCATTCAGACCCCATTTCGCCTGCCTCGCAGGAGGGCTGATGCTGGCTGCAGCCGCTCAAGCCCAGACGCCTGCTCCCCAGGGACTGTATTCCGCCGATGACATCATGGATGCCGGTGTCTATCTGCAAGGAGAGAGCCGCAACGAGATCGGTGACGTCGAGGATATCCTGCTGGATGACAACATGCAGGTGCAGGCATTGGTCATCGATGCCGAGAACTCATCGGCCATCGGAGGCAGAGATGTCGTCATCAATAATGACCAATACCGCCTCGAAACCGACAACGAAGGTGGCGATGACATCGATCACCGCGTCATCATCGATCTATCGGAAGAGGAGGCTCGGGAATTGCCGACTTACGATCGGGATTGGTGGCACCATGCACGTGCAAGCGCTGCCCAAGCCTGGCAGGAAACCCGTGAAGGTGCCGAGAGTGCCTGGCAACGGACTCAGGAAGGTGCGGCGGACGTCATGGAAACCATCAATGAACGTATCAACGAAATACGTAATGATGGCTGACATAGTGGCTGTGCCATATAACCGCCTGGAGATTGACAAGAATCAGAAATGAAACGAATTATTTCAAGGGTGGCAATCACGCAATAAATTGTCACAATAGAATAGCAAGGGTATTCGTAATACACCTCTGGAATCCGAAGTCCTAACGACGGAGATTTTCCTGTGGCAACAGATAACTCATCGCAAAATCAAAACGAGGGTTCCGAAGGCATTCCCGCGCCGGATGGACCCGCCAACCTCATCGATACGGACTATGTGATCGGGCAAGACAACATTGCCTCGACCAGGTTCGGCGTGAATTTCGATCTTCACGGTAAGGTTTTCACGATCTCATCGCTGGTGATCTTGTTCTTCGTGATCATCACCCTGGCGCTTCAGGATCAGGTCGAGCCGCTCTTCAACGGCATTTTCAGCTTCCTGACGGGCAATATGGCCTGGTTCTTCCTGCTGGCTGCCAATATTTTCGTCGTCATTTCGATCGTGCTGATATTCACCCCGCTAGGCAGGGTACGTATCGGCGGCGCCCATGCTACGCCAGACTTCAGCTATGCGGGCTGGTTCGCCATGCTATTCGCTGCCGGGATGGGTATCGGCCTGATGTTCTACGGTGTCTCGGAACCCATCACCCATTTCGAGACGGCGCTAGGCGGCATCACGACCGAGAATGGCGCACGCACCGACTGGGCGCCGCTTGGCGCCGCAGAAGGCAATGACGCCGGGGCAATGACACTCGGCATGGCCGCGACCATCTTCCACTGGGGCCTCCACCCTTGGGGTATCTACGCCGTCGTTGCACTGGCACTCGCGCTGTTCTCTTTCAACAAGGGGTTGCCTCTCACCATGCGCTCGATCTTCTACCCGGTACTGGGTGAGCGCGTCTGGGGCTGGTGGGGCCATGCCATCGATATCCTGGCGGTCTTCGCCACCCTCTTCGGCCTGGCGACCTCGCTGGGGCTCGGGGCATCGCAGGCCTCAGCCGGCCTCAGCTATCTGTTCGGCATACCGGATACCAACGTCACCATGGTACTGTTGATCATGGGCATCACGGCGGTCGCCTTGTGTTCGATCATGCTCGGGGTCGACAAAGGGGTTCAGCGCCTGTCCCAGCTCAACATGGGCCTGGCGGCACTGCTACTGCTGTTTGTCATTCTGGTAGGACCGACATTGCTGATCGCGACCGGCTTCTTCGAGAACCTGGTGGCCTATCTGGTCAACCTGCCGGCACTCTCCAACCCGTTTGGACGTGAAGACGCCAATTTCACGCAAGGCTGGACGGCCTTCTACTGGGCTTGGTGGATCAGTTGGTCACCGTTCGTCGGTATGTTCATCGCACGCGTCTCGCGCGGTCGTAGCGTGCGTGAATTCCTGATTGCCGTGCTGCTGGTGCCCTCGATCGTGTCAGTACTCTGGATGACGGCATTTGGCGGTACCGCGATCGATCAGGTCGTCACCGATGGTTTCCAGGGAGTCCAGGATGCAGCGCTGGAGTTGCAACTGTTCGAAATGCTCGGCCAGCTGCCGTTGACAGCCATCACCTCCTTCGTGGGGATTATCCTGGTCATGGTATTCTTCATCACCTCGTCCGACTCCGGCTCGTTGGTGATCGATTCCATCACGGCCGGCGGCAAAGTCGACGCCCCCAGATCCCAGCGCATTTTCTGGGCCATCATCGAGGGGGCCATCGCCATTGCCTTGCTGCTGGGTGGCGGTTTGACTGCGCTCCAAACGGCGGTCATCACTACCGGCCTGCCCTTCACGCTGGTACTGCTCGTGGCGTGCTATGCCATCATTCAAGGACTCCGAAGCGAGCCCAAATCGACATGAGCCTATCCTCGGGTTCTGTCAAAAAAGGCGGCCTTCATGGCCGCCTTTTTCATGGTGTCGCGTGCTGCTGTCGAATCTAGATCCAGATATCCGCCAAGGGTGTCTCCAGTGAATAATGGCGTGCGACCTGTGCTTGCAGCAATTCAGCGGTAGCCAGAGAGTCGATGACAGCATGGTGCGACTGGTAAGCCGGTAATCCATACCGCCCCCGACTGTTATGCAGACGAATGGAGACAGGTTTGCCCCCCAGTCGACGCTTGAGACGAGATAAATAGGTGCGCCGGTGCAATCTCGCTTCCAGTTCCATGGTGTCAATGACGGGGAACTTGAATTCCTCACCGATACGCGCGTTGACGGCCGTGTTCAGAAAATGGCGTTCAATGTTTCGATAGTGGACTACGATCAGCCGTCCGGCCAAGGCATCGAGCAGTTCATCGAGAATCTCTCGAAGATCCGGCGCATCGGCAATTTCCGAATGCGTAATATGGTGAAAGGTCACGGAATCTCGATTGAGCGGCCGCGGCGGTTTCACGACCCAGTAACGCCGCTCGGCCAGCCGAATACGCTGCATGTCGAACGGCACCAGTCCGATGCTGACGATCGCGTGGCGCCGCTCATCCAACCCGGTCGTTTCCATATCCAGCGCCACCATAGGAATATTGGCGATCGGAGTCTCCGGGGCAAATAGCGACCGGGAATAGTAGCGTTGCAGACCGGCATGGCGAGCATCATCGACGCGGGCGGTCAGATAAGGCAGCCAATCAGGTCGTTTCGAGGACGCCTTGGGAAGCGAGCGACGCATCAAGATCATCGTGTACGCGACATAGCGGGCATGGGATAGCGAAACTTCAGGAATTTCTGGGCATTGCTCAGCACCTGAAAAGCATCCTTCAAGTTGTGGCGCTCGGTATCGGATACCTTGCGTGGCTCGATGTTATTGTCGGGTGTGCGCTCCTCCTCGATATCGAACACCTGGTGCCGAATCCTGACTATGGCGATGAACTCCAGAGCATAACGTATCTTGTCTCCGGTCCCGGAAGGCAGCAACGATGTCTTGGCAATATCATCAAGGCGATCGAACGGATTCTGAGCGCGTGACCCACAGGCCAACGCATGCACTCGAATCAAATCAATGGTCGGAGCCGTTCCGCGGCGCTTGAGATTGATCGAGTTGTTGTGTTTGCCATCCTTTTCCATGACGAAGGTCCGGAAAAATCCCAATGGCGGCGTCCGATTCAGAGCATTGCGTGCCATCGCGGCCAGGAACGCAGGGCTCTCGGCGGCCTTGTCCGCGACGAGATCCTGGAGCTGTTCGGCGAACGTCTCTTCACCATACACACTGTCCAGATCGAAGAAGATGGAACTGTGCAGGAGATGTTCCGGATTCGGGTGATCGATCCAGTCACTGAAGTAGCGTTTCCACACCGCAAGCGGCTGCCGCCAACGTGAATTGGTGGCCATGATGTCCCCCTTGCAGTAAGGGTATCCACAGGCATCCAGACCATCGCAGACCCGTTTCGCCAATTCGGCGAAATAATCGCCGTGACGTTCAGGATCATAGCTATCGTCCAGTACCAGAGCGTTGTCCTGATCGCTGACGATCGTCTGATCATTGCGCGCCATCGACCCCATCACCATGAAACAGTAAGGCACGGGCGGCGGCCCAAGCGCTTCTTCCGCCAACTCCAGTAAACGTCGGGTAAAGCTGCGGCCGATCGTCGACAGCGCACTACCTACCATCTGTGAGTTCGCGCCCGCCTCGACCATGCGCACGAAGGTCGTTCTGACTTCGGGTTCAAGATCGGCAAGCCCTTTGACGCTGGTCTGGTTGAAGATATTGCTGACCAGATACAGGCTGCTGTGCGTCTCGTAGCGAATAATGTCCGACAGGTGGAGCAGACCGAGCGGACGTCGGCGATGCAGCACAGGCAAATGGTGCACATTGTTACGTAACATGCACAGCATCGCTTCGTGGACTGACTCATCCGACTGGATGCTGATCAATGTCTCCGTAACGACATCGCCTACCGGAATCTCGGCGGACCGCCCCTCTGCGATGACCCGGTTGCGAAAATCGAGATCGGTGAGGATACCGACCAACCGCTTTGGTTGCCCCTCACGGTCGATAAAGGTTCGCTGAGGATCATCATCGGGTGGGGCGACCACGAGAACCGCAGACACGTTCTCTTCATTCATGCACCGAGCGGCATCCTGTGCCGATAGCGACGATTCGATCATGACGGGGGTACGGGTGATGAGTCGCCGCACCCGGGTAATCATGGTGTCATTGCTGTTGTGCTGCTCTTCGACGACCGCTTTCAGGCGTGCCCGCCCCAGTTCGACGAAATCGGCAAACTGATCATCGGCTTCACATAGTCGGTGGAACACACTCTCGGGTATGAAATAGATCAGCGTGTCTTCGATCGACTTGGCAGGGTAGCGAACGCGGTGATTCCGCAACAGGCTGAACTGGCCGAAGATGTCACCTTCTCCGAGCCGGTTGTAGAGTTCACCATTACGCCGGTGAATTTCTACGGCACCTTGGCGGATATAATGCAGGTCATGCACTTCCTGATCATAACCGAGGATGTCTCTCCCGGCTTCGAAGTAGGCGACTTCGACGTGCTGCGCCACGTCATCGAGCAGCTCGTCCGACAGCCCATCGAAGGGCGGGAAACGCGCCATGTGCTCACGAATATCAAGGAGTTCGACGTCCATTGCCCTATCCTCTTTCTGGATATGAAAGTTTGATAGGCATGCCGATGCCTGTAAAGCATCGAGCATCTCCGCAACTCAAGGCTTCCCCTTCTCAGACGCGCTGAGGGCCACCCAATGGGTGGCCCTCGGTCACATGGACGTGTCGATCAATGAATCGACAGTCTAGCGCGCAACATCGCTTATTCTTCGGCCATGCCCTGTACGCGCTCCATCATTTCAGGATCCTGTTGGATAGCCTGACCAATGGCATTGAAGGTATCGACATCCAGACCACTGTCTTCGACGATCTCTACCATCTTGTCATTGGCTTCCATCCGAATTTCCTGTTGTGCGGACTCGTCTTCCGCTTCCTGCAATTGCTCAGTGTAGTCTTGCGACACCACAGCAATTTCCTGGGATGCATCGGCAAACATCTGCAGCTCTTCATCGGAAAAGTCTTGAGCAGAGGCAGCAGCGGCGGGGTCCTGTTGAGTTGCAGAAGGATCCTGTTGGGTCGTGTCTTCTTGCGCCATGGCAGAAGAAGCGCTCATGACACCAGCTGAAAGCAGAGCTGCAGAAAACAGGGCAGTCATCCGTTGCATGAAAAAATACCTCCAAGCGGTCTTGCTGTGTGTGTGCACACATGTGACGACACCCATAGCGATGGGTTCAAACTTTTTGTGTAATTTTAAGAAACTAATAGTAAACATTTGTTACATTCGCATATCGTCGCCACGATGACTGCGGAGCGCCGACTCAAGAAACTACCGTGACGGCCGATAACTCATGATAAGGTCGAACAACGATCTTTTTTAACCTGACGTTTAGCGATTGCCATTACCCGGCAACCCACCATTCCCGACATACAACCCACTCAGGTAAGACCATGGGTCACTGCGCACGAGTCAATGATTCATGCGGCCGTTGCGATACGCCGCTTCCCTTCGATTTCACCATGGCCTTCCAGCCGATCGTGGACGTCCAGACGGCGACCATTATCAGTTATGAGGCCTTGGTCCGCGGGCGGGATGGAGAATCCGCCTACAGTGTGATCTCTCAGGTCACCGACGAGATGTTGTATCGTTTCGACCAGGCGTGCCGAGTCAAAGCGATCGAATTGGCCAGTCAGTTGATGATGCAAGAGCGCTTGTCCATCAACTTTCTCCCCAATGCCGTCTACGAGCCACAAGCCTGCATCCAGGCGACATTGCAAGCGTGCGAGAGAGTCGGATGGCCCACCGAGCGCATCGTCTTCGAGATCACCGAGACGGAACTGGTCGAAGATCGACAGCATATGCGCAATATCGTCGACACCTACCGTGGCATGGGATTCACCACGGCCATCGACGACTTCGGCAATGGGTTCGCCAACCTCGACCTACTCACCGACCTGAGGCCGGATAAGCTCAAGATAGACCGGGCCCTCGTCATGAGTTGCCACGCTGATCGACGTCGCCAAGCTATCTTGCGAGCACTCACGAGCCTCGCCAATGAACTCGATATCCAGTTGATTGCCGAGGGAGTCGAAACCCGTGAGGAAGCCATTTGGTTGGTCAGTCATGGCATTCACCATCAACAAGGCTTTTACTATGCTCGACCGGCTTTGCAATCGTTGTGTCAGACGAGGCTAAGTGAACCGTTGCTCGATATCCGCCGCCAGGCAGACCAACAAGGCCCGGATTGATTGGCACCTCGATCTCGCATGACTTGCCGTTCCCCTTCCGCGTCATCCGGCTCCGGGATCATGACAAGCATGGAATCAAGGACATCGGTCCTCAGTTGGGTTAACGCAGCACATCTTCCTCCTTGAGCAACTTATGGATGGCCGCGGCTGCCTCGTCCGGGGACACATCCTTCATTATCTGGCCACCACCGCCATCGCTCTTGGCCGCCGCTGCCTTGAACCGCTCGCGCGCCGACGTCGCCTTGACGATCTTGAGCCGCTTGGGGCGCTTGCGCGCCGGTTGTACGCGCCATTCGTCCTGCGCCGCGTCGTGAACGGCAGGTTGTTCAACAACCGCCAATGTCCCTCGACGAGCAGGGCCGAACGCGCTCTGACGAGGGGCCATGGCGGTGGCGTTGACCATGACGATGACCGGCAGTCGCACGCTTAAACGCCGTCGCTGCCCCCTGGGAAGCGCCTGCAGCAAGGTCGCCACGCCCTCTTCGACGCCTTCGACTGCGACAATGCCACCGACGAGAGGCCATCCCAATGACTCACTGAGTTGATAGGGCAGCATGCCGGAGCCTTCCCCCTGTTCAGCGCGCTCGCCGGCAATCACCAGTTGAGGGGCCAATGACTCGGAGAGCGTGCGACAAAGCGCAGGAACGACATCGGCCTGGGATGGTTGATCAACCAGTGTCACGCTGTCGGCACCGGAGCCGGCATGTCCTGCCGACATGCCGAGATAGCCGCGCATGGAGACTTCGCAGGCGTCATCGAATGGCCCTGCATGTACCAGCTCGATGCGGGCTGCCGCCATGGACAGTGCCAGTTCGAGGCCACGGGCATCCTGGTCCGCACGGCGGGCACGTCCCGTGACGGGATGACGCCCCACCGACAGCAGCACGGCGACCGTCAGCGGGAGTGTCGTGATCGGTTCATGCGGCATCACGCTGCTCCTCACGCTCTTGTTCGACTCTGGCCACCAGTGCTGACAGAATGTCACCAGCATCACCGATGACCGAGAGATCCGCCCGTTTGATCATGTCGCAATCGGGATCCTTGTTGATGGCCACCACCTTGTCGCAACGCTGGATACCCTGAAGGTGCTGTATGGCTCCGGAAATCCCCACTGCCACATACACACGCGCCGTCACCCAGGTGCCTGTGGCGCCGACCTGACGATCGCGCGCCATGAATCCATCATCCACCACCACGCGCGACGCGCCCTCGGTCGCTCCCAGCACCCGGGCCGCATGATGGAATCCCTCCCAGTCCTTGACACCGTTACCGGCCGAGAGAATGAATTCCGCTTCGGCCAGCGCAATACCGGCAGGATCGACCGGCACCCGTCCCTGATCGTCGATGCGTCCCAGCAGTCGCGGCAGCGGCTGGGAAAGTGCCAGCGGCCTGGCAGCATGGCGTGTTTCATCGACCGGCTCGGCGCACTCTTCCACGGCCAGGACGATCCGCGCCAGCGGACGCTGGATATCCAGACTTCCGGCCCCGCCTCGAGCCGTGCACTGCCAGCCCGTCGAGGTGCCGCTGGTTGGCTCGATTGACCACACCCCTGTTGCGGGACGCTCACCCAGACGCGCCGCCAGGCGCCTGCCGAGATCCGCCCCACCGGTACTGGCGTCGGGAAGCAGCCAGTAGCGTGGCGCCATCTCACGCTCCACGGCTTCCAGTGCCGCCAGACGGGCTTCAGGCGAATAGCCATCGAACGCGCTGTCCTCGAATGCCATCAAACGATCGACACCGGCATCCCCCCATTGCGACTCCTTGTGGGGGCCCATCACAATAGCCAGCACGGCCCCCGGTGAGTTCCCATCGGCATCCGCCAACTGACGTGCCAGGCCCAACAGGTCCCGGTCGTGGGAGGACAGTCGACCACCGGCCATGTCCGGCACGACGGCGACCATGAAGGCCGGTGACTCGATCTCGACATGACGCTTTGTTGCTGCCGCTGCCGTTGTCCGTGTCGCGCGTGTCCCCAGCGTTGCCGATTGCTGGGCACCACTGCGATCGATGCGTTTGATGCCATTGGGGCCGATGAAGCCGACCTGGCGCGGATCACGACGGCGCAAGCCGTTGGGGCCGGTCCACTCCGCGGCCGATGCTCCATCGTGCTCCTGTTCGGTCAACACGACATCATGCTCGGGATGGCAACGATTGCGGGCAATCCGTTCACGGCGAGGATCGCGACGTGGAATCGTCATGACATGACCTCCTTGCGGGTGGACGCTGTCGGGGACGCATCATCGCCATGACCGCCTCGGGACGGGCCGTCAGCGGCCGAGGTGTCCTCGTGCGTCACAGCGTCGGCGGCGAATTCAGCGATATCACGCACCTCCGCGGGAGTATCCACAACGCCCTCCAGCATCGCGGTGCACTGCGGACAACCGACGGCCACCAGCTCCGCACCCGTTTCCCTGACATCCTTCATGCGCATATCGGGTATGCGCTGCTTGCCGGGAATATCGGTGATTGCAGCGCCACCACCGCCGCCGCAGCAACGCGACCGATAGCCGGAGCGGCCCATTTCCGCCACCTCGATTCCCAGCGCCTTGAGCACGTTGCGCGGCGCCTCGTACTCGCCGTTGTAACGCCCCAGGTAACAGGGGTCGTGATAGGTAACCGTTCCTCCCTTCCAGGGGGTGAAATGCAAGCGGCCGGCCTCGTGGAGTTCAGCAATATAGGTACTGTGATGGAAGACCTCATAATGGCCGCCCAACTCGCCATACTCATTGCGGAGTACATGGAAGCTGTGTGGATCGCAGGTGACGATACGCTGGAATCGATAATGGGCGAGCGTGGCGATATTGCGCCTGGCCAGGGACTGAAACGTTGCCTCATCGCCCAGTCGTCTGGCGACATCGCCACTGTCGCGCTCCTCGTCCCCGAGTACGGCAAAATCCACCCCGGCGGCACGCAGTACCTTGACGAGGGCACGCAACGTACGCTGATTGCGCATGTCGAAAACCCCGTCACCGAGCCACAGCAATACCTCCGCCTGTTCGACATCGCGCATGAGCGGCAAATCAAGATCGGCCGCCCAGTGCATGCGCGAACCAGGATCGAAGCCGCCAGGGTTGTCGGTAGCGATCAGATTGTCGAGGACTTCCGCTCCCTTGTTGGGGGTATCGCCCCGCTCGAGTGTCAGGAACCGACGCATGTCGACGATTGCATCCACGTGTTCGATCATCATCGGGCACTCTTCGACACAGGCGCGGCAAGTCGTGCACGACCACAGTGTCTCGGCATTGAGCAGTGCCCTGCCCTCACGGGCAACAATCGGCCCCTGCGGGTCGCCATGATGCTCGCCGACCGGTTTGTCCGGATAGGGGCTGCCGGCATAGTGGGCATCGCTGCCACCAGCCATGCCTACCACCATGTCCTGGATCAGCTTCTTGGGATTGAGCGGCTGCCCGGCGGCAAACGCAGGACACACCGCCTCGCAACGGCCGCACTGGACACAGGCGTCGAAGCCAAGCAGTTGGTTCCAGGTAAAGTCACTGGGCGTCTCGACACCCAGCGGCGCCTGGTCATCATCCAGGTTCAGGGCCTTGAGGCCGGTCGAACGGCCTTCACCACCATGGCGTGAAGAGAAACGCTCGGGACGACGATGAAACGCCAGATGCAACGCGCCGGCAAAAGCATGTTTCATAGGGCCTCCCCAGGTCATGCCCAGGAACATCTCGCCCAGTCCCCAGGCCACCACGGTAGCCAGGAGCAGCGCCAGCACCCAACTGCCGATATCCTCGGGCAGCACGCCGACCGTCGGCAGGGTGATCAGGAAAACGCCCAGGGAGAACGCCATCAGGCTCCATGGCAGACGCATCCAGGGGCCACGCGACAATCGAGCTGGCGGGCGACGGCGTCGCCGCATGACGAACAGGCTGCCACCGAACATCACAGCACTGGCGGCAAGCAACGGCCAACCGAGTATACCTTCCGCCAGGTTCAGGCCATGCACCAGGATCATCAGGACCGCTGCCAGCACGAAGCCGCCGGCAGTGGCAACGTGCGTATTGGACATCACCTTGTCGCGAGCGACGACATGGTGAAGATCCACCAGATAACGTCGCGGTACGGCAGCCAGGCCCCGGAAAAACGGTACGGGCGACGGACATCCTTGACGCCAAAGCCGGATACGCCGCCAGGCACCGATAGCGGCCAGCGCCAAAGCAACGAAGATCAGTATGGGCAAGAGGGTGTCGAGCATCTCGGCTCTCCTCGCGTCAGAAATCCTTGCAAATCCTTAGCGCGTCATAGATGGCGGCATGAGTATTCCGCGGAGCCGTGCAATCTCCTAACCGGAACAGCAGAAAACCCTCGCCCTCCTCACTCAACCAGGGCTGCGGCTTGATGGCATACAGCGCCTCCAGATCGAGCTGACCGCGGTTACGTGATTGCGACTTCAATGAGTAGTAGAGCGCTTCATCCGGCCGGACGCCGTTTTCGACCACGATCTGATCCACCACGCGCTCCTCCTGGGCGCCGGTGTATTCATTTTCTAGCACCGCCACCAGCGACTCGCCCTCGCGATAGACCTTGTGCATGGACAGGTCGGAGGTCATGATCACGTCTTTCTCATAGAGGCTGCGGTAATAGGTCGGGAAGGTGGTCCCCCCGACGGCCGCGCCCGGCTTGATATCATCGGTGACGATCTCGACCTGCGCCCCTTTCTCGGCCAGATAATCCGCCGCGGACACACCGGCGAACTCGCAGATCGCATCGAAGATCAGGACGTTATTGCCTGGCGCAACCGTTCCGGAGAGGATGTCCCAGGTACTGACGACCAGCCCCTCATCGGCTCCCCATTCGGGATTGTGCGACAGAAAGGGGGTCCCTCCCGTGGCCAGCACGACGATGTCCGGACGCAGATCGTGGATGGTGGCTTCATCGGCGTGAGTCCCCAGGCGCAAGTCGATGCCCAGTCGAGACAATTCGAGTTGATACCAGCGCGTGATGCCCGCGATCTGATCACGCTGCGGCGCCTTGGCCGCCAGTGTGATTTGGCCACCGAGTTGTTCCTGGGCTTCGATCAACGTGACCGTATGCCCTCGCTCTGCAGCGACACGCGCGGCTTCCATGCCGCCGGGCCCGCCACCAACGACCACGACACGACGCTGCGGACCGTCACTCGCCTCGATCTGATGCGGGAGTCCCAGATACTCACGCGAGGTAGCGGCGTTCTGGATACACAGGACATCCAGCCCCTGATACTGACGGTCGATACAGTAGTTGGCCCCGACGCACTGCTTGATCCGGTCGACCTGGCCCATCTTGATCTTGGCAATCAGGTGCGGGTCGGCGATATGCGCCCGCGTCATGCCCACCAGGTCGACGTAGCCGCCCTCGAGAATGCGCTCCGCCTGATTCGGGTCCTTGATGTTCTGGGCATGGATGACCGGAGCATTGACCACTTCCTTGATGCCCGCTGCCAGATGGAGGAAGGGTTCCGGTGGATAGGACATGTTGGGAATGACATTGGCCAGCGTATCGTGGGTATCGCACCCGGACCCCACCACACCGAAGAAATCGACCTGACCGGTGGCATCGTAATAGGCCGCGATCTGTTTCATGTCCTCGTGGTTCAGGCCATCCGGATGGAATTCGTCACCGCAGATACGCATGCCCACGACGAAATCATCACCGACCTCGGCACGTACCGCCTTGAGGACTTCCATGCCGAAGCGCATACGCCCCTCGAAAGAGCCACCCCACTCATCGGTACGTTTATTGACCCGAGGGCTCCAGAACTGGTCGATCAGGTGCTGATGCACGCATGAGAGCTCGACTCCATCGAGACCGCCTTCCTTGGCCCGACGCGCCGCCTGGGCGAAATCGCCGACGATACGCCAGATATCCTCCTCCTCGATCGTCTTGCAGGTCGAGCGGTGGACAGGTTCGCGGATACCGGACGGCGACAGCAGTGCCGGCCAGTCGAATCCATCCCAGCGTGAGCGGCGCCCCATGTGGGTGATCTGGATCATGATCTTGCCACCGTGACGATGCACCGCCTCGGAGAGATTCCGAAAATGGGGAATGATCCGATCCGTGGTCAGGTTCACGGAACTCCACCAGGGTTGGGGGCTGTCGATCGACACCGGTGAGGAGCCCCCACAGATGCATAGCCCACAGCCTCCTTTGGCCTTCTCCTCGTAGTATTTGACATAACGCTCAGTGGTCATGCCGCCATCAGTGGCATGTACCTCGGCGTGAGCCGTGCTCACGACCCGATTACGGATAGTGAGATTGCCGATCTCGATCGGTTGGAAAAGTGCATCGAATGCCATGGTGGTCGGTCCTCAGCCCTGCTGCTCGGATGAACGCGGCGTCACGGTGAAATAGCCCACTTCACAGCCTTCTTCGGCGGCGCTCTGGGTCTGCTCGGCCACGGTACGCAGATCACTCCCACGAGCGGCGAGAATCTGATCCATCGCCCCGGCAAACCAGCCTGTGAACATGTAATCGACCTTGCGCCCCACCTTGCCCAGTTGATAGACGAACGCACTGTGTTCCAGACGAACCCGCGCGCTCCCGGCCGCGATGTCGATCGAGTCGGTCGTGAACGTCCCCCAGCCACGCTGAGACAGACGTTTCATGTAGTGCTCGAAGACGGCCTTGCCTTCCAACCCATGCAATTCGGCCTCTTTCTCGCACCAGTGCCAGGCACTCTTGTAGCCGGCGCGATAGAGAATGTCGGCATACGCCTCGACCCCCAGCGCTTCCTCCACGGCGACATGGTTATTGACGAAGAAATGCCGCGGCACATACAGCATCGGCAACGCATCGGTGGTCCACACGCCGGTCTCGCTGTCCACCTCGATCGGCAATTCGGGAGCCATCTTTGTCACGGTCGTATTCCTCTATCATTGTTGCTCTCGTCAGCGGAACGTCCGCTGGCAGCCTTCTCGAAATATGGCTCAGGCACCCCAGACGTCTTGCAAAACACGCATCCAGTTTTCTCCCATGATCTTGCAAACCTGCCGTTCGCTCAGTCCGCGCTTGAGAAGCGCCTCGGTCAGGTTGGGAAATTCGCCGATGGTACGAATGCCGTCGGGATTGATGATCGTGCCGAAATTGGTCAGACGACGGGCATAGCCCTTGTCGTGTGTCAGCCACTCGAAGAACGCCTGATCCTGCCCCTGGGTGAAATCGGTGCCGACACCGATGGCGTCTTCGCCGACGATGTTCATGATGTACTCGATCGCTTCGACATAGTCATCGACCGTGGCGTCGACACCCGCACGCAGGAAAGGAGTGAACATGGTCACGCCGACGAACCCACCGTGCTCGGCGATAAAGCGCAGCTCATCGTCACTCTTGTTGCGTGGATGCTCTTTTAGTCCGGCCGGCAGGCAGTGGGAATAGCAGACGGGCTTGCGCGATTCGAGGATCACTTCTTCGGAGGTCCTGGCGCCGACATGCGAGAGGTCGCACATGATGCCGACGCGGTTCATCTCGGCGACGATCTCGCGTCCGAAACCAGAGAGGCCGCCATCACGTTCATAACAGCCGGTGCCCACCAGGTTCTGGGTGTTGTAGCACATCTGCACGATACCCACGCCGAGACGCTTGAATATCTCGACGTACCCGATCTGGTCTTCGAAGGCATGGGCATTCTGAAAGCCGTAGATAATGCCGGTCTTGCCCTCTTCCTTGGCACGCGTGATGTCGGCGGTCGTATGGACGGGGCGCACCAGGTCGCTGCACTCGGTCATCAGTGCATTGGTGGCAACGATGTTATCGACTGTGGCCTGAAAACCTTCCCATACCGAGACGGTGCAATTGGCGGCGGTCAAACCACCGCGACGCATATCCTCGAGCAGTTCTCGGTTCCACTTGGCGATGATCAGGCCATCGATGACGATGGCATCGTCGTGCAATTCGGCAGGGGTCATGAGTCGGGCTCCAACAAGCTGACATAAACTGTCTTTCTTGTCGGCAGCATAGCCCGCCACCTGCTCACTTCGACGCCTGGATGCGACCGTCAAAATTCCAAAAGCGTCACCCTCGTCACTAATACGATGAGGGACGCCATGGATGACTGGCGATGCCTCTGGAAATGCCGTTATCCGTGGTCGGAGAAGGGCGCCACGAGCCGGCGGCGGCCGTTGAGAAAACTGTCGGCGACATGACGCAACGGGGTGACATCGACGTCGCTCCGGCCAGTGCGAATCAATTCAGCGAAGCGCTCATAAAGCCCCGGATATTCACGCTCTTCTCCCTCATACTTGAGGTCGCCATCGATCGATAGCTGGCTGCCACCTTGTGCCAGCGTCATACGACCGCCCGACGTATCGGCATGTATATCCCAGGTCTGAGGCCCGGTTTGCAGGAAATCGAAATCGGCCTGGATCGGCGTCCCACTTGCATCTCCAAAGCTCAGGCTGGCTGCAATCGGCGTTTGGCAGTTTTCGGGAATCGACAGAGACGCTTCCCGCAAGAAAAAGGGACGAGGAAGGATTGCTGTAGCGATCGATAATGCATTGATGCCAGGATCGAACACCCCCATGCCACCAGGTTCCCAGAGCCAGGTCTGCCCTGGATGCCAGTAGCGAACATCTTCTTTCCATTCGATCTCGACACGCTCGACACGATGCTCGGCTAACCAGGACGCTGCCCGTCCAACAGCCGGCGCATAGCGTGAATGCCAACTGGCAAAGAGGGACCGTTGCGCTCGAATGGCACGGGTCTTGATATCTTCGACTTCACTGAGGGTGGCACCTGGCGGTTTTTCCAACATCACATGCTTGCCTGCTGCCAGCGCCTGACATGCCTGGTAATGGCGCATCTGAGGAGGCGTGCACAACGCGATCGCGTCGAGTTCGGGCAGATTATCGAGCAGGGCCTCCAGCGAGGGAAAGTTAGGGATACCGCTCAAGGCTGAATGGGGATCGGCGATAGCCACCAACCGGTAGTTGGGATCTGCCTGAATGGCGGGTAAGTGTTGATCCTGCGCGATCTTGCCAAAGCCTACGAGTGCAATATTGATGGGTTGCATAAACAAGGACCTGATTCATCGAAAAAATCAGCTTAGCGTCCCGATCGATTATCGCCAAGCCGTCATGCCATGGCTCACGTTTACAATCGATCGAGATAACCACGACCCAGGTTGCGCATCTGCTGGCGAATCCACAGACTGCGACGCTCTACATGAGGAACGGCCTGCACGGCATCCCAGCCACGCGGATTCGGCAGAATGGCAGCCAGCCGGCTGGCCTGGACTTCGCTCAGTGCCTCTGCCGGGACATTGAAATAGTGCTGGGCGGCGGCTTCGAGGCCAAACACTCCCTGATCCCACTCAGCAATGTTGAGATAGACCTCCAGGATACGTTGTTTGGGCCATATGACTTCAATCAACAACGCGAACCAGGCCTCAAGCCCTTTGCGCAACCAGCTTCGCCCCGACCATAGGAACAGATTCTTTGCCGTCTGTTGGGAAATGGTACTGGCACCGCGTAACCGGCCGCCGTTCCGGCTGGCTTCCCAGGCCTTGCGAATCTGCTCGAAATCGAAACCATTATGCGCCGAGAAGCGCTGGTCTTCAGCCGCGATGACGGCCAACTTCGCATGGTCGGACAGTCGTGGCCAGGGTCGCCACTGCTGCTCGATCGCCAGCGTCTCGCCGGCCATCCAGGCTTGAACTTTGCGTTCAGCCATGACCATTGAGCCGAATACCGGCACGACTCGGAACAGCAACACCAGTACCAGTGACAGGACGACGAAACCGACTGCTGCCATGAGCAAGATGCGTGTTCCCTTACGTAGCCACCCCTGAATCATGAATGTTCTGTCCTGCGTTTCCCGGCGACCCAAGCTTGACCCCGCCCTAGTATAACAATGCCGCGCTCAGTTACCTGAGCGCGGCATCAACGCTGAGTGACTCAGCTAGTCATCCCATCGGGCTAACCGCTCTCTACAAAGGGACGCTCGCGTAAGTCGGCTCTCCCTGGGCCTGGTTCAGCGCCAGCAAGGCTCGCGACATTGGTTCTGCCGACGCCTCGATCTGGCTCGACGGCGGCGTCAGCAGCGATCGTTGGTTCGTCGTACGTCCCGAACCGATTCCCAAACGCTCATCACGGGGAGGAATACCGAAATACTCCCGATAGCATTTGGAGAAGTGCGGTGTCGAAACGAAACCACACGCCGAAGCCACCTCGATGATCGACATCGGCGTCTGCTTCAGCAACTGGCGCGCCCGAGTCAGACGCAACTTGAGGTAATAGCGTGACGGTGAGCAATGCAAGTATTTTTGAAACAGACGCTCGAGCTGACGCCGCGATACATCGACATAATGCGCCAGCTCGTGCAGGCCGATCGGCTCTTCCAGATTGGCCTCCATCAACGCCACGATCTCCAGAAGCTTGGGTTGGGTGGTTCCCAGTACGTGTTTCAAGGGCACCCGCTGCTGGTCCTGTTCACTACGTACCCGGTCGTAGATGAACATTTCGGAAATGCCTGCCGCCAACTCACGACCATGGTCATGACCAATCAGGTTGAGCATCATGTCGAGCGGCGCCGTACCGCCCGATGCCGTCGCCCGATCGCGGTCGATGGAGAATAGTCGTGTCGTCAGAGCCACACCTGGGAAAGCTTCCTGCATGGCAGCCAGACACTCCCAATGGATACTGGTCTCGAATCCATCCAGTAACCCCGCCTTGGCCAGCGCCCAACTCCCCGTGCATACCGAACCAAGGCGTCGCAACTGCTTGGCTTGTGACTGCAACCAGGCGATATGCTCGCGCTGGACACTACGATGAGGACCGACACCGCCACACACGATCACCATATCCAGTTTCAAGGGTGTCGTGGTCGATGCATCCGGCGTCACCTGCAAACCATCGCTGGCTCCAACCGACGCGCCTTCGAGGCTTATGGTGTACCAACGATACAGCTCTCGCCCAGCGAGCTGGTTGGCCATTCGCAAGGGTTCGATGGCAGATGCCAGGGAAATCAGGGTGAAATTATCCAGCAACAGGAATCCCAGCGTCTGAGGCGCAGTGGAATCCTGGGGCCGTTGAGAGACATTTGCCATGGTACACTCTCCTGCACGGTTGACCTGCGTCGGTCAACGGCACGCATGCCGCAACCCCACTCTTGTCATTATGGTTCAGCAAACCCAGTTGTGTACGACAGCGTTGACAACGGCCTACGCCGTAACCCGACAGGGCTTGCTGGCAATGTAATGCGTGTGTCGTGTTTTGACATGACAAATTTGCCTATCGATAAGCCAGAATGCATTGGATTCCGACAATGATGTCGCAATTAGACATGCCACAGTCGCCATATCGCCAAATGGCATATATGCGTTGATGAACGGCCTGGCATGAAAAAAGCGCCGAGAAAACCCGGCGCTTCATCGTTGCTCTCTGCGTTTGCCGATGTGACCCCGGTCACTTGTGCAATCGCTCGGCATGGTAGCGCAAGTGATCCTCGATAAAGGTCGCAATGAAGAAATAGCTATGGTCATAGCCCGGCTGGCGACGCAGAGTCAGAGGATGATCGTGCTCGGCACAGACGGTTTCCAGACGCTCGGGCCGCAGCTGTTCCTCGAGGAAGTTATCCGCTTCGCCCTGATCGATGAAGAGCGCCTGTCGTGACGCCCCCTTGGCGACCAGTTCACAGGCGTCATATTGGGTCCAGGCAGACGGGTCCTCACCCAGATACTGACTGAACGCCTTTTTCCCCCAAGGTACGACTGTCGGGTTGACGACCGGTGCGAAGGCCGATACCGCCGCATAGTGGCCCGGCCGTCTAAGCGCCATGATCAAGGCGCCGTGGCCCCCCATCGAATGGCCGCTGATCGACTCCCGGCCATTGACTGGAAAGTGCTGACGTACCACGGAGGGCAACTCCTCGGCGACATAGTCGTACATGCGATAGTGTGCCGACCAGGGAGCCTGAGTGGCATTGACGTAGAACCCGGCTCCGGAACCGAAATCGTAACTATCGTGCTCTCCCGGAAGATCCAGTCCTCGGGGGCTGGTGTCAGGACAGACGATTGCGACACCCAACTCCGCAGCAACGCGATGCGCGCCCGCTTTCTGCATGAAGTTTTCGTCAGTACACGTGAGTCCCGATAGCCACCACATCAGCGGAACTTTCTCGCTTTCCGCCTGGGGTGGCAGGTAGATCGAGAATACCATCTCGCAATCCAGCGCCCGAGAACGATGCTTGTAACGCTTCAACCAGCCGCCGAAACTCTTGTTGGCAGACACTAGTTCCAGCGATTCCGACATGGTCATGATCACCCCTTCCCTTGATTAATAATGCAACACCGTTCGGATACTCTTGCCGGCGTGGAGCAACTCGAAAGCCTCGTTGATCTGCTCGAACGGCATATCGTGAGTGATGAATTCGTCAATCTTGATTTCACCGTTCATGTATCGCTCCACGTATCCCGGTAGCTCACTACGCCCCTTGACGCCACCGAACGCGGAGCCTTTCCAGACCCGGCCAGTCACCAGTTGAAACGGCCGCGTGGAAATTTCTTCGCCGGCTCCTGCCACGCCGATGATGATGGACTCTCCCCATCCCTTGTGGCAGCACTCCAACGCTGACCGCATGACATTGACGTTGCCGATACACTCGAAGGAGTAATCGACCCCCCCGTCGGTCAAATCGACGATCACCTGTTGGATCGAATCGCTGTACTCCTTGGGGTTGACGAAGTCTGTCGCCCCGAACTGGCCTGCGAGATCGAACTTGTCGGGATTGACATCGATCGCGATGATCCGCTCCGCACCGGCCATCTTGGCGCCCTGAATCACTGCCAGGCCAATGGCTCCCAGCCCGAAGACCGCCACAGTCGCTCCCGACTCCACCTTGGCAGTGTTGAGAACGGCACCGATGCCTGTCGTAACACCACATCCCAGCAGACAGATCTTGTCCATCGGCGCTTCTTTCGAAACCTTTGCCAGAGACACCTCGGGCAGCACGGTGTATTCGCTGAACGTGGAACACCCCATGTAGTGATGTAGCGGTTTGCCATCGAGCGAGAAGCGTGACGTCCCATCCGGCATCACGCCTTTGCCCTGTGTGGCACGTACGGAGCTACACAGATTGGTCTTGCCCGAACGGCAGAACTTGCACTGACCGCACTCCGCCGTATACAACGGAATGACATGGTCACCAGGCGATAGGGAACTGACTCCCTCGCCCACTTCTTGCACGACACCGGCCCCCTCGTGGCCCAGTACCGACGGGAACAGCCCTTCAGGATCGGCCCCCGAGAGGGTGAATGCGTCGGTATGGCAGACACTGGTTGCGGCCATGCGTACCATGACTTCGCCGGCTTTCGGGCCCTGAACGTCGATCTCGGCCAGTTCCAGCGGCTTGCCGGCTTCCCAGGCAATCGCAGCACGTGATTTCATCGTGGATGCACCCTCTTCTTGATATGCGGATTCGATGGAAGGCCAGCAGAGTAGAACGACGGACGCCTCCCATGCCGGTCACCCTGTTTCAGTCTAGGTGAGCCAGAACCATGGGAGAAACCGTCAATCAGTCATATAATCGTTGCCATACAACAACAATGCATTCATGCCTTCACCGGAGATCGAGACATGCGCCGCTGGGATCGTAGCGAAGCTTTCGTCGAAGTCGTGCGGCTGGGAACATTTTCCGCGGCAGCTCGACAGCTCAGGGTATCCACTTCACACGTCAGTCGTCTGGTCGGGCAACTCGAAAATCAGCTCGGCACCCAGTTGCTTTATCGCACGACACGCCAGATCCGTCTGACCGATGCTGGCGCTCTGTACTATCAGTACTGCCGCCATCTCCTGGACGGTCTCCACGAGGCCGAAGAAGCCATCAGCGATTTCCAGGCACGACCACGCGGTGTACTGCGCCTGACCTCAGCAACGACCTTCGGAGAGCGCTATATCGCTCCCCTGGTCAATGATTTTCTCTGTCAGCATCCCCAACTTGAAACTCACATGCACTTTACCAACCGTCAGGTGGAATTGATCGACGAAGGATACGATCTCGCGATTCGCATGGGGGTCTTGAAGGATTCGACGCTGATTGCTCGGCGGCTATGCGGTCGGCACGAGTACGTCGTCGGCTCGAAGGCATACTTCGAACAGGTCTCACGCCCTCACAGTCTGGCCGAATTGAGTCATCACCGCTGCCTGGTCGGTACCCGGGACAGCTGGCTGTTCGATGTCGAGGGCGTGCGGCGCGAGATCCGTATCGACGGACGTTGGCAAGCGAACTCCGGTCCAGCGCTCCTGGATGCGGCACTCAAGGGTCTCGGGCTGGCCCAGTTGCCCGACTATTACGTCGAGGAACACATCCGTAACGGCAATCTCATTTCCGTACTGGACGACTACGTCTACAAGGACACCGCCGTATGGGCCGTCTATCCACGACATCGCCATCTCTCACCCAAGGTCAGACTGTTCGTCGACTTCCTGGTCGAACACCTGGCCGATAGCCTGCCATCGCAACGTCGACAGCCCGTATGACATCGGCGGCAACTGCCCGAGAGGCGTTCAGACCGGTAGACGTCGATGGCGTAGCGCGCCAAGGTTCATTGGTACGATGTCCGTGCTTGCCCATGCGGCTTCGGATCCCGTCGCGGGAATCAGCACTCAATCGCGTTGACTGCCAGCCCACCTCGCGAGGTTTCCTTGTACTTGTCCTGCATGTCAGCACCGGTATCGCGCATGGTACGGATCGCCTTGTCGAGGGAGATGAAGTGCTCTCCATCTCCACGCAGAGCCATTTGCGCCGCATTGATGGCTTTCACGGAGGCAATGGCATTACGCTCTATACAAGGCACCTGCACCAGCCCCCCCACCGGATCGCAAGTCAGCCCCAGGTTGTGCTCCAGTCCGATCTCAGCAGCATTCTCGCCGTCGCCAACTCCATCCTCCACCTGTGCACCCGAGCCCCCCTTCACCACGGTGAGCCCGGCGCCCGCCATGGCACAGGCCGACCCTACTTCGCCCTGGCAGCCGACTTCGGCACCGGAAATCGATGCGTTCTTCTTGCATAGAATACCGACGGCACCCGCGGTCAGCAGAAAATCCACGACATCTCGCTCAGTCGCCCCGGTTTGGAACTTCATGTAGTAGTGCAATACCGCAGGCACGATACCGGCCGCTCCGTTAGTGGGAGCAGTGACCATCCGTCCTCCTGCAGCATTCTCTTCGTTGACCGCCAACGCGAAGACGTTGACCCAGTCCATCGCCGAAAACGTCGATGCAATCAGGCTGGTACTGTCTTCCATCGCTATCAGGCGGCGATGCAAGGCAGCAGCACGACGCTTGACGTTCAAGCCACCCGGTAACACGCCCTCGGTCTCGATTCCCGTGTTCACACACGCCTGCATGGCTTCCCAGATACGCCACAATGCCTGGCGAATATCGGCTTCATCGCGCCAGGCCTTTTCGTTTTCAAGCATCAGTTCGCTGATGCGCATGTCATGCATCCGACACAAGGCCAACAATTCGGCAGCCGAGTTGAAATCGTAAGGCAAGCACGTCTCATCGGTGTCCAAACTACCTGCCTGGGCCTGGCCTTCATCGACCACGAAACCACCGCCGATCGAATAGTAGGTATTGTGATATAGGGGGCGATCATACCCGTGAGCGATCAATCGTAATGCGTTGGGGTGATGTGGAAGGTTTTCGTCATGCCATTGCATGTCATTGGCCCACTGGAACGGAACGGCCACCCGGTTATCGAGCCATAACGTATTGGTCGCCAGCAACGCCTCGATACGAGGCGACATGACGGTAGGGTCAATATGAGCAGGACACTCCCCCATCAGCCCCATGATCACGGCACGATCCGTGCCATGACCAACCCCCGTGGCGGACAACGAGCCATACAATTGCACTTCGATACGCGCCACGCGCTCCAGCGACTGCTGCTGTCGCAATGTCTCGACAAAGTCATGGGCCGCTTGCATGGGGCCTACGGTATGAGAACTGGACGGCCCCACTCCAATCTTGAACAAGTCGAATACACTAATGGCCATTGTCGTTCGCCTCATCACGGTAGCGTGGCGGTTGGTAGCTATCACATCAATTTCACTAAACTCGCTATCAAGCGATGACATGATGTATCGTCGGGGAATAGGGTGGTTGAGTGCCCTGCGGGAAACAACCGAGAAAATTTGCTCTTGGCTTTAGTATAACTAAATCATGACACCTCCTCTGAATGCTCAAACCCATGCTTGGCTGAAAATATTCGCGGTCAGCGCACGCCACTTGTCGTTCACGCGGGCCGGCGAAGAGCTGCATGTCACGACAGGCGCCATCAGTCAGCAAATCAAACAATTGGAAGACCGCCTGGGATTCAAGCTGTTCCGGCGGCTCCCACGACAGCTCGAGTTGACCGAGGAGGGACGACGCCTGGCTGCCGTCGTTGACGAAGCGTATCAATCGGTGGGCATGGAGGTACGGCGATTGCGCAGTGGCGTCATGAGTGGCACCCTACGGCTCCGCTCGGTTCCCTCCTTCCTGGCTAAATGGCTAATGCCTCGTCTGCCGCGCTTACAAGCACGTTTCCCCGACATCGAGCTACAGGTCGTCGCCGAAGACAGCAATATTTCGTTGCGGGATGGGGAATTCGACCTGGCCCTGGATCTCAATGACGGCCATTATCCGGGGCTGAACATTACACCGTTGATGGATGAGGTGATATTTCCGGTCTGCTCGCCCGGTCTACTGCGTGGCAAGCCACCGCTGCAACGCCCCGAAGATCTTGCCTGGTACCCGTTGCTCCATGATGTCACCGCCTGGCGTGGCAGCCATGACCACGCCGAGTGGGAACACTATCTCAAGGCGATTAGTGCTCCACATATCAATGTGCGACGCGGCTATACATTCAACCGCAACCAACTCACCATGGAAGCCGCCATTGCCGGCATGGGGGTCGCGATCGCTCGCCAGACGCTCATCACCGATGAACTCAAGACCGGCGTCCTGATTTCACCATTTACCGAGCGGGTCGCCACCGGCAAACGTTATGGAATTGTTCATACCCAGGGCGCCTTGGACGACCGTCGGGTCAAGGGCGTGCATGACTGGCTGGTCGAAGAGGCGCAGCGGGCATCGGGCAGCTGCAGGATAACGACGTTCCCGCTAGCGAGCCCAAATGAGGAACGCTAGAATGGCCCACTTCGTTTGACGCATTACCGATAGGGAAATCTTCATGCCCCCCTCTGCTAGCATCAGTTTTCGGGCGACTTGCCTGCGAGCCCTCATATACATTCTACTGACCGGCGCTTTGATGCAGGGCGTCTACTATGAAGCGCTATACCTCCCTGACACTCGATTTACCGAGCGGGGCTTTACCGAACTGGCACAGTCGCTACTTTTGGCACTCGCTTCTGCATTACTGATTTACGCCCGGTATGGGGTCAAGCGCATGCCTCAGGTCACACTGCTGATGTTCGGCTTCCTCTTCTCGTCCTTCATCCGCGAACAGGACTCCTATCTCGACACCTATGTCTTTGACGGTGCATGGCAAGTCCTGGTCACATTCGTCGTGCTGCCCTGCCTCATTCAGGTCATTCGTCGACGCCACGATTTCGTACGCGAATTCGAATGTTACTCCAACACCTTCTCCTTCGGCCTGTTCGCCGCCGGCTTCTTGACGACCTATGCCTTTTCGCGGCTTTACGGGCGCAGCGAAGTATGGATGGCGATCCTGGGCGATCACTACGCCCGGACATTCAAGGATGCCGCCGAAGAAGTAACGGAGCTATTCGGCTACGCGCTGCTGCTGTTCGCCGTCATTGAACTGGTATTACTGGCCAGACGCTGGCGAGTCAGCCGCAACGCCTCCGCCCCCCAGACATGAAAAAGCCCACCGCAACGGTGGGCCTGGTATCAGTCGGTTTGAAGCCATTATTCGTCGAGGAACGAACGCAGTGATTCGGAACGCGACGGATGGCGGAGCTTGCGCAATGCCTTGGCTTCGATCTGGCGAATCCGTTCGCGTGTGACATCGAACTGCTTGCCAACCTCTTCAAGCGTATGGTCGGTATTCATATCGATGCCGAAGCGCATCCGCAGAACCTTGGCTTCACGGGCCGTCAGCCCACCCAGCACGTTACGCGTCGCTTCGATCAACCCTTCGCCGGTTGCCGAATCGACCGGCAGCAGCATGGTGCCATCCTCGATGAAGTCGCCAAGGTGTGAATCATCGTCATCACCGATCGGCGTTTCCATGGAGATCGGCTCCTTGGCAATCTTGAGGACCTTGCGCACCTTGTCTTCGGGCATTTCCAGACGTTCACCAAGCTCCTCGGGTGTCGGTTCACGACCCATCTCCTGCAGCATCTGACGGGAGACACGGTTGAGCTTGTTGATCGTTTCGATCATGTGCACCGGGATACGGATAGTGCGCGCCTGGTCAGCGATCGAGCGCGTGATTGCCTGCCGGATCCACCAAGTGGCGTAGGTCGAGAACTTGTAGCCGCGGCGGTATTCGAACTTGTCCACCGCTTTCATCAGGCCGATGTTGCCTTCCTGAATCAGATCCAGGAACTGCAATCCACGATTGGTATATTTCTTGGCAATCGAGATCACCAAACGCAGGTTCGCCTCTACCATTTCCTTCTTGGCACGGCGAGCCTTGGCCTCCCCGATCGACATTTTTCGATTGACTTCTTTCAGATCGCCGACCGGCAACTGAACCATGTCTTCCTCGAACGCGATCTTACGCTGTGCGCGGGCCACATCGCCACGGTAAGGCTCCAGGCGTTCAGAGTACTTGGCATTGGCGCTCAGGAATTCATCGAACCATGCCGTGCGGGATTCGTTGCCCGGAAACGACTTGATGAACGTCTTACGCGGCACCTTGCCTCGCTTGACGAGAATCTGCATGATCGATTTTTCCTGGACACGCACCTGCTCGATACTTATCCGAACCTGATTCACCAAGCGTTCGAAATGTTTGGGTACCAGCTTGATCGGCGAGAACAGCTCGGCCAGCCTGGCCTGCTCTTCGCTGACTTCCCGAGAACCGCGACCGTGGGTTTCGAGCGCCTCGTTGACGCGCTGGTTCTGAGTACGAATCTGCTCGAAGCGGGCTCGTGCCTCTTCGGGATCCGGGCCACCTTCACCACCGGCAGCTTCGTCATCGTCGTCTTCCGTTTCGGCCTCGGTCTCTGCATCGGCAACGAGCTCCTCATCAACCTCGGGAGCCGCGACTTCTGCTTCCGCCACACCGGGGATACCTTCATCCGGATCGATGAAACCGGAGAACAGGTCCGACAGCCGGCCCGGCGCCTCTTCGTCCTGGGTATTGTCGTAAGCCTCCAGAATGGAGTCGACGGCGCCCGGCAAATACGCCAAGGCCGACATCACTTCGCGGGTGCCTTCCTCGATCCGCTTGGCGATCTCGATTTCACCTTCACGCGTCAGCAGCTCGACGGTCCCCATTTCCCGCATGTACATGCGCACAGGATCCGTGGTGCGGCCAACGTCACTCTCGACCGCAGCGAGCGCCGCCACTGCTTCTTCGGCAGCATGCTCGTCGGCGGAGTGATCGGCCATCATCAACGTATCTTCATCAGGGGCTTCCTCAACGACATTGATCCCCATGTCGTTGATCATACCGATGATGTCTTCCACTTGTTCCGGGTCAGCGATATCCTCGGGAAGGTGATCGTT
Source organism: Aidingimonas lacisalsi (assembly GCF_008079445.1). Taxonomy (GTDB): domain Bacteria; phylum Pseudomonadota; class Gammaproteobacteria; order Pseudomonadales; family Halomonadaceae; genus Aidingimonas; species Aidingimonas lacisalsi. Next base: position 431,352 of record NZ_VRYH01000003.1, on the reverse strand, counting down.
AACCTCTGCATAGGTCAGGAAGCCTTGTTCCTTGCCTCTCGCGATCAGCTCCTTCAGACGTGACTGCTGCTGCGCATTTCCAGCCATAGAAACCCTATCTAGACGAAGAAGAATGAAGCACCCAAACGTTTAGGCGGCAAAATTCCATAAAGCCGAACAGTATAGCGGTTCTCCCCAAGGGGCCGCCAGTTTTCCCATTTGCGCTTACGTTAAGGTGTGTTAGTTTGTCCGGTTGTACTGCCTTGGGGTATAGAATGCTTGCCTCTTAGATGGTGATATTAGGCAATAATTCAACCCCAACGCCAATACAGAACCATTCACGCCACACGTGGCGTACCGTCCCTGTGTTATCGCGCCAGAGAGCTCAACAGCTCTCGCAGGCGAATCTTTTCACTTTGCGACAGGCGCTCGCCGCTACGCTCCTTGGCCAGCAAGGCATCGACTTCCCCCTGTGGCGACTCCCGCGATACCCGCTCCTGAAAATAGCTCACCAGCTCATGCAACACGGCGGCTCTATCGGCCGGCTTGATGGGAAGTTCTCGTCTGGCCAGTTCCGCTAGCCGCTGGCCATCGGCCGTACCATGAAAATGCGCCAGTAGAACCTGAGAGCTGCGGTAGCGACCCGCCCGGACCAGCTCCACAACCGATACGCACAGGGACGTATCCGGATCCTGGTCATCGCACCAGTCGAACGATGCCGGCAGTTGCTCGACCAAACGTGGTTCACGCAAGATCAGTTGCAACACGCGCGCCATATTGGCCAACGCCACTCGCGAATCACCACGCTGGCGACCTGGCCTGGCCGGCGGTATCGAACCGTCATCCATTGCACGAACATCGTCATGCCCCACCTCGTCATCCTGCGAGGCAAAAGGTGGGGCAGCATTGCTACGCGACAATAGCGTTTCGAACCTGGCCCTCTCGACACCGGTGCGCGAAGCCAACTCACTCAGCATCAAGGATTTCAAGACACCCTCAGGCAGACGCTCCAGTGCTTGCAGCACCTGGCTGGCATAGCGTTCACGAGCTTCGATACTGTTCAGGTCACGTCCGCTGGCCGCTTGCTCGAAGAGAAACTCCGATAACGGACTGGCACACGTGACACGATCCTGGAACGCCGCCTCCCCTTCACGACGCACCAGGCTATCCGGATCCTCACCCTCCGGCAGAAACAGGAAACGTGCCTGTCGACCATCGATCATCGAAGGCAGGACTGTCTCCAACGCCCGCGTGGCAGCCTGACGGCCCGCACGGTCGCCGTCGAAGCAGAACACCACCTCATCGACCAGTCGGAACAATCGCTGTAGATGCTCTTCGCTGGTGGATGTCCCGAGCGTGGCCACCGCGTTGCGGATGCCAAACTGCGCCAGAGCCACGACATCCATGTAGCCTTCGACGATCAACAACCTGTCGAGACGCCGGTTCGCCTGGCGGGCTTCGTAGAGGCCGTACAGTTCGCGCCCTTTGTGAAACACCGGGGTTTCAGGCGAATTGAGATACTTGGGTTTAGCGTCCCCCAGGACCCGGCCACCGAAAGCAATCGTACGGCCCTTGATGTCACGAATCGGGAATATCACCCGGTCGCGAAAGCGGTCATAGCGACGACCACTATCCTCACGGTGTATCAGCAGACCGTATTCGACCTGCACGGCTTCGGATACGCCCCGCTCCGTCAAGTGATGCGTCAACGCTTCCCAACTGTCGGGCGCATACCCGATGGCAAAATCTTCCTGTATTTCCGGCGAGAGGCCTCGACGCTCCAGATATTGGCGTGCCGATTCCCCCTCGGGCATCTTGAGACGCTCACGAAAGAATTTTGCCGCCAGTTCAAGGAGATTGACACCTTCCCGCTGTTTTCTCTCGCGCGCCTGTACACGAGGGTCATCATCCCCTTCCCGCGGCACGGCAAGGCCTTGCCTGGCTGCCAACGACTCCACGGCTTCCGGAAAGCCGAGGTTGTCGTAATCCATTAGAAAACGCAGCGCATTACCGTGTGCGCCACAGCCAAAGCAGTGATAGAACTGCTTGTCCGGACTCACGGTAAACGAGGGCGACTTTTCCTGATGAAAGGGGCACAGCCCCATATAATCGCGTCCTCCTTTTTTCAGTTGCACCCGTTCTCCCACTACCTCGACCACATCGGCGCGAGCCAGGAGATCATCGATAAAACGTTGCGGGATCTGACCCATGGGGCTAACTGAACCTCGGAAGACGGACGAAGCGATGCCGGGAACGACGCAAACACGAGCGGCCACCTTATGGCAGCCGCTCGGAATCCCTCTCGAAACAGCCGATTGGATGCGTCGACTGTTTTCAGTACGGATCAGTAAAGCCGTTCGAAACGCTTACGCTCACGCTGGAGCTTCTTGGCGTGGCGCTTCACAGCTGCTGCCGCTTTACGCTTGCGTTCCGCAGTCGGCTTTTCATAGTGCTCACGACGACGCACTTCGGACAATACACCGGCCTTTTCACAGGAACGCTTGAAACGACGCAGCGCAACGTCAAACGGTTCGTTATCACGTACTTTGACAGAAGGCATTAAGCAATCACCTACCTTGAAATCATGAGTTCGGTTTGAACGCACGCCTGGAGAGCTTCCCAATGCACGATATAGCAATAAACTCATGCCGATGCAGCTATCGCCACATCGCTGATGTTTCGAACTAATAGAGTAGGGGAACTCAGGCGCACGACCCAGTCGTACAGCGCACAATATTCTAGCCCCTCTCCCGCATGTATGCAAACTGATGATGTCATGCCTCTGCCAAAAACGCTGCAAAAAGGCGTAGAATACGAGAGCTTTACCACCGCCGAGACTATCTTATTATGCGTGTTCTGGGGATCGAAACGTCATGTGACGAAACCGGTGTCGCTCTCTATGACACCGACGCAGGCCTGCTGGCCGATGCGCTTTACAGCCAAGTGGCGATGCATGCCGATTTTGGCGGCGTCGTGCCGGAACTGGCATCACGCGACCACACCCGTAAATTGCTTCCCCTGGTCGACGAAGTACTGGGTCAGGCGGCGCACGAACGCAGCGACCTGGATGCCATTGCCTATACCGCTGGGCCCGGGCTAGTCGGTGCCTTGATGGTCGGTGCCGCGACGGCTCATGGTATGGCAAAAGGTCTGGGCATACCGGTACTGGGCGTCCATCATATGGAAGGCCATCTAATGGCGCCCATGCTGGAAGGCGATCGGTTGGATTTCCCGTTCGTCGCATTACTGGTTTCCGGCGGCCATACGCAATTGGTGGCGGTAAGCGGCCTGGGCGATTATCGGTTGCTGGGTGAGTCGGTAGACGATGCGGCCGGCGAGGCATTCGATAAGGCGGCCAAGATGCTCGAACTCGATTATCCAGGCGGCCCCGCCATCGCGCGATTGGCCGAACAGGGTAACCCGGAACGCTTCCGGTTTCCTCGCCCGATGACCGACCGTCCCGGACTGGATTTCAGTTTCTCGGGGCTCAAGACCCATACCCTGACCACCGCCAATGCCCTGCGGGATGCCGAGGCGCTGGACACGCAAGCGCGGGCGGACATCGCCAGGGCCTTCGAAGAGGCGGTGGTGGATACGCTGGTCATCAAGTGCCGTCGAGCCCTGGATGATACTGGCCTCAAGCGCCTGGTCGTCGCAGGTGGTGTCAGCGCCAATGCCCGCCTTCGCCAACGCCTCGACGAAGCGGTCACCAAACGACAGGCCAGAGCGTACTATCCACGCAATCGCTTCTGTACCGACAACGGCGCCATGATCGCTTATGCCGGTGCCCAACGTCTGCTGGCTGGAGAACGCGATGGAAGCGCCATGCTCGCCCTGCCGCGCTGGCCTCTCACCGATCTTCATCCTCCAACGAGCTGACATTGCCGTTGGGCGGCTCGATCAGCGTGGTTTCCGCCCCACGGCTCAGCCGGTGAATGTTCCAAACATGGCGTCCCAGCACCAACAGTGCAAACCCCAGAATCACCAGCACGTAATCAGGGGCCAGCCAGAAGCTGAGCAAGGGTGCCATCATGGCGCTGGCCAATGATGCCACGGCCGCCGTACGCACACGCCAGGCCAGCACGACCCAGCACAAGGCACAGCACAAGGCGACCAGTGGAGCCAATACCAGTAAGACACCGAAGGCGCTGGCCACGGACTTGCCACCTCGAAACCGGTGCCACAGTGGGTAACTGTGCCCCAGCAATATACTGAGACCTACCAGTCCCTGTGCCCAAGGTGACCATCCCACGGCCTTGGTCAGCCATAACACCGGCATCCCCTTCAGTGCATCGAGAACCAGGGTCGCCAATGCCAAGTGCTTGCCATACAAGCGCAAGACATTGGAAAAGCCTGGATTACGGGATCCGCGGTAGCGTGGGTCTCCAACACCGGCCAGCCGGCACATGCTGATGGCACTGAGCCACGAACCGCATAGGTACCCCAGCACCACCAAGGCAGCCAGCCACGAATAAGATACGGCAAACGTCATGTGGAGTTTCCTGGGAGCGGGGCCATTACCCCATGATTCTGATACCCGACTCACGTACAATTCAAAGCCGACTCTTCACCCTCGATTCGACAAGGAACACGCTTCATGGATCGCGTACTGATCGAGGCACTTGGCGTGGAAACCGTGATCGGTGTTTACGACTGGGAACGCAATATTCGTCAACGCCTGGTGCTCGACCTGGAAATGGCAACCGACATAACGAGTGCCGCAACCACCGATGATCTGGACAAGACATTGAACTACGCTGCAATCAGCGAGCATATCACTCGTTTTGCCGATTCTCACTCCTTCAGCCTGGTCGAGACCTTTGCCGAACGGTTATGCGAGACCTTACGCCAGGAATACGACATTGAGTGGCTACGCCTGACAGTGCGCAAGCCCGGCGCCATTGCCAACGCCGATGCCGTTGGCGTACGCATCGAACGCGGAAAACCTCTATGAAGCAAGTGACCGTCAGCATAGGAAGCAACATCGAGCGCGAGCGGCATATTCGCGCATGTCTCGATGCCCTACAGGCCAATTTCGGCACTCCCGATGTGTCACGTGTGTTCGAAAGCGAACCGGTGGGATTCGAAGATGGGCGTAATTTCTACAACCTGATCGCTGTCTTTCACACGGCCTTGAGTGTGGGACAGCTGCAATCCTGGTGCAAACAGCTCGAATACGCCAATGGACGGCGCAAGGACAGTCCTAAATTCAGTCCTCGGACGCTGGACATCGACCTGTTGACTGTCGATGGCCTGATCGGCAATGTCGACGGCGTCACACTGCCGCGTGACGAAATCACATTTCACGCCTTCGTTCTGCTGCCCATGGCGGAACTGATTCCCGAACAACGCCACCCTCTCGATGGTCGGACCTACGCCGAAATGTGGGCCGATTTTCCCCGGACGTCCCAGCGTCTGTGGCCAGTGGACTTCACATGGCAAGGTCGACAGATCTCGCATGCCGATACGCCCGAGTAACGCCAAGGGTCACCCGGAAGGCTCACGATCGCGGGCATGCAGGGCCTCATCGATAGCCGCTCGACGGCGCTCGGCCAGAGCGTCACCGAGGGCCTTCCCCTTGTACCCCGCCTCGACCAGGTCGCGCGGCTGGATCTGGAGGGCATGCGCCCAAGCATTAGAAAGCACTTGGGCCAGGTGCTCATCGGTCAGGTGGATAAGGCGCAGTTGGGGAGCGACACGCTCACCGCGACGCCAGGCATCGATATCGTTCAGCCATTGAAACACCGCATGAGCGTCAGGCAGTGCCGTCCCTGATGCATGCCTGAAGCGGCGGGTCAATGCTGCCAAGCTCGCCTGATCGGCATAGGCATTCGGTACCCGCAAGCGCTGTTGCAATGATTGGCGCACGTCATCATCCAGATGCTCGCACAGTCTGGCCCAACGCCAGCGCTTCACGCCATCGTCATCCGAGTCGTCCAGCTCGGGAAGATGAAGCATCCGTGCGAGCGCGTCTTCCAGATGCATGGACTCGGCGGTCAGTTCGGGCATCAGCTCAGACAAGGCATGACAATCCATCAGCGCCTGAAAATACGCATGGGGCGAGAGTTCACCCAATGCCTTGTCAGTCTCTGTCCAGACACGCTCGGCCACCAGGTATGCCATTTCTCCATTGGCAACCAGTTCGCGCATCAACGCCAATGTATCAACCGCAATGGAAAATCCCATATGCCGATAGCGAGCCAGGAAACGTGCCGTCCGCAGGACCCGTAGAGGATCCTCGACGAATGCCGGCGACACATGACGCAACACCTTGTGCTGCAGGTCAGCCAACCCGCCGTATGGGTCAATCAAGGTGCCATCAGGGGTTTCGGCCATGGCATTGCAGGTCAAGTCGCGTCGACGTAGATCATCTTCGAGCGTCACATCAGGACTCGCCTGAACCTGGAATCCGGTATAGCCACGACCCTGCTTGCGCTCGGTACGCGCCAGCGCATACTCCTCATGCGTTTCGGGATGCAGGAACACCGGAAAATCACGACCAACCGGCTTGAAACCACGGCGCTCCATCATCTTGGGCGTTGCACCGACGACGACCCAGTCGTTGTCATAGACCGGCCATCCGAGATGTTTGTCGCGCACCGCGCCGCCTACACGATACACATCGAGTCCCGCCATGCGATCGTTCATACTCACCCGTCCGTCAGTTTGCGCCTGGTCGACTCGGCACACTGACACGCTGGCCAGTGTCCAGGTTCAATGCCGTCAAACGACCTCCCCAGACACATCCGGTATCCAGTGCTTCGGCATTCACCCGACTACCCGGTGTCCGCCCTTCCAGCGCCGCCCAATGGCCGAACAGGATATGCGGGTCGTCATGACGAGGAAAAGTGAACCAGGGCGCATAGCCTGCCGGCACTGAGTCAAGCCCTTCCTTGGCGGTAAAATCAAGCAGACCTTCCGAGTTGATAAAGCGCATGCGTGTCAATGTGTTGACGATTACCCGGAGCCGCTCGATACCCTCCAGGTCGTCGCGCCAGATATCCGGCTGGTTACCGTACATCTGCTCCAGAAATGCGCCGCCGTATTGGCCGGTCAGACGATCCTGCACCTCGGAGGCCAATTGGACCGCTTTTTCGACACGCCATTGAGGCGGCAGTCCGGCATGGGCCATGACCTCGTTACCATTCGTGACGATCAACGGTTGGGCTTGCAACCAATCAAGCAGTCGTTCGCGATCCGGCGCTTCGAGTACCGGTACCAGGGTGTCCTTGCGTTTGAGTTCCGAGCGTCCACGAGCCACTGCCAGCAAGTGCAGATCGTGGTTGCCCAGTACCACCCGCGCCGCATCACCAAGCTGGTAGACCCGGCGCAGACACGCCAGCGATCCGGGCCCTCGATTGACCAGATCGCCGACCAGCCATAACGCATCATGGCGAGTATCGAACTCAAGCCGCTCGAGCAATGCCTCGAACTCGTCGTGGCATCCCTGCAGATCACCGACAACGTACGTGGTCATGACAACTCCTACTCTTGCTATTCACTGTCGCGGATGGTCATCCGGCCCCATGAGCATGCTCAATGCACTTGACTGGGGTTCGCCAGACGAAACGGTGCGATATCCACCTCGAACGCCTGCTGTGTCGCCGTATCGACACAGGTATAAGCGCCCTGCATGACACCGACAGGTCCGTCGAGTACCGCGCGGCTGGTATAACGAAACGTCTGGCCTGGGCCGATCAAGGGCTGCTTACCCACGACTCCTTTACCGCGCACCTCTTGCACTTTGCCGCTCCCTTGCGTGATTTTCCAGTAACGTGCCAGCACCTGTACGCTGTTCTCGGAGTGGTTGTGTATGGTGATGGTATAGCGAAACACGAAGCGCTGTTCGGCAGGTGAGGATTCTTCATCACAGTAGGCCGGTTCCACCTGAACACGGATGTCGGCTGACGACGGTAAATGAGACGACGCTTTCATGAGGGCTTCCTGGCCAGGAAGTTGGCAATGCGCACGAATTCCTCGACGGTCAACGTCTGAGGCCGGCGTCCGGAATCGATCGACAAGCGTTCCAACTCGGCCGGTGTAAGATGGGCTTTCAGGTTGTTCCTCAATGTCTTACGGCGTTGGCCGAAAGCATCACGCACCACATCGAACAGGATGTTTTCATCCACAGCGACATGGGGCAACTCGGCGTGCGGCGTCAAACGCACAATGGCCGAGTCCACGTTGGGCTGAGGGACGAAGGCCTCAGGGGGAACCGAAAACAGGTCATCGACCTGACAGTGGTATTGTGCCATGACCGATAATCGCCCCCATGCGGCCCCTCCCGGCGATGCTGCCAGACGTTCAACGACCTCTTTCTGCAGCATGAAGTGCATATCGGCAATGGCGCGGCCGGCTTCCATCAAGCGTACGATCAGCGGTGTGGCAATATTGTATGGCAGATTACCTACCACCCGCAGTGGTGGTCCGTCGCCCTTGAATGCCAGGTAGTCCAGTTTCAACGCATCACCTTCATGGATGACGAAACCGGGATAGCGAAAGAATTGCACCCGCAGACCGGGCACTAGATCCCGATCCAGCTCAATGACTTCCAGACTGCCGTTCGCTTCCAGCAAGGGCCCCGTGAGCGCACCCTGTCCTGGCCCGATTTCGATCAGGCGATCCCCATCACGGGGTGCAATGGCGCGCACGATACGTGAAACGATGCCCGGATCGCGCAGAAAGTTCTGACCAAAGCGCTTGCGGGCTCGATGTGGCTGGGGGCGAGATGACATGCAGCAATGAATTCCTTGGACTCGCAAAGACGAGGATGATAGCAGTCATTGACTCAGAATGCGTGTGTCACCATGGAACGCGCGAGCATGACGGCTTCTGCCAAGCTCCCCGTATCGGCACATCCCGTCCCGGCCAGGTCCAGGGCAGTTCCATGATCCACCGAGGTACGAATGATCGGCAACCCCAATGTGATATTGGCGCCACGGCCGAAACCTGCATACTTGAGTACGGCCAGCCCTTGATCATGGTACATGGCCAGAACCGCATCTGTCTCCGCCAGGTAACGGGGCGTAAACAGAGTATCGGCCGGTAACGGCCCGAACACCGAGACCCCCTGTGCACGTAAATGAGATAGGGTCGGCGTTATCACCTCGATTTCCTCTCGCCCCAAATGCCCGTCTTCACCGGCATGAGGGTTCAGGCCGCACACCAGAATTCGCGGTGACGCGATACCGAAATGACGCTGCAGGTCAGTGTGCAAGATGCGCACGACCCGAGCCAGACTCTCGGGCCTGATTGCCTCGGCGACGTCACGCAGTGGCAAATGCGTGGTCGCCAAGGCGACACGCAACGTTCGTTTGCCTTGCCAACAGGGATCACGGGCATGAAGCGGGTCGTGGGTAGCCAGCATCATCACGACCTCGTCGATGTCGCAAGCATCGCGCAAGTATTCGGTATGGCCGGTAAAGCCGACGTGCCCCCCATCAATGATGATGCCTTTATGCACAGGGGCCGTTACCATTCCCTGGGCCTGACCGTGACGACAGGCAGCGATCGCCACGTCCAGGGTCTCTATCACGTAATCGGCATTCGCCGCCAGCAGGTGGCCAGGCTGGGATGGTCGCCGCAACGTTACCGGCCAAACCGGTAAGCTCCCTGCAGGTACCCTGGCGGGGTCCTGCCCCAAGGCAAGTGGTTGGATATCGATATCCACGCCTGTCAACGCAGCCCGCTCGACCAGCATGGCTGGATCACCGACAGCGACCAGCCGCACTGATGACGACGACATCTCAGCCGCCAGTTTCACCACCAGTTCCGGCCCGATACCTGCCGGCTCGCCTGTCGTCAATGCCAGCACGGGAGTCGACACGAGGTAATCCCTCAGCCTGCGGCGTCAAGACGATTATCGACGAACGCTTCGGCGCGAATCTCCTGCAGCCAGGCTTCCAGTTCATCGTTGGCCTTGCGCTGGAAAAGTGCCTGACGCGCCTGATCGCGTCGATTGCGACCATTGGCTTGCTGTCCGTCTTCACGGTCGAGCAACTTGACCAGGTGAAAACCGCTCGGACTGCGCAACGGCTCGGTCACCTCGCCTACCGCGAGCTCAGGAATGGTATCCGCGAAGATACTCGGTATTTCACCGGCACTGCGCCACCCCAGGTCACCGCCTTCCAAGGCCTGGCTGCCATCGGACTCGGCCGCCGCCAGTTCGGCGAAATCCGCCCCCTGCTCCAACTCATCAGCCAGTCGACGCACCTCGTTCTGAGCCTGCTGAATCTCGTCAGAGCTCGCGGACTGAGGCAAGGAGACGAGGATATGGGCCAGGTGATACCGATCGCCTTGACGGTCGCCCTGCTGATCAAGGTAACGGTCGATCTCGCGATCACTGACATTGACTCGACGCGAAACATTCGCTTGTTGCACCTGCCGTATCAGGAGGTCACGGCGAACCTGCCGCCGCACATCGGCCAACGTCAATCCATCACCTTCCAATGCATCGGCGAACTGCTCCAGCGTCATGTCATTGCTTTCGGCGATACTGCGCACGGCCGAATTGAGCTCGGTATCGTTGACGCTGAGATCGGCGTTTGCCGCCATCTGCAACTGGATTTCTTCCAGGATCATGCGATCCAGTACCTGACGGCGAAGTGCTTGTTCATCCGGCCCTTGCATCCCGCGCGAAGACATCTGACTGCGCACCTGATCGACCCGAGTCTCGAGTTCGCTTTGCATGATCGCATCCTCGTTGACTACGGCAACGATACGGTCCAGCGGCTCGGCGCTCTGTGCCTGCACCGCCAACGGCAAGATGGCCAGCAGCAAGGCGAGCCCCAGCGGGGCGATGAAACGGCTGCGCATAACTACCTCGTTTACTCTCATTCTGTATCCCGAATTAGGTGTCGTGTCACTCGATCACATCTTGACGGTCGACTCGTCTAGAACGCCGTGGAGCGATATCCCGGAATGGCTTGTTCAAAGTATTCATCCGCCTCCTGGCCTGCACCACCCAGTCCCTTGAAGACGAAGCGCAGGAAGATACCGCGGTCGGTGTAGTCGTCGTCGATACGGTTGGCCGTATCGTTGTCCTCGATCCACTCGCGCCACACCAGTTGCAAACCATAACAGCAGTCATTCCACTGCACACCCGCTAGTTGCTCCAGGGCTCGATCGTTGGTGTTGTCATAAAGGAAACGACCGATCAGATCGATACGTGGATTCAGCTGATACGCCCCTGAGATGTCGTACTCCTCACGGTTGTACCCCAAGCGGTCCTCGGCATCGCCGGAGGGATCAAACCCTTCGAGTTGCCAACGGTAGCCAAGGTTCAACACATGTCCGTCAGGGTCACGATAGCGAAGACTCACGCTATTGCTTTCGGTCAAGTCACGCTGTTCGTCGTACAGCCATTGGTAGCGTGTACTCCAACGATCGCTGATCTGCCAGTTGACGCGCGTTACCACCGGTGAACGGTCACGCACGGCATTGTAGTAACGCTCATAATTGTTCTCTGAAGGCAAGGTATCGGGATCGCCGTTCATGTCGATGTTGCGATCCTCGAAGTAGCGGCTTTGCCCCAAGGCGATGGAGAGGCGCTCACGGCCGCTTTCGTCTTCGAGAAAGCGTGACGCGATACCGTAGGATACCTTGTTCTCATCACCGATACGGTCACTGCCGGAAAAGCGGTAGGGAGACCATAACTGGTTATAGGAGAAAGCACGCTCATTGGTATCGAAGTCCGGAAATTCGCTCTGATCGCGCTCCGGCACATAGGCGTAATACAAACGTGGTTCCAGTGTCTGGCGGTAAGCGGCATCGAACCAGTTCATGTCGCGTTCGAAGATCAGCCCGCTATCCACTGACGTGACGGGTACGGTACGGGACAGGCTCTCGCTTCGCGAGGTATCGCGATTGCCGTAATCGAGTTCATAGGTGGTGTGCAGCATTTCCAGGCGGGGTTCGAGGAACCCCCAGCTTAGCTCGGCTCGCCAGCCGACCGCCGGCGACAAGTGCAGGCGTGTGCCATTGGCGGCCTCACGCAGAGGTATCCTGCGGCTACGCCCCAATTCATCCTCGACGACGCCATTTTCATCGGTATCGAGATCCCGCCAGAAATGGGTCACGTTGGAACGCCACTGCTGATAGAAGCCGGCATCCTGATCCCAGCGGGCATTCGCAGTCAGGCTCGGCAGGCGATAGAACGGCTTGTTCCTCGGATTCAACGGGAACTCCAGTTTCTGATAGCCCTGCGCACGCGCATCGAACTGCCAGCGCTCTCCCCGGTAGTCGACCTGTGCCAGACGCGACAGGCTGTTGGTATCTCGTTCGGCGAAATTGCGTCCGAAGTCATCGAAGTAGCGTCCATCACTGGCGGCACCGTAACGCAGGTTATAATCCGAACGATCCGAAATGCGCCCCTGGTGACGATAATCCACGTACCAACGATCCTCACCCTCGAACTGTCCGTCTGGATCATTGGGGTTGTCGCTATTGCCACCATCGTTATCGCTGGATAGGTAGGCACCTTCAATCTGCCCCTCGAAACCGGGCTGGAGATAACGCAACTCGCCACCGAGCAGCATACCGCTCTCACTGATCCAGCGCGGTGTCACCGTGGCATCGAGATTGGGAGCGATGTTGAAGTAATACGGCTGGCCGTAGTCCAGGGAGTCGGTGGACAACCCCAGTGTCGGCCACAGGAAGCCGCTTTGCCGGCGATCATCAATGGGAAAACGAACCCATGGCCAGTAGAAGACAGGAATATCGCCCATCTCGAGACGCGCATGACGAGCGGTACCGAACCCGCTCTCGCGGTCGAGCTTCACGTCCTTGCCGACCAATGTCCAGATATTGCTACCCGGCTCACAAGTGGTGAAACTGGCATCGTCGAGTACATAACGCCCGTCTTCCAGACGCTCCAGTTGCTGCGCATCGCCACGCAGACGCTGCTCATGCACCACATAATGCGCCGTATCGACTTGCGCCTGGTCGGACTCCAACGACATTTCCGCCGCGTCACCACGTACCAGAATACCTTCATCCCGCAACGCCAACGGCCCCTGGGAAAATACCCGATCCCGTTCGGCATTGACGCGCACTTGCGGCGCTTCCAGTTGACTCTGTCCACGACGCAGAATGACCTCGCCGCTCAGAATGGTTTCCCCGTTATCGCCGTACTCGGCCGAATCGGACGCTGAACGGGTCTGCTCCGGCGTATCGCCCGGTGGCAGACGATAATCGGGAACGATGTAACGCCCCCGGCATAGTGCATCGGGTGGCGCCTCGCCCTCCCACGTCTGCCAATCAAGCTGATCGGCGGGTAGCGGCTCGGGCGGGGCGGCCAGCACGGGGCCAGTCAACATTCCGGATCCAGTCACCAGGCCGGCAAGGGCTGTCCAGTACAATCGCTTACCCATGTTCCTCGATGTCCTTGGCGATGGGAAACCGTTATCATACAGCCCGCGACACGACCTGTGCAGGCATCGCGTCGGTGCGACGCTTCCAGGATGCAGCATGCGGTGGCAACACAGTCCCGTCAACCAAGGAGCCCCAATGTCTTCGGCCTCCCAACCGTCACGTTACGAACAGCTTTGCCACTGGCTGGCCGAACAGCATGGGCTGACACTCGGTCAACTGAACCTCACCCTGGCTGCGGACGATGCCAGCTTTCGACGCTATTTTCGGCTGGCCTTGCCCGATGGCAGGACTCGCATCGTCATGGATGCGCCTCCCGGCAAGGAGGACAGTCGCCCCTTCGTGACCATCGCCGATGCCTGGCAAGACGCTGGACTGCCGGTACCATGCATCCATCATCGGAGTCTCGAGCTGGGGTTCATTGAACTCGACGACCTCGGCGACACGCCCCTTCAGCGCTGTCTCGACGGTGACCACGGGGCGACGACTCTGGCCTGGCACGACCAGGCCCTGACCTTGCTCGACCAGCTACAAACGCGTGCCCCCGGCGAAACGCTACCGGCCTACAGTGCCGATCTGCTAGGACGAGAACTCGATCTGTTCCGCGATTGGTGTGCAGGTACGCTGCTGGCGCTCGATCTGCCCAGCACCTGGCCGAGACTGCGTCAGCAACTGATCGATACGGCACTGGTACAACCAGTGATTGCCGTTCACCGCGATTTCGATGCCATGAACCTGATGGTCCAGGAGCAGCGGCTCTACATGATCGACTTCCAGGATGCCATGCAAGGACCGATCACCTATGACCTGGTCTCTCTCCTGCGCGGCCGTTATTGTCGTTTCCCGCCTGCACAGTACAACGCCTGGCTTGGAGGTTTCCATCAACGTGCCCTGGCCGATGGCCGTTTACCTGACGATACGATATCCTTCGAGCGTTTTCGTTTCCTGGCCGATGCGATGGCAGCCCAGCGTTCGCTCAAGGTGCTGGGCATTTTCTGCCGCCTGGCCTTGCGCGATCACAAGACACGGTTCCTGGCCCGTTTACCGCATTTCCTTGGGCATCTCGATGACAGCCTGGCACCCTGGCCGGAATTCATCTCGTTCCGCACATGGGTGAATGACACACTCGCCCCCGCCCTCAACGAGGAACTGCAACGCCGATCGCTTGCGGGGCAGACATCATGAAGGCCATGATTCTCGCCGCCGGCCTGGGCAAGCGCATGCGACCGCTAACCGACGCTTGCCCCAAGCCACTCCTGCCGGTCGCCGGCAGACCCTTGATCGCTCACCACCTCGATCGCCTGGCATCCGCCGGAATCAGAGACGTCGTCATCAATGTCAGCTATCGTGGGGAGCAGATCATCCAAGCGCTGGGCGACGGCCGTGAATACGGCCTGTCGATCGCCTGGAGTCACGAGGAAACGCCACTGGAGACGGGAGGCGGTATCCTCAAGGCACTTCCCTTGCTGGGTTCATCACCCTTCCTGCTGATCAATGGCGATGTCTGGTGCGATGACGAGTTCCGGCATCTACCACGCCTCGGTGACGACCTGGCCCACCTGTGGCTGGTCGACAATCCCGGACATCACACCACGGGGGACTTCCACCTCGATGGACACGGCCGAGTCGACGACCAGGGCAACCAGCGGCTTACCTACGCAGGTATTGCCTTGATCGATCCTTCCCTCGTCAAGGGTCAAGAACCAGGCGCCTTTCCATTGGCCCCCTTGCTGAGACAGGCCATCGCAGACCAACGAGTCAGCGGTCATCGACTCGTCGGTGACTGGGTGGATGTCGGCACTCCGGAACGACTCGCCGAACTGGATACCCGATTGCGACAGCGCGGCTGAGTCGACGTCCAGAGAGTGCTATGCTGCGCTCTTCCATCCACGTATGCCGAAGGAAATCTATCCATGCAAGCCAGTGTCAAATGGACCGACGGGCGCCAGTTCGTCGCCGAATCCGGGAGTGGTCATAGTGTCGTGATCGACGGTCCGCCCGACCACGGCGGTCGCAACACGGGCCCGCGCCCCATGGAAATGATGTTGATGGGACTCGGCGCCTGCACCTCGTTCGATGTCATGGAAATACTGGAGAAGGCCCGGGCACCGGTCAGCGATTGCGTCGCCGAGATCGAAGCCGAACGTGCCGACAGCGTACCGAGTGTCTTCACGCATATCCATGTCCACTTCAAGGTCACCGGTCACGGTCTGAAAGACGCTCAGGTAAAACGAGCCGTGTCGCTTTCCGCCGAGAAATACTGCAGTGCCTCGATCATGCTCGCCCAGGGTGGCGTCGAAATCACTCATGATTACACGATCATCGAGGAATGACGCCACCACGACGGGAATAGGCACTGAGGCGAGGTGGGAAAAGACGGCGGAGAGTCAGCTCACTCTATCGCCAGGCGTCCCGCTTCGCTCGGGGGCGTTGCACCTTAGATGCGATAGACGCTCTTCGTCATCACTTTCGACATGATGCGCATGCCCAGCTTGGCCGGTAGTGGGAAGCGGGCTCCGCCGGCTTCCAAAGCCCAGCGTTCGTGATGCGCTTCATCTTCGCGCATTTGTTCGAGAATCGCTCTTGAGCGGCGATCATGGGACGGCAATTTCTGCAAATGATCATCGAGGTGTTTGCCGACCTGCTCTTCGGTCGCCGCCACGAATCCTAGACTGATACGATCACCGACCGCCCCTGCGATAGCGCCCAAGCCGAACGACGCCATGTAGAAAGCAGGATTGAGCAGACTCGTGCGCCCCTCGAGCTCTTCGATCCGGGCATCGCACCAGGCAAGGTGATCGACTTCCTCCTGCGCCGCCTGCTCCATCTGCTCACGCGTATCAGGCAGCTTGGCTGTCAGGCCCTGCCCCTGGTACAACGCCTGGGCACATACCTCACCGGTATGATTGATTCGCATCAGACCGACGGTGTGTTCCCGATCCGCTTCGGTCATGGAGGTCTCTTCGATATTGGCCGCCGGCGAGGGACGCGAGGGCCGCGCTGCATGCGGTACGAGCGTACGCAGCACCGTATCGAATTGGTGAATGAGATTGTCGGTGCGGGATAGCTGACGGTTCATGTCACAGCCTCGTTTACTTGATTGTCACCAGTCTAACCGTGCCCCCATGCGTGTGAAAGCGACACTAACGAACGAGCCGCTCCGGAATTCCGGAACGGCTCGAGGATGATGCACCGATGCGCCGCTCACTTGCATATGACAGCGACGGTGTAGCGCTGATTCGCCGACTACCCAGCCGGCCAGGTAAAGCCGCGGCCGCCCATCAGGTGCATATGAATATGATAGACCGTCTGGCCGCCTTTTTCATTGCAGTTCATCACGACACGATATCCATCGTCGGCAAAGCCTCTCTCTTTGGCCAGAGTCGCCGCCGTTTGGGTCAACCGCCCCATCAGCGCCTGGTCACCATCGGCGAGATCATTGAGCGTGGCGATGTGGCGCTTGGGAATGATCAATATATGTGTCGGTGCCTGGGGATTGATGTCGTTGAAGGCCAGAACCTCATCATCTTCATAGACGATATCACCAGGAATCTCTCGATCGATGATCTTGCAGAACAGGCAGTCCATGATGTCTCTCCGGTTGGGGAATGTGCAGTCGCATGATCTGAAGGCAGGATAGCCAACCGTCCCACACTCAGCGAAATCGCCGCTGACTGAGTAGCTGTCTCACCAGCGGCCCCAGAATCAACTCCATGGCCAGCGAAAGGCGCGAACCGGGAACCACCAATGTGTGGGGACGGCTCATGAAGGCATCCTGGATCATGGTCAGCAAATAGGGGAAGTCCACCGTGGAGGGATCACGAAAGCGCACCACCACGAAGGACTCGGCGTCGGTGGGAATATCCTGGACCTCGAAGGGATTGGAGGTATCCACGGTCGGTACGCGCTGAAAATTGATATGTGTCCGCGAAAACTGGGGCTGTATGTAGCGCACATAATCGTGCATGCGCCCGAGGATGGTATCGATAACGGCTTCCTGGGAGTATCCCCTGAGCTTGGTATCGCGATCGATTTTCTGTATCCATTCCAGATTCATCGTCGGCGCCACACCGACCAGAAGATCGACATGACGGGCAATATCATGATCGGCGGTGACCAAGCCGCCATGCAGGCCCTCATAGAACAGGAGATCGGTACCGCAGGGCAGGGATTGCCACTCGGTAAACGTCCCGACCTGATGCCCACCTTCGACCAGCCGACGGTCTTCGGCATGCACATAATGTCGATACGTGCCGGTGCCATGCTCGCCATATTCCTGGAACAAGACCTCCAGCCGATCGAGCAGGTTGGCTTCGACAGCGAAATGCGACAGTTCATCCGTGCGCTCAGGCTCTTCCCGAAAGATGCGAGCCAGCTCATCCTTGGTATAGCGATGAAAAGCGTCGCCGTCGACGAACGCGGCATGGACGTCCTCTCGAGCGAACATGCGCTCGAAGGTTCGTCTGACCGTCGTCGTGCCGGCACCGGACGAACCGGTCACCGCAATGACCGGATATTCGCGTGACATCCTAACGCCCCTTCATTCGCATAACGACTGCTCCGGGAACATGGCTCATGTCTGACGGGCAATCGCCCGATATGCAATATCCCGCCGGTAATGGACACCCGGCCAGGTAATGGCGCCCACACCGCGATACACAAGATCACGTGCCTGGGCCACATCATCACCCAAGGCTGTCACACATAGCACGCGCCCGCCGCTGGTGACGACTCGACCTTGGTCGTCTTGCGTCGTTCCCGCATGAAAGACCTGGCAACCGGTTGCTTCGGCGCTCGCCAACCCATCGATGACATCGCCCTTGCGATAACCGTCTGGATAGCCGCCTGCAGCCAATACGACACCCACGGCTGCGCGTGAATCCCAATCGCACTGCCAGTCGGCTAGATCACCGCTGGCACCGGCCAGACACAGTGCCGCCAGGTCTGATGTCAAACGCAACATGATCGGCTGTGTCTCAGGGTCACCGAACCGACAGTTGAACTCGATGACCTTGGGCGCTCCATCGGGCGTGATCATCAACCCAGCATACAAGAAACCTGTATAGGGGTGTCCTTCCGCCGCCATCCCTCGCACGGTAGGCTCGATCACTTCGCTCATGATGCGTCGGTGTACGTCGTCGGTCACCACCGGTGCCGGCGAGTACGCCCCCATTCCTCCAGTATTGGGCCCCCGGTCACCATCAAGAGCCCGTTTGTGATCCTGGCTGGTAGCCATCGGCAGGATCGACGTGCCATCGACCATGGCGATGAAACTGGCTTCTTCACCCTCCAGATACTCCTCGATCACGACACGAGCACCGGCATCACCGAATGCATTGGCTTCCAGCATATCGCGAACCGCCGCTTCGGCGTCCGACTGGGTCATGGCCACGATCACACCTTTGCCGGCTGCCAGACCATCAGCTTTGACGACAATGGGAGCGCCTTTGGCAGCAAGATAATCGAGAGCCGGCGCCAGCTCGGTAAACGTCGCATATTCGGCGGTGGGAATCTCGTGACGTGCCAGGAAATCCTTGGAGAAGGACTTCGATCCTTCGAGTTGAGCGGCAGACCGAGTTGGCCCGAAAATCGCCAGACCAGCCGCCCGGAATCGATCCACCACACCGGCCACCAATGGCGCCTCGGGGCCGACGATCGTCAGGTCGATGCGCTGCTCGCACGCGAATGCCTCGAGCTCCGGCAATGCCTCGGCACCAATGGGAACATTGACGAGCCTGGGATCGCAGGCCGTTCCGGCGTTCCCAGGCGCCACATAAACGCGAGTGACTTGAGGCGATTGCGCAACCTTCCAGGCCAACGCGTGTTCACGGCCACCGCCGCCAATGATCAGAACCTTCATCTGGACACCTTGCTGATGTTCGACACGGAAAAGGGAATGGCCGGGCATTATGCCAGAAAGTCCTGGTCTCTTCGCGCTACGGCCCGGGCCTTGCCTTCAGACCGCCCGGCTGAGCGGCTGCGTCGAATGCTTCAACGTCTACCGGCAGGAATGAGATCGGACACGCGCATCACGACGTCTTGTCGTCATCGTCACGGTTGGGCCGCTGATTGAAGGTCTGCTGCCAGAAACGCATGTTCTCTTCGGCCAGTTCCCGCATCAGTTCCATGGGCGAATTTTTCATGGCCTGCTGCCACTGATTCTGCATTTGTTCCTGCTGCTCCATCATCAAGCGAGTCCCTTGCTCCAGATAGTGGGCCAACGGCAGTGGCTGGGACATGGCATAGACACGGATCAACTGTTCGAGCAGGTCATTGGAAAACACCTCGGCATCGCTATCGGCCTGTTCCTGCTCGATGATGATCGACAAGAGAATGGTCCGAGTCAGGTCTTCACCACTCTTGGCATCCTCGACACGAAAAGGGACTTCCTCGAGAATCAAACCACGCAAATCTTCGAGGGTCACATAACGGCTCTGTTCGGTATCATAGAGCCGACGGTTGGCATATTTACGAATCACGCGCACGGCGTTGCTCCTGTTGTCTTCATTGTTCGAACCTGGCTTCATGCGGATATTGTGCACTGCGCCACGCCATCTAGCCAATCCATGCCTTGCCTTATTCGAGTCTCCGATGAACCTGATACTACTCGACGATACCGATTTTCTGGATGCCCATCACGCGCGTATCAGCGATACGCGCCGCATCCGGCACCTACGCGAGATTCATGGCGCCACCATTGGCGACCCGCTGATCGTCGGCCAGCGGAACGGCTACATCGGACAGGCGCGCTTGAGTCGGCTCGCCGATGACCATGCCATCGTCGAGATCGAGCAACTCGATCAGCCACCGCCGCCCTCTCTGGATATCGAGTTGATCCTGGCGTTACCTCGCCCCCGCATGCTGGCTCGTACCCTGGAACATGTCACCGCCATGGGAGTGAAGGGCATTACCCTGCTGCATACACGCCGTGTGGAGAAGAGCTATTGGCAGTCTCCGGAACTCACGCCCGACAAGGTCCGTCAACACCTGACTCTGGGCCTGGAGCAGGCGCGTGACACTCGCTATCCCGACGTCATCATGGAACCCCGTTTCAAACCCTTCGTCGAGGACCGGCTACCGGCTCGGCTCGAGGAGCGCCACGGGCTACTGGCCCACCCAGGCATGCCGGAAGCATGCCCGCATGGTGCCGCCTCCCCTACGACCCTGATCATCGGACCGGAAGGGGGGTTCATCGATTACGAAGTCGACAAGTTACTCGATGCCGGCTGTCAGGGTATCCATATGGGGCCTCGCATCTTGCGCGTGGAAACCGCCGTGATTGCCTTACTGGCTCGTCTCGCCTGAGACGTCACGCAACCGCTCCAGGAGACGCTGAGTCGCGAAGCCATCGGGTATCTCACCGATTCGGCGCTGAAAATCGCGCAACCCGTGCCGCGTATTGGGCCCGAGAATACCATCAGGCGTACCGGCTTCATGCCCCAGGCCATTGAGCAGCTGTTGCATGTCACGCACATCCTGGCGTGATAACGGCTGTTCATGGCGAGGCCACGTCTCCTGTATACCACTGGCTCCTTCGATCTGCCGGGCAAGCATGCCTACTGCCAAGGCATAACTGGTGGCATTGTTGTATCGCAGTATGGCGCGATAATTGGGACCGACCATGAAGGCAGGCCCCTGCGCGCCTGCCGGCACCAGGATGGACGCCTGCTCGAAATCAGGCAGGGATCCACCGTCCACGGCATGAACGCCGGCAGATGCCCAGTTACGACTGGAACGGCGAGTCTCCGTACCAGCCAGGCCATAGTCGAAACCCTCATCCAGCCTTACCTCAACCCCCCAGGGTTCTCCGGAACGCCAGCCGGCCTCGTCGAGATAGTGAGCCGTCGATGCCATGACATCGGGAATACTGTTCCAGATGTCGCGACGACCATCGTCATCCGCATCGACCGCGTAACGCTCGAAACTCGATGGAAGGAACTGCGTATGCCCCATGGCACCTGCCCAGGAGCCACGCATCCTCTCCCGGTCGATATCGCCTCGCTGGAGAATGCGCAATGCCGCCATCAACTCGCCCCGCGCGAAGTCGGGACGGCGTCCCTCGTACGCCAAGGTGGATAAGGCATCGATCGTGGAAATATCACCGAAGTTACCTCCGTAATTACTCTCGATGCCCCAGATCGCCACGATGACGTTTGCAGGCACGCCATATCGCCGCTCCGCGAGCATGGCGCTATCACGATGGGCGGCCAGACGTTCACGTCCATGCTCGATACGGGTCGCCGACACTGCCGTATCCAGATACTCCCAGATCGGTCGCACGAACTCGGGCTGGGAACGATCCAGCTCAACGACGCGCTCGCGATACTGTACGTCATCGAAGGCAGCCGCCAGGACATCGCCATCGATACCTTCACGGGCGGCTTCACGACGAAACGCCTCAATCCAGGATTCGAAGTCGTCGACATCGGTAGCATTGTCCGAATCGCCCGACGGTCGTTCGCTATCGCTCGACGTCTCGGACACAGAAGCACCGGCAACGTCCGCCGCTGACTCCGTATCCCCATGAGACAGTGTCTGGCAACCGGCCAGCCAGACGAATACGACCGATATCAGCAATACTTGGCGCATGGTCATCCCTGTCATCTCGATCGCTCAGTGCGAGCGGTCACCATCATCAGCAGGCGAAGTAGGCGAGTTTGCCTCCTCGGCAGTATCTGCCAAGCCCCCCTCGACGAGCTCATCACCTTCGAGTCCGCTGCGCAGCTCATGAGTGATCGGATCGTAGTGAGGCCGTAGTTCATCCTTGAGCGTACCACTCCATAAGCGGGAACCCACGAAATATCCCGCCCGCCCAATGACATGGGCCGCCACGGGCGCTGTCATCAGCAAGAACAGGATGACCCCGAACGCTCTGGCCACCACGGCAACCTCGGCAAAATGCAATGCCACGGCCACCATCACCATGGCAACGCCAAGCGTCGCCGCTTTGGTCGTCGCATGCAGACGCGTCAACAAATCCGGCAAGCGCAACAAGCCCACGACCGCAAGCAGCATGAAGGATGCGCCAGTGAGCAGCAGTATGCTCTTGATGACATCAATCATCGCGTGGTCCTCCCCGCTCCAGGAAGCGCGCGAAACCGATGGACGCCAGGAACGCCATCAACGCCATGACAATGGTGACATCCAGGAAGCTGGCAACATCCGTTGCAATGGCGATGACACCGATCATTCCCACGATCAGCGTCGACAACAGCTCCAACGCAACGACGCGATCGGGCAGGCTGGGTCCCATGACCAGGCGAATGAACGCCAGACAAAGCGAGGCGGCCATCATCACTAGGGTTATGGCGATCACGATATCCAACACGACTCCTCCAAGCGATGCCTGTGGCCTGACTACCGGAACAGTGCCAGGGCGCGGCGCTCCATCTCGGCGAGACTCTGGCGCAGCTCCTCTTCATCTTCGAGGAACATGGCATGGATGTATAGCACTCGACGGTCATCTGACACGTCCAGGCTCAAGGTCCCCGGCGTCAGCGATACCAGGTTGGCAACGAACGCAATCTCCACTTCCGTACGCGCTTGAAGCGGCATGGCGATGACTCCGGGTTGCATGTACCAGGGAGGCGTCAATATATCAAAGGCAACCCGCAGATTGGCCTTGACCAGCTCACTCAGGAAGAACGCCACGAACATGATCAGACGAGGAGCGCGCTGCGCATAACCATCGAGAACCTCGACCTGCGACTGGATCAACGCCAGTGTCATGTAACCGAAGATCAGTCCTGCCAGCAGGTTGCGGCCGCTAAAATCACCGGTAAGGACGACCCAAGCCAGCGCAAGCAACAAATTCCAGGCTGCACCAATCATGGCGATCTCTCCCCGTTGTTTGACATGACGGCGTCAATGTAACGAGACGGGTCGAGCAGTTGGTCCGCCGAAGCGGCTGCCAACTCATAGATGGGTTGGCCATTGAGCCCGATGAACAGTGTACAAAGTGCGAGCCCCACGATCGGCGCATACAACTGCCACATTTCGCGCTGTCTGATTGGCGCTATGCTGGACTCCTCTTCTTCAGACTCCCGCTCGTCCGGCTCGGGCGGTACCTTCCAGAAGACCTCGGCCCAGATCTTGATCATCGAATAAAGTGTCAACAAGCCAACCAACAGGGCGATGAAAGTAACGCCATAGGCGCCAGCTTCGATGCCGGCGCGAATCACGATGAACTTGGCGAAAAAACCGGACAAGGGCGGCATACCCGCCAATGACAGGGCGGGAACCAGAAAGAGGATCGACAGCCAGGGGTGGGTACGGTATAGGCCACCCAACTTTTTCAGATCGTAACTACCACATAACCGATTGACGACCCCACTGACCAGGAAGAGATTCGTCTTAACGATGATGTGGTGCATGATATAGAACACGCCCCCGATAATCGCCAACGGCGTGAACAGCGCCAGGCCGAGGATCATGTAGCCGATCTGGCTGACGATATGAAACGACAGGATACGACGAAATTCGAACTGCGCCGCGGCACCGAGCACACCGGATAGCATTGTCAGGCCGGCTCCCCAGAGCAGTATTTCGTGGGTATAGCTTGGGCTTTGATGAAAGATCAGAGTAAACACCCTGAACAATGCGTAGACGCCCACTTTGGTCAGCAGACCGGCAAATAGCGCCGATACGGCAACGGGAGGGGTGTGATAGGACGCCGGCAACCAGAAGAACAACGGAAAAGCAGCCGCCTTGATACCGAAGGCCACCATGAACATGACCGCCAACACATCGATCAAGCCACTCTCATCGACTCGCGAGAGCCGCTGCGCGATATCCGCCATGTTGAGTGTCCCTACCATGCCATAGAGCAACCCGACAGCAGACAGGAAAATGACCGATGACAACAGGTTGAGCGTCACGTACTTGATGGCGCCTTCCATTTGCGCTTTCTCACTGCCGAGAATCAATAACGCAAAGGAGGCCACCAGCATCACCTCGAACCAGACATAGAGGTTGAAGATATCGCCGGTCAGAAACGCGCCGGCGACACCGGCCAGCAACAGGTGCATCAACGGAAAATAGCCGAACGCCTCGTGCCCTCGCCCCGTGGTCGCCAGGGAATACACGGCGACGGCAAAGCCGATGATTCCTGTCAGCACCACCATGATTGCCCCGAACAAGTCCGCCACGAGGCTGATGCCGAAGGGTGCAGGCCAGTCCCCCATCTGCATCACGAGGATGCCGTCGTGGCTCACCGAAACGAGCAGCCACAAACTCGTCAGCAACAAGGCACCGGTTCCGCCCACGGCAATCAATCGCTGGGCCAGCCGTAATCGCCAGAACAGCAACGAGATGGAACCAGCCATCAGAGGAATCAGGATGGGGAGCGCGACTTCGGGCCTCACGTGTCGGTATCCTTCATCTTGTCGAGGTCATCAGCCTTGACGATTTCGTAGGCACGACGAATCAGCACCACGGCAAAGGACAGCACCCCGAAGGCAATGACGATCGCCGTCAGTACCAGTGCTTGCGGCAGAGGATCTGCGACCTGCCCCAGCGGTTCGCTGGCCCCTTCGGGAATCAATGGAGGAGCACCACGTGTCATGCCTGCCGAGGTAAAGATCAACAGGTTGGCGGCATTGGACAGCAACATCAGGCCAATCACCAACTTGACGATGGAGCGCCGTAGCATCATGTAGATTGCCGTGGCATAGAGAATGCCGATAACCACGGCCATCAACGGTTCCATAAACGCTCTCCCCTTGCCGAAGCCAAATCAGTCACGGTCATTTTCCACCAGGGCCACTACCGCGGTCAGCACCGAGCCCAGAACCACCAGATACACCCCGATATCGAAGATCAAAGGGGTCGAAAACTTGTAATCGATCAGGGGCACCGTCCACCACTGGGCGGTAAAAAAGGCCTGACCATTCCACCAGGCAGGCAGTGTCGACAGCACGCCAAGAAAGAGTCCCAACCCCACCAGGTCACGTGGCGATACTCTCAACATGGCGCGGGTCGCCGTCAGCCCATAGGCGAATAAATAGAGTGCAAAGGCACCCGCCGCGACCAAGCCTGCAATGAAACCGCCACCCGGCTCATCATGCCCGCGCAGCAGCAGAAACAATGAAAACAGTAACTGCAAGGGCATCAACAATCGCGCCGCCACACTGAGAATCAATGTGCCTGATTTAACCATCGAGATACTCCTCATGGGGCAACCGTTGCTTGGCAGCATCATATTCATCGGCATGGAAACGTAGCATGGCATACACGCCGATCGCCGCCAGCGCCAGCACGAAGATCTCGCCCAGCGTATCCAGAGCCCGGAAGTCGACCAGGATGACATTGACGATATTATGCCCATGCCCCAGAGGTACGCTGTTGGCGACCATGTACTCCGAAATGCTGGGTAGTTGTTCTCCGCTGATCACGGCCAGAATCAGCAAGGTGATCAAGCTACCCGTCGCCAATGCGACGACCACATCGCGCACCCGCTCCAAAGGTGTCGAGAGAGTCGCGAAGCGTGGCAGCCGGAACAGCACCAGGATCAGCAGGATGACGGTCAACGTTTCGACAAGCAATTGGGTAATGCCAAGATCCGGCGCGCTGAACAGTACGAACGTCAGCGCGATACAGAACCCCATGGTTCCCACCGCAGCCACCGAAGCCAGACGCGAACGCATGATGCAGGCGGTCACCGCTCCCGCGACCATCAAACCGGCCACCAGTGCTTCGTGAATCCGAACATCCAGGGCCACATCGAGATCGAAATCATGACGAAAGACGAGCGCATGCCCTGTCAGCCCTACCAGAATGAGCAGCGTCATGACGAGATAATTGCGTATGTAGCCATTCTGCAGCATGCGGGTCTGCCATTCGGCCACCACCACGACCAGGTTCATGAACTGGAAGTACGCTGCTTCAGGGCCCCGGTTCAATATGGGATCCAGTTGCGCCTGCCAGCCGCGCCAACGCTCCCAATGACGATAGATCAACAGGCCCACGACAAGACTGATCAGCGACAGGATCAGTGGCAAATTGACGCCATGCCACAACGAGAGGTACGACTCGACAGCACTTCCGTGGACGCTGGTCGCCGTGGACATGACCAGCGGGCTGACCAATGAAGGCAGTACGCCAAACACCAGTGACAAGCCTGCCAGAATCACCGGCCCCGTCAGCATCGTGGACGGCCCTTCATGTGGGGGCTTCGGCGTTTCGCGCCGTGCGCCGAAAAAAGGTCGCAGAGCGACGATCGCCGCAGCCGCCAAGGTCATGATAGCCGCGGCCACACTCATGATCAGCAGCAGGTTGGAAAAGCGCTCGGCATGCAGGACCGACTCGAGCATCAATTCCTTGCCGATGAACCCCAGCAACGGGATGATGCCGCCTAGCGACAGCGCCGCCACAGCAGCACAGATCGCCGATATCGGCATGGCCTTGCGCAACCCACCCATGGCAGCGATGTCTTTGGTACCGGTCTCATGATCGAGGATACCCGCCACCATGAACAAGGCGCCCTTATAAAGCGAGTGAGCCAGCAGGAAGGTCGCGAAGGCGATCAAGGCCTCCTCGGTCCCAATCCCCAACAGCATGGTCAAGGTTCCCAGCGCCATCACGGTAGAATAGGCCAGCACTTTCTTGATACCGGTGTGACGCAACGCCAGGAAGGCACCGGTGACCATGGTCAAGGCACCCACCAGCGAGAGTATCGTTACCCAGGCTTCGGTACCGCCAAGTGACGGTTGTAATCTGGCCAGCAGATAGATGCCAGCCTTGACCATGGTGGCCGAGTGCAGATACGCCGACACCGGAGTGGGGGCCGCCATCGCATTGGGCAGCCAGAAGTGGAACGGGAACTGGGCCGACTTGGTAAAGGCACCGCCCAGTACGCACAACAGCATCGGTAGATACAGCCCATGCTCACGCAGTATCTCACCCTTGTCCGTCAACGCCTGCAGTGACCAGCTATCGCCAGCGATGGCCAACATCACCAGCCCGGCCATCAGCGCCATACCGCCACCCACAGTAACGAACAGGCCTTGTAGTGCCGATTTGCGCGCTTCGGGATCCGTGTGATTGAACCCAATGAGGAGATAGGAGGTGATGCTGGTCAGTTCCCAGAAGACGAACATTGCAACCAGGTTATCGGCCAACACCAAACCCAGCATCGACATCATGAATCCCATCATGACCACATGAAACCGTGCCAGGTCTTGATGCCCCTTCAGGTAACCGCCGGCATAGATCAGAATGAATACGCCGATGACACTGATCAGCAATGCGAAGAGCAACGACAGGCCATCAAGGAGAAACGTCAGGGTGATATCCAGTCCTGGCATCCAGGCGTACTCGAACACCAGGGTCTGACCGGCGGTTACCGCGGGTAACTGACCGAACAGCCATAACGCCAAGCCGGCAGGCAGAAGCGCCATCACTAACCCGGCCCGTTCACCGAACCAACGATGTAATAACGGGGCAAAGGCTGCGAGAACAAACCCTCCCAGTACGGCAAGTTGCATGACCATCGGTCTCCTTGTCGTCTTCCCGAGGCGTTTCGACGGGGCACGAATCGCCGCAGGAACGGCTGCCCCCAGTATCATGACCCACGGCAACCGTCATGAGTCCGGTAAACTCTATAGATTCAGGGCAATGGAAAGCAAGGCCCGAACGCGACTCGGCGACGGAACTAACTTTGCGGTAGAGTATGGCTGGCTGATGAGTGCGACCAGGAGACCGGTATCGCCACCGCCACTCAGAATGCGGCATCATGACGGGCTTGTGCCCATTATCATAGGATCAGGCGGGATGATCGTTTAATGACATTGCCATGGATTCCCTTGCTAACGCTGCTGGGCGTACTGGTTCCCCTGCTGACAGAGCGGTTCGGACGTTGTGCTTGCACCATGGCAACGGCGATACCCGTTGCCGTGGCACTGCTCTTGACCCTGTGGCAGATTCCGCCATTACAGGCCGGCGAATTGCCGCAATTCGCCCTACCCTGGATACCCTCCCTAGGGCTCGAACTGGCGTTCCGAATCGATGGACTGTCGTTGCTCTTCGCCCTCCTGATCCTGGGGATCGGGTTGTTGATCATCCTTTATGCCAGTTTTTACCTGTCCGCCGAGGAGGCGACTGGACGTTTCTATGCCTACCTGATGCTGTTCATGACCGCAATGGTGGGCATCGCGATGGCCGACAATCTTCTGCTGCTGTGGTTGTTCTGGGAATTGACCAGCCTGTCGTCGTTCCTATTGATCGGCTTCTGGTCCCATTGGACGGATGCCCGCAAGGGAGCTCGCATGGCCCTGACCGTGACCGGTGCCGGTGGTCTTGCGCTACTGGCGGGCTTCCTGCTGCTGGGAGATATCGTTGGCAGCTTCGATCTCGCGACCGTGCTGGCCAGTAGTGACACCATCGTCAATGATGACCGCTACCCCATCATGCTGGTCCTCGTGCTACTCGGGGCCTTCACCAAATCGGCTCAATTCCCGTTCCACTTCTGGCTACCGCATGCCATGGCGGCGCCGACTCCGGTGTCGGCGTATCTGCACTCGGCCACCATGGTCAAGGCCGGCATTTTCCTGATGGCGCGACTGCATCCGGCCATCGGCGACAGCATGCTATGGACATGGCTGGTGACACTGACAGGCATGGCCACATTCCTTTACGGAGCCTGGTTCGCGCTACTCAAGACCGATCTCAAGGCTATCCTGGCATTTTCGACCGTCAGCCATCTGGGACTGATCACGACCCTGTTGGGGATCGGAAGTCCTATGGCCATCCTCGCCGCGCTGTTTCATATCATGAACCACGCTGCCTTCAAGGGCGCATTGTTCATGAGTGCCGGCATCGTCGACCACGAGACCGGCACCCGAGAGCTGGAGCGCCTCGGTGGACTACGTCGACTCATGCCGTTGACGGCGCTGCTGACAACCATCGCGGCCGCTGCAATGGCCGGCATTCCACTCCTCAATGGTTTCCTGTCCAAGGAGATGTTCTTTGCCGAGACACTCGATGCACCGTTGTTGGGTGGACTCTCCTGGCTTCTACCTGCCATGGCGACCTTGGGGGGTGTCCTCTCCGTTGCCTACTCTCTCCGCCTGGTGTATGCCGTCTTCTTCAAGACGGCCAAGCATCAGCCGCCGAAGACGCCTCACGAGCCACCACGCATGATGCATGCGCCAATCATGCTGCTGGTCGCGATTTGCATTGCCGTGGGCATGTTCCCCGCGCTTCTGGCAACGGGAATGCTGCAACTGGCCAGCCATGCCGTTCTCCAGGAAGCCCTCGAGTTTCATCTCGCCATCTGGCATGGCTTCAACCTCCCCTTGTTGATGAGCGCCGTGGCGATCGTTGCCGGAATCGTGACTTATGTCATGCATCGACACGTCAGGCGATTCGCGCGCCAGTTCGCATCCGTGGACGCACGTCTGGTCTTCGAAGGCATGATCCAGTCGCTGGCGACAGCAGCCCATGTCGTGACCCGGCGCCTGGAAAATGGCTCATTGCAACGTTACATGAGCTGGTTGTTGGGTACCGCTCTGCTGCTCGCTACGCTCGGACTGCTGGAACTCCCGGAGCTCGCCGGTAACCTGGAAACGCAACCAGTCGATGGCGTCTTGCTGCTGGGAGCCGCATTGATGATATTCGGTGCCGCCGGCACCGCCGTTACGCATCGGTATCGCTTGATCTCGTTATTGATGCTGTCGGTAGTCGGACTGGTCGTTTCTCTGACCTTCGCTCGCTTCTCGGCACCCGATCTTGCATTGACGCAATTGTCAGTGGAAGTCGTCACCATGATCCTGCTGATGCTGGCGCTCTTCTTCCTGCCACAAAAGACGCCTCGGGAATCATCGGCAAGACGTACCATTCGTGATCTGCTACTGGCCGGCAGCCTTGGCATGGTCATTGCCAGCCTCAACTATGCCGTGTTGACACGCGACATCAGCAGTATTTCCGATTTTTTCATCGACAATAGCGTGCCGGGCGGAGGTGGCCATAATGTGGTCAACGTCATCCTGGTCGATTTTCGTGGTTTCGACACATTGGGCGAGATCACCGTATTGGCGCTTGCCGGGCTGGCAATCTACAAACTGCTCAACCGGTTGCGCTTGTTCATGCCGCACAGTGACGGCGAGGGCCGCGTCTGGTCGCCCGACCGCCATCCGATGATCCTGACCAGTGTCTCCCAGACACTGTTACCTTTGGCACTGCTAGTGTCAGCCTTCATCTTCCTGCGGGGGCATAATATGCCGGGGGGAGGCTTCATCGCGGGGCTAATCAGTGCCGTGGCATTGATCCTCGTCTATATGGCACGCGGCGTCGAATGGACACAATCCCGCTTGGATTTCCAATACCAACCTGTCGCCATTGGCGGTGTCGCCGTTGCCACGCTGACCGGCCTGGGGAGTCTGTTATTCGGTCATCCCTTCCTGACGTCGGCATTTGGCCATTTCCACATACCCATGCTCGGCGACGTTGAGCTAGCCACCGCCATGCTGTTCGACCTGGGGGTCTACCTTGCCGTTGTCGGGGCCACACTGATGATTCTGGCCAACCTCGGCAAGCTGACGACACCGCACCGTCCCAGGAAGGATGCACCGGCCGACGACACCAAAGAGACGCCGCTCTCCAACAAGGAGATTCATTGATGGAAAGCCTTTATGCCGTGACGACAGGTAGCATGAGTGCCTGCGGGCTCTTCCTGATACTCAGGGGCCGTACGTTTCCCGTCGTCGTTGGTCTGACGCTGCTTTCATATGCCGTCAATCTGTTCCTGTTCTCAATGGGAGGGCTGACCACCGACGGCGCCGCAATTCTGGATGGTTTTGCCAACTATGCGGACCCGTTACCCCAGGCCCTGGTACTAACCGCCATCGTCATAGGGTTTGCCATGACCGCCTTCGTGGTCATTCTCGCCATGCGTGCACGAGGTGATATGGGTAACGATCATGTCGACGGCCGACAGCTCGACGACGGCAGGGAGGAACGCAGGTGAGCCAACATCTGATCATCCTGCCGATCCTGCTGCCGCTGATCGCTGGAATTATTCTGCTACGGACAAGGATGGGAGTCAGCCATCAGCAACGCCTGATCGGTTCACTTGCCACCCTCGCTCTCGTCGTGACTGGCGTTGCCCTGGTGGTCCAGGCAAGCAGTGGCGAGGTGACATACTACGCTCTCGGCGACTGGCGACCGCCGTTCGGTATCGTGCTGGTACTGGATCGCCTCTCGGCATTGATGGTCCTGCTCACAGCAGTACTGGCATTGGGCTGCGTCGTCTTTGCCTGTGCCGGCGACGACGAGCAGGGCAGCAACTTTCATGGCCTGTTCCAGCTGCAGTTGATGGGCATCAATGGTGCCTTTCTGACCGGCGACCTGTTCAACCTATTCGTCTTTTTCGAAGTGCTGCTACTGGCATCCTACGCCCTGCTGATGCATGGCGGTGGTAAAGGGCGTATCCAGGCCGGTCTGCACTATGTCGTGCTGAACCTGGCTGGATCGTCGTTGTTCCTGATTGCTGTCGGCGTCCTGTATGGCGCCACCGGTACGCTCAACATGGCCGACATGGCCGTTCGCCTGGGTGAGCTCGATCCCGAACGTAGCGGTCTGGTACGGGCGGGTGCATTGTTGTTGCTGGTCGTATTCGGCCTCAAGGCCGCCATACTGCCGCTGTACTTTTGGCTGCCACGAGCCTACGCGACAGCACCAGCCCCTGTTGCGGCGCTGTTCGCAATCATGACCAAGGTGGGGATTTACGCCATTCTACGCGTCTACCATCTCGTGTTCGGCGACCATGCCGGCAATCTGGCCGCACCGGATCAAGACTGGATATGGTGGTTGTCACTCGCCACCCTGGTCGTCGCCGCCATAGGGGTACTAGCCGCGCGGGATCTGCGCCTTTTGATCGCCTACCTGGTACTGGTTTCGGTCGGTACGCTGCTGGCAGGCATCGGCATGCGTACACCGGACGCCACTCACGCCTTGCTCTACTATATGGTGCATACGACACTCGTTACCGGTGGACTTTTCCTACTGGCCGAACTGATCGGTCTGCAACGCGGCAAAGCCAATACGCGACTGGTGAAAGGGCGTCCCATGCATCGTGGCAACCTGCTGGCAGGGTTGTTCCTGCTCGGCGCCATTGCAGTCGCCGGCCTGCCGCCATTGTCCGGAGCCATTGGCAAGGCGTTGATACTGCAAGCGGCAAATGCCGCCCAACAACCCTGGCTATGGCCAATTCTTCTGCTCTCGGGACTCTGTGCGCTTATCGCGCTCTCGCGTGCCGGATCGACCCTGTTCTGGAGAAGCCAGGAAGGCAATCCCAGCGATGCCCGGATCGCTCCATGCCAATGGTTCGGGGTCACCTGGCTATTGGCCGCGTCCCCGCTTCTTGTGGTCTTTGCGGCTCCACTCAGTGACTATACGCTCGCGACCGCAGAGCAGCTCGCGACACCGGAATTGCATATCCATGCCTTGCTGCCCGAAAACGGAGGTGAGTCATGATCAAGCCACGTGCATGGCTGCCGACGCCTCTGCTGTCGATACTCCTCTTGATCGTCTGGCTATTGCTGGTACGTAGCGCGGCACTAGGTCACATCCTGCTGGGCGGCGTACTGGGCATTGTCATTCCACTGGTGACAAGGCGGTTCTGGGATGCGCAACCCCATGTCAAGAAGCCTTGGCTGCTGCTGCGCTTCGTACTTCGGGTCCTCAAGGACATCATTATTGCCAATCTGGAAGTCGCCTGGCTGATCATCAATCCTTGGCGGCGCATGCGCCCGGCATTCATCGAATACCCGCTGATGCTCGAAGAGCGCTTTCCGATCACCTTGCTGGCCAATACCATCAGTCTGACGCCAGGCACGGTTTCGGCCAACCTGCGCATGGATGGCAAGTCGCTGCTCATTCATGCCCTTGATGTTGGCGATGAGGAGGCCCTCATCAAGGAAATCCACGAACGTTATGAACGGCCCATCAAGGAGATCTACGAATGCTAGACATCGCATTGTGGATCAGTCTGGCACTGATCCTGATGGCGCTAGCCCTTAACGTCTATCGCCTGGCCATCGGTCCATCGCTACCCGACCGCCTGTTGGCGCTGGATACCATGTACGTGAACTCCATCGCCTTGATCGTGTTGCTGGGCCTGTGGCTCAACACCAAGAACTATTTCGAGGCCGCACTGCTGATTGCCATGCTCGGCTTCATCAGCACGGTAGCCGTCTGCAAGTACGTGCTGCGCGGGGATATCATCGAGTAAAGGGAGATGCAGGGATGACCCACTTCGTGATTCTGGAAGGTGTAATCGCCTTCTTCCTGATTGCCGGCGGCGCTTTTGCCTTCATCGGTTCCCTTGGCTTAGCGCACCTTCGGGACTTCTATATGCGGCTGCATGGTCCCACCAAATCGACCACCATCGGTATCGGCTGCATCTTGATAGCCTCGATGCTGTATTTCTGGGTTACCGAGGGCAAACCCGATATTCAGGAAATGCTGATCACACTGTTCCTGTTCATCACTGCCCCGGTAACCGCTCACCTACTGGCCAAGACCGGTCTTCATCTGCGCTTGCCTCACGTCGATAAAACCCGGGGTCGCCCCGTCGAGCTGCGGCGGGAGGAAGTTGGCGAAAAGCCGGTACCTCACCCCGACAAGGGGCACGGCTGATCCCGGGTTTACAACCAGCCGGACAGTTCATTGCGTGCCACGCTCAATAGTGCCTGAACATGGTCATCTCTATCGTTGAGGCAAGGGATGTAGGTGAATTCCTCTCCGCCGGCTTCCAGAAAGCTCTCCTTGATCTGCTGGTTGATCTCTTCGAGCGTTTCGACACAATCAGCGGCGAAGGCCGGCGAGATGACGGCAAGACGCTTTTTCCCCTGACGCGCCAATTCTGCGACATGGTCCACCGTGGGCGGGCCCACCCACTTTTCCGGACCGAACTGTGACTGGAACGTCGTCACGATATCACTATCCGACCACCCCAGACGCTCTTTGAGCAGGCGCGTGGTTTTCTGACACTGACAGTGATAAGGGTCGCCTTCACGGAGATAGCGTTCCGGCACCCCATGATAGGACGCCACCAGCACATCGGGACGCCGCTCGAGACCGGCTAATGTATCCTCAACCGATTGTGCCAACGCATCAATGTAGACCGGCTGATCGAAGTACGCCGGTACGGTGCGAATCGCCGGCTGCCATTTCAACTTCATCAAGGTACGGAAGGCGTGATCATTGGCTGTTGCAGTCGTCGGCGACGCATATTGCGGATACAAGGGGAAAAAGAGGATGCGTTCGCAGCCTTGAGCCTGTAATCGTCGCAAGGCACTGTCGGTCGAGGGATTGCCATAACGCATGCAAAAATCCACGACGACCTGGTCACCATAACTGGCTTGCAGGCCCTCCGCCACTTTGCGACTCTGCTCCCGGGTGATGGTCAACAACGGACTTTCATCATTCTCTTCGTTCCAGATGCTGCGATAGGCCTTACCGGAACTGAAGGGGCGCCTGGTCAGAATCACCAGCTGCAATAGCGGCTGCCACAGCCAAGGGGAGTAATCGACGACGCGACGATCCGACAGAAACTCCCCCAGATACCGACGCATCGACCGGTAGTCGGTGCCATCCGGTGTTCCAAGATTGGCCAGCAACACACCGACCTTAGCGCGTGGAATCGCAGGGTGATCCTGGCCGGCATGGGTGAGACGTCCTTCACCGGGCTGATCGAGCGGCGTTTCAACAGGCTTCATGCGAAAGCGGTCCTTGTAGTCACGGTGGCTATTATCGATGACTTATTCTACCAGCGAACACCTTGCATGACGGAATCGAGTTATACTATCAAGACGATTTGTATAACTTAGGATCAACCCGCGCTCATCACCGCTGCCCCTCGCGACGCGCCACCCGGACATGAGCTAGCGACTCACGCTGAAGCGCTGCAGGAAACGTTGTTATCGAGGCGTGAAGTTGGACTGAGCAAACCAAGGCTTTGTGACGCCTTGGAAACAGTGTCGCCCGGCGGGCGGAGAGAATACATTGGCGACTACCGATGAGTCAGCCGAGGAGGACAATCGAAACGAATCACAAACAGTGGAGGCAGAGCGACTCAAAACACCAGTGGCATTCTGGACGCCAGGGGGTGAGAGTAATGGACTTCGTGTCCGATCATTTCATCATGGGCAACATACTGGACCAGATAGGCCTGGTGAATACCCACTCTCTTGAGTTCCAGATAAATGTCGTCCAGTGAGCGAAACAGCATCGGCTTGCCGCGCTGGGTCAGCATATGTCGTTCTCCTTCGACATCTTCCAGTTCCACCTGATAGATATGACTACCCGCGTGACTGATGACACGAATCTCGTAATTGTCGTGCTGACCGACGAAGGTCTTGAATTCATGGAGTTCCATGGCGTGCTCCCGAAGATTCAGGCTGCGGTGATGACCGGCGACACATTGGCTGCAACAAGGTCATCGCTCTTATAAATAGGGCACAGCCTAGCTGTGCCCAATGACATCATCATGTCCTACTGACGTCACTTTTGTGACACTCAGCCCCGTGACGAGTTCCCACGGGCTACCGCAGCCCGGGTCAACATCCAGGCACAGGCAGGAAACTCATTGATAATCGGCGGGGTCGATGGCTTTGCCGAGTGAATTACGATCCACCCATTTGCCGGCCTTGGTTTCCTTATAACGCATCACGACCCTGTCACCGATCTCCACGGGAAGTTCGGCACTTTCCGTCTGATAGCTGTACGTCTCACCATCGACGACCAAACGATAGCGGTAGAGGTCGGGCATGCCCAGCCACTCCTTGAACGGGCCTTCGCGCTCGACCTCCTGCAATTCCCCTCTTGCCTCGAGCTTGGGGGCACGCTTGCGTCGACCGCGCTGAAATCCACCTGCCATATCAACTCCTCATACCATCGCTGAACGAGCGGGAGAGTATATGGTGCCTGATATCCACCTCAACCCTCGCCAAAATGCTGACCATAGCTATCCGGAGCCAGGTCTTCAAAACGTGTGTATTTGCCGATGAATGCCATATGGACGGTACCGATCGGGCCATTACGCTGCTTGCCGATGATCAGCTCGGCCAGGCCATGACTGTCCGGGTTATCGGGATTATAGACTTCGTCACGATAGACGAAGGCAATCACGTCGGCATCCTGCTCGATGGCGCCCGATTCACGCAGGTCCGACATTACC
The DNA here is from genome assembly GCF_008079445.1 of Aidingimonas lacisalsi. Taxonomy (GTDB): domain Bacteria; phylum Pseudomonadota; class Gammaproteobacteria; order Pseudomonadales; family Halomonadaceae; genus Aidingimonas; species Aidingimonas lacisalsi. The sequence continues at coordinate 394,829 of NZ_VRYH01000003.1, read as the reverse complement.
GGCCGCTTGTTGGGGCGTTGCTCCAAGGAACGATTGAGCTGGGAAAGCGCAACCACAGGGCAGCCGAATTCCTTCGCCAACCCCTTGAGTGAGCGGGAGATTTCGGAAATCTCGCCAGTCCGGTTCTCCGAGAACCCAGGGATCTGCATCAGTTGCAGATAGTCGATCATGACCAGTCCGACATTGCCATATTCACGCACCATCCGACGCAACCTCGAACGCATTTCGTTGGGTGACAAGGCGGCGGTATCATCGATGAAAAGCTGCTTGTCCTTGAGCAGGTTGACGGCTGAGGTCAGACGTGGCCAATCTTCGTCCTCGAGTTGCCCGGTACGCACTCGCGTCTGATCGATCCGCCCCAATGACGATAGCATCCGCAGCATCAACGCCTCGGACGGCATCTCCATGGAGAACACCATCACCGGCTTGTCGCTGGATATCACCGCATGCTCGACGATATTCATGGCGAAGGTCGTCTTACCCATCGAGGGACGCCCGGCAATGACCACCAGGTCCGATGCCTGCAATCCCGACGTCATGTCATCGAGATCCCGAAACCCTGTCGACAGCCCCGTCATCTCGCCCTGCATGTTGAACAGTTCATCGATGCGGTCCACTGCCTTGGACAGCAAATCGCTCATGCCGATGGGGCCACCGGACTTGGGACGCTCTTCACTGATCTGAAAAATCAGGCGCTCGGCATCGTTGACCAGTTCGTCAGCTGGCCTCCCCTGGGGCGCGAAAGCGCTTTCAGCCACCTGATTGGCAGCCTGTATCAGCTTTCGCAGTGTGGCGCGCTCTCGAACGATATCGCCATAGGCACGGATATTGCTGGCCGATGGCGTATTACGCGCCAATTCGGCCAGGTAAGCCAGTCCGCCTACCGTTTCCAACTGGTCTAGATTCTCGAGGGCCTCGGAGAGCGTCACGACATCCAGCGGATGCCCGCCCTCAGCCAGCGTTCCCATGGCATTGAATACCAGACGGTGCTCATAGCGATAGAAGTCACCCGCTACCAGGCGTTCGGCGATGGCATCCCAGGCGGCATTGTCGAGCATCAGGCCGCCCAGCACGGATTGCTCAGCCTCCAGGGAGTGGGGCGGTATCTTGAGCGCCGCCGTTTCCTGGTCGGATTCGAGGGTTTCACTCATGGGCTTACAGACCTTCGACAGTAGGATAACAGCAAAGAGTTTACCTCAATGACGATAGGCGCTGCCGATATCAGCGGCAATGGTGAGAACGACGCACACGCAAAGGCGCAAGAAGCCAAGCCTCTTGCGCCTTTGCGTATTGCAAGCGCGATCAGCCTATCGAGATGGCTTACTCAGCCACCACGACGACACGAACGCTAGTCGAAACTTCGGCATGCAGGTTCAGCTCAATGTCATACTCGCCAGTCTGACGAATCGGCCCTTCCGGCATCCGAACCTCGCTTTTCGCCACATCGATACCGGCTTGCGCAATGGCATCGGCCAGGTCACGCGGGCTGATGGAACCGAACAATTTGCCCTCGTCGCCTGCTTTGGCCACCAGAGAGAGTTCGATCTCGGCCAATTGAGCGGCACGAGTCTCGGCTTCCGCCTTGCGCTCAGCCGCCTGGGCTTCGAGCTCGGCGCGCTGCGCTTCGAACGCTTCGATGTTTTCCTTGGTTGCCGGCACGGCCAAGCCATGAGGCACCAGGTAGTTACGGCCATGGCCGGGCTTGACGGTGACTTTGTCACCCAGGTTGCCCAGCTTGCCAATCTTATCGAGCAGAATGACTTCCATCTCGTAAACCTCTTATCAATCGCTGCGTGCCAGCCGAGTGCGGAAATCCGCAAACGTATCGATCAAGGCCAACAGCAGCACGATCAGAATCATGGGCCAGGTAGTGACCAGCAACACATAGAAAGCCACCAACCACAACCCGTTCATTCCCCTATGACCAACAACACCGTGTGTCAGTGCAACCCCCGCTACCAGCAGCGGAACCCAAACGAGCATCGATAATGCCGGCAGACTCAACAGTGTGCCGATCACGGCAAGCGCCACCAGCACGGCAAGTTCCTTTGGCGCGAGTCGCAAGGCATGAAACTCACGACGGAAACCGCCCGGGTTGTACAACCCCGCCTGCCAGCCACGTGCCAATGCCAAACAGGCAATCGACGTCAGCAAGACGATCAGGGCCGTCACGCCACCGATCAGCAGTGCCGCCAGTGCTTCAGTAGCCACCCCCTGATCAGCGAGATCACTCAGCATGCTATCGATGTCGGGCGAACTTGCACGGAGCTGATCGAGCAAGGGGCCGGCTCCTTCGGGAGGGACAAAGATTCCTAACTGAATCATTGCCGCGCCCACCAGCGCACCGGCGATCAGCGTTTCACTCCAACGCATGCGGGCTCGCAAAACGACCGCCATCAAGGTAACCAGCAGTACACTGGCCAACGGAATGGGATCACCCTGTGTCCACCACCAACCAGCCGGCAAAGCGGCTGCCAGTATGGTCGGTGTCGCCGGCCCGAGTCCACGTCTCAGCGTCACTAGTGCGGCGACAGCGGCACTGAACCAGAATAGCCAGGGGATGACTCCAGTCAGCGCCGCGGCTCCCGCTGCCTGGGGAGTACCGCGCATCAACCAGCGGGCAATCGACAGCATGGCGCGCTGGTCTTACTGGTGACTATCGGTATACGGCAGCAACGCCAGATAACGTGCGCGCTTGATCGCTGTCGACAGCTGACGCTGGTAACGAGCACGCGTGCCAGTGATACGGCTTGGAACGATTTTGCCGGTTTCCGTGATATAGGCTTTGAGCGTATCGATATCCTTGTAATCGATCTGCTTTACGCCTTCAGCGGTAAAACGGCAGAACTTGCGGCGACGGAAAAAGCGTGCCATTGAAAACTCTCCTCTCAGTGTCTGACTCAGTTGGCTTCGTTGGCTTCAGCGGTTTCTTCGCTTTGCTCACGCGGCTTGTCTTCACGGCGAGCACGCTTCTCTTCTGCCGGCTTCATCATCGGGGAGGCTTCGGTAATGGCTTCCTTACAGCGCACCACGAGGCTACGAATGATGGCATCGTTGAAACGGAAGATATTCTCGATTTCCTCGAGAGTCTCACCGGTGCACTCAATGTTCATCAACACGTAGTGTGCCTTATGAATCTTGTTGATCGGGTAGGCCAGATGGCGACGTCCCCAGTCTTCAAGACGATGTACATGACCGCCGCTTTCGGTGACGAGGCTGGTATAGCGCTCGACCATCGCGGAAACTTGTTCGCTCTGGTCCGGATGGACCATGAACACGATTTCATAATGACGCATGAAGTCTCCTTACGGTTTCACAGCTTCCAGCTGAGGCAGAAACGCCGCACCAAGGAAGCAAGGAGTTGATATGGGATAGTGTTTCACTTGCCCGAAGTAGGCGGACAAGCCGCGTAATTGTAGTGATCGCATCAAGCCCTTGCAAGCTGTCGCTGACGTAGCGCTTCGAATAAGCATACGCCCGTGGCCACCGACACATTGAGACTCGATACCGCTCCGACCATGGGAAGCTTGACCAGGTTGTCGCAGGCATCACGGGTCAAGCGTCGCATCCCCTTGCCTTCCGCCCCCATGACCATGGCCGTGGGACCGGTATAATCACCGTCATACAGGCTGGCATCGGCATCGCCGGTGGTGCCGGTAATCCAGACACCGGTCTTTTTTAAACGTGCCATCGTCCGCGCCAGATTGGTTACCCGATAGACGGCCACTGACTCGGCAGCACCACAGGCGACCTTGCGAACGGTTGCATTGAGTGGAGCCGCCTTGTCCTTGGGAACGATCACGCCGTTAACGCCAGCGGCATCGGCGCTACGCAAACACGCGCCAAAGTTGTGTACATCGGTGACTCCATCGAGTATCAACAGCAGTGGCTGCGACGCCATCCAGCGTTCCAGATCGCGCCACAGCGCTTCTTCATTGCCCGGTGTCAGCGGCGCACAGAATGCAACGATTCCCTGGTGAGCCACGCCTTGTGCCAATCCATCAAGCGCTTCTCGGGAGTGATAGCGGACTACCGCCCCGCGTTCAGATGCCTGGGCAACCAAATCGGCAAGACGGGAGGTCGCCTCTCCCTGCTGTACCCATAGCTCACTGGGCGACTGCCCGTGTTCCAGCAGGGCAGTAACGGCATGCACACCGTAAACGGCATCCAGACCATCCGGTTGCCGTGGTGCACGACGACGAGGATCTCGTGCCATCGGCGCTACTCCTGTCTCTCGTCGACCATGCGACTATTGCTTTTCGCCAGGTTTACGAGGGCCACGCCGCCTGCCTTTGGCCTTGCTGTCACTCCCCGCCCCGCGTTTGCCTTTGCCGTGCGACTTCCGCTGCCCGGAAGGTGACGGACTCTCTTTACCGCCCTGTTTCACGGCAGATTCACTCTCCGCTTTGCGGCGACGTGGCGCACGACGATGCCGAGGCTTATCATCTACCAGGTCGAAATCGATCTTGCGCTCATCAAGATCGACGCGCGCAATTCGTACCGTGACTCCATCGCCCAAACGATAGGACATGCCGGAGCGCTCGCCTTTCAGGCGATGCTTTTCCGGTTCGTAGTGATAATAATCGGAAGGCAGCGACGTGACATGCACCAAGCCTTCAACATAAATGTCATCCAGCCGGACAAAGATGCCGAACTGCGTTACCGAAGCAATGGAGCCTTCGTAAACTTCGCCGACTTTGTCGGACATGAACTCGCATTTCAGCCAGTCCTCCACATCCCGTGTCGCCTCGTCGGCACGACGCTCGGTCATGGAGCAGTGTTCCCCCAGCTCGATCATTTGCTCGAATGTATAAGGGCACCATTGGCTGGGCGGATCGACCGGAGCACCTTCAGCGCGAAGCACCGTATTGGTCTGCCGTGGCCCGCGGATCACCGAACGAATCGCCCGGTGCACCAGCAGGTCGGGATAACGCCGTATCGGCGACGTGAAATGTGCATAGGCGGCATAGGCCAGCCCGAAATGCCCCTCATTGTGCGGCGAATAGACCGCCTGATTCATCGAACGCAGCATGACCGTCTGGATGATATCAGCATCCGGACGATCCTTGACCGCCTCACGCAGGGCCTGATAATCCTGCGGTGTGGGTTCATCTCCGCCGCCCAGCGACAATCCCAGCTCATTAAGGAACAGCCGCAGCTTGTCGAGGCGTTCAGGGGGGGGTGGCTGGTGAATGCGATACAGCGCCGGCAGGTCATGCTTGTCGAGGAAGCGGGCCGTCGCCACATTCGCTGCCAGCATGCACTCTTCAACGATCTTGTGGGCATCATTGCGCTGCCGCGGAATGATCGTTTCTATCTTGCGCTCATCATTGAAGACGATTTCGGTTTCCGTCGTTTCAAAATCGATCGCACCCCGCTCGACACGCGCCTGCCGCAGCAGTTTGTAGAGTGCATGAAGTTTCTCGAGCGATGGCACCAGCTCTCGATACTGTTCACGCAACTCGCGCCCTTGATCGCTATCCGGCTCCTGCAGAATCGCGCCGACCTTGTTGTACGTCAAACGCGCATGCGACTGGAAAACGGCTTCGTAAAAACGATAGCGACTGATCGCTCCGGTTTTCGAAATGTTCATCTCGCACACGAGCGATAGACGATCGACATGAGGATTCAGAGAGCACAGGCCGTTGGATAACAACTCCGGCAGCATGGGAACGACCTGCCCCGGGAAATACACCGAGTTGCCCCGTATATGCGCCTCCTGATCCAGCGGTGACCCGGGGCGCACATAGTGAGACACATCAGCAATGGCGACCAGCAGCTTCCAGCTACCCGACTTGGTCTTCCAAGCACAGACAGCGTCGTCGAAATCCTTGGCGCTTTCATCATCGATCGTGACGAAAGGAATGTGACGAAGATCGACACGATGCGCCTTGTCTGACTCCGCCACCTCTGCCGACATGCCGCCGATCTGCTCATCCACTTCAGGGGGGAAGTCGGCCGGGATATTGTGACTGCGAATGGCAATATCGATTTCCATTCCCGGGTCCAAGCGTTCACCCAACACTTCGACCACTTCACCCACCGGTTGAACTCGAGTTTCCGGCTGCTTGACGATCCGCGCCGACACTACCTGGCCATCCTTGGCACCCCCGCAGGCACTGTGAGGAATCACTACCTCCTGCGAAATGCGGGAGTTCTCGGGAATCAGGACACCGAACTCAGAGCTGTTCTGTCGGTAAACCCCAACGATCGTTTGCGTGTTGCGAGCCAGTATCTCTGCAATGGTCGCTTCATCACGGCCACGGCGGTCGCGACCACTGATACGCACAAGCACATGGTCACCATGAAAAACGCGACGCATCTGCCGTGGCGGCAGTACCAGGTCAGGCTTCTTGCCATCATCCCGGATGAGAAAGCCGAAGCCGTCACGGTGTCCCAGCACCTTGCCCTTGATCAGATCTAGCTTGTCGATCAGTGCATAGGCGCCCCGTCGGTTACGCAGCACCTGACCATCGCGCTCCATGGCGGCCAGCCGGCGGCGTACGGCTTCTTGCTGCTCATCATCTTCGAGGCCGAGCATCTCGCTCATATCCTCGTGGGCAAGAGGTTTGCCGTGTTCTTTCAGCCGCCTGAGCAAATATTCACGGCTGGGAACGGGATTCTCGTATTTGCGGGCTTCACGTGCCGCGTGCGGGTCATCGCTGAGCGTCCAGTGAGTCATGAGAACGTCCTTGAAAGAGAGTACGCGAATCTACGCGGTCGTGAGGCAATATAAAGCAGGTTCAGTTTCATCCGCGCAGTATAGCGCCGAGCGGGACATGACCCAACCGTCGCTATCATATTTGTTACTGGCGATGCAAAAGCGGAGCCGGTACTCACAATGGGCTTGCATTGTATCGTGGAATCGGTATCATACGCGCCACTTGCCCAGGTGGCGGAATTGGTAGACGCGCTAGCTTCAGGTGCTAGTGTCCTTATGGACGTGGAGGTTCAAGTCCTCTCCTGGGCACCAATCAACGGTAATCGCCAGATACTCTTCGATCGAGTCGTGTTCGCCCAGGTGGCGGAATTGGTAGACGCGCTAGCTTCAGGTGCTAGTGTCCTTACGGACGTGGAGGTTCAAGTCCTCTCCTGGGCACCAAAGCCCAGCCGGCGACACGACGCCTTCCTTGGCATGATTCACGACGGTTCACCGTCCGTCCTTGTCGACTCTCTTCATTCGTAGCGTCCCGGCAAGCTGGCCAACGGTTCGAGATTCCAGCCTTCAGTGCGTATTCTGGATTCCAACTGTCGTTGCCTCCCCGCTTCCAGCTCAGGCATGAAATCCAGACCGGTGCGAGCCTCGATCTCATCGATGCTCACCAGAAAACGATCCAACGGCTCGTCGCCCTGGACATCCTGAGGCATGAGAAACGCCAAGGCACGAGGCGCATCGCCAGGCACCACGAGAATCTTGTAGAACGCTTCGGGTACTTCGACCAATCCCACACGGTGAAACACTCCCTGGGAAAAATCGTCATGAAAGATCGGCCCGGTGATGACTTGCAGACGCCCGAAACGAGGGACGAAATGATCAATGACCACTTCTTCGAGCCGTTGCCATAGCTGCCGATTGAGAGCGGGGCGTTGCGGGGAGATGTTGCTCATCAGGAATGAATCCTGCTGCGCATGGCGGCCGTGGACGGTTGCCATGGCATAATTCGGCGCCAGGTGCCCTCGATCATAGCCACTACCACGATAGCTCGTCGCCGCTACCGGCCACACTGATCGCCAATCCCTACGAAAGTCAGGGCGCTCATCGATACGACCACTATCGACATCGCGCAGCAGATAACTGACCCACAACGGATTGACACGCACATCTGACCAGCCGACCAGAAAACCATCGTTGCGTAACACACGATGCCAACTCAATGGCGTCAGTACGTCCCATTCAGGGACTCCCTGCCAGCTTAGCCGTTCACGATATTCGCTCTCCTGGTAATACCACAGGCCGCCGGCAACTACGGCAAATATCAGACCGATTCCAATTTGACGTCGCAAACGGCGCCATACGTTCCATGTCTTCATCAGCGTCCGCTTTTACCAATACCCGTTCGTTTCGCGACGTTTCAACAGCAGGAGCAAGACACCTGGCTTACCATCCCAAGGAGAACATGGTTTCCAGATCATGCCGTGAATGCACCTGAAGAGCATTGAGTGTTTCAGTGTCCTGGATGCCATCGACCTGATTCAAATGCTCGGTGACCAGCATAGCCAGGCTCTCGAAGTCGCGTGTACGGGCAATCGCCACCAGGTCGTAACGGCCGCAGGTGGAATAGACTTCGCTGATGCCTTCGACATCCGCCAGTCGTTCGGCGACACTCCGGACCTGGCCCTTATCGACATTGATGAGGATGACGGCGTTCTGCATGGGGCGCTCCTTGCGTTCATAGGGTTCGTGGGATCAAGACATTAAGCCCGGATACCTTCCAGCGCAAGCAATTGCCGCTTGAGGGCCTTCCCGCCACTGTATCCGCCAATATCGCTGGCCGCTACCACGCGATGACAAGGAATGACAACCGGTAACGGATTGGCACGGTTGGCCGCCCCGATGGCTCTGGCTGCTCCTTGCCGACCCAAACGGCGCGCCAACTCACCATAGGTGCGTGTCTGGCCATACGGAATGCGAAGCAGTGCCGCCCAGACTTGCCGCTGGAACTCACTGCCATCAGGTGCCAGGTCGAGACTGAAAGAACGACGACGTCCTTCTAGGTAGCCCAGTACTTGGGATTTGGCCTCCGTGAACGTCGTTTCGTCTCGCTGCCAGTCTGCGGGAATCGACGTATTGGCAGCCTCCCCCTCCATGAACATGATTCGACAGAGCGAACCACCTCGACCAGCCAGAAGAACCTCCCCTAACGGAGAGGGAAACAGGGTGTATTGCATGGTGTTTCCTCACAGACTCGCGGCAGGCAACTATACCCGATACCGGGCGCGTGTCGGCAGCGGCCCGACTGATGGACGCACGGGTCGCTTAATCACTGCCGGACTCTTCCGGCAATGGCCACTGATAGCGACGCACGACATCGCCCTCTTCGATCGACTCCAGCTTGACCGTAAACCCCCACAGTTGATGCAGGTGGCGCATCACCGGGTAGACACTCTTGGCCAAGGGGCGGCGCCGATCCTGCACATGACGCAATGTCAGGGAACGATCGCCCCGAATATCCGCAGAGTACACCTGGATATTGGGCTCACGCACCGACAAGGCGTAATGATTGGCGAGTTCCTCACGAATCCGCTGATAGCCACGCTCGTCATGGATGGCACTGATGGTCAACATATCGTCCTGGTCGTCATCGACCACGGTGAACAACTTGAGATCACGGATCACCTTGGGCGACAGGAACTGCTGAATGAAGGACTCATCCTTGAAGTTGCGCATGGCGAAATGCACGGTTTCCAACCAGTCACTGCCGGCGATGTCGGGAAACCATTCCCGGTCTTCGTCGGTGGGTTCCTGACAGATTCGTTTGATGTCGGTGAACATCGCAAACCCCAGTGCATAAGGGTTGATGCCACTGAAATAGGGGCTATCGAATGCCGGTTGATTGACCACTGCCGTATGCGATTGCAGGAACTCGAGCATCAACCCATCATCCACCAATCCTTCATCGAACAACCGATGCATGAGGGTATAATGCCAGAATGTTGCCCAACCTTCGTTCATGACCTGAGTCTGGCGTTGTGGATAGAAATATTGGGCCAACTTGCGCACGATACGCACGATTTCCCGTTGCCAAGGAGCCAGGAGCGGAGCATTCTTCTCGATGAAGTACAGCAGATTCTCCTGCGGTTCCGGCGGATAGCGCCCACTCTGATGCAGCCCCAGCGGATCTTCTTCATCGAACTCGTCAGTGGCAGCGCTTTCGTCCGGCGACCCAGGAATCGTGCGCCACAGCGTATTGACCTGTGCCTGTAGATACGCTTCTCGCTCAGCCTGACGCTGCGCTTCTTCTGCGGCCGAAATCGGCGAAGGCCGCTTATAACGGTCCACACCATAGTTCTGTAGCGCATGGCACGCATCGAGCAACTGCTCAACGGCCGTCACCCCATGCCGCTCTTCACACTCAGCCACATACTTGCGCGCAAACACCAGATAATCGACGATCGACCCGGCATCGGTCCAGGTACGGAACAGGTAGTTGCCCTTGAAGAAGGAATTATGCCCATAGCAGGCGTGGGCCATGACCAACACCTGCATCATCAAGGTATTCTCCTCCATCAGGTAGGCGATGCAGGGATCTGAGTTGATGACCAGTTCATAGGCCAACCCCATTTGACCACGCCGGTAGGCCTGCTCAACAGCCAGGAACTGCTTGCCGAACGACCAATGGTGATAGCCCACCGGCATGCCTATGCTGGCATAGGCATCCATCATCTGCTCGGACGTGATGATCTCGATCTGGTTGGGGTAGGTATCGAGACGATACTCGTCGGCCAATCGCGCAATTTCTCGCTCGAACTCGGTCAGCACCTCGAAGTTCCAGTCGGAACCACTGCTAATCGGGGTCTGTCGCATCGTCGCTACCTCCTCGCCTTTCGGCTAGTCGCCTTCACGCCGTCTGAGCCGGCCAGAGGACATCAAGCCTCGACCCGGCGGCGAAAGAGCTCGCGGAACACTGGGTAGATATCGCCCCCCTCCACGATCTGTCGCATGGCGAAGCGGGAAGGAAACTCCGCGGCCACCGTTTCATACTCTTCCCACAACGCCTGGTGGGCATGCGGTGTGATTTCGACATAGGTGAAGTATTGCAACTTCGGCATTAACGAATCGAGCAGCAAACCACGGCATGTGGTCGAATCGTCATCCCAGTTGTCGCCATCGGACGCCTGAGCCACATAAAGATTCCACTGCCCCGGCGGATAGCGATCGGTGATGATCTCATCGACCAGCGATAACGCACTGGACACGATGGTGCCCCCCGTCTCGCGAGAGTAGAAGAACTCATCCTCGTCGACTTCCTTGGCTGCGGTGTGATGTCGTACGAAGACTAACTCGACCTTCTCGTAGTTTCGTTCCAGAAACAGGTAGAGCAGCAGGAAAAAGCGTTTGGCAATGTCTTTGTGAGCTTGTGTCATGGAACCGGACACATCCATGACGCAGAACATCACCGCTTTATTGGATGGCTGGGGCTGGTCGACGAGATTGTTGTAGCGCAGGTCGTAGGTATCGACGAAAGGAACCGCTTCCAGACGCTTTTCCAGTCGTTCGATCTCGGCCTTGAGCTCAGCGATGCGCGATGGGTTGCGTAACACGGGATCCTTGCGCTCTTCTTCTTCCAGCGCTTGCTGCGTCTCGCGCAAGGCACGTCGAATGGGTGCCCGCATGGCGATCCGGCGGGCGTAAGCCTCGCGCATCGAGCGTACGATGTTGATACGTGCTGGCACCCCTTCACGGGCGATACCGGCACGTACCGGTCGTGTTTCTTCCACATCCGACAGCTGTTTGCGCTGCAGATGCGGCAACTCAAGGCCATCGAAGACGAAATCGAGAAACTCCTCGCGGGTCAGGCTGAAAGCAAACTCATCCATGCCTTCCCCTTGATTGGAAGCACCTCCTTCGCCAGCTCCGTCGCCTGACCCACCACTGCCGCCAGGCCGACGCAGGCGATCCCCTTCGACGAACTCCTTGTTTCCGGGACTGACGATCGTACGCTTTCCCCCAGTGCCATGCTGGAACACCGGTTCCGAGATATCACGACTCGGGATCGAGACCTTTTCACCACGCTCCATGTCAGTGATGGAGCGCCGATTGACCGCTTCTTCCACCGACCGCTTGATATGCGTGCGATAGCGGTCAAGGAAACGTTGGCGATTTACGGCACTCTTGTTCTTGGCATTGGCGCGTCGATCGATGAAGTAGCTCATTGCGGGCCTCCACTGCGGATGAGGCGTGGTCGAAACTCATGCCACGACCACGCCGTCACCTCTGGTCGCGCGTCACGCGTTGCTCAAACGATCAATGCGATTTACGCACGCGTAGGTACCACTCGGACAGCAGCCGCACCTGTTTTTCGGTATACCCACGATCCACCATGCGCGCCACGAAATCCTCGTGCTTTTTCTTGTCCGCCTGGGATGCTTTGGCATTGAAGGAGATCACCGGCAGCAATTCCTCGGTATTGGCGAACATCTTCTGCTCGATGACGCTACGCAGCTTCTCGTAGGACTGCCAGCTGGGGTTCATGCCATTGTTCTGCGCGCGAGCACGCAGCACGAAGTTGACCACTTCGTGGCGGAAGTCCTTGGGATTCGAGATCCCGGCCGGCTTTTCAATTTTCTCCAACTCCTCGTTAAGTGCCTGCCGATCGTACATTTCGCCGGTTTCAGGATCACGATACTCCTGGTCCTGAATCCAGAAGTCGGCATAGGTGACGTACCGATCGAAGATATTCTGGCCATACTCCGAATAGGACTCGAGATAGGCCGTCTGGATCTCTTTGCCAATGAAGTCGACGTAACGAGGTGCCAGGAACTCCTTGATGAATCGCAGATAGCGTTCGAAAGTCTCCTTGGGCAGTTGCTCCTGCTCAAGCCGCTGCTCCAGCACGTAGAGCAGGTGCACGGGGTTGGCGGCAATCTCACTGTTGTCGAAATTGAAGACCTTCGACAGAATCTTGAAGGCGAAGCGTGTCGATAGACCGTCCATGCCCTCATCGACCCCGGCTGCATCCCGGTATTCCTGGATCGACTTGGCTTTAGGGTCGGTATCCTTGAGGTTCTCGCCGTCATACACCCGCATCTTGGAGTAGATACTGGAATTCTCTGGTTCCTTGAGGCGTGACAACACCGAAAACTGCGCCAGCATCCGTAATGTATCCGGAGCGCAGGGAGCTGCCGCGAGCGATGAATGCTCGAGGAGCTTCTTGTAGATATCGATCTCTTCGCTGACCCGCAGGCAATAAGGCACCTTGACGATATAGACACGGTCAAGGAAGGCCTCGTTATTGCGATTGTTGCGGAATGTCTGCCACTCGCTCTCGTTGGAGTGGGCCAGGACGATGCCATCGAACGGTATCGCCCCCATGCCTTCCGTCGGGTTGTAGTTGCCCTCCTGGGTCGCGGTCAGCAGTGGATGCAGCACCTTGATCGGTGCCTTGAACATCTCGATGAATTCCATGATGCCCTGATTGGCTTTGCACAATCCGCCGGAAAAACTGTAGGCATCGGCGTCGTCCTGGGCATAGAGTTCCAGCTGACGGATATCCACCTTACCGACCAGCGACGAGATGTCCTGGTTGTTTTCATCGCCCGGCTCCGTCTTCGAAATCGCCACCTGATTGAGACGTGAGGGATAGAGTCGCACGACTCGGAACTGGGAAATATCCCCTTCATAGTCCTTGAGACGTTTGGCCGCCCAGGGCGACATCACACTCTTCAGATAACGCGGAGGTATACCGTACTCTTTTTCCAGCAACTCACCGTCATCTTCAGGCGAGAACAACCCGAGCGGCGATTCATAGACCGGTGACCCCTTGATGGCGTAGAAGGGCACGCGTTCCATGAGTAGCTTGAGACGCTCAGCCAAGGATGACTTGCCGCCACCCACGGGGCCCAGGAGGTAGAGAATCTGCTTCCTCTCCTCGAGACCTTGGGCAGCATGCCTGAAATAGGCCACGATCTGCTCGATGGCCTCCTCCATGCCATAGAATTCGGCGAACGCGGGATACCGTCGAATCACTTTATTGGAGAAGATTCGTGACAGCCGAGAGTCCTTGGCGGTATCGATCACCTCCGGCTCGCCAATCGCTTCCAGCATACGTTCGGCAGCCGACGCATATACGCTTGGATCGCGCCGGCAAAGCTCAAGATACTCCTGCAAGCTCATCTCTTCCTGCTGGAACTGTTCATAGCGACTCTGCACATGATCGAAGATGCTCATTAAAGCCTCCTTAGCACGAACCCTCGGTCATTGGGATCGTCACTGCCGACGAGGGATGACCTATCTATAAGCGTAGACGGATTTAGCAATTGACCGTCGATGAGAGATTTCAACGCTTGGATGAGACTGCGCCCTACATCCTGAGAACGCAATGAGGACGCTAGGTTCGTTGAAAAATGGTCGATCCACTGTCCGCTGCACCCAGGCATTCGGCTGACGCATTCAGGATACCCCCAAGACCGATTTCACATCGGCCAACAAGGCATCCAGCAGCTCGGTGGTCGTATTCCAGGAGCAAACGAAACGCACACCACCGGCGCCGATAAAGGTATAGAAGGTCCAACCGCGTTCACGCAACCACTCAACGGCAACTGCCGGCAGGCTGACGAATACACTGTTGGCTTGAGGGGGAAACATCATTTCGACCCCTGGTAGTCCCGACAACCCGTCGGCCAGATAACGTGCCATGGCATTGGCGTGTTGGGCATTGTACAACCAGGCACCGCTGTCCAGCAGCCCCAGCCAGGGTGCGGCAATAAACCGCATCTTGGAGGCCAATTGGCCAGCTTGCTTGCATCGCCAGGCAAAATCTTCGGCCAGATCTCGGTTAAAGAAGAGAATGGCCTCGCCCATGGCGAGGCCATTCTTGGTTCCAGAGAAGCACAAGGCATCGACACCCACCTGCCAGGTCAATTCCGCCGGAGATGACTGCAACGCTGCACAGGCATTGGCAAACCGGGCCCCATCCATATGCACACGCAAGTCGTATTTATCGGCCATGGCGCGGATGGCAAGCAACTCCTCGCGATCATACAGCGTGCCCACCTCGGTGGCCTGTGTCAGCGATACGACACGCGGCTTGGGGTAGTGGATGTCGCTACGCTTGACCACCAGTTGCTCGATACCCTCCGGCGTGAGCTTGCCGTGCTCCCCGGAACTGGTCAGCAATTTCGCACCATTGGAAAAGAATTCCGGCCCTCCGCATTCATCCGTCTCGATATGCGCCAGTTCATGACAGATGACACTATGGTAACTACGCCCCATGGCGGCCAACGCCAACGAGTTGGCGGCCGTACCGTTGAATACGAAGAAAACCTCACAATCGTAATCGAAAAGTTCGCGGAAACGTTCAGCCGCCTTGTCGGTCCAGAGATCGTTGCCGTACGCCAGGTCGTCACAGCGGTTGGCCTCCAGAAGGGATTCCAGGGCTTCAGGACAAATACCGGACGTGTTGTCACTGGCAAGAAACCGCGGAGTGCAATCGGATCGCATGGAGAGAGTATCCTTACACGGGTTATTGTCGATAGGCTGCGACCGGGTGCCATCGCAGCCCCTGAATCATGGCACAGTGCATGCGCCATCTTTAGTCTACCATCCGCATGGCACGTCGCACCTGCCTCACCGTGTGGTCACTCAGAGCCGTGCAGCCAAGCGGGTCCCCTGGTCGATCGCACGCTTGGCATCCAACTCCGTCGCCTCCCAGGCACCACCGACCATATGCACATCGACGTGTGCCTCCACGAGTGGTTGATACAACTCCCTGACGGGCTCCTGTCCGATACAGACAACGACGCTATCGACCGGCAACAACCGCGGATCGCCCTCGACATGCAGATGCAGTCCGTCGTCATCGATCCGTTGGTAGTCACAGCCGGACAGGGTTTCGACTCCCCGATGCCGGAGCGATGTCCGATGCACCCATCCGGTGGTGGTACCGAGCTCCTTACCGGGCTTACTGGTCTTGCGCTGCAACAACACCACCCGGCGTGGCGAAACAGGCTGTGATCGTGTCTTGAGCCCTCCCCGATTCTGCACCCCGAGATCCACCCCCCATTCCGCATACCATGCTTCGGGATCGAGCGTCGGCCGGTCGGCGTGACTCAGCAGCTCTGCGACATCGAAACCGATTCCGCCAGCGCCGATAATGGCGACACTTGGCCCGACGCGTTCCGGATACAGAATGGCCGTTGGATAACGTATGACCCGCGGATGGTCGATACCGGGCAGTTCCAGCTCACGAGGCCTGACCCCCGTGGCGAGGACCACGGCATCATAGGCTTTGAGACTCTGGACGTCGGCATCACGATTCAGGTGCACCCTGACATCGTATTTATCGAGCATTACCTGGTAGTAACGCAGCGTCTCACTAAACTCCTCCTTGCCAGGGATACGACGAGCATAGTTGAACTGACCACCCAACTCGCTACTCCGCTCGAACAGCGTCACCCGATGGCCACGCTGTGCCGCTGTCATGGCCGTGGCCATACCGGCAGGCCCGCCACCGACTACGGCAATGTCGCGCACCGTATCGACAACGCGGATCTCAAGCTCGGTTTCATGGCACGCCCGCGGGTTGACCAGACAAGAGGTCAACTTACCCTGAAACGTGTGATCCAGGCAGGCCTGATTACAGGCAATGCAGGTGTTGATCTCTTCCGGCCTGCCTTCCCAGGCCTTGTTGACCCAATCAGGGTCGGCGAGGAAGGGTCTCGCCATGGATACCATGTCAGCATCGCCGTCAGCCAAGACTCGCTCAGCCACCTCCGGCATATTGATACGATTGGTCGTGATCAATGGCACCGTCAGTTCCGCTCGCATACGCTTGGACACTTCAGCGAACGCGGCCCTGGGCACGCTGGTGACGATGGTCGGCACCCGGGCCTCATGCCAGCCAATTCCGGTATTGATGAGGTCGGCCCCCGCCGCTTCGATCGCACGCCCTAGGACGACCACCTCCTGCCAGGTACTTCCCTCCTCGACCAGATCAATCATCGAGAGGCGAAAAATCAGCAGGAATTCGCTGCCCACGGCCTCGCGAATGCGCCGCACGATCTCGACGGGGAACCGAATACGACGCTCCAGATCACCACCCCACTCATCGCGACGGTGGTTGGTGCGCCGACACACGAACTGATTGATCAGATAGCCCTCCGACCCCATCACTTCGACGCCGTCATAACCAGCGTCATGAGCCAAGGCGGCGCAACGCACATAGTCCTCGATGTGAGTCTCGATGTCGTCGGCGGACAGTTCACGCGGTGTGTAAGGATTGATAGGCGCTCGAATGGCCGAGGGTGCTACCAAATCAGGAGAGTAAGCGTAGCGCCCGGCATGCAGAATCTGTAGACACACCCGTCCTCCCGCCTCATGAACCGCCGCTGTGACTGCGCGATGACGAGCAGCCTCCACGGCGTTGGTCAGCTTGGACGCGCCCTGAAAGACCGCACCTTGCTCATTGGGGGCGATACCACCGGTCACGATCAGCCCGACACCGGCACGCACCCGTTCGGCATAAAAGCTCGCCAGTCTCGAGAAACCATTCGGCGCCTCTTCAAGGTTCGTATGCATGGAACCCATCAAGATGCGATTGGGCAATGTCAGATGGCCCACGTCGAGGGGACGGAACAGTCGCGGATACTCAGTCACGGTCGTGGTCTCGCTTGCACTGAAATTCAAACAACTGTATGACAGTTGCGTCGCCATGTGTAGTCCAGTCACCAAGGAGCCCTTTGGCATGCCTATGCACGACCGCCTCGACCCGGTAACACAGAGCCTCTCGCTTGACCCGGGCGCACTACATTTGACGCGTTTCTGCCGCAACGACCCCGCACGTGGTGTGGTGCTGTGTTGGCACGGTGCCATCGAGTCCGGGCGCATTTTCCATAGCCGCTCGGGTAAAGGGCTGGCTCCCTGGCTGGCCGATCAGGGCTATGACGTCTTCGTCGTGGATCAGCGTGGCCGTGGCCAGGCACCCCCTCGTCCCGCCCGCGGCGTTCCCATCGAGCAGAGCGATGTCATCATTGAGGAGATTCCGGCGGCGATCCAGGCCTGTCTGGCGGAAGCGAAGGCGCCCTCTCTGCACCTGGTCGCTCACTCCTGGGGCGGCGTGCTGGCGGCATCGAGCCTGGCGCGTTTTCCGACATTACGACATCAGGTAACGACTCAAGTCTACTTCGGTGCCAAGCGTCGTGTGCACTGTCGTACACTTCAGCGACTGCTCTATGTGGACCTGATATGGAAAGGTATCGCGCCCCTGATACGTCAGGTCTGCGGCTATGTGCCAGCACGCGCCTTGCACTGGGGCAGCGATGACGAATACGCCGGTAGCCATCGCCAAGGGGCGGCCTGGGTCGGCCGTCACCCGTGGATCGATACGCGCGACGCCTTCGACTACGCTGCCGCCCTGGCCGATGGTGGCCTGCCACCCACCCTGCATTTGGCGGGTCTTGCCGATCGAGCCCTCGGTCATCCCGATGATGTTGCACGCTTTGCCGATGAGTGCGGTCCACATCGGCAACAACGAATCATCCTTGGCCAAGCTCAGGGGTTCTCCCGCGCTTATGGGCATCTCGACATGCTGACCCATCCACGGGCGATCGACGAGGTATTCCCCTATTTACCGATGTGGTTCGAGAGTCAAAGTACAGACATGGGCCAGTCGGCATGACGAACGACCCCGAGTCCACTGACTCGGGATCCAGGCATCCGAAAATGGCGGACCGGACGGGACTCGAACCCGCGACCTCCGGCGTGACAGGCCGGCATTCTAACCAGCTGAACTACCGGTCCGCGTGGTGGGTGATACTGGACTCGAACCAGTGACCCCCAGCATGTGAGGCTGGTGCTCTAACCGACTGAGCTAATCACCCATCAGTGGTCAAGCAGGAAGGAAGCGTCATACGTATGTGGCGGACCGGACGGGACTCGAACCCGCGACCTCCGGCGTGACAGGCCGGCATTCTAACCAGCTGAACTACCGGTCCGCATGACGATCTCGGCTACAGGCCTCAACCCGGCATACGAAGACACAATGAGGGATGGCGGACCGGACGGGACTCGAACCCGCGACCTCCGGCGTGACAGGCCGGCATTCTAACCAGCTGAACTACCGGTCCGCATAATCCTCTACGTAATCGAGCGCCATTCAACGAATGGTGGGTGGTACTGGGTTCGAACCAGTGACCCCCAGCTTGTAAGGCTGGTGCTCTCCCAACTGAGCTAACCACCCTCGGTCACGTGGCGCTGCATTCTACAGGCACACCCTCGAAAGTCAACGCTTTTTGCTTAACTTCATGCCATTCGCACTGCCATTAACTGGAAGCCCCTGACACAACGACCCGCCAGTGCTGACAACGCCATTGCGACACTGTCGATTTGACGTCAACCAGCCACCTGCCAAACGACACTTTGCCAAACGCACTCCCTCCCCCATAATGTATCGAGAAACCCCGACGCCGGGAGGCCATCATGCCAGACACCGTACTCGCATCACGTCATGCACGCTTGCATGAGGCACGGTGCCGTACCTGCAGTCTCAGTTCGTTATGCCTCCCGCTGGCACTCGAGTTGTCCGACATGGATCAATTCGATGCCATCATTCGACGCCGGGCTCCATTGAAGAAACACGATGCGTTGATTCATCAGGGCGCTCCGTTTACCAGCGTTTTTGCGGTACGTTCAGGCAGTCTGAAACAGGTGATCAACGAGAAAGGCGATGAACAGGTCGCCAATTTCTACCTGCCCAGTGAGTTGGTAGGACTCGATGCCATCGACGACACGACGTATCCCGGCACCGTTTATGCGCTGGAAACCACGACCGTTTGCGAAATCCCCTTCGATCGTCTGGATGCTCTGTCGGAGAAGCTGCCAGAGTTGCGCGTGCAATTATATCGAAGTATGAGTAAGGAATTGCGCGACGACCGACGCATGTTGCGGCTACTGTCCAGCAAGGCCGCTGACGAGCGTATGGCGAGCTTCTTCACGAGCCTGTCGAATCGTTTCAGACGGCGAGGCTACTCACCTTACAGTTTCCGGCTGTCCATGTCGCGGGGCGATATCGGCAACTACCTTGGCCTTGCCGTCGAAACGGTAAGCCGCATTCTCGGCCGCTTTCAACAACGCGGCGTGGTAGCCACTGCCGGCCGCGAGGTCAATATCCTGGATATGGCAGCACTGGAACGGCTAGCGGAAGGCGGTGGAGACGCCTGAGAAAAGCAGACAACATCGGGGTTCAATGCAGCGCACCAGGAAAAAGACGATGTCGCTGAGCGATTCGAGCAACAACGGCGTCCCTATCTATCCTCTCTATCACGCGTCATTGAACGTCGCTTCCAAGATCCAGGGCATCGATGCGCGTCTCGCGCCATTGCCGCTGCTTGTCCTCAAGGCCGGCGAAATCGAACAGATCACGATCGGCCAATTGCGAAGGCGCGACGTTGGTCACCGCCTTGAACATGGATTCGAGCCGCCCAGGATGCTTGGCTCCCCATTCCGTCAGCATTTCCTTGACCTGTTGACGCTGCAAGTTCGGTTGCGAACCACACAGATTACAGGGAATGATCGGGAATGCCATCTGGCGCGCAAACTCGGCAATATCGGCCTCACGGCAGTATGCTAACGGACGGATGACGATGTTCTTGCCATCATCGGAAAGCAATTTGGGAGGCATGGACTTGAGAGAGCCGCCGAAGAACATGTTGAGAAACAGCGTTTCAAGGATATCGTCACGGTGGTGCCCCAACGCCACCTTGGTCGCTCCTATCTCTTCAGCATAACCGTACAAGGAGCCCCGACGAAGACGGGAACACAAAGCGCACGTCGTCTTCCCTTCCGGCGTTTTTTCCTTGACGATCGAATAGGTGTCCCGCTCGAGAATATGGTAGTCAACGCCAATTCCATCGAGATACTCAGGCAGCACATGCTCCGGGAACCCTGGCTGTTTCTGGTCGAGATTGACCGCTACCAGCGAGAAGGACACAGGAGCGTTACGCTGGAGACTCCGCAGAATTTCCAACATGGTATAGGAATCCTTGCCTCCGGAAAGGCACACCATGATCTTGTCGCCATCCTGAATCATGCCGTAATCAATGACGGCATTACCCACTTGACGACGCAGGCGCTTCTGCAACTTGTTGAATTCGCGCTTTTGCTTGGCAGCGGCGGAAGCCTGGGTCGAGGCCTCCGAGGAGATAGTCTCTGACATGCTCGCAGCGTCACTGTCGAAATGGGGGTATATGCTACCATCACAACCCTGGGTCGTCAGCTATCAGCCGACGCGCAGCACCCGACGCTGCAGACGCAGATACATCAAGGCCGTCGTCACCGCATCCCCGAGTGCCGTATGGCGCCCCATTACAGGAACATCCAGCATGTGAGCCATCGATTCGAACCCTCTATCCGGATCGAGTTCGGGATGTTTACGACGCATCTCCCGAGCATAGCGATGGGAGACATCGATCAGGGCATTAGGAAGATCGAAACCGAAACGTGGCCGTAGCTGTCGATTGATCACCGCAACATCATACTCGACACACCAACCGAGCAACGGCCGATTACCCACGAAGTCCATCAATCTGGCAAGTGCGTCGCCGACGCATTCCCCGCCTTCAAGATCGACGCTGCGTAGGCCGTGAATCCGAATCGAGTCGCCATCGAGGCTTGCCGGACACTGCATACGCAGGTCCAGGGACTCGCTGGTAATGACACGCTCGCCACGAATCGTCACCGCAGCGATCGATACCAGTTCGGCACGTCGAGGATCCAATCCGGTCGTTTCACAATCGATCGCGACCAGTTCGTTACCGGTATACGGATTGAACAGCCACCCGAAGTCACCGCCTGCTTGACGGCGACGGTCTGCAGCGCGCCGTAGCGTCCTCAGCATCGTTCCGACTCCCTATCCTTATCCCATCAGTATTCCAAGTGAAAACGGTGCGACAAGCGCTGCTTGAAATCCTTCACTATGTGCAGGGCTTCCCGCAGCAGATCCCGCTCCAGAGAGGACAATTGCTGCACGACCAAGCGACTGTCTTGCTGTTCAGGTTCCGTATCATGCAATCGCTCGAGTTGTTGTCTGAGTCGTAACTCTGTGAAGAGTGACAACGCCTCTCCCAGATCATCCGCAAAACGCGCATCCAATCGACCGTCTTCAACCAGCGCCTCGAGACGATCCAGGGTAGAGGTTGGATGAATGCTTCGCTCCAGTGCCAGAGTGCGGACACCATGCACGATCGGAAAGATGCCACCTTTCTTGATATCGATACCATGCTGGGGTTTCTTGAGGGTGCCGAACAGTGTCAAGGGCGTGGAAAAGCGCAGCGCGGTGCGGGCAAAGTAGGACAGCAACAGTTCATTGCCGGCGCAGCTCGCGAATAGTGATTCCCGCAACGACTCGAGCAGACGCGCATCGCCAGCGACGGCATGGGCATCGAGAAGGATGGCGAGGTTCATCAAACTATCGCCGTCACGATGCGCCACCCAGCGGTCGATACGTTGCCGCCACTCGGTCTGCGTGCCGACCCAGGCCGGATTGGACACCATGATGTTGCCTGGACAAGGGGGATACCCCATACGAATGAGTACGTCAGTAAAGGCGTCCATACGTTGGCGGCAGTCCGGCCATTCAAGATCGTCGGGCAGAATCAGACCATTATCCTGATCGGTCTTGAGAATCTGCTCGCCCCGCCCTTCACTCCCCATCACCATCAGGCACGTGCGATCACAATATGGTTCGTCGACGAGAAAACGCCATGCCTTGGCCATGATTCGCCCGTTGAGCGCTCCCAGGAGCCCCATGGCAAAACGCAGTTTGACGCCTTGCGCCATCAACGCCTGCACCAGCTCCGGTGTACGCGAACTGGCACGTACGAGTTCATCGAGGCTGGTTGCCTGCTCGACCTGAAGGCTGACGACATAACTACGGCTGGAGAAATAACTCAGTACGTCGGTCAATTCCACGACGCCGACCGGCTTATCAGCCTCAGTGACCACGACACGAGAGACCTGATGTCGAGTCATATCGACCAATGCCTCAAAGAGATACTGGTCAGGCCTGACACTGACAAGCGCGAAATGGGCGATCGTCAAGACCGGAGTCTCCTGAGATACTCCTTCGACCACCAGAGCATTGAGCAAATCGGTTTTGGTTACCATTCCGAAGCGGTGCCCTTCACCAACCAGCAGGCTATCGGCCTGACTATGGTTAAGCTCAGCGACCGCCTGGGCGATACTGGTCTGAGAACTCACCACCAACGGGTTGCGCATGCACTCACTGACACTGGCCAGCATAAAACCGGCCATGGTCACGCCACCCTGGGTACGATGCTCGGTCAACAGTCGCGCTTTCTCGGACAAACGCTGACGAAAGAATTCCGCAAAGGCTGGGTACGTATCGCACAACTGCTCGAATAATGCTTTGGGGAGCAAGTAACAGAGACTTTCCTGTTCCGCCTGAAAGCGATAACGACTTTTCCCGTTCAGAATGCTGATGGCTCCGAACAAGTCACCGGTCGTGTAATGACCTATGCGTGCCTGAGACCGCGACATTGATGTGTCCAGTTCGGCAATCTCCCCCTTGTGAATCACATAGACGAACTCACCGGGTTGCCCAGCATCGAGAACAATCTCATCGTTATCGAAATAAGCCAGGTCAACGCCGCCACGCACCCACTCTCGCCCAGTTTCATCGAGCAAGGTGAATGGCGGTTGCGAGAGATCGATATCGACCATGATGGTGCCCCGTTATGCGCCTACCCCGGCGTTACCCGACGAGCAAACCAGCCTTGGCATCGGTAGGACTCCAGCGATGCGGCATGGCAGCATGCATGAATGCCAACTCTCGTTTCAGAATAGCAAAGCTACCATTACCAGTAATATATAGACGATCGTTCTATGCACGACTCCCGCCATCACCTTTCATCAGCTTAACGGGATAGACAATAGTCCTATACCCGTTATCAATCCGTATTCAAAAATAACCAAAACAACACATAACTATATGTTTTATATCGATTAATAAAAACAAACTTAACATTCAATAATAGCGTGATACCAAAGTATGGGATTTATTTTTACCCACCTATTGACCACTCTTAATCATGTTTCATGCAGGGTAAACCATGAAGGAATCGCACCTAGACGATAGTCTATATCGATATTTTGGTGCACTACCTTCGTATCAATGACTGTATGTCGAAACGTATTCTATACATGCTATTGCTTTTCTCGACTACCACTTAACTCTCACAACGATCTAAAAACTCAAAACACGAATGGAGAGCGATACAATGGCTGATGACAAAACCAATGCCGACGCTTACTGGAAGGCGAACATTCGCCTGATCACCGGATGCCTGATCGTCTGGGCTCTCGTGTCCTATGGCTTCGCCATCTTACTGAGGCCACTATTGTCAGGCATTCCTGTCGGAGGGACGGACCTGGGCTTCTGGTTCGCTCAGCAGGGGTCGATTCTGACCTTCATCGGTATCATTTTCTTCTATGCGTGGAAGATGAACCGGCTGGACAAAAAATTCGGCCTCGGGGAGTAAACCAGCATGAGTCAGTTTGCAATCAACCTATTGTTCGTAGGTGCGTCCTTCGCCCTCTACATTGGTATTGCGATCTGGTCACGCGCCGGATCGACCAAGGACTTCTATGTAGCGGGTGGTGGTGTACATCCCGTCACCAACGGTATGGCAACCGCTGCTGACTGGATGTCCGCTGCTTCATTCATTTCCATGGCCGGTTTGCTGGCCTCCGGAGGTTATGCCAACTCGACTTTCTTGATGGGATGGACCGGTGGCTATGTCATTCTGGCGATGTTATTGGCACCCTATCTACGCAAGTTCGGCAAGTTCACCGTCCCCGATTTCATCGGTGACCGGTTCTACAGTAGTACCGCCAGACTGGTCGCAGTCATCTGCCTGGTGGTCGCTTCGGTGACCTACGTCATCGGGCAGATGACCGGAGCCGGCGTTGCCTTCTCCCGGTTCCTCGAGGTAAGCAATACACTGGGTATCTGGATCGCAGCGCTGATCGTGTTCCTCTATGCCGTCTTCGGGGGCATGAAAGGCATCACTTACACTCAGGTAGCTCAGTACGTCGTACTGATCATTGCCTACACCATTCCCGCAGTATTTATTTCTCTGCAACTGACCAATAACCCGATTCCCATGTTCGGGATGTTCAGCACACATGCAGAATCCGGTGTACCACTGCTGCAGAAGCTCGATGATGTCGTCAATGCCCTCGGCTTCCGGGATTATACGGCCGACGTCGACAACAAGCTGAACATGACACTGTTCACGCTGTCGTTGATGGTCGGGACCGCCGGGCTGCCTCATGTCATCATTCGTTTCTTCACGGTGCCAAGAGTGGCGGATGCACGCTGGTCGGCCGGCTGGGCACTCGTTTTCATCGCCCTGCTCTATGTCACGGCACCGGCTGTCGGCTCCATGGCACGGCTGAACCTGATGACCACCGTCTATCCGGATATGGCAGGGCAGGTGGAAAATTACGACGAGGCAGCCACCAATCCGATCCGCTACGAAGAACGACCAGACTGGATTCGAACCTGGGAAGAAACCGGCTTGATCGAGTTCGAGGACATGAACGACGATGGCCGTATCCAGTTCTACAACGACGGCAATGAAGACTTTGCCGACACGGAAGAAGAACGGGGCTGGGAAGGCAGCGAACTGAACGTCAACAACGACATTCTCGTTCTGGCCAACCCGGAGATCGCCAACCTGCCAGGCTGGGTCATCGGCTTGATCGCCGCTGGCGGCATCGCCGCTGCACTCTCCACGGCAGCCGGGCTGCTGCTGGCGATATCATCGGCAATCAGTCACGACCTGATCCGTAACATGATCAACCCCAACATCTCCGAAAAGGGAGAAATGCTCGCGGCACGGATATCCATGGCCGGGTCCATTCTGGTCGCCACTTACCTGGGACTGAATCCCCCCGGTTTTGCGGCCCAAACGGTCGCGTTGGCCTTCGGTATCGCCGGTGCCTCACTGTTCCCTGCCCTGATGATGGGGATCTTCTCCAAACGCGTGAACAACAAGGGCGCGGTCGCCGGTATGTTGGCAGGCCTGCTTGCGACACTGCTGTACATCTTCACCTATTTGGGCTGGTTCTTCATCCCGGAAACCAACATGCTGCCCAATACGCCGGAGCACTGGATGCTGGGTATCTCCCCGCTCTCCTTCGGTGCCGTCGGTGCAGTGATCAACTTCACCGTGGCCTTCCTGGTCGCCAATGTGACAGAAGAGCCTCCACAGGAGATCCAGGATCTGGTGGAAAGCGTCCGCTCTCCCAAGGGTGCTGGTGCTGCAACCGGTCACTGAGTCATACTCGATTCCTTAACGACTCCCCACCGGGGACATGGAATCACAACACCATCGGGCTTCCTCCGGGAAGCCCGATGACTGTCAGGATGATTGATCTATGATATGGCATCTGATTGCAGCACTCTTTGCCGGACTGGCAACAGCAGGCGTCGCATTGCTGCTGCGCCTCGTCAGCGGCAAACGACTGCCACGCTGGATCATACCGGCATTTGCTGGTCTGGGTATGCTGGGTTACCAGATTCATTATGAGTACTCCTGGTTCAATCACAAGCAATCCCAACTCCCCGACTCGGCTCACGTGGTTTCCAGCGACCAGAACACCGTCTTCTGGCGCCCCTGGACCTATATCTATCCCATGACCACAGCATTCAATGTCGTGGATCGCGAGGGACTGACCCTTTCCAATACCGATGGCCAGCAAGTGGTGGAATTCATTCTCTATCGCTTCGAAAAACAGCCAGCGGACCAGGTCTCCCATCAGGCCTACCTGATGAACTGTTCCGCCCAGGAAATGTTGCCGCTCACCGATGAATTCGAGCAGCGTGATACTGTCGAGCTTCGCCATGTCGATGCGTCCAGCGAGCTGTACGAAGTCGTGTGTTCGCCATCCTGACGATCAAACCGCCACGCCTACTGCCACCGGCTTGCGCATTGCCCTAGAATGGTCGCAGACACAAGGGGGAGTGCATGTTTTCAGGCTGGCTACTCATTGCCGTTTCACTGCTATACATCAGCATCTTGTTTGCCATCGCCTGGCGTGGCGACCGCCATGCACAAACGCATGGCCCCAGCCAACGACGGCCCGTCGTCTACAGCTTGGCACTGGCCATCTATTGTACCTCGTGGACCTTCTATGGGGCCGTGGGGGAAGCGGCCACCTCTGGATGGTCGTTTGCCAGTATCTTCGTCGGCCCGGTATTGACGTTCCTGTTGTTCTGGCCGGTGCTGGCCAAGATGATTCGCGTCGCCAAGCATCAAAACGTAACGTCGATTGCGGATTTCATCGCCTCCCGCTATGGCAAGACACAGTCTTTGGCCGCCTTCGCCAGCCTGGTCGCCCTCATCGGGACGCTCCCCTATATCGCTTTACAGTTGAAAGCCGTTTCCGCCGCTTTCATGGTGCTCACCGATACATCGGATGTGACCCGCACCCCGTTGTTCGGTGACACTGCCTTCTATGTCGCGGCCGTCATGGCACTGTTCGCGATCCTCTTCGGGACACGACACACCGATGCCACCGAACACCATGAAGGGCTGATACAGGCGATCGCCTTCGAGTCGCTGATCAAGCTGGCAGCGTTCCTGCTGCTCGGTGCTTACGTGACCTGGGGGCTATTCGATGGCCTCGGCGACTTGCTGGGCCGAGCCGACAACTACATGCAGTTGCAACAGCAGCTTGCCGAACAAAGCTTCGGTGGCAGCTTCTGGGCCCAGACACTCCTCGCCATGCTGGCCATTCTGTGCCTGCCACGGCAATTCCACGTGGCAGTCGTCGAAAATACCCATCGCGATGACGCCAACAAGGCACGCTGGCTGTTCCCACTCTATCTGCTGGCCTTTGGTTTCTTCGTACTGCCGCTCGCGGCCGCCGGTCTCACGCTGTTTCCCGAAGGCAACGTGGATCCCGATACGTTCGTATTGGCGATTCCCATGGCCACCGACAATGCCCTGCTGACACTATTGACCTTCATCGGCGGATTTTCGGCCGCCACCGGCATGGTCATCGTTGCGGCCGTGGCCATCTCGATCATGATCTCGAACGAGATCGTCATCCCGTTGTTGTTCCGTCTACGTTGGTTCGATACCAAGGCTCGCGACTACGGGCGATTGGTGCTGCGAGCACGCCGGCTCACGATCATCGTCATCCTGGCGATGGCTTACGGCTTCTACCAGTTGATCGCCGAATTCAGTACCCTGGCATCGACCGGCATGCTGTCATTTGCCGCTGCAGCCCAATTCGCCCCGGCATTACTCGGTGGGTTGTACTGGAAACGTGGCAATCGCATCGGCGTCATCGTCGGCATGAATGTCGGATTCGCCATCTGGGCTTACACGCTACTGCTGCCTACTCTGGTCAACGCTGGCGTCTTGCCACAGCCCTGGTTAGTGGGTGGCCCCCTGGGTATCGAATGGCTATCGCCCACCCGGCTCTTCGGACTCAATATCGGTGACAGCTTCACCCATGGCGTCATGCTATCACTGGGACTCAATCTGTTCGGTTACATCTTCGTCTCCCAGATGACACCACAACGGGTCGTCGAGCGAATCCAGGCATCACTGTTCGTGGATAGCGTCGAGACCCGCCAGACTTCAGTCAATCGCCCCTGGACCGGGGCCACGACGGTGGGTGATCTCAAAGTGCTATGCGAACGCTTTCTGAGTGCCAACCAGGTCGAAAGAGCGTTCGAGGATTATGGTCGCCGTACCGGAAACCCCCTGGAGGACACTACGCGTGCCTCGATCGATGTCATCCAGTTTACCGAGCGCTTCCTGGCCTCGGTACTGGGTGCCTCGTCAGCGCGTATCGTCGTCAATTCCGCCCTGCAGGGGCGCGGTATCGGAATCTCCGATGTCATCTCCATCGTCGATGAAGCATCCCAGGTACTCGAGTTCAACCGCGCCTTGCTACAGGCCACCATCGAAAACATCAACCAGGGCATCAGTGTCGTCGACCAGAATCTACGCCTGGTAGTATGGAATCAACGCTACCTGGAACTGTTCCGCTTCCCTGACCATCTGATTCGCGTCGGTGCCCCGATCGACAAGATATTCCGCTACAACGCTCATAATGGCGAATACGGTCCTGGCGACCCGGAAGAGCATGTCGACTTGTTGATCGACAACATTCGCCAAGGCCAGCCTCACCGATATGTCCGCTATCGTCAGGATGGCACGGTTCTCGAAGTTCAGGGCAATCCCATGCCCGGTGGTGGGTTTGTCTACACCTATCAGGACATCACCCAACAAAAACGTACCGAAGAAGCCCTGATTCGTTCGGAGAACAACATCCGAATCTACACTGATAATGTCCCGGCCTTGATCGCTTACTTTGACAAGGAGTGCCGTTACCTCTTTACCAACCGCGCCTATGAGCAGGTTTTCAATGTCGACCGCAATGCCGTCATCGGCGAAAGATTCGATGACGTCATGCCGGTGGCCATCAGCAAGGCACGGGAACCGTGGATGCGCCAGGCTCTGGAGGGGGAGCGAGTCAGCTTCGAAATCTCGCGCAACGATGAGGATGGCACACGTTATCTGCTGGTTACCTATACGCCCCATTTCGGCGACAGTGGCTCAATTCTGGGCTTTTTCGCCCTGTATCAGGACATCACCGAACGGCGACTGGCGGAAATCGCGCTCAAGGAAACCAACGAGAACCTGGAAGAGCGCGTGCGCGAACGAACCCAGGCGCTATCCGAGGCCAATGCGGCCTTACGCCAGGAAAACCGGGTTCGTGCTGAAGCCGAACAGGCACTGCGCCAAGCCAAGCAGGTCGCCGAGGATGCCAACACGTCCAAGACACGCTTCCTCGCTGCCGCCAGCCATGACTTGCTGCAGCCACTCAACGCGGCACGCTTGTTCACCTCGGCGCTCTCGCAGCAAACCGACGTCGACGATCTGAGCCAGACCATCGGCCACATCGATAATTCACTCCAATCCGCCGAAGAACTGCTTAGCACCCTGCTCGATATTTCCAAGCTCGATGCCGGTGCCTTGACGCCGCGTCGCAGCCACTTCGCCCTGACCGATATCTTCCGTCCACTGCGCGCGGAATTCGATGTCATGGCTGAGGAACGAGGTCTGGACCTCGTCGTGATCTCCCCCCATCTCTGGGTCGACAGCGACGCCCAGATGCTTCGACGTATCATCCAGAACTTCCTCTCCAATGCCATCCGCTATACGCCGCATGGACGGGTACTACTCGGGTGTCGCCGTCATGGCGAAAGACTCTCCATCGAGGTCTGGGACAGCGGTCCCGGCATTCCTGAATCCAAGCTTTCCGAAATCTTCCAGGAATTCCGCCGGCTGGACCAGAGCACCCGCCACAAGGAAAGTGAAAAAGGGCTGGGACTGGGACTCTCGATCGCCGATCGCATGAGCCGTGTACTTGAACATCCCATTCATGTGCGTTCCAAGGAGGGCGTGGGCACATGCTTTTCCATCAGTGTGCCCATCGTTGCCGCCGGCGCCAGCACAGCGAACGATGACGAGACACCGACCCGTCGTGCCGGTAACAAGCTTGCCGGAGCCCGCATCATCTGCATCGACAATGAGACGCTGATTCTGGAAGGCATGCGAGCCATGCTGAGCGGGTGGGACTGTGAAGTCTTTACCGCCACCTCCATCGGCGGGGCCAAGTCCATTCTGCGCCACCTCGACAGTGATCCGGACGCCATCCTGGCAGATTATCACCTCGACAATGAAGTCACTGGGTTGATGGCACTCGACGCCCTTGCCGAACGTTTCGACGGGCCGGTACCCGGTATTGTCATCACCGCCGACCGTACCGAAGAAGTTGCCGAAGAAGTCAAGCGCAGCGGCTACCAGATACTACTCAAGCCCGTTCGTCCGGCAGCGTTGCGTGCACTTCTCACACGCACGTTGCAGGCTAATCGTGCTGCCCGCCAGGAGGGATGAGCGGTCGATCGACTCCGCCATCCTTCCGCGCACTGTGTCGATAAACCCGGCCAATCGCCGAACTCACAAAGAGGCTATTAGGCAATGCCTCGACGCTTCGTTAACATGCTTACTATTCGTTAACCAAGGTTAATATGTAGCACGATGTTTTCCGCCATCTCCGATCAAGCCACCCGCAGCAAGGCGGCATCCACTCTCCGTGGCCATCGCCGCCCCTGGGGCTGGACCCCCTTCTTCGGCCCAGCGTTGATCGCCGCTGTCGCCTATGTCGATCCCGGCAACTTTGCCACCAACATTGAAGCTGGGTCGCGCTACGGCTATGCCCTGCTTTGGGTGGTGCTAAGTGCCAATTTAATGGCAATGCTGATACAGACTTCGGAAGGTATCGAGCATCACTGTAGTGCAGAAACGGTGAAAGCGATGCGTCAATTCCTCGGCAGGACCGAGTAGCAGGGCACGGGGCGAGCTCCGGGGGTGCTTATCGGTGCTTGGGATCTTCCCCCCTCGCTGGGTCC